>NZ_JAYMEG010000010.1:0-15688 GCF_037029325.1 Thalassospira sp. CH_XMU1420-2
CCATAACGCTGCCCGCGCATCCCTTCCTGCTTATCAACAATGTCAAAGAACTTAAGGACCGAAGCCCTTAACCATCCGGTCCGCGTCGCCGCATTCGCTAGCGCCGCACCCCGTCGGTGGAGGCGGGTTATAGGGCCCGCTCCCAAAACTGTCAAACCCTTTTTTGGAAAAAACTGCAGGAAAAATGCAAAAACATCACAAGTACGAAAAAGCACCGGAAACGGCGCAAAACAGATCACTGACCATTGGTTGAAATGGGCACATGACTTTTACACAGCACCCTCGAATGCAAGCCCGCCCGCCACCGAAACCTGGCGCGCCATTGCCACCGGTTCAGACGGTATTCGCAGCACATATATATGTATGCAAATCGATGCGGGCATTTTCCGATCCGCAAGGGCTGATTTCCCGGCGGATCGGCGCAGGAAAAAGCGGCAATTTCAGCAGGCTGCCGATCTGCCTTGTTCTTGCCATTGTCGACTGGCATCTCAGCGCCGCCCATCAAGAGCAATGGCCTGAAAAACCTTCAACGGTTCGTAAAGGAAATCGCGCCATTATAATCCCATGGGAACGGATATGGTCGCTGCGAATTCGCGTTTCACATCGCTTGAGCTTTTATGTATAAGGTTTGAGCCGATGTTGCCACGAAGAGCAACGGGCTTGAGCGAACTGGTTATTGGTTATTAGGGGAGTTCTACGGCAATGGCCGGAAGAGACTTGGTTTCTATTGCTACTGTTATGGCAATTCTGGGGGGAACGGCCGGATATCTGTTATCCGATCATTATTCCAACGCCACAGATACTGCCCTTTCTGCCAGTGCAGCCGAAAGCAATGTTATGACCTCCCCGGTCGGGAGCGTAACCGAAACGGCAAGCATCCCCGACATCGAACCACGCCGCGAAACCGTGATCCTTGAAAAAGGATCCAACCTTATGGCGACCCTTACCGCGACCGGGCTTGAGCGGACCGTGGCCTATAACGCCATCGAGGCTCTGCGCGATGTTTACAATCCGCGCAAATTGCGGGCCGGTCAGGAGTTTGATCTTGTCTATTCCGCGCCGATGGAAGACAGCATCGAGCTTCTTGACGAACTGAGCTTCCAGCCTGATCCCGAGACCATTGTTTCTGTGTCTCGCACCGATAGCGGTTTTGAAGCGTCATCTGACAAGATCGAATTGACCACCAAAAAGAATGTCGCATCGGGCACCATCGAGCAGAGCCTGTTTCTGGCCGCCGAACGTAATGGCGTACCCATCCCGGTGCTGATGAGCCTGATCGAGCTTTATTCCTATGAAGTCGACTTCCAGCGTGACATCCAGCCGGGTGACAGCTTTGAAGTGATGTATCAGGAACTTGAAAACGACAAGGGCGAGCGCGTGCGCTATGGCGATCTGCTTTATGCGAGCATGACGCTGAGCGGCCATGAAGTGCGTCTTTATTCCTATACCGACAGCAATGGCGAAACCGACTTCTATAATCAGAAGGGGGAATCCTATCGCCGTGCCCTGATGCGTACGCCGATCAATGGCGCGCGTCTGTCTTCCGGTTTTGGCAAGCGCAAGCATCCGATCCTTGGCTATACCAAAATGCACAAAGGCATCGATTTTGCCGCACCGCGCGGAACGCCGATCTTTGCCGCCGGTAATGGAACGATTGCCAAAATCGGCCGCAATGGCGGTTATGGCAATTACATCCGCATCCGTCACAATGATTCCTATGAAACCGCCTATGCCCACATGAAGGGCTTTGCCAAGGGCCTGAAACAGGGATCACGCGTCAAGCAGGGTGATGTGATCGGCTATGTCGGGACCACCGGCGCTTCGACCGGCCCGCATCTGCATTACGAGATCCTGAAAAACAACGCCCAGGTCAACCCGATCCGGGTCAAGATGCCCAGCGGCAAAAAGCTTAAGGGTGATGAGTTGAAAACCTTCCTGGCCGATGCCGACATCCTGCGCAAGCAATATGCCGAGCTGTCGCTTGATAACCGCAAGATCGCCAGCGCCCAGTAAGCATCATCGCATAATCGCATCGCAAAAAGCCTGCCCGTTTTATCGGAGCAGGCTTTTTTGATGTTCGGGATACAGGGTACAGGAACGGAATACGCCAGCGGGCAGTACAAGCGCCAATGCGCCAAGGGGATGCTGGCGGCCTGTTCAGCCTGCCCTGCCCGATATAAGGGTAAGGGCAGCGACGTGCGCATGATAGATAGCAGCGCGGACTTTCGGACCGGGTCTCCGTAAACGTCCAGACCGGATCAGGCTGCGTCGCGGTCGAATTGCAGTTTGGCAAGACGGCCGTAAAGCGGTGATGCTTCGAGCAGTTCCTGATGGGTGCCAATCGCAACCAGCTTGCCATCATCAATCACCGCAATGCGATCCGCATGCAGTACCGTTGCCAGACGGTGGGCGATGACAAGGGTGGTTCGGTCCTTCATGATGGTTTCAAGGGCCTGCTGGACCACCTGTTCGCTTTCGGCATCAAGGGCACTGGTCGCTTCGTCAAGCAACAGGATCGACGGATTGCGCAGGATGGCACGGGCAATGGCGATACGCTGGCGCTGACCACCGGAAAGCCGGACCCCTTTTTCCCCGAGATAGGTATCAAAACCATCCGGCAGGCGATCAAGGAATTCGCTGGCATGAGCAGCATCGGCCGCAGCACGAACGTCCGCATCACTGGCATCGGGTCGGCCATAGCGGATATTGTCCCAGGCATTGGCAGCAAAAATCACCGGGTCCTGGGCAACAAGGCCGAACCGTTCACGTACCGCAACCGGGTCAGCCATGCGAATATCAACACCATCAACACGAATGGTGCCCTTTGCCGGATCATAGAAGCGCAACAGCAACTGGAACACGGTTGTCTTGCCAGCCCCCGACGGCCCGACCAGGGCAACGGTTTCGCCGGGCTTGACCGAAAGCGTCAATCCTTCGAGGGCCGAACGATCCGGACGGGCCGGATAATGGAAGGTGACATCTTCGAAGCTGACATGCCCCTGATGGGGGACAGGCATCGGCTGTGGCGTTTCGGGGGCGGCAATCCGCGGTTCGGTTTCAAGCAGCGCAACAAGGCGTTCCGCCGCCCCGGCCGCGCGTTGCAGATCACCGATCACTTCGCTGATCGCACCGACCGAGCCGGCCACCACCACGGCATAGAAGACAAAGGCGGAAAGTTCCCCGGCCGAGATGACCCCGTCAAGAACATCATGCCCGCCGATCCACAAGATGGTGCCAACCGCACCAAACACCATGACAATGACAATGGCGGTCAAAAGTGCCCGGGCCGAAATACGGGCCACGGCCGTTCTGAACGCGCCTTCGACATGATCGTTGAAGCGTTTGCTTTCGATATCTTCGTGGGTATAGGCCTGAACCGTGCGCAATGCATTGAGGGTTTCTTCGGAAAAGGCACTGACATCGGCAATCCGGTCCTGGGATTCGCGTGACAGGCGACGCACCCGACGGCCATAACCGACAATCGGTACCACCACCAGCGGCACCACCAGCAGGACCAGTGCTGTCAGCTTGGGACTGGTGATTGCCAGCATCGTCAAACCGCCGACAAACATCAGCGCATTGCGCAGCGCGATCGAAACGCTCGATCCGATGACCGATTGCAAAAGCGTGGTATCGGTCGTCAGCCGCGACAGAACTTCACCGGTACGGGTGACTTCAAAGAATTCCGAATCCAGCCGAACGATGTGACGATAAACCGCAGAACGAATATCTGCGACCACCCGTTCACCAATCCAGGACACCAGGAAAAAGCGCATATAGCTGGCGCCAGCCAAAAGCAGGGTCACCGCAAACAGCACAAAAAGCGCGCGATCAAGCAACCCGCCATCACCGTCGGCAAAGCCTTCATCGACCAGCATACGCAGACCATTGCCCAGCGCCAGCACGGTTCCCGATGCAGTCACCAGCGCAATCAGCGCACCGATCAGCTGTAATCGATATTTCAGAACAAACGGAACAATGGCCCGCAACGAGGACAGGTTCCGACTGGTTTCCCGGTCAATCAGTCTTGCAGAAGCAGTAGGTGTACGCGCCAAGGCCCTTTATCCCGCATGCATAGGGAACGATATAGCCGATCAGCGATCAGCCAAGATCAAGCTTGTTTCCGGTTTTCACCGCCAGATCGGCAGAAAGCTGATCATGGAGCGTGGTCGAACCGCGGGTCGAGGTCCAGGTTTCATTGTCTTCATCAAAGTCATAGTGACTTGCGCCACTGACCGGTGAGGACAACCAGACCTGACGGTTCGGGCCATGCTTGTTGATAATGAATTGTTCGCCCGAATCGAGTTCGATTGTCAGGATTCCGGATTGCAAATCGACTTCAAGGTCATCGCCCAGCGCGTCATCGATGACATCGGAAAGGGTCTCGATGGTTTCATCTGCAATCTGATGGAAGCGGGTTTCCTCAAGGGCCACAGTCTTGTTCTCCGTCTGTCGCCGGAAGCGCATCTGCCCCGGCAAGGCGATAATCAATTGTCGGCGCACCATACTATATAAAGTGTGCTGTGCAAGTATGCATAAGATACCGCTTGCGAGAAAAGCTTGAAACGTACGCGCGTGGCTGCTACACGACCGCGAGATCGCTACTGCACTCCCCTCATTTGGCGTTAATCGGATAATTCCCGGTTACAGGGGTTGCGCGAGCCGATTTTTTACACTATACACCGCGCTTCAAATTCCGGAGTGATTAGGCGATGAAAAAAGATATCCATCCCGATTACCATGAGATCACCGTTCAGATGACTGACGGCAGCACCTTCACCACGCAGTCGACTTGGGGCAACCCTGGTGACGTGATGAAGCTCGACATCGATCCGAAAAGCCATCCGGCTTGGACTGGTGTTCACCGTCTTCTGGACAGCGGCGGGCAGCTTGCGAAATTCAAAAAGCGCTTCGCTGGTTTCAATATCGGCAACTAAGCAAAGAACACATCCATGTGTTCTGTGGGATCAGCGCCCGTCGCATCTTGTTGATGCTGCGGGCGTTTTTCTTTGGTAGAACCATTGATTGCGCCCTTGCCGGCACTAAGAAACCTGGAATGACCATAAGGATGATCTGCCATGCAGCATATCTGGTGGTTCTCCGGGCATTTTTTTGCCATAATTCTATTTCGTTTGGATAGGGTGGCACCTGACGTGCCGCCCTCTTTGGCTTGTCAAATCGACCAGGGTTATAGATGAACCAGGTGGCGGCGCGTAACCAGGTAAGTTATGAGGTCTATATCAAAGACCGTTCAGGCCGTTGGCAGATCCACGGCCACTTTACCGGTGCGCAAAAAAAGCAGGCCGAAGAAGAGGCAAAGCAGATCGAACGCGCGAAACATGTTTCGGGCGTCAAGGTGATTCGCGAAGTCTATAACCACGCGACCAACAGCTCGGACGAGTATGTGGTCTATGAGACCCGCGGCCAGGGCAACCTTGAAAACAGCAATGCCCAAAGCCGTCCCAAAGCCAACCGTCCCGCAGCGGCCCAGAAACCGACCGCCCCGACACCCGAGCCGACAAGGCAAACCGAAAGCAATGGCGCGGACGCCAGCAGCAGCGATGAGGCAAAGGCACCGAAACCCGCAAGCCCCAAACGCACATCAGCGGCAGAAAGCCAAAGCATTCTTGGTTTGGCCCTTAAGATGATGATCGCGTTTTGCGTGGCCATCGCCATTGGTCTGGCGACCATGCTGGTTGCGGCCAAGGGATTGGAATATCTGCCCAATATGGGCATGCAGATCAGCCAGGGCTTTTACGACAAAGCCAATTTCATGTCCTTTACGGTCGGTTTCCTTGCCAGTGTCGTGCCGATGCTGATGGCATTGACCAAGAAGTTCAAGGGACGCGCGCGCAGCAAGCCATCATCTGGCCGATCGCCAAAACCCGCACGAACCAGCCCAGCACAGCGAAGCCGCGCCCGTGGAGCATCAAACAGCACGCCATCGTCCGGATCACGGATGTCTGCCGCCGAAATGGCGGCTGAACTTGAACGCGACGGGATGGCATCCGATACGGATGATGACACCGCGGACTCCGTTCAGGATCAAACCCCGGACGCCCCGATTGATGATACGCCCGACCGGCCACTGGTCGAAACGCGTGAAATGCGCGCAACCCGCGAGCAGATGAAGAACTTTATTTCCGGATCAATGCAGGCGATCAAACGCACGGTGCCGGTTCTCGATGCCTATCACAAATTTGGTGTCAATCTTTATGTCGCGGGCGCGTGCGATGCGTGTAGCGAGAAGAATGCACTCGAACAAAGAGATGGTCGGGCCGTTTTGCGCGACTGCATTTCGGCGCTGGGTGCAAACAAGAATATGGCCGATACGTTCTGCAAGAATGTCGATGACTATATTCTTGAGCCGAAATACAAGGATATGTACGGCGCGGGCCGCGAATCGATGGATGCCTATCTGAAGGATGAGAAAAGCATCATGTCATCGGTATCGCGTGCGATAGCAAACTGGAGCGAAAAGCCCGCGGCCAATCCGCAAGGTGGCGCAGGCAAAAAGCTTCACGCGCTGATGTTTACCGACATTGTCAATTCGACGGCCAAAACCCAAGAACTGGGTGATCATGGTGCACAGCAGATGGTTCATATCCACAACCAGATTGTGCGCACCGCACTGATCAATAATTACGGCAAGGAAGTCAAACATATGGGTGATGGCATCATGGCCGTCTTCCCGTCTTCTGCCAGCTCGGTCGAGGCTGCCATTGAAATCCAGAAGAATATGGCCAATCACAACGCCACCCAGGACCTGAAATTCCAGATCCGCATCGGGATCAATGCCGGCGAAGCCATTGCCGAAGAAAACGACCTGTTTGGCAGCGTTGTGCAGCTTGCCGCGCGCGTTTGCGCCCAGGCTGGCGGGGATGAAACGTTGGTGTCAGGCAATGTCAAAAACACCTATAGCGGCAGCCGTGCGAAGTTTGTATCGATGGGCACCCGCCAGATGAAAGGCTTTGCCGAACCGGTTGAGGTCTTTCAGGTTCAATCGCGCACCTGATCCGTATCTTTGCGGCACCGGGTCCCGTGCGGGAACGACTTGTTGCCCGCGCTTCGGCCTCTCTCCCCCACACATCTACTTACATGCGAGATTGCGCCAGTGCGTCAAAGCCACGCCCGGCCGTCAGGTGATCCGTTAATGTCAGGGATTAAAACGAACTGTCAGTTTGCGCAGCGTGCGGCGACCTGTAGCTCCATGCGCGCAGTACGCATATAAAGTGCCTGTGCCCGGTTCATCAGATCCAGCAATCCCGGCGACAGGAACTGACACGCGTCACTGCGTTCTTCGAGACAAATGCGCAGATCCACCATCAGGTCATCGGTATCGATTGCTTCTTCCCAGCCGATTTCGCCTTCTTCGACAGCACGTACCGCAAGAAGCCATGCCATTGCCCGGATCAGGCGCGTGGTCATGCGCATTTCTTCCAGACAGCGGACCATGGCTTCGCCGCTGTTGTTCTTTTTACGATGCTGACTTCTGTGAGCGGCGAGATAGTTACGGGCCTCGACAAGCAGGGTAAAGGCTTCGTCATATGTCCGCGAGAAATGAACAACCGCAAAATTGCTTTGATATGACGCCTTTTCGGACGCCGGTGGATGCTCGTGTGTCATCCTGTTTATATTGGAAAGGTGCCGAACTGCTTCAAGGCACGGTTCGGCCAAATAGAAAGACCGCCCACTTGCGGGGCGGCCTCACCTCAACCTGCTAAACTTGCCGGACTTTTTAGTTTTATTTTTCTTGGTGAGCGAACTTTAGCCAGCGGTTCATAAGCGGTCAAGGCTATTCATGGCACAAATGTGACAATACGTATTAACCCGTACCCTTTTGCACATTTTACAGATGCACACTGCCATGGCCCGCAGAACTACAAGCAATACAAGTAATTGAATATACAAGATAAAGAAAAAGAACCGCCCTAAAAGGGCGGCTCAGTTTAACAGGGAGGCATCGAAACATCACGTTCGACAAGGGGGTCAACAGATGACCCTCTATTCCACATATAAGACGGGAAGTTTAAATTTCAATTAACCCCAGGTTTAAAAAAATTATCCTCACGTCTAGTATTTGGAAAGGCCATCAATCCTTGTTGCTCCACCCGAAACTGTTTCGGACTTAACTTTTGAACAATGCCTCGGCCCCGGCATGGGCACCTTTGCGATGTTCAAGTGCCGCATCGACCCGTTTGATTTCCTGTTCCAGTGCGGTCCGGTATTCTTTCAGGCTTTCAACCGAAATGCCTTCTAGGTTACGCGGCAGGCCAAATTCACGCTTGCTGACAATGCCAAGATCTTCTTCTTCCACACTCATCCTCCATTTCCTGCAGTCGCTTTTTTCCAACACCCCTGCCCCGGTTCGGGTAACGGGATGTCGGTTTGGCTTGTGACCTGTTAGATTTATCGCACTGGTGTCCGGACATTTTGGCGGCTAACTTGCGCCAAAGACCGGTTGACCATTTCAACAAAATTAACAGGTCCTGACCCTAGATAGGTACTAAATCCACAATTCGCCACGGAGGTCGCAATGTCGCACGCCCAATTGCCAACGAAAATGCAGGCTGTCGAAATTCGCAAGGATGCCGATGCCCCCTATCTGGCACTGGCCGAAGCCGATATTCCCGAAATCGGCGATGATGATGTTCTGGTCCGGGTTCGGGCCGCCGGGATCAACCGCCCCGATCTGATGCAGGTTGCCGGCATGTATCCGCCACCGCCGGGCGCGTCCGAAATCCCGGGCCTTGAACTTGCGGGCGAGGTCGTTGCAACCGGCCCAAAAGTAGGCGACTGGAAGGTCGGGGACAAAGTCTGTGCGCTGGTGACCGGTGGCGGGTATGCACAATATGCTGCTGTACCGGCGGCGCAATGCCTTCCTGTTCCCGAGAACCTTACGATGGTTCAGGCCGCGGGCCTTCCTGAGACCTTCTTTACGGTCTGGCACAATGTTTTTGACAAGGCCAAGCTGACATCTGGTGAAACATTCCTTGTGCATGGCGGCACGTCGGGGATCGGCACAACAGCGATCCAGTTGGCCAAGGCATTCGGGGCCAAAGTGATCGCAACCGCGGGCAGCGATGAAAAATGTCAGGCCTGCCGCGATCTTGGCGCCGATGTTTCAATCAATTACAAAACGCGCGATTTCGTCGAAGATGTGAAATCCGCAACCGATGGCAAGGGTGCCGACGTCATCCTTGATATGGTTGCCGGTGACTATGTCAGCCGCAATTTCAAGGCCGCGGCCTTTGACGCCCGCATTCTGATCATTGCCTTTTTGCGCGGTCCGAAGGCCGAAACCAATTTCACGCCGCTGTTGCTTAAGCGCCTGACATTGATGGGCTCCACACTTCGTGCCCAGCCGGTTGCGAACAAGGGTGCAATTGCACAGTCACTGCGCGAAAAGGTCTGGCCGATGATTGCAAACGGACAGATTGCACCAGTCATCCACAAAACCCTCCCGCTGGCCAAGGCAGAGGAAGGCCATGGCATATTGAAGGGTGGCGCACACATCGGAAAAGTGATACTGGAAGTCAGTTGATCGTTTTTGGATATCGGTCCTAACCGTTTATCGGACCTTTCCATCGCAACATGACGATGTTTGCAGATCGAAAAGAAATATTCTTTTCGCAAGTCCGCAACAGATTGTTGCATTTACCCGCACATTGATCGAAAAGAACGCAATGGCGGGTCCGACGATGCGCAGCAACCCTTGGTTCACCCCTTGGTTGCCTTTGCAGCATTGCCGGACCACCAAAAGAGATTATATTCTGGGGCATAGATTCCCGCGCTTTTTGGGCTCATACCCATTGCCGGTCTCCAGAGAGAAAGAAGGAAACAGGAGGAATTATGGCACAGCCCCTCATGCCCAAAGCAACCGCTGTATGGCTTATCGACAATACCGGCTTGTCGTTCCGGCAGATTGCCGCCTTTACCGAGCTTCACGAGCTTGAAATCCAGGCAATTGCGGATGGTGACGTTGGCCAGGGCATCGTCGGTCTTGACCCGGTTGCCAACGGGCAGCTGACCAAGGAAGAAATCGCGCGCTGCGAAAAAGACCCGCGCGAATTCCTTAAGATGGCGAAAACCGATTTGCCGCGCCCGCGCGCGCAGTCCAAAGGTGCCCGTTACACCCCGGTTTCCAAGCGTCAGGATCGCCCGAATGCGATTGCCTGGTTGCTTAAGCATCACCCGGAACTGTCGGATGCACAGGTTTGCAAACTGATCGGCACCACCAAGGACACCATCGGTAAAATCCGCGACCGTACGCATTGGAATTCCGCCAACCTGACGCCGCGCAACCCGGTGACCATGGGCCTTTGCACCGAACTTGATCTTGAAAAACAGGTCGTGATCGCACGTTCGAAGAACCCGGAAAAAATCGCCCGCGATGTCGAGCCCGATCCGCTGCCCGAAGAATTGCAGATCAATCCGGAACCGGATTATCCGGGCAAAAAGACCGAAGAGAAAAAAGAAGAGCCGAAAACTTCCGATTACATGGAAGCGGCAGAAAACCTTTTCCGGTCCTGATACGTTTCAAAAGGTCGCCCACGGGGCGGCCTTTTTTCTTTGGGTTGCCCGGCACTTATTGCATAAAGTTTGTTTCATACGATTGCCGCTAAACCGTAACGCAACCGACATATGCGCGACATACCATTCGCCTGCTTTCGAACGAACAACACCGAAGAAACGTTTCCATGCAAAAACGTCCAACTGAACGCCAGGCTGGCATTGTTGAACTTGTCCGCGCCGATGGTTTCCGCACCATTGATCAGCTTGCTGAACGCTTTGACGTCACCCCGCAGACCATCCGGCGTGATGTGAATGCCCTGTGTGACGAAGGATTGCTGCGCCGTCGCCACGGCGGCGTCGAACCGGCACTTGAACATGAAAATATCGCCTATCGGGCGCGCAAGGTTCTGAACGTCAATGAAAAGCGCAAGATTGCCGCCCTTGTCGCCCGTGAAATCCCCAATGGGGCGTCGCTGTTCTTTTCGATCGGCACCACACCGGAACTGGTGGCAAGCGCGTTGCTTCAGCATCGCGACCTGCGGATTTTCACCAATAATCTGAATGTGGCCTATGTTGCCGCAACCAATGACAGCTTTGACGTCACCCTGATTGGTGGCCGGTTGCGTAACCGTGACCGCGATGTGCTTGGCCCCGAGGTCGAGGCATTCTTTAACAGCTACAAGGTCGATTACGGGATTTTCGGCGTCGGTGGTATTGATCCCGACGGCAGTCTTCTTGATTTCGATGAACAGGAAGTCCGCGCCCGTTCGGCAATCCTCAAGAATGCGCGCAAATCATACCTTGTTGCCGATCATACCAAATTCGGCCGGAACGCTGTGGTGCGGGGTGGCTCGATCACCGATGTCAGTGCATTCTTTACCGACTGCCTGCCCCCTGATCACATCATGGCAATGATCAACCGTGCGGGCGTTACCATGCACATGCCCGAACCCAACGCGGAATTTCCGACCTTTTACGTGCCCGAAGAAGACTAGGCCGTATCGCACGCGCCCCCGCATTTGTCAGGACGACTTGCGGGTTTGCGCTGCTGCCATCAGGCTGTTGCGGACTTCGCGCAATGCCGGGGTCAGTGTTTTATCCCGGCGCATGACGATGGCCAGTTCCCGCGATAATGGCGGATTAAGCGGCCGGGTCGTAACCGGAAACTGGGTGCGGCCCGGGCGCGCGCCCATTTCCGGCAAAATTGTCGCCCCGATCCCCGCCCCGACCAGTTCCTTGATGGCTTCGACACTGCCAAGTTCCATGATCGAATGTCCGGCAACCCCGGCATCACGCAGCCAGTCATCAACAAGGGTTCTGGTCAAACCACCGCGTTCATAAAGCACCAGCGGCTGGGTTTCGAGATCCCGGGGATGAATTATATCGGGCACATCCGCATCCCCGGCAAAGATCGCCACGAACGGATCGGTCATGACCGGCATGATCGACAGGCTTCTGCCGCTGCACGGCATGGTTACCAGCCCGATATCAAGCTGGTTGTCTTCGATCGCGCGGACAATGTCGCTGGTATTGCCGGTGCGCACCATGATTTCGAGCTTCGGATAGGCCCGTTGCAGTTTTTCCAGAATGGCTGGCAGAAAATAGATACAGGCCGTTGCCCCGGTGCCGATCCGCACCTGACCCGCCGGGCCATCGGCAAAGCTTGAAACCGCATCCAGTGCAGAACGGATCGATGCATCAATCCCGCCAATATGGGCCAGCAATGCCTGCCCGGCAGCAGTTGGTTCGGCCCGCTTGCCCACCCGTTCAATCAGCTTGACGCCAAGCCGTTCTTCAAGCTGGCGCACCTGCTGGCTGATCGCGGGCTGGCTCAGATTAAGTTTGGCGGCGGCTGCCGAAAAACTGCCAAGTGCGACCACATCGGCAAAGGCATGAAGCTGATCAAGATTAAGAGCACGCATATCAAACTTTTTCTTATGCAATGCATAAGATTTCAAAACTTACGTTATGATAGAATTCGCCGTACTGTCTGGTCAAACAATTCAACACCGGACAATAAAATGTGCCTGACAACCAGCGACCCGATCCCAGTTACCCGCATAACCGTGCGCGATGCATGCGATGCAGATATGGCGCACATCACCGCGATTTATCGCCACCATGTGCTGACCGGGACGGCATCGTTCGAAGAAATTCCGCCATCACAGGATGAAATCACCAGCCGGTTTCATGCAATCCGTGACAAGGGAATGCCCTATCTGGTGGCGATCAATGATCGGAACATCGTCGGATATTGCTATGCCAGTTCCTATCGTCCACGCACGGCCTATCGCCATACGGTGGAAAATTCGATCTATGTGGCCCCGGATTGCGCCGGTCAGGGTGTCGGCAGTCTTTTGATGGGTCATCTGATCGAGCGTTGCGAAAACGGTCCCTGGCGTCAGATGGTTGCAGCCATCGGCGACAGCGCCAATCACGCATCGATTGCCCTTCATCGCAAATTCGGGTTTGAGCAAACCGGCGTTTTCCATAATGTCGGCTTCAAGTTTGGGCGCTGGCTTGATTCCATCCTGATGCAACGATCCCTTGGCGAGGACAAGCCGGTTCTTCCCGGTCCGCTCGACAAATGATCCGGCCCCGCACTGTTATTGCCCTTGGCCTTGCCCAATTGATCAGTTGGGGGACGGCCTATTACCTGATCGGGAATTTCGGTGCGATCATTGCCGCACGACATGGCTGGGACAGTGCAGTCGTCTATGCCGGGTTTTCATCGGCACTTTTGGTCATGGGGATCTGTTCGTCGACATGCGGGCGGCTGATTGATCAATGGGGCGGGCGGCCGGTGATGCTGGCGGGATCGGTGCTTAACGCGCTTGGTTGTTTGACGCTAGCCTTTGCCGATCAGATCATCTGGCATTTCGTTGGCTGGATCATTCTGGGCATTGCCATGCGCGCGACGCTTTATGATGCTGCCTTTGCCACACTGGCGCGCATCGGCGGTCCGAATGCCGGTCGGGCCATGGGACAGATCACCCTGTTTGGCGGGCTTGCATCCACCGTGTTCTGGCCGGTCGGTCATCTGATCGAAAGCCAGTTTGGCATCACCACCGCCCTTGCAAGCTATGCCGGATTTGCCCTTTTGACGGTTCCGCTGCATTTGATGCTGCCGCCGGCTTCGCCCAGCAGCGACGATGAAACCGATGCCCCCGCCCCATCATCACCAACGGCCCCTGCCCCGCCTGGTGATATCGCGGCAAACCCGAAAGTACCAACCTGCGAAGGAACACCGGTAAACAAGCAGCTGTGCGGCATTCTCTATGCGGTGATTGTGACGGTTCTGAATGTCGTCAATGCGGCGATGTCAGCCCATATGATCGCGGTTCTGATCGGGCTTGGCCTGGGCACCGTGATTGCCATTGAAACAGCCAGTCTGCGCGGGATTGGTCAATCGATCGCACGGGCCGCCGAAGTGCTGTTTGGCAAACGGCTTGCGCCAACCAGACTGACGGTGCTGGCGACCGCGATCCTGCCGGTCTCCTTTTTGCTGGTTCTGATCGGGGATCCCCATGTGATGGCGGCGATGGCATTCACGTTTTTATATGGTGCTGCCAACGGCGTTCTGACCATCACGCGCGGGACATTGCCATTGATGATTTTCGGGCGGCGCGGATACGGACAGCAGGTCGGCAGGTTGCTGATCCCGGGCTTCTTTTTATCGGCCATTGCGCCCAGCCTTTATGATCAGCTGATTGCCCGTTTCGGACCGCAATCTGCGATCTGGGCATCAAGCGGGTTGCTTCTGATCGGGTTCATCAGTGCAATCGTCCTTTACCGGATGCTCACCCCCGGTCACACGCGCATCCCGATAGCAGAATAATCCTGACAGCCGGCCCGTTCACCAAGTCCGGCAACCCCGCACCGAGCTGAGCTGAGCTGAGCTGAGCTGAACTGAACTGAACTGAACCGGACCGGACCGGACCGGACCGAACAGAGCCAACACCTCCGCCATTCCGACCACGTCCAAGAAAAAACGCCTGCCAATCGGGGATGGCAGGCGCAAGGTGTGCTCTGTGATGAAAGAGCCGGGAGTATCCGTGCTTACGGGATCTTTGGTTGGTGTTATTTCGCGTATCCGATTTCCTTGAGTGCCTCGACAATTTCCGGAAGGATCGCCGGATCATCAATGGTGGCCGGCGTGTTATAGGTTTCCCCGTCGGCAATTGATCGCATGGTCTTGCGCAGGATTTTGCCAGACCGTGTTTTCGGAAGCCGGTCAACCACGGTTGCCTGCTTGAACGCTGCAACCGGTCCGATCTGATCGCGAACCATGGCAACCACTTCGGCCAGAATGGCATCATGGGGCCGCGTGACACCGGATTTCAGGACGATGAAACCAAGCGGCAATTGCCCCTTAAGATCGTCATGCACGCCAATGACCGCACATTCGGCAACGTCGGGATGACCGGAAAGAACTTCTTCCATTGCCCCGGTCGACAGCCGATGCCCGGCGACATTGATGATGTCATCGGTGCGCGACATGACATAGATATAGCCGTCTTCATCAATGAAACCGGCATCACCGGTGGCGTAATAGCCCGGGAATTCTTCGAGATAGGATGACTTGAACCGGTCGTCATTCTGCCAAAGCGTCGGCAAGGTACCGGGCGGCAATGGCAGCTTGGCGGCCAATGCGCCGATCTGCCCGCGTTCAAGCGGTTTGCCCGCCTCGTCAAGAACCTGAACATCCCAGCCACAGGCCGCAACCGTCGGCGATCCGTACTTGATCGGCAACAGTTCAATACCGCGCGGATTGGCACAGATCGACCAGCCGGTTTCGGTTTGCCACCAGTGATCAATCACCGGCACGCCAAGGCTTTTTTCCGCCCATTGCAGGGTATCGGGATCGGACCGTTCACCGGCCAGATACAGCGCCTTGAGACAGCCAAGATCGTAATTCGCCATATGGGCGGCTTTGGGGTCGTCACGCTTGATCGCACGAAATGCGGTTGGCGCGGTGAACAGGACCTTGACCCTGTGTTGGGAAATTACCCGCCAGAAGGCACCGGCATCGGGGGTGCCAACCGGCTTTCCTTCATACATCACGGTCGTGCAGCCCGCCAAAAGCGGCGCATAGATATAGAGGATTGCACTTATAATCCGTCAAACTTGCACTTATCGCGCTTTTCCGGCTCAAATTAAGTGATTTTATCAC
>NZ_JAYMEG010000011.1:0-7957 GCF_037029325.1 Thalassospira sp. CH_XMU1420-2
GGAGCTTGAGATCATGCTTGATCTTCTGGGGGAGGCCGCCCTGTTTGAAATTCTTCTTGAAGGACAGGTGTTTGGTGTATCGGATGCGATGTAGGACGAGCCGTTGTCGCTGAGCAGTCTGGGCTTATGCACCACATTGACCTGATCGCATCCAGACTTATTCAGGGCCAAGTCGAGTGTTTCCATGACATCTTCGGCCTTCATCGTGGCGCACAGCTTCCAGGCGATGATGTAGCGGGAATAGTCATCCAGGATCGTGGACAGATAAAACCAGCCCCAGCCAATGACCTTCAGGTATGTGAAGTCGGTTTGCCAGAGCTGGTTGGGTGCTGTGGTTTGGTCTTTGAACGCGTCATCGGCTTTGATGACGATGTACGCCGGACTGGTGATCAGGTCGTGCGACTTGAGCAGCCGATAGACGGATGCCTCTGAGACAAAATAGCGCTTCTCATCGGTAAACTTCACGGCCAATTCACGCGGGCTCAGTTCGGCGTTTTCCAGCGCCATGTCGACAATAGCCTTGCGCACATCGTCGGGAATACGATTCCACGCCACATCGGGTCCACAGTTGCGATCCTCAAGGCCTTCGATGCCGAACTCAACGTAGCGGTCATACCAGCGGTAAAACGTGGTTTTGGCGATATCGAGCAGGTCCAAGGTCTGGCGGACCGGCAAATGGCTGTCTTCGACCGTGCGGATGATTTCCTGTTTTTCGGATGCGGAATATCTCATTCCTCGTCCTCCCCATCCCCGATCATGCTTTTTTTGAGCAGACGGTTTTCAATGGACAGTTCGGCAACCAACTCTTTCATATCGCGCATCTCACGCTTGAGATTGCGCACCTCGCCTGTGGTGGCTTGACGGGCGGCATCACCAGACAGGCGCTTCTTGCCGGCTTCAAGGAACTCTTTCGACCAACTGTAGTACAAACTTTCGGCGATGCCTTCACGACGGCAAAGCGCCGCAATGCTGTCTTCGCCGCGCAGGCCATCAAGGACGATGCGGATTTTCTCTTCCGAGGAATGTTTGCGTCGCGTCTTGCGGCGGATATTGCGGACGGCCTTCTCGGCGTTGTCTTTCGAGTTCATGGATTTCTGCTTCATCTTCGTTCGCTTTCGCTCTCTACGATGAACCAGAAATCCTCCGTTACGCAACTAACTCAATTTGTCCCATGGTTGATGACGTTAGACATCTCCACTATCGGCTGTGGCCCTTTTGATGGTGGGTGTGTCGTTGTTGCAGAGGCCCTTCAAATGGCTCTCGGCGGCCAAGTCGTTGTACTCATCCGGAGCAACGATCTTGCCGATCATGCTGCCGTGCTGATCAATGGGCTTCTTGTCGATTATGACGGTCCGCTGCCTCCAGAAGCATTCATCAAACGGTTCTCGGAAAATGAGCGACCCGTTTTCCGAATCACAGGGTACCGCACCATGCGCGCGAGAGATCTTCCAAATGCCCCTCGTGACAAGGTGCTGGCGCGTCATTTGTCCACTCATCTGCACAATACAGGTATCTCCGCTCTGGACGGAGTGGGGTGAATTCGACTGTGTGCCGTTTTGCGGTCAGCAAGCCTTGCTCTCGCCCTGCTTGCAGACCGCCACCCTGAGTTGTACATTGCTTCCTTCTCATGTACGATGTCGCGGTATCGAGCGAGATTCTGAGTGGCTCGGCTAACTAGGGTCAATGCTGAGAAGGTTCTGTATGAAAAAGGCGCGTAACTTCTCGATGTTCATGTTGAAAGTCGCGGATAAAATACCCGATAAAGTCGTGGATATAATACTCGTTATCGGCACGGCATCCGGTAGCCTTCTTTTGGCTTCCAGTGTAAGTGGATATGTCCTGCCTGCTCTGGATAACTTCTCAAAATCGCTTGGACTACGTTCCTTTGGTGTAGCGTTATTGGCAGGTGCGCTCGGGATTATTTGGGCAGGCATTTATTTCATTGTCGAAGTACATCGCATGAAGGCATTTCGTCGAACTCGCGATACGCTGCAGACGGCATTGAATGAGACAGTAGAACAAGACAGCGGTATTGGATATGGAGAGATCGCCGAGTGGGTCCGCAACCGGAAAGAAGGCGACAAGACAGACGACGCCGTTATGGAAATCGATAAGTCTCTCCGAGTTGTGAAAGTCTCCAAAGACACCATTTTCACTACAACAGAAGCCATTTCCGCTGCAGTCGCGAACAGCAGCGAGCGCGCCATCACGGAAACAGCTGAAGAGCACACGAAGCGCCTGAGACAGTCAATTCGCACCCCTTTGTTTGCCACAGTAGTTAGCGGTATAGCTACCTCACGCTTGAGCATCGTTTGCCTGTCACTACTTGCATGCTTTGTTGCCGAATGGATGGCGTACACGATCGAGTTTGTTGAACTCACCAATAGCACCCGTTACTGGTTTTATGGCATAGCCGGTGTCGCTGCGTTGGACTATGTACTTGTCAAAGTACGTCATCTAACCCGGGCCTATGGCAACCACCCAGTCGAGCTCATGGAAGTAGCTGCCGAAGTTAGCAAGCATACTGATATGGACGGTGGGCCTGGCTCAGGGACACATTTTTACGTCGACGACCTTCCACACAAAAGCGTACCGCGTGAGACATCTCCAAATGTCCAGGGAGATGTTGTCTGATGACCCTCACTGACTTTAGCGGCTTTGCCCGCTCCATTCTTCCGACACGAATGCTCCCCAGCGTCCTAATTGGCGGGGCTGTCGGATACCCTTTGTACGTCCTCTTTGTGTATGTGATGACCAATCACTATCCGGATCGAGACATTACCTCAATCCCACCCCTTGCATTCATTTGCCCGTGTTTCCTAGTCACTTGGTATATCAGCGTACGCTTGGGCATATTCGGAATGCGCGATGAGCTTCAGTCGCACTTCGATGCACTCGGTTACCTAGCCAAGAAAGCTAACTTAACCGACGAAGAGTATGCAGCAGTCCATCGCAGGATGATGGATAAACTGGTCGATATGACAAGCCCTGCATACAAAGCATCGTTACAAAACCAAAGCGGCAAACCTGAAGGCGTCGATTAAGTTTCGGGTGGAGCGCGATTTCCTGTATTTATTCCCCCTGAGCTTCACTCAATGAAGCGGATCTCAGGATTTATTTTCAAGACATATCCCAACCAACCAAGGAAATGAGATATGTCTGCAAGCACAACACAAACCAACTATCGGCAGCCGGGCCACCGCAACGAACAGGTTTCCTATGCCAGTGCGCCATTCGTGATTGGAAAACACGAGTGGCAGATCACGGTCAGCCCCTGCACCCATGGTTTGTCCAACATCCTACCCAAAACCGACGCGAACCAATTTGAAACGAACTACTACTGGCGTCCAATCGGGCAGACAGTTTGGCAGCACATGCAACGATGGCCCACGTACAATCTCAATGATGGTATGTATGGCGGATGCCCGCGCGGTCTCGCGACACTTTTCGAGCGGGAGAAACCTGCTCTGGCCAAGTTCTTTCCGCGCGTACAGCGCGAGTATGAGGCCTCCGATAACGGACGCCAAATGGCATTGATCTGACGTTTCTCATCCCACCCGCTTTTGGACCGGCAACTCTCGTACCGGTCCTTTTCTGTTCCTGAGTTCCTCCTATTTGCTACGCTGGTGCTCTGATGGATTTGTGTACCCCCAGACGGCAAGCTCTCTCCAGCAAGCAAGGAGATACACTGCAATGAGCACAAGCCAGAACACACCGAAAGACGACAAACCCGTTGGGCCAGTTGTTGACCTGTTCCTTCAGAACGGTTTCGCACCGAGCTTCCCGGAACCGGGCATCGACACATGGACACGGACTATCGCTGGAACCGACGAATTCGTCTCGATCATGTATGACCGCGAGGAACCGGTCGGCACGGATTTGGATGAGGCCCGCTATTTGATCGGTCGCTACTCACATCGACATGATGGGTGGGTCGAAGTGGGTCAGCACTTCAGTCCAAAGCAAGCAATGGACATCGCAGCGCAGCTGGACGCTCTACCGGCCCTCGTCACTGACGAACAGTGCGACTATCCCAGCGCTTCAGATTTGAGCTTAGCTTTTCCAAACCCGTAACCGGTTGCCTCACTGATTTCTGCAGAAAAGGTCGGCTTTTGCCGGCCTTTTTTCATGGCCGATGGGCGTCACAGCGGTCGTAGTTACCAGTCTTTTTCGCGCGTGAGCTCAGCTCGATCTAGCGGCAGAAGGATGCAAGAAAGTGCATCGAAACAACCAACCCACAGAGGCAGATATGATCATCAAACCCGACATCCTCGAAGTGCTTTCGCAGTCCACCGCTAACGGCCATCTTTTGTCCCTGCCTGCCGATCTTGATCGCAATCTGTACCTTCGTGTCGATAAGGTGCTTAAGGCAGCTGGTGGCAAATGGCAGAGCAAGAAGCGTGCGCATGTCTTTAGTGGCGAAAGCGCCGACGCACTCGACCAAATGCTTGTGACAGGCGCTGTCACCGTTGCACAGGACTTGGGCTTCTTCCCGACACCGTTACCGGTTGCAACCGAAGCGGCGGAGCTTTTGGACCTGCGGGACGGGATGAAGGTGCTGGAGCCAAACGCTGGACGCGCAGATCTGGTGCAACCGATCATCAATAAAGCCGAGATCGATTGCATCGAACTCCACGAACCAAATGTTGAGTATCTCAAAACGGTTTCCGGTTTGAACACAGTGACACAGGGCGACTTTCTCGGAATGGACCCAAATGCGATCTACGATCGAGTGCTGATGAACCCGTCATTCCTGCGCTACAGCTATGCACGCCATATCCTCCACGCATACAAATGGCTGCGCCCGGGCGGTCTCCTCGTGGCCATCGCCTCCGGCAACCTCCTTTGGCAACATTGCAAGCCGCTTCAGGACGTCAAAGACCTGATTGCGGGTAACGGTGGTTCAATCAAAGAATTGCCGGTCGACGCTTTCAAACCGTCAGGCGTTATGGTCCCAACTGTTCTGATCACGATCCCCAAACCTTAGTCAGTTCCCGGAATCCCAGAGCGCTGGGCCGGGATGAGGGTTGTCTGTGTTTTTTTGACGGGAAGCTCGCTTTGATAACCGCGTCTTACTGCGCAATTCTCTCCCCGGTCGCAAACATCTCCACCACACGAGTGAACCTGATGACTTCACAAGACACCGAAAACAAGTCCAGTGAAAGCATGTTGATAGCAGCTGGCTATGTCCTCACCCCGCGCGGCGGTGGGCTCATGTCGTATTGCAAAGAGTGCCCTGATGGACAGGATTTCATTTCAATCGCTTATGAGGGCGATGAGAACTCCGCCGCAGGCAGTGATCCGAGCGCCAAAGATTATTCAATCAGCCGAGAGTCCCGAACCACCATGGGGTATCTACAATCCAGTGACGAAATGGATCTAAAGACTGCCTTGGATACCGCTTCAACGCTAATGCAGCGCGGCTCCATTGGATCAGCTGGCATCTGCAGCAATACAGTCGACGACTTACTCAACGTTTCAAGATATGTGGTCTATGACGGTCATACGCTGGGTTTCATCATCCCCCACGACGAGTTTCCGCGACTTGGCGTCTTAGCGTCCAAAATCACCGATGGCGGCACACACAACCCGAACAACGGTCCTATCCCCTTATCGCCTGACGCTTCGTTGCGGCAAGCGACCCCAAATGACTTCGAATATTTTCGGGTCCATTCCGGGGGGTATTTCGACAATTGTCGCTTTGAAGATTACAGCGACGAATAATCATTCCGCCTGATCCCTCTCCGACTTAAACCGGCTAGCTCACGCTCGCCGGTTTTCTTTTGCTCAACCGTGGTCCGTGCTGAAGGTGGAATGTGAACTTCACAGCCATGATGCAGATGCACCGTTGCGCGGGCTCATCATACGCTTGTCAGACATCGACCAATCGTATGAGGCACTCATGGAATTCACCACTGACCAGATCCGGACGGAGGCCAAGCGCGTCATCCGGCACTTTCAATCATACTCCAGTGACGCGCGCGCATTACATGCAAGCAGCCATCGGCTCGGCCACCGCAAACGTCAGTCCATCGGCGAGTATTTCTATACCCACCCGGAGATACCGGACATTGCCTTCGATCAGAAAAAGAAAGCCGCAATCGCCGCTTTGACCGCAAGAAGCGCCCACCCAGCTCTGAACCATGAACCAGCTGAGCAATTGACGTTGCAGATATGACTTCGCGGGGCAGGGCGTTCACAACATTTACTGCGTTTTTTCGCATGGTGCTCTGGTGGTTGATCGAACTTTCGATCAGTAGAGTTCACGACAACAACACTGAGGCAGAGGAACAAAATCGTGACGATGCCTTCGCCATTATTTCAGACAATGGAGCACTCAATCATGACCCTAGATACGCAACAGGCAAATGACATCATTCAGTCGCTTCTACTGCGTTTGGCGGAAGGTATGGCCGTCTACGGATACACGAGCGTCGATGTTATTAAATACTCGCCGTTGGCGAGCGGCAGTCTGGGGCGCTTCGGTACCCCTCGCGCAATGACCGCCAGCATTCTTGAACAAACGGGACCTGTAGACCTGGTCTTTTCCCGGGGCTATCTCCCCGATGACCAGACGGTAACAATTGACCCATCCGCTTCCCCTGATCAGTTGTTTGTTACTTTTAGTCCGTTCGCCGCACTTGAATTGACCATCAATTCACTCACGGAGACACACGGGCCCAATGAGGACCTCTCTCTTGCCTATCTTCGCGTTCTCTGTCTCGTGCACGAGGGAAAGATCACGTTGCACAACAACGGCTATGGGTTCGCACCCCGCGTGAGTGATGGTCTGGATCACCCCATAACGGAGTGCACAGTTGCCAGCTGTCTGCGCTATGGCTGGGTCCGGTGGGAAAACGGTCCTTTCAATGGCTCCAAGGCCGTACTTACGCAAGAAGGCCGTCAATACCTAATGGATAACGCCAAGAACGCAGCAACCAGTTAGCGCTCTCTCCCCTCCCCGTCAGAGAAACGAGAACACGCCGTGCAGGACAATCTAGCCAATATTTGCCACTCTTTTTTTAATCCAACTACGGTTTCGCAAATCATGACCGACAATGCCAAGTCAGACGAGGACCCAGCCCTCTGGGAAGATGACCTCGCCAACTATCCTATGCGTGACGTCGATACCCTCGGTCCCTTCGTTCTTGTTACTGTCCAAAAGGACGACGGATCGCGCCATGTCGTTGAAGGTTATTTTGATGGCGAGGATTGGTGGCTGTCCGGCATGTCCAAGAGTGATTATCACTCCGCGCCGATGGAGGATTGTGTTGGGCTCCCGATTGCTTATCGCGAACTCCCACCGCCGTTTGGTGGTCCCGTCAAGCAACCGTCTGCAGATCCAACCGTCATTCAGTTCCCATTGGTTTCGCGTCGACGGAACTAACCCAGAGATCCTCGCTTACTGTAAATGTACATAAAATATGAGACTGTAACGCAAAATATGAGACTGGATGAAAGTTTCAGTCTCATATTTTGCTTACATTTACAATTGCTCTTCACGCGCATAACAACTCTAGATAGCAGTTGCGAAACTCGATATCCAAGCTATCCTTCGCTACTTGCGGCTACCACAGATCGTATTGATCCGGCGGTGGCGAGTTTGTGGGGCGGGAGTGGTGCATGGAAGACTTGGAAGTCGTTCGAACAATCGATGTCGTTTATGAGTTTACCGAACCGCTATTGCCATACACTCTGGCGGGAACCTTTCTCCTGACTGTATTACTCGTCGGGTGCCCGCTTACCGCGCCATATTTTTCCGAGATGCGCCGCGCTACGTCAGATTTCCGATGGGTTGCAATGAGCCTGTTGTCGCTCGCTGTCGTTCTGTGGCATAGCGGCTACATTTCGCGAACCCAAAATGCATTTTGGGCACTCGAAACCCAGCGTAGCTTATAAAGCATTTCCGACCAAACGGCGTCATGTTCAGCAACACATAGCCGGCAACCGCGACTGC
>NZ_JAYMEG010000012.1:0-6335 GCF_037029325.1 Thalassospira sp. CH_XMU1420-2
ACGAATTTGGCCCTTGAGTTAAGGGTGGTTGAAGTCATGGTGTGTCTCCTTAGCTCTCGGCAAAGGGACACATCACCCCCATGGGGACTAACGTGTCCCCGGATGGGATTTTTACGGACTGGGCGGATAGTAATGGCGCTGAATAACAGGGCGCTCCGTCCGGTCCTTCGAGCTCATCACATAGGTGTGTGGCTCATGCTCGATTGATAACAACATGCCGACAATCAAGGCCAGCACAGCGAAAACGATGCGCATGCCTTAGAAGCCATTGGCTGCAGCTTGACGCATACCGTTGGAACCCCACGGATCCGCACTCATCGGAGCACGGTCTTTCGGGGTTGCGGCGAGCGTTCGTGACTGCGGGAACGGCCCTTTGTCGATGTGTGTGTTGCCGTTCGCGCCAGGTACGCCGCTAAAGCCGTGACCACTGCGTGGCTGACTTGTGCGGGTGTTCTGGGGCGGATTGTTTTGCGGGCGACGCTGTTGCGACTGTCCGCGGTGCTGCTGGACCGTTTGGTTGCCAGCATGGGTGCCGCTACCATTTTCGAATTGATCGAATGGTCCCGGCTTGTGGGGCGCGTTTTGGTCTGAATGATCAGCCGGAGCGCGCGTTCCATCAGTTGGTTTAGTGTAATGTGCAAGCGCAGACATGCGGTCCACATTGCACTGAAGGTAAGAATTACCCTGATCTGGCGTTACCAACTTGATCGCGCCGGAGAAGCTAAGGAGCATGCCTTGCTCGTAATTCCGCTCGTTCAATTGGATTGCCAGTTCGCCGTAGGCGACACACAAGAAATAAGTTTCTTGTTTGCCATAGCTGTGCTTCAGCTTGAACGTAATACGTTCAAGCCCTCGGCCGGTCCGATCACAGAATGGATCGTCCAAAAGGATTGCTGTTCCGGCGAAGATGTTTTGATCGAAATTCATGGTGAAATGTCCTCTTGGCAAAGCCAGGGACACACTTCACCCCCAAACAGGGATCAAATGTCCCTGGCGGGTGGTGGTATAGCGCCGATATGTTCGGCGGGACGGAACGAAAACCAAAGGCTTTTCGCTCTTTTGATCAAACTCCAAAGGAAGTCAGATCGCAATTCAGCAAAGTGCTGAGTAGTCGGCAGAGGTTATCTCAAGACTTCCATTTCTGACAATCCCCATTTTTTGAAGACCCAACGTATTGGCTATTTTTTCCGCCAGAGCTCCAGTGGAAGCCAACTCTATCTGCCGGTAGACAGAATGCAGAAACACAGAGCGAGAGCAGATCACCGCTTTCGCAAAAACCTGAGCAGGAGTGATCATGCACAAGTCGATTGTTGTCCCCGCTGAAGAGTGGCAGCGCCTCACCAAGGCCTGTGATTTGGTCCGTATCAACGAGCAAACCATGAAGATGAAGCCCGGGGCGGAAAAGCCGGTTTCAGTGAAAGTCGAGCCGCTTGGCGCTCATCTCTACACCGCTTTCTGCGTCTGTTTTGGTTCGTTTTCCAATTTGCGTTCTTCGTACATCGGTGCGTACCGGCTATGCCCACTCGATGCTTACACCGGTAAGACGACCATCCTCTATCACGACGAAGACGCGATCAAAAACGGCGAGCGTGAACGCGGTGACATGACCGGATTGATTGTCACACATCGCGGGAAAAGCTACGTGTGCCAGGAGCGGACCCATATTCTTCGCGATTTGCCCGAAGATCGGCTTTACCTCGAAGTTGCCAAAGCCCATGAAGCAAAGCTTTTCGAGAGCAACGCACTTGGTTGCACACGCAATCGAGAGCGTGAAGAGCATGGGGTCGTGTGGCGCACCTGTCAGGGTCATCCCATCGCTTGCTATGGCGAGAGCCGTTACTTGTGCTGGCAGAACCGGGACACAATCGAGTTCACGTCGATTGACCCCAGCTACACGCTTGATAGCGAGATTGAACTAGATCCGGCTGTCGCTGCTGCGCATTGGGCCTCGCCCGTTGGCCATACCCCCACCGAACAACTCTCACTGTTTTGATCGTATCCTTTGGAGCTATTTCAATTATGGCCATTTATGTATCAATCGGGTCGCTTGTTGAGCGCAAAGCCATGTTTTCCGGCACGGCAGTTGCCACACTAACCGCTCAAGCTGAAGCCGCTATCGAGAACCTGTGCAATGCGGTCGCCACGCACTACGGTGTTGAACGCCGCGCTCTCGTTTACACGGATGATCACGCCGTGCTTTGCCCAATGCAGTTCAAAGAAGTGCCTGAAACCATCCGGTTTGGATGTGACGAGCTGGGTCTGAATATTTCATGCTTCCTGATGCAGCATGATCTTATCGATAGCCCGACCGTTACCTCGGCCGCCAAGGCCTTTGCTGAGCAGTTTCGTGCTTTGGGTGAGAGCCTTGCGACCCACTATTCCGTTCGCTTCGTGGATTTTGCCATCGACTATGCCCTTGAACTTCAACTGGCGGCCACGCATGAAGGTCAGGATTGCCCCGAAGACCTTCAAGCATTTGACGAAGGTGGCGAGCTAAATTTTTACGAGACCGACGGGACAGGAGAATAAGGCGTGCTCAAGTTTATGGTAACTGACCAGATAGGTCGGGTCGTGGCCAGTGACCTGCAGTTTACGAACGCGATCACCATCTTGCGCAAACAAGATGACGATGGCCGCCAGCATAACATCTATCTCGCAGATGATGACTGTCTCGACGAAACTGATGGGTGTCTCGATGTCAGTAAGGCACGCGCTATTGTAAGCGGTGATGGTCTAATCGTGCCGTTCGACGGTAGCGACTATGTGCCAAATGACAATGCTCCGAACAGGGTTGCCGGGATCATTGGCCCGGAGCAGCTCTCGAACCTGTTCAGTGAACCTTGCCCAAGCTGTGACGGCTTTGGTGATGAGGATCCTAACAACACCGATGGTGATGCGATCTGTTCAATGTGTGCGAGTGGCAGCACCTTGGCGGATGCGGTACTTCTTGCGATTCACCGGGCCGGTCGACTGGAACCGACAAACCCCTTGGTGCGACTAATTACACACTATCTGCGAGGCGATCGGATTGATGTTTACCCCGATCACCTGCGGTCATCGGTCAAGCAAAGCGCATGACCTGAACCCCATCGCTGGATGCACGATAACTGACGAAGACCTGAAATGCCTATAACCGAGAACACCGCACCAACCACGGTCTACGTCAGTTGTCGCGCCGAGGCAGAACAAGCAATACTCAGCACGGCTCGCTGTGTGCTGGTTCTTAGCTATGCGAATGCGCATCTCGACACGCTGGAGCTGTCTATTATGGGGAAGTCACGCGGTATCTGCGTCCAAGCAGATGCCGAAGCCGCGATAGGGTGACATGCAGCCTTAACCCTGGTCGAGCTCTCTGCTTGCTGTCGACAACTCTCTGATCAAATCATAAATCCGGTCACGCGTATCTTCATTGGCGATCTGTGAGTAGAACCGAACCAGGTTTAGTATCCGACGGTCGATGGCGACCGCTTGCTTTTGAAGCTGGTTCAGGCCGTCCTCGCTATCTTCCTCTTCAGAGGGGAAGAGCGAGGCAATATCGATCTCCAGAATTTTCGCAATCTGGTATAGTCGGGATGCCGATACTCGGTTGACACCCTTCTCATACTTCTGCATCTGCTGAAACGTGACGCCGACACTCTCTCCCAGCCCGGTTTGACTTACGCCTCTCAGGACCCGATGCTGTCGGATCCTCTCCCCCACGATAACATCAACCTCGTTTGGTCCATCTTTGGCTACACTGGTTCGACGTCTTCTCGGTTTGGCTAGGACTGCTTTGGCCTCTTTCTCACTCATTGGTTCTTCCTTAGTGATAAAGCCGCTTCAACTGCGGTTCACCCATCCAACCACGCTCAAATTCGTACCACGCATGTGCAGTTGGAGATGAGCTCTTACGCTTCTCTGGAGGGATGTGGAACCCCCAGCACGTTGCTCTTTTCGCACACAGATACACCGTCTTACAATGTGCACTATCCCACCAGGAGTGGCGATCGTCGCTTTCAAGCCAAGAGAACCTCTGAAAACAAAGCACCTTTCTTGCGCCGAGCTCGAAGGCCCGATCGATGAATTCGCAGGCCAATGAGAAAGGTGGATTGACGAAAACGTCAAAGGAGCCGGGCTCCCAACCATCGACCAAACCGTTCGCTTCAGGATTTAAGAAATCCGTGAGAGTGCGTGGACCGTCATACTCCCATTCATAGATATCGGCCGAACGAACTTCATGGCCACGCGCGAGTGCCGTTTGCGCGAGAATGCCCCTACCCACGCAGGGATCGAGCACACGCTTCTGTAACGGCACTGCCGATAGTCCCGCTTCAGCCGCCCATCTTGGTGTTTGATAAGCCTCCAGTGCCAGAGCAGCTTGCGCGATACTCTGGAATTGAAGCGGAGCCAATTGGCCCAGCAGATCCAGCTGCACGATCGACATGGTCATCTCTCCGATTTAGCCCGCGCCTTGGTGCGCGTCCCGAACATTTTCGGTCAGTTCAACGGCAGCATCCACAGGAGCTCCCAGCGGAAAAACACCAAGAACCTTTTCGAGGAAAAAGCACGCTCAACTTCGATAAGGATTGTTACCGATAACTATTCTGCCGAAATGTCGCTTGCGTTCGAATTTCTGCATCTATCGACACAAGCCCATGCGCGACGGGTGCTAGGTATCGTTTGTAAGGCAGGTTTCCCTTCTGACCTCCCTGCAACTTCCAACTCCAAGCGGGCAGTCCTCGTGACTTGCCCGCTCTTTTTTTATCTGGAGCTCTTCTGTTCTCAGTGTGCTCGCTGGCGCACTCTCTCCTGGCTGAAGGAGACACACATCATGACTTACATTGATCCAGATATGGCCAGCGCGGCCAACATCGTTCCCCGCCTCACCATCGAAGCGATCTGCAACAAGCGCGATCATGTTCTCGAAGAATACGCGGCGGCCTACGACAAGATCGAGGAAGCACAAGACGCGATCAAACAGGCTTACCAGGTGCGTGGAGACTGTGCGCCAATCGTAAACAGTTACAATCAGCACATCGACGATCAGGCCCGTAGTCTCTTGGTATCGATTTCCGCACCAAGCCGCGAGGAATACCTGAGCGCGGCAAGACACATGGTCGACACAGACGTTTGGGCTTACCTTGTGGAACATACCCGTGTGCTCAAGCTGATGGACCGCATCGCCCGC
Source organism: Thalassospira sp. CH_XMU1420-2 (assembly GCF_037029325.1). Classification (NCBI taxonomy): domain Bacteria; kingdom Pseudomonadati; phylum Pseudomonadota; class Alphaproteobacteria; order Rhodospirillales; family Thalassospiraceae; genus Thalassospira; species Thalassospira sp. CH_XMU1420-2. The sequence continues at coordinate 5,168 of NZ_JAYMEG010000012.1, forward strand.
CGCGAGTTCCGCGAGCAATTGCTCCGTGATCCGCCTGAAGTCACCTATGACAATGTTCAGGCGACGCTTGAGGAAATTTATCTCCAGTACACCACCATTTTTCAGCGTTCGATAGCGACAAGTTTTTCGTCGTTAGACCGACGTTTCAAGAGCCATGATGGCTGGAAGATTGGAAGCCGCGTTATCTTGGATAGAGCACTGGATGATTTTCGTCATTGGTCCTCACACCGGTATATGGATGACCTTCTTCGGGACATCGAGCGCGTGTTTTTCATCCTCGATGGCAAAGAAATTCCGGAGGAGTATGCAAGTGTCGTTGTTGGTGTACCCGACGTTGCAGGTTCATGGGGCCGGGCTCGGCAAGGTTACTTTGAAAATGAATATTTCCGTGTTCGCGTTTTCCTGAATGGCAACGTCCATATCTATTTCAGACGCGATGATCTCTTAAACGAGGTCAATCGCCATCTCGGAGAATACTATGGTGCCCCCATCCCACAGGACACGAAGCACCGCGACACTTCCCAAGACGACCTCTTCGACGCCAAACTCACACCGGCAAAGAACTTTGGCCTGTTTCCTACGCCGGACCTCATTCGCAATCGCTTGTTTGAACGTTTGATGATGTATCGTCGGCCCGATGATACTCAATTGCGTTTTCTCGAACCGCAAGCGGGTACGGGAGCACTCGCCAGTTATGCTGCAGAGGAAGAGGGCGCGCTCGTCGATTGCGTCGAGATCCAACCCCAGCTGGCCATGGAGCTGAAGGCATCTAAACTCTACAACAAAGTGACCACGGCCAATTTCCTCGATCTGTCGCCAGATCCGGACAATCTATATGACCGCATCGGCATGAACCCGCCATTTGACCGGGAACGAGATATTGATCACGTCGTGCATGCGCTCAAATTCTTAAAGCCCGGTGGCATTCTTTGCACCGTAATGTCCGCAGCCACCGAGTTTCGCGAAACAAAGAAATCCATCGCTTTCCAGAAGCTCGTCAAGCAGCTGGGAGGTCGGTTTGAAGATTTGCCCGAGCGGTCCTTCAGCGATGTTGGCACCAACGTGAACACTGTTCTTTTGACGATCCGCACCAAAGAGACTTGACCCCAACCTGCCCTCCGACCGGTCACGTTCGAGGGCAGAATCCCCTGTGTTTTTTCGCGGTGAG
>NZ_JAYMEG010000013.1:0-5896 GCF_037029325.1 Thalassospira sp. CH_XMU1420-2
AACGCTCACATTACCAATTTGAATTGACACATAAAATTAGAAATAATGCCGAGTTCCGGATTATGCCGCGCTGACATCTGAAAGCACATGTTTTGATAGGCTTTCGGCAAGCTACATCTGCATAAGACTGTCGTGAGAAACAGCGGCCATTCGTGACTTGCGTAGCGTGGGTCTTGAAGGAGCCCTTTTTCCATTTGTTCTGCGATGCGGCTAATGTCTGCTCTGGAGCTTGACGGCGCGGAAAACCGGGTTTAAAAAAGCGGTTCCGGGGGTCCGCAAGAACCCCGTGAGGCGCCAGCCCAATCTTGCATCCATCCAACCTGTTCATGGAGGATGCTTTATGGCGTCATACAATGAAATACCCGTATCGACCTTGGCCCGCTTGGTGGGGACACCCGATTGTCCCGTACTGCTTGATGTACGCATTGACGAAGACTTCGATGCGGACCCGCACCTGATCCCTAGCGCGATGCGTCAACCATTTCTCGATGTGCGTGACCTTGCCGATGATCTCGCGGGCCGTTCGGTCGTCGTCTACTGCCAGAAAGGCCTGAAGATTAGCCAAGGTGCCGCCGCATTGTTGCGATCAGTCGGCGCGAAGGCGGAAATCCTCGAAGGTGGGCAATTCGCCTGGAAAGATGCCGGGCTTCCGATGGTTCTTGCGGAAAAACTTCCACCGTCTGATGCCAGCGGATGCTCGGTCTGGGTAACGCGTCACAGGCCAAAGATCGACAGGATTGCTTGTCCCTGGCTTATTCGCCGGTTTGTCGATCCGAATGCCCAAATACTGTTTGTCGCCGCATCGCAGGTCCTCAACGTCGCAGAACGTTTCAATGCGACGCCCTTCGACGTTGAAAACGTATTCTGGAGCCATCGCGGCGAAAAATGCACGTTCGACACGATGATTGAAGAGTTCGGCATCAGCCATAGTGCGCTTGAGGGATTGGCCGTGATCGTGCGTGGTGCCGACACCAACAGGCATGATCTGGCACCTGAAGCAGCGGGACTTCTTGCTGCCTCACTAGGCCTATCTCGAATGTATCGCGACGACCTGGAACAGCTCGAAGCTGGCATGATGCTCTACGACGCATTCTATCGGTGGGCACGCGATGCCACGGATGAAGGGCATGACTGGCCCGCCGCGTTGAAGAAGGCGTAGGTCATGAGTGGTTCCAGTAACGTCCTGAGGGACGAAACCCCGACGCTTGCGGAAGCAACACGGGTTTGGTGGAAGATCGGCATCCTATCGTTTGGCGGTCCCGCCGCCCAGATCTCGCTCATGCATAAGGAGGTCGTTGAAGACCGCAGTTGGCTCTCTGAGCAGCAATTCCTGAATGCGCTGAGCGTTTGCATGCTCTTACCCGGCCCCGAGGCGATGCAGTTGGCTACCTATGCCGGGTGGCGGCTGCATGGCACGTTCGGCGGCTTGATCGCCGGGCTGCTGTTCGTCTTGCCTGGAGCCGCCGTGATCATGTTGCTGGCGACGATCTACAGCATCTTTGGCGATGTACCGCTTGTGGAGGCACTGTTTTACGGAATCAAGGCTGCCGTTCTGGTGATCGTGGTCGAGGCATTGTTGCGGGTCGCGAAAAAGGCACTTTCACAGCGTGTGCATTGGCTGATTGCGGCGTTGGCGTTTGTCGGGATATTCTTCTTGTCGATCCCCTATCCGCTGATCGTCCTAATGGCGGGCCTGTGCGGCTGGTTCATGAGAACCGTGGACATGGATCGGAAGGCTGTGGACATGGCGCACGTGTCGGTGGGTAAGACGAGCCTTACGATCGCAACATGGTTGGCGATCTGGCTACTGCCACTGCTTGCCCTCGGATGGTCGGGTGCGCCCGGCATCCTGGTCGAGGTCGGCAGCTTTTTTTCCATGCTCGCTGTCGTGACCTTCGGCGGTGCTTATGCTGTTCTCGCCTACATGGCACAAGATGTCGTTGTCCAATTCGGCTGGCTAACCGCAGGTGAAATGGTCGACGCCCTTGGGTTGGCGGAAACGACACCTGGCCCGCTAATCCTGGTCACGCAATTCGTCGGGTTTCTCGCCGGCTTCAAGGACGGTGGACTTCTGCTTGGCCTGAGTGCTGCCGTAGTGGCGCTTTGGGTGACCTTCGCCCCGTGCTTTCTCTGGATACTCGTTGGTGCACCTTACATCGAATGGATATCGAACCAACCACGACTGAAAGGTGCCCTTAAGGCAATCACCGCCGCCGTCGTGGGTGTCATCCTAAATCTTTCGATCTGGTTTGCACTGCATGTCCTGTTCTCTGGCGTGAACCGGCAGAAGCTGGGACCCATAACGCTTTGGCGGCCGGACCTTGCAACCATCGAATGGCTCGCCGTAACCCTGTTCCTCCTCAGCAGCTTCCTGGCCTTCCGGTTGCACTGGGGTATCATCAGGATTCTGTTGGTTGCGTCGTTTCTTGGAGCTGGTTTGAAGCTGTTCCTCTGAGACCTGCCCGAAGAACATGAAAACTCGGATCGCCTTTGTAACGTGCCATTCCCGTAGTGCGGTCCGGGCAGGACAGCATACCTTGTACGCTGCATCCAGAAAGGGAACGTTTTCCAGACAGGTGAAAGCCCGAATGCCAATCTCCGATTGAAAACTGTTAATTTGTCTGTATACCGCGTCTTGAAATCAACGTAATATTCTGCTCCTCAAAAACGGCTTTCCGGACGGTGCGCCATGCGTATCGGCTATGCACGTGTCTCGACCGACGATCAAAATCTTGACCTGCAAAATGATGCTTTGCGGGAAGCCGGTTGTGAGCGCATTTTTCGGGACAAGGTGAGCGGCGCCAAAACTGATCGTCCAGGGCTTGATCGCACCTTCGAAGAATTACGTCAGGGCGATGTGCTGGTTGTCTGGCGTCTGGATCGCCTTGGACGGTCCCTGAAGGAATTGATTGCGCACGCCGAGATGCTGGCCGAACGACAAATCGGTCTGCGATCAATTACCGAAGCGATTGATACGACCACCAGCGGCGGCAAGCTGGTCTTTCATATCTTTGCAGCCTTGGCTGAATTCGAACGCAACCTGATCCGGGAGCGAACGAAAGCCGGTTTGGAAGCCGCAAGATCGCGCGGCCGGAAAGGCGGTCGCCGTAAGGCACTGACCAAAGACAAGCGTCGACACGTCGTGGACCTGTATCGATCAAGACAGCACAGTATTAAAGAGATCTGCGATCTGATGGGTGTGTCGCGGGCAACCGTCTATACCTATGTCGCGGAATTTGCCGATAGCATTGATGGCGAGGCCGACAATGAAAGGTAGGGCCGCACGCATACCGGCCGAGGCACTTCTGGCGCTTCGGACCAGATTGTCTTCTCTGCCCGCGCGAGATCCTGGCCGGGCCAGCGCTGTTGCACGAACAGCCGAATTATATGGTCTCAGTATATCATCGGTCTATCGCCAGTTACGAAACTTGCAACGCCCGAAAGGCATGCAGCGTTCTGATAGCGGCGAGCCGAGGGTCATGTCGCGGTTAGACATGGAGCGATATTGCGAGATCGTTGCCGCCCTGAAAATCAGAACTGAGAATGGCAAAGGTCACAAGTTGTCGACGAATGAAGCCATCCGGTTGCTTGAGGATCACGGTATTGAGACGCCCGAAGGTTATGTGCAAGCCCCTAAAGGAACGCTGGCGACATCTACCCTGAACCGGTGGCTTCGGAACTGGGGATATGATCATCCCCGGATGATACGCGGCCCGGCTGCGGTTCGGTTTCAGGCCAGATATTCCAACGAACTCTGGCATTTCGACATGAGTCCGTCCGACCTTAAGGAACTTGACCAGCCGGAATGGATTGAACCCGGACGCGGAGCACCAACCCTGATGCTCTATAGCGTGGTAGATGATCGTAGTGGTGTTTCCTATCAGGAATATCGCTGTGTGTATGGTGAGGATGCGGAATCTGCCTTGCGGTTCCTGTTCAACGCCATGGCAGCCAAAGAAGGCACCACACTTCAGGGCAGACCGTTAGGACTGTATCTCGACAATGGACCAGTTGCCAAAAGCATCGTGTTCCAGACCGTCATGGGACATCTTGGTGTTGATTGGCGTACTCACATGCCTCGCGGCTCGGACGGTCGACGGGTTACGGCGCGATCCAAGGGCAAGGTTGAACGTCCGTTCCTGACCGTCAAGGAAGCTCATGAAACCCTGTATCACTTTCATCGTCCCAAAACAGAGGCCGAAGCCAATAGCTGGTTGTTGAACTTTATTAACCGCTACAATGACAAACCGCATCGCCATGAAGCCCATAGCCGAACGGAAGACTGGTGTTCAAACTTGCCCGCGCAGGGCCTGCGCGAAATGTGTTCCTGGGAACGGTATTGCGCTTTTGCCCGGGAACCGGAACGTCGAACGGTTGCAGCGGACGCCCGCATTCATCTGAAGGGAGCCTATTATGAGGTAGACCCGGATCTGGCGGGTGAAGAAGTTTTATTGTGGTGGGGATTGTTCGATCAAGAACTGTTTGTCGAGTTTGGCAATAAACGCTATGGCCCGTATCGCCCGGTCGGTGGACCGATACCTTTGCACCGCTATCGCAAACAGGCCAAATCGCCCCGCGAGAAGCGTGCCGACAAAGTAGCCGACTTGGCGGCCAGAATATCGGTACCGCGTTCGGCCTTTGCCGGGTCGGAACAGGTGTTTTCCAGCGCAGAGATTATCCCCCTCGTTGAAGCAACGTTTGAAGATCCGGACCCGTGGCACCAGTTCAGTTATGCCAGCACCCTCGATGCGCGTCGCGGCATTGCGGATTTGTTGGAAAAACCGCTGGCGCGGTTGAGTGCCGAAGACCTTGAATTCATCGAGGAGCTTGTCACCACCACGACAAACAAACGTGAAATTTCTACGGCGATCAAAACACGGTTCGGCAAGAACCCTAAAACATAGCAGGAGGCTGTCATGCTAACAGCGGATGTCAGGGCATTTTATGGCATCGAGAAGGACTGGGCGCTGGCCGGTTTTTTCGAAACGGAATGGCACCGCCAGATGATGGCCGACCTGCGGGCGGCCATTCTGGCCGGTCGGCTGGTTGCCATCACAGGATCAGTTGGTGTCGGAAAAACCATGATGCTAAACAGGCTTCAGACAGAGTTGTCCGCAAGCAAAGATATTCTCGTGGCCCGCAGCCTGTCGATCGACAAACCGCGTGTTGTTCTGCCAGCCCTTCTGACCGCAATCTTTCTCGATGTCTCCGGTGATGCGGATGTCAAAGTGCCGACACAACCCGAAAAGCGGGAACGCAAACTTCAGGACCTCATCAGGAAAATGAGAAAAACCGTCGTTCTGTTCATCGACGAAGCTCATGACCTGCATGGAAACACGCTGACCGGTCTCAAGCGTCTGATGGAAATTGTCCAGGCAGGGGACGGGGTTCTGTCTGTCGTTCTGGTTGGCCATCCCCGCCTGCGGAATGATCTGAACAAGGCGACAATGGAAGAGATCGGGCATAGAACCACCAAGATCATGTTTCAGGGGCTTGGCGATGACAGTCGCAAATATCTCGACTGGCTGCTGAAGCAGTGCCGGACCAAAAACACTAGGCAAGGAGACATTATTGCGGACGATGCGCTGGATCTGATGGTCGAGCGCCTGTCAACACCGCTTCAGTTTACCGAACATCTGACACGCGCTTTCACCGAAGCCTACAAGCTTGGCGCCAAGCCTGTCACCCGGGAAATTGTCGAAGAAACAATTGCGATCGGCTATGACGATCTGGATGCCCGACTGGCACGGCTTGGATACAATGCCAAGACACTGGCGGAGCAATTCGATACCCGGCTTCCGGAAATGCGCAAGTTCCTGAAAGGACACCTGGATTCCGAACGGACCCAGGAACTGGGGCAGATGATGCGACAGGCCGGATTGCCGATATAATCTTC
>NZ_JAYMEG010000015.1:0-4074 GCF_037029325.1 Thalassospira sp. CH_XMU1420-2
GTCTTGCCAAGTTGCAAGAGAAGGCACCCGGAATTGACGGATCCATCAAACGCAATTTGCAGGCAATGATCGACATTGCCGCAAAAATCAACTGAGCAACGAGCCGCACTTCTAGCGGTTTCGTCGACAACCCCATTCGGGACATGTTTGATCCCGATGGGGGAGAAGCATGTCCCGTTTCTTGAAAGGATACGGATATGTTTATGCAAACCCCCCAGATTACAGCAAGCCAAGTGATGTCTTTCGCCGACAAGTATGGTGATGAGACTGAGGTATTTGTCGCCAACGTGGCAACATCAAGCTACCGCAAGGCGCGCGATTCCCAGCTTGTGTTTTTGTCAACTGGACCCAAACACAATGACGGCTGCGGTAAAATCCGCATTGATGTCATCTATACAGCTATCAGTGACGAGGCGATCAAAGGTACCGGTCAGCACTTTGAGCTCTATGAGCACAACATGTGCTCTTTGTTGATCAATTATGTCGACCACTTGCCTGACAGCGATCGTCAATTGTTCATCGAGTATATCGAAAGCAAGGGCCATCAGATTTCTAGCTCTGAATATCTAGAAGATGTCTCCTCAGCCTATGACGATACCATGACCGAAGTCCGCTCAGATCAACACTAGGGATCTGCGGCAAATCTGAACAATACACCCATTTGGGGATACAGGTCCCCAATGGGGGTTGTGTCCCTTTTTTGCTTTAAGGAGACACCAAAATGACTTTCACCATCTTAGCCAACCTTGCGATCCATGACGGCGAACAGACCCTGTCGGTTCAAGGCTCAACCAGCTTTGAAGAAGCGCGGGAGATGATGCGTGAAATACTGCGTGAACGTTGGAACGAAGAAAAAGGCGATGAGCCGTTTCCGGATGATATCGATGAAGCTAAAGAACAGCTCCAAACTGGGATGGCTTGTTTCGATGAAAGTTTCTGGCTCACGGATGTTTACCTCCAATCACCAGAACTATCGGAAATGGTTGAGGCGGCGGAACTCGTTGCATCAACCACCCAGCCTTCAAGCGAACATCTCTCACGACTGCGGCAATCAATTGTTGCTGCACGCCGTGAACAGGGAGGGCCACTTATCGAAGAACTGCCGGTTTTCCAATCATTCGATGGGGAGGTCAGTGGATCACAAGATAATCCCTTCGGCGATGCCATCTCGATTAAGGTTTCGCACCGTATCCATTTTCATGAAGCGCAGAAAATGGCCAAAATCGCTCTGCTTTGTCAGGAAGGCGCTCAACACAGCGGTCAACTGATTGCGGATGACGCGGTAGCAACTGATAGCGAGAGCAATGAGATCGGTTCAACAAATGTTGAATACCAGATCTACAAAAACACATTCCGCATTCGCGGAGAAGAAAGCGAGACATACCAAGGCTGGTTCTCAGAAGAGATCAGTTTGAAAGCCGTTTTCGAACACTTTGAGTTGCCGACAATTGGTCGGTAAGAACATGAAAGGCGCGGGGGAAAACCTCTGCGCCTTTTTTTGTTTGTATTTTCCAGATATCGAACCAGTCTAAGTTATAACACTATGATTCATCGAGAGAGTTATATGGTCGAGAAACTCATTCACTGGTCTAAAGTGCCCACAGATACCCTGAAAGAAGGAGCAGGATGGCGCTTCAAGGTAACAACTCAGGGGCGTCTGTACGCAATTGACACCCCAGCGTTGAACGGCAGAACAACCACTCAGGGGCGGATGAAAAGTGCGATCATTTTTACCGGTGAAGCTATCGAAACCTTTGCCAAGCATCCCTGGGCCACTTTGTTTTGCTGGAAGCGCTTCTGTGGGCAGTATTGGTCCAAAGAAGTCGGGGATGTTGTTTGGACAGACGCGGATGTGGAACGTCCTTTTGAAAATGTATTGATCGTTAAGCGCTGCAAGATTGTCCCTACGAATGAGTGGCCACGACGTTTGAAAAATAGGTTCTTGCGAATTGTTCCCCGTCAGATCGCCGACGGGGCTGTGTTGCTGATGCTGTTAAAGCTTCTAGCAATGAAAGTCGGAGTATTTCCGTATTCGTGGTTGGAAGCAGAAAGGATGGTTGCAGAGCTTGCAGTAGAGCGATTTCCGTTCCTTCAAGCTATTAAGGATTACATCTCAGGTAGCTCGCTTGAAATTCGTTGGGCCTTAGGGCTTCTGCTGTTGGGCACCGTCGCTGCAACGCGGGTTAGTGTCCGGGTAGCTCCGGACCTTCGCGAGCGTGTTGATACGGTTTGGAACAAGTTGAGTGCGCGTGATCAGAACAGCTCGAACAACGGTAAGCCGCGTTGCCACTCGACGTGGGTTAAACGCTCAAGGTCGGGGTCGGCGATTGAGCCGCGCAGATCCCGCTCCAGAAAAGCCATCAAGCGAAGTATGCTCTGAGGGATGTCGAGTTTAGACCACGAGCTGAAGTCATGAGCACGACTGGTGGATATTCCCAATAGAGAGGCGGCCTCGGCGACGGTGACCAAACCCATTCGAGCCATCCAGGCCCAAAAGATGTGTTTGGTATTTTTGCACTTCGCAACAACTCGCATGTTCGGAGCAGGTGTCAGTCGGCGATCAACCGTGCCGGTGATTTCTCCTACCAGATATCCGCTCAAGATAGTGCGCGAGCGTGTCAGCTCGTGTCCTTGATTGAGCACCCTGTCGAATTGCTTTGGCGACAGGCACAAAAACTCAGCCGCATTGTGCCGGGAAATCAATCCCGTCTCTATGACGCGTAGAACCTGCTCTCGAGCAGAAAGGTGCGGCGGCGTTTTCAACATATCTATGTGATATCGGCAATTTAATGTGCCGATGTGTCGATAGATGCCAAAATACGCATCGAACAGGCACAAGCCCTCCAAAAGACCCTGACATACTCCCTTCAACTCAAGACGGGAGAAGTCATGGACACGATCAAAATTCCTCAGTCATCGGATGATCCGCAATACATCCTGATTTACCCCTGGCCGGATCTGGTCCCCATGGTTGCTGCTGCAGTTATCGGGATAGCGATCGAGCAGGTGACGCTTTGCTTGCTGGCAACCATCGTGCTGCTGGGCCGCTATCAGCGTTTCCGTGACGGAAAGCCCAAAATGTTTGTTCCGCATTGGTTGTACGGGAAGGGCATCGGCATGCCGCGCGGTCACACCATCCCGGAACCGATGGATAAGGTGTTCCTGCCGTGAATATCGATAACTTCAAAAAGACATTCGATCAGGTCCTTCAAGAGCGGAATTACGCGCGCTTGATGAATCTGGGTTTGGTCGCGGTCATGGTCCCGCTTGCCTGGTATGTCGTGACATTGGAGCCCGCCCGTGTGCTGGTGCCGCCAAAGCTGACGACTGAAGCAGAGGTTTCGGCGGACAAGGCTGATGAGGAATACCTACGTCACTTGGCGCTTTTCTACGCAACCCTCCTTGGGAATACGACGCCAGATCAGGTCGATGAGGTTGCGACACTGATGGAGCCCTATCTTGCACCGTCTATCCGCAACGCCGTGATTGTCGGGCTGCAAGAGGATGCGGCTAACCTCAAAGAACACAACATCTCGCGCGAATTCGTGGTCAAGAACTCGTACTTCGAGAAAGAGACCGGAAAGACATTTGTCTACGGAAACGAATACGTCTCAGGAAGTGCCGATAAGAAAGAGCGCGAAGAAAAGACCTACGAGTTTGAGATCTCAATCAACAATTTCATGCCCGTGATCGACGACCTCGCTGCCTACAAAGGCAAGCCGCGGACACTTGAAGAGTTGGAGAACATCCAACGCCGCGAAGAGCGTGAAAAAGAACGGAACCGGCGCTGAGGAAGAATGATGAACAGAACACAAAAAACGATCCGTACCTTACTTCTTGCCAGTAGCGCGTGTGTCGTGACGACCTATGCTTCTGCGACGGATCTCGCAGATGCGGGGGCCATGGCAGTACCAGAGTACATCGTAACCGGTGAGATGCCGCCAGAGCATTCTGACGTTCCCAGTCAGACGGTCGAGGAAGTGCCAGGTGCCGATGAAACTGCCTCAACCAGCGATGCAAGTGACGACGAAAAGCAAGTTTTGGATAGGACGGTCATTGAGCCGGACACGGAAC
>NZ_JAYMEG010000016.1:0-3899 GCF_037029325.1 Thalassospira sp. CH_XMU1420-2
GATACCGGACACATCGCTGTTCCGATCTCAAATCCGAGCTTTGTTTTCAAACTCGATGCGATCCGTGAACTGACGGAATTCATGTACACAAAATCCCCAGATGGCCTGATGCTCACCGGTCCGACCGGCTGCGGAAAGTCATCGCTCGTGCGCGAATACTGTGCACGTCTAAACATCCCTTTTTATGAAACAAGTGCCAACGCTCGGACCGAGTTCGAGACTTTCCTTGGCAAATGGGTCATTATCGAAGGGAACTTCCACTGGGTGGACGGACCTCTGGTTCAAGCCTTCCGTGATGGTGGCGTTTTCGTGATCAACGAAATTGACACCATGAACCCGGATGAGCTCACCGGCTTTAACGGGATCCTGGACGGCTCCACGCTTTGCCTTCGCGAGAAGGACGGCGAAATCATCCAGCGTCATCCAAACTTCAAAATGATCGCAACCGGCAACAGTGCCGGCGTTGGTGATGACACCGGTCTTTATGGCGGCGTCAAAACCATGAACATGGCATTCATGGATCGTTTCCTGGTTACACAGGTCGATTACATGGATCTGGAGGATGAACTAAAAATCCTTCAGGCAATTGCTCCAGATTTCGACTGGGATGATGTTCTCAGAGAAATGCTGGCTGTTGCGCATGATGTTCGTGATCAATTCAAAGCCGGTAAACTCAATGCAACCCTGTCCACTCGTACAATGGTGCGCTGGGCGACCCGTGCTCTTCAACTCCAGTCCAGACGAACGAAGTCGCCGGTTAAGGAGGCAGCCTATTCTGCTTTGCTAAACCGTGTCGGGGAAACCGACAAGGCTGTGATCGAAGGCCTTCTCGACACACACCTGTCCTCACAAAATGAAACTGAGTGAGGCCGCAGATGTTGAACAGTTTCGTAAACTGTATGGAGAAGGTAGAACTGGGCGGGAACATTCGTGTTTTCGCCTATTTTACATCTGGCGGTCGTTTCTTTGCCTTGCATGGAAACTTGAACCAACCACTCACGACAGTCACTGAGGTTACACATCTCAGTAAGTCTGTGAATCGAGGCGACGCTCATCTGCGTCGTTCACGATTTGAATGTGCCATCCGACAACGCGAACAAGAAGGCTTCCACCATGTGGGCTTTCGAAAATTGCACGCGGATGGAACGCTGGGAGAACTGCACGAGGAGGAAAAATTCACTCTGCCGCAATTCTCCCCTGACCGTTTACCGGATTGTATTCGGGTAAAGGTGTCAGACATTTTGAGCCAGGACATTCCGAAAACAGCGCTTTCAGTTGCAATCAGCGGTCAGTCAGCTGGGACGGTACGTCTGGCTCTTATGGAGGCGAAAACTGCACTGAAAGGGCAGGGGCTGAGTGCAGAGATCGATGACGATTTCAACATCAGGCTTTGCAACTCTTTCGAAGGTGGTTTGAAGCCCTTGTTCCCGGCCAAAGCCGATAACACGGACTTCTCAATGACAATGTCAGACCACGACCTGAAGCGCTCGGAATTCCTGCCGGTACTCTTTTGGGCAATTGCTCAGAAGATGCTTTCAAAGGAAAACTGCATCCTTGCTGATGCCGAAGGCCGGGTAATCAACAACACCGTTGATTGGATCTTTTCAACGTTTGGCTTCTATCCAGATGTGGAAACCTTGGCTGTCCAGTTGGGCATTCAACCGGATCTATCCAAAATCAACATTCAGAGTGCAGGTTTCTAAATGAAAAAACACTCGCAACCTTGCTCTCCACGGATTGTTTTCGAGCAACCGTACGGACTGCATTCGCCAGCGGTGGCCAAGCTCTTGAGCGAAGCACCCTCTGTCGGAGACGAACAACATGAAGATACCTTGAGCGAGCGTCCAGACGACCGCTCAGAGTAACTCAATCCTGTCTACTAACCCCATAGGGGACACAATGTCCCCGCTGGGGGTGGTGTGTCCCCTTTCCTTTGCTAAGAGGACATACACCAATGACGACAATCAACACCCAGATCTTGACCAAAATGGCCATTGTCAACCTCGACATCTCCGCATGGAGCGGTCGTTCGCGGTTGGACAAGGATGACTTCATCGATCAGTCGATGCTGCCGCCAGATACGGCGGTTTCTTTAGGGTCCAAGAAACTGATCCAAAACTCCATCATCTCGAAGTTTCAACAGATTCGGAGCAGATCGCACCGAACTTGCATGAAATACGGCATTCCGTTTGTTGGCGGATACGCTGTGAGGCTCTCCGATATTGATCAGCTCGACCACGAGCTGCGCGATATTCAGATGGAGTTCAACCAACGTGTTTCAGACCTCGTGAACAATTTCGAGGAACTGACAAATGAGTGGATCAAAGAAAACCCGGGCTTTGAGCAGCAACTGCGCAAAGCAATGATCTCCTCAGAAAAGGTCGCACGGAAGTTCGGGTACGATTTTTCGTTCTTCCAAGTGGAAAGCCTTCCGAGCCATGACTTGCACAAGAAAGCCAGCAAGCTTGTGGATCGTGTTCTTGATGAAGTGGCCGACTTGGCCAACGATTACATCAAGAACAGCCTGAAGGGCTCGACCGACAGCGTTTCGTACATCACGTCGCGTGGTCGTTCTATCCTCGACACCATTCAAAAGCGGTTGCGTCAGCTGTCCTTCGTGAACAGTGAATTTGACGTCGTCGCCGATTGGGTCAAGGCGCTCTACGACAAACTGCCTGCAACAGGCGGTATTAGTGGAGACGACTATCGTCAGTTTGCCAGCATGCTCAACACTCTTACGAATGGTGAGCAGGTGATGCAAACAGCTCAGCTGTTCGCTCAGCAACCAGATGATCGAAACGTCGACCTCTTTAACTGCTCCGCTGCAACGCCTTCGCCAGAAGCATTGCCAGCCGAACCGGTTGAAGAAGAAACCAATAACACCGCCGTTGCTGAAACGACGGTGATTCCAAACGAACCTGCACAATCTCACCCCCGGTGTGATTGGGGTGCTTCGCCTGCTGCTCAGGTTGAGCCAGCTGAAGAAGCACAAACCCCAAACACTGCCCTAGCGGTGGAGGAGGCTCCGTCGCTCAGCGAAGAGCCGCAGGAAACAGAAGAGACATCCCAGACGCAAGCCGTCACAGATGAACCAGTGGTTGAGGAAACCCCGGTTGTCGAGGAACAAAATATTGCAAACACCCAACTTGTGGTTGGTGCAGATTTCATGCCTTCGATTTCTCACCGCACGCCGAACGTGGCTGTGACAACGCAGTCGAAACCTGTTTCGAAAGCCGTCCCAGCCCAGCCGACTATTGCCGGCATTGCGTGCGCAGGATTCTAACCCCTTGGGGATGCACTTATCCCCGCGGGATGGGTGCATCCTCTCTTCGGAGACAAAAGATGAACCCAATTCACAATGCCTTCCCGATCGTCGCTTCGGCGATCGGGAAAAAGGCCAACATCGAAATCAAGTGGGGCAAACAAGCCTGCACTGATGGCAACTGGATCGAACTTCCGTATTTCGATCCACAAAGCGAACGTTTACGCAGGCTCGCCCTCGGCAAGCTCCTGCATGAATGTGGACATGTTCGGTTTACCGATTTCAGTGTTCCGGAAACGCAACCCCTTCATGAGCAACTCTTCAATATCTTTGAAGATGGACGCATCGAGCGTTGCATGATGGGGGAGTACGGTGGTGCTCAAAAGCTTCTCATGGAAATGGCTCACGAGGTCTTTCTTGGAGATGCAACGCCCACCAAAGACGAGATCATCAATGAAGATCCAACACAAAAGCTGTTGAACTTCGTTTTGTATCAACAACGCGCCCAGTTACCGGGCCAACACGAACTTCAACCGATTGCCGGTGAATATCTGCAAGAGGTTGAAAACACATGGGTGATGTTTGGCGCGGCCATGGCCGGTTCGAACGACTTCTTTACCGAAGACGGTCAAAGCAC
>NZ_JAYMEG010000017.1:0-3840 GCF_037029325.1 Thalassospira sp. CH_XMU1420-2
AACCCTGCGTGGACGGCCAGAAAACCGGCAAGCTTCAATGTTTGCTGGGGCAGGGACCTACCCTTCAACGAGGATGGCCAGTACGAAACTGGTAGAGCATCGGATGGTCGCCAGATTCCTCTCGTCGATTGTGAACGCACACTCACAGACGAAGTATCGGCATTTCTGAAGGATTTATCGGGCACCGGATACTTCCTGTACGCCAACAAGAGCGTCCGTGTGAACCGGCTATACTTCAAGGGCAGCGGGTACAATCCCTATTGGTAAACCGCAAATGTCGGTTCGATCCAATTTTTGGCACCTGTCGACACATTGCACAGCTAAACCCCGCCTAAAGTCCTGCTCTCAGACTTAATCTGAATGAGGCGCAGCCCAATGCAGGATGAATTCGCTCGTGAAATACCCTCACTATCAGACCAGAAAACACCCATCGGTGCAAAGCGGAAGCAATTCCCAGCAGCTCGGATGGGTTTTTCATTGGCCTTACGGGGTAGCTCAGAGTGTTCCGGGCGACGGTTCTGAAACCCCAAGAAAAACAATGTCTCAAAGAAAAACCAGCTCAGAGCAAACTGAGCTGGTGAGCACCCTTCTCAACGCTTTTGGACGTTGTGGGAGGGGGCTGATTGATCGGCTTTGCCGATCTCTGGAGCAACTTTGCGGCCTGTTTAGCCCCAGTGGCAACAGGATCGATACCGTTATCCATTTTGGAAGTGCTCGGATCTTCGACAAAGACCGGCATCGACCCGGTCGGGAGTACGAAACGATAACGCGCAAATCTCCCGCGTGCGGTTGTCGGGAATTCCTCGCCGGTTTCAGGATCCACATAGGACACGGACATCAAATTCAAATCACGGAACTGAGAAATGACATTCGATACGTTGGCCAGGGTGGGGGAACGAACATACTTGCGATATTCATCCGTGAGGAGGGCGACCTCATGATCATAGATCGAACGGGGCAGCGTTCCCTCACTCAGCTGCTCCTTCAAGCGCGCCATAGCCTTCTTGAAAGAGTTTGTCCGGTTTTTAACGCGCTCCAGTCGTTCTCCATGTCGCGACTGATGCTCGCTTCTGTCGACCATCTCGGCGAGCTCCTCACGGGTTGCATGAATGACACCATTCTCGTCGGCCAAAGACACCATGGCCAGCACAAGAGAAGTCGCAAATCTTGGACGGCTCATTTCATGAGCTGCCGCATGTAAATTGGACAAATACTGGTTGGCCATCATAGCCCCCAAAGTTGATACGATTCATGATCGAAAAAGAAGAACAAGCGTATCATTTTATAGGAACAAATTCAAGCATGCTAATCACTCAAAGTCCGCATAAAGCCTTGGGGTTTCATAAAATAAACCCGATATGAAGACTGTTCAAATTGGTTTTTAGTTCTATGTTTGTTTATGTTTTGTTTTTCTGCTTCAAACTGAGACCACCGCACGCAAGAAAGCACTCATCGCAATGAAACACCTCTCACTCTCAAGCTGGTCGATCTATCTGTTTGCGATCATTGTACCAATCAATATGGCCGCGATCGTGTGGTTGGACGTCAACTTGCTCCCTCTTGATGGGGCACCGGCAGCGCTCGTGCACATTGGTGCACTCTTCATTTGGGGTGTCATGATGATCGGGTTGCTCTCCATCTCACCGAGACAGATTGTAGAGGGGCAGGGGGGCAAGGTTGAAAGCAAATTGCCCGAAACCGAAAAGCAAGCTCTGGTAAAGGTCAAACCCGATGTCGAAGAGATCGCCAAGAAAGCAGGCGTGGCCCGAGCACCTGAGCTTGCAATGGACAATAGCGATGAGCTAAACGCGTTCGCCGCATCGAACTGGTTTGGTAGATCCATAATCTGCTTTAGCCCAGAGGCCATGCAGTTACCCCGAAACCAGTTGCGTGCGTTAATCGCACATGAGATGGCACACATCGCTCGCGGCGATAGCCTCGTACAATCCTTCCTGCGCTCCGTGGTCTTTCAGTTCACATGGACAGCGCTGGATCGAACCACCGCCTCGATCGGCAGCACTGTCAAAGGTACCTTATGGATACTTGCTATTGGTGCAGCGGCCATTGCCGGCATCTCGGGCATCACTGGGTTTACCGCAACCCCGCAGCTGCAGGCCCTCGCCTGGCTCGCCGGGGCGGCTATCGGAATAGCTGTTATCGCAAAGTTGGTGCAGTTTTCTGTGAAGACCCAGACCACCTTTGGCGCGTATGCGCTCAGCCGGCACATGGAGATGAAGGCAGATCGCCTGGCAGCCAAGTGGACCAGTCCAGAAGACATGCTCAAATTGATCGAAACGCTCACTGTACGGCACCAGGAACCAAGTAACCCACATTGGAGTGACAATCTTGTCAGCACACATCCGAGCCACAGAAAACGTATGGCTCGGCTGCAGCGTATGATCGCGAAGAAGTAATCTTAGACTTAGGAAATTTTCATGGCCCACGCTTGGGAGCTTAGCCCGACCATTGTCGGTTTTAACTTAGACTACCCCGAAGAAGTTATCCTTATTCATCATTTCATGATCGCCCATGCCGCTTTCCCAAACGACCCAATCCTGAAGGAGTTTTCACAGAAGTTCTTTTCAGACGGGAAGGGCGTGAGTGCAGTCGACTATGAACACATCATTCGTCTCGCCAGAAATATCAGTGCATCGTGTGAGGGGTTACTTCTTCGACCCTCGGGTAAGACAGAGTACATCGCCACCCGAGACAAAGCGAAGGCAGCCCTGCGTACAGAAACCCGGCATAAGCTTGACCAGAGAAATGGTGCGGCGTTGCTCGCGGATGCATATCGGGACTTGGAAAAACTGCCACCAGTAGTTGGGCATGACCAAGCCGCGCAACGGGTACTGTTCCAGCGCCACCACAATACAGATGGTGGCACTACAGCGCCATTAAGTGAAGAAGAGCTGCAACGTCGCCGAGAAGCGTTGAGGGCAGAAGTCGGGTCATCGTCTCCCGGTACTGGAGCACAACCCGATCTTACCGGTGTGGATTTGCTACAGCACATGGGTAGCAAAGAGGAAATACCGGTTCAGCAAGCTCCAGTTCCATCAAACACTGATGGAGCGAACTTAAGCAGCAAAGACGTGCTCTTATTGATCCATGAAGAAATCGGAAAGATGAATGAGACGCTATCCACCCTTGTTACAGAGGTCCGCCGCCTGAGAGATCACTGATCTGCTTAAGGCTCGCTTAACTCACCCATGGGTTAATCCAGTCGCTGGCATCTCTTCCAGCCTCTTGGGGACCTGTAAACTACCCATGGGGGACATCCAATGCCGTACTCTCACAGAGAACTGATAGAGCGAACACTCAAACTGCTTGCCGATATTCGCGAAATTGAGAGAACAAACAGCATTTACCTTGAACCGCGGATCTACCTTTCCAGTGCGTGTGATGCACTCATTAAGATTTCCAAAAACAACGCCGCGAGAAGGGATTAACGAACCTATGGGCATGAGCAACATCTCTTGGAGGAGCGCAAAGCGCTTCCTCCGGTTGCTTGATCTGAACAGGATGATGGCCTGCGCGCTGGTCATTCTGCTCGGGTGGACTTTTATTGGCCAAACACAGCCGATGTCTGCCCCACAATTGGAGCCATCGAGCTATAGCGCAATGTCCGTGAGTTCAACGCATTGTTGTTCAAAGACTTCTGCAATGAGCTGCTATGTCTGCTGGTACATAGCCGATGCCGCCACATCGAGGCGCCGGCAACAAATCACATCTCATCGCGCAGCACCAAACGGTGAAGACATCCCGCCCGCACTCTTTATCAAGCCAAAACTGGCACCTCCGCGCAAACACTCCTGACAATCAGCAACCTTGTTCTTAATGGAG
>NZ_JAYMEG010000018.1:0-3750 GCF_037029325.1 Thalassospira sp. CH_XMU1420-2
GGATGGTGGCTATCCACTCGTCCAGGGCGGCTTCTGCCTGGAGCCGTGTGGTGGCGTCCCAGATGCCGTAGAAGCGCTCCTTGTGCTCGTAGGCGGCCAGCAGTTGCGGGAACGCGCCTGTCCAGGTCTCCATGATGAGGCGCTCCCGGTCTGAGACTTCGTGAGCGCGTTTCAGCAGGATTTTCCGGTCTCCCTTGAGAGTCCGGCTCTGGGACGGTTTCAGCTCCTTTCTGAGGCCCTTGCGCACTCTCTCTAGGGCATCGTTGGCCATGCGCACCACATGGAACTTATCGACCACGATACGGGCCTGGGGCAGCACAGCCTTGACCGCTGCCCGGTAGGGGTTCCACATGTCCATGCTGACGATCTCGACCTTCTGCCGGTCTTTCAGCTTCATCAGGTAGTTGGTCACCACGTCCTGGCGGCGGGTGGCCAGCAGGTCGAGCAGGGTTCGCTCCTCAATGTTGGTCAGAATGCAGCGGTAGCGCTTGTTCAGGTATAGCTCGTCAATGCCCAGGATGCGGGGCGTCTCGAAGCGGTGCCAGCGCCCCAGGAACTCGGCGCGGGCGTTGAAGATGTCGCGCACCGTCTTCTCGTCCAGGCCGGTCTGTGCCGCCACAAAGGTGTAGGGGTGGTTGAAGGATTCCTTCTCCACGTACTCATGCAGCCGCAGTGTCATACGGAATCCGTCCACCATCTCTGGTAGCTGGGGCCTGAATGTTGTCTTGCAGGCCCGGCAGGTGTATCGGCGGCGGACCACCCAGAGAGTGACCCGCTTGCCGTGGATGGGCAGATCACGATAGGGAACGTCACGCTTGCCGAACCGTACGAACTCACCCTGCACGCCGCACCCCTCGCAGGCTACTGGTGTAGGTGCTTCAAGCCGAAAATGTATGTCTTCATTCTGCTCATCAGAATCCACCAACTGGTACCCAGGAAGGCTTAACGAATTAATCATCTCCCGCCTTGATCAGAAAAACAGGTAGGTGGCGTAACCGGCAATCATCGCCATAGCAAAAATGACTGCTAAAAACGCCGCTAAAAGCTTCAGCGTGAACAAAGAGCGCAACAGAATGAGCTCAGTCAGGCTGGCTCCGGCACTGCCGATGATCAACGCTAGCACCGTCCCGGCACCCACGCCTTTGGCCATCAGAGCCGCTGCCAGAGGTATGACGGCTTCAGCGCGAATATACAACGGCACGCCGATGACAGCGGCAACTGGAATGGCAAAGGGATTATCTGGGCCTGCATACTGCTCCAATAAGTCAGTGGGCATGAAACCATAGACCACGCTGCCAATCGCAATACCGATGAGCAGGTAAGGCAACACATCGATAAAGTCCGACCAAGCTTCCCGCCACACACCACTGTACTTCCCTTCTTTCTTAACCGTGACAGTGGGTTGACTGTCACAGCATTCGCTAGACGTAGAGACTGTTGTCTTCCTATCAGCCCCGCAAGAAGCCGTCTTCGGAGTGGTGTCGCAGCTGTTGGTGCCGCAACTCGATGCGGTCGATGTAGCACTGCACGGGCTTGCTGATGAACTACATCCACTGCTCTCTTGTGTCGCCGTCCGGCGCACATAACGCTCGAAGCCAAGCGTGTGAAGCAGCCATCCGGCACCTACCGCGACCACCAAAGCGGCGAGCACATAGATAGCAGTAAGTGTCCATCCAAACGTGGCAACCAGCAGGCCGACGACGATAGGATTCAGCAACGGAGATGAGAAAAGAAACACCATCATCGGCCCAAAACCGGCCCGTGCCCGAATCAACCCTTTCAACATGGGGATAGTCGAGCAACTACAGAAGGGCGTTATAGCTCCTAAACCAGCAGCAAGAAAATAGCCTCGCTTCCCACTGGAAGTCAGTAACGCTTCCACCTTGGATGGTGGGATGTGACGTTGAAGAACTCCGACCAGCAAGCTAATGCCAATGAATAAAACCGATAGCTCGATAGCGAGAAAGGCGAACATGCCTAGAGCGTCTTGGAGTTGAGGTGACATTCAATATTACTCCTATATTTCTAGTTTTATCGAAATGATGTACGCAGCCTGCTTGCGTTTATCCGACCTGTCAACTATAATTCTAGAAACATCGAATTATTGGGGCGTGCTATGGATCACGAAAAGGTTGCAGCCAGCTTAGCTGAGCTAGGGAATAGT
Source organism: Thalassospira sp. CH_XMU1420-2 (assembly GCF_037029325.1). NCBI lineage: Bacteria > Pseudomonadati > Pseudomonadota > Alphaproteobacteria > Rhodospirillales > Thalassospiraceae > Thalassospira > Thalassospira sp. CH_XMU1420-2. The sequence goes on from NZ_JAYMEG010000018.1 coordinate 2,165, forward strand.
CACCGACTGTCCGTGTTCCGCTTTCTGGTCAAAGCTGGCCATGATGGGGCTTCGGTCGGAGATATCCAGAAGGGGCTGGGTATTCCTGCTTCGACGCTATCACATCACCTTGCGCGCATGGCCAAGGTAGGGCTGATCCGGCAGGAGAAACATAGCCGCACGATTGTCTGTATATCCGAGTATGGGCACCTAGAGAATTTGATCGGTTTCTTACAAGAGGAATGTTGTGCAGGTGTTCGGATTGCGCATGAACCAGAACCGCTTTGACGCTTGCCCAGCTCTCGCTGTCCTCCCTAGTCAGCATCGCTATGAAGACTCAGGCGAAGGTGGAAACAGAAAATTGGCAGTAGAGTAGGCTGAAGAGGATCAATCAGATAATCCGCTGAGAAAGATTTTCTTCTTTACATCTTTGGCATTTTATCAACCAGAAATTCCGGATACCCACAATTTTCAAACCGCAGCAGGCCGCTCTTGAGATAATCGCCGTGAAGCTCCGAGCACAGCCAACGTCGCCCGAGGCGCTCAGCCACGGCACCGGTTGTCAGGGAGCCTGCCATCGGGTCGTAGACACAGTCATTGGTCTCCGTTGTTAATTTGACAAAGAACTCGATGAGACCTTGTGGCGCCATGGCTGGGTGTGGCTTGAGACCTTCTTGCTTGCAAGCTTGGCGATATGCGCGGTTGGCGTCGTGAGGTATCGAGTGCAATACGCTTGGGATCGCTGTTCCGTTTGATTTTAGGAAGCCTGGTCCGGCGACCGATCCTCCCGGGCGCTTGCCAAGTCCTTTTCCTGTCCGCTGTGCATGCTCCCGCCATTTGCGGGTTGCGGGTGATTCAGGAACACGAACGTTGTCATTGTTCGCTTTGAAATGGTCGGTTTTTGACAGCCATAGCAAATGTTCGATTGAATTTTTTACGCGAACTTTTTCGACTGCGACCCATTTGACCGGTGTCGGCGGTTTGCATGGGTTATGCCAGAAATGCCGATCGACCAGCCGGTAGTCCAGGTCATCAATCAGTTTGAGTACCAGGCGTTCGATGTAGGGGTCTTGTATCGGGCGATTTCGCACAGGAACACTGCCCAAGTTGAGAACGAGACTGCCGGTGTCGGCCAAAAGTGGGTGCCACAGACCACATAGATCATGCATCCATTCCAGCCAGTCTGCACTGCCCAGGTTCCCGTACTCTTTTTGCTGAAGGAGTGGGTACGGGGGACTGGTCCAAAGCAGATCGATCGAACCTGGTTCGATCACACCGGCAGCTCGTTCTGCAGAGCCCCACAGCACGGTGCCGAGCTCTGTTTCGTAAATGGTGAAGACGATACCTGTCGTATTTTTGGCCAGTTTCTCTTGGCCATGGTCAGTAATCTGCCAAACGCCGCGTTTCGCAGATCGCAACAGGCCACGTTTGACCGCATCATGACGTGCCCAGCGAACGCGCTGCTTGAAGGCCGAAACCCTTTGACCGCGGCCGCCAGTAACTGTGCGTTCCGCATCTTGTTCTGTAAGGCCAAGGTCGTGGGCGAGCGCGTCATAGGCATCAGTGCTGCTCAATTGGCCACCGCGCTGATCAATGAGCTCGATCAG
>NZ_JAYMEG010000019.1:0-3719 GCF_037029325.1 Thalassospira sp. CH_XMU1420-2
AAGCATTGAAGAACTGAAACAGGGCATCGCAGATCAGGATGCCTGGGAACAGGAATATGAGCTCAAATGGGCCGATGGTCCGGGGGATCGAGCGGCGTCTCAAACAGGTCATCGCTATGCACCTTCACGCCTGTTCCTGTAGGGGGGCAGATGCTCAACCAATCCAGTCGCAAGGCATTGCCGCAGGTTATCCAGTTCATCGCATCCAATGGCAAGAATTCAGCCAGGGCTTCCTTCTGGCCGCGATAGGTGACGTCACACTGATACTCGGCAATGATCAGTGCCAGCCGCGCAATTTCAGCGGGGAAGTCGCGCAGCTCGATCCCCCGGAAATTGGTCAGCGGAATCTCGGTGCGCCGGTCGCCTTCACCACGCCTTTTGTTGATCCCGGCCTCGATCGCCCGCATTTCCTTGTAGGCAATGACAAGGAAATTTCCTGATCCGCAGGCGGGGTCGAATACCCTGATCTTGGCCATGCGGTTGCGCAGGTTCAGCAGCTTGCGGGGGTTGTCTTCCGCCTCTTCCAGCTTCTCGCGCAGGTCGTCCAGAAACAGGGGATTGAGCACTTTCAGGATGTTCGGAACGCTCGTGTAGTGCATCCCCAAAGCCCCGCGCTCATCCTCATCGGCCACGGCCTGGATCATCGAGCCAAAAATATCGGGGTTGATCTTTGTCCAGTCCAGATTGCCGATATGCAGCAGGTAGGATCGGGCAATCTTGCTGAAGCGCGGCACGTCCGTTCCGTCTGAAAACAGCCCGCCATTCACATAGGGGAAGTCCTTTGCCCAACGGGCAATCCCGGCGGTGTCAAAGTCTTCAGCCCGCGTGTTCATCGAGCGAAAAATCTCGCTGATCACTTCATGGGTGTTCGAGCTATCCGGGGCGCTCATCTTCTCGATGGTCGATGTGAACAGGTCGGCCTTGCCAAAAATGTCTGTGTCTTCAGCAAAGAAACAGAAAATCAGCCGCGCCATGAAGTGGTTCATGTCGTGGCGGCGTTCTGCCTGCCCCCATTCGGGGTTGTCTTTCAGCAGCTCCACATAGAGCCGATTCAGGCGTCCGGTTGCCTTGATGTCGAAGGCATTGTCACGGATTTGTTTTACGGTCGATATTCCGGCCAGGGGCAGGAAAAAACCAAAGTGATCGGGGAAGTCAGGGAAGTCGCAGACAATGACTTCACCGCTGTTCAGGTCTTCGGCCTGAAAATCGCTGCCGTCCGTTGCCAGCACAAATTTGGCCTTGGCCTTTGTGGTGGCCGGGCTGGCCTTCAGCTCGGCAAGTGTTTCGGCAACCTTGCCAGGAGGGGCGGCCTTGATATGGATATTGTTGGTCTGCAACACGCCTCCCACATCGGAGCGGTTGGACGTGCCTTTGCGCAGGCGCTTCAGGGTCGTCGGCTTGTTGCCGAATGCCTGAAGGAAGGCAAAGGCGAATTCTTCCGGCGCGAATGGCTCGGCGGCAAGGTTTGAGATTGCTTCTTCGATCTCGACCGCGTTCATGTGCGCCCCCCGTTATTTGTCTCGCTTGTTCCCATTGGCAGACCATACCAGATGGATCGGCCTGCGCCATGGCGTACAAGCAGTCCCTTGTTCATCAGACTGCGGAATGTGGCTTTCAGGGTGTTCGGGCTGGCTCCATGCTCCCGCACTATGTCGCGGTTGGTCACGCGGCCATGCTGGCGGGCATAGTCCAGGATCATGACGGCCAGCTCTGGCAATTCTGCAAGAGCGCGTTCCTCGCGCTCGATCTTGTCGGCCAGGCGGCGCTTCTGGTGCTGCAAGGATCGCATGAAAAACAGCAGCCAGGGCTGCCAGTCCGGGGCATCGCTACGGATGGTTGCCTGTGTCTGGCGCAAGGCCAGATAGTAGCCTTCCTTGCTGTGCTCGATCACGCTCTCAAGGGATGAATAGGGGACGTAGGCATAGCCTGCCTGCAACAGCAGCAGGGTTGTCAGGACGCGGCTCAAGCGTCCGTTTCCATCCTGAAAGGGATGGATTTCAAGGAATACCACGATGAAGACAGCGACGATCAGCAGGGGATGCAGGCGCTTCAGCTCTCGCGCCTCATTCAGCCATTGCACCAGCTCCGTCATGCGCTGCGGCGTATCGAAGGGGGTGGTGGTTTCAAAGACGATTCCGACCATTTTGCCGGTTGCGTCGAAGGCTCCCACGTCATTGCGCACGGTCTTGTATTCGCCCCGGTGGCGTTCGTCCTTGGCGCTGTAGCGTAGCAGGTCGCGGTGAAGCTGCTTGATGTGGTTTTCCGTGATGGGAATGTCCTGCCATGCTTGAAACACGGTCTCCATGACCTCGGCATAGCCTGCGACTTCCTGCTCGTCACGGCTATCGAATTTTTTGATGTCCAGCTTGCCCAGCAGCTCTTCCACCTCACGATCTGACAGCTTGCTGCCCTCGATGCGGGTGGATGATCCGATGCTCTCGATCGTCGCCACACGGCGAAGGGCTTGCAGCCGTTCCGGCGCAAGGGTTCCAAGCGCCCGCCATGCGCCCTTGAACTCGTCTATTTCGGAGAGAAGGGACAGTAATCCGGGTGTAATCTGAATCGTTTCTGTCTGAATCATACCCGTAAATATACCCGATTATACCGGATTGTAAACCGGAATAGTTGCCGGATTATACCCGATTATGCAGCCCAAGCGCTTTCCACCCCGCCCTCCGTAGGCGGTGCGTGGATCATCTTATCTGCAAACCATCCTGCAGCCGATCTGGCGACAGCTAATCTTCCGTTTTCTCGCGCCAAACAGCAAAATATGGAGCCAGAGCGGTATCAAACATTTTCACAGTAAAGTGCGGAAAAACTCCGTAATTCAAAGCGCATAACGTTCTGAGGTATTGTCTATGTTAAAGCTGAGCTCGAAAACAGCATCTTCGTAAGGCTGGTCTGCCACGCAACACTTCCCCCAAAGAACGCAATCAAAGATTGCATATTACCACGCACTAGCCAAGTTTTCAGACTTGCATAACGCGTTTTAGCCAGATAACGATCGAGAGATGGGCAGGGTGCCAGAACCAAGCAGGCACAAGATGGCTTACAAAACCTGGGCGGAGGAACTATCCGTGTTCGTGACGGCCTTCGAGGGTTACCTACAGCAGTTTCCGGCCAATGGCTGGCATGAACGGTATCTTGAACGCTATCGTCGGTTTGTTCCCGACATTCAATCAATGCCGGTCCGCCGCGGCCCGGGTACAGCATTATTCGAGATAAACAGCGCAATCCGCCTGTTGCTCGATGGCCAACAGAAGATTTCTCCACAACAGCGAAAAATGCTCCGCACCTTGACAACCCAATGGATACGGCTTGAACGGGCTGCCGGTGTGCCACCAGCCCAGACAGGACACTCGATTGGGTTTGATCAGGCCATTTATGTTCAGAGAGAAGATTGAGCAGCAATAGCCAAGCATGTATTTGGATGTGTCTGAACTGTTCGCTTATCAAACGAACCTGTCAAAAGGCACCGCTCTGAAAGCGATGTGGAGCAACTTCGGAAGGCTCCACCACACGAATCTCGATGCCAGCTGCAATACGCTGAATATCGCGTTTGTCACCTTTCGCTGTCAGCCAATCTGACGCCAATTCGTAGGCTAGTTTTTCTACGGGGAAATGCCACACGAGCTCTGTCCATCATCAACGCTCGCAGTTTGGCTGGGCGCAGCGGTTTGTTGAGCAGGGAGAAGCCCTGTTCGCGGATCAGGTCGGCG
>NZ_JAYMEG010000001.1:0-307319 GCF_037029325.1 Thalassospira sp. CH_XMU1420-2
GGTGCGCTTGCGGCGCTCCGTTCCTGAACAGGACATTGTCGTCTCCTCATGGTGACAACATATTTCAGGACGAGACAGTTAAATAAAAAAGGCCAGCAACATCGTGCTGGCCTTTTGCATCTCTGATCTCAATCTGATTCGGTCGAACGTTTCGATTACAGAATAAACTTCGAAAGATCGGCATCCTTTGACAGATCTTCGACCTGTTCGCGGACATAATTGGCATCGACCTTGAACGTCTCGCCACCGCGATCGGTCGCGGTAAAGCTGATATCATCAAGCAGCTTTTCAAGAACCGTATGCAGACGACGTGCCCCGATATTTTCGACCGTTTCGTTCACATTGGCCGAAATGCGGGCGATTTCATCAATCGCATCATCGGTAAAGTCCAGGGTGACATCCTCGGTCTTCATCAGCGCGATATACTGCTTGATCAGGGAGGCTTCCGGTTCCATCAGGATACGGCGGAAGTCCCCTTCGGTCAGGGCTTTCAACTCAACCCGGATCGGCAAGCGACCCTGCAATTCCGGCAGCAGGTCCGATGGCTTGGCCAGATGGAATGCGCCTGAACAGATAAACAGGATATGGTCGGTCTTGACCGTGCCATGCTTGGTCGAAACGCTGGTTCCTTCGATCAACGGCAACAGATCACGCTGAACACCTTCACGTGACACATCGCCACCGCGCTCGGACCGTGCGGTGATCTTGTCGATCTCGTCGAGGAACACAATACCGTTCTGTTCGACATTCTCGATCGCCTCGGCGGTGACCTTGTCCATATCCAGAAGCTTGTCGCCTTCTTCATCGATCAGGCGCTCGAACGCTTCTTCGACGGTCATGCGTTTGGGCTTGGTATTACCGCCAAATGCCTTGCCGAACATGTCATTCAGGTTCAGCATCCCCATCTGGGCACCGGGCATGCCCGGGATATCGATGGTCGGCATCGAGGCCGAGCTGCTTTCCTGAACGTTGATTTCGATTTCTTTTTGCTGAAGTTCGCCTTCGCGCAGCATCTTGCGGAATTTCTGACGGGTGTCAGAAGACGCATTTTCACCGACAAGCCCGTCAAGAATGCGTTCTTCGGCCTGCATTTCGGCCTTGGCGCGGACTTTTTTGCGCATGCTTTCGCGCGTCAGATCAATCGAAACTTCGACCAGATCACGCACGATCTGTTCGACATCACGCCCGACATAGCCGACTTCGGTAAATTTGGTTGCCTCGATCTTGATGAACGGTGCATCGGCAAGCTTTGCCAGACGGCGCGCAATTTCGGTTTTACCGACACCGGTCGGGCCGATCATCAGGATGTTTTTGGGCAGAACTTCATTGCGCATGGTGTCGTCAAGCTGCTGACGGCGCCACCGGTTGCGCAACGCAATGGCGACCGCGCGCTTGGCGTCTTTCTGCCCGATGATATGACGATCGAGTTCAGAAACAATTTCGCGCGGGCTGAAATGTTGGGTCATGATTTATTCCGTATCTTATTGCGACAGATGCAGCGACAGGGCCCGGATTGGCGCCCTGCTTATTTCGCATCCTCGATTTCAATCTTTTCCAAAAGGACATTGCCGTTGGTATAGACACAAATCTCGCCGGCAATCGCCATGGCCTTGCGGGCGATTTCTTCGGCGCTGAGGTCCTGGTCAATCAGGGCACGCGCCGCGGCCAGCGCATAGTTCCCGCCCGACCCGATGGCAATGATGCCGTCTTCGGGTTCAAGAACATCACCCTGACCGGTCAGCACCAGCGACACATCCTTGTCTGCAACCGCCATCATGGCTTCGAGCTTGCGCAGATAACGATCCGTACGCCAATCCTTGGCAAGTTCAACACAGGCACGCATGGTCTGCCCCGGATGGCGGTCAAGTTTTGCTTCGAGCCGCTCAAGCAGGGTAAAGGCATCCGCCGTTGCACCGGCGAAACCGACCATGATCTCGCCTTTCTGGCCGATCCGGCGGACCTTGCGGGCATTGCCCTTGATCACGGTCGGGCCAAGCGATACCTGACCATCACCCGCCACCACGACTTCATTGCCCTTGCGCACCGACAGAATTGTCGTGCCATGCCAGCTTTGTTGTTCGCTCATGAATTATCCTTGAATCTCATCGATTGCTTCGCCCAAGAGTTAGCACGGCAGACGCCCCGGTCAAGGGCAGAAGCCACCAGACAGACCGCATCGAACCTTTGCTGTGATGCAAACACAGTTTCAACGCCCATATGCATAAAAATTCAAAGCACACCGGCCCCACATGCTTTAGGCTTGATCATCAGAAAAGAATTTCAAGAATACAGGACCAGACATCATGAGCAGCACCGATCTTTCCCAAACCCATCTTGGCAAATGCATCCTTGCCGGTCAGGGCAAGATCAAGGCCGATCTGGTTTTGCGCAATATCGGGTTATTGGACGTCATCACAGGATCGGTGACACAAACCGACATTGCCATTGTCGGCGACCGCATTGTCGGCACCCATGACAGTTATGAAGGCCGGGACGAGATTGATTGCACTGGCAAATTCGCAGTCCCGGGCTTTATCGATACCCACCTTCATATTGAAAGCTCGCTGGTCACCCCGCTTGAATTTGATCGCTGTGTCTTGCCGCATGGCGTGACCACGGTTTTGTGTGATCCGCATGAAATCGCCAATGTGCTGGGCTCCGAAGGCATCAGATATTTCCTTGATTGCGCCGAACAGACAATCATGGATGTGCGGGTCAATCTGTCATCCTGCGTGCCGGCCACGGCGTTCGAGACCGCCGGTGCGCAACTTGAAATCGAATATCTGTTGCCGTTCCGCGAACATGAAAAGGTCGTCGGCCTTGCCGAAATGATGAACTATCCCGGTGTGCTTAACCTTGATCCGGGCATCATGGCCAAACTTGAAGCGTTTCAGGATGGCCATATTGATGGGCACGCGCCGCTGGTGCGCAGCATGGATCTGAATGGCTATATGGCGGCGGGCATCCGCACCGACCACGAAGCCACATCGGCCGAAGAAGCCCGCGAAAAACTGGCCAAGGGCATGGCGATCCTGATCCGCGAAGGATCGGTTTCCAAGGATCTCGAAGCCCTGGCCGAAATTCTCGATGAAAACAGTTCAAGCTTTGTGGCCCTTTGTACCGATGACCGCAACCCGCTTGATATCGGCGAGGAAGGCCATCTTGATAGCCTCGTGCGCCGCCTGATCGGGCATCTCAAGGCACGCAATTGTCCGATCCATCATGCCTATCGCGCCGCATCGCATTCCGCAGCCCGTATTTTCGGTCTGCGTGATCGCGGGTTGATCGGGCCGGGCTGGCGGGCCGATATCGCCATTCTGGATGATCTTGAAACCTGCGATGTTAGCGCTGTCATCGCCGGTGGCCGGGTGGTCAGCGACGATCTGTTTGCCGGGCGCAAAACCATCGCGCCTGTCGGACTAAGCTCGATGAAAGCCAAACCCGTATCGGCCGAGGCATTCGCCTGTGATCCGAAACCGGGTCAAAATCAGACGCCGGTGATCAAGGTCAAGCCGGGGCTTATCCTGACTTTCCGCGATGAAGCCACCCTGGAGATTGGCGAGAATGGCCTGAAACCCGATCTTGCCAATGACGTGATCAAGGTCGCGGTCGTCGAACGCCACGGGATCAATGGCAATATCGGACGCAGCTTTGTACGTGGTTTTGGCCTGAAACGCGGAGCGATTGCATCATCCGTCGGCCATGACAGCCACAATATCACAGTGGTCGGGGCCAATGACGCCGACATGGCCGCAGCCGTCAATCGCCTGATTGAAATGGGCGGCGGCTTTGCCGTTGCCGATGGCGGCAAGGTGACCTCCGAACTGCCATTGCCGGTCGCCGGATTGATGAGCCTTGAGCCGTTCGAGGTTGTTGAAAAAGACCTGATCAAACTCCGCGCAGCCGCCAAGGATCTGGGATGTGTTTTGCCCGAACCGTTTCTTCAGGTCGCCTTCCTGGCACTTCCGGTCATTCCGCATCTTAAAATGACCGATCGCGGTCTGTTTGATGTCGATAAATTCGACTTTGTCTAGGGGATGCGGTGAATACCCCTATATTCACTGCATATGTTGCGGCGAATAAACTTGCTATTCACCGCAAATTCCCGGCATAATCACCGCAAACGGAGCGGTGATTATGCCCTGGATTCATGAACACACAGATTGGCCGAATTTCTTCTGGGACGATAATGCCCTTATCGTCGCCTTGGCTGACTGCCGTTTTCGGCAAGGCAAACTCATTGGTAAAATGACAGCTCTGGGCTTTGATTTACAACGCGAAGCAAGCCTGAGCACCCTGACAAACGACATCATCAAATCATCCGCCATCGAAGGCGAACAGCTCAACAGAGATGAAGTTCGGTCTTCGGTTGCCCGACGTTTAGGCATGGATATGGCGGGAATGGTTCCAACCAATCGCCATGTCGACGGGGTGGTTGAAATGATGCTCGACGCCACTCAGAATTATCACGAAACGCTGACAAAAGACCGTCTTCTTGCCTGGCATGCTGCCCTGTTTCCCACCGGGCGCAGTGGCATGCATAAAATCAGAACCGGGATATGGCGGGATGATCAAGGTGGCCCTATGCAGGTTGTTTCAGGCCCGTTCGGTCGTGAAACTGTTCATTTCGAAGCACCGGGCGCCCCCCGGATTGACGACGAAATATCGGCTTTCATCGACTGGTTTGAAGGCCCGTCAACAATAGACCCGGTCATCCGCGCTGCCATTGCCCATTTCTGGTTTGTCACAATTCATCCTTTTGATGATGGCAATGGGCGCATCGCACGCGCGATTGCCGATCTGGCGCTGGCCCGTGCCGATAACAATTCTACCCGTTTTTACAGCATGTCGACCCGGATCGAAGCAGAACGGCGCGATTATTACGCTCAACTTGAACGTCAACAACGCGCCACGCCCGATATAACAGAATGGATCAGCTGGTTCGTCACATGCCTTGGCCGAGCGATTGAAGCGGCAGATGAAACACTTGAGTCCGTCCTGAAAAAAGCACGCATCTGGGATATCGCCAACAAGGCCGGGCTGAATGCCCGACAGACCCTTGTGCTTAACCGTATGCTCGAAGGGTTCAAAGGGCACATGAACACGTCGAAATATGCAAAAATCGCCAAATGCTCAAATGACACCGCACTGCGTGATATCCAGTCATTGCTTGATGCAGGCATCCTGCAAAAAAACTCGTCTGGTGGCCGCAGCACCAGTTATCGGCTCATTGACAGCTCCGTTCCGAACTAGGCGCATATTTTGCGGCCATTACGTAGCCACCTAAAACTGGCTTTTCCACGGGTTTGTTGCTACATACGGTCCATCATATGCATCAATATCTGCAGGAAAGGAGCTTTGCATGCGCAAGGCCCGCGTTGAGCGTAATACAAACGAAACCCAGATCATGGTTGAACTGAACCTTGACGGGACCGGCATCTATGATGTCGAGACCGGGGTCGGTTTCCTTGATCACATGCTCGAACAGCTTTCGCGTCACAGCCTGATGGACCTTAAGGTCCGGGCCAAGGGCGACCTGCATATTGATTTCCATCACACGACAGAAGATAGCGGCATTGCTATTGGCCAGGCCTTTGCACAGGCGCTTGGCGATAAAAAGGGCATTACGCGTTATGGCAGCTGCCTGCTGCCGATGGACGAGGCATTGACCCGTGTCGCACTTGATATTTCAAGCCGTCCCTATCTGATCTGGAATGTCAATTTTACCCGCGACAAGCTGGGCGATATGGACACCGAATTGTTCCGCGAATGGTTCCAGGGCTTTGCCCAGGCGGCAGGCATCACGCTGCATGTCGAGAACCTGTATGGCGAGAACAATCACCATATCATCGAAAGTGCCTTTAAGGCGCTTGCACGGTCCTTGCGCGATGCGATCGAAATCGATCCGCGCAAATCCGATGCCATTCCGTCGACCAAGGGGACCCTTGGCGGTTCGCTTTAAGCGGGTCAGCTTGATCTGATCGAAAATTTACCGGTGCTGTTGCGAGAACACCGGGACCAGAAAATCGGTTTTCGATGAAGGTTTACACAGTACATATCCATCCCGGCGATGCCGAACCGATGGAAAACGCCATCTTGATCCGCGAAGGGTTCAATTTCTGGGCCTTTCTGCTGTCGGGTCTTTGGGCGTTGTATCATCGCCTCTGGCTGGGATTCTTTGGTCTGGTCGTTGTTTCCATTCTGTGCAGCCTTGCGGTCATGTTCTTTGATGGCGGGCCGGAAATGGATTTCGCCCTGGCGCTTGTTACCGGGATCGGCTTTGGCCTGATTGCCAATGATCTGCGCCGGCGCAAACTGGCTGCACAGGGCTGGAAAATGACCGATATCGTTGCTGGTAAAACCCAAAGCGATGCCGAACATCGCTGTTTTGAGCGTTTGACCATATCGAAACTGCGCGTCCCACAGATGCAGCAAACCACCATATCAACCCCCTCAACCGGGAGCCCATCCTACCCATGATTGTTGCGATTATTGATTACGGTTCAGGCAATCTGCGCTCTGCTGCCAAGGCGTTCGAGCGTGCCGCCCGCGAAACCGGCTTTTCCGATGCGATCATTGTCACCGATGACCCGGAAAAGGTCCGCAACGCCAGCCATATCGTGCTTCCGGGTGTTGGTGCCTATGCCGATTGCCGGGCCGGACTTGATGCCGTGACCGGCATGGTCGATGTTCTGAACGAACAGGTGATCAAGGGTGGCAAGCCGTTCTTTGGCATCTGTGTCGGCATGCAGCTGATGTCATCGGTTGGCCGTGAATTTGCCGATACCCCCGGCCTTGACTGGATCGCGGGCGAGGTGGTTGCGATCGAACCCAGCGGTCCGACCCTGAAAATCCCGCATATGGGCTGGAACGAGCTGGTGCTTGATCCCGCTGGCAAATCCCATCCGGTCCTTCGCGGTATTGCGGACGGGGATCACGCCTATTTCGTGCACAGCTATCACATGCATGTTGCCAACCCCGACCAGCGACTGGCATCGGTTTCCTATGGCGGGGAACTGACGGCGATGATCGGGCGTGACAATATGATCGGCACCCAGTTCCACCCGGAAAAAAGCCAGAAAACGGGGCTTACCATCATTGGTAACTTCCTGGGATGGAAGCCATGATCGCACCATCCGATACCATTCAGCCCGGCGTTGTTGCCGAATGCGTGACCGAACTGTCAGCGGGCGAGCTTTCCGACATCGTCGATGCCTGCACCCAGGCGATTGTCGAGGGTGGCGGATTTGGCTGGCTGACCCCGCCCGATCGTCCGGATATGGAAAAATACTGGCGCGGGGTGTTGCTGATGCCCGGGCGGCATTTGTTTGTATCGCGCGTTGATGGTGTGATTTCCGGTGCGGCACAGCTGATTGAAACGCCTGCCAACCTTGAAGCGCAGCGCCATTCCGCCCAGATCACCGGTCATTTCGTGGCCCCCTGGGCGCGCGGGCGCGGCAATGGCAAGGCGATCGTGCGTTCGATTGAATATTTCGCCCGTCAGGCGGGCTATAACGTTTTGAAACTGGACCTTCGCGAAACCCAGAAGGCCGCCATCGCGCTTTATAACGGGCTTGGCTATGTCCGTTGGGGCATCAATCCCTATTATGCGATGATCGACGGCAAAATGGTCGAAGGTTACTATTACACCAAGAAATTACAGGACTCTGATCAGTGAATCTTTATCCCGCAATCGACCTTAAAGACGGCGCATGTGTGCGCCTTTTGCGCGGCGACATGGACAAGGCCACGGTATTCAACAATGACCCCGGCGCACAGGCCGGTGAATTTGTTCAGGCGGGCTGTCACTGGGTCCATATTGTTGATCTGAACGGGGCCTTTGCCGGCGAACCGGTTAACGGTGCCGCGGTTGATTCGATCCTGGCAGCCGTTGATGGCAAAGCCCAGACCCAGCTTGGTGGCGGCATCCGCACCATGGAAACAGTTGATTACTGGCTGAACAAGGGCATCACGCGCGTGATCCTTGGCACCGTTGCCCTGCGCAATCCGGATTTCGTCAAGGAAGCCTGCGCGAAATGGCCGGGTCGGGTTGCGGTTGGAATTGATGCCCGTGATGGCTATGTCGCGGTTGAAGGCTGGGCGGAAACGTCGGAAGTTACCGCCCTTGAACTTGCCAAAAAGTTCGAGGATTGCGGGGTTGCCGCCATCATCTTTACCGATATCGACCGCGATGGCGCGATGGGTGGGCCGAACATTGAGTCCACCGTCGCACTGGCGTCTGAAATCTCGACCCCGGTGATCGTGTCGGGCGGGGTATCGTCGCTTGATGATCTGATTGCGGTGAAAAAGCATACGAGTGCCGGCATTGACGGTGCGATTTCGGGCCGCGCGCTTTATGACGGGCGTATTGACCTGGCCGAAGCCATCGCAGCCCTTGCGTAATCGAGCAAAACAGGAAACCGACCATGTTAAAAACCCGTGTCATTCCCTGTCTTGACGTCAAGGACGGACGTGTTGTCAAAGGGGTCAATTTCGTTGATCTGATTGATGCCGGCGATCCGGTCGAACAGGCGCGGATTTACGATGCCGAGGGCGCGGACGAACTGTGCTTTTTGGATATCACCGCATCATCTGATAACCGCGACACCATCTTTGACGTTGTTGCCCGCACGGCCGAGGCCTGCTTTATGCCGGTGACGGTTGGCGGGGGCGTGCGATCGCTCGAAGACATCCGCAAGCTTTTGCTGGCCGGTGCCGACAAGGTTTCGATCAATACTGCCGCGGTGAAAAACCCCGATTTCGTCCGCGAAGCCGCCCGCAAGTTCGGGTCGCAATGCATCGTGGTTTCAATCGACGCCAAATCGACCGGCCCGGACAAGTTTGAAATCTTTACCCATGGTGGCCGCGAACCAACCGGCATCGATGCCGTTTCGTTTGCGAAACAAATGACCGAATATGGTGCGGGTGAACTTCTTGTCACTTCGATGGATCGCGATGGCACCAAGTCGGGCTTTAACATCCCGCTGACCCGCACGATTGCGGATTCCGTCCATGTGCCGGTGATTGCATCAGGCGGGGTGGGCACGCTGGACCATATGGTCGAAGGCGTGACCGAGGGTCACGCATCAGCCGTTCTGGCCGCGTCGATCTTCCATTTCGGCACCTATCGCATCCGCGAGGTCAAAGACCACATGAAGGCCGCTGGCATTCCGGTGCGTGAGGAGTAAGTTATGGCTGATCAACACATCCTGGATGCACTTTACGCCACCGTCGCTGCCCGCAAGGGTGCCGATCCGGACACCAGCTATACCGCCAAGCTGTTTGCCAAGGGCACAGCCAAAATCGCCCAGAAAGTCGGCGAAGAAGGCGTTGAAACCGTGATTGCAGCACTGGCTGAAACCCCCGATAAGGTCGCATCGGAAAGTGCCGATCTTCTTTATCACCTGACGGTTCTTTGGGCCGACCAGGGGGTAAAGCCCGAAGATGTCTGGCAAATTCTGGCCGAACGTCAGGGCATTTCAGGCATTGCAGAAAAGGCATCGCGCAAGGCTGATTAATCCTTTGTCCTTGCCGTAAAACATATTGCCCTGATCCCCGCATTCCGCCCCGTAACGCCCGAACAAGGCCTGTGGCCGCGAAGGTTGGGACCGGCATCGTGCTTTGGGCATTATTGTCCGGGCTGGATTGTCGATTTCGGCCCGGAATGACAAAGATGCAAAACCGGCAGAAATTCGAAAATCGAAATTGCACCTGACGCCAAGCCTGTCCAATATGGCAGCCATCGTCAGATTATATCGATCAGGAGCCCCAAGATGGCCGTTCAGCCTTACGATCCGGAAAACATCTTTGCCAAAATCCTGCGCGGCGAAATCCCGTGCACCAAGGTCTATGAAGACGACCATGTGCTGGCCTTCAACGATATCGCCCCACAGGCCCCGACCCATATTCTGGTCATCCCCAAAGGTGCCTATACATCCTATGACGATTTTGCCCTGAATGCGTCGGATGCTGAAATCGTTGCCTATACCCGCGCGATCGGCAAAATCGCCAAGGAAGCCGGTGTGCTCGAAGACGGCTATCGCCTGATCGCCAATACCCGCGACCATGGTCGCCAGGACGTGCCGCACCTCCATGTCCATATCATTGGCGGCACCAAGCTTGGCCTGATGTTGCCAAAGGCATAAGCCCCCTGACAGGCAATATACTGACACGCAACATAAAAGGCAGGGTGACCGTATCGCGACCCTGCCTTTTTTATCCCGATCAAGATTAATCCGAATGCCGATGAATACAGCCACGCCCAATGCATCCGATATCTTTGCTGCCCTGGCCGGGAACTGGTCACTGGTGCGCGATCTGGGGAATGCCGGACAGTTTACGGGCAAGGTGACATTTCACGCCGCCGATCCCGATAAACCAAACGTCCTGCGCTATCGTGAAGAAGGCTTTCTGACCCGCACCGATGGCAAACGGTTTGACGGCTACCGCGAATACGACTTTGTGTTGCACGAAGACCCGGCAGCGATCGAGCTTCTGTTTCGCGATCCCTTAAGTTTTGGCAATCGCTATGTGATGCTGCACTTTGGTGAGGATGCGACGGATGGGTTGTGTGCGCGTGACATTCATCCGTGCGGTGAGGATTTTTATCATCACTGCATGATCTGGCAGAATGATGATCATTTCGAAACAAAAATAAAAATCACCGGCCCCAAGAAAGACCATCTGCTTCACAGCATCTATCGCCGCAGGCAAGGCGCGTAAGCCGTCAAAAATCCCCAGAAACCGGGAATTTTCGCCAGATCAGACTTGAGTATTGTCCGCGACTTCGCGCAGCAGCCAGTCGCGAAATGCACCGACTTCGGGGGCGTCGATCCGGTTTTGCGGTGTGATCAGGTAATAGGCGCCGGGATTTTGCAAGGTGGCCTCACAGACGATCTCAAGCGTCCCGTCGGCTAACGGCCCTTCGATCAGAACACGCGGCAAAAGGGCAATACCCATCCCGGCCTTTGCGGCCTCGATCAGCATGAAGAAATGCTCGAACCCCGGTCCGGGGGCCCCCGATATGGTCACCCCATGTGCCTGTCCCCAATCATGCCAGGCCTTGGGCCGGGTGGTGTGGATCAGGCGGGTCTGCCCCGAAATCAGGGTCGTCAAATCATCTGACGGATCGGAGGTGATGGTTCCGGGTTTGGCGACAACCACCTGAATTTCATCAAAAAGTTTATCGGCACGCGCGTCTTTCCAGGTCCCGTCACCAAAATAAAGTCCGACATCCATCTGGCGTGTTGCAAGATCGGGACTGCGTTCCGGGGTCGCGAAATTAAGCGCCAATGTCTCGATCACCGGGCGGATATCAGGGTGTTCGTTTTGAAATCGTTTCAATCTTGGAATCAGCCAGGAGCTGGCCAGCGTATGCAATGCCCCGATTACCAGACGGCGTTCACCAACTCCGTGGGTGACCAGATCAAGGGTGGCGGCCTCGATCTCGTCCAGGGCACGGTGCAAACTGGGTAAATAGGCCCGTCCGGCTTCGCGCAAAGCCAGTTTCGGGCCATTGCGATCAAACAGCACCATGCCAAGGCTGGCTTCCAGATTGGCGACCTGTTGGCTGATCGCGCCCGGTGTGACCGAAAGTTCGTTTGCGGCACGGGCAAAACTGCCCAGACGGGCGGCGGCCTCAAACGCGCGAAGCGCATTGAGCGGCGGGGTGGTCGGGCGCAGCGCCATATCAATAGATTTCCTTTTGATAAGGACAGAACTTCTGATTTTGACCGCAATATTATGCTGATTTAAACTGTTTCTAACAACCAAGCATTAGATTATCTAGGAGATTCCCATGTCGCTGCCCCCGTTCCATCTGGCCTTCCCGATCAAATCGATTGCCGATACCCGCGCCTTTTACATCGACATTCTTGGCTGTGCCGAAGGACGTTCGACCGAGGCATGGATTGATTTTGATTTCTTTGGTCATCAGTTGTCTGCCCATGTCCGCCCCGAAGCCGGTCAGAACAAGGGTGCTGGCACTGTCGATGGTGATGCGGTTCCGATTCCGCATTTCGGTGCGGTTCTGGAATGGGACATCTGGCATGACCTTGCCGATCGCCTGAAAGCCGCCAATGTGCCGTTCCTTCTCGAACCGAAAATTCGCTTTAAGGGTGAACCGGGTGAACAGGGCACGTTCTTTGTCGAAGATCCGGCTGGCAATGGTCTTGAATTCAAGACATTCCGTGATCCGGCGATGATTTTCGCCCACTAAACCGGACCGGTCGATCCCGAAACGGGTGATCAAACACCTGCCAATCTGTTCATCCGGGTTCGGCGCACAGACGGGTCAGATGCCCTGATACCGAAAATACACCCGGTGACGACCGGCAAATGCCCGAATAAATGCCCGGTCAATCACACGCCAATTGATTGACCGGACATGGCAATAGCTGCCATCAATAGACGCGTCAGACTTTGCAAAGGAACGCTTTGCTATCTGGCGCGTTTTACATACAGAAACCTTTGCGTATCCCGCCACCAGTCCCGTTCGTCCCCCAAATATTGGGTACCGGAAAATCAGGAGAACACCATGTCAGCCGCCAATAATGCCCCCAATATTCTTATTTCCGCCGCCGGCGAAGACGCCGCATGGAAAGAGGCAATGGTCGCGCGGCTTCCTGGTGCCAAGATCGTCACCGGTGACGAAAATTACGATCCTGAAACGATTGATTATGCCCTGTTCTGGAAACAGCCACAGGGACTGATCAAGACGCTTTCCAATCTTAAGGCCATTTTCTCGCTCGGTGCCGGGGTTGACCATGTGGTGTCTTCGCCAAGTCTTCCGGCCGATCTGCCGGTCATTCGTCTTGAAGATGCCGGAATGGCGGATCAGATGGTGCAATATCACCTTTATGCCGCCCTGCATTTCATGCGTGATTTCGACATTTACAACGCCCAGCAGGCCAAGGCCGACTGGACCCAGCACCCGGTTGCCCGTATTTCCAAATGCCGGATCGGGGTCATGGGTCTTGGCGCACTGGGCGCAGCAGTTGCCACCGCCCTTTCCTCTCTTGGCTTTGGCGTATCGGGGTGGAGCCGCTCGATGAAGGCGATTGACGGCATTACCACCTTTGCCGGCAAGGAAACGCTGGGTGAGTTTCTGGGTCAGTCCGACATTCTGATTTGTCTGCTGCCGCGCACGACTGAAACGGAAAATGTCCTGAACAGCACGACGTTGTCCTTTTTGCCCAAGGGGGCTGCGATCATCAATGCCGCACGCGGGGCCATGATCAATGAGGCCGACCTGCTGCGCGCACTTGATACCGGGCATCTGCGCGGGGCGTTTCTTGATGTGGCGGTGACCGAACCGCTGCCTGAAAGCCACCCGTTCTGGGACCATCCGAAAATCCGCATCACCCCGCATATTGCCGCAGAAACCCGGATTGAGGAATCTGTCGAACAAATTGCGGAAAATATCGACCGGATCAATCGTGGTGAAACCCCGCGCGGGCTGGTCAACCGGGAAACCGGTTACTAAGCAACCCGGCGAGAACGCGCAGCCCATCAAACAGCTATACGGGATCTGTATCTCGTACGCCTTTGCGCGGCATGATCGCAGCATTTCGGGCACTTCGATCCATTTTGGGCGCGTCGCAATCGGTGGTTGTTCTTGTCGGCGGACGCAAATTCTGAAAAGAAGGGTTTCCGCCCGCAAGGCCCCCGTTCAGACAGGAATTTCAATGTCGGCCAAGACCTTTGTCGCCCTTCGCGTTGACTGCGATCCCCAAACGGCCTTTGACGTTTTTACCAAAGATATTGATCACTGGTGGAAACAGGGACCGCGCAACCGGCTGATTGGCAATCGGCCGGGCATCATGCAGTTTGCCGAAAAGAACGGGACGATTTTCCTTCAGGAAGCGGACAAGCGCCGCCCGGATTTCGTGGTTGAAGCAGGCAAAGTCATCAGTTTCGAGCCTGGCAAACGGTTACGGTTCGAATGGCGCTGGCCGATGGCCGACAGGAACGAGCCGGTGACGATTGTCGATATCGGTTTTGCCCCGGCTGGTCAGCAATGCCGCATTACCCTTGAACATCTTGGGCTTGAACGCCTTTCGGCCGGGCATCCGGGCCGCAACGGGCTCAATGACAACCGGTTCAAACCAATGATGACCCATTACTGGCAGGCCCATATGGTTTCATTGCGAAACCGGATCAAAAACATTTATGGGCCTTCCGGCGCGTCGTCCTGACTGCCGCTTTCAAAGATCGGTTTTGGCGAACAAATCCGCCAGCCAGTCGACAAAAACCCGTACACGTGTCGAAAGCTGGCGGTTTTGCGGATAAAGTACTGAAACCGGCATCGGGTCGGGTGGGAAATCGGGCAAAACTTCCACCAGCCGCCCCGCCCGCAAATCATCCGCCACCCGATAGCGCGGCACCTGAATCAAGCCAAGCCCGGCACTGGCACAGGCCGCATAACTGTCCGCCCCGGTGACCGAAATGCTTGCGGGCAGGGTGATTTCACGCACTTTGCCATCCACCACGAAATCAAGCGGGATCGGTTTGTCATCCGCGCCAGACAGGAAACTGACCATTTCATGACCCTGGCTTTGCAAATCATCGATGGTGCGCGGTGTCCCGAAACGCGCCAGATAATCGGGGCTTGCGATCGTTACTTCATGCAAAAGCGCCAGTCGCCGGGCGATCATGGATGAACTGGCCAGATCGCCACTGCGCAAAACGCAGTCATATCCTTCGTGGATCAGATCGACATACCGATCACCATCGGCAATCACCAGATCAATCCCCCGATAACGTTCTCGAAAGCCCGAAATGGCCGGTATGACAAAGGTACGCGCCAGCGTGCCCTGAAGATTGACCCGCAAAAGCCCCTTGGGATCGGGATTGGTAAAGCTGGTATCGGCATCTTCAAGATCGGCCAGAATCCGCACACAGCGCTGATAATAGGCTTCGCCATCGCGGGTCGGTTTGACCGTTCGCGTGGTACGTTCAAGCAACCGGGTGCCCAGCCGGTCTTCAAGGCGCTGAATGGAATTGGACATGGTTGCGCGCGGAATCAAAAGATCACCGGCCGCCTTGGTAAAGCTTTTGCGTTCTACCACGCGGACAAAATTGCGCATGTCTTCGAACCGGTCCATCCATACCCCTAATTGTTAATTATTTTCGAACAGTCAATTCGAATATAGGGCAATTATCCGAAAAGTCATCCAAGGCATAGTGCGGGCATCACAGTTAACCAAGGAGACTTTCGATGTCTGCCACTGAAAACAGAACCGCAATCATCACCGGCGCGTCGCGCGGGATCGGCGTTGCCCTTGCCAAACAACTTGCTAAGGACGGTTTTGCCGTTGTCATCAATTATGCAAGTTCGGCCCAACCGGCCGAGGAACTGGCCGAAAGCCTTAAGGCCGACGGGCATAAGGCAATCGCAATCCGGGCCGATATTTCGCGGCCCGATGCGGTCACCGCCTTGTTTGACAAAACCATTTCCGAATTTGGCGGGGTGGATGTCATCGTCAACAATGCCGGTGTCATGACGACCCAGCCGATCGCCGAAATGGATGATGCCACCTATGACGCGATGATGGATATCAATGTGCGCGGCACCTTCAACATGCTGCGCGAAGGGGCAAAGCATCTGCGCGATCATGGCCGGGTGATCAATTTTTCGACCACCGCCCTGCATCTGAAATTGCCGGGTTATGCGGTCTATAACGCCACCAAGGCCGCGGTCGAGGCCATGACAGCGGTTTATGCCAAGGAACTGCGCGGCCGTCACATCACCGTCAATGCGGTCGCACCGGGTCCGGTTGCAACCGAACTGTTCCTGAATGGCAAAACCGACGAACAGATCGCCCAGTTTGCCAAAATGCCGCCGCTTGAACGTTTGGGTCAGCCCGAAGATATCGCCGGTGTGGTGTCCTTCCTGGCCGGGACCGACTCCGGCTGGGTGGATGGTCAAACCATCCGCGCCAATGGCGGCCTGGCCTGACCCGACGTCTACCTCATCCCCCGGGTCTCCCCCCTGATCCAGTGCCAGTTTCGGCGTGCGATGGTAACATAGCACGCCGTTTCCATATCAATATATTTGACTCAGTCTATTATTTATTGGACAAAGTCAAATATCACCACAGATGGCAGGAGCACGGGAAATGGATGTCAGACAGATTGACGAGATACGGGCATTCAACCGGTTCTATACCCGACAGATCGGACTGCTGAGCGAAGGGCTGCATAAAAGCGCCTTTTCCCTGACCGAGGCCAGGGTGCTGTTTGAACTTCATGCCGGTGGTGCGCAGGTGGTTGGCAAGCTTGCTACCACACTGGCGCTTGATCCGGCCTATCTCAGCCGGATACTGACACGCTTTAAAAAGGCCGGTCTGATCACGCTTTCAACCGACAGCAAGGATCGCCGGGTGCGGGTCGCGGAATTGACCAAGCAGGGTCAGGAAATCTATGCCGGGCTTCAAGCGGCCTCACGCAATGACATCGCATCGCTGATGACGCCGCTTTCGGACAGCCAGCGTAACCAGTTGATCGCAGCGATGAAAACCATCCAGTCGCTTTTGGGATCCGATGATGACATCAAGGCCGCGGACCATAACAAGCCGGTTCTGATTCGTGACCACCGCCCCGGTGATCTTGGCTGGATCGTACAACGCCACGGGGCGCTTTATACCGCCGAATATCAATGGGACAGCACGTTTGAAGGGCTGGTAGCAGAAATCGCCGCCAAATTCCTGGCCCATCATGACCCGCGCAAAGAAGGATGCTGGATTGCCGAACATGACGGCAGGCCGGTTGGCGCCGTCATGCTGGTTCGCGAAAGCGATACGGTCGCCAAATTGCGTGTCCTGTTTGTCGAACCCGACGCCCGTGGTCTTGGCATCGGCAAACATCTGGTTGATCACTGCATTTCCTTTGCCAGACGGGCCGGTTACGCCCAGATCACGCTTTGGACCAATGGCAATCTGCATGCGGCGCGCAAGATCTATGAGAAGGCCGGATTTGTCATGGTTGCCGAAGAACCCCATCACAGCTTTGGCCATGATTTGATTGGACAAACCTGGACGCTCGGTCTTTAAGTCCCGCCAGGATCACATCGCCAGTCACCATCGGGGAATGCCATGACCGCCCAATCAGACATTACTTTCCGCTATGCCAATCGTGGGGATCTGCCCGCCATTGTCGCCCTTTTGGCCGATGATGAAAAAGGCAAAACCCGGGAAGAATTCACCGATCCGTTGCCCGATGCCTATTATGCTGCCTTTGATGCCATGGAATCCCAGTCAACAGAGGCACTTCCGAACAAGTATCTTCTGGCGATGTCTGGCGATGATGTTGTCGGCTGTTTGCAATTGACCCTGATTGCCGGGCTGTCGCGCCGCGGGCAGTTGCGTGCCCAGATCGAGGGTGTTCGGGTATCAAGCAAGGTGCGCGGACAGAAGATCGGTGAAAAGCTGATCGAACAATCCATTTCGATTTCGAAATCACTTGGCGCGCATCTTGTGCAATTCACCACGGACAAGACCCGCAAGGATGCCCATCGTTTCTACGAACGGCTTGGCTTTGTCGCCAGTCACGAAGGCATGAAAATGACCCTGGATTGATCCCTGGCCTGGGAATTCATGTGTTGAATTGAGCTTGCGCAATCACATTGCCAACGATTTCTGCTAGACTATTTCTATTACAGTCAGCACTTGATCGGAGCGATATCATGAACTTGATCGAATTGCAGGATATGGCCCGCGAACGCGGCTTTACCCATATTTTCAGTGCCCGTGACAATCATGTGATCTGCGACGGCCAGGAAGTCAGATACCATGCCGATGATCTGACCATTGTCGATTTCCGGAGTGTCGATAACGGTACCGACCCGGGCGATGATGCCACTCTTTACATGATCGAGGCCAAGGACGGCCTGCGCGGTATGCTGATTGTGCCTGACAGCTTCCACACCGATCCGGACAAGGCAGATCTGGTCGATCATTTGCGCCGCAATCAATCCTGAAAAAAGGGCCTGAAAAAAGGGTTGGTGATTCCGGTCCGGAACATTCCTGTGGGGTATGACGTTCTGTCTATATCAGGAAAATTTCGATCACGGAGATTCCAATGACCCTCGCAGATCTTCAGGCAAATGCAAAAGAACATGGTTTCACCCATCACTTCATGTGTGAAGACGGTGGTGTGCGCAGTGACGGTACGGGTCACCTGTATAATGCGGATGAGCTGCGCCTGGTACATTCCAGCAGCACCGACCACGGTACTGATCCCGGCGATGATGCGACGATTTTCATGATCGAGGCCAAGGACGGCACCAAAGGCGTGATGATCGTCGCCGATGCCTTTCACGCCGACCCGAACAAAGCCGAAATCATTGATCAGCTGCGCCGTAACCGCGCGACTTACTGACCATGATTGAATGGCGATGGTTTGATCATTGCCACCAGAATACCGACCAGGGCCCTGAACTAACGGCGATAAACCATCTGCCGATAGTTCAGGGCCTCGGCAATATGGGGGCGTTTGACGGCTTTGCTATCGGCAAGATCGGCAATCGTGCGTGCAACGCGCAGGATACGGTGATATCCGCGGGCCGAAAGCTTCATCTGACGGGCGGCATCCTGAAGCAGACCACGCCCGGCCTCATCAAGCGATGCCGACTGTTGCAAAACGTCGCCATCGGCGAGTGCGTTGGTTGATATCGGTTCGTTCTTATATCGTAACATTTGTACTTCGCGCGCCCTGAGCACCCGGTCACGGATCACCGCACTTGTTTCCCCGCTGGCTGGCAGATCAAGTTCTTCGGGCTTGACCGCCGGGACTTCGATCTGAATATCAAAGCGGTCAAGAAGCGGTCCTGACAGCCTTGCCTGATAATCCTCGCCACATCTTGGTGCACGGCTACAGGCCAGATCATTATCCCCCAGATAGCCACAACGGCATGGATTCATCGCCGCCACCAGCTGCACCCGTGCCGGATAGGTCACATGTGCATTGGCGCGTGCGACCGAAACCTGCCCGGTTTCAAGCGGCTGACGCAGGGCATCAAGCACATTGCGTTGAAATTCCGGCAATTCATCGAGAAACAGCACACCGTTATGGGCCAGTGAAATTTCGCCCGGCCGCACACGATGCCCGCCACCCACAAGGGCTGGCATCGATGCTGAATGGTGCGGGGTTCTGTAGGGACGGCTGCGGATAAGCCCCCCGGCCGGCAACATCCCCGATACCGAATGGATGACCGTGGTTTCAAGCGCCTGTCTGGCATCAAGATCGGGCAGGATACCCGGCAACCGGGCCGCCAGCATCGACTTTCCCGATCCGGGTGGCCCCGACATCAAAAGGTTATGGCCGCCGGCTGCGGCGATCTCAAGCGCGCGCTTGGCGCTTTCCTGTCCCTTGATATCACGCAGATCACCATGAAATTCATTGATTTCCCCGTCATCGCGCCGGGTAGGACGGGCAAGGATCTGGGTGCCTTTGAAATGATTGATCAGGCTAATCAGTGTTTTGGGCGCCAGAATTTCCAAATCACCGGCCCAAAGGGCCTCGGCCCCGTTGTCATGCGGGCAAATGATCCCGCAATCACGTGTCGCGGCCTCCATCGCTGCGGGCAGAACCCCGCCAACCGCGGTGATCCCGCCATCAAGGCCAAGTTCGCCAAGTACCAGAAACTGCGCGATATCTTCATGCCCGATCACATCCATTTCGGCCAAAAGACCAAGTGCGATCGGCAGATCGAAATGCGATCCTTCCTTAAGCAAATCGGCCGGCGCGAGATTAATCGTGATCCGCTTGGGCGGCAGGGCAAGCCCCATGGCAGAAAGTGCCGAACGCACCCGTTCGCGGGCCTCTGACACTGCCTTGTCAGGCAGGCCAACCACGGTAAAAGCCGGAAGGCCACTTGCCATTTGCACCTGAACGTCAACTGGGATGGTTTCAATCCCGGCAAAGGCTACTGTGGTGACCCGTGCTGTCATGTTGGCTGATCCCCATAACCCCAAGTTGTAATACTTTGACGGGAAATGGGGATCAGGGCAACAAATCGTTTATCAACAGGGAATTAGGACCGCCATCACGCACAGCTTGCCATGTCGTCCGACGACATTTCGGTATTGATCATCCACGGTGTTCCGAACTTGTCGACAAACATGCCATAGCCGGGTGACCAGAAGGTTTTGTCAAACGGCATGGTAACCACACCACCAACGGATAAGCGGTCAAAGATGGCTTTTGCCTGTGCGGCGGTATCAAAGTGAAGGGATGCTGTCATGCCCTGCATTTTGTTGAAATAGTCGGGCGGACAATCAGATCCCATCACCTGCCAGCCATCGCCGATCAGGCAGGCATGGGCGATCTTGTCGTTATGTTCGGACATGTCACCGGCCATCGGCGTATCGCCATAGGCCATCATGATCAGGTCGCCGCCCAGAATGGTCTGATAAAATTCGAATGCCGGACGGCAATTGCCGTCAAAGTTCAGATACGTGATCAATTTCATCGCGGTGATCCTTAAATCAAAGGGGTGGATGACGCAGATATCCTGGCTTATGGCGCCAGATCGAACTGGGCAGCACAATTTTCATAGTCAAACGGTACCGAGAAATGTTCATGCACGATGCGCCAGTGCCCGCCCTGTTTTTCAAGTTGCTTTGTCGCGCGCATCCAGCTGGCCTGTTCACTGCCATCATCGTGGCGCAACCCGCACCGGATCAGGAAATGCACCACCGCAAGATCACCCGACACCCGGATGGAAGGTTCAAGCGGCTGGAAAAAGACCGTGCCCTGTTCGGGCATGCAGCGATGCCAATGGGCGCGATATTGCGCATGACCACGCAATTGCAGCGGCCCGATCGCGTCAAAGGAACAGATATCGTCGCTATAAAGTGCCATCACGGCATCAACATCTTTGTTGCTGGCAAATGTGATCCAGCGGTCAAGAAGATCCAGAATGGCCTTGTGGTCGTCAGATTGCGGATTGGTCATCAGACGGATCCTTTGATGATGCACAGCGCCCCGGCCTATCGTCGGGCGGGGCCATAAACACGGTCGGATGCTCGCTCGGTCGGTCGGTCGCAACACAAACCATTGATATTCAACGGTCACGACTGGTTGCCGAAAACCGGGAAACAGATCAGCGTTTTACGCTTTTCCCGTTTGACAAATACGTTGATATCAACATAATTAAGTCATGTCAAAAAAAGAATTCAACCATAACGATCAGACGGTTCCGTTTGCCAATACCCTTATGGTACGGGACTCGTGTCTTTGCCTGCATGTCAGGCGGGCTGCCAGAACAATTGCCCGGCGGTTTGATGATGCATTTCGTCCGCTTGATCTGACCAGCGGGCAATATTCATTGCTGATGTCGCTCAACCGTCCTTCGCCACCGCATATGAAGGATGTCGCCGATCTTCTGGCGATGGATCGCACCACACTTACCGCCAATCTCAAACCGCTGGAACGGCGCGGGCTTGTGGAAATCACGCCGGATCCCAAGGACAAGCGCGGCCGTTTGCTCAGCCTGACCAAGGATGGCATGGCGCTTTTGGCGCGTGCCTTTCCAATCTGGAAGGAAACACAAAATCAGCTCGAAAGTCTGGTCGCCGACTCCAATGCCCGACAACTTCTGGCCGATCTGATCAGCCTGTCGCAGGATCCGGAAAAATAGGCGCATCATTTCCACCGGTTTCAAGCCGATATCGCAAAAACTGGCCGCCGTCATGCATAACCGGGCCGTCAAACACTGCCCCGATGCGTTTTAACGCACCAAGTCTGGTGCGGGTCGGCGGCAACAGGAAGGTAACATGGGGAATGCGCGGATCCGCGCGCGCAAATTCCAGTGCCTTTCGGGTGATTGCCATGCCCAGGCCAAAACAGTCGGCCTTCAATACCAGCCCGTAATCCCAGTCATTTCCTTCCTTCTGGAATCCGCCCCAGCCAACATAGACACCATCACACAAAATTGCCCAGTGGCCGAGCCCGTCACGCGCCCAATATCGGGTTTTGATCATGATAAACCGGTCATAGGCCGCCAGGTCCCAAGGGCCGGACAGTAACGGCATATGCACGCGCAGACGCCGATCAGACATATGCGCAATGATCATGGCCGGATCGATATCGCGCAGATCGACAAAATCGATCTTGGGTCCTGTGGCCGGACGCATCGCATCATGTGACATTGAGTTCTGCCAGCTCGAAAAAGAAAAAGGCGCAAAGGTATCGCACCCATTGCGCCGTCTGGCCGATCAATTGTCAAATCAAGGCAGATCACAACCGATCACATCTGCCCAAGCCCGACCTTGCGGGCCGCGTTCAGTCAGTCAGTCAATCAATCTTCGTTTTTACCGGTTGCTTCGCGCGGCGGAAGGAATTCCTTGCGGCACGGAACGGCTTCTTCATCAACCACGGTCCAGCCAAAATTGCGAAACTTGCCAAAGCTTTCCTTTTTCATGGTGATGCCGCTGGCTTCGTGCTTGCGCACCACACTTGCATCTTCACCATCAATCTTGGCGGCACGGGCCCAAGCGCGTTCGCGCATGGCTTTGGTGATTTTCGGTTCTGGCATCGGGACTCTTTTTTCTAGAAATGCGACAATACCGCACTATAGCGCAATTTCGGGCAAGCACGTGCAGTTTGCGATGGCATTACCCCATGCCCGGATATCAGGCAATCGACTTTTGATCATTGTCGTGGGGCAGGTGGAAGACGGTTTCGGTCAGGGATTCACGTTCGGACATGATCGCCATCCAGTCGCGCACCCGCACCGGAATATCAAATCGCCGGTCCGGCCAGCGGAAATCGATATAATAAAGCCCGACCAGAACCGACCAGGTCCCAAGATTGGGTTCCTCGGTTCGCAATTGCGGCAATCCTTCAAGGATGGCATCAATCGCACTTTGGACCGCGGTTGCCTGCCGGTCCATTACGAAATCGGAACGATCAGTTTCTGCGCGCTTTGAATCGGCAAACAGTCGGCCGGTTGCCGTCATCATGCCATCGGCAAGCCCTTGCCATTTCAGGGCATTAAGGCGATCAATCCCGTCCTGGGGAATAACGCCCTCGGATTGTCCGGTCGATCGGGCCAACTGGTCGAGATAGTCACAAATCACAGCTGATTCAAAAACCGCCATCCCGTCTTCAAGGATCAGGGTCGGGACCTTTGCCAGCGGGTTATGTTCGCGCAAGGCCGCATCGGTCCAGGGATCAATCAGGATTTCACTGACCTGCTTTTCCAGACCGAGTTCGCGCAAAACGACCCGTACCTTGCGTGAAAAAGGTGATGTTGGCGAATAGTAAAGTTGCATCATGGTCCAAAGCCCCTTGCCGGTTTCAGGCGTTTTTCAGTCTGCAACGCCCTATATCGTCAAATCCGCTGTCCAGCCGATCCCTTCAAGATGCCAGTTCGCATCCCAGTTTTGTCCTTTGCGGTCCAGTGTAAGGTAATTTCGCGCCGCACAATAGGTCCCAATACGCCCGGGCAGCGGTTTTAGCTTGGTCGGGCGATCCGGAAGCGGGTTATCCCCAATCCAGGCCAGCAACCCAAGGCAACGGGCAAAGGCCACCGGCGGTGCGGTATGCGAGATCCCCGATGCCACCAGCTGATGGATGGTTTTCCCCTGTGTTTCAAAGGTGCCGCGCGTGGCGACATGAATCTCGCCTGACAGGATCGTGATATCGTGATCATGGTCATTGGCAATCCGTTCAAGCAATTCAAGAAAACGGCACCATTCGCGGCGGTGCCAGCGGCTTTGCCATTGGTCGCGCAGGTCATCTTCGTATTTTTGCGCCCGTGGCAGCATATGCAAAAACATCTCCACCAGTGACAGGCGCGGACCGATCACCGGCACGCTCGACATCAAAAGAATGCGATTGCCCTTTGATACCGTTTCAAGTGCCCCGGGAAGATCACGCCAGCCATGATCGCCCATAATATCATTCGGGGTGCGCTCGGATCGCAGATCCGGCGCGACAAGACTGATACCGGGATATTCGACCTTCCAAGCAAGACTTTTGCCCGCACGATCAAGAACCATGTCGGGCAGGGTCTTGTCACTGCCATCGGGACTTGCCGCAAGCTGCATCAAACAGAAGGCCGCACGCGCGCAGGCAAACATGCCGCGCGCCACTTCCGATCCCTGGAACCATTTCTTGTGACTGCCCCAGCCATCAAAAATGTCGTGGTCATCCCACATCATAAGTGACGGCACACGCGCCAGCATGTGGCTGATCTGTGGCTGTCCGTAAATCGCCAGATAATGATCAAGATAGAATTTCAGAACCGCATCGCGCATGTCTTCGGAAAATGCGCTCGACTGTTTGGTGCGGCGGCGCGCCTTGGTCCATCGCACGATGTCGGGATGGCATTCCCAGACACCGTCGGCGTAAATCTGATCCCCGCCATGCAACAACAGCGCAAAGGGCCGGTTTTGATGTTCACGGCCAAGATCGGTCCATAACGCATTGCGGTCTTCAAGCGGCCGGTCAAGATCGCCTTCTTCCTGACCATTACAGGACACAAAACCGATCCGTATGTCCGAACTGAAATCACTAAATACCGTGAATGTTTCACCATCGAAATGATAACAGGCATCGGGTTTCGCCGGCAGGTCAAAATCAAACCGCCAATATGTCCGACCAAACAGGGTCGCAAGTTCGACCGGTGATACTGCTGCGGCCCCCATCGGGCGTAATTCGGGAATTTCCACCCCCTCGGGCGCAACCACCAGCGCAGCCAGCCTTGAAACCCCTTCATCCCCGCCGCGGGCAAACAAAAACGGCCCGAACAGGTCGTTGCCTTTGATTATCTTGGCCTTGCGATCGGTCATGCGGGCGATGTTCCTGCTGTGGAAATGATATGTCCTTGATACGTCTGGTGCGGGTTTTGGTTCCCCGCACCGGCAGTTCAGCAAATCAATCGGCACAAAAAAGGGCAAGCGACCCTGATCACTTGCCCTTTTGTCATTTTGTCATCACCCGATGATCCCGATCAGGAAAGCCGGGTTTCGATCGCATCCCAGATCAGGCTTTCAAGTTTCGATCCGTCAAAACGGTTCACTTCCTGAAGGCCGGTGGGCGAGGTGACGTTGATTTCGGTCATATAATCGCCGATCACATCGATCCCGACAAAGATCAGATCGCGCTTTTTAAGCTCCGGCCCGATGCGTTCACAGATTTCCAGTTCACGTTCGGTCAGCATCGATTTTTCGGCCACACCGCCAACATGCATGTTCGACCGTGCTTCACCTTCGGCCGGAACGCGGTTGATCGCACCCACCGGTTTGCCATCGACCAGGATGATGCGTTTGTCCCCTTTGCGCACATCGGGCAAATAGGCCTGCACCATCAATGGTTCGCGCGACTGTGCTGCAAACAGTTCAAGCAGGGAATTGATGTTTTCATCCCCGGGCTTGAGATGGAAAACACCGGCCCCGCCATTGCCAAACAGCGGCTTGACGATGATGTCCTTGTATTCTTCGCGGAAATCGCGAATGCGGGCTGCCGACCGGGTGATCAGGGTCGGGGGCATCAGATCGGGGAATTCGGTGACAAAGATCTTTTCGGGCGCATTGCGGACATGGCCCGGATGATTGACAACAAATGTTTCCGGATGGACGGCTTCCAGAAGGTGGGTGGCCGTGATGTAATTCATGTCAAAGGGCGGGTCCTGACGCATCAGGATCACATCGGTTTCCTTTGCCAGATCAATGATTTTGGGCGCACCCAGATCATAATGATTGCCCTGTTCATAGCGCAGGGTCATCGGGCGGACTTCCGCCTTGATATGACCGCGGTCATAGAACATGTCGTCCGGATGATAATGCAGAAGTTCATATCCGCGCGCCTGGGCTTCGAGGCCCATGACAAAGGTGGAATCCCCCTTGATATCGATTGATTCAATCGGATCCATCTGGATGGCGACGATACGGCTCATTAAACGCGTTCTCCTGTTCACCGGGGCGGTCTGCCCTGACCTGCAAGTCGACAATTGTGGCCCAAAACGGCCAATTGTGATCATTTGCGGGCATTGCTTGACCCGGCTGGCCTTCCCGGCCAAATGATGCGATATGTAAGATGTTGCGATTACATTTGGCAGGATTTTTATCATCCGCCATTCAACTTCCGCAATCGCGATCAATTATTTGTTTTGACGACCAGGCAAGCACATGACGTTTACCCGCAAAAATACGAAGGCATCCTTGAAACATGTTGGCAAGAAATCCCGTTCGGCGATTGCCGCGGGCATTCTGGCCACTGCCATCGGTCTTGGTGCGGTAAGCAGCATGGCGTTTCTGCCCCAGGCAGCCCACGCCCAGTCATCATCGTCGCAGATCAGCCCGGAAATGATCAGCAAGATTGAAAACTATCTTGCCAATATCACCACGCTCAAGGCTGATTTCGTACAGATTTCATCGGATGGCGGTGCAGCCGAAGGTGAACTTTTCATGGAACGTCCGGGCAAGATGCGGTTCGAATATAACCCGCCGGCCCAGATCCTTCTGGTCTCGACCGGGCATGATTTCATCTATTATGACAAGGAAATCAACGCCCCGACCTATTTCGATATCGACGAAACCCCGGCCGGCATCATCCTGGCCAAGGACATTTCGCTGACCGACAAGGTCAAAATCGTCGATTATCGCCGTACGGCGGAAACCATCCGCGTTGAAATGGTGCGCAAATCCGATCCGGGCGCGGGCAGTGTCACGCTGGTCTTTGGTGAAAAGCCGATGCAGTTGCGTCAGTGGATCGTCACAGATCCGACCGGGATTGAAACCACAGTGACCCTTTTCAACACCGAAGAAGGTGTCACACTTGATCCCGAGCTGTTCAAGTTCGACCGCATCTGGCCGCAAAAGGGCAACTGATCACAAAATTTTTTCATTCGTCGTACCGGATGTGAAAGTGCATGGCGATGGTCGCCTGCGACTAATTATTTTGTGATTCAAGCCCTTGTCGACATTGGGGTTTCGTAATGAAAATTCCCATTGTTCGGAATCCCTCAAACCTTCGTGAAATGGCCGAAATTTCGGACCGGATGCTATGGCGGAGACCCCGTCTGCTTCCTATATGAGAGTCTGTCACAAGGTTCCCTAAAATGATGGGAACCCGGTGTGAGGAAAAGGTCTCCCCTACCTTTCCTCACGCTCCAGATCATCGGAGCGCTGGCGTCCGGTTCTCCCCCCTGGCCGGACGCCTTTTTTTTGCCCAAACGCTCGGCTAAGACCTACGTCACCCTTGGCATCACTCATGGCATCATCAATGGCATCATCCACGGTATCGCCCGTGGCGGATTTATGAAAGCTGCCCTGCATGTTTGATGATTTCACGGGCTGTTAATTTTAATTGCGTACGACTCTCAGGCATGATTCCCTTATGGATCAGGATCACCCAATGACAGGACAGGATCGACACGTTCGATGATCAACGACTTTCTGAAATCCATCGCACAATTTTCCGACCCGCGTTTTCGCAAGGTCGTTCTGATCGGGGTTGCCGGTGCATTGGCCACCATTGTCGCGCTGTGGGTATTGATCTGGTTCGGTCTGAATTCCATCACCTTTTTCACCGATGGCGGCTGGCTTGAAAGTGCGGTTGACTGGGTGCTTGGCATTGGTCTGACGCTTCTGGTCATTTTGCTGTTTCCCGCAGCCACGGTTCTGATTTCAAGCCTGCTGCTTGATCAGATTGCCGATGCGGTCGAAGACAAGCATTACCCGACCTTGCCTGATACCCGCCCGCAACCGATCCACGAGGCCCTGATCAGCGGTCTTAAATTCGCGCTGACCGCGCTTGCGCTTAACATTCTGATTTTGCCGCTGCTTCTGGCGGGACCGCTTTATGTCATCGCGTTCTATACGATGAACGGGTATCTTCTTTCGCGTGAATATTTTGAACTGGTTGCTGCACGCCGCTATGATGCGCGTACCGTCGAATCCATTCGCAAAAGCCGCCAGAAAAAGCTTTGGGTTGCCGGGATCGGCCTGACCTTCCTGATGACCATTCCGGTGGTCAATCTGGTTGCGCCGATCATCGCCACAGCCTTTATGGTCCATTACTCCGTGCGTCTTGGCACCTTTGTGCCGCAAACCGCATAAACCGGTTTAAAGACATACGGACAACGGACCCCTGAACCGAAACTGCAATACAAGGATCTGGTCATCCAATGTTTGGAAAGAAAAAAGCCAATAAAACAGTCGACAGCAGTGCGGCTTCGTCAGATACATCTGTCAAAGATGGATCAGGCACACTTTCCGGGACCACGACCAAGGCCACCGCGATTGCAGCTGATCACGCCACCGGCATTGCCGAAAAAACAGAAAAACGAAGTGAGCCGCAGCTCTTCACCCGGCCGCGCACAAAGGATGAACCGCAAATGTCCAGTAAACCGCATTCCACCAGCTTCCGCCCGGAAATCCCGAAACGCCCGCTTGAAATTCCGACCCGTGGCAATTCGGGCCGTCCTGCAAGTGCCGGCAACAATGCCGAGGGCAAAAAGCTGACGGTTGGCCGCGATATCACCCTTAAAGGTGAAATCGGTTCCTGCGATATTCTGGTCGTCGAGGGCGTTGTTGAAGCCCAGATCAAGGAATGCACCCGTCTTGAAGTTTCCGAAGGCGGTTCCTTCATCGGATCGGCACAGGTTGATGAAGCCGAAATCAGCGGCAAGTTCGAGGGCGATCTGAATGCCCGCCGCGTGACCGTCATCCATTCGGCCGAAATCAGCGGCAAGATCACCTATGGCGCGCTGCATGTGGAAAACGGTGCGCGCATCAAGGGTGAACTTGATTATGTCGAAGGCAGCGACGACGGACTGGCGCGCGGCGGCAATACCGCGGCAATCACCATCCCGCGCAAATCAGACGATTCCTGATCACCGTGCGCGGACCCGGTTTGACCATACAAACACCCCGAACGGACACGACCCGTCTGTTCGGGGTGTTGTTCATTATGGCCATGATTGCCATGGGGCTGAGTGCCTGTGGCGGGAATGCCGTTCCCCCGGGCAGCACAAATGCCAATTACGGTGAACTGAGCAACAGCGGTGCGATCAAGACCACCCGCCCTGTCACCCGCAAAAAACCCGAAAGCGCAAAGTCGCCCAAGTCGCCCAAGGTTGCCGCCATTCCGTTCAAGCCAATTCCAACAGACACCCTTAAGGGCCTGTCGGAAGAAGCCTTCGAATCCCGGATTGGCGCCCCGGAAATGATCCGCGGCGAAGGCGAAATTCGCGTCTGGCAATATCGGTCCGAACAATGTTCGTTCGACGCGTTCTTTGTCCCCAAGGCCGAAGGTGGTGCGCGTGAATTGCGCCACATGCTTGCGCGGATGCGCCGTGGCAATACGGCAATCACGGTTCAGGACTGTCTTGATCAGGTCGTCAAACAAAAGCTTGCACAAGGCTAAGGCCCGAAACCGGAAGCCCGGAGCATGATACCGATGCCTGGCTCCTGACATCGGCCCCCAGAACTGCACCGATCGCAGCAACCTCGCCTCTGGACTACAGCCCCCCGGTTAACTCGCCATCCCATGGCAGGCACGTGACGCTGTTAACCCGATCACATTCCACCAGCGGCCTGTCGGCGGCAAAGCCCCGCCAATTTCCCCGAACAAGGGGACTTAACCGCCCGAAAAGTCCCGGAAAGCACGGTAAAAACGCAATTTTTGCCGGATCGGACAGATTTCCTTGGTTTAATCTTTACCTTTTATTGGCAGGCTCCGATAAGCGACCTCATAAATTTGCCATATCCGATGGCTTTATTACCTTTTCCCGGCCCTCAACGGGCCTGTCCCGAAACTTCAGACACGATACGCGACCTCATGAAAAAACACGCCCATCGTCTCGTCAGAACTTCGATCGCCGCTGCTCTGTCAGCATTTGTCTATGTGATTGCGATCAGCATTCCTGCCACCAGTGCACAGGCGCAAAATGCGCCCAAGCTGATTGACGTCTATGGCAAATGGGAAGCTTACACCTATTCCGAAGAAGGCCAGAAAGTCTGCTATATGGGCAGCCAGCCAACATCGGCCAAAGGCGATTACACCCAGCGCGGCAAAATTTACGTGATGGTCACCCATCGGCCGAGCCTGAAACTGGTCAATGAAGTCAGCTTCATTACCGGTTACACCTATAAGGACAAAAGCACGGTCGATCTTCGAATCGATTCCAAGAAGTTCAGCCTGTTTACCCATGCTGATTCCGCCTGGGCCGTCGATGCCGAAACCGACCGTAAGCTGGTCAGTGCAATGAAGTCCGGATCGACCATGGTTGTTGTCGGCTATTCTTCGCGTGGCACCAAAACCACCGACACCTATTCACTGTCGGGATTTACCGCCGCCTATAACGCGATTTCAAAGGCTTGCAACACGACGCCGGTCAACTGATCGCGGCTGTTTCGAACCGATAGGTGATGCTGCGTTTGCGCCATCTGCAACCCTGATTGCATAGGTGCGATAGCAGCAATGTGAAATTTATCGTTTCTAATTTTCTCCGGCCCCGCTATATGCGGGGCCAACAGTTTTATGTGCCCGACGCATTCCGGCGCATTTTCTGGTATAGTCCCGCTGTCACCAGAAACGCATATTGCGCCAGAACCGATCGGCAATACCACCAGAACCCAAAAAGAGAGAGCCCGGGATGACCGACGTCCTGACCGAAAACGCACCCCAGACCAACGCATCCGTCCGTCAGGACGGGCCGTCGCTGTCCGATTTCGTCACGCGCGCCGCCAATGGGCAGGCTGCCGACGGACGTCGCGACCTGGTCGGGATCACCCGCGAAGAACTGACCGAGCTTATGGCTGGCATGGGTGAAAGCAAGTTCCGCGTCAAACAGCTTTGGAACTGGATCTATAACCGCGGTGTCACCGACATCGAGGATATGACCAACATTTCCAAAAAACTGCGTGATCGCCTGTCGCAGGATTTCTATATCGGTCGTCCGGTTCTGACCGCCGATCAGAAAAGCTCGGACGACACCCACAAATGGCTGATGAAGTTCCATGACGGCAACGAGGCCGAGACGGTCTATATCCCGGATCGCAACGAAGACCGTGGTGCTGTCTGCATTTCATCGCAGGTTGGCTGCACGCTGACCTGCAAATTCTGCCATACCGGTACCCAGCTTCTGGTGCGCAACCTGACACCTGGCGAAATCGTCAGTCAGTTCATGGTCGCACGTGACAGCTATGGCGAATGGCCGACCCCGGCCAATGGCATTCGTCGTCTGTCCAACATCGTCATGATGGGCATGGGCGAACCGCTGTTTAACTATGAAAACGTGCGCGATGCGCTGCGCATTGCCATGGATGGCGAAGGCATTTCGATCTCGCGCCGCCGTGTCACACTGTCGACATCCGGTGTCGTGCCGGAAATCGTCCGCTGTGGCGAGGATCTCGGTGTGGGTCTGGCGATTTCGTTGCATGCGCCCGATGATGATCTGCGCAATGAAATCATGCCGATCAACAAGAAATACCCGCTCAAGGAACTGATGGATGCCTGCCGTCATTATCCGGGCATGTCCAATTCCCGTCCGATCACCATGGAATATGTGATGCTCAAGGGCGTGAATGACAAACCCGAACATGCGCGCGCATTGGCCAAGCTTGTCAAAGGTGTTCACTGCAAATTCAACCTGATCCCGTTCAATAAATGGCCGGGCTCGGATTACGAATGCACGCCGACCAATGACATCAAGAAATTCGCGCAGATCCTGCTTGATTGCGGCTACGAAGCCCCGATCCGCTGGCCGCGCGGCCGCGATATTCTGGCCGCCTGTGGTCAGCTCAAATCCGAAAGCCAGCGCCAGCGCAAATCGCGCGTCTCGGGCTGTGACAAATCGGGTGCCGGCGCCAGTGACGAAGGCGTGGTTGCGGCACAGTAACGCAAAGTAACGCACAGTATTCTGCCCTACTTTTCGGCCTTGCCCATTTGGGCACGCCCGAAACGATTTTGACAACACCGGATGGCCCAGCTGTCCGGTGTTTGTCATTTCCGGCATGTTTTCATGTTCTTGCGCAAAATTGTCGCCATGACATTGTTTTGATTGTCGAACTGCCGTGACAGGCATAGCGTGATTTTCCCCCACGAAATTATCGCAAGGTTACAAGCCGCATGTCCGTTGGTCAGTTTTTCGCAATTTTGCTGGTCGTCACCATCTGGGGTGCGAATTTCACCGTGATCAAGCTGGGCTTGGGTGAAATGCCACCGATCCTGCTGTCATCATTGCGGTTTGCCTTTGCGGCCCTGCCGGCTGTGTTCTTCCTGCCGCGACCCAAATGTCCCTGGAAATATGTGGTCGGCTTTGGCGTGGTGCTCGGCTGTATCAAGTTTTCCCTGCTATTTCTGGGCATGGATCTTGGATTGTCGGCGGGGATGTCATCGCTTGTCCTGCAATTGCAGGCCTTCTTCACACTGATTTTGGGCGTGTTTTTGCTTGGCGAAAAGATCGGACCGCATCGTATCATCGCCATGCTGGTGGCGTTTTGCGGCGTCGGGTTGCTTCTGTTTGTTTCGGACGGCTCCATCACCGCTATCGGGCTGGCGCTTGTGATTGCCGCCGCCGCGGCCTGGGGGATAGCCAATATCATCATGAAGCGCGCAGGATCAGTACAGATGCTGTCCTTTGTGGTCTGGGCCAGCCTTGTTCCGCCGATCCCGCTTGCCATTCTGTCCTTCCTGACCGAAGACCGGGCAAATCTGGCAAGCCTTGGCGACCAGATCAGCTGGATCGGCATCGGGTCAATCCTGTATCTGGCCTATCCGGTGACGTTGCTGGGGTTTGCGATCTGGGGTCGGTTGCTCACGACCCTTCCGGTCGGGCTGGTTGCCCCGTTTACCCTGCTTGTTCCGATTGTCGGGATGGCGACATCTGCGCTTGTTCTGGGTGAGGATTTCGGACCAATCAAAATCATCTCGGCCATCCTTGTGATGACCGGGCTGATGATTAATGTGTTTGGCGGGAAGCTTATGTCCGCATTTTCCCGCCCTGATACCGGAAAAATATAAATATAAGGACTATTTGATAGTCCTATATATCAAACCCAACGCAGCTGGGGCTTCCTGTCGGGGTTTTTATCCGGGGTTCGGATATCGTCGATATCGATATTCATCACCAGAATACCGCCCAGTCCGCCAACCGTGATTTCCGACAATCTGCTGCCCACACGGTCGCCGTCAAGTTCCGCGAGATAGGCATCGCGGGCCTGTTCATCGACAAAATCGATGTTGAAACCATGGGTGAAGCCTTGGCTCAATCCGCTGCCGGCTTTCTTTTTGCCGCCGCAGAACGCGACCATACCGGGTACAGACATGGCCGCCTTTGCCAATTGATCAATCAGCGTTTCGACCTGGTCGGGATTGACATGATCGGCAACCTGCAAAAGTACAATATGACGCAGCATGAAGGCGCTATTCCTTTTTGGCGGCCAGGATCAAATTGGCACAATTCCGACAGGGTACGGCCCCCTTTGACAAAGGTCCGTGATGATCAGGATTTCTGATCTCCAAGATCAAGATTCATCGATAAAATTCCCCCCAATCCGCCAACGGTAATATCGGTTAGCCGCCAGCAGGTTTCATCCTGATCAAGTCGTTCAAGATACTCATCGCGGGCTTTTGTATCGACGAAATCAATCGTAAAGCAGTGGGTAAAACCCTGATTAAGGCCACTTCCGGGCATGTTCGCCCCGCCGGCAAAGGACAACATGCCAGGCGTGTTCGACGCAATTTTTGCAATCGCATCAAGAACATTGCGGCATTCCGTCCGATCCACAGATCCTGAAATCTGCAGCAATACGACATGGCGTATCATGGCGTGGTTTCTTTCACCCAATTTGCAGAGTCGATCACATCGGGCAACAGAACGTATTTCTGGCCCTTTCTGTTCATATGTCCTGCAAACAGGGCCGCGTCATCCCCGGGGCCAAAAAAGATGTCGCCGCGAACCGGACCGCGAATGGCACCACCTGTATCCTGGGCGATCATCAACCGGTGAAACTGGCGATCGGCATTCATCGGGTCCGTTGTTTCAAGCCAGACCGGAACCCCCATCGCATGGAAACGACGATCAACCGCAAGCGAGCGACCGGTTTCAAGTGCAACCCCCTGGGATCCAAGCGGACCGGCCGTCGGATCATCCGGATCGGTTTTAAGCGGGCGGAAAAACACAAAGGATGCGTTGGTGTTCATCACCTCATCGGCCTGATCGGGATTGTCATGCAGCCATTTGCGAATGGTCTGAAGCGACACGGTTTCGCGTGTCAGGGCCCCGCGATCAATCAGTTCACGCCCGATGGCAAAATAGGGATGGCCGTTTGTCGCGGCATAACCGATCCGCAACACACTGCCATCGGGCAGGACAACCCGCCCGGATCCCTGGATTTGCAGGAAAAACGCATCAACCGCATCATCAACCCAGACCATTTCAAGATCACGGCCCGCAAGCGCCCCTTTTTCAATCTCGGCACGATCATAATAGGGTTTAAGATTGCTTCCGGTCAGACGCCCGACCAGCTTCTTGCCTTTGAATTCGTCGCTGAAATCACCAAGATCGACCGAAATCATGTCGTCGGGTTTCAGATAAATCGGAGTCTGGAACGCGCCTTCCCGGGTCAGGCTGCCACGCAGTTCGGGCTCGTAATAGCCGGTAAACAGGCCTTCGGGATTGTCCCTGTTGCCGCTGAGATACGGTTTGAAGCCGCTTTCGAAAAAGGCACGCGCATCTTCCTTGCGCAGGGCATCGATATTGATCGATACCGCCTTATCGCAGACAGCCCGCCATTGACCAATCGTGCCCATTCGCGGGTCCGGACCGACGGACTTGTCATCATCGCGTCGAAGCATCGCGGCACATGACCGGGCAAAGGCCCGGATCGCCGGGCGCATATCATCCTGTTGCCAGCCATCAAGCTCGGAAAATGACGTCGGTCGCAATGTCAGTTTGTCTTCGGCTTCTGGCGGTGTTTCGATCTGACCGGTGATTTGTGGCCAGTACATCCAGATCAAGGCAGCACCGGCACCAACCAAAATGGAAATAATCGAAAGGCTACGCGATAAAACCAGACGTCGTTTCAAGATAAAACCCGTTATTTGACAAGGCAAAAGGCCACTTGGGACCCGTGGAATCCAGATCGCGATTTTGCCCGCCACATGCTTAACAAGCCGATAATTCAACGGCGGCAATTGCCAAATTGGCCTCGCAGATCCTTGTCGCGGGTTTTACCCGCCGTCAGGTTGGAAAATCTCTTCGATTGATACTGAAAACAGCCGCGCAATGCTGAATGCCAAGGGAAGGCTGGGGTCATATCGACCGCGTTCAAGCGCATTAACCGTCTGGCGCGATACCTTCAGCAAGGCCGCAAGATCGGCCTGTGACCAGTCCCTGTCCCGACGCAGTTCTTGGATACGGTTTTTCATCTGAACCGTATCCGTCCGATCATCACCCCGATAAACCAAAGTACCGCCATGATCGGCCAGACAACAAACATCGAAACTTTCGGCAATCCCGACCCTTCCAGAAAGCCGTAACCAAATGTGATCAACGCCGTTCCGGCAAAGGCCATCGCAAGTGCTTCGAATTGCAATTTACGCTGCATTTCATCCATCTGGCGAATGGTCCGAACAATCACGGCACAGATAAAAATCGCCGGCAGCATTGGTAATAGCGAAATTATCGCCGCGATCATTGTCCGTTCAATCCCGTTGGACAACACGATTTGGGAAAAGACCAAAAGCGCGACATAGGCCGCCAAACCGGCACATAGCAAGACAAGATTGCGCATTTCTAAACCCCAAATGTAAAACATGTTTTACATAAGAAGCTTGGCACCAGAATGTCAAGCAACCTTGACATTGCAATCGGAATGTACGCCCAAAGAATACAGCCCAAAAACAAAGGGAAGCTTCCGATAGACGGAAACTTCCCTGATGTGAAACCGGCACGGAAATAAGCCCGAACCGGTTGATATCATTGCCTGACGAAGGTGCCTTACTGTGCTTCTTCTTCTTCCGGGGTCTCGGTCGCGACCAGTTGCCAGTTCGGGTCGCGGCTTTCGATATTGCGCGCAAAGGTCCAAAGGTCTTCGGCCTCGATCACCTTGTTGGGATCACCGGAAACCACTTCGCCATCCGCATTGCGGATTACCGATACTTCTTCGGATACGAATTTCACCGTGACATAGGCGGTGCGGCCTTCGAGGCTGGCATCATGGATGGTCGCACTTTTGATACCGACCAGGGTGGTTTCCTCGTGCTCGCCTTTTTCGGCGCGCGCATCAATGGCAGCAGCAAAGTTTTTGTAAACTTCGGCCGAAAGCAGGGGATTGAGCCCGTCCTTGTCGCCCTTGGCGAAATATTCGACGATCATCTCGAACGCCATGCGGGCGCCATTCAG
Organism: Thalassospira sp. CH_XMU1420-2; assembly: GCF_037029325.1. Lineage (NCBI taxonomy): Bacteria > Pseudomonadati > Pseudomonadota > Alphaproteobacteria > Rhodospirillales > Thalassospiraceae > Thalassospira > Thalassospira sp. CH_XMU1420-2. The sequence continues at coordinate 36,362 of NZ_JAYMEG010000001.1, forward strand.
GAAATCCTGCTGGGTAAAGTTCGGATCGGATTTCTGAATCTTCTGCAGGGTCGCAAAGGTGCCCGACGGAACATTTGCCGCATCCTGACCGTTAGCAGAGTCCGGCAGACGATAGACATTTTCCGTCTTTGATGCCGGCTCGTTCTGGGCGCCATTGGCGTCCTGGTCATGGGTCTGACGGCCAAAGATGTCGGATGGCCCCTGTTTTTCGTTGCCGGTGCGACGGCCAAGTACGCCGCGCAAACGCAGCACAAGAAAAACAGCAATCAGTGCGAATAGAAAGATATCGAAATACTGCAAGACCGATCTCTTGATCCTAATGGTTTCAAACAGGCAGGATTTGCATCACAACCGTGGTCGAGAGATGGTATGAACCCAACCAAATGCAAGGGCAACCAATGATCACATTCCTTCATGTGATCGTCTTCACCATCATATGGCGACGAAGAAGGCATTCTGCCGCATTTTTGTCGTCTTGGGATACTAGTTTCCCGACCAATACCTGTTGCAGATTAATGGGAAATCACTGAAATCCAAGTTGTTTTCTGCAAATGTTTAAGCACATTGTCAGGAATGACGTTAAAATGCAGCGCAATCATTGATGAAATCTGCGGTCAGACTGACCAAGGAACGGAGTAAAAATGGGTTTTTATTTCCTCGCGATATTCGTCGCAATGCCGATCATTGAAATCGCGGTCTTTATCCAGGCCGGCGAACTGATTGGCCTGTGGCCCACCATCGGCGTTGTCATTTTGACGGCAATTCTTGGAACGACGCTGATGCGGGCACAGGGATTACAAACCCTTGCCAAGGCCCAAAGCCAGATGGATCAGGGTGAAATGCCCATTGGGGCAATGTTTGACGGGATCTGCATCCTTGTTGCCGGTGTGCTGTTGCTCACACCGGGCTTTGTCACCGACACCATGGGCTTTTTGCTTCTGGTGCCACCGCTGCGTCAGCTGGTCGGGGCAAAAGTGATCATGAAGCTGGTCCAGTCAGGCAATATCCGCACAAGCTTCAGTGGCGGCTTTTCAAGCCGTCCGGGTGGCCAGACAGGAGCAGGCGGTTCCGCTGGCATGGGTGGCCAACATCCCCGTGGTCGCGGTCCGATCATTGATGGCGATTTCGAAGATGTCAGTGGCAATGGTGCGGATGATCCGGCAAACCGATCAGATACCGGCACGTCAGATCCCCAAAACCCGCGCAATTTGCCGCCACGCGACTGATCTGAACCCCACCCGAAATTCACGGGAAAATCACATTTTCAAAAGGTTGGCTTTGTTATCGGGCCAACCTTTTTGTCTGTTGGTACGGATAACACCAACATTTGGGCAGAGGATTTGAAAATGCTTTGTCATGGCAATCATCCAAACCCGCAGAAATATGGGTTTTGGACCGGTTGTGATTGGCTTGCCCATGTCTGTTATCCGTGCTAGGCCAATTCATCTGCCGCAGTTACGCGGCGTCAGAAACAAGCATTTTGGCCGGTTCGCGCCCCGACATTCATCATGGATTTGACCGGGCGCCATCACAAGCGATCCGGCTGAACGCTTTTTTCTGACTAGGATTACAAGACTCAAGGGAGCTAGACTTTAATGGCCGAGAATACCACCGGTGCAGAAGGCGGCGCACAACAGCAGCAGCCGGCCGCAAATCCGATCACGATCCATACCCAGTACATCAAGGATCTTTCGTTTGAAAATCCGAATGCACCGGAAAGCGTTGCCCTGCAGCAGCAGCCGAAAATCAACATCGATGTCGATGTCGAGGCACGCACCACCCAGGATCAGAAACTTCATGAAGTGACCATCAAGATCAATGTCAAAGCTGACGTTGGTGACAAGGTCGCCTTCATTGCCGAACTGCAGTATGGCTGTGTCGTCACCCTGAATGTGTCTGACGAACATCGCCTGCCGGTTCTGATGATCGAAGTTCCGCGCCTGCTGTTCCCCTATGTACGCAAAATCGTCGCTGACCTGACTGCGGATGGTGGCTTCCCGCCACTAATGATGCAGCAGATTGATTTTGCTGATCTTTTCCGCAAGAAATTCGCCAAACAGATGGAAGGTCAGCCGGCTGGAAATGCCTGATTGACCCTGTAAACATCTATTTGGTTCGATACCAAAACAAAGGCCGCCGGTTTGGCGGCCTTTTTATTTTAAAGTCGAAACGTTTTTGAATTAACCGGTAGCGATCCCGTCAATCAGAACGGGCGGGCGATCACCATAAAGACGACAATGATCATCAGGATCGTCGGTACTTCATTGAGAATACGGAAGAATTTCTGCGATTTCTCGTTGGCGTCCGCCTCAAACGCCCGGCGATAACGCGCCATCATCATGTGTGATGCGGTCATCAGAACAACGCACAATAGCTTCACATGGAACCAGCCGTCCGACATCACACCAGCTGCATGTACCAGATATCCGCCAAACAGCCAGGTCGCGATCATTGCCGGGTTCATGATCGCCCGCAGCAGGCGGCGCTCCATGATCTTGAACTTTTCACTGGCTTCCGAGCCCGGTGCCACTTCGCAGTGATAAACATAAAGCCGCGGCAAATAGAGAAGGCCCGCCATCCAGGCAATCACGCTGATGACATGCAGGGACTTGATAATGCTGTATGTATCCATCTCTCTCTTTTCTCTGATTTGGCGGGTGGATCCAGATCGGCAAAGCTTCGGGTTTGCGGGATTCCTTGCCGTAAGATCGCCCGGAAAATTTTTCAAACCATAACAGCAATCAGGCCAGCTTCGAAAGGAAACCGGCCTGAAATCATTGATATTTTATCCTAGATGCCAGCCGGCTTGAGACCGGGTTGCTTGGCCGTCGCACAGGAATGTTCATCCGGGCACCACCAGCCGCGGCTTTCGACCTTGTAATCATCCGGGCCTTTTTGATCGAGTTCATCCTGCGTTTGTTTCACAACCGAAACAAGACCGTTGATGAATTTCGGATGCGAGCAAACGGTGCGGACCCGTTCGTAAACCGGGACATGCTTTTCATGCGCCAGTTCACCATATTCGATATCAAGCTCGACCAGGGTTTCCGAGTGCTCGGTCACAAAGGCAATCGGAACAACGACAATCGCCTTGTTTTCTTTGCCGGCACGTTCAATTTCGTCTTCGGTTGACGGTCCGATCCATTCCATCGGCCCAACCCGGCTTTGATAACACACATTCCAGTCAAGGCCATCGATCGCCATCTTTTCGACCACCGCAGCCGACGTTTTTTCAATCTGCGACTGATAGGGGTCACCGCGCTTGGTAATCACGGCCTTGGGCACGCCATGGGCAGAAAACAGGATGCGCGGCTTATCAATGCCAAGTTCGTTGGCCTTGGCCAAGGCCCGGTCATAGCCCGCGCGGATCATTTCGGCCGATGCTTCAACAAAGCCCGGATTGGTCGGATAACAGCAGGCCGTCTTGATCGGCGCACTCAGCCCGACCTTGTGGCAGGCGCGTTTCCAGTCCTTGACCGACGATCCGCTGGTTGTCGTTGAGAATTGCGGATAAAGCGGCAGCAATATCTGTTCATCCGCGCCCCATGCCTTGACGGCCTGGGCAGTATCATCGGCAAACGGTTTCCAATAGCGCATGGCGATGAAACAGCGGTTTTCATAGCCGTCATCTTCGGCATTCAATGCCGCCTCAAGCGCATCTGACTGTTCCTGGGTCAGCTCCAGCAACGGCGATTTGCCGCCGATATGATCATAGATCTCGCGGGCAATCGGTGCACGACGGCGCGAAATCAGTTTTGCCAGCAAAAACCGGAACGGATTGGGCAGGCTGATGATCGCCGGATCATTGAACAGATTGAACAGAAACGGTTCGACAGCTTCGGGGCTGTCCGGTCCGCCAAGATTGAAAAGAACAATGGCGCGTTTCTTGCGCGTCGTTTCGGACATTTGGCTATCCTTCATGGCACAGCGTGTTTCAACCGGTTCCCGACAAACCGGAAATTTTATAAATCCATCGCGCTCCGGGGCCTATTTTGGTCAAACAGGTCCGAAGCGCAACAAACTTAGCCCACTATACGCATTGAATTTTTCAATCGATTTGATTGATTTCAAAAATCACAAAATAAAATGCAGCAATTGCCGACATTTATCCTTTGTAACCGCGGATGAAATTCACCAGCTTCTCGACATTTTCCGGCGGCGTTTCCGGTGTGATGCCGTGGCCCAGGTTAAAGATGAAAGGCCCGTTGCCCAGCGTATCAAGAATACGCTTGGTTTCATCAAGCATCGCATCGCCACCGGTGATCAGATACATCGGATCAAGATTGCCCTGCACCGGACCCAGTTTCTGAAGATTTTGGGCAACCCAATCAAGTGGAACACCACTATCAAGGCCAACACCGGTCACGCCGGTCTGTTTTTTGAAATCAATCAGATGCAGTCCGGCACCGCGCGGGAAGCCGATAATCGGCAAATCTGGATGAAAAGCACGCAAATTGGCAACGATCTGTTTGGTCGGCTCGATCACCCAGCGTTTGAAACCGGTTTCCGACAAAACCCCGCCCCAGGTCTCAAACAGCTGAATGCATTCTGCACCGGCTTCAACCTGTTTGAGCAGATATTGCGTGGTTGCCTCGACCAGAATGTCGATCAGCTGGCCAAAGCCGTCCGGATCGCCATAGGCAAAACGACGGATATTGGCAAAATCCTTGGACCCTTTGCCTTCGACCATATAGGTCGCCACAGTCCATGGCGCACCGGCAAAGCCGATCAGGGCCGTATGGGACGGAATGGCTTCTGACAGCTTTGAAACCGTCTCATAGACCGGTCCAAGCGTGTCATGAATGCCATCAACTGATAGCTTGCCAAGGCCTGAAGCATCGCGGATGGCCTCAAGCTGTGGGCCTTCACCCTGCTTGAATGCCAGATGCTGTCCAAGTGCCTGCGGTATAACGAGGATATCGGAGAACAGAATAGCCGCATCGAAATCATAGCGCCGAAGGGGCTGCAAAGTGACTTCGCAGGCAAGATCGGGATTATAGCAAAGATCAAGAAATGACCCTGCTTCGCCGCGGGTTGCACGATATTCCGGAAGATATCGACCTGCCTGGCGCATCAACCAGATTGGTGGCACCGGAAGGGTTTCACCGTTCAGGGCGCGCAAGAAAGTCTTCGTCATGTTGGGCATCTGGTTTCCTGTTCGTCTGTCCCGATCGCTTTTTTATCTGGTTCCGGTCTTTGACCCGAGGACCTGGAGGCCAGTTTCGTTCACGTGAATTTTGTCCTGAGACCTGTGCCAGGACGTTTTCCACGTTCTGCCTAACAAAACCTTATTTAATAAAAAAGGATGTTGTTTGTAGGTGGTTCCCTGTGGATAACAGGGATTAAATTTGGTGCACAGTTTATTCACATTCCGACTCGGGAAAAATGATTCATCTCAAACCGGTTTGGGGAAAACTGTGTACGACTCCGAACGACTCCCAGACCTGAGCTTGGGAAAAGCCGATTTTGAATAATGGGGATAAGGTGAATAAGGCTGGTTTTTGCCGTCTTATCCCTGCTATTACGGGAAAAAATGATCACTTATCCCGCATGGGACATCTGGTTTGAGAAAGTTTGTATGAGGGGGAGGATAATTCCTGTGGAAAAAATCGGGCCGGAGTCGCTCCCGTTATCCACAATTGTCCACAGGCCCGACTCCACCCTTCTAACTCGGGGTTGGGCGAATGGGTCTTATCCATCCGGGTAGTGATCGAAATTTTGAACACCAAAATCCGGGTTTTAAAAAAGTTTGAAAAATCGCTTGGTGCGCAAAAAGTGGAAAAAGCAGGCTTGCATCGCCGGAATTTGATCGGAAACACGGATCGCTGATGGTCGACACAGACAATATTTTTCATCTTCATCTGGTTTCGGACTCAACGGGGGAAACCGTTGACGGTGTTGCGCGTGCCTGCATTGCCCAGTTTCCTGATGTCCGTGCCCATGAACATGTCTGGTCACTGATCCGGACCGAGGCCCAGCTTGCCCGCGTGCTTGCAGATATCGAACGCAATCCCGGTATCGTTCTTTACACCGTGTTTGACAGTGACATTCGCCGCAAACTCGAAGAAGGATGCCGTCGGCTTCAGGTTCCCCACAGCCACGTTCTTGATAATACCGTCACCATGATGGCCGGTTACCTTGGCCAGCAGTCGCGCGGCCGAACCGGTGCGCTTCATAAAATGGACGAGGAATATTTCAGCCGGATCGAAGCGATCGATTACACGCTTTCCCATGATGACGGGCAATCTGGCTGGGATCTTGAAGAAGCCGATGTGGTGATTGTCGGGGTGTCGCGCACGTCCAAAACCCCGACTTCGGTCTATCTGGCCAATCGCGGTATCAAGACCGCCAATATTCCCTTTGTCCCGGGATGCCCGTTACCGCCCGAGCTTGATAAACTTAAAAAGCCGCTGGTGGTCGGATTGATCAAGGATGTTGATCAGCTGGTATCGATCCGCAAAAACCGTCTGCGCCAGATCGAACGCGGCGAGGGCGGGGATTATGTCGATCCGGTTGCTGTGCGTGATGAAGTCCATCAGGCAAGACGCTATTTTACCGATCGCGGATGGAAGATTATCAATGTTACCCGCAGATCGATTGAAGAAACCGCTGCCATGATCCTGGCAACCATGTATGACCGCCGCGGTCACTGATGAAATTTCAAACAGGATATAAAGACGCATGAACCATCGGCTTATTTTGGCATCCAGCAGCAAAGCCCGTCACACCATGTTGAAAAATGCCGGTGTCGATTGCGAAGCCGTGGCCTCGATGATTGACGAGGAAGGCTATAAGCAATCGATGAAGGCCGAAGGGGCCAGTGCCGCCGAGGCCGCCGAAACCTTGGCGGAAATGAAGGCATTGCGCATGTATCGTCAGCAACCCGATGCGATTGTGATTGCGGCTGACCAGATGCTTGAATGCAATGGTATCTGGTTTGACAAGCCACGCGACCGCGACAATACCAGGGCCCAGCTTATGGCCCTGCGCGGCAAGACTCATCAGCTGGTTTCGGCCGCTGTTATATATAAAGAGGGATCGCGCATTTGGGGCACCATTGATACGGCCCATCTGACCATGCGCAACTTTACCGAAGAATGGCTTGATGAGTATCTTGATGCCGCCGGCGACGAGATTTTCAATTGCGTTGGCGGTTATCAGCTTGAAGGTATTGGTGCGCAGCTGTTTACCGAAGTGCGCGGTGACTATTTCACGGTTCTTGGTTTGCCGTTATTGCCGTTGATCGGTTTCTTGCGTGATCATGGTGTGCTGAAGGCATAGAAAGACAACATTACCCGATCGTTGTTATGCATCATCCGGGTAATGCCACTTGCGCCATATTTGAAATCAGAGAACCACAAAGACAAAACTCCGTCAGGCAGGAAACACCGCACAATGACAGCCCGCAAACCTTATCGGACACTCTCTGGAACCTCGCGCCTGGCCGGTGTGATGGGGTGGCCGGTATCGCATTCCAAATCACCGCGTCTGCATGGCTACTGGCTGGCCAAATACGGGATCGATGGCAGCTATATGCCGCTTCCGGTCGAACCGGAAAACTTTCAGTCAGCGTTGATTTCCTTGCGCAATCTTGGTTTTTCCGGGGTAAATGTCACCATTCCGCAAAAGGAAATGGCCATGCCGGAATGTGATGAGCTCTCAGATCGTGCGCGCCGTATCGGGGCAGTCAATACCGTTACCTTTGCCAAGGATGGCCGGTTGCTTGGCGATAATACCGACGGGTTCGGATTTATTGAAAACCTGCGTCAGGAAGCCCCGGACATTGATTTTACGTCTGGTCCGGCGGTGGTTCTTGGAGCCGGGGGCGCATCGCGGGCCATTTTGGTTGCCTTGCTTGATGAAGGTAGCCCGGAAATCCGTATCGCCAACCGGACCTGTGCCCGGGCAGAAGACCTTGTGCGGGAATTCAATGATCCGCGTCTGACGGTAATTGATTGGCCGGTATCGCCAGATGCCTTGTCTGATGTTTCCCTTTTGGTAAATACCACAAGCCTTGGCATGGTTGGCCAGCCGAAGCTTGATATTGATCTGGACGGTTTGCCGACATCGGCACTGGTTACCGACATTGTTTATGCGCCGCTGATAACGGGCCTTTTGCAGCAGGCAAAAGACCGTGGAAATCCGATTGTTGACGGGCTTGGCATGTTGCTTCATCAGGCGCGCCCGGGTTTTCATCGCTGGTTTGGCATTGATCCCGAAGTGACCCAGGAACTGCGCGATTTTGTTCTTTCACCTGATTAAGTATGCAAAGGTGATCTTATCATGGTGATTTTGGGGTTAACCGGTTCGATCGGCATGGGCAAATCGACCGCGGCGGCGATGTTTCGATATCTTGGCGTGCCGGTCCATGATGCGGATGCGACCAACCATCTTCTGATGGCACCTGGCGGTCCGGCCTTTGATCAGGTGATTTCAGCTTTTCCAGAAGTTTTGCGCGATGGACGGATTGACCGGCAAATGCTGGGCAAGATTGTTTTTGGCGATGGACGCGCGCTTAAAAAGCTTGAGTCGATATTGCATCCGCTGATCCGCGCCGCAGAGATTCGCTTTTTGCGCAGCCAACGGATGCTCGGACGTAAACTGGTAGTACTCGACATCCCGCTTTTATATGAAACGGGCGGTGAAAAGCGCTGCGATATCGTTGCAGTTGTTTCAGCGCCAGGGTTTGTTCAACGCCAGCGTGTTCTTGCGCGACAGGGGATGACGGATGAAAAATTTTCCGCCATTCTGTCCAAACAGATGCCGGATATGGAGAAACGGAAACGGGCCGATTATGTCATCCCAACAGGGTTGGGTCGGGCTGTAACTTTTCAATATATTCAGGGCATTGTTGATCATCTGAGTTGACCACCGGATCCAAGAATATATGCGTGAAATCGTCCTCGATACCGAGACCACTGGCCTTGATCCCTATGCTGACCACCGTCTGGTAGAAATCGGGTGTATCGAACTGGTCAATCACATGCCGACCGGTCGCCAATATCACCAATATATCAACCCGGAACGCCCGATGCCCAAAGAGGCGTTTGACGTTCACGGTCTGGGTGATGACTTCCTGAAAGACCAGCCGGTCTTTGCCGAAGTTGCCGATGATTTTCTTGAATTTATCGGTGATGATTCGGTCCTGGTCATTCACAATGCCGCCTTTGATATGAAGTTCCTGAATGCGGAACTTGAATGGCTTAACAAGCCGCGGATTGCCATGGAACGTGCGCTTGATACGGTTCAGATGGCGCGCAAAAAGTTTCCAGGATCGCCGGTAAGCCTTGATGCGCTGTGTCGTCGGTTCAAGATCGATAACTCAAACCGTACCCTGCACGGGGCACTGCTTGACTCCGATCTTCTTGCGCAGGTTTACCTGGAACTTCTTGGTGGACGTCAGCATGGTTTGTCGCTTGATCCCAACGCCCAGGATGCAGACAGCTCTGGCGGGAATGTTGGTCGACGGGTTCTGGGGCCGAAATCCAACAGGCTGGAACCGCGCCCCCATGTGATCAGCGAAGAAGAACTGGCCGCCCATCAGGCCTATATCGAAAGCAAGGTCAAAGACGCCATCTGGTTAAAGAAGCAAGAGGCGTGACATGAAAAAACGGAATTGCCTGAAATTCCGTTCGCCACACCGGCGCCTTGCGACCCGCTTCTATTTGCTGTTTCTGGTTGCTTGCATCCCGATTTTGTTTCCCACAGCGTCTTTTGCCGATGACGTGGCGGGAACGGTACAGTCGGATGCGGTTTCTGCGGAATTTGACGGGCGCTATATCATTCATCTTTCGGAAAATCCGCGGGTCCGGTCGTCAGACCGGCCTGAACCGGGCTATTTTGACAGTCTTGCCATCGAACTGTTTACCCAGGCCGGCATTTATGCGGAAATCGTGCCGCAAATGCCCTGGAAACGGCAGATGGAACTGGCCGAGCGCGAAGCCGGTCATGTGATTTATCCAACGACCCGATCCGATGACCGCGAAGACAAATTCAAATGGGTCGGGCCGGTCAGTCGCACCATCTGGAACCTTTACGGGTTTGAAGACCGCAATTGGTCGGATACCGGTTTTGAAGACATTCTTGAAAGTGCGCGTATCGGAACCCTGATGGGATCGGCCCGCGAAGCCTATTTGCGCGAACGCGGTGCCAAACAGATCGTAATTGTCCCGCGCGAAGAACTTTTATTGCCGATGCTGCTGGCAGACCGGATTGATCTGATTGCAATCGGTGGCAATGTGCTGCGTCACTATATTGACGAGATCGAACAAAAGGATACCGGCGCACACGTTCCTAAAATCGACGGGGCCGTGTCATATCGAAGTTGCTATCTTTATATCGCGGTCAGTGGCGATGTACCTGATGAGGATATTTTACGTCTTCAGGGCCAGCTTGACGCGTTCAAGCGTAACGGCTTTTTTGTGAAAAACCGCCAGACGCACGGCTTGTCGACCAACCTTGATGGCAGTTTCCTTAAGGCGATGCTTGATCTTTCCAATAACGGGGTCAGATGCATTGATCTTGCCGGAAGCGACGATTAGGCATTGGGCGATGTTTGGATGCCGGGCGGGGATTGGATCGACTAATTCATCGCATTCTGTTTGAATAAAATGTTTAAACAGACGTGGTATCGATAAAGGAAAGGCTTTATGCCTTTTGAAATTGATACCGGGTCTTGGGCGATGTTTTATGGCAAACCCAACGGGCTGCGTTCGATTAATCGGTGGCGGGTGTTTCATTCCCCTGGAACCCAGGGGACTTTGGCGGAAGTCCTCCTATCCACATATTAATCGAGTGCGGCAGAACGCGTTTAATTGGTCGATCTAGTTCCCAATGACACAGAAAAAAACAAATAAACGACGCCGTACCGTCAGTGACGAGGAAAAGACCCTGTGGGAGGTTTTTACCCGTGACGTCAAACCTTTGCGCAGTAAAAAGCGCAAAGGAGATGATGTGGTATTTGATCCTGACGATGACATCCACACCAGTGATACTGCCATTCCCCTGCCTGATACGCTTGGTGAAAGTCTGGAACGGTCCGAGGAAAACCGTGCTGCGCGCAATTTGCCTTCGGCGCGCAATGCCGATCGCGGACCACAGGTCAAAAAACAGAGCCTTGCCGATCTGAAACCGGGTGTGACGGACGGGATTGACCGGTCAACCGCCAACAAATTCCAGAAAGGCAAAATGACAATCGACGGGCGCATCGACCTGCATGGCATGACCCAGGATGTCGCCCATAATGCGCTTAATGCCTTTATTGAAGAAAGCTGGCGGGCCGGGAAACGTTGCGTTTTGGTGATTACCGGCAAAGGATCGCGCGCCGATGAATATGGACGCACCGGCCTTCTGCGCAGCCGCACCCCGCAATGGTTAAGTGCGCCGCGCCTTCGCAATCGCATTCTTGCCATCAATCAGGCCCAGATCCAGCACGGTGGAGCAGGGGCCTTTTATGTTTTGTTGAAACGGAGACGCCCGTGACACCTTTTGGCAATCGCATCAGGGAATTGCGGGCCCGCAATAATGTGACGCTGACCGATATGGCAACGGCGTTGCAGTTGTCGCCGGCCTATCTTTCAGCACTTGAACATGGCCATCGCGGTCGCCCAAGCCCCGGTTTGGTGCAGCAGATTTGTGGTTATTTCAATCTAGTATGGGATGAAGTTGACGATATCAAACGTCTGGCCCAGCTGTCGCATCCCAAAATCACCGTCGATACCGCCGGGCTTGAACCCGAAGCAACCGAGCTTGCCAATCTTTTATCCGAACGGATTGCCGGGCTCAGTGATGATCAGCTTGGCCGGATGCTTGAAATTCTTCGTGAACGCCATCCATAAGACCCGCCCGCGATCGCAAAACAGGTCAAATACAGTCATTTCTAATATTTGGATCGGAAATTTGCGGGGTCAAACCGGTTGTTGAACCTGTTAATTGCAGGTTTTTTGCCCATATATCCGAAGTCTGGCGGCAGAATCGTGTTTTTTACACAACGCTGCGGGCAAAATAGCTGCATTGCGTGAAACACGGTTTGACTATTCCCGTTTTCGAGGTTATCAATCGGGGGTGTTTCGATCCAGAAACATGAAAAGCCCTGCCTTTCTTGCAACTACAAGGTTTGGAACCGTCCGCACGCCCCAGCATTTGACTGAGTGCCTTGCCTGACGGTCAACCGCATATCTTCTTCTTATCCCATAAAATCTTCGCCCTTCCGGCAACCACAGATCATTAAACGCACATATGCATCTTCAGGAACTCAAAAAGAAATCTCCGACCGAGCTGCTTGCCCTGTCTGAGGAACTCGAAATCGAAAATGCCAGCACGCTCCGCAAACAGGAGCTGATGTTTGCCATTCTCAAACAGTTGGCCGAGAACGACCATGCCATTTTTGGCGAGGGGGTTCTCGAAGTGCTGCCCGATGGTTTCGGCTTCTTGCGTAGCCCCGAGGCAAACTATCTTGCCGGGCCCGATGACATTTATGTCAGCCCAAGCCAGGTTCGCCGTTTTGGACTGCGGACCGGTGATACGGTCGAAGGCCAGATCCGTTCGCCCAAGGAAGGGGAACGCTATTTCGCTTTGCTCAAGGTCGACAAGGTCAACTTTGATGCGCCGGAAAAAGTCCGTCATCGCATCAACTTTGACAACCTGACCCCGCTATATCCTGATCAGCCGTTGCGCATGGAACGTGAATCCGATCAGGAAGGCAACAAGGACACCACCAACCGCGTGATCGAACTGGTATCACCGCTTGGTAAAGGTCAGCGTGCCCTGATCGTCGCACCGCCGCGTACCGGTAAAACCGTGATGCTGCAAAATATTGCGCACGCGATCGAGGAAAACCACCCGGAAGCCTATCTGATCGTTCTTCTGATTGACGAACGCCCGGAAGAAGTGACCGACATGGACCGTTCGGTGAAGGGTGAAGTTATCAGCTCCACCTTTGACGAACCGGCCCAGCGTCACGTTCAGGTCACCGAAATGGTTCTGGAAAAGGCCAAACGTCTGGTCGAACACAAGCATGACGTCGTCATCCTGCTCGATTCCATTACCCGTCTGGCACGTGCCTATAACACCGTCGTGCCAAGCTCGGGCAAGGTTCTGACCGGTGGTGTTGATGCCAACGCCCTGCAACGTCCGAAACGGTTCTTTGGTGCGGCCCGTAACATCGAAGAAGGCGGGTCGCTGACCATCATCGCAACCGCCCTGATCGATACCGGTTCGCGCATGGACGAGGTCATCTTTGAAGAATTCAAAGGGACCGGTAACTCCGAACTGGTTCTGGATCGCAAACTGTCTGACAAACGTATCTTCCCGGCGATTGATATCCTTAAATCGGGTACCCGTAAGGAAGAGCTGCTTGTCGACAAGGGCGTTCTGTCCAAGATGTGGGTGCTGCGCCGTATCCTCAACCCGATGGGACCGCAGGATGCGATGGAGTTCCTTCTGGGCAAACTCAAATCGACCAAGAACAACGACGATTTCTTCGATTCCATGAATGGATAATCGAAATCCGGCGCAAATGGCCGGATACAGATAATTGTCTGATGATTAAACGGGGCCGGATTGGCCCCGTTTTTTATTGTCTGATGACTGGCGATCAGGCGGTTCAATATGCGCCGGCTGAATAGGTCAGCTCATAGCTGTGGCTATAGATTTCAAAGACATTGCCAAACGGGTCTTCGACATAAACCATGCGATAGGGTTTTTCGCCGGGATAATAGTGGCGGATCGGCATGCGTTGTTTGCCGCCATGGGCCTTGATCTTTTCCACCAGACCTTCGACATCGGGATCCTGGACACAGAAATGGAATGTTCCGGTTTTCCAGTATTCCAGATTGTTGTCCGGGCGTTGGTTATCGGGAAATTCAAACAGTTCGATGCCAACACGATCACCGGTCGACAGATGGGCAATGCGGAACGATTTCCAGTTTGCGCCAAAGACATCGGTGCACATCTGACCGATATCACTGTCATCTTCGGTGATGGTGGTCGGTTCCATGATGACGTACCAGCCAAGAACTTCTGCATAGAATTTTACAGCGGCCTCAAGATCGGGGACCGAGATTCCGATATGGGAAAAGGTGCGCGGATAATGTGATGACATTGCTGTGCTCCTGAAATGTGAAAGGTTGGGCACAGCTTTGATCGATTATGATATAAGTAAAATAGATGAGAACTTATTTATTTAATAAAATATCGTTATGAATATATCGCCAATCTGGTTGAAAACATTTTGCACGGTGTGTGATTGGGGCTCCTTTACCCGCGCAGCCGATCGCCTTGGTCTGACCCAGGCCGCAGTCAGTCAGCATATCAAGCATATCGAACATGTTGTCGGCCCGGTTTTCCTGCGTCAGGGGCGCAAAATCGAACTGATGCCCGCGGGCAGGGCACTTTTGCATTATGCGGCCGAGGTCGATGCGGCCGCCCACCGGCTGACCCGTCGGGTATCACCGGATCAAAGTCATGCCGGGGCCGTCAAAATCGCCACACCGGGCAGTTCGGGACTTGGCATTTATGCAGCCCTTCTTGATCTGCAAAGCCGGCATCGTGACATTGCCATACATCATCGTTTTGCCCCGACAGATGATATCATTGATGCGGTTCTTGATAACAAGGTGGAGCTTGGCGTTGTCACCCAGCGTCCCGATGATCCCAGGCTTCGCGCCGAGAAAATCGGGATTGAGCCGCTTGAACTGATTTTACCTGCCGGGGTGAAGATCACGGAATACCAGGCTCTTGTTGCAATCGGGTTCATTGATCATCCCGATGGCCCGTCGATGGCGACCCGGTTGCTTGGTCAGGTGTTTCGCGAGTTTTCCGGTGTAAAATCAATTCCGTGCCATGGATTTTCCAACCAGATTACCCTTATTCTTGAGCCGGTTGCCCGCGGGCTTGGATTTACCATTCTGCCGGCCTTTGCCCGCAAGGCGTTTCGCGATCAGTCGAAAATCACGGTGTATGATCACGACCCGAAAGTTTTCGACACCCTTTATATCATATCGCGCGCCGAATGGCCGCTATCGGCCCTTGCACGAACCATCTTCAACGAGATCCGGGCCGTCATCAGCGCAAAACAAGCGTAATTTCAGCAAGCGCACCGTCAAGTTTCTGACTTTCGATCACCGCATCGCCCGGTTCGACGCTGAAAGTGCCATGGCCCAAATGAATGCCGATATGATGCGTGCCATAGCGCATGGTAATCGCCAGTTCGCTTGTTGTTTCAATCCCGCAGGTTCTGGCCTGATTGGCATCAAGATGATGGGGTGGATCGGATTTCCAGCCATCGCGCGGGGCAAGACTGGTCAAATGAAGGGGATTTTGGCTGCTTTCATTTCGCAAGGTCAGTTTCAATTGCATGTCCTGTGACAAATCCAGTGTCCTCCTGCGCCAATTTCATTGCTGATTTCTATGTGGGGACGGTTTTTCGGTCCCGACAGGGGATGAAGGCTTGAAACCATGCAAAAGCCGTGTGAATCTGGGGATCGTCGTTCACTACCAGATCGCGCTTGATGCAGCTTTTACTCAAATCCGTTGATTTTGCCGCCCGCGCCCATCGGGATCAGCGCCGCAAAGGCCCGGCCGAGGAACCCTATATCAATCACCCGATCGAGGTTTCCCGTCTGATTGTCGAATGTGAACCGCATACCGACGAAGACATTCTGTGTGCCGCAGTGCTCCATGATGTGATCGAGGATTGCGGTGCAACCCGCGACGAAATTGCGTCCTGTTTTAACGACGCCATTGCTGACATCGTACTGGAAGTCAGCGATGACAAGGCATTGCCGCGTGACGAGCGCAAGGCAAAACAGGTCGAAAACGCGCCCAACCTGACAGAAGGTGCTAAACTGGTGCGTCTGGCTGACAAGGTCGCCAATGTCGGGGCGATGCTGACCGATACCCCGATTGGCTGGGACGAAGAGCAGATCCTGGCCTATGTCGACTGGGCAGAGGCGGTGGTCGCCCCGTGTCGCGAAGTCAGTTACGGGCTTTCGGATCGCTTTGATGCCATTGCGCGTGATGTGCGTGCATTTCATCAGGATCGCCAGGAATTGGTCGGCAAATAACCCGCCCGGTTTGATCGGCGGACTGAAATGAACAAAGGCAGGGAATGCACCCTGCCTTTGTCAGAAAATATTTTGATATCAAACAACAATCGGATTTATCCGATCAATCAGACCGTAAAGACAATCGATCCGTTGGTTTTGCGGCCTTCAAGATCGTCATGGGCCTTGGCGGCATCGGCAAGCGGATAGGTCGCCGTGATGTCGATTTTGACGATGCCCGATTTCAGGACGTCGAACAGCTCACCGGCCGATGCCAGAAGCTCTTCACGGGTGGCGTTATAGGTGAAGATGCTTGGGCGGGTCAGGAAATAGGCGCCCGGTGCAAGCTGTGCCAGGGTAACCGGCGGAACCTTGCCCGATGACTGGCCGAAACTGACCATCATGCCTAGACGTTTCAGGCATTTAAGTGAATCTTCGAAGGTGTCTTTGCCGACAGAATCATAAACAACTTCAACGCCCTGACCGTTGGTGATTTCCATGACCCGTTCGGAAACCACCTCGTCGCGATAAAGGATCGGATAGTCGCAGCCCTTGGCCTTGGCGATTTCGGCCTTTTCCTTTGATCCGACCGTCCCGATCACGGTTGCGCCAAGATGCTTTGCCCACTGGCAGACGATCTGGCCAACACCGCCGGCCGCCGCATGGATCAGGATGGTATCGCCCTTTTGCACCTTATAGGTCCGGCGCAAAAGATATTGCGCGGTCATGCCCTGAAGCATCGCAGCGGCAGCCAGTTCAAAACTGACATCATCAGGGATTTTGACCAGTCCCTTGGCCGGCATCACGCGCGCTTCGGCATAGGCACCAAGCGGCTGGGCGGCATAGGCAACCCGGTCGCCGACCGCAAGATCGGTGACACCTTCGCCAACCGCCTCGATCACGCCAGCCCCTTCAAGCCCAAGCCCCGATGGCATGGCGGGGGCCGGGTAAACCCCGGAACGGAAATAGATATCGATATAGTTGAGGCCGACAGCCTTTTGCGCCAGGCGTACTTCACCGGCACCCGGTGCGCCAACTTCCACATCTTCAAAGCGCAGCACATCGCTGCCGCCTGTTTCGTAAAAGCGGAATGCTTTGGTCATGGATGACCTCCCATTGTTTCGTTCTTTTGAACGTCTGTTTCATCAATGGGTTGAGTGTAGGTCAGAAAATCGGGATTTGCAGCAGGGGAGTTATGTATTTCGCTGGGTGAAATTGCCGGGTCAAATTCGCCGGCAAAAGCCATCGGTCGGCCTAAAGATCAAAGCTTCCCTGATCATCGCCGATGACAAGTTCGACCCCTTCGATCTTGAGCAAATCACGCTTGGTTTCCAATCCGCCCTGGCCGGAATAGCCACCCGGCTTGTCACCGCTGGCAAGAACACGGTGGCAGGGGATGATAATCGGGATCGGGTTCATTCCGCATGCCGTTCCGACCGACTGGAAGGCCTTGGGTGATCCGGCCGCAGTCGCCAGCTCCTTATAGGTTGCGGTTTTGCCCTTGGGGATCTTGCACATGGCGTCCCAGACGGCCTTCTGGAAGTCGGTACCATCGGGTGCCAAAGGCAGGTCAAAGGCATCCAGCTGCCCGGAAAAATAGGCATTAAGCTGCTTTTTGGCTTCTTCGAGGACCGGACTGGTTTCCATCTCGTCGACAAATCCCCAGTCAAGGGCGACGATCTGACCATCAAATTCGAAAATCGTGATCGCGCCAACCGGGCTGTTCATCGAAATCTGGGGCATGGAACATACTTTCAGATACTGGTGGCACTTGTTGCTCGTACTTATCGGTCGTACTGGCGCGGCGCCAAGTGCAGACTGTGATTATGATGACGACTTATGCCGGGTTGGCAGGCAGCCCGGCAAGCAGTTTGGCAAGATCTTCTGCGTTCGTTACAGGTTCGGAACAAACTGGGCCCTGACAGACATAGGCGGTTTCCTTGCCCCCGATCGCGGCTTTTCCCTCGGCCGGATGTCCGGCGGGCAGGGGATCACCATCACCAAGGATGGTGATCGCCCGGTTGGGCAGATATTGGCCAAAAATCGCCCGGCGCATATCAAGATATGTTTGGCTGCGTTCCTTGGCGATCAGCACAATCTGAACCGGGTTTTGCAACATTTCGGCGGCCAGAAGCAATCCGGGCATGTTGGGGAACTGTTCGGCAATGCGCCCGCCAAAGGCCGAAAGGGTGATTTCGGCACGATCACGGTATTTGGTGTCGCCGGTCAGCGCATAAAGCTTCGCCAGGTTTTGGGCCATGATCGCATTGCCCGATGGCACGGCATTATCCATGAACGGTTTTTGACGAACCACCAGATCGCTGGCATCTGACGCCGACTGGAAATAGCCGCCCTTGGCGTCGGCAAACAGGTCTTCGACCGTTTCCGACCAGGCAATCGCATCGCGCAGATAGGCATCCTCGCCAAAGCATTCAAACAGACGCAGGGCTGCGCGGATCATATGGGCATAATCTTCGAGCATCCCTGCATGCTGGGCACGGCCTTCGCGGTAACTGTGCAGGAAGCGACCATCCTTCATCAGGCTGTTGGTGACGAAATTGAAGGCAAGCTTGGCGTAATCGAGCCAGTCGGCACGGTGGAAGGTCATGGCCGCTTCAGCGAGGGCGGCAATCGTCATGGCGTTCCAGTCGGTCAGCGCCTTGTCATCCCAGCCCGGACGAACGCGGTAGGCCCGTGCGGCAAGAAGCTTTTCACGCAATTGCGCAAGCTTTGCCTCGGTTGCGTCATCGGCAAGCGCAAGCCCCGATTTGGTGCGGTTCAGGATATTGTGATGTTCCCAGTTGCCACGGGCAGAAACATCATAGAATTTTTTGAAAAGTGCGGCATCATCGCCAAGAAGGTCATCGATTTCGGCCTCGGACCAGACATAGAACTTGCCTTCGACCCCTTCGCTGTCGGCATCAAGACTTGCAGTAAAGGCCCCGCCGGGAATGCGCATTTCGCGCAAGATCCAGGTAATGGTTTCCTCGATCCGGCGGGCATAAAGCGGATTGCCATCGACGCGCCAGACATCGCACAACAGATCAATCAGCTGAGCGTTGTCATAAAGCATCTTTTCGAAATGCGGCACCAGCCATTGATCATCAACTGCATAGCGGGCAAACCCGCCGCCCAGATGATCATAAATGCCGCCCTGGCACATGCGATCAAGGCTGTGTTTGACGATCCGTTCAAGATCGGCGTCGCCGGTTCGAACCCCGGTGCGCCAGATTAGCGATAACAGGCTTGGCTGCGGGAATTTTGGCGCACCACCGGTGCCGCCATTTTCCCCGTCCATGATCTGCAAGCAGCCATGCCCGCAGCGATCAATCATTTCAAGACCGGGAACAGACCCGGTCGCACCGCTGTTCATTTTGATCAGGGCGTTTGATATCTGGGTGACGTTGTGGCGCACGTCATCGGGCTTGTCGGTATAGATCTTTGACACGGTCTTGAGCACATCATCAAATCCGGGCCGACCATAGCGGGCTTCTTTCGGGAAATAGGTCCCGCCCCAGAACGGTTCACCATCGGGTGTCAGGAACATGGTCAATGGCCAGCCGCCCTGTTGGCCCAGAAGGGCCAGCGCATTCTGATAAATCGCATCAAGGTCCGGGCGTTCTTCCCGGTCGAGCTTGATATTGATGAACAGGTCATTCATCAGGGCAGCCATGTCATCATCTTCGAAACTTTCATGGGCCATGACATGGCACCAGTGACAGGCGGCATAGCCGATCGACAGCAGGATCGGCTTGTTGGCTGCCTTGGCTGCGGCCAGAACTTCGGCGCTCCAGGGTTGCCAATGCACCGGATTGTCACGGTGTTGCAGAAGATAGGGGCTGGTTTCCGACCCAAGATTGTTCCGTGTAAGTTCCATGTCGTGTCCTGTGCCACCGGTTGGCTCAATATTGGCGGGGCGGCATTATCGTTGTGGCGTGCCCGATGGTGATCGAATGACGAACAGATCACGACGGACAATGCTGTTAAGAGGGACTCTAAGGCCTATGGCATCATTCATAAAGGCAATTGGCAGTAATCTTTGTCTCAAATTCGTGATATTGCCGGGAAATGATCCAATATGCTGCCAATATGGTTATTGTGATTGAGATGGCAGGCAGGCGCGCCATAATGATGCGGACAAAAATCAGAAAATAAAAGGAGATCAGGGCGATGAAAGTAACCGTGAACATTGATTGCACCCCCGAAGAGGCCCGCACCTTCTTTGGGCTTCCTGATGTTCAGCCGATGCAGAAGGCCATGATGAAAGAGGTCGAAGACCGCATGAAGGCCAATTTGGCGGCAATGGATCCCGAAACCATGCTTAATACCTGGCTCCCGCAGGGTATCCAGAATTGGGAACAGCTTCAGAAAGCGTTCTGGGGACAGTTCAACGGATCAACCGGCGGAAGCGGTGACAAGGACTGAACCAAGTGACTGACCACTACTATCAGGCGCATGTTTTTGTGTGCCAGAACGAACGCCCGGCTGGCCATGAGCGGGGCTGTTGCAATTCCAAGGGCGCGACCAAGCTTCGCAATTACATGAAAGTCCGCGCCAAGGAACTCGGCATTCCGATGACCCGGATCAACACGGCAGGATGTCTGGACCGGTGCGAGTTGGGCCCGGTGATGGTGATTTATCCGGAAGGGACCTGGTATCGGTACGAGACGATGGAAGATATTGACGCCATTCTTGATGATCACCTGGTCGGTGGTCAGGTGGTCGAAAGATTGCAGCTTTCGCCGGATCAATAAGAATTCAAACGGTCCCTTTGTCGGGGCCGTTTTCTTTTTGCACTGTTAAAACCCTGTTGGTGAAGACTGCGCTAGGTTGACCTTTGCGCGCGACTGAACGATATCGACAGCACGAACCGAAACCACAAGATTGAACGATCCATCATGATTGCAAGCCGAGAAACCATCTTTGCCCTGTCATCCGGGGCCGGGCGTGCCGGTGTGGCCGTGATCCGCCTTTCGGGGCCGTTATCCGGGCAGACGCTTTGTGCGCTGTTGGGGCGCGATACGTTGCCAAAACCGCGTCATGCAGTCTATGCCCCGATCCGTGATCCGCAATCGGGCGAGCGTCTTGATGATGCGGTGGCGATCTATTTTGCCGGCCCGGCAAGCTTTACCGGTGAAGATGTGGTTGAGCTGCATGTTCATGGCGGACGTGCCGTGATCGAAGGCGTTCTTGATTGCCTGTCGCGTCAAAACGGGCTGCGCATTGCCGAGCCGGGCGAATATACGAGACGGGCCTTTGAAAACGGCAAGATGGACCTGACATCGGCCGAAGGGATCGCTGATCTGATTGATGCGGAAACCGCGGCGCAACGTCGCCAGGCCGTGCGTCAGATGGCCGGTGAGCTTGGTACGCTTTATGAAGGCTGGCGCACACGCCTGATGAAGGCATTGGCCCATATCGAGGCCGATATCGACTTCCCTGATGAAGATCTTCCCGACGGGATTGTGCCGGTTGTGCATGGCGATCTGCGTGCGGTGAATGACGAGGTCAAACGCCATCTGGCTGATAACCGCCGGGGCGAACGCCTGCGCGAAGGGTTCCAGATCGTCATTCTTGGTGCACCCAATGCCGGGAAATCGAGCCTTCTGAACCGTCTGGCACAGCGCGATGCGGCGATTGTTTCCGAAATTGCCGGGACCACGCGCGACATGATCGAGGTTCATCTTGATCTTGGCGGTTTCCCGGTGACCATGGTCGATACCGCGGGCCTGCGCGAAAGCGGTGATGTGATCGAAAGCGAAGGGGTGCGTCGTGCGACCGAGCGGGCCGAGAATGCCGATCTCAGACTTGTTGTTGTCGATCGTGCCGACTGGCCCCATATCGATCCCGAAGCCGCCCGGCTGATTGACGCGAAGACCATCATCCTGATCAACAAGGTCGATGGCAGCGATGCGGATGATATCCCGACCGTCTGGCAGGGTGCTTCGGTTGAAGGGGATCGCCTGGAGCTTCCCGTTCTGGCCATATCGGCCATGACCGGGCAGGGGGTCGAAAGCCTCTTGCAACTGCTGGAAACTCGCGTAAAAGAGGGGCTCGATTTTGCCGGGCCCGTGCCTTTGACAAGGCTGCGTCACCGGCGTGCACTTGAAAGTGCCAGCGATCATCTTGATCGCGGATTGCAGACCGAAATCGCAGAACTTGCTGCCGAGGATGTTCGCTTGGCAGTACGCGAGATCGGCAAGATTACCGGACGTGTCGATGTGGAAGACTTGCTCGATATTATTTTCGGAGACTTCTGTATCGGAAAATAAGATCAGGGAAGAGTCGCTATAGATCGAGCCCTGCGATTGTTTCACGTGAAACATTGGTCCATTGACCGGACCTGATAAGCCTATTCGAACCGCAAAGGTTCAAACCCGCCACATATGGGTGTGGGGATTGAGTGAGGAATTCGATGTCACAGAATGTGTCGCACAACCGTTTTGATGTGATTGTTGTTGGCGGGGGCCATGCCGGCTGCGAGGCTGCGGCAGCTGCTGCGCGCATGGGGGCAGCGACGGCGCTGGTGACCCATCGTGCTGATCGCATCGGTGAAATGTCCTGCAACCCGGCCATTGGCGGTTTGGGCAAGGGACATATGGTGCGCGAAGTTGATGCGCTTGACGGTGTGATGGGGCGCGCCATTGACCGTGCCGGTATTCAGTTCCGTATGCTCAACCGGTCCAAGGGGCCGGCGGTACGGGGTCCGCGCGCACAAGCCGATCGCAAGCTTTATCGCGAAGCGGTTCAGGATATCCTCGCCAATCAGGAAAACCTCGCGATCCTTGAAGGCGGGGTTGAAGACCTGGTCATTGACGCGAACAATCGCGTGGCCGGTGTCATCACGGGCGAGGGTATTGAATATCGTGCCGGTGCGGTGGTGCTGACCACGGGTACCTTCCTGCGCGGTCTTATTCATATTGGCGAAAAGACTACGCCGGCCGGGCGAATTGGCGATGCCCCGGCAATGGGTCTTTCCGAGACGCTGGAAAAATATGATTTCAAACTGGGCCGATTAAAAACCGGCACCCCGGCACGCCTTGATGGCCGCACCATTGACTGGGCAAGTTTACAGGAACAGCCGGGCGACACTCCGCCCGATCCGTTTTCCTTCCTGACCCGGGAAATCACGGTGCCGCAGATCCCGTGTCATATGACCTGGACGACCGAGGCCACCCACGAAATCATTCGTGCCAACTTGCATCGCGCCCCGATGTATAGCGGCCAGATCAAAAGCAGCGGTCCGCGTTATTGCCCGTCGATCGAAGACAAGGTCGTGCGCTTTGCCGAGAAAAATCAGCACCAGATCTTTCTTGAGCCCGAAGGTCTCGATGACCCGACCGTCTATCCGAACGGCATTTCGACCTCGCTCCCCGAGGAAGTGCAGCTGGCCATGCTCGCCACCATTCCGGGTCTGGAAAAGGTCGAGATTTTCCGCCCCGGTTATGCTGTCGAATATGACTTCGTTGATCCGCGCGAATTGCGTCATACGCTGGAAACCAAAAAAGTCGCCGGTCTGTTCTTTGCCGGACAGATCAATGGCACGACCGGCTATGAAGAAGCAGCCGGGCAGGGCCTGATTGCCGGGGTGAATGCGGCACTGGTCGCCGATGGTGGCGAACGTGAATTCGTGCTCGATCGGGCCGATGCCTATATTGGTGTGATGATCGATGACCTGGTGACCCTGGGAACCCGCGAACCGTATCGCATGTTTACATCGCGTGCGGAATATCGACTGATGCTGCGCGCCGATAACGCCGATCAGCGTCTGACGGATCGCGGTCTTGATATTGGCTGTATTGCGTCACCCCGCGAACAGGCGTGGGGGGCAAAGAAAGCCGCCCTGCAATCAGCAAAGGATGAAGTTTCGACCCTGACGGAAACGCCGAATGGTCTGGCCAAGTTTGATATCAGGATCAATCAGGACGGTGTGCGGCGATCTGCATATGACCTTCTGGCCTATCCCGATATCAATTTTGATACCTTGACCCGCGTGTGGCCGCAGCTTGGCGACCTTGATCCGGCGATCAAGGAACAGGTGGCGATCGATGCGCAATATAAAGGATATCTTGACCGGCAGGCCGCAGACATCGCCGCGTTCCGGCGAGACGAAGAATTGCGCTTGCCGCGTGGCCTTGATTTTGATTCCGTCGGAAGTCTGTCTGCTGAAATCCGGTTGAAGCTCAAGGAAATTCAACCTGAAACGATTGGGGCCGCGTCGCGTATTCCGGGCGTAACCCCGGCAGCGGTAACGGCATTGCTTGGCCATATCAAAAGCCACAAGCATCGTGGCAGCGATGACAAGGCGGCCAGAAGCGCCTAGTAACACCTGATCAAATTCATTCAGCAAGGGCCCGGTTGACCAATCAGCCGGGCCTTTTTGCGTTCCTCTATCTGAATAACTGCCTGAACAACTGTGCGAGGTTCTTTCTTGGGAATCGCATCAGGACATTTTATTAGCAGCTTAATTGGCAACGCCTCCTGATCGGGCGGGGGATGCCGACCAGTTAGGTTACCGAAAATCCGACGCCGCTGAGCTAACAGACTGGCAGGTATCTGTGCCGTGAGATGGGATCGATACACGATCTGGGCCACGCAACTTTGTGGGTGGTTCTTTTGGATGAAGTACGAGCAGGGCGCTTGCGGTGATCAGGGCAGATCTGGTGAATGTCGGATTATTGTTGGGGTGCGCTTTGTCGGCTTGGGTGGGTGCACAACCTGGAAGGCGGGATGCGTATAGTAGTGTTTCACGTGAAACATTTTTTTGTGCAGCTACTAAGCCAAGGTTGGGCAGGGACCTATTGTCGGGTGCGGCGGCAGGCGATGGCCATGATACCTAGTCTATCTTTTCACCACCTGGCCTCTCGATTTCTGATAAATGATGTTTCACGTGAAACATTCGAGCCGATTTTTTGCGTCGCGACGCGATGAAAAACGCAAAACGTCAAAAATCAAGTCTGGTGTGTTTTTCAAACTGGACGTATAAATCATTTATGCAATCCATTTCCGCACCCGTAAAAACGTGGTTCGAACGCGATTTGAATGTTTCACGTGAAACATTGGACCGTTTGAACCAATACGCAGACCTTGTCGTCAAATGGCAGCCACGTATTAACATCGTTGGCGCCAGTACGGCTGAAGACGTTTGGGGACGTCATTTACAGGATTCTGCGCAGCTTTGGCCGTATCTGCAGGATGTTGCTGCAGAGGGTAAAATCGTTGATTTCGGCTCTGGTGCCGGATTCCCGGGCATCGTTTTGGCCATTCTTGGGGCGGGCAACGTCACCATGATGGAATCCAATACCAAAAAGACGGTGTTCCTGATGGAAGCAGCCCGGGTTTGTAATGTTTTGGCACAGACAGAAATTGCCCGCGAACGGATCGAAGCCGCAGCACCGCGCGCGGCCGATGTGATTACGGCGCGCGCCTTTGCACCGCTGCCAAAATTGCTGGAATTGGGACAAAGACATTTGAAAGCCGGTGGCCATTATGTGCTGCTGAAGGGACGTGCCTTTGAGGATGAGCTGGCGGATGCACGAAACGCTGGTTGGTCGTTTGATGTAACCACGCATGCCAGTCTGGTGGATCCGGACGGAGTCGTGATGATCTTAAAAGGAGTTGGCCGGTGACTGATGTAATTGACTTGCCGCTTTCCGCCCAGTCACAAGGGGCAGGGCATCGTCCGCGTATCATTGCGGTTGCCAACCAGAAGGGGGGCGTTGGTAAAACAACCACCACCATCAATCTGGCGACGGCGCTTGCTGCGGTTAATCAGCGTGTTCTGATTGTTGACCTTGATCCGCAGGGCAATGCCAGCACCGGTTTGGGGTTGCGCCCTTCGGATCGTCAGATCAGTTCCTATGATGTGCTGATCAATGGCAACTCGCTGGAAGAAGCGCGTCAGGAAACCGCGATCCCGCGTTTGACGATTGTGCCGTCCGGCATGGACTTGTCCGGTGCCGAGATCGAACTGGTCGATTTTGAACGTCGCGAGATGCAGCTGAAAGAATCCCTGGGCAAGTTGCCGCAGGATGTTGATTACGTCCTGATCGACTGCCCGCCGTCGCTTGGTCTTTTGACCTTGAATGCACTGGTGGCGTCTGATGCGGTTCTTGTGCCGTTGCAATGCGAATTCTTTGCCCTTGAAGGGGTCAGTCATCTGGTTCGCACCATCAAACGTGTCAAAAAGGCATTTAACCCGGATCTGGAAATCCAGGGCATTGTTCTGACCATGTATGACAAGCGCAACAACCTGTCGGCACAGGTTGCCAATGACGTACGCGATTATTTCGGTGACGTTGTGTATCGCACTGTCATTCCGCGCAATGTTCGTGTCTCCGAGGCCCCCAGTCACGGGACGCCGGTTCTGGTTTATGACATGAAATGCCCGGGATCACGGGCCTATCTCAATCTGGCAAGCGAAGTCCTGAAACGCGAAGGGGTTAAAGCATGAGCGAAGCAAAAAAACGCGGCTTGGGGAGAGGACTGTCTGCACTTCTGGGTGAAGATGACGAAGATGTCGGCGTTGCAGTTGCCGCAGGCGGTGAAGCATCGGCTGGTGGCCATCCGGGGCCGGGCGGCACCACACAGCTGATTGCCATTACGGATTTAAAGCCGTCACCATTCCAGCCGCGCAGCAATTTTGATGACGAAGCCATTGATGATCTGGCTGCCTCGATCCGCGAAAAGGGGATCATTCAGCCGATTCTGGTGCGTGCGTCTTCTACGGGCGAAACCACCTATGAAATCATCGCGGGTGAGCGTCGCTGGCGCGCGGCCCAGCGGGCACAATTGCATGAAGTTCCTGTGCTGGTGCGTGATTTCGATGATCGCGAAACAGCTGAAATTGCCCTTATCGAGAACCTTCAGCGTCAGGATCTGTCGCCGCTTGAAGAGGCCGAAGGCTATAACCGCCTGATGAACGAGTTCTCGCACACCCAGGAAGCACTGGGTCAGGCGCTTGGCAAAAGCCGTAGTCACATCGCCAACAGCTTGCGCTTGTTGGGACTGCCAGCCCCGATCAAGCAAATGCTGTCTGACAAGGTTCTGAGCTCCGGCCATGCCCGGGCATTGTTGGGGGCGGAAAATGCTGTCGAGCTTGCAGCCCAGATTGTCAAAAAGGGATTGAATGTTCGCCAGACAGAAAAGCTGGTGAAAACCGACGGTGGCAAGGCATCCCGCCCCAAAAAAGCATCTGGTGGGGCTTCTGCGCATAAAGACCCAGATACTGTGGCCCTTGAACGTGATCTTAGCAACATGTTGGGGTTGGCGGTAAATATTGATTTTGATGGCGCGGCTGGAAAAATCTCTATTCGTTATGAAACGCTTGAGCAGCTTGATGACATTTTGCAACGGCTTACACATGGGAAGGCCCATGATCTGACCGGAGATGAAGACAGTTCATCAATATCCGACTCGGACGAGAATGAATTCGATTCGATGTTTATCGAAGACGATGACCCGGCCGCAGACCACGAAGATCCCGAAGAGAAACTGACCGCGGAACTTGAAAGCATCGCCGATGCTACTTTGCCGGAAAGCGATGGCGAGGATGACGGGATTGATCTTGATGCCGTCGTCGATGGACCGGAAGGCGACACGCCAATCGAATCTGATGCGATCGATGAAGACGAGCTTGATGAGTTGATCATAACCGACAAGGCATGACGGGGGTTGTCGGTTACTCGGCGACAAAGATCATCTCGCCACAAAAAAACGGGCCATCCGATCGGTGGCCCGTTTTTAATTGGTATCAATAAAATATTCGATGAAAACTGTTACCGCCGTGCCTGTTTCTGGCGGGCGACGGCAACCTTGATCATGGCGCGATGGGCAATGGTTTCCGGGATGGCCAGGCCGCTTTTGCAGTCCTTTTCGGCCTCAAGCAGAATTTGCAGGGCACGTTGCAGGTTATTTACCGCCCAATTATTCAGATTGGCACGAAACTGGTCTGCTGCCTTGAAAAACAGGGGCGGGCGCAGGGACTTCATTGCCTGATCGGCATTGGTACCTTGGGCAACCAGGCCCTTTACCAGATGCAATTTCTGGAAATAGCTGATCATCATGCGCAATGCGCCGACCGGGTTGAGACCTTCTTCCACCAGTCGGGTCAGTGCTGCATCAAGATTGACGACATTGCCCTGTGAAACAGCCTGAATGACATCGTCATAATGGCGGGCGGAACTGTCGCCGACACAGGCCATCGCATCGGCCAACGTGACCTGGCCGTCTTTGAGCGCATAAAGTGCAAGCTTTTCAAGCTCGCTTCGTGAAATCATGCGGTCGGATCCGAGATTTGCCACCAGATAGCGCGTGGCATCACGATCGATCCGCAATTTGTGTTCTTCCATGATCGACTGGATCAGGGTTTCAATGTCGCGACCGCTATCGGCATAACAGGGCAGGGCCATGCCATTGCCGGCTTTTTCGACTGCCTGACGCAGTTTGGATTTCGATGCAAGGCTGCCGGCTTCAATAACAATCAGGGCATCACCAGCCGGATCGGCCAGAAAGTCTGCGATGATCGGGGCTTGTGCTTCGCCAATGTCGCGGATGCGGATCACCCGGCGGCCGCCGCCAAAGCTGATCGCGGCGGCCTCATCACGAAGGCGGCCGGCATCTTCCTTAAGCTGCGGGATACCAAGTTCGATCACCCGAAACGGATCCTTGAGATCCTCGACAACGGTTTTGGCCAGGCGCACGGCGCGTTCGCGAACAAGGCCTTCATCCTCACCATAGATCAGGATCAGCTGTGCCTTGGCATCGGGACTGCGCAAAAAGGTTTCGACTTGGGCTGCCTTGAGCTTCATGAAGCGTCTTGGTTATCCTGGTATCGGGTGCAGAAATGACAGAACGGGATTTATTGCGATCTCAGGCCGATTGCGACCTGGTTGGCAAGCTGATTGGCCAAAGTCCGTGCGGCATCGGCCTGGGCGGCGCTTTCGGCTTCGATGGTTGCGAAATCGGAATCGACAATATTGTAACTGGTACGGGTTCTGACATTGCCCTTGCGCAGGACCTTTGAATCCTGCCGGCGCGTCAGTTCATAGGTCGCCGTGATCAGGTAATCGGCGATTGTCGCTTCGTTGTCCTTGGTAAAGCCCTGTTCACTGGTCGATTCGCTCAGTGTGACTTTAAGGTCATACAAGGGGGTCTTGCTTTGCCCCCGCGGGGTCAGGGTCTCGACCAAGGCATTGCGCGTGACCTGACCGACGCGGTCATTAATCAGGGCAACTTTGACAAGCGCCATGTTTGCAGCGGTGTTGTAATTGTCGCCCCCTGTTGCGTAAAGCGGCCGGAAGCCGCAGGCACTCAGGGTCGTCAGGGCGACAAGTGCCAAAACCGGAAGAATCGCGCGCATTTTCATTCAATCAAGCCTTCTGTCTTTCGGGCCAGCGATCAGGCCTTGCCGCCACAATAGTTCGGTTCCGATAAAAGGGCAAAACAGAGTTAGATTGGCAAGAAAAGAATGGTGCGTCCGGTTTGATCGTGCCGACGATGAATTATCCTCCGACTCGAGGTCGCGGAAGCTTTGACGCAACAGGGCAATTGCCAGATTGTTTCGGCCTTCATCAATGGCTGTGATGATTTCCGGGGTTGGGGATTCTTTGATGCCGTCGTGGGGCATTCTTTCGGAAAAATTCGCACATGTTCGCCAAACCTGACGCAGCCAGCGCCAATGACCAACCAGACTGTTGTGACTTATTTGCAATGGACGGTCAATGGGAACATCCGCCAGCAACGCCAGTGACAGGGTATCGAGGCCAATTTCGCGATACAGCTGCTGGGTATCGGGGCTCACCGACTCCGTCGTGACCTTGGCATCATTTTGCAAAGCGGGTGGTTTTGCCTGGTCACCCTGGTTTTGGGTGACCGTTGCTTGTGCGATGACATGATCAAACATTGCACGACGCAACGCTGAAAGGTTTTTTGACAGGGCGGCGTACATAGCAGGGTACTGGCTGCGCATGACGAACCCCCAATCGCGTTCAAGCGAATGGGGGTTGAATTCGGGCGATATATATAAGGTGTCCTGTGCCATCAACCCTATTGGGCGTTTGCACTGTCGATGCGCAGCTGGCGGGCACGGGTCAGGATCGCATCTTCAAGTGAGGTAACCGTCCCTGCTTCGACCACCGCATCCTGCCACTGATTCGGACCGACATTGACCTGACGGAAGACCGAAACCTTGATGGCATCGGATCGCAATGCTGTACCGAGAATATACGCGGTCAGTTTGAAGCGTTCATTTGGGGTCTCTGCCGGCGAATACCAATCGGTAATGATCACACCGCCAAACGGGTCCGCAGAATTAAGGGGCATGAATGACAGGGTATCAAGTGTGGCACGCCACAAGAAGCTGTTGACACCGATGCCGGATCCACCTGTGCCCGGTTTGGCTTCTTCGCCGCCGAAAATGTTTAGGCCATCCTCACCAAAAACTGACCCCTGCTTCTTAAGGTCTGCTCGAGTAGCACTTCGGCCATTTACTCTTTCGTCTCCGGGAGCAGAGCCTGGAAAACTGTCATAGTCGGCTTGCTTTCCAGCACAGCTTGCCAAAAAGGCAGAAAGTGCAGCAATGGTTGCGAATTTAGCGAAAGAACTGTTCACGGTGTAGCCCTTAATATCGAGTGTCGTTCAGCAGTTGCCCGCACTATAAGGCGGATGGCGCGCCGGGCAAATAAAAACATGTGTGGTTTTTGTGCAACATGATGTGAAAAATGTCGCATTTTGATCACAGTATCGTTGACGACAGCAAAAAATACTGGCTCCATAACGTCGAACCGAGCGGCAATAACAAAAAAGCTGCTCACCTAATTTTGTTATGCGCTCAAGCGCATTTGCAAAGACGTTGAGGGAAAAGATGAAAAAGATTCTGGTAGCTTCCAGCGCACTCGTCGCTGTTGCTTTCGCAGGCCATGCACAGGCTTCTGAGAAAATCAGCCTGTCGGTTTCCGGTTACATGAACCAGTGGATTGGTGGTGCATCTAACGGTAAAGAAGCTTCTGGCGGCGCGAAAAACGCTTTCGTTTCCGATACCGAAGTTCACTTCAAAGGTTCGACCACCCTTGATAACGGCATCGAAGTTGGTGCAGCTATCGAATTCGAGGCTGAAGGCGAAGCCAACAACAACACCGATGAACAGTACCTGTACATCAACGGTGGTTTCGGTCAGGTCAAACTTGGCCAGGAAGATGGCGCTGCAGCAGACATGACCATCACCGCTCCCGGTGTTGGTATGGTTGGCGTTAACGGTTCCGATGCGTCCTATTGGGCAAACATGCCTGCTACCCCGGACAACAAATGGGACTCCGGTGACGATGGCAAGCTGACCTATTACACCCCGGTTATTGGCGGCTTCCGCGCTGGTGTTTCGTACACCGATCAGGATGGCTCGGAAACCAACGACAACATTAGCTCCGGTGACTCTGTAGTTGCTGCCGGCGTTGAATACAAAGCTGACTTTGATGGTGTTTCTGTTGCTGTTGCAGCTACCGGTGAACATAAAGAAGAAGGCGAATGGTACAACATCGGTACCAGCGTTGGCTTCGGTAACGTCACCGTTGGTGGTTCCTATGGTAAGAAAGATTACGAATTCGGCAAAGGTAAAGGCAACTATGCTGGCTTCGATGACGATTGGGGCGCAGACATCGGTGTAGTTTATGCGATGGATGCAGCATCTGTATCGCTGTCTTACATGTACTCTGAAGTTCAGGGTTCTACCGCAAACGTAGATCCGGATGAAGCTGACATTGTAGATCTGGGCCTTTCCTACACCCTTGGTGCTGGCGTGACCTGGACGTCGTCTGTTTTCTGGTACAACAACGACAGCAAAACCGCTTCGCGTGACACCGATGCCGTTGGTGCAGTTACCGGTCTTAAACTCTCCTTCTAATCCTTACTGGATTAGCTGAAGAATTGAAGGAGGCGGATTTTCCGCCTCCTTCTTTTTTTGACTGAATTTTGGATATTTGAAGTCGAAAGCTCCTTAATCTATCCTCTCCGACTGATTACCTAAACTATGCACCGACTGAAAATCTGTCGGACTTCTGAAGTTGGGCTTTTCTTGAAGCTATAACTTGGCTCGTTCAGAGCAATATCTGTGTTTGAGCCGATACTGTCTTGGTGTTGCTGGATGGTGGGACTTTAGCAGCGCGGTCATCATTGCGGACTATCTGCCAACTGGTCGCTTTGCAGTATGCCAGGAACAATAAATGACCGAAGGGTATTTATATAGGTGTATAAATAAGTGCACACGTTATCACCTGTGTCTTGTGACCGATGGCCATTATAATCCTATATATACTCTTTGAAAATCAGTTCTATAACTAGATAGTGTGCTTAAAATGCCACAGTGCGATATTTAAATGACCATTGGTCGTTTATGATAGTTGACCATAAGTCATTAAAAGGTTTTTATGTCCCTCGACAGATTGAAGGGCCGCTCGGTTCAACCCCTTCATTCCCGAAACGTCATTCTTTGAGGGTAAAGATGAAAAAGATTCTTTTTGCTTCCAGCGCGCTCGTCGCTGTAGCTGTTGCAGGTTCCGCACAGGCTTCTGAAAAAATCCAGCTTGAAGTTGGTGGCTACATGGAACAGTGGGCTGGTGTAGCTGATCAGGACGTCGGCGAATCCAAAAACGCATTCCAGTCTGACACCGAAGTTCATTTCAAAGGTAAAACCACCCTTGATAACGGCATCGAAGTTGGTGCAGTGATCGAACTCGAAGGTGAAACTTCTGATGACCAGATCGACGAACAGTATCTGTTCGTAAACGGTGGCTTCGGTCAGTTCAAACTGGGTAAAGACGACTCGGCTGCTGACTCGCTTGGCATCACCGCACCGTCAGTCGGTCCGGTTGGCGTTAACGATGGCGACCTGACCAACTGGGTCGACGCATACCTGATCGATACCGTTCCTTCGAGCGGCGACCAGAAACGCGCTACCTACTTCACCCCGAACATGGGTGGTTTCCAGGCTGGCGTTTCCTATGCTGACGACAGCACCTCGAACAACAATGACAAGGCTACCGGTGGAGACAATATCATTTCTGCCGGTCTAAGCTACCAGGGTGATTTCGACGGTGTTTCCTTCGGCGTTTCTGCTGTCGGTGAAAACCAGGGTGAAGGCAACTGGTATGGCGTTGGTGCCACCGTTGGCTTCGGTAACTTCGTAGTTGGTTCTTCCTGGGGCCATATCGAAGACGATTATGCTCGCGGCAAAAACTCGAAAACGGGTGGCGACACCGACGCATATGACGTTGGCGTTTCCTACGCGATGGACGCAGCCAAAGTTTCTCTGACCTATGGTTATGCTGAATACGGCAACCGCGATATCGACCCGTCTTCTACCGTTAACAACCCGGCAGGAACCGGTGAAGTCAGCACCGTTGATCTTGGCCTTGCTTACACCCTTGGTGCAGGCGTGACTTGGAAATCCTCGATCTTCTGGTTCGACGACGAATCTGACAACGCTGCGATCGCAGACAATGACGGCTACGGCGCTGTTACCGGTCTGGTTCTAAACTTCTAATTCTTCGGAATTGGATACAGACGTGGAAAGGGTGGCTTACGCCACCCTTTCTTTTTTGTTCCATCGGGTTTGTTGCGATTTTCCGATGCTGTGAAGCATCAGCTGTCCAGCGATAGCTCCGTTTTGAGCAGCGATAAAATCGCATCGCTTTTTTGGCCAAGTTCGGCAACGCAGGGTACGGGGTTTTCGGTTACCAAAGCACGGGCAAGGGCCGGATCGCTTTTTTGCGGTAGTTCGCTTAACGCACTGGCTGCAACATTCAGGCTTCCCATACAGCCGATTTTGCCATCGGGCGTCGCACGCAACTTCGCAAGTCCGCATGGCGCCTGACAATAGGGGCCGACAAAGCCGCTTTGCCAGCTGCGCAAATTCTTATGGCGTCCCTGAAGTGTTTTGGCAGAAGCCGAACTGTAGATCCCGAGCCCCGGTGTCTGAAAAAGCTTGGTAATATGCGCCGGACCGCTATCGGCGACTACCATGTAATCCTGCCTTGAGACAAACTGCACAAGATCGCCGATCGTCTTAAATCCATCGACGATCCGTATGTTGGGCGCGCTCAGATCGCCAAGTGCCGATTTATAGGCCTTCATCACCCCTTGATAGGCATTCAGAACAATCGTGACATTGGCATCATGACGGGCAAAAAGCGTGCTGATTTTCCCGACAAGCTCAGGTGGTAATGTCCTAAGTGGGGAAGAGGCCATGGGGACAATGCCGATATTGATCCCGGGTTTGAAACTGACATCGCGTTTTTCAAGCGGAACCGGCGCCAATTCAAAGGCTTCGCAAAGGGCTTCTTCCGGGTTGACCGGCATGGTGGCGATATCTTTCCATCCTTCCATCTCGCTCAGATCAATCACATATTCAAACTGTGCGAGGTTCCGCGCAGAAATGAACAACTGAAAAATCGCAAGATCGGGGATCAGGGCAAAGATATCAGAAGCCGCTGCACTGTTAAGCACGGCGGTCTTTGCATGTGGATAGCGTTGAAGAAATGCCCTGAGAAACAGGGTCATGCCAACACAATCGCCAAGCGCATCGTCGGGGATTAAAAACAGAACAGAACTTTTGGAAAAGTCGGTTTTTCCCCAGCGATTACGCGGAAGCACCTGAAACCGGAAGGCATCGGATTTGATGGCAACTCCCTTGGCATTGCCAAGAACCTGTTGACGCAAAAGCGAGTTCGTACGGGTGAAATAAACAGGACTGTTGTCAGATGCCTGACCAAGTTCCGGGCTGACATTGGGCAGGCCGAACTGAAAGGGTTGTCTGGAGGCGAAACGCGCAAAAGTCTTGCGCGATGGATGCAGGTGGCGGGGCATTGCGGGGCTTATTCTCCAATCACCGAAAGGTGCGGTTCACTCAGAAGAAAACCCTATCCCGGCCAAAGAAGCAAGGGCGGAAGACCGCAGGTTTCTGCATGTTTTCCGGTTAATTCCACCCAGTCCGACCGGGGTGATGCCAAGCGTGTGACACAGCATTGCCAGCTGTTGAACTTTCTGAAGTGAAAGGCCCGATCTACCGGGGTGACTTTGGGTGGAAAATACCGGTGAAATCAACGCTCCGTTTGGTCGATGGCATGATGGAAGGAGCGCCATGTGGCGCAGGGTTTTGGTCCCGTGGCAGGCGGATGTCGTAATCATCCCTGTCGGAATTTGATGATAAATTCCAGGTGTTTGGAGAATGCGATATTCCGGAAGATGAATTCCGTCAGCAGAAATTTCGAGCGCAAGCCCAAGGTCATCCGCAACCAGAAACCGGATTTGGCGCAGGCGGCAAAGCTGCCGGAGTGATGCTGCCAGTTTTGGTCGATCAGGATGGTTGTAATGACGAAAAATCACCATGCTGTTACGCGGCAATTGCTTGATCGCTGACCGCGGATCGGGCAAACGGTGATCGTCGGTCAAAAGTATGACCGGCGGAAAAACAGACCCCGGGCGGCTATTGCGCAAATTGAGTTGGCGAGCCTGCTTTAACAGGGTGTCATCCATTGTTATGATCCTGATCTTCGTCTGCCACCGATTAAGGGCCTATCATCCATGAGCCAGTCTGATCTGTCATCCGACAAGAGCGATGTTGCCGAAAACCTTGCCGAAATTCAGAGAAATATCAATGCGGCCTGTGTTGCCGCAAAGCGTGATCCGGCTGAAGTCACCCTTGTCTGTGTCAGCAAAAATCACGAAGCCGATCATGTGCGCAAGGCCCTGCTTGAAGGAAGGCGGGTTTTTGGTGAAAACCGGGTCCAGGAAGCGGCAGGGAAATGGCCGGGGCTACGTGAAGAGTTTCCCGATATCGAACTTCATCTTATTGGACCGCTTCAGACCAATAAGCTGAAAGATGCGGTCGCACTGTTTGATGTGATTGAAACGGTTGACCGTCCGAAACTTGCAAATGCGTTGGCAAAGCACCGTGACAAAACCGGTGACTGCCCGGATTTGTTCATTCAGATCAATACTGGCGAGGAAGAGCAAAAAGCCGGGATCGCGCCAAAGGATGCTGATGCATTCATCAGGATGTGTCGCGAGGAGCTTGAGCTGCCGATCAAGGGGCTGATGTGCATTCCTCCTGTTGATGAGGAACCGGCCCCGCATTTTGCCCTGCTTGGCAAGATTGCCCAGAAACATGGACTGAAAATCAAAAGCATGGGAATGAGCGGTGATTACGAGGCCGCAATCGCCATTGGGGCTACTCACGTGCGGGTTGGGACAGCCATTTTCGGGTCACGAGGCTATTGATTCCCAAAAATACGGTGATTTTTTACCCGAAAATGCCGATTTAAGGGGAAAATTTTGTCATTTCACCGATTTTTTTGCCGAAATCATGTGTTTTGGACGGATTTTCGGGTAAGGCGCATTTTTGTGGATAACCAGCCGAAAGACAATGACGGTTTCATCCGTTCTTTGTGACAAAAAATCCCGCCAGAAGCGGGATTTTTTTTATTCGTGTCGAAAAAACCTGACTACGGGATCAGTTTGTATCCGCCGGGCTCGGTGATCAGGATCGCGGCATTTGACGGGTCTTTTTCGATTTTCTGACGCAACCGGTAAACATGGGTTTCAAGCGTATGGGTCGTCACCCCGGCATTATAGCCCCATACCTCATCAAGCAGGGTTTCCCGGGTAACCGGCTTGTCGCCGGCACGGAACAGGAACTTCAGAATCGAA
The DNA here is from genome assembly GCF_037029325.1 of Thalassospira sp. CH_XMU1420-2. Lineage (NCBI taxonomy): Bacteria > Pseudomonadati > Pseudomonadota > Alphaproteobacteria > Rhodospirillales > Thalassospiraceae > Thalassospira > Thalassospira sp. CH_XMU1420-2. The sequence continues at coordinate 73,102 of NZ_JAYMEG010000001.1, forward strand.
GTTTCCTTTTCTGTCAGGCGAACTTTTTTCTCGGTCGCGGTTTCAATCAATATCTTGGCACTTGGCTGAAAGCTGTATGGCCCGATTACAAATACCGCATCCTCGCTTTGTTCATGCTGGCGGATATGGGCGCGAATGCGCGCCAGCAGGACATTGAGCCGGAAGGGCTTGGTTACATAGTCATTGGCACCGGATTCAAGGCCAAGGATGGTATCTGAATCACTATTGGCACCAGTGAGCATGATGATCGGTGACTTGACGCCCGCCCGACGCATAAGTTTGCACACGTCACGGCCATCCATATCGGGAAGCCCGACATCAAGTAGGATCACATCAAAATAGGATTCCTTGGCAGCATCAAGTGCATCTGCACCGCTTTTCGCGACCACGCATTCAAACTCTTCATGCAGGCGAAGCTGTTCAGTCAGCGACTGGCTCAAAGCTGCATCATCTTCGACCACAAGAACCTGTTTACCTGTCGACATTCACCATCCCTTGCTGTTTGCGCGATCCGGTCTATATATTGGGCCGTATCAGGAACCGGGTGTTACCTTGTTTTCTGGAACTTCCGGTCAGGCCCGCCATATATAAAGTACTCAATCTAGGATCAGCGCCTTAAAGTGCATTTTCAAGAACAAACTGTTTTCGCATTAATCCTGTGCAGGATGCGGATTACTTAATACAGTCACCCGGTCGGGTTTATCCGGTGTGCATTGCTGTAAAATCTTGAAAGATGTCTATCTTCCTGCGATTTTGCGCAGCGCTTGGAATGAAACCTGACTGACCAATGCGGTTATATTAATTAATTCGGGTCCTTATCCAGCCCCATACCCACCAGATCGCGATGTTGTGATCATAAAGACAAGATAATGATGACCCAAAGTTCTGTTGCCCCGGCCCAAAATGACAGCAATCTGATCCCGGCCACTGATCTTGTGACTGTATCACGCGCTGTGGCCGATTTGCGCCGTGGCGAAATCGTTCTGGTGCAAGGCCATCAGGACGGCGAAGCCCACAATGTGGCTGTCATTGCCGCAGAACCGTTGTCGCAACTTGGTTTTGATCGTTTGTGTGATATCGCAAATGGCAACGCAGCCCCGGCAATCGTTATTCCGCGTGTGCGCGCCAAATCACTGGGACAGGCGTGCAAGGATGATCCGTTTATCGCCTTTGTCAGCGCCGACCGAACCGCGATCAATGCAGATCGGTTGGGCGAAATCGCCAACCCGTTGCTTGATCTTGAAAAATTGCCAACAGGTGACTGGCGCCCGGTTTCAATGGCCGAAAGTGCCGCCATTCGACTGGCAAAACTGGCAAGACTGTTGCCGGCCGTTGTGACGGTTCGGGTTGGCGCCGATCAGCTGGAAAATCTGGCACGGGCGCAAAATCTTCTGGTGCTGCAATCAGACAGCATCAATGGATATGAAAATGCCTCTGCCGCAAGTCTGCGCCAGGTGAGTGAAGCACGTGTTCCGCTTGAAGATGCCGAAAATGCGACTGTCATTGCCTTCCGTCCCGAAGACGGTGGACAGGAACATCTGGCCATCGTCATTGACGAACCGGCAAAGGACAAACCGGTGCTGATCCGCTTGCATTCGGAATGCTTTACCGGTGATCTGATCGGATCGTTGCGTTGTGATTGCGGCCCGCAATTGCGCGGCGCAATTTCCGAAATTTCGCGCAGTGGGCAGGGTGGCATCGTTCTATATTTGCGCCAGGAAGGGCGCGGGATCGGCCTGGTCAACAAATTGCGCGCCTATGCACTTCAGGATCGCGGATTTGATACGCTTGATGCCAACGAAGAACTTGGCTTTGACGCCGATGAGCGCGTTTACCGGCCGGCCGCCGAGATGCTCAGACAGATGGGTTTTGAGACAGTGCGTCTTTTGACCAACAACCCGGAAAAGCTGACCGGACTGGAAAGCTGGGGCATTCAGGTGTCCGAACGCGTTCCCCACAAATTCCCTTCGAACGGTCACAACGAATTTTATCTGCAAACCAAGAAAGATCGGGCAGGGCATCTGTTCTGATTGTGCCAGGATGGGATCCCATAACCCGGCAGAAGATTCCGACAGGCAGCTTTGCCCAAAACTGTTCCCAAATAATATCATTATTTTTCAATAGGTTATTTGATTTCCAAACTGGCACTCCTTTTGCAAATTATCAGGCAAGAGGAGGACAGATATGTCGATTGGAGCAAATTGGCGGCAAATTTCGCCCGGTAACGTGCCGGGCGTCGCAGGAGACGGGGCAGGAAGCAAGTTTGCCCAGTCGAACGCGGCTGACCAGCTTTCCGAAACATCGGAAGGCCGCAGTTTTTCCGAATATATGTTCGGCCAGGACGGCTTCGAGTTCTCCGATGTGCTTGATGTTATCAATCCTTTGCAGCACATACCCGGCGTTGGCATGATCTATCGGTCACTTACCGGGGACGAGCTTGGTAACGGGGCTAGGGTTGTTGGTGGCGGATTATTTGGCGGGGTATTTGGTCTGGCCGGGGCTGCAATCGATGCGGTTGTCGATGCCGTGACCGGTGAAGATACCGGCGCCCATGTCATGGCCTTTGTCGAAGACAGCTTTGGCGGTGGTGACGAGAACGGTACTGCGATCGCCGATGCATCCGAAAATAGTTCCGATTCCGAAATAAGCCTTGCTGCGGCGGATGGCAGCTATCAGGGTGATCTTGTTCTGCCATGGATGACCGGTTCGCAGTCCACGCAGCCCTCACGACAGGCAGCACCACAGGCCGAGCAGGAAACCATCGTGCAAAACGCGCCTGTTGCACCGGTGGATCAAACTGTTCTGGCGTCCAACGCGACCGTGAACCCGGTTCGCGACGGTATCAAGGCAAGTGATCTGAACGTTCCGTGGGCGCAAAGCAATAGACCGGCGCAGTCGATGAACGCTCAGTTACAAGCCCAGATGACTGCCAACATGACTGGCCAAGCCAGGACAAGCGATACAGGAACGCCAGCAGCACCGGCAACCGATCCGGCGGAACTGACCGTTGCCATGGCATCGGCCCAAACCGGCAATCCGGCATCATCGGGTTTTGCCCAGACCGTAGCGGCCAATTCAGCATCACATGAAACCATGCGCCGGCCGACATTGACCAGCGACGGCGGGAACACGGTTTGGGCCCGGGCGCAAAGCAGCGGTCGTGTCAGTCGTCAGGGATCAAGCTTTGCCATTTCACCTGAAATGGCGGCCCATGAAGCGCGCACGGCAAAACTGAACGCAGCCAAAGAAAACGTGTCGGCATCAAAATCGGAAAATGCATTCCATGATGGGGATACACCGCTTTCGGCTGCTGAAATGGCCGCGCGGTTTAACGCAGCCCTTGGTCGTGACAAGGCCCAGACCATGGCCGCTGACGCAGTTGCCAGTACCAACGCCGTTGCGGATCAGGACCGATCTGTCAGTCAGAATGCAAGAAATTCCGGCGATGTTAGCGCTAACACGGCAGGAGATATCGCACCGAATTCTGACGCTGAATCCCATCCCTTGATGCAGCGTGCATCAAATCATCTTGGTGGGGATGAACCTGTCGGGGCGTGGTTTAGTCAGACAATGATGGATGGTTTGAAAAAGTATCAGGCGATGCAACAGCAAAACCAGGCCCGGCCATCGGGCAATGCCATCTGATCACAGCATGATACTCATCAAAAAAGCCCGCCTGTTTATCACTGGCGGGCTTTTTGTTTTTTAACTTCGGGTCTGATCAGCTGTTAAGGAAACCGACGATTTCCTTGACCTCGCGCAGGATCGGCTGGGCAATGGCATTTGCCCGCTCGGCTCCTTTGGCCAGAACGCTGTCAATATAGGCGTGATCGGCATTGAGCTTTGCCATTTCTTCGGTGATCGGTGCCAGTTTATCAACAACCACGTCGGTCAGCGCCTGTTTGAAGCCCGAGAACTGGGTGCCGCCATGTTCAGCAAGAACCGCATCGACCGTGCTGTCGGTCAGCGCAGCATAGATGGTGATCAGGTTCTTGGCTTCCGGGCGGCCTTCAAGACCGGCGGCTTCGCTTGGCAGCGGTTCCGGATCGGTTTTGGCCTTGCGGATTTTTTTCGACAGCGTATCGGCATCGTCGGTCATATTGATGCGCGCCATATCCGACGCATCGGACTTGGACATCTTTTTCGCACCGTCACGCAATGACATCACACGCGTTGCCGGGCCAAGAATAAGCGGCTCGGGCTGCGGGAAGAAGTCTTCGACGCCGTAATCATTGTTGAATTTCAACGCAATATCACGGGCCAACTCAAGATGCTGTTTCTGATCTTCGCCGACCGGAACATGGGTCGCCTTATAGGTCAGAATGTCCGCCGCCATCAGGCTCGGATAGGCATAAAGGCCAAGGGACGCGTTTTCGCGATGCTTGCCGGCTTTTTCCTTGAACTGGGTCATGCGGTTCATCCAGCCGATGCGCGCAACACAGTTAAAGATCCAGGCCAGTTCGGCATGGGCGGAAACCTGGCTCTGATTGAACAGAACATGTTTTTCCGGATCGATGCCCGATGCAATCATGCTGGCAGCAAGTTCGCGAATGTTAGAACGCAGTTCGTGCGGGTCCTGCCAGACCGTGATGGCATGCATATCAACAACACAGAAGATGCATTCATATTGCTTCTGCAATTCGACCCAGTTGCGGATCGCGCCGAGATAATTGCCAAGATGAAGGTTACCGGTGGGCTGGGCGCCCGAAAACACACGTTCCATTGGTGTCGTCCATTTCAAATGATGATCAATAGAGCCTGCATACTCCGCCAGGTTTTGGACACCCGCCGGCGGACGAGCATGCAAGCAAGCAGCGCGGAGTTAAGCCGCCCTGACAGGTCAGGTCAAGCAGCTTGTCGGCATATGACCGGATTTATTGCCGCTAGGCGGCTTTTCCGCGTTTGAAAGTGGCCTTGAGTTCGGAAAGGCTGGTTGCCCCAAGCAGTTGGGCAGAGATGCCATAGACCGCCAATCCCCCAATGACACAGAAACTCATGATGGTTATCCGCGTGACTGAAAGCGCGTCATTCTGCCAGAAAATATCGGTCGCCATCCAAAGAGCCGCCCCCATCAGAACAGATGCCAACAGAATGCGCGGTAACCGTTTGACAAGTCGGTCATCAAATACAAGATCGCCCCTGCGATGGAGCAGGAAGCAAAGCGATCCGGCATTGACCCAGACGGAAACCGATGTCGCAGCTGCAATGCCGAGATGCCCGAACAGCGGCATCAACGCAACAATCAGCGCGATATTAAGGATCATGCACGAAATGCCGATCCGGATCGGGGTTTTGGTATCTTCACGTGCAAAGAAGCCCGGTGCCAGCACCTTGACCAGAACCGATGCCGGAAGGCCAAAGGCAAAGACAATCAGGGCAAGACCGGTCATGCGGGTTTCTTCGGCCCCGAACGCCCCGCGTTCAAACAGGACATTGATTACCGGAAGCCCCATGACACCCAGCGCAACCGCAGCTGGAAGGGTCAGCAAAAGGGCGATTTCAATGCCGCGATTCTGGCTATACATCGCGGTTTTCGGGTCATCGCCCTGCAACTGGCGTGAAAGCGTTGGCAACAGGGCGGTGCCGATGGCAATGCCGATCACCCCAAGCGGCAGCTGTTGCACCCGGTCGGCATAATAAAGCCAGGATACCGCACCATCGGATACCAGTGATGCCAGCATGGTATCGATCAGCAGGTTAAGCTGATAAACACCGGCCCCGATCATGCCCGGGATCATGCGTTTGCCAAGAAGTTTAACCCGGTCATCAACCTTTGGCAGTTGCCATTTGATGGCAAAACCGGCGCGTTTGCAGGCAATGACCAAACAGACAAATTGCGCAACCCCGGCTGCGGCAACCCCCCATGCCAGCGCATGGGCCGGGGTTTCGGTCATCGGTGTCAGGCCAAGCAGGGCGGCAATCAGACAGATATTAAGGATGATGGGAGCCCCGGCCGCGGCGGCATAACGATGAAGGGTATTGAGAACCCCCGACATCAGTGCAACGGCGGAAATGAAAGCAAGATAGGGGAAAGTGATCCGCGACAATTCGATCGCAAGATTGAACTTTTCGGGATTTTCCGCAAAGCCCGGCGCAAAAACATACATCGCCCAGGGCATCAGGATTTCGATGATGGCCACCAGAAAACCGGTGATCAGAACCAGCATCGACATGGCGCGCGCGGCAAATTCACGGGCGGCATCCATGCCGCGCTTTTCAATGTCACCAGCCAAAAGCGGAATGAAGGCCGCGGAGAAGGCGCCTTCGCCGAACAGTCGGCGAAACAGGTTGGGGAATTTGAACGCGACAAAGAATGCATCGGCCATGCCCCCGGCACCCAGCATCCCGGCAATCAGAATGTCGCGGCAAAATCCCAGCAGACGGGACAACAAGGTGAAACCACTAACCGTAGCGATGGAGCGAACAAGCGACATTCAATAGCGTTCCGTATCAAGGAGGCATCAGGCTTTGTGTGATGATCGCCAATTGCGGCAATGATCAGGCCGGAGCGACAAAACTGACAGCTGAAGGTGAAGAAGTCGTAATGACACCCTAAAAACGGTCGGGGCTATATCACAAAAATATGAAAGTCGTTGAATCAGGTGATTTTTTTCGATGATTGTGACAGCCGTCACAGAAAATGGATTGTAACGGGCATAAATTCCATCTCGCTGAGGATTCGTTGGGACGCGAGCCTCATTATTGGACGGGCGGGGAAACAAGGGAATCCACCTCAACCTGCTGCACTCCGAGGACAACGACATCGCGAATAACAGGTCTCGATGTCGGGTTTGGTTTTTACCCTTCCTCGTCCGTCACAATTTTCCAGAAAGACAATAATACCGTTCTGATCGCGGAGATTGGAACTACCGGATTGATCCGTACCGTGGTGGTATTGATGATGCCACATGGGTATTGGATCGATCCGGTTTGTCTTTATGCACCAAGCCCAAATGCCCCGCCAAAAACGGCGCGAGACAGGTCGTTAATTGTTCTGGATGGCCTGGGTCAGGGTTTCCTTGACCTGGACAAATTTGGTCCGGCTGTCGATTTTAAGGCCAAACACGTCCTTCACGTAAAATACGTCAACCGCACGTTCGCCAAAGGTGGAAATACGGGCCGATGCGATCTGCAAGGACAGGTCACGCAAGGCACGGGTAATGTCATAAAGCAGACCAAGACGATCACGCGCAGTAATTTCAATCACCGTATGGGTGCGGCTGGCCTTGTTGTCGATGATGACGTTCGGTTCGACCTTGAACACCGCAGTGCGGTGTTTGTTGTCCTTGGTCTGGCGACGTTCGATTTCATGGCTGGGGCGCAGACGCCCGGAAATCACCTGTTCAAGAGTTTCACGCAGCTTTTCGAGTTTGGCCGTATCGTTAAAGGCCTCGCCATTGGTGTCCTGGACAAAAAAGGTGTCCAGCGCCATGCCGTCGGCAAGGGTCAGGATCTTTGCATCGACAACGTTGGCACCGCACAGCGCCATCGAACCGGCAATCTGGGAAAACAGGCCGGGATGGTCGGTGGTGTGAACGGTGATTTCGGTGGCGTCAATTTCGGTATCGATGCGGACATCGACCGTGATTTCCGCACCGGTTTTCTTGGCCTCGCGGGTCAGATGGGCATGATGGACATGAACATCGGTATCGAAACTGAGCCAATAGGACGGATAACCGCGATCGATGAAATCTTCGATATCGTCAGTGGGCCAGTCAACCAGCGCTTCGCGGAGCGCCATCTGGGCATTGGCAACGCGCGAATCGCGGCTGTCGGCATTCAGGCCACCCGACAGCAAATCATCGGTGGCAAAGTAAAGTTCACGCAAAAGCGTTGCTTTCCAGCCGTTCCAGACATTGGGCCCGACCGCACGAATATCGGCCACAGTCAGACAGAGCAAAAGACGCAAACGTTCCTGTGACTGCACCAGATCCCCGAACGCCTTGATCGTGGTCGGGTCATTAAGGTCGCGTTTGAATGCGGTCAGGCTCATCCAGAGATGGGCCTTTACCAGCCAGGCAACAGTTTCGGTATCGGCAGGCGACAGGCCCAGACGCGGACAGAGCTTTTCGGCGACTTCGGCACCAAGTTCGGAATGGTCCCCGCCACGTCCCTTGGCAATGTCATGAAGCAGGACGGCGACATAAAGTACCCGGCGCGAAATCACCTTGCCCATGATCCGGGTCGCGACCGGTGCATCTTCGGCCAGTTCGCCACATTCGATCTGATTGAGAATACCGATCGCGCGGATGGTGTGCTCGTCCACGGTATAGGTGTGGTACATGTCATATTGCATCTGGGCAACCACACGCCCGAAATCGGGGATAAACCGGCCAAGAACACCGGCTTCGTTCATTTTGCGAAGCGCGACATCCGGGCTGTTGCGCTGGGTCAGGATTTCAAGAAAGACCTCGTTGGCGACCGGATCATTTTGCAGTTTGTGATCAACAAATTTCAGACTTTGCGTCACCCAGCGCAGGGTTTCGGGGTGAATGCCGACACCGTTCTGATGCGCGACCAGAAACAGGCGCAAGATCTTGATCGGGTCTTTTTTGAAGACATTAAGGTTTTCGACCGTCAGGCGATCATTGCGCAACTCGAACCCGTCGATTTCCTTGGTGCCGAAAAGCTTGCCGGGGAACCGGATCAGCGGGCGGCGCTGATGGCGTTCTTCAAGGGCGGCACAGAAGATCCGCGTCAGGTTCCCGACATGTTTGACCATCAGGTAGTAATGTTTCATGAAGCGTTCGACACCCGATGCCCCGGCATGATCGGTATAGCCAAGGCGCGATGCGATTTCGCGCTGCATGTCAAAGGTCAGGCGGTCTTCTTCGCGGTCTGACAGGTAATGCAACCAGCACCGCACCGCCCACAGGAAGTTCTGGGCCTTAAGGAAGCCTTGCGCTTCCTTGCGGGTCAGAACCTTAAGGTCGACCAGTTCCATCGGGGAGTTGACGCGATACAGATATTTGCCAATCCAGAACAGGGTATGAAGATCGCGCAGGCCGCCTTTGCCGTCCTTGACGTTGGGTTCGACCACATAGCGTGAATCGCCCATGCGAACATGGCGTTCATCGCGTTCGTTCAGTTTCTTTTCGATAAATTCAAGACCGCTGCCCTTGACCAGTTCGTCCATGAACCGGGCGCGAAAGACATTATAGGTATCCTCATCCCCCCAGACGAACCGGCTTTCAAGCAGGTTTGTGCGGATGGTGATGTCCTGTTTGCCCATACGCAGGCAATCATCAACCGAACGGGTGGCATGACCGACCTTAAGGCCAAGATCCCACAACATATAAAGAATGAATTCGACGACCTGTTCGCCGTGGGCGGTTTGCTTGTAGGGGAACAGAAACAGGATATCGACATCCGAATGCGGTGCCATATCGCCGCGACCATATCCGCCAACCGCAACCACCGACATGCGCTGTTCATTGGTCGGGTTATGCAGGGGATAGACGAAGCTGACGGCAAAATCATGGATCAATCGGACGACCTGATCCATCAGGAAGCTGTTGGAAAACACCGTTTCCTGGCCGGAATTGCTGGCTTCGAAACGGGCGCGAATGACAGTGCGACCGTCTTCCATGACCGATTTCAGCTTGTTCAGGACAGCGGTGCGCTGTTTGAAACTTTTCAGCTCCGGGTCCTTTGCGATGGCTTCAAGCTCGGCAAAGACTTTTTTCCGGTCAATGATTTCGCGCTGCTTCTTGATCTTGTAGGTCACGTTGGTCGGTTTCCTTGGCGCTGGTCTGCGGTCTGAGTGCCGTATTCGGGGCCGTTATCCAAATACAATAACGACAAAGTTTTGCGTCCGCATCATATGCATGTGCCATGCCGGAACGCAGGTTTTGCCCAAACGCCGAAAAACCCGCACCATCAGGCCCAAATGAAAACAGGCACCTGCCTCATATAGGGGCAAGGTGCCTGTTTTTCATGCGTTTATATTCGATCAGCTGTTGATTGATCGCAGACGATACAACGCATCCAGTGCTTCGCGCGGTGTCATATTGTCGGGATCAAGTTCTGCCACGGCGTCCAGAACCGCTTTCTGATCATCAGACAGGGCAGGGGTGCTTGCGCGTTCTTCCTTGGCGGCCTGTTCGATGGCAACGGCAAATAGCGGCAAGTCATCGGCAAGTTTCGAAACAGCCCCGCCTTGTTCGCCTTTTTCAAGGGTCTTGAGAACCTGCTCGGCGCGCTTGATGACCGGTTTGGGCAGGCCAGCCAGCTGGGCGACATGAATACCGTATGACCGATCCGCACTGCCGGCCCCGACTTCGTGAAGGAACACGACCTCGCCCTGCCATTCCTTGATCAGCATGGTGTGGCAGGACAAATGGTCAAGCTTGGCGGCAAGGGCGGTCAGTTCATGATAGTGGGTGGCAAACAGGCCGCGGCATTTGTTGATTTCATGCAGGTTTTCAACAACCGCCCAGGCAATGGAAAGCCCGTCAAAGGTTGCCGTACCACGCCCGATTTCATCAAGAATCACCAGCGACCGGTCGGTTGCCTGATTAAGGATCGATGCGGTTTCAACCATTTCGACCATGAAGGTGGACCGACCGCGAGCAAGGTCATCGGCCGCACCGACACGCGAAAACAGCCGGTCAATCACCCCGATATGGGCCTTGGCGGCCGGAACAAAGGCACCGATCTGGGCCAATACCGCAATCAGCGCATTCTGGCGCAGGAAGGTCGATTTACCGGCCATGTTCGGACCGGTAATCAGCCACAGGCTTTGCGCATCTTCAAGGCGGCAGTCATTGGCAACAAACGGGGCATCGCCATTTTCGCGCAGGGCCGCTTCAACCACCGGATGGCGGCCGCCACGAATGTCAAAGGCAAGGCTGTTGTCAATGGTCGGGCGGACACAGCCCTGATCACGGGCAAGTTCGGAAAGGGCGGCTGATACATCAAGTCCTGCCAGGGCTTGTGCGCATCTTGCAATCTCGTCGGCCTTGGCAAGAACGGCTGCTACCAGTTCATCGAACAGTTCAAGTTCAAGGGCAAGCGCCTGATCACCGGCCTTGGAAACCTTGCTCTCAAGTTCGGACAATTCCACGGTCGTAAAGCGCACGGCATTTGCCATGGTCTGACGGTGGATGAATTCGTCTTCTTCCATCATCTTGTCGGCCGATTTGGCCGATACTTCGATGAAATAGCCCAGAACGTTGTTGTGCTTGACCTTGAGATTGCTGATCCCGGTCTGTTCGGTATAGCGGGCCTGAAGATTGGCGATCAGCTTTTTACTTTCGCTTGAAAGCATGCGCAATTCATCAAGCGGCGGGTGATATCCCCCGGCAATAAAGCCGCCGTCACGGGCTAGCAGCGGCAGATTTTCCGAAAGCGACCGGCGCAAAAGGTCAATCAGATCGCCATGATGCCCCATTGCCGTCAAGTGATCGCCAAGGGCCTCTGGCTGTGTGGTCAGACCATCATTGCCGCCATCGGGTTTGGCCAACAAATTGCCGATCGCAAAGGCACAGGACAAACCGTCACGCATTGCCGCCAGATCACGCGGGCCACCACGCCCGACCGACAGACGCGAAAGCGCGCGTTCAATATCGGGACATTCGCCAAGGGCTGCGCGCAGATCGGATCGCAACGCATCGCGATCATGGAAATATTCGACCAGATCAAGGCGTTTGTTGACTTCATCGGCATTGGTCAGCGGGGCCGACAGGCGTGCGGCCAGCAATCGTGCCCCGGCACCGGTTTTGGTGCGATCAATAACCGAAAGAAGCGATCCCTTGCGCTCGCCCGACTGGGTCTGGATCAGTTCCAGTGACCGGCGGGTGGCGGCATCAATTTCCATTGCTGCCCCCTCGGCCACACGGGTCGGGGGCGACAGGCGGGGCATCTGGCCTTTCTGGGTCAGATCGACATAATCAATCAGTGCGCCAGCTGCGGAAAGTTCGGCAACCTCAAACCCGCCAAAGGCATCAAGGGCTTCGACCTGATAAAGCTTTTTCAGGCGCAGCTGCGCGTTTTCGGGATCAAAACGCGCGGTCGGCTGCGGGGTGATGATGTTTTTGTATTCGGCATATATGTCAAACACGTCCGCACGGTTCAGCATCTTTTCCGAAAACAGGATTTCACCCGGATCAAGTCGGGCCAGGGCCGCGGGCAGACCGGCCATATCACAAGGCTGAACAAAAAAGTCGCCGGTCGACATATCAAGCCAGGCCAGGCCAACCTTGCCGCGAACTTCCGATACGGCTGCCAGATAGTTATGGCGCCGCGCATCCAGAAGGCTGTCTTCGGTCAGAGTGCCTGGCGTGATCAGGCGGACAACGCCGCGTTTGACCACGGATTTGGCACCGCGTTTCTTGGCCTCGGCCGGGTCTTCCATCTGTTCGCAGACCGCGACCCGGAACCCCTTGCGAATAAGACGCTGAAGATATGTTTCGTGACTGTGGACGGGAACACCGGCCATGGGAATTTCGTTACCCTGATGCTTGCCGCGTTTTGTCAGGGCGATATCAAGGGCTTCGGCTGCTTTGACGGCATCGTCAAAGAACAGCTCGTAGAAATCGCCCATCCGGTAAAACAGCAAGCAGTCCTGATACTGTTCCTTGATTTCAAGGAACTGCATCATCATGGGTGTTGCGCCCTCTTTGGAAAAGGAAGGCGCGGTCGGTGTGGTGTCGGATGTATCAGCGATCTTGTTCATGACGACTGTGATAGCAAACCCTGAAGGCATTGACGAGAGGTGGCAAAGTGCGAAGTCATAGTTTTTGACCTATGCCATTGCAACGCCTGAATTTCCGTAAAATATATAACCATATGGCCGGTCAGGACCTGCGATGGTCATCGCAGAATCTTGTACCGGAAAACATCCCCCAAGGAGAGCGCAAAATGGCAGCAGAACAGACCACCTCGCAGGCCCCCGAACTGGTCGGGTTGTTCGACACAAAAGACAGTTTCGATGCCGCTGTGCGTGAATTGCGGGAAAGCGGCTTTTCGCGGACGGACCTTTCGGTGCTGAGTTCACACGAATCAATCGATGTTGCCGGATCTGACGGCCGGTCCTGGTCCGATGTGCTGACAGCATTGGTGGGTGAAGTGAAATATGAAGTGCCGTTGGTGGCATCGGGTGCCATAGCCCTGTTTGGCGGGGCGGCAACGGCACCGGCTGCGATTGCGATTGGTGCCGGGGTTGGTGCTGTGGCCCTGCGTGAATTTATCGACGAAGTCACATCCACCCCCCATACCGAGGATTTCGCCCGTGCGGTCGATGCCGGCTCGGTTATTTTGTGGGTGCGCATTGATCCGGCAAATGCCGGCGCAGAAGCCAAGGCAAAGGCGATCCTTGAAAAGAACGGCGCGACCAACATTCACCTGCATGTTGGCAAATAGGGCCGACCGCCGGACCGTGTCGTAAATCAACCCGTCCGGCAAAAGCTAGATGTGCAAATGCATCTGGTTGCTTGCAGCAATGACCTGGCGGTGGCCGAATTGGGTCGGCGACCGCCATCTGCCTGATCGGGCAGGTTTGATCGGACCGGCATCGGGCTTGGTGATCTGTCAAAAGTGCGGCTGTTGTCGGGGACTTTCGGTTTTTTCGGATCGTGGAAAAGGTGCTTTTGATGCGAAATCCGATGGTTTTTTGCGCGCTGCAAACTGATTGCTGTTGGCCGGTCCGGCAGACGGATCGGCATTTACGTTACTGAAAAATCAAGTCTATTCCTGTTTTCAATCCCCATCATCGCAAAAAATGGCCCATCACCGGATGGAAAAACCGGTTCTGGAACGGTGCAACCGCCGGTGCATTGTTGCGTCGCAACATACGGAAAACGCTACGTAATTTTGCGGTTGCCGTTAACGTCGCCTTTGACCCGGGGCAAGAAGCCTGATTTATTGGGCGGTCCGACATGACGGTCCCACACCGATTTTATGTCGAACAGGATAAACTACACACTTTGCTTTCCAACCCACCACGCAAGCGTCAGTGAAAACATAATGTCAGATAAAGAAATCAAGGTTCGTGACCGCGAAGCGCTGCTGTTTCATTCCAGCGGCCGCCCGGGCAAAATCGAAATCACCGCATCCAAACCGCTGACCACACAGCGCGATCTGTCCCTGGCGTATTCGCCGGGCGTTGCGGTGCCCTGTCTTGAAATCGCCAAGAATCCTGCCACCGCGTATGATTACACCTCCAAGGGCAACATCGTTGCGGTGATTTCCAACGGTACTGCCGTTCTAGGGCTTGGCAATCTTGGTGCGCTGGCGTCCAAGCCGGTGATGGAAGGCAAGGCAGTTCTGTTCAAACGCTTTGCCGATGTTGACGGGTTCGATCTTGAAGTATCGACCGAAGACGTCGACGAGTTTGTCAATTGCGTGCGCTTCCTTGGCGCGTCGTTTGGCGGCATCAACCTGGAAGACATCAAGGCACCTGAATGCTTCATCATTGAACAGCGCCTGCGCGAAGTGATGGATATTCCGGTCTTCCATGATGACCAGCACGGCACAGCCATCATCGCGGCATCGGGTCTGATCAATGCCTGTGATCTCACCGGTCGCAAACTCGAAGACATCAAACTTGTGATCAATGGTGCGGGTGCCGCGGCAATTGCCTGCTCCGAACTGGTCAAAAGCATGGGTGTGTCGCCTGACAATGTCATCATGTGTGACTCGCGCGGGGTCATCTACAAGGGCCGCGAAGATGGCATGAACCAGTGGAAATCGGCGCATGCTGCCGATACCGACGCCAGAACCCTAGAAGAAGCCATGGATGGTGCCGATGCGTTCTTTGGCCTGTCGGTCAAAGGTGCGGTGACTGCCAAGATGGTCAAATCGATGGCCAAACAGCCGATCATCTTTGCGATGGCCAACCCGGATCCGGAAATCAGCCCGGAAGAAGTGGCTGAAATCCGCAGTGATGCAATCTGTGCGACCGGTCGTTCGGACTATCCGAACCAGATCAACAACGTGCTTGGCTTCCCCTATATTTTCCGTGGTGCACTTGATGTCCAGGCATCAACCATCAACGAGGACATGAAGATCGCGGCCGCCCATGCGGTGGCATCGCTTGCCCGTGAAGATGTTCCGGACGAAGTGGCGGCCGCCTATTCCGGCCGTCGTTTGCAATATGGTCCGGAATACATCATCCCGGCCCCGTTTGATCCGCGTCTGATCATGGCTGTGCCCAAGGCGGTTGCACAGGCCGCCATGGACAGCGGTGTTGCCCGCCGTCCGATCATTGACATGGAAGAATACGAAAATCAGCTGCGCGGTCGTCTGGACCCGACGGCAGCACATTTGCAGCTGATTTCCGATTATGTGCGCGCACATCCCAAACGCATCGCCTTTGCCGAGGGCGAAGAAGAAACCGTCATTCGCGCGGCTGTTGCCTATCGCAACTCGGGCTATGGCACGCCGATCCTGATCGGGCGCGAAGACCGCATTCATGAAAGTGCCAAAAAGCTTGGTATCGATAGCCTTGAAGGTGTTGAAATCAACAATGCCGCACTTTCAAAGCACAATGCCGAATATGCGGAATTCCTGTATGCGCGCCTGCAGCGCAAAGGATATCTGTGGCGTGATTGCCAGCGCATGGTCAATCAGAAGCGTAACGTCTTTGCCTCTGTCATGGTGGCCAAGGGACATGCAGATGGCCTGATCACCGGCCTTACCCGTAACTTCAATCGCAGCTTCACCGATGTTGCCGGTGTGATTGATGCCAAACCGGGTGAAATTCCGATGGGTCTTTCGATTGCCATCGCCAAGGGCCGTACGGTGTTCATTGCCGATACCCGTGTGCATAACCTGCCCAATGCCGAGGAACTGGCTGAAATCGCCATTCAGGCGGCCGAAAAAGCCCGTCAGCTTGGTCATGAGCCGCGCGTTGCAATGGTGTCGCATTCGACCTTCGGGAACCCCTATAGCGACGATACCGATCGTATCCGCGAAGCAGTTGGCATTCTTGAACGCAGTGATGTCGATTTTGAATTCGATGGTGATATCGCGGTTGATGTCGCACTCGATACGGAACTGCTGAAGCTTTATCCGTTCTGCCGTCTGTCCGGTCCGGCCAACGTTCTGGTGATGCCGGCCCTTCATGCGGCAACCACCGCATCCAAGCTGCTTGACAAGCTTGGCGGTGGCACGGTGGTTGGTCCGGTGATGATCGGTCTGGAAAAACCGGCCCAGATCGCACAGATGGGCTCGACCGTGAACGATCTGGTCAACCTGGCGGCACTTGCCGCGCACGAGGCAGAGCACGGCTAATCGCCGTTTCCGACTGAATATCAAAAAAAATGGCGGAGCTGATTATTCAGTTTCCGCCATTTCTAATTTGGCCATGATGTGGTCGCCGGGCATTGCAGGTGACCAGCAATGTGAGGTTATTCGACCGGCTGACCAAAGAGTGCAATCACCGCACCCAATGTTGCCAGCATCCCGTAAAACCCGACCCGTTGCCACCCGGTATTCTGCCGGGCCGCGATCACCGCGCCAAGGGCGGCCTGCAATCCGTAATAGATGGCAAAGCCGCGCGATGCGTAATTTACAATGGCATAGATATTCGCCGACCAGGTCAGGGCAACGCCGATTACCGCCAACAGAAGATAGGCCTGCCGTTCGGTGATCCGATCGCGTGACAGCTGGGCAAACAGCCCGCCTGATCCGCTGGTATCGGCAACCGCGGCGCTGAATTGTGATGCCAGTGCTGCTGCGACCAGCAAAAAGGGCAAAATCGGCGCGACAATCTGCATCATATTGATGATGCCGGTTTCTGATGACGACATCTGGTCGGGACGAAACACATAGGAAATCAGAAGAATATAAACCAGATAGATCGCCGCAGATAACCACTGGGCAAGACGCATGGATTTGATGCGGGTTTGCGCGTCATATTCCGATCCGAGATAGCGCGATGTCTCAAACCCCTGCACGGTAATCAAAAGACCGAATGCCAAAGTAAGTGCAGACCAGCCGCCAAGTTTCGGCGGATTGAAGATCAAGGCGTCATCAATCGCCCGATGACCGAAATGCGCCATCAACCCGATCAGCAGTCCGGCAATGATCGCCAGTTTCAGACTGACGGAAACATATTCCATTTTCTCAAGGCTTTTGAACCCGCGCGACCATCCGACAAACACAATGATGATGAAGACCCCGGTGGTCAGAAGTTTGGCATCAAGATCGGAATTGAATGGCGTCAGGCTAAGGGCGAAAGCACCCAGAAGATTGAGGTAATAGGACACCGAAATGATATAGGCAAAGGCCAGCGCCCAGGATGACAGCGTTTCGATGCGGATTGCCAGCGCCCCGTAATCACCGTTCTGAATGGCCTGTTCGCCGGCAGCCATATTGAAGCGGATCACACCGCCAAACAGGAAGGCGACAAAACACAGTGCAATCATGATCAGCGGTGCATAGCCGCCATATCCGATATTGAGAATCGGACCCAGCAGCAAAAAACCACTGCCAATGATCGATGCAAGCGGTGTAACAACGGCCCGCCACAACGGAAAATGCGCAACAGAACGTTTTGAAAGAACAAAGGCAACACATGCGGTTGCCAGGGCAATGATCAGATCGAAAGTCACGGTGTCATTCCAGGGCGGTTATTCGTAGCGCATTGATTTATAAGCGATGAAACATCCGTTTATGTCCAGAATATAGTCGTCGGTGCCTTCAGGCCATGCGGCACCCTGTTGGCGAGCGGCACTATCAGGTTTGTGACCAGACATTCCGGCGTAATGGATGCATGGCTGATGTGTTAGGCTTGATGTCATGAAATGTCATGGGATGATCACGACCCGATTTTCGCCACATGGTTTGGGCATATGGCTGATATGTCTGCGAAATTGTACAAAAATAGGAACTTCTCGATGGGCCAGTTGACCCGATTTCTCGCTGTTTTCATGTTTTTCCCGATGCTTGCGGCCTGTGAAGATGAACAAATCAGCGGCCCGACTGCCGATGAAATCACCACCGCAGTCATCGAGCGTTTCCGTGCCGATCCCTATGCCAAGGTCGGGCATGTCGAAAATGTCACCAAGACCAACAGCATCCCCAAAGGCGATGACGAGATCATTGTCATGGTGCGCTATGATCTGGTGTTTGATCGCTCAATCGCCGATTTCGCAGATGACGTAACCGAAAAGGGCAAGGCTGCTGGCACTATGGATGATGTCGGCAATACGGTCAGTGATGCGATTGATCTGGTGAAAACCAAGATGCTTGCCATGAAGGAAGGCGAGTTCAAGGCTGGTGACCGTCGCACGGTTGAAAATGAAATCCGCCTGCTGAAATCTGAAAAAGGCTGGATCTATCGCGGCGACCGATAACGGCTTTGACCGTTTGTGCGCTACTGCTGCGACATCATGAAAAAAGGGACCCGATCGGGTCCCTTTTGCATATTTGTGCCAGGCAAAGATGCCTGGTCTTCATGCCTAGTCTTCGAGGGATGCCAGAACTTTGGGCGGCGGCGGAATTTCACCGGCTGCGAATGTCAGGCCATCAAGCTCGTTCAGACCGTTGGCCCGCATGATCGTATGCAGGCTGTCGACATATTCCTCACCGCGTTCGGAATATTTGGTCAGGGTTTCGGCAAGATCCCAGCCATTGATCAGATGACCTTCGGCCCGCAGGACCGAACGGCGTTCACGCAGGGTCTGATAGGCCGGATGGGAATTGATGTTACGCGCATAGGCGCGCACGCTGTCCATCAGGCTGCCAAATGATTTGATGACGTGGGTTTTGCCTTCTTCGCGGTCTTTTGGAACGATGCCTTCGTCATCGCCCCAGGCCCACTGCCCGAACAGGGCATTGCCCGTCCGGACAAAGCGCGACGTGCCCCATCCGCTTTCCTCGGCCGACTGGGCCAGGATCAGTGACGGCGGGATGATGTCGATGCGTTCGAGCAGGGCGGTAATACCGCCATCGGTAACGCGGTAACGCTTCATCAGCTGATCAACCCATTGCTGATCGGCTGCACTGACCGGGGTGCCGGAAATACCTTTGGCCTGAATGGCCATCAGACGTTCGCGACGTGCACCGATTTCTTCATTCACCCGCATGGCCAGCGGCAACATGATGCGCAGGAACAGTTCCTTGCGCTCTTCGACCGATGCCAGCTCGCCAAGTCCCTTTGGAACGCGCTTGATATAAACGCGCGGAACTTCGGTCATGCTGCCAAAGCTGTAACCGATGCTTTTGAAATACTGGTTCAATGCAACGACTTCGGGGCCACGCCGATAGACCGGCTTTTTCTTTGTCGCAGCGATCTCTTTCGGGGTCATTGCAGGGATGTCGGTGCCAAACCCGGCGGGGGTTGGTGACACATCAACTCCGGCAAATATACCAATATACAATAAACCGATTGCTCCGGTGACCGAAGCAAGCGCAATTTTCCGGTAATTTCCTGTCTTTGCGCTAGTCATTCTTGTCTCTCCAGGATCAGTATCATTGTTGATTCACTGTCCATCCCAAGTGGAAGATATCTATGCCTGTCAGCGCCGCGGATCGCAACGGACAATATTTCCACAAGTTGAAAACGCCGCGTAAACCTTCTCGTTTGCGCAAAATAATAACGCCCGGCGCAGGCAAAAGTTTGCGCCGGGCTAAAGATTTTCTTAACGACTCGGGAAATCAGTCGGCCATGACCGGTTCGACGGCCTGAACTTCCGGCACGTAATAACGCAGCATGTTCTCGATCCCCATTTTCAGGGTCGCGGTGCTGCTCGGGCAACCCGAACATGCGCCATGCATCTCAAGATAGACGACACCGTCTTCAAACTTGTGAAAAACGATATCGCCGCCATCCTGGGCCACGGCCGGGCGAACACGGGTATCAAGCAGTTCCTTGATCTGGCTGACCAGTTCGTCATCGCCTTCTGCGGCGGTGCTGGCGCCAGTTGCGGCACCGGAATTCTGGTCCAGAACCGGCTGTCCGGACGTGTAATGTTCCATGATGCCGCCAAGAATCTGCGGCTTTAGGGTCTGCCAGTCCTTGGAATCGTCCTTGGTGATGGTGATGAAATCACCGCCAAGAAAGACACCTGCGATGCCATCAACTTCAAACAGCTTGCGCGCCAGCGGCGATTTGACGGTTTCGTCACCCTTGACGAAGTTCGCAGTGCCCAGACGGCCCATGACTTCCTCGCCCGGCAGGAATTTAAGTGTGGCCGGATTTGGGGTTGGTTCGGTCTGAATGAACATGGTCGGCTTGTCCTCTCACTCTGATTGCCGGGGCTTATGCTGCCCGCTCGGCAATCCGCATTTCATTTGGTTAGGCCCTAAATGGGGCAAAAAACAGAAAAGATCAAGTCGCAGCGCGCAAGTCAGGTATTCCGCCCAAGCGTATATATGACGGAAATCACGATTAACGTTGCAGGATACTGCTGATCTCGCGCATCTGGGTGCGGGCGCGCAGAAGATAGAAGCCCAATCCGGCCAGATGGTTGGGGAAAATGATCCCGTCTGCCGATCCGTTGACCACCACCAGCGGGTCCAGTGCGGCTGCCGATTGCAGGGACCCGATCATTTCGGCCCATGCCGGGGCAATTTGCCGTTCATTGATGATCTGCTCAAAATCGGTGCCAAGATCACGCAGGATCAGGCTATAGGCATAAAGACGCCCCTTGGTGGCATAGAACACATCGTCTGCGGTGCGATCAAACAGGGATGGATCATCGACCTTGTCATCAATCAGGGCGGATGCCGATCCAAGATCATTGGCAAAGCGGTTAAGCGTTTCCTGAAGGTTGTCGGCCCGGCGTTCAAACACTGCATTCCCTGTGGTCAGGCGCGTGTTGTAATTTTCAAGAGCACGAATGGCCTGACGATATTGCTGTTCGGACGTCACACCGGGCAGCAACGAAACGCTTGGATCAAACACCCATTTGTCGCCGCGGAACTTCAAAAGGCCGGCCGCATCGTCAAGATCAGGGTCGACCTGACTTGATCCGCGGGTTCGGCCGATCTGATCAGACAGCTCGATTGAAAAACGCGACAGGGCATAGATGATGCCGGTCTGGAAGTTCGGCATATTGTCAAGTGCTGCCCCGGGCAGGAAGAACGGATCATTTGCCGTCCAGCGGTTCTGATTGACCTCGCGATCAATCAGCCCTGCTGCGGTGCTTACGGCGTGACTGCCACCCTGATAATTGCCTACAAAGTCCGGATTGTCGTCAATACGGTGAACCAGCGCCATGCCCGCCGGATAATAGATCAGTGCAATCAGAACGATTATGCCAAAACTACGAATCCAGAATTTCCGCGATCCGAAAACGGCTTTCAGACGCGATCCGAAACCTGAAATTCCGCCTTTTTTGTACAGATAATCGTCTTCAATCATGACTTGTCCTGTGAATTGATCCGGCAATAGAACCTAGGACGTCGGTGCCCAAACGGCAAGTGCATGATTTCACTGCTCGATAGAGATATAGGTATCATATTGCGCCAGACCCAGCAGGGTTTCCAGATCCTGTTCGGCAAGGGCAATGCATCCTTCGGTACCACTATAGTCCGGTTTGGCGATATGCATGAAGATCGCCGAACCTTTTCCCGGAACGGGCGGGCTATCATTATGCCCAAGTACAACAACAATGTTGTAGAGCCCGTCATCACGCCACAGTTTTTCATGACTGCCCTTGAAGGGCAGCCTGACCGGACAGTTATAGGACGGATGTGCCGGATCGTCACACCAGCCATCGGAAAACGAAATGGTCGTTACAGGCAGTCTGGTTTTCGGGCAGGACCTGCGATCGGCGCGATACATGACATATCGCAGTTTCCATCTACCGGCGGGTGTCTTGCCATCACCTTCGGTTTTGCTGTCGGCATCAGTGATGCCATTGACGCCGAATGCGCACCGGAATTCCCGATCGCCGACGCGCAAATTTCCCGTTGCCGAGGCCGTAATCTCAAGCGGTTGGGGAACGGAATGTGCAGTTGCGTCGCTTTGCATTCAGCAGGTGCCTTCTTGGAACTGGTGCAGGGCATGTTCGAGATGCCCGCGCATGGAGTGTGAAAAACAACAAAGGTAAATTTGTGGCATCGCGGCGGTTTCGCCAGCCCATTCACAAATGGTTGATACGGCGATTTTGGCTGCCTGGTCTTCCGGATAGCCAAATATTCCGGTCGAAATGGCCGGAAAGGCGATCGAATGCAGACTGTGCTGCGCGGCAAGAACAAGTGAATTGCGATAACAGGCGGCAAGCAATGCTGCTTCGCCGTTTTGTCCACCGTGCCATACAGGACCGACTGTATGGATGACGTGGCGCGCCATAAGCCCAAATCCCGGTGTTATCTGGGCTTCGCCGGTCGGGCAGGGTGCAAGCGACCGGCATGCGGCGGCCAGTTCCGGCCCGGCCGCAGAATGGATGGCACCACAAACTCCGCCGCCAGGCAGCAAGGCCGTATTGGCAGCGTTGACAATGGCATCGGTGTCCAGCGCGGTGATGTCACCTTCTATGATTTTTATGACGCTGGTGGTTTTTAGATCATCTTCTTTTTTTACGGGCACAGATCCACTCCCAAAATGTGTGCTGGGCCCCCGACAGTTCCATTGTCGCGTTTTTTGCAAAAAAGTCAAAAAAAACAACGCCCTGCCAAGGGCAGAGCGTTGCTTGAAAATTGATTTCGTCCGTTATGCCAGTTACTTGGCCAGACGTGCGACACCTTCTTCGACCAGGCTTGCTGCTTTTTCAGCACCTTCCCAGCCGGTGACCTTTACCCATTTGCCTTTTTCGAGGTCTTTGTAACGCTCGAAGAAGTGCTGGATCTGGTCACGCAGGATCTGCGGCAGATCTTCATGCGACTTGATGTCGGTGTAGTACGGGTCGATCTTGTCATGGGGAACGCAGATCAGTTTTTCGTCCTGACCGGCTTCGTCTTCCATCATCAGAACGCCGATCGGACGTGTCCGGATAACCGAACCGGCAACAACCGGCTCACGGAACATGACCATCGCATCAACCGGATCACCATCTTCGCCAAGGGTGTTGGGGATGAAACCGTAATTGACCGGATAATACATCGAGGTATGCAGGAAACGGTCAACAAAGACAGCGCCGGAGTCTTTGTCTACTTCGTACTTTACCGGTCCGCCCTGCGGAATTTCGATGACGACATTTACGTCCCACGGAACATCTTTGCCGACGGCAATCTTGCTGAGATCCATCTGGGAAAATCCCTTTCGCTTCTATAAAGGCATGCCCCGGCATGCCGGGACGGCTGTAATCGGCTTCGAAGATGCGAAAACGCACCCGAAGGAGAATGATGCCGCCCTTTTATCGCGAATTGTCGCCGCTTCCAAGGGGGTGCACATGCATCCTTGGTCGAAAATCACGCTATCTCTTTTGCGGCTGCGAAAGAAGACGCAGTTTCCGGGTGTTTTGACTGCGCGGCAATACCTGACGGCAAAAACCTGTTCTGATCACGCAAAAGGTCTTCGTTAAAGAGATGCCAGTTGGAAACTGCATTGCTGGTTTGATGGCGCTGCGGAATTTTGCGGTCGTGATACAGGTGCAATACCGGTGAGCAATATTCGACATTTTTGCGGCGCAGACCTGATCGCAGAAGGCGCAGTACAAAGTCTGAATCTTCCCAGCCGTGACCTTCGTATGCCTCGTCAAAGCCGTGAATACGATCGATATCCGCTTTGAACACGGCAAGATTGCATGTCTGGGCCTTGCGCCAGCAGTTTTCATGTTCCCAAAGCCAGGGACCCTTATGCGGCAGACGGATAAACTGGAACGGGCGGTTGCAGAAACCAAAAAGCGAAACGCCAAACAGGGCTGCGCGGGGCCATTTGTGGAAGGCCCATTTGCGCTTCAAAAGCATATTGGTCAGGCGTTCCTTGATGAATACGCGTTTGCCCGACACAAAACATCCGGCTTCTGCCGCTTTGCGGTGGCGGCTGACGAAGTCGGGCATGACACAGCAATCGCCGTCAATGAAGACAACAAGATCGCCTTTGGCCATCGCAATTGCCCCGTTTCGTGCCTTTGCGACCCGAAAGCCGCTATCTTCATGCCAGTAATGTTTCACCGGAACAGGACAGGTGGCTGCGAAATTTTCAATGACACGCGTTGTCGCACCGGCAGACCCGTCATCGGCAATGATGATTTCGAAATTGCGGTCCTTCTGATCGGCAAGCGAATTGAGCACCAGTGACAGTGCCTCCGGCCAGTTATAGGTCGTGACAACGACCGACACCAAAGATGTCATCTTCCCCAAATTACCCCGTCTTTTTCGCAGCATTGCCCGCTATTGTTAACCGAGCCTACCCTTACGAATCCTTAAGGGCAATTGACAATTCGCTTACATGAATTTCTTGCGTGCGAGTGATGCGGTTTTCGGATTGATCAGTTCGCGGATCCAGTTGGCGGCTTCGATCACGACCGGGTCCTTCTGACGCGCCGGGCGGATTAGAAGGCGGTACCACCAATGCGAAATAAAATCCGGGAAATTCAGCGGCACCAGTTCACCACGTTCGACATAGTTGCGGGCAACAACGTCGGTGCTGGCAACGATCCCCTGACCGGCACGTGCCGCCTCAAGCGCCCAGATATGATGGCTGAAGGTCCAGCAATCAGCGAGGGAGAACTTGCCGGCCTTGAACCATTGTTCGATCTGGGAAAACTGTTCACTGTCACTGTCGATCAGCAAGATATCCCGCGGGCCGAGCTCGGCAACATTGATGTTGCGGGCATCAAATCCGCGTTTTGCCAGCCATTCGGGGGCGGCAAAGGCGGTATAGACTTCGGGAGTCAGAAGTTCAGTTACCCAATCTTCCGGACCGGGCAGGTCCTTGGGGGCGATTTGCAGGGCAAGATCAATTTCAAGCGGATCAAGCCCGTCATCAAATTCGATCTTGCGGAACTGGACAGGAATATCACCCGGCAGCCGGTCACGCAGGTTATCAAGTTCATAAAGCAACACGGTCAGGGCCGGTGTTGCAAGCGCACCAATACGGATCGCCTTGCCCTTGTCGGGACCGACTTCGCCGGTGATGTCGGCAATGCCGTCCAGGGCCTCGGTCAGGCGCGGCAACAAAAGTTCGGCCGATTTGGTCGGGCTTAGTCCGCGGCCTTTGCGGGTGAACAGGACAACACCAAGATTTTCCTCAAGCTGGCGCAGCTGATGGCTGATGGCACTTTGTGTGACATGCAGTTCTTCGGCCGCGCCCTTGACGCTCTGATGGCGGGCGGTGGCTTCAAAGGCGACAAGTGCGCGTAAAGGGGGCAGTTTCCGGCGCATTTTGTATTTCCATACCAGCTGTTTCCTTCGTCATACCTGTCTATCAGGAGTGATCGGAAAATGGGGCAAAAAAAACTCAACAATGGCTGAAAACTCTTCATTCGTATTTTTCAAAACAAGCGGGCAATATCATCGGCATAAAGGGTTTCCGGCCGTAGATTTTCCGATGTCTCCTTGCGCCACCTCGTAAGCCAGTCTCCCTGACTGCCGGAAACCCCCAAACAACCTCAGAGCATGGAAACGATCATGACCGGGACGCTGATGCGGCAAGAGCATTCAGCATCAAGTCCAACCCGTTTTGCCCAAAGCAACCAGATGTTCCGCAATAAGGCGGTCGCAAAGGTCACTGTCATCGATGTTGCGGAAAGAACGGGTGCCCGGCCCGAAGGGTTGGGTGCGGACGGTTTTTCGGAGCGTCACATTACGTGAACGATGCCCCGCATCGCCCCCGCGCAACGTTCCTTGCCAGACAACGCGCCAATGACAAACAAAATGGATTGGATTTGATGTTGAGTGCTCTAAGCGGAAATGTCCGCGGCGTTTTATGGATGACGGCTGCAATGGCATCGGGCGTTTTTGTCGATGTCTGTGCCAAGCTGGTATCCCATGACGTTCCGACGGCTCAAATCCTTGCCATGCGGGCAATAACGACGGTTGCGGTGTTCCTGATCATCCTGATGTTTGTCGGTACCCGTTCAATCCGCACCCGTCGTCCGATGGCCCATATTGCGCGTGGTGTTTTGTGGTACGGGTCGCTGTTTTTCGTGTTCTTTGCACTTCGTCAGATGAGCATCGCCGAGGTCAATGCCTATTTGTTTATCGAGGCATTGCTGACCGTGTTGCTGGCGGTTGTGATCCTTGGTGAAAAGCTGACAGCACGCAAAATGATCGCAACCGTTCTGGGTTTGATCGGGGTTTGGGTGATGTGTGCGCCACGCATGGACGGGTTCGGTGTGCCGCTTGGTGTGGCTGCTGCCCTGATCGGTGCCTTCTGTTTTTCGGCGCAAACCCTGTTTGCCAAGGTGATGACGCGCACCGAGACCAATTTTTCCATGCTGTTCTGGCCGCAAATCATTGCAGTCGTGATCTGGGGGCCGATTGCCCTGATCTCCTGGCAGCCGGCGTCATTTGCCGATTGGGCCTATTCGGCGGGGGCAGGGTTCTTTGCCATGATGACCAACTATATGGTTTTGCGTGCCGTACGGGTTGCAGATGCCAGTGTTGTGTCACCAGCAGCCTATACCGCCCTGCCATTTTCAGTCGCGATGGACCTGATTTTCTTTGATATGTTGCCGGTGCCGGTCATATTCATCGGGGCGGGGATTGTTATTCTTGCGGTGATGCTTCTGGACTACAAAGGCGGGGCAAAACCGCAGCAGGCAACAGATACCGAGGAGATCGGGGATGATGAAACATCCCCGAAACCGGCCGAGGCGTGATTGATCCACTTATGCCGATCTAGTCACGGTCATGGCGTGATCGGGAATCGTCGGGTGCCTGTTGGCGTTCAAACATGCCGTAATCCCGGATAACACCGGCAACCCGCAAACGGTAATCTTCAAAAATTCCGGTTCGACCTTGGGTCTGCGCAGAACGGTGTTCCGCCAGATTGCGCCAGGCTTTCACGGCATCCTCGTCACGCCAGAATGACAGTGACAGGATTTTCCCCGGCGTGCTCAGACTTTGAAACCGTTCGATCGAAATGAAGCCATCCATGGTTTCAAGCACCGGTTTGAGATCACCCGCAATGGCAAGATAATCGTCATAGCGCGCCGTGTGAGGTGTGACTTCGAAAATGACCGCGATCATGGTTTGATCAGCTCCGCATGCGGGGTGGACGCCAGTTTGAGAAACTGGCGTTCTTCGCGCAGGATGAATTTTTCGCGTTGGGAAAACGCATAGTTTTCCCGGCCCAGCGGATCGTCCTTTAACCGGGCGCGATAGTCCTCATAAGATGCCAGATCGGGCAAATGATAGATACCATAGGCGGTCGATACCGATCCTTCATGCGGGGCGAAATACCCGACAAGATCGGCCCCGCAACGCGGAATGGCCTGCCCCCAGTTTCGGGCATATTGGACGAAGGCATCCTTTTTATAGGGATCGATTTCATAGCGGATGAAGCAGGTGATCATGGCGGTCTTCCTTATGTAAATGGTGACGAAACCGGTGAAGGTCCCGGTATTTGTCGGAGATAGCGCAAATGATCGCCCTGTTGCTTCGATACGGATCGAACTATGGGCAATTACAAGAAGCGACAGCAAAGAACGTGACGGGGCATGGACAGGTGTGAAAAAGGACGCTATTAAATGTTACGTTATAACATAACATTTAATAGGAGCGTTCGTTGTTCAAACATGTGGTTCAGGCCGCGATTATAAGTGGTGCGGTTCTGATGCCGGTCTTGGGTATCTCTGTTGCCCGGGCCGATGATGAAACCAAACAGGCATGGCGTCTTTTTGTTACCGACCAGCAAGAGGGCGGGGTAACGATCCTTGATCTGGAACAGAAATCGGTGATCGACCGGTTTGCCACCAAGGGCTATGTCACGCATCTTGTCCCAAGCCAAAGCGGCAGAACCCTGGCCGCTGTTCAGATGGATCATGATGTCGTCCACATGATCGATAGCGGTATTGAGTTGTCCTCGCACGGGGATCACAGCGACCTTGAAATCCATGATCCGGCATTGCTGCCCATAACCATTGCGGGCAAACGCCCGGTCCACGCCGTGCCCGATCATGGCGCATTCTATATATTCTTTGATGGTGAGGGTGCGGCAAAGGTCTTTGATGAGGGAGATCTGATTGCCGGAAAATCCGTGCATAAAACAGTTGCAGGCAGTGCGCCCCATCATGGCGTTGTTGTGCCAAAGGGGAACTATCATCTGATCTCCGAGCCAAATCTTGCTGTTGAAACCAAGCCGGGCAGTCTGCCGCCGCGGCTGGGCCTTAAGGTTCTTGATCAGGATGGAAAACAGGTTGGTCCTGTTCATACCTGCACCGGCCTGCATGGCGAAGCATCGTCTGCCGGTGTGACGGCCTTTGGCTGCGAGGAAGGGGTGATCATCGCCTATCAGAATGGTGATGATGCGCCGACAGTTGAAATGCTGCCCTATGGCAAGGACATGCCGGAAGGTCGTGTAGGGCATCTGGCCGGTGGCAAGGCGATGCAGTTCTTTCTTGGCGATTACGGTTCAGACAAGCTGGTCTTTATTGATCGCACCGAACAGAACCCGTTTCATCTGATTAACTTGCCGGTCCGATACGTGCACTTCATCCTTGATCCGGCACGCGTGACCATTGCCTATGTCTTCACCGAGAATGGCTATCTTCATGCGGTGGATTTGCTGGATGGCAAGATTGTCCGGTCTGCCCAAATCACCAAACCCTATAGCAAGGATGGCCACTGGCGTGATCCGCGTCCGCGCATTGCTGTTGCCGGTGACGTGGTTAGCGTGACCGACCCGCGCGAACATCTTGTCCGATTCGTTGATGCCGAGACTTTTGCAAACAAAGGTGAAATCCCGGTCGACGGGCTGCCATTCAATATTGTTGCGTTGGGTGGTTCGGGCCTGTCCCACTGATCAGCGACAAGAACCAATTCCAGTGACTAAGGCAAAGGCGGGCAGGTATCTGTCCGCCTTTCGCTTTGCTGGTTGTTGTTTGGTGATCACATTTCGATTACTATCGAAGGATGAAAGAAGGACCCGATATTGCCCGTGTGGCCGCATTGCTTGGTGATCCGGCGCGCGCAAATATGCTGACCGCGCTTATGGGCGGTCGGGCATTGACGGCCGCCGAACTGGCGCAGGAAGCCGGTGTTACCCCGCAAACCGCAAGTTCCCATCTGGCGAAACTAGAAGCCGGGCAGATTGTTGTGCCGCGCAAACAGGGGCGACATCGTTATTTCACGTTGTCGGGTCCCGATATTGTCGAGGCGCTTGAGGTCCTGATGGGGATTGCGAACCGGGTTGGACATAACCGGGTGCGGACCGGGCCGAAGGACCCGGAATTACGCAAGGCACGCGTTTGCTATGATCATCTGGCGGGGGATATGGGGGTTGCCCTGTTTGACGGTTTGATCAAAGGAAAGCTGATCGAAAATACCGTAAATGGCGTGGTGCTGACCGATGCCGGCGTGGCATTTGCTGACAAATTCGGCATTGATCTTGAAGCCTTGCGTCGCAAACGCCGTCCGCTTTGCCGGGAATGTCTGGACTGGAGCGCGCGGCAATCGCATTTGGCCGGTTCATTCGGTGCGGCAATGCTGGACCGATTTTATGAGCTGGGTTGGGCCAGGCGGGTTGCGGAGTCGCGCATTGTACGGTTTGAACGTGATGGCGAACGCCAGTTCCGTGATCTTGTGAATTTCTAATCGCCGAGCAAGCTTGCGACAAAGGCCGGCACCAGATCGGTTGCCGACCCGTATGCACTGTGTTCAAACAGCGTCGCGCCCGAACTTGGTTCAAGATTGAGCTCGACCGTTTCCGCCCCGGCTTCTTCATGGGCGATTTGAACAAACCCGGCAGCCGGATAGACATTTCCCGATGTCCCGATCGAGATAAAAAGCCCGCATTCGCCCAAGGCGGCGTAAATGCGTTCCATCTCAAGGGGCATTTCACCAAACCACACGACATGCGGACGAAGCCCGCCAGCCTTGCCACAGGACGGGCAGGGGGTTTTCGTGGCAAGATCATCAGCCCAGTGGGCAAGAAGATCACAATGATTGCAGCGGATTTTTAAAAGCTCGCCATGCATATGGATCAGGTTTTTCGATCCGGCCCGGTCATGAAGATCGTCGATATTTTGCGTCACCAGCAGCACAGGCCCCGGCCACTCGGCTTCAAGCCGGGCAAGGGCAATGTGGGCGGCATTGGGTTGAACCGCGGGATCAAGCAGTCCGGATCGGCGGTCATTGTAGAAATAATGCACCAGATCAGGGTTGTTCACGAAGGCCTCGGGTGTGGCAACTTCGGAAATATCGTATTTCGCCCAGATACCGTCAGGATCGCGAAACGTATGCAGGCCGCTTTCCTTGGAAATGCCCGCACCGGTCAGAATGACAATTGGGGCGGCTTCGTCACGCAGGATTTCAATCAGATCGGGGCGGAGCGGCATATAAGTGATCCTTGATTGGCAGGGGACTTTTGCCCGACAGCCTAATGCAAACAAAACACCCCCGCCAAGTATGTCTGGCAGGGGTGGTTGCTAAACCCGATCCGCTAAAACCGGTTTATCTGAATATTGTGGCAATCAGGCCGAGGTATCGACATTGCTGCCCGGGCCGTCTTCCTTGGCCGGGGCTTCGCCGGCCGGATTTTTGGTCACACCAACCATTGCCGGGCGCAGCAAGCGGCCCTTAAGCACGTAACCGGCCTGCATGACCTGTGCGACATGACCGTCCGGATATTCCGGGTTCGGCATTTCAAACACGGCCTGATGTTTGTTCGGATCAAGCTTTTCACCAAGCGGTTCAAGCTTTTCGATGCCGTTCTGTTCCATCGCCTTGAGCAGCGCCTTTTCGGTCATCTCGACACCGTCAACCAGCGTTTTCATCGCCGGGTCAGCATCGGAGGTATCACCGGCTGCTTCGAGTGCACGGCGCAGGTTGTCGCCCACATCCAGAAGGTCACGGGCAAATTTCGTGATGGCGTAGTTGCCGGCATCCTCGACGTCCTTTTTCGCGCGACGGCGGGTATTTTCCACCTCGGCGGCCTGACGCAACAGACGGTCTTTCAGTTCTGCGACTTCGGCTTCAAGGGCTGCGACCGGATCTTCGATAACAACTTCTTCGCTTTCTGCCTCGGTCGCCTCTGCTGCGACGTCTTCAGCTGCGGTTTCCTCTGCGGCATTTACATCCTGCAGATCTTCCGGATTGTTTTTTGCGGTTTCCGACATGGCTAACCTTACTACTTTCACGTTGTGCGGCCTGACACGCAGCGCCGCGATTTATCCAATCAGTCGACCGACCAGCTTGGCGGTATAATCGACCAGCGGAATGATCCGGGCATAATTGATCCGGGTCGGTCCGACAACCCCGATTGCGCCCACAATGCTGCCTTCTGCATTCTGATAGGGCGAAATCACCATCGACAGACCCGATCCGCCAAACAGTTTATTTTCCGACCCGATGAAAATCTGAACGCCTTGGGCATCCGTCGTCACATCGAGCAATTCAATCATCTGATCACGGGCCTCAAGCACGTTAAACAGGCGGCGAACGGTCTCAAGCTGTTCTATCGTATCGATATTTTCAAGCAGCTGGGACTGTCCCTTAACGATCAGAGACGATCCCTTGACCCCGCCGGCCCATGTCGCAAGGCCCGCATCAATCAGATTGGCCGAAAGATCATCAAGCTCCTGCTTGAGCTGATCACGTTCCTTTGTGATCAGTACTCTTGCATCATCAAGTGTCTTTCCAGCCAACCGGGTATTTAGATAATTCGCCGCCTCTGTCAATGCCGAGGCGGGCAAATCGACCGGTACATCCAGGATTCGGTTTTCAACCGTGCCGTTCTGCGACACCAGAACCGCAAGCACTTTTCCGGGCGAAAGCGCGACAAATTCAATCTGTTTAAGCCGGATGCCATCGGTTTTCGGTGCAACCACCAGGCCTGCGCAGCGTGACAGGCCGGAAAGCATTGTGGTGGCCTCGCCCAGCATCTGATCAAGCGAATAGCCCGCCTGTTCGCAATTCTTGGTCAACTGGTCGCGTTCGGCATTGGGAAGATCGCCGACTTCCATCAGGGCATTCACAAACAGCCGCAACCCCTTTTCACTGGGAAGGCGGCCGGCTGAAACATGCGGTGCAACCAGAAGACCCATGTCTTCAAGATCGGACATGACATTGCGAATGGTTGCAGCCGAAAGATTTTCAGACATGCGCCGGGCAATGGACCGCGACCCGATCGGTTCGCCGGTTTCGACATAGGCATCGACAATCTGGCGGAACACTTCACGTGACCGCGCATTCATATCGCCCAGCAATGTATCGTCAAAATGCGCCATTTGTTCTGTGCCAACCGGTTCAGACAAAGCTGTCTCAATGCTTTTGAGAATTTAGTCAGGCAAGGCGATGGCGTCAATCACACCGCGGGGCCACACGTGGTGAAAGCTGCATTGCTTCAAGCCCTTGGTTTGAAAACGTTGTTTGCCGACCGGGTCATTGATGTGCGAATCGGACGCAATTTTGACGGGGAAACTGCTGGACCTTTGGCGGGTGGCACCGTACTTTGGGCCAAATTTTCAGACAGTTCGCCTTTGTTGCTTTGGCACAAGGGCCTGACCTTACAAACAAGAGGTTCCCACTCATGCGCCCATCCGGCCGTACCCCCGATCAGCTTCGTGACGTAACCATTGAAACCGGTGTTTCGAAATATGCCGAAGGGTCCTGCCTGATCAAATTCGGCGACACCCAAGTTATTTGTACCGCCACGGTCGAGGATAAGGTGCCTGGCTGGATGCGCAATTCCGGCAAAGGCTGGATCACCGCAGAATACGGCATGCTACCGCGTGCCACCGATTCGCGCATGCAGCGTGAAGCCGCCCGTGGCGGCCAGTCGGGCCGTACCCAGGAAATTCAGCGTCTGATCGGTCGTTCGATCCGTGCGGTGGCCGATATGAAAGCCATGGGCGAAATGCAGATGCGTCTGGATTGTGATGTCATCCAGGCTGATGGCGGTACCCGTACCGCATCGATCACCGGTGCCTATGTCGCGGCCCATCTGGCATTTCAGGGCGTGCGCCGCCTTGGCTTGATCAAGGAAATCCCGCTGACCCAGCCGGTTGCTGCCATCTCATGCGGTATTTATGAAGGCGAGGCCGTTCTTGATCTGGATTACGCCGAAGACAGCAATGCGGGTGCTGATGCCAACTTTGTGCTGGCGGGCAATGGTGGCATCGTCGAGGTGCAGGCAACTGCCGAAGACGTGCCGTTTGATCGCGACTCTTATGACAAGATGTTCGCGCTGGCGGAAAAAGGCTGCAAAGAGCTGTTTGCCAAACAGCGCGAGGCCCTTGGCCTTTAAGCTGGAATTGCAGTTTGCGGCAGGCATCCCACCTGCCGCTTTTCACATCTGACCCTTATTGCATCTCAGGCAGAAAAATGGCGCGTCGTTTTACGGAAAAGAAACTGGTGATTGCCAGCCATAACAAAGGCAAGATCAAGGAAATTGGCGAATTGCTGGCCCCGTTCGGGATCGAGGTATTTTCAGCCGGCGAACTTGATTTGCCAGAGCCAGAAGAAACCGAAAAGACCTTTATCGGCAATGCGCAGCTGAAATCGATGGCCGCGGCAAAGGGGGCCAATCTTCCGGCACTGGCCGATGACAGCGGCCTTGCGGTTTCCGCCCTTGATGGTGCGCCGGGGATCTATTCGGCGCGCTGGGCCGGGCCGGACAAGGATTTCGACATGGCGATGGAAAAGGTCCAGAACGGGATCGGTAACCACCCGGATCGCCGGGCGTCCTTTATCTGTGCGCTGTCACTGGCCTGGCCCGATGGGCATGTCGAGAATTTCGAAGGCAAGATCGATGGCGAAATCGTCTGGCCGAAGCGCGGTCGTCACGGATTTGGCTATGACCCGATCTTCCAGCCCAAGGGATATGACGAAACCTTTGGCGAAATGGACCCGGCCAAAAAGCATGAAATGAGCCACCGTGCCGATGCCTTTGCCCAGCTGGTCAAGGCCTGCTTCGAATAAGCCTTTCACAGGCCCAAAGCCTGCATTGAACATATGCACGCATCGCTGATGTCATGATCGGCGGTGCGTGTTAGTTTATGGCCCTGCTTCCCGCATTTAAAAGAGTTCCGCGTGTCCGCACCCCTTGTCGAAACCGTGCCGTTTGGCATCTATATCCACTGGCCGTTCTGTCTGTCGAAATGCCCCTATTGCGATTTCAACAGCCATGTCGCGAACAGTGTTGATCATGCCCGCTGGCGCAAGGCGCTGCGCGCAGAGCTTGCTGCGGGTGCCGCACGTCATCCGGGGCGCGTTGTCGGGTCGGTTTTCTTTGGCGGTGGTACGCCGTCGCTGATGGATCCGGAAACCGCGGGCGCGCTGATTGCCGATATCAAGACCTTCTGGCAGGTCACGGACGATCTTGAAATCACGCTGGAAGCCAATCCGGGCACGGTCGAAATTGACCGTTTTTCGGCCTTTGCGGCGAATGGCATCAACCGGGTATCGATCGGTATCCAGGCGCTCAATGACCGTGATCTTAAATTCCTGGGCCGCGTCCATTCCGCCAAGGAGGCGCTGCGCGCCCTTGATGTGGCAACCACGGTGTTTGATCGCTTTTCATTCGATCTGATCTATGCCCGTCCGGAACATGATCCCAAGGCCTGGCGTCAGGAGCTGCGCGAAGGGCTTGATATCGCCAATGGTCATA
Organism: Thalassospira sp. CH_XMU1420-2; assembly: GCF_037029325.1. NCBI lineage: Bacteria > Pseudomonadati > Pseudomonadota > Alphaproteobacteria > Rhodospirillales > Thalassospiraceae > Thalassospira > Thalassospira sp. CH_XMU1420-2. The sequence goes on from NZ_JAYMEG010000001.1 coordinate 107,708, forward strand.
TTTCGCTTTATCAGCTGACCATCGAGCCGGGCACGCAATTCTATACCCTGCATCAGCGCGGCGAACTGGTGGTGCCCGACGAAGACCTTGCCACCGAACTTTACGAAATCACCCAGGAAGAAACCGAGGCGGCGGGGTATCGCTGTTATGAGGTTTCCAACCACGCCAAGCCCGGTCAGGAAAGCCGCCATAACCTCGTTTACTGGCGCTATGGCGATTATCTGGGCATTGGCCCGGGCGCACATGGCCGCGAAGCGGTGATTCAACCCGATGGCAGCACCATCCCGATGGCGGTGCGCCGCCACCGTGCACCGGAAATCTGGCTGGATCGGGTGGAAAAGCATGGCCATGGCACGCAGGAAGAAACTGTGCTGGATGCGGATGAACGCCTGCTTGAAATGGTGATGATGGGCTTGCGGCTTAATGAAACCATTCCGGTATCGCGTTTTGATCGGATCATTGGCAAGGCACCACGTGATGTGCTGGATTCGGAACGGCTCGAAACCCTGATCGCGTCGGGTGATCTGATCTGTGATTCTGCGGGGCTTCGGGCAACGCAGCAGGGCAGAAACCGGCTGAATGGTGTTCTGGGCTATTTGTTCGACCATTCGGCGTGATGTGAAAATCCGCGAAAACCAAGGAAAATCCGTGTGTTTTCGGCCCAAGGCGGCTTTGCGCGATTTAGTTTCACCAAACCATCAAAAAGTTGGTTGACACTTTAAGCTGACCGCGTATATTCCGCCCCGTTCCGGCGGACACCGCCCGAACAAACCAGATGCCCCTATGCCCAGGTGGCGGAATTGGTAGACGCGCTGGCTTCAGGTGCCAGTGGCCATTAGGTCGTGGAAGTTCGAGTCTTCTCCTGGGCACCATACCCCAGCACATTTCTGATGTGCTGGGGTATTGTCGTTTTGGGCCTGAAAACAGGATTGTTTTATCTCGGATTAACTTTTGCGTGTGCGAAGTTGTCCCAATACTTGTATTTGTTGTTGATGTGATATTAGATTTCACCATCCTGTAAATAAATCAGTGACTTGTTCAAAACTTGTGAGGGATTGAAACGTGGGAATAGGCGTTTGGCAGATTGTTCTGCTTCTTTTGATGGCGGTAATTTATTTCATACCGACAATAATTGCTTTCAGACGGCGCCACCCAAGCAGGGTTGTCATTTTAGTGCTCAACATTCTCGCTTTTACGATAATTCTATGGATTGTGGCACTCGTCTGGTCGCTGAAAAGCATCAGGAATAGCGATTAGCTCACATCTCAAATTTTACGAATTAAGTAAGTCGCTGAGTGCAAGAGAGCTGAGTTCGCAACAGCCGACTACATTGAAGGAAAAAAGTATAGCGTCTAGTCTGATGTCGGCGTCGATAGGATTCAGAAGAATGCAGTTTCTGTTCAATTTTAGGAATAAAACCCCACAAATGGCATGACTTTTGCGATGCGAGCGGCGGTTCGCTGTGTTAAGAACAGGCAAATTCTGACATTTGGAGAACCGCGATGACCAATTTCCTCCATCTCGGAGATCTGCCGGACGATCTTGACCTTGGCAAGGTGGTGGCGATCGACAGCGAAACCATGGGCCTGAACCCGCACCGCGACCGTCTGTGTGTCGTGCAGCTTTCAAGCGGGGATGGTAATGCTCATCTGGTCAAGTTCGATGGAGAAGATTACAGCGCCCCGAACCTGAAAAAGCTGCTGGCCGATCCGTCGGTATTGAAGCTGTTTCATTTCGGGCGTTTCGACATTGCGGTTATGGACAAATATCTTGGTGTGCGGTGCGCGCCGGTCTATTGCACCAAAATCGCCTCCAAACTGATCCGCACCTATACCGACCGCCATGGTCTGAAAGACCTTTTGCGCGAACTGGTCGGGGTCGAGATTTCCAAGCAGCAGCAAAGTTCCGACTGGGGGGCCGCCGAGCTTACCAAGGAACAGATCGATTATGCGGCGTCCGATGTGCTGTATCTGCACAAGGCCAAGGAAGAGCTTGATCGTCGTCTGGCCCGTGAAGGCCGTACCGAGCTGGCCCAGGCCTGTTTTGACTTCCTGCCGACCCGTGCGACGCTTGATCTGTCGGGTTGGGAAGAAACCGATATTTTTGCCCATTAATCATTGCGGTTAACCGCCTGTGAAGAATGGCGGTGTATGGGGTTCAATAAAATTGACCCCTACACCTGTCAGGTTCATAGTTTCGGCTCATTGGTCTTGCATAAGGGGCCTTGTGCCTTATCTCCGGGCAGGAAACGCAAACAAGAAACAGATGACAGTGACCTCTATCGCTCCCACCTCAAAAAATGCTCCCGCACCGGCGTCTGATGCCGATCTTGCGATTGCGCGCCGGGTACTTGATATCGAAGCCACGGCACTGCGCGAACTTGCAGACTCGCTCAATGGTGATTTCTGCAAGGCGATTGACCTGATCGAAGGCCTCAAGGGCCGTCTGGTGATTACCGGAATGGGCAAAAGCGGTCATATTGCCAAGAAAATCGCGGCAACCTTTGCCTCGACCGGAACGCCATCCTTCTTTGTTCATCCGGCCGAAGCCAGCCACGGCGATCTTGGCATGATTGGCAAGGATGATGCGGTTCTGGCCCTGTCCAATTCCGGCGAAACCCCGGAACTGTCCGACATCATCGCCTTTACCCGGCGCTTTAACGTGCCGCTGATCGGCATGACCCGTAAGCCGGAAAGCTCGCTTGCCAAGCAGTCCGACTGTCCGCTGGTTTTGCCGGCAAGTCCGGAAGCCTGCCCGAACAAACAGGCTCCGACGACCTCGACCACGGCGATGCTGGCCCTTGCCGATGCGTTGGCGGTGACCTTGATGGAGCGCCGCGGCTTTAGCGCCGATGATTTCCGTACTTTCCATCCCGGCGGCAAGCTGGGGCAGCGTTTGCTGCATGTTCATGACGTCATGCATGATGCAGACAGCCTGCCGCTTATTGCGCGCGACGCGCTGATGTCAGAGGCCCTTGTGACCATGACCAGCCATTCCTTTGGCTGTGTCGGGGTGCTTGGCGATGATGGCGCGCTGATCGGGATTGTGACCGATGGCGATTTGCGCCGTCATATGGCTGACAATCTGGTGGCGATGAAGGTTGGCGATGTCATGACCGCCGGGCCCAAGGTGACCCATGCCGATGCGCTGGCGGTCGAGGCTCTGGCAATCATGAATGATCGCAGCATCACCGCCTTGTTCGTTCTGGATGAAAACAAGGTGCCGGTGGGGCTTGTCCATATCCATGATCTTCTGCGTTCGGGAGTGGCATAAGCAATGAGTATCGAAGGCACGCCAAAGGTCGCATCGCAAAGGGCCGAAGGCCTTTCGCGCGACCGGCTGCCTTCCGGTCGCCGCGAGGTGCGTATCAATCCGTTGCGACGGATGATTGTCACCATGCTGAAATTCGTTCTGCCGATGATTGCGCTGGCGCTGATGGCGCTTGTGGTGCTGTGGCCGCAGATCGAACAGGTTCAGGATAGCGGCTTCCGCCTTGGGTTTTCGACATCCCCCGAAGATCTGATGGAAAATGTTGCCATGAGCAACCCGCGTTTCTTTGGTGTGGATGGCAAAAAGCAGCCCTTTACCGTGACCGCACGCGAAGCCATTGAAACCCCGGAAACCCAGGAACGCAACGAACATATCTATCTGGATGCGCCGCAGGCTGACATCACCCTGCAAGACGGATCCTGGATCGCGCTTACCGCCAATGAGGGGTTCTATACCGAAGAAAACGGGATGCTCGATCTTGTTGGTACGGTCAATATGTATCACGATAACGGCTTTGAAATTCACACCGAAGAAGCTGAAATCGCTATGAATTCCGGTTCTGCAAGCGGGACAGTGCCGGTCGATGGCCAGGGGCCGTTCGGCACGATCAAATCCGATTCCGGGTTTGAACTGGAAAACAAGGGGGCGGTGATCCGGTTTCTCGGGAAGTCCAAACTGGTGATTTTCGATAGCGCATTGAAAGGGAAGTCATGATCGCAATGGGGCATCTGAGCCGAAAAACCGGAACGCTTGTTGCGGCCCTGATGCTTGGTGGTGCTGTGCTGGCTCTGTCGGGGCTGCCAAACGGTGCAAAGGCCAATCCGCTGGGGCTGGCGCAAAATGGCAGTGGCGGTCTTGAAGTCGAATCCGATAACGGCATTGAATGGCGTCGCAACGAACAGGTCCTGATTGCCCGCGGCAATGCGGTGGCCAAGCGCGGGACATCGCGCGTCGATGCCGATGAGCTTCAGGCGCTGTATCGTGATCGCGACGGCAATAGCGAGATTTACCGCATCATTGCGATCGGCAATGTCAAACTGTCATCGGATACCGATGTCGCGACCGGCGACAAGGCAGTTTATGACATCGATCAGGCGGTGGTGGTTCTGACCGGTGATAACCTTAAATACACCACGCCAAAGGAAACCCTGACGGCGCGTGACAGCCTTGAATATTGGGAGACCGAGCGGATTGCAGTGGCCCGTGGCAACGCGGTTGCAACCTCCGAGGACCGGACCCTGCGTGGTGATACGCTGACAGCACGGTTTGAACCGGGCAAGGACGGTGCAAACGAGTTGCGCCGCATTGATGGTCAGGGCAATGTGAATATTCGCACATCCACCGACTTTGTCGTGGGCGATCAGGGCGTTTATGATGCGAAAACAGGTATCGCCACATTGATCGGATCGGTTAAGATCACCCGCGGAGAGAACCAGTTGAACGGGGATCGCGCGGTTGTTGATCTGAATACCGGTGTCAGTCGTCTGACGGCAAATGGCAATGGTGACGGCAAGGCCCGGGTTCGCGGCCTGCTGGTTCCTGAAAAAGATGAAAATAAAAGCCCGGCTGGCGCCGGGACCGGTAACTGAGGAAAGGTCGGTAATTTGTTCTGGTCGCGCAAGGGCGTAAAATCCGATGACGCAAAGACGCAAGGCGCGTCTGCCGGTGCACAAGCATCCTCAGGGGCGGGGACCGCAGGTGGTCCGCGGCTGATTACGACCAACAAGGGGCTTGTGGCGCATAATCTTGGCAAAAGCTTCAAGAAGCGCCCGGTTCTCAAGGATGTATCTGTGTCTGTTCAGCGCGGCGAGGCTGTCGGCCTTCTCGGGCCGAACGGTGCTGGCAAGACGACCAGTTTCTATATCATTACCGGGCTGATTTCATCGGATCGCGGGACAATTTCCCTTGATGGGCGTGATATTACGGCAATGCCGATGTATCAGCGTGCGCGCCTTGGAATCGGCTATCTGCCACAGGAAGCATCGATTTTCCGTGGTATGACAGTCGAACAGAACATCATGGCGGTCCTTGAGGTGGTCGAGGATGACCGCATCAAGCGCGAACAGAATCTTGAAGATCTTCTGGCCGAATTCGCCATCGAACATTTGCGCCGCACGCCGGCACTTGCGCTGTCGGGCGGGGAGCGCCGCCGTTGCGAAATCGCCCGGGCCCTGGCAGCACATCCGAACTTTGTTCTACTTGATGAACCACTTGCCGGGATTGACCCGATTGCAGTGGGTGATATCCGTGATCTTGTCCGCCATCTGAAAGATCGTGGCATTGGGGTCTTGATTACTGACCACAATGTGCGCGAGACTCTCGACATTATTGACCGGGCATATATCTTGCATGACGGTCGGGTTTTGATGGAAGGTGGTCCTGACGAAATCGTCAGAAATGATGATGTTCGAAGGGTTTATCTGGGTGATCGTTTCAGTCTCTGATCACGATACCAGACGAAAACACCAGACAGACATAACAGTCTTGGGGGAGTTCGGATTGACACGGGGTAGTGCATAAATGGCCCTGAAGGCGCGGCTCGATTTACGTCAGTCCCAGTCTCTTGTCATGACGCCCCAGCTGCAGCAGGCGATCAAGCTGCTGCAATTCAATAATATTGAGCTTTCCAATTTCATCGACAGCGAACTTCTGGAAAACCCGTTGCTGGAACGGGCTGACCCCGGTCAGACCTTTGCCGAGACCGGTGACGGGGCTGTTGGCAATGGCGATGACGGTATCGACAGCCGATCCAGTGACAATTTCACCGACCGCGAAGACCGGTTTGGCACTGATCGCCTGACCGCAAGTGAAACCATGGGCGGGGATGACGGCCCGCTTGATGTGTCAAGCGACGCGCTTTACGACGGTGAAGGTGAAGTTTCGCGCAATGGCGAACCGGTCGCGGGCAATCACGACTATGCGTCGCCCTATGGCGGCGGGACCGGTGGATCCGGGGCGGGCAGCAGTGATGATCTGCCCGGTCTTGAACAGACCCTGGCCGACGAGGCGACGCTGCGCCAATCCCTTGATGATCAGCTCAATATCGCCTTTGCCGATGCCATGTCGCGGATGATCGGGTCCTATCTGATCGATATGCTTGATGAAAACGGCTATGTCGGCGGTGATCTTGATGAGGTGTCCGAGGCCCTGGAATGCCCGCTGGCGGAGGTCGAGCGTGTTCTTGGCATCATGCAGGGGTTCGAGCCGGTCGGCATTTTCGCCCGTGATCTTGCCGAATGTCTTGAATTGCAATTGCGCGAAATGAACCGGTTTGATCCGGCAATGTCGGCATTGCTTGCCAATCTTGATCTGCTGGCAAAGCGCGAATTTGACCGGTTGCGTCGGGTCTGTGGTGTTGATGCCGACGATCTTCACGACATGATCGCCGAGATCAAGACACTGGATCCGCGCCCGGGGCGCACAGCTGATGGCGAAGTGGCAACCCCGGTCATCCCCGATGTTCTGATGCGATCGGCGGGGAATGGCAACTGGCATCTGGAACTGAATTCCGAAGCCCTGCCGCGTGTTCTGGTCAATGAAGACTATGTCGCCCAGATCGGATCGGGCCTGCGCGACCGCGAAGAACGCAGCTTCATGAGTGAAAAGCTGCAAACCGCGAACTGGCTGGTCAAGGCACTGCATCAGCGTGCGACCACCATCATGAAGGTCGCCAGCGAAATTGTTCGCCAGCAGGACGGGTTCTTTACCCACGGGGTATCGCATCTGCGGCCGCTTATTCTGCGTGACATTGCCGAGGCCATCGGCATGCATGAAAGTACGGTGTCGCGGGTGACCAACGGCAAATTCATGGCGACACCGCGCGGCATGTTCGAGCTGAAATACTTCTTTACCACGGCAATTTCGTCATCTGATGGCGGGGATGCCTATTCGTCCGAAGCGGTTCGACACCGGATCAAGTCATTGATTGATAACGAAGATCCGAAAAAGATTTTGTCTGACGACAAACTCGTTGAGTTGCTCGGGAAGGAAGGGATCGACATTGCCCGCCGAACAGTGGCAAAATACCGTGAAGCGATGCGCATTCCTTCGTCGGTCCAGCGTCGGCGCGAAAAAAAATCACGTGCTTCCTAGCATCGTTTTTTCGAAAATTTGTACTGTAACGTACTGCAATCAAAGGAAATATACCCATATCTTGACTTGGCAATGACGAGGGAATATGGTGCGGCCTCCTGATTGAGGGGCACCAAACATCCATATGTACTGGGAAGTCACTCAACTGGGGATAGGCGATCCATGCAAATTACGGTTATCGGTAAGCAACTTGACGTTGGGGATGCTCTTCGGCAGCACGTCGTCGAGACCTTGGACCCTGCGGTAGAGAAATATTTCGATCACGCGATCGAAGCCACGGTGACGATCACCAAACAGGCACATCTCTATCAGGCACAAATTTCGGTCCATGTTGGCAAGGGCATGATGGTACAGGCAAAGGCGTCGGCGGATGAAGTCTATCCGGCCTTCGATTCAGCCTGTGACAGAGTGGCCAAGCAGTTGCGGCGCTATAAACGGCGCCTGCGTGATCATCACGCAAGCCGGGACCATCACGAGCAGGCTCGTCTTGAAGCGATTCACTATGTGATCGCACAGGAAGATGACGATCATTCGGATGACGATCACGTAAACGGGTTTGAACCGGTGATTGTCGCCGAGACACCGGATCGCATTGATACGCTCTCTGTCGGAGAAGCTGTCATGCGGCTCGACTTGGGGGACATTCCGGCACTGATGTTCCGGAATGGCAAACATGGCGGGTTGAATGTTGTGTACCGTCGCGCGGATGGCAATATCGGTTGGCTTGATCCAAACGATAAAGATGCTGGTGGCGCGTGACGAACACGGATTCCGAGCCAAACAACGCAACGCGAAAAATGGACATATCATCTATACTTACCCCGTCCGGGGTCATTCCGGCACTGCGGTCCGGTGCGAAAAAGGCTGTGCTTGAGGAACTTGCCGAAAAAGCAGCCGAAGTTACCGGACGCGACGCAAGCGAGATTTTCTCTGTCCTGCTTGATCGTGAGAAGCTTGGCAGCACTGGCGTAGGCGGTGGTGTCGCGATTCCGCATGGCAAGCTCAATGACCTTGATCGGCTCTACATGGTCTTTGCCCGTGCTCAGAACCCGATCGAATTCGATGCGGTTGATGAACACCCGGTCGACCTTTTCTGCATGCTGATCGCACCCGAAGAAGCCGGTGCCGATCACCTGAAGGCACTGGCGCGGATTTCGCGTCTGCTGCGTAATCAGGGCATGTGCGACAAGCTGCGCGGGGCGGGTTCCGCCGACGCGATCTATGCATTGCTGACCCAGGACGAGGCCGAACAGGCCGCTTGAAACGGTCAGTGAAAGGCGGGTAGTCCCCGTAATGCAGACAGACCAGATTTAAAAAACCGGACGCTTTGCTGGCGTCCGGTTTTTCTTTTGGGCAGACCGATTGTGATCAAAGGGCATCTGCGCCAGATCAGCATCAGGTTTCAGCATCAGGCACCGATATCAGGCATCCTGGGCTGAGGCATCGGGTTTGGTCGTGTCTTTGGTATCGGTCATCCGACCGGCCAGCACCACAAGCCAAAGAACCGGGATTCCGATCACGGCGGTACCGACAAAGAACCAGCTATATCCGACCGCATCCACCACGGTGCCCGAGAAACCGGCAAGGATTTTCGGGAACAGGGTCATGATCGAACTGAAGATCGCATATTGCATGGCGGTAAAGGAAATGTTGGTCAGGCCCGACAGATAGGCGATGAAGGCCGCTGTGGCGAGACCGCCAGACAGGTTATCGGCCATGATCACGACGACAAACATCGTGGTATCCGGACCAAGCTGCGCCATGAAAGCGAACAGTATGTTGGTAATGGCCGAAAGCAGGGCGCCAAGAAACAGGATCTTGACCACGCCATAACGTACCGACAGAACCCCGCCCAGGAAACTGCCGCCAATGGTCATGAACAGGCCGAATGTCTTGGAGACGGCAGCAATTTCTTCCTTGGAAAAGCCAAGGTCGGTGTAAAACACGTTGGCCATCACGCCCATGACGATATCGGCAATGCGATAAACCCCGATCAGGGCAAGAATGATGATCGCAACCTTGCCATAACGGTCGATGAAGTCCTTTACCGGCGAGATATAGGTTTCCTGCACCATTCCGGTCGGCGTCAGGCCGACCCGCGTGGTCAGCCAGGCAACCAGAATGGCAAAACCGACTGCGATCGCAAGCTTGAGCGTCCCGGCAATAAAGCCGGACAGCTCCTTGATCATCCCGGCATCGGTCAGGCCGGTCTTGAGCGGGTCGGTAAGGTCGCCTGCATAGATATTGGCAAGGATAAAGGCGATGACAGTGAGCGCAAACATCGCCAGAAAACGAAGATAGTCTGACGTTTCATGGAAATATTTGCTTTGTGTTTTGGGCGCATCGGGTTCACGCACCAGAAGCGTGGTGATAACGCCAACACACATGGCAAGCGCCATACAGCCATAGGCAACGGTCCAGGCAAAGTGCTGATAGGTGCCTTCGGCCTCAAACAGGCCAGCAATCGTCAATGCACCGGCACCGGCGACAATCATGCCGATCCGGTAACCACCAATATAGGCCGAACTCATCATTGCCTGAAGGTCGGCATCGGCGGCCTCGATCCGGTAGGCATCAATAACGATATCCTGTGTGGCCGATGCAAAGCCAAGAGCCACGGCCGCAAAAGCCATCATGGTCAGGTTTTCGGCCGGATCGGTCAGGCCCATCCACAGGATGGCAGCAATGATGCAGGCCTGCGCAATGATCAGCCAACTGCGCCGACGGCCCAGAAGCCCGTGCAGAACCGGAAAAGGCAGCCGGTCAATCAATGGCGCCCAGACAAACTTGAAGGAATAGCCAAGGGCGGCCCAGCTGAAATAGGTGACGGTCGACCGGTCAACGCCGGCCTCGCGCAGCCAGATCGACAGGGTGGAGAAAATCAGAAGGATGGGAATGCCCGCCGACAGGCCCAGAAACAGCATCGTAATGACGCGTGGATGAATAAAGGCGCCAAAGGCTTCACCCCAGCTTCGCTTTTCTGTGCTGTGCATCGATTCCCCCAACTTGAAACACGCTGCGAAGAAGCTAGTGCAAACAGGTTAATGAATAGCCAATCCGCAACCACCACCGGCCGGGTGGCAAAGATCCGGTCTGCCACGAAAAAAGGGCCGATCCACTGGACCGGCCCTTTTGAAATCTGTTGCTAGAAGGAAGGCTTAGCCTTCTTTCTTGCGGCTTTCGCGCTTACGAACGTTCGGGTCAAGGTGCAGTTTGCGGATACGTACGCTCTGCGGGGTGACTTCGACCAGTTCGTCGTCCTGAATGTAGGACAGGGCTTCTTCAAGCGACATGCGGCGCGGCGGGGTCAGGGTAACAGCCTCGTCCTTGCCCGATGCACGAACGTTGGTCAGCTTTTTGCCCTTGAGCACGTTCACTTCCAGATCGTTGTCACGGTTATGTTCACCGATGATCATGCCCTGATAGACGCGTTCGCCATGTTCGATGAACATGATGCCACGATCTTCAAGACCGAACAGTGCATAGGCCACGGCATCGCCCTGATCGTTGGAAATCAGTGCGCCGTTACGGCGGCCTGCAATCGCACCCTTGACCGGGCCATAGGAATGGAACACGCGGTTCATAACGCCGGTACCGCGGGTATCGGTCAGGAATTCACCGTGATAGCCAATGAGGCCACGCGACGGCGCAAGGAAGATGATACGGGTCTTGCCGCCACCGCTTGAGCGCATGTCGGTCATTTCAGCCTTGCGCAGGCTCATTTTCTCGACCACGACGCCGGAATATTCTTCGTCAACGTCAACCTGGACTTCTTCGTACGGCTCGGACATTACGCCGTCGATTTCCTGGAACAGAACGCGCGGACGTGAAATCGAAAGCTCAAAACCTTCGCGGCGCATGGTTTCAACCAGAACGCCGAGCTGAAGTTCACCACGACCGGCAACTTCGAATGCATCCTTGTCGGCGGTTTCGCCAATCTTGATCGCGATGTTGCCTTCGGCTTCGCGTTCCAGACGGGCACGGATCATGCGCGAGGTAACCTTGTCACCTTCCTGACCGGCCAGCGGCGAGTTGTTGACCGAGAAGGTCATTGCCAGGGTCGGCGGATCGATCGGCTGGCTTTCGATTGCGGTGTTGACGTCGGTTGCACAGATGGTGTCGGCAACGGTTGCTTCGGTCAGGCCGGCAATTGCGATGATGTCACCGGCAACAGCTTCGTCCTGCGGGACACGTTCCAGACCGCGGAAGCCCATCAGTTTGGACAGACGGCCGGTTTCAACCGTGCCATCGCCACGAAGAACCTTTACCGGCATGTTGAGTTTCGCACGGCCCTGATAGACACGACCGGTCAGAATACGACCCAGGAAGTTGTCAGCATGCAGCATGGTTGCCAGCATCGCGAACGGGGCATCGACATTGACGTCCGGTGCCGGAACGTGGTTCAGAACCAGTTCCATCAGCGGGGTCAGGTTTTCTTTCGGGCCTTCCGGGCTTTCAGCAGCCCAGCCGTCACGACCCGATGCATACAGAACCGGGAAGTCGAGCTGTTCTTCAGTTGCTTCGAGCGATACGAACAGATCGAAAATCTCGTCAAGGACTTCTTCGGCACGCTGGTCAGGACGGTCGATCTTGTTGATGACAACGATCGGTTTCAGACCAAGTTTAAGCGCCTTGCCCAGAACGAATTTGGTCTGCGGCATCGGACCTTCGGCCGAGTCAACAAGCAGAACAACGCCTTCGACCATGGACAGGATACGTTCGACCTCACCGCCGAAATCGGCGTGGCCCGGGGTATCGACGATGTTTACGCGGGTATCACCCCACTGAACAGCCGTCGGTTTTGCAACGATGGTAATGCCGCGTTCACGTTCCAGATCGTTGCTGTCCATTGCGCGTTCATCTACGCGCTGGTTGTCACGATAGACACCGGACTGACGGAACATGGAATCGACCAGCGTGGTTTTGCCGTGGTCAACGTGGGCGATGATGGCGATATTGCGCAAGCTCATTGGCGCGGACTCCAGAAATAAAAATGCCGCGCGCCGGGGCTTGCCCATGCGCATCGGTCAGTAAAACGTTTCAAGGCCAGTAGATATTCAGCAGCCTTATGACCGATGGCGCTCGGTCATCCGCGCAACTCTAGAACACGGCATATGCTGAATGTTTACTGGTCCGGGCATTGTGTATCTTGCCCGAAGGCCGCCCTGTCATAGCCAATGTGGAGGCGAATGACCAGCTTTGTGCGCGCCATGCGGGGTTGATTTTTCTGCAATGCGGGCTGTTTGCGCTAAACTTTGTATAAAGTCAATGTTTGTGTTGCGCTGCAATGCCCGGAAATCGGGGTCTTTGGTAACGTAAAACGGGACGACAACGGATTGTTGCCGTCCCGTGAAATCTTTGCAGACGGCGCTGAAAGGCACCGGTTTCCGGTCAGATGACCTTTGCGGTCAGTTCCTTAAGATCCGCATCCGGGCGCGCGCCCATATGCGAAATCACCTCGGATGCGCAAATCGCACCAAGCTGCCCGCAAACCGGAAGTTCGTGACCCTGGGTATAGCCATACAGGAAGCCTGATGCGAACAGATCGCCGGCACCTGTTGTATCGACCACCTTGGCGACCGGTTCGGCGCTGATTTCGTGAAGTTCGTTCTCGGCAACGATAACCGCGCCTTTTTCCCCACGGGTCAGGGCTGCGACCTTGCAGTGTTTGCGAACTTCGGCCAGGGCCTCTTCAAAGGTGCCGACTTCGTAAAGCGACTTGATTTCTTCTTCGTTGGCAAACAGCACGTCGATATGGTGATGAACCAGATCGCGGAATGAATCGCGGTGACGGTCAACACAGAATGAATCAGACAGGCTGATGGAAACCTGCCGACCGGCCTCATGGGCGACCTTGGCCGCTTTGACAAAGGCTTCCTTGGCTTCGGGGCGATCCCACAGATAGCCTTCCATATATGTGACTTTGGCCGATTTGATCAGATCTTCGTCAATGTCGTCCGGGCCAAGCTCGGTGCAGGCACCAAGGAAGGTGTTCATGGTGCGATGGCCATCCGGGGTGACAAAGATCAGGCAGCGCGCGGTCGGCGAACCGGCCGTGGCCGGTGCGGAATTGAACTGAACGCCAATTGCACGGATATCGTGGCGGAAAACCTGGCCAAGCTGATCGTCGCGCACCTTGCCGATATAGGCACCCTTGCCGCCAAGGGCTGCGATGCCGGCCATGGTGTTGCCTGCCGACCCACCGGACATTTCCATACCCGGGCCCATCTGTTCATACAGACTGTCTGCGGTTTCCGCGTCAATCAGGGTCATGGAGTTTTTGACAAGCTTCAGACGGGTCAGGTCTTCTTCCTTGCAATGGGCAAGGACATCAACAATGGCGTTGCCAATACCGACGACGTCGACTGTGGTGTCGTTCATATAGTTCATTCCTGCAATTTGTTCGGTTTGAACGGCACCGTATTGAACCCGGTTGACCGCACAGGCGGGCCGATCTGGCAGATGGCCATGATCAAGCGCCTAAAAACTGACTGGCGCGGAGTATATGCATTGCTGTTCACGGTGCAAGTGTCGCGACCGTTTCGTGGCCGGTTGTTTAACCTGCCGTTAACAACCGAAAAAACTGCAAAAGATGTTTTTTGAGGCAATGTCACCACGAAATTCGATCTGAATCCGGTTTCAATTTCGATCTTCGGGCAGATGACGGTTCCGTCGATCCGGTCGCCATCGCATGTCTATGGTCAAAAGCCCCGATTTCCGGGGCTTTGCGCATTCTTCAGGGTTTCCTGATGCACGAAATGGTCAGATCGCCGAAATTAGGCAAAAAATACCGAAACAAGCATTTTTTGATGATTTTGTGCCCGATAATCACCGGCATTCAGTGATCTTGAAAAATCGTACGGGCCAGTTTGTTTGTATTTAGGTTTAAAGATAACAGTCTAATTTATCACGTATAGGATTATTTATTTAACTCTATATTGGAATATAAGCCATTTCATATGGATTTTCGTGACCTGAGCTTATAAAGGTCGTGCAAGGCCAGATGACGGAATCCGGCCGCATTGCATCTGGCGAGCATAGGTGATTTTGGGGAAATCAGGAATTCAGATCGGGGAAAAGCGGGATCGGCGCGTTGGATTTTTGTTGTGGATCGCTGCGCGATTGATCGGAACTTTCTGATGGTGCGGAAATCACGCCCGGATCATCCTGATTGGCGACTTCCCGTTCAAGCCGTTCGCGCAATTCTTCGATCACGGCTTCGATCCGGGCGCGATGAAGCGGGTCGTCACAGCGCATGACAAACTGTTCAAACGCGCCAAGTGCCATATGGTCCTGATCAAGACGTGCATAAAGCGCACCAAGCTGATGCCAAAGCCCTTCATGGTCGGGCGCGATCAGCAAACTGTGTTCGATCACACGGGTCGCAAGGGCCAGTTCGCCTGCGCGCAGGGCCCGGACCTTTATATTGTTTTGAAGTCGTAACAATATATCGACATTGCTTGTCGGGCGATAGTGGCGGGGCTCAAGTTCGGCATCAAGCCCGCTAAAAGATTTCAGCAATTCGCGCAATTCTGCGGGTCCAAGGGTAATGCCCCCGTGGAACGGATCGATCATGCGGCGTTTGCCATTGGCCTGGACCCGCAACAGGAAATGGCCGGGGAAATCGATCCCGGTGATGGTAATGCCGCATCGTTCGGCCGCATGGATGTAAAGCAAGCCCAGTGCAACCGGCAGGCCGCGCTTGCGTTCAATGACTTGCAACAGGTCGGCATTGGCCATGTCATCGTAATTTTCCATGTCGCCCTGAAAGCCGTTGCGTTCGGCAATCACTGTCTGAAGGCCTTTGACCACTTGTTCAATGGTCGGTTCGGCTTCCTTGTCGTCGACCGGAAGGCCCGCAATATCGGACAATGTGACAAAGTCCGGTTGCAGGGTTATGCGGGCCAGCTCGGCCCGCAGCTGGTCGGCAAGGTCATCGAGATGACGAAGATATGGCGCGATATCGCGTTTCTGACCGTCTTCTGCCAGATTGAGCCGGGCAAAATGAAGGGCAGCCTCCGCAACGCTGGCGTCAGGTTTTTGGCCCTTGGCGTAATCGACAAGCCATTGGCGGTCCGGATCGGTCGGTGCGATGATGTGGCTTACGGTACTAATTGATCAGGTCCCTTGCCGGTTGACGTCATCTTTCAGGCGGATGTGACTGACCACGCGTTTTACATAGCTGGTTTCACGCGCATGCGAAATAACCCGTTCACGTTCGCGTTCGTTCTGGGCAATGCCCATCAGATGCACTGTACCGTTTACGGTCTCGATGCTGTAATTGATCGCGAAAACATCGCCATCAAACATCAGCGCGGTCTTGATCCGTGTGGTGATGATCAGATCGCCGGCACTGTCCATCAGTGACATGCCCGATCCGACATCAATTTCGTTAATGACGCTTCTGACGCCATCGACCTGCCAGCTTAATCGTACCGCTTCAAGCTGATCTGCGACGGACGGTACGCGACCGGCCAGCAGGACTTCGCCTTCGACAACTTCGATTTCGATATCGAGAAACAGTTTCTCATCTTTTGACAGAAATTTCTGCCAGATTTCTGCGGTAATCGCGGTGTCACTGACGGCACCGTCAAGACCACGTTCCTGAAGGGCTGCAACCCCGGCCGTGGCCCCGGCACCGATTACAAGCGATGTGCATCCCGACAATGGCAAAAGACAGAACCCGGCCAATACCAGATACCTGACCGCGCGCAAATGACGGTTGGCATGATCTGGCGGTCTGGTGGTCAGATGCCATTCAATGTCCGTTTTTGACGACATATGGTGATGTCTCGCCCCCGATTCCCTCAGTCTTCCGGGTGCAATCATCGCGCCTTGGGGTTAAAGAGTTTTAAAATCCCGACCAGTTTATCAGCAAAAATGCATCTTTTTGCATGTTGATCGGAACGGGATGGCTTCAATGCGCCCTTTCGGCGATCAGTCCTGCCCAGCGTCCCGGTGTCACGCCATAGGTCTGGCGAAAATGCCGGTTGAAGTGGCTTTGATCTGAAAACCCGGTTTCGGCCGCAATCCCGGCCAGCGGTTGACCCAGAACCATCAGGGCCCGGGCCTTTTGCAGGCGGCGCATCATCAGATAGCGATACGGGGTCGTGCCAAACCGGGCCCGGAAATGCCGGATCAGGCGATAGCGGTCCATATCGGCAATCTGTTCAAGTTCATCGGACTGTACCGGTCGGTCGAAATTGTCTTCCAGAAAGGCGCGGACCTGTTCCATGCGTGCAGCGGCATTAAAGCGCGGCTGCTTTAACGGTGATTTGCCATGAAGTGACAGGCGCTGGGCAATATCGGCGACAAACTGGTCACGCAGCAGGGGATCAACATCGCAATCAAGTTCGCCCAGAACCGATGCCAGAACCGACCATAAAACCCGATCATTGATCACTGGCTCACCGACAAAGGGCAGGGGATCGGACTCATGATCCAGACCGCTGCGCAAAAGCGCCGGTTCAAGATACAGCATGCGGTATCGCAATCCGTCTTCGGTGCCCGCCCCGCCATCATGAATTTCGTCGGGATGCAGGATAATGACATTGCCCGGATTGCTGGCGCGAAATTCCCCGCGATAGTTAAAGGTTTGCACACCCTGCATGGTGATGCCCAGCGCATAGGTGTCGTGGCGGTGCGGGCTGAACATATTGCCATAAAACCGGGCTTCGATCCGCTCGATCCCGTCGCTGGTCGGGGCGGCAATAAAGCGTTCACGCTTTTTGCACAAACGTTCAATACCGGGATCGGTGCTTTGATCTACTGCTTCTTTCATCACCTGATTATCCGACCCGATGGAGAACGCATATGTTTGACACCAAAGTCGCGCTGGTCTTGCGCAATGATCTTGAAGCCTGGCAATCGCTGAATGTGACGGCCTTTCTGATGAGCGGCATCGTCGCCCAGACACCCGATATCATCGGCGAACCCTATGTCGATGCGAAGCAAAATATTTACAATCCGCTATCGCGGCAACCGGCGATTGTTCTGGCCGCAGACCAAGCGACCCTGACCAAAATCCATCGCCGGGTGCTTGATCGCGGTGTCAGGGCATCGGCCTATATCGAAGATATGTTTGCCACCGGCCATGACGCGGCCAATCGCGAAGTATTTGCCGCTGTCGATCCCGAACAGGCCAAATTTGTCGGCATTGGCATTCATGCAGACAAGCGCATTGTCGATAAAATCACCAAGGGCGCAAAGATGCATCCCTAGGGGCATGACGACGGTTGTAGCTAGCTGGCATGCCAGGCATTGCGAAGATGTTCGACCCGCACAAGACCGTGCACCATCATCAGATCGAAGCGAAGATCGCCGTCATGGCCAATTTGCCCGGCATAGCATTCAAGGGCGCGGGCAATTCGGACCTGCTGACGGGGACGCAGTGCAAACAGCGCTGTTTGCCGGTTGGGCCGGTTTTTGACTTCGATTGCAATCAGGACTTTGCCGCGCCGGGCGATGATATCAATTTCACCGACCGGGCTTTTATGGCGCGTTGCAAGGATGCGATATCCCTTCAGGCGCAGAAACAGGGCACACAGCATTTCTGCGCGGCGTCCGGCCTTTTCCGCCTGCTTGCGACTTGATTGTTGATCAGGTGCGCGGCGGGTTCGGGGCATGGCTACTCCGTCTTGGCCAGTTCAAGGGCGCGATTATAAAGATCACGCTTCTTAAGGCCGGTTTCGCGGGCCAGGATATCGGCGGCATCCTTGGTCCGATGAGTTTTGATCAGATCAAGCAGCCGCGCATCAATGTCTTCGGGGCTGGGTTCGTTATCCGCATCATTGGCCGGTCCGACAATGATCACGATTTCGCCCTTTGGGGCGCCAGCTTCTTCGTAATGGGCGGCAAGTTCATCAAGGGTGCCATTACGGACTTCCTCGAACATCTTGGTCAGTTCGCGGGTTACAGCGGCTTCGCGTGATCCGCCAAGAACCCGGGCCATATCGGCAAGGCTGGCGGCAAGACGTTTGGGACTTTCAAGAAAAATCAGGCTGCCCGGAATGGCGGTAAAACGGGACAGTTCCTTTTGCCGGGCCATGGTTTTGGGTGGCAGGAAACCGGCATAAAAGAAATGATCGCTTGGCAATCCTGACAGGATCAATGCGACAATCGGCGAAGATGCGCCCGGTGCGGCCGTGACGTTAAAGCCTTCTGCCTTGCAATCACGTACAAGCTTGTAGCCCGGATCATTGATCAGGGGCGTTCCCGCATCGGAAATCAGCGCCAGTCCCTGACCCTTGCCAAGGCGTTCCATGATTTCCGGGCGCATCTTGGCGGCGTTATGTTCGTGATAGGCGATTCGCTTGGTCTTGACGCCATAGCGTGACAGCAATTTGCCCGATGTCCGGGTATCCTCGCACAGGATAACATCGGCCCTTTTAAGGATTTCGAGCGCCCTGAACGTAATATCGCCCAAATTTCCGATTGGAGTAGCGACAAGATAAAGACCCGATGAAAGTGGCAAATGGCTTTCATCATGTTTACTTGCATCCTCGCCCGCATTACCCTGCGTGCGAAACGACTTATCTGGAGGTGAGAGTGGGTTGTCCGAAACGTCATCCGTCACAGAATCGGATGCAGAACGAGGCGCTGCCGCGTCAGGCGTTGCAGAATCTGAATGGGGGTTCGACCTGGGGCCGGATTGCACGCCGGACGGCATCAGTTGTTGTCCTCTCTGTCGGGCTTGCCGCATGTAATGCGACCACGAGTATCACGGACCTGTTTGGTACGCAACGTGGCGCCCCGGTCGAAACAGCCAATCAACCCGCTGTCGACCCGACAGGCGCCCCTGATCAGGGGCTGATCCCTGATGCCAATCCATGGCCAAGTGACGCCGCCCTTCCCGAAGGCGAAGGTGTCGAGCTTCCGACCCTTTATAATGACGAAGCCGCGGTCTTTGAAAAGCGGGTTGCGCTTTTGCTGCCGCTTTCCGGGCAGCATGCCGATCTTGGTCGTGCCATGCGCCATGCGGCAGAACTTGCAATGTTTGATATTGCCGGGGATGATTTTGTCCTGATGCCGATCGATACGGCGGGTACCTATCAGGGCGGGCAAAATGCTGCACGCCAGGCGGTTGATGCCGGTGCGAAAATGATCCTTGGTCCGCTGTTTTCCGAATCGGTCAGCGGGGCCAGCGAAGTTGCCAAGGCCGCCAACGTTCCGGTCATTGCCTTTTCCAACAACCGGCGTGTTGCTGAAAACGGTGTTTGGGTCAGTGGCCTGATCCCTGAAGACCAGATTGCGCGTGCTGTCGGATATGCCACAACACAGGGCCATTTCCGGTTTGCCGCCCTGTTGCCGCAAAATGATTATGGTCGCCAGATCGCCAGCGCCCTGAACGGGGTGGTGTCGCGTGTTGGCGGATCGTTGGGACGGGTGGCGTTCTATCAGCCCGGTTCGGAAAGTCTGCAACAGACCATTCGCGATTTTGCCAATTACGATGCGCGTCGCGCCAATCTGCGCGCCCACAAGGCCCAGCTTGAAGCTGATGGCAGTGCCGGGGCAAAGCGGGCGCTGCGCCGTCTTGAAGGTGTCGATACGTTTGGCGAGCTTGATTTTGATGCGTTGATCCTGCCGGCAACCGGTGGCGATCTGCGTCAGGTATCGGCCCTGCTGGCCTATTTTGATATTGATCCGTCGGTTGTTCAGTTCATCGGGACCTTTGGCTGGAATGATCCCGGCCTGTTTGCGGAACCGGCCCTTAAGGGCGGTATTTTTGCCGCCCCCAATCCGGAAAACTGGAACCTGTTTGCCAACCGGTTTGAACGCACCTTTGGCAGCCAGCCGCCGCGCATTTCAAGTCTGGCCTATGACAGTGCGGCACTGGCGGCATTGATGGCGCGTGATGAAAACGGGATTACGCGTGATGCACTGACCAATCCAAGCGGCTTTGTCGGGGTTGACGGGATTTTCCGTCTGACGGCCGATGGCCAGTCCGAACGCGGCTATGCCATCATGCAGATCCAGCCGGATGGCGCAAAGGTCATTGCGCCGGCACCGGCAACCTTTGACCAGGTATTCTGATCTTCCGATCTGATGGATGCCTGGCCTGTTTTTAAACGCCTGCCGGATTATGCTTCGGCAGGCGTTTTGTCTTTGAAATTGCACAGATCATTGACGATGCAGTCGCCACAGCGCGGCTTGCGCGCCTTGCAGATATAGCGCCCATGCAGGATCAGCCAGTGATGGGCATGGGTCATGAAGCGTGCCGGTACCTTTTTCAAAAGAGCCTTTTCAACAGCCAGAACCGTTTTGCCATTGGCCATGCCGGTGCGATTGCCAAGCCGGAAAATGTGGGTATCAACCGCCATGGTATGTTCGCCCCAGGCGATATTGCGCACGACATTGGCGGTCTTGCGTCCGACACCCGGTAATTCTTCAAGGGCTTCCTGATCATTGGGAACCACCCCGCCATGCTTTTCGACCAGAATTTTGGCTGCTGCCATGACGTTCTTGGCCTTGCCGCGATAAAGCCCGATCGTCTTGATATGATCAATCAGTGCTTCTTCGCCCAGATCAAGCATGTCTTGGGGTGTTTCAACGATCTGAAACAGCTTTTTGGTCGCCTTGTTGACCCCGACATCGGTTGCCTGCGCCGACAGGGCAACAGCCACAAGCAGCGTATAGGGATTGGTGTAATCCAGTTCGCCTTTGGGTTCGGGATCAGCATCTGACAGACGCTGGAAAAATTCTTCAATGGCGGCTTTGCTCATCGGGCGGGCCATGGACTTTAGCTCTCTTTTTTAGCGGGCTGTTTTCAGCCGATTTGGGGATGCACATGTGTCAAAGCATGGCATCCCTGATCCGATCTCCTGTGCGGACATTATATATAAGGGATAAGACGAAAAATCGAATTTTGATTGCACGACATCCTGTGCTGTACGCACCATATATGGAAAACAGCAGCAGGCCCGTTCAGATATACAGGTAAGTAAAATGCCCGCCGTCCCGCGCAGTGCCAAGCCGATCTATCGGGTGGACTTGTTTCCGCCGCGGTCGCTTTCGCGCCGGGCTGCACGCAATATTGTCCTGATGCTGGCTGCGTTGACGACAAGTATCGGTCTGGTGTTCTGGTCGGTCGGGGCCTGGCCGGTGATCGGTTTTCTCGGCGTGGATGTGGTGTTGCTGTCGCTGGCATTTCATTTCAGCTTCCGCTCGGCCCGGCAGGAAGAACGCATCGAACTCAGCCCGGCCAATCTTCGCGTAACCCGCATTTCGGTCAGGGGCGATCGTCAGGAATTTGATTTTCAGCCCTATTGGCTGCGCGTTGTTCTGGAACGCGGCGAAGACGATCAATGCGCGCTGTTTTTGCAAACGCATGGCAAAAGCTTCGAAATTGCCGGCTTTTTGGGGGCGGATGAAAAGGCTGATCTGGCCTGTCAGCTCGAAGCGGTATTGCGCCATACCCGCTGTAATCCCTCGGATATTCCGCTTCAATCCCCGTAAAATTCTGTGATTTGACGGAATTGCAACCCGGTTATGAGCGATTTGAAAAGCCTGGTTTTGACACTGAAAATCGGCTCGAAATCGCTCAAATGGCGCGGCAATCGCGATGATATTGCCCGCGATTGGATAAAAATTGCATTTTTAAGGTAAAAAACACCCAAGATTCCCCTCTTTGACCGCTTGCGACTTTGTGGGGACTTTCATATATAGGTGCGCGGGGTCATGCAGAGACCCCAGAAAAATTACGTGTATTACAACCATTGGTCCCAGGAGGTCCTGCGCGGCGCTTCGGTTTGAAGGCTGCGGGACGGACCGGCCGCTAAAAGAGGAACTTACTATGGGCAAGATTATTGGTATCGACCTTGGCACCACCAACTCGTGCGTTGCAGTCATGGATGGCAAAGAAGGCCGTGTGATTGAAAACAGCGAAGGTGCCCGTACCACCCCGTCAATGGTCGCTTTCACCGACGATGGTGAACGCCTTGTCGGTCAGCCGGCGAAACGCCAGGCTGTGACCAACCCGGAAAATACCCTGTTTGCGATCAAACGTCTGATCGGCCGTCGTTACGGCGATCCGGAAGTTGAAAAAGACAAAGACCTCGTGCCGTACAAAATCGTCTCGGGCGAAAACGGCGATGCATGGGTTGAAGTCAATGGCGAGAAAATGGCACCGAGCCAGATCGCAGCCATGGTTCTTCAGAAAATGAAGGAAACCGCAGAAGCCCATCTGGGTGAGCCGGTAACCGAAGCCGTGATTACCGTTCCGGCATATTTCAACGACTCCCAGCGCCAGGCGACCAAAGACGCCGGCAAGATCGCGGGTCTTGAAGTCAAACGTATCATCAACGAGCCGACCGCGGCAGCCCTGGCCTATGGCCTGGACAAGAAAGACGGCGGCACCGTGGTTGTTTATGACCTTGGTGGCGGTACCTTCGACGTGTCGGTTCTTGAAATCGGCGATGGCGTTTTCGAAGTGAAATCGACCAACGGTGATACCTTCCTTGGTGGTGAAGACTTCGACAAACAGATCATTGATTACCTTGCTGACGAGTTCAAAAAGGAACAGCAGATCGACCTGCGCAAGGACCGTCTGGCCCTGCAGCGTCTGAAAGAAGCTGCTGAAAAAGCCAAGATCGAACTGTCCTCGTCGATGCAGACCGATGTGAACCTGCCGTTCATCACCGCTGATGCGTCCGGTCCGAAGCACCTGAACATCAAGCTGTCGCGTGCGAAGCTTGAAGGTCTGGTTTCCGATCTGATCGAACGCACCATGACCCCGTGTAAAGCCGCCCTTAAGGATGCCGGCATTACCGCAGGTGAAATCGACGACGTTATTCTGGTCGGCGGCATGACCCGTATGCCGAAGGTCCAGGAACGCGTTAAGGAGTTCTTCGGTCGTGAACCGCACAAAGGTGTGAACCCGGACGAAGTTGTTGCCCTTGGTGCCGCAATTCAGGGTGGTGTTCTGCAGGGTGACGTCAAAGACGTTCTTCTGCTCGACGTGACCCCGCTGTCGCTTGGTATCGAAACGCTTGGCGGTGTGTTCACCCGCCTGATCGACCGTAACACCACGATCCCGACCCGCAAGTCGCAGACCTTCTCGACCGCTGAAGACAACCAGACGGCCGTGACCATCCGCGTCTTCCAGGGTGAACGTGAAATGGCGGCTGATAACAAGATGCTCGGCCAGTTTGATCTGGTTGGTATCCCGCCGGCACCGCGCGGTGTTCCGCAGATCGAAGTGACCTTTGACATTGATGCCAACGGTATCGTCAACGTGTCGGCCAAAGACAAGGCGACCAACAAGGAACAGCAGATCCGCATTCAGGCATCTGGTGGTCTTTCGGATGACGAAATCGAAAACATGGTCAAGGATGCGGAAAGCAACGCCGAAGCCGATAAGAAGCGCAAGGCGCTTGTCGAAGCCCGCAACCAGGCAGAAGCCGTCATTCACGCCACCGAAAAGAACCTTAACGAGCATGGTGACAAGGTTGATGACTCAACCAAGTCCGACATCGAAAACGCTCTGTCGGCTTTGAAAGAAGCCAAAGACGGTGACGATGCCGAAGCCATCAACGCCAAGGTCAATGAACTTCAGCAGGCTGCAATGAAACTTGGCGAAGCCATGTATCAGGCACAGCAGGCCGAAGAAGGTGCCGAAGGTGATGCAGGCGCATCCGCGTCCCAGGCCGATGACGGCGTTGTTGATGCCGACTTCGAAGAAGTCGATGACAACAAAAAAGACAAGTAAGACGACCGCAGAGGTCGTCTTGAACGACGCCCTGTAAAGAAAAATCGGGCCGTTCCGGACGCAAGGCTTGCGGGAACGGCCCGACCGTATTTCGGAGTTACAGATGGCGAAAGAAGATTTTTACGAGCTGTTGGGTGTTTCGAAAGGCGCCAGCGCAGCGGAGCTGAAAAGCGCCTATCGTAAAAAAGCGATGCAGTATCACCCGGACAAGAACCCGGGCGATGCCGAAGCCGAAGTAAAATTCAAACAGGTCAACGAAGCGTACGAAGTTCTCAAGGACGACGAAAAACGCGCAGCCTATGACCGTTTTGGTCACGCAGCCTTTGAACAGGGCGGCCCCGGTGGCGGTGGCGGCTTTGGCGGTGGTTTCGGTGGCGGCGGGTTTGCCGACGTCTTTGACGAGATCTTTGGTGCGATGGGCGGTGGACGCCGTGGTGGCGGGTCATCGCGCGGGGCGGACCTGCGCTATAATATGGCGATCACGCTTGAAGAAGCGTTCGAAGGCAAAAAGGCCGAGATCACCATTCCAGGTTCGGTTTCCTGTGAAAAATGCGATGGCACCGGTGCCGAAGCAGGTTCGCAGCCGGTCAATTGCCCGACCTGTAACGGTCACGGCAAGGTCCGCGCACAGCAGGGCTTCTTTACCATTGAACGCACCTGCCCGAGCTGTCATGGCAAAGGCAAGATCATCAAGAATCCGTGCAAATCCTGTCACGGTGTTGGTCGTGTTGAAAAGGAAAAGACCCTTCAGGTCACCATTCCGGCCGGTGTCGAGGATGGTACGCGCATCCGTCTGGCGGGCGAAGGCGAAGCAGGAACGAACGGGGCACCTCCGGGTGATCTCTATATCTTCCTTGATATCGCCCATCATCGCTTCTTCCAGCGCGAAAGTGCCAACCTTTATTGCCGGATTCCGATCCCGATGAGCAAGGCTGCCCTTGGCGGCACCATCGAGGTCCCGACGATCGAAGGCACGCGCACGCGGATCAACATTCCCGCCGGGACCCAGTCGGGTCAGCAGCTGCGTCTGCGCGGCAAGGGCATGACCATCCTGCGTTCGCAGGCCCGCGGTGACATGTTTGTTGAAATCAGTGTCGAAACGCCGGTCAATCTGACAGAACGTCAGAAGGAACTGCTTGAAGAATTCGACGAGATTTCCCGCGAAGAGGGCTCAAGCCCGGAAAGCGAAGGCTTCTTTTCCAAGATGAAAGAAATCTGGAAAGATCTGACGGACTAAGGTCAGCATCGCTTCAATGAAACGACACGATCAAAACCCCTGACATGCCGGTCAGGGGTTTTGTTTTGCCTGACCGGGGGCTTGTGATAAAGCAAAGGCATAATTTGCAAGCTTTGTTGCTAGGAGACCGGAAATGAAGATCGGGATTGTTGGATGTGCGGGCCGTATGGGCCGGATGCTGGTGAATGAAACTGCCAAAACCAAGGGCTGCGAAGTCGGTGGCGGTACGGATCTTCCCGAAAGCCCGTTCATTGGCAAGGACATCACTCTGATTGCCGGTCTGGAAGAAAGCGGCGTTCTGGTCGGCGATGACGCCAGGGCCTTGTTCGAAGCCGTCGATGCGGTGATTGATTTCACCGCCCCGGCCGCAACCATGAAACACGCGCAGCTGGCTTCTGAAACCGGGACGATCCTTGTGATCGGAACCACCGGGCTTTCCAATGATCAAAAGGACGAGCTGAAAGTTGCCGCCCAGAAGGCCCCGATCATCTTTGCGCCGAATATGAGTGTCGGTGTGAACCTTGCCTTCGCACTGGTCGAAAAGGTCGCAAGTGTCCTGGACAAGGATGTGGCCGATATCGAAATCGTCGAAATGCATCACAAGCACAAGGTCGATGCGCCTTCGGGTACAGCACTTGGCCTTGGTGAGGCCGCGGCAAAAGGCCGTGGTGTCAAACTTGACGATGTGGCCGTTCGTACCCGTGATGGCCATACCGGGGCGCGTGAAGACGGTACCATCGGCTTTGCAACGCTTCGCGGGGGCGATGTGGTTGGCGATCACACGGTTGTCTTTGCCTGTGAAGGCGAACGCATCGAGATCACCCACAAGGCATCATCGCGCGAAGTCTTTGCCAAGGGCGCGGTGCGCGCCGCCAAATGGGCTGAGGGCAAGGCACCGGGCCTTTATTCCATGCGCGAAGTTCTGGGCCTTTGAAGTGCTGGGCCTTTAAGGTTTTACAATCGTCAATCAATCAAAAAGGCCGGGGATATCCCCGGCCTTTTTGCGTTTGGGTTCGATCTGAAAACGCCGGTTAATGCGCATCAGCCCAGCTATCGCCGATGCCGGCGTCGGCAATCAGCGGTACGGACAGATGGGCCGCATTTTCCATGACGTCACGGATGACCTTGATGGCTTTTTCGGCCTCGTCTTCCGGGGCTTCAAAGATCAATTCATCGTGGACCTGCAACAGCATGCGGGTCTTGAGGCCAGCATCAAGCAGCGCACCGGGTACCGCAATCATCGCGCGTTTGATGATGTCGGCGGCACCACCCTGGATCGGGGCATTGATCGCCGCACGTTCGCCAAAGCTTCTGCGCATGCCGTTTTTGTCATTGATGCCGCTGATATGGATATGGCGACCAAACAGCGTACGGACAAAACCATGTTTGGTGGCGAATTCCTTGGCCTGATCCATATAGTCGCGAATGCCCGGATAAATCTCGAAATAGGCATCGATAAAGGCCTTGGCCTCTTTTTGCGGAATGCCAAGCTGGTTGGCCAGACCAAAGGCCGAAATGCCGTAAATGATGCCGAAGTTGATCGCCTTTGCTTTGCGGCGGACCATCGGGTCCATGCCTTCGATTGGCACGCCAAAGACCTTGGATGCGGTCGCGGCGTGGATATCCTCGCCGTTTTTGAAGGCTTCGCGCAGGGCATCGATTTCGGCCACATGGGCAAGAAGACGCAATTCGATCTGCGAATAGTCGGCAGAAATAAGCTTGTGGCCCGGCTCTGCGACAAAGGCAGTACGGATCTTACGGCCTTCTTCGCTTCGGATCGGGATGTTTTGCAGGTTCGGATCATTGGATGACAAACGCCCGGTATTGACGTTGGTCTGACCGTAACTGGTGTGAACACGACCGGTTTGCGGGTTGATATGGTTGGCAAGCGCGTCGGTATAGGTGCTTTTGAGTTTCGAAAGCTGACGCCATTCCAAAAGCTTGGCCGGAAGATCATGCCCCTGTGCTGCCAGGGCTTCCAGAACATCTGCCCCGGTTTGCCAGGCACCGGTTTTGGTCTTCTTACCGCCCGGCAGGCTCATCTTATCAAACAGGATTTCGCCGAGCTGCTTGGGACTGCCAAGATTGAACGGCTCTCCGGCCATTTCATGGATGGTAACTTCAAGACTTGCCATGCGTTTGGCGAAATCATCCGACAGGTTTTTCAGGATTTCGGCATCGACCTTGACGCCCAGGCTTTCCATCTTTGCCAGAACCGGCACCAGTGGCCGGTCAAGGGTTTCATAGACACTTGCCATATGTTCCTGTGCGATGCGCGGCTTCAGCAGGCGGTGCAGACGCAATGTAATATCCGCATCCTCGGCCGCGTAATCGAGCGCCTTGTCCAGCGGTACCTGATCAAAGGTGATCTGGGTTTTGCCCGATCCGCAAACATCGGAAAACTTGATCGGTTTATAATCAAGATGCAGTTCGGCCAGCTCGTCCATGCCGTGACCATGGCTGGTCCCGTCAAGCACATAGGACAGAACCATGGTGTCGTCCATCGGTGCGACATCGATGCCATGGCGGGCCAGAACGATCATGTCATATTTCAGGTTCTGACCGACCTTGAGCACGCCGGGGTCTTCGAGCAGTGGTTTGAGAAGCTCTATCGCGCGTTCAAGCTTGATCTGCTTGGGGGCGTCGCTGCTTTGTTCGGGGGTGTCGCCGAAGTCAAAGCCACCCTGTGCTTCGCCGCTGACATGGCCAAGCGGGATATAGCAGCCATTGCCCGGTTCGGTCGAAAGCGAGATGCCGACAAGTTTGGCCTGATGGGCATCAAGTGATGTGGTTTCGGTATCAACCGCCACGGTGCCAAGATATTCGGCCTCCGCAATCCAGTGCTTTAGACGTTCTTCATCCTGCACCAGTTCATATTCGGCCTTTTCGACCTTGATATCATTGACACCAATGCCGGGTTGGGTCGGGCTTTCAAATTCAACATCGCCGCCAAACTTGGCTTTTACTTTAGAAAGCAGTGATTTAAAGCCGTGACTTGCGATGAAGCTTAAAAGAACTTCCGGATCGGGTTCTTTCAGGTCGAAATCATCAAGGTCCTCAACCACCGGCACGTCAGTTTTAAGGGTCACCAGATCGCGTGAGATGCGGGCAAGTTCGGCATTCTCGATCAGCTTTTCGCGACGCTTGGGCTGTTTGATTTCACCAGCGCGTTCAAGTAGAGAATCAAGATCGCCATATTCATCAATAAGTTGGGCGGCGGTTTTGACACCAATGCCCGGCACACCGGGTACGTTGTCAACGGAATCGCCCGCAAGTGCCTGAATATCAATGACCTTATCTGGCGCGACGCCGAATTTTTCCATGACTTCGGCAGCCCCGATGGTGCGATTCTTCATCGCATCAAACATTTGCACCTTGTCGGTAACAAGTTGCATCAGGTCCTTGTCCGAAGACACGATAATCACATCAGAACCCTGTGCCTCGGCCTGGCGGGCATAGGTGGCGATCAGATCGTCGGCCTCATAGCCTTCGAGCTCGATCGAGGGCAGGTTAAAGGCGCGGGTCGCGTCCCGGATCAAACCGAATTGCGGTACCAGTTCTTCGGGGGGCGGCGGGCGGTGGGCCTTGTAGTCGGCATAGAAATCGTTGCGGAATGACTTGCCCTTGGTGTCGAAAATGACTGCCATATGGTCGGGCTTGGTATCTTCGCGCAGCTTCATCAACATGGTGCAGAAGCCATATACCGCATTGACCGGGGTCCCGTCGGGACTGGTCATCGGCGGCAGGGCATGGAAAGCGCGGAAAATAAAGCCGGAACCGTCAACCAGTACGACGCGGCGCGGCGGATTGCCGGCGGATGTATTGGTGTTGGACGGGGCAGATTCAGTCATACGTTTCGTGCTCTTGTCTGGAGGAAAATCATGCTTCGCAGAATGCCCGATCCGCGCCGCCAAGTCGAGCATAGCCTGTGGGCATTGGCCAAAAAGCCCGGGGCTCCTGACAAGTACTGGCATCAGTATTGTATGATGATTGTTTAGGTAATCTCATAATATTTCGATATCAAAACAAATAAGATAACATGCGGATTTCCGAAGATTTATTCCTGATGGTCTGTTTGTGCTTATCAGGGTCGGTCGGGATTGCTATGGTAAGTTGAAAAGTTAATCCCAAGGGACATGGGAGAACGGGTTCGTGGCCCGGAAATCAGCCAAACCGATTTTTACCCCCAAGGGTATCGGGGTAGAAACCGCCGGTCCGGTGCGTGAGCTTTCAGAAGATATGAAGCTTTCCTCCCGGCAGCGGAAAAAAAACAAATCAGGTCGCCGCGGCAGTGCGGGCGAGACGGGATGGCGCAGGTTTTTTCGCGTCAGTGTCTGGCTGCGTTTTATCCTGACATTTGGCAGTTTCGGCCTGATCGTGCATGGCCTGTTCACGGCCTTTGGCATTTATGAACGCAATCAGAAGCTTGCCAATTTTGACCATTTCATTTTGCTGATCAAACTCGTGGTGTTTGTCGCGCTGATGTATCTGTTTTATGCCATGCTGATGCATTACGGACCGATCCGTCACAAGGTGCGCAGCATCTTTTTCCTGGCACTTGCCCCGGTCGCAGCCCTTTGTATTTTCATGATTTATGGCGGCGGTCAGGTGTTCGGAAGCTTTGTCCCGGTTGTGCAGTTCCTGACCCTGACCATCGGGGTCGGGGGATTTTTGCTTTATGTTCTGGGATATACTTGGGTGACTGGCCAGAAGGTAAAGCGTGAAAACGCAAAATATGGCGACCTTGACCGATCACGTGATGGCCACAACCATGGTGGCGACAATGGCCTGCCCCCGCCGCTCAAGGGGGACCGTCGACAGACCTACAAGGCCGGAAATCTGCGGTTGCGCCGAACCGATGGCGGCAATGATGATGGCAGTGCGCGGTCGGCGAATGGCGCCGGTCCGAAGGTTCGCCTGCCCGATGTCTGATGCCGGGCTTTGGTGACCTGCCGTATCGTCAAATTTTCCCGGTCGATAACGATTTATCGACCAGCAGGGCAAGGAGGCCACAATGGGCCGTGACCTGGTTTTCATTCACAGTGCCGGTCCCCAGGGCGGGAACAATGGCAGTACACGGTTTGTCGCGCGGCTGAAAGACCGGCTGGGTGGAAACTTCACCCTGTCAGCCCCGGCGATGCCCGATCCCGAACGCCCCGATATCAATCAATGGCTTGGCGGGATCGAAAAGGCCGTTTCACAGGCAGCCCCGGGGCTTGTTTTGGTCGGGCATTCGCTTGGCGGGTCGACAATCTTGCAATTTCTGGCGCGCAATCCGGAAATCTGGCGCAAAAACAGCCATTTATCAGCTGTTTTCATCATCGCATCGCCATTTTGGGGCCTAACAGACTGGGAAATAGATGAATTCACCCTGACCAAGGATGAAGTTCGTATTTTAGGTGATTGTAAAGTAATCCATTTCTGTCACAGCCGTGATGACCGGATTGTCGGGTTTGACCATTTCCAAACCTATGTAAACCGGCTGCCAGCCGCCGGGAAAATCGTCCTGGAATCGGCTGGTCACTTGTTGTTGGATGGTGATATTGACAGTCTGGTTAAGGAAATTCTGATATATGGCTGATCAGCCATGATTTTCAAGAATCAGGCCAGCCAGATATAGTGATCCAAGGATCAATACCCGTTTCGG
Organism: Thalassospira sp. CH_XMU1420-2; assembly: GCF_037029325.1. NCBI lineage: Bacteria > Pseudomonadati > Pseudomonadota > Alphaproteobacteria > Rhodospirillales > Thalassospiraceae > Thalassospira > Thalassospira sp. CH_XMU1420-2. The sequence goes on from NZ_JAYMEG010000001.1 coordinate 138,659, forward strand.
GGCGGGGCAGGCCGACAGCAATGCTGTCACAGCATCACCGAAATCATCACAGGCAAAGGCCGCATCGATACCGCAGGTCTTGGCAGCATCGCGAAGTGTTGCCGGCAGATGTGCCTGATGTTCACCGGGGATCGGCACACCGGCAAGTGCTGTAATCTGCTTGGCAAGCGGCTTCAGAAACGCCACCGCATCACGATTATCGAGCATCCCCATCATGATGACGGTATCGCCGGCGTCCTGACGCGACAGCCAGTCGGAAATGGCTTCTGCGGCGGCAATATTATGCCCGCCATCCAAAATCAGCTCACACCCGTCGGGAAGCGCATCAAAGAGCGGCCCCGAAGTCAGTTTCTGCAACCGGGCCGGCCAGCGTGCCGTTGTCAGACCACGGGCCAGAATATCGACATTCTTGCCATCGCAGCCCGGAATGCCGGCCTTGCGCACCGCGGCAATCGCCGTTGCGGCATTGACGAACTGATGACGCCCCGGCAGTGCTGGCAACGGAAGGTCGATATGATCGCCTTCGATGCGCATGGTAAACCCGTCGGCACGTTCATCCGATACTTCGAAATTGCAAAAGACCGGGGCCTTGATCGCATTGGCGTGGGTGACAAGGGTGTTGAAGGCTTCAAGCATCTGTGGCGCCAGAATGCTGACCACACCGGGTTTCATGATCCCGGCCTTTTCAAAGGCGATTTTGGCAATGGTATCGCCAAGGAATCCCTGATGATCAAGCGATACCGGCGTAATGACCGTCGCAGCAGGCTTGTCAATCACGTTGGAGGCATCAACCCGCCCGCCAAGTCCGGTTTCAAGGATCAGGACATCAGCAGGACTGCGCGCAAATGCAAGGAATGCGGCGGCCTGGGTGATTTCAAAGAATGTTATGGATTCGCCGTCATTGACCGTTTCGACTTCTTCAAGAAGGTCACACAGCGCATCTTCGGAAATCACGTCACCGGCAAGGGTAATGCGTTCATGGAAACGCACCAGATGCGGGGATGTCGAACAATGGACCTTAAGTCCGGCGGCCTCATAGATGGCGCGCAGATAGGCTTGGGTGGAGCCTTTGCCATTTGTGCCGGCAAGATGAATGACCGGCGGCAAGGAAAGGTGCGGATTATCCAGCTTGTTCAGAAGCCGGGTAATCCGCCCTAACGAAAGATCGATGACTTTCGGGTGCAGCTTGCCAAGGCGAGCAAGAATTGCGTCGCTTCGGGCCAAGTTACTTGTCCGCGTTCGAAGTCTTGGACTTGGACGTCTTGGCTTTGGCGTCCTTGATCGGAACGATGCTTGCACCCGGTTTGGTGCGGCGGATCATGTCGATCAGGCGGCCAAAAGTCGCGTTCAGTTCATTGCGCGGAACGACCATATCGACCATGCCGTGTTCCAGAAGGTATTCGGCTGTCTGGAAATCATCAGGCAGCTTTTCGCGGATGGTGCTTTCGATCACGCGACGACCGGCAAAGCCGATCTGTGCGCCCGGTTCAGCAACCTGGATATCGCCCAGCATGGCAAAGGATGCCGAAACACCGCCGGTGGTCGGATCGGTCAGCAGCACGAAATAGGGCAGGCCCTTTTCCTTGACCTTTTCGATGGCGGCCGTGGTACGGGCCATCTGCATCAGGCTGAGAATGCCTTCCTGCATACGTGCACCGCCCGATGCCGGAACAATGATCAGTGCCGCATCCTGAACAGTTGCCAGTTCGGCGGCGGCAACAATGCCTTCGCCAACGGCAATGCCCATCGACCCGCCCATGAAGGAGAAGTCAAACACGGCAATCACGGTCGGATGACCACCAACCTCACCATGGGCAACCGCCAGCGCATCCTTGAAGGTTGCCTTGGCCTGCGCCGCCTTGAGGCGATCGGTGTATTTTTTCTGATCACGGAATTTCAGCGGATCGACCGGAACATTCGGCAGTTCGATGGTCTGGTATTGACCCCCATCGAACAGGAGCTCAAGACGGTCCTTGGCGGAAATACGCATGTGATGACCGCAATGCTGGCAAACATGATTGTTCTTTGCCAGATCACGGTGAAAGATCATCTGTTCGCACGATTTGCATTTATGCCAAAGGTTCTCTGGCACATCTGGACGGCGAACGAGTTTCTGAATCTTTGGACGGACGAATTCAGTCAGCCACGACATATCGGATACTGATCCTTGGTTCTGTCTATATCGGTTCTTTCAAAACGCACCGCACTATTTGCGCGCGTTTCTGACCCCGTTTGCAAGTTCGCGCACAAGGCCGGTAACCATAGAGGCGGTCTTATCGGTGGCCTTGCCGTTTTCGTCAAGACTTTCGGCAATTTTTGATACGATTGCGGACCCGACCACAGCTGCATCTGCCTGCCGGGCAACATCAGCAGCCTGTTGTGCGGTTTTGATGCCAAAGCCCACAGCAATCGGAAGATCGGTATGGCGACGCAGGCGTCCCATTGCTTCGACAATCTGATCATTGCTGGCCGATGCAGCACCGGTAACACCCGCAACCGATACATAATAAACAAAGCCGGACGTATTCTGAACAAGTTTCGGAAGACGCTTGTCATCCGAGGTCGGCGTGGTCAGGCGAATGAATGAAAGACCCTTTTCCACGGTCGGAACGCACAGTTCGGCGTCTTCTTCGGGTGGAAGATCCACCACAATCAGGCCATCAACCCCGGCATTACGTGCATCTTCAAGGAATTCCGCAACGCCATAGATATAGATCGGGTTGTAATAGCCCATCAGAATTATCGGCGTTTCGTGATCAAGATCGCGGAATCCACGCACCAGCGACAGGGTCTTGCGCATGTGCATGCCTGCGGCCAATGCACGGTTCGATGCTTCCTGGATGGCGGGGCCGTCAGCCATCGGATCGGTGAACGGCATGCCCAGTTCGATGATATCGGCACCTGCTTCGGGCAGGGATTTCAGGATTTCGAACGATGCCTCGGGATCGGGGTCACCCGCGGTGATAAAGGTTACAAGACCCGCGCGGCCTTCTTCCTTGAGCTTGGCAAAACGTTTGGCGATGCGGTCCTGGCCGCCGATGATAGCGTCGCTCACAACTTAACTCCCAGTGCTTCGGCCACGGTAAAGATGTCCTTGTCACCCCGGCCACTCAGACACATGAGGATGATCTTGTCCTTGCCCATCTTGGGCGCTTCCTTGACGATTTGCGCAATCGCGTGGCTGCATTCCAGCGCCGGAATGATGCCTTCGAGCTCCGAACAAAGTTTAAAGGCATCAAGGGCCTCTGTGTCGGTGATCGGTTCATAGCGCGCCCGACCGATATCCTTGAGCCAGCTGTGCTCCGGCCCGATGCCCGGATAATCCAGACCCGCGGAAATCGAGTCGGCTTCCTTGATCTGGCCATCGTCATCCATCAGCAAATAGGTGCGGTTGCCATGCAGCACGCCCGGCTTGCCGGCCGACAGGCTGGCGGCATGTTTGCCGGTATGCACACCGTGACCGGCGGCCTCGACACCAACCACCTCGACACCCTTGTCATCAAGGAACGGATGGAACAGGCCGATGGCGTTCGATCCGCCACCGACAGCGGCAATCACCTGATCGGGCAGGCGGCCTTCGGCTTCAAGGATCTGTTCCTTGGCCTCGTTGCCAATCACGGACTGGAAATCACGAACCAGTTCCGGATAGGGGTGCGGGCCGGCTGCGGTGCCGATGATATAGAAGGTATCTTCCACATTGGTCACCCAGTCACGAAGCGCCTCGTTCATTGCGTCTTTCAGCGAACGGGAACCCGAAACGACCGGTTTGACTTCAGCACCGAGCAAACGCATGCGGAAGACGTTGGGCGACTGGCGTTCAATGTCCTTGGAGCCCATATAAACCGTGCAGGGCAGGCCGAAACGGGCGCAAACCGTTGCGGTCGCAACCCCGTGCTGTCCGGCACCGGTTTCGGCGATGATGCGGGTCTTGCCCATGCGTTTGGCCAAAAGAATCTGGCCGATGCAGTTATTGATCTTGTGCGCGCCGGTATGGTTCAGATCCTCGCGCTTGAAATAGATCTTTGCACCGCCGAGTTCTTCGGTCAGGCGTTCGGCGAAATAAAGCGGGTTCGCACGGCCAACATAATGACGGAGATAATAATCCATCTCCTTTTTGAAGGCGGGGTCGCTTTTGGCGTCTTTATAGGCCTGTTCCAGCTCAAGGATCAGCGGCATCAGGGTTTCGGCGACAAAACGACCGCCGAAATTGCCGAAATGTCCATCCGGGTCCGGCAGCGCGCGGTAACTGTTGAGCGTGGGCGATGAAGACGTCATGAAAGTTCCCCGTGGATTTGGCCGTGATGGCGTTCACGACAGCATAGGCAGGCGAAAGGGTGTCAATCCGCGAAAGCCTGCGACAGATAGGGGGCGGTTGGCCCCCGCGCAATGCTTGTACTCACGAACGCGTGGTGCGGATCAATGTGCTGCGTGATCAGCCTGGGATTTGTCGAAGATGTATTTTTTCGAGCAGTACGGGCAGACCACCTCGCCCTTGTCCTCGAGATTGAGGTAAACCGTCGGGTGACCAAGGTGGCCTTTACCGCCGTCGCAGGCAACATTGAGGGTGCCGACTTTGATTTCTTCGGTGATCTTCATATATCCAGTTCCAAGTTTGCCTGTTTCAGGCTTGTGTGACCATCGGGATTGGCCGCGTGCTGTGCTCAGCATTGACCCCGGTTTCCCGGGAATGATACCGATTGGGCATATTCAATCAATACTTCCGCATCGCATGGCGCCCCATCGTCTTAGCGCAAACCGGCGACGTGGAAAAGAGTGGAGATCACTGACTTATGACTGCAATGCCCGACTATGCCATCGAAGTCGAAGGGCTGACAAAGGTCTATACGGGATCAAATGGCGAAAAACTTGCCCTTGATAACGTATCCCTGAAAATTCCGCGCGGTTCGTTTTTTGCCCTTCTTGGGCCGAACGGCGCGGGAAAGTCGACTTTTATCAACATCCTGGCGGGACTGGTGACCAAAACCGGCGGGACCGCAAAAATCTGGGGCCATGATATCGAAGCCGAAATGCGTGCCGCACGCTGTTCGATCGGGATCGTGCCCCAGGAACTGAACCTTGATGCATTTTTCACCCCGCGTCAGGTGATGGAATTGCAGGCGGGCCTGTATGGCGTGCCAAAATCCGAACGCCGCACCGACGAAATTCTGGCCGCCCTTGGCCTGTCGGACAAGGCAGACTCGTACGCCCGGTCGCTTTCGGGCGGCATGCGCCGTCGGCTTCTGGTGGGCAAGGCGATGGTTCATACCCCTCCGGTCCTGGTTCTTGATGAACCGACCGCTGGTGTCGATATCGAACTGCGCCAGCAGCTTTGGGCCTATGTCAAAGAACTGAACAAGGCCGGTGTGACGATTGTTCTGACCACCCATTATCTCGAAGAAGCCGAAGAACTGTGTGATGAAATCGCCATCATCAACAAGGGCAACGTGATCGCCCATGAAGACAAACGCAGCCTGCTGCGCCGGATCGATCACAAGACGCTTGTTCTGACCGTGAATAACGAACTGAATTCGGTTCCGGATGTCTTTGCCCAGTGGGGCGGGGAGCTTAAATCCGAAAATCAGATCGCCCTTCATTATCGTCCCAGCAACACCCAGATGGCCGAAATCCTTCAGGCGGTTCAGGGCAGCGGACTTGCGATCAAGGATCTGTCGACCGAGGAAGGCGACCTTGAAGACATCTTCCTGATGCTGACCCGCGATAATGACAAGCTTCGCGCAGGCAAAGCAGCCTGATCAGGATCAGGGGCATATCCCTGTTGGCCCGATTGCGCCATGAACCGACAAAACCCCGCAAAGGCTTGCGGGGTTTTTGTTTTTGGTCTTAGGGTCATGTTTGAAAACGGATTTTTGTCACGCATCTGGATGCCCCGTCCCATGTTTCGATTTTTGCTGCGTCTGAGTGCGGTTGTTCTTCTTTGTGCGGCGGGGGTAACCGGCTGTGCGCCGAAAATCGTCCCTGCCGGTCCGCCGGTGGCGCAGATATCGCTTGATGAAAACGTCTTTCACGCCAGCGACGGGACGGCACTTCCATTGCAACATTGGGGGGATATCGAAAATCCCGATGCGGTGATCCTTGCCCTGCACGGGATGGGGGATTACGCCAATGCGTTTATGGAACTGGGCGAAGCACTTGGCCCGGCTGGTATTGCGATTTATGCCTTTGATCAACGCGGTTTCGGACGCAGTCCGTCCCGGCCGTTCTGGGCGGGGATCAGCAGTATGGTCAATGATGCCAGCGATGTGCTGAGCCTGTTGCGCGCCAGATATCGGCAAAAACCGGTTTATCTTCTGGGCAATTCGATGGGCGGGGCGGTTGCAATCGTGACAGCTGCGACGCGCGGACATCTGATGGATGGTCTTGTTCTGGTGGCCCCGGCGATCTGGAACCGTGATCGCATGCCCTGGTATCAGACGGCCCCGCTTGCAGTCATGTCGCATAGCTTGCCATGGTTGCCACTGACCGGTCGCGGGCTTGATATCTGGCCGTCCGACAATATCGAAATGCTTCGTCGTCTGTCGCGGGATCCGCACATGATGTCAGCGGTAAGGGTCGATCTGATTGCCGGGGTGGCCGATTTGATGGATCTGGCACGCGTTCGGGCATCCGACATCCGGGTTGCGACTTTGTTGCTGTCCGGCCAACAGGATCAGGTCATTCCGCCAGATGCGATTGATGCCCTTGATCGTGATTTGCAGGCCGCTGGCATGACATCCTATCACCGGTGCCGGTATCAGGCCGGGTATCACATGTTGTTGCGTGATCTGAACGGGCCGGTGGTGATTGATGACATTCGCCGCTGGATCGCGGGTGGGGGTGGTGTTGAAAATTATTCCTGCACGCGATCTTGATTGCTTTTTGACCGCTGATCAGTGATCAGGTAGCATTTTTAATCGGTTGCAGAGCATTTCGCGGGTTGTCTAAACGTGTTGGAACCCCGATATGCCAGCAGTAAACGGAATTTCGGAGGATCAGGACCGCCATGCTAAGGACCATTCGGGCAAAGTTCCTGGGTGTCGCGGCCTTCTTTGTCGTTTGGCTGTTCGTGGCAACCGGTTTTTCGGTGATCCAGTCCCTTGGCATCAATGGTGATCTTGAAGCGGTATCGCGCTATGTCACACCGGTCAAGGATGCGCTGTCGGATGTCCGTGCCCGCCAGCTTGAACAAATCTCGCTTCTGGATCGCTATATGCGAGTGGTCGAAAATGACGGACCGCATGCACCGCTTCTCAATGGCATTGAAATCGAAATCAATGCCAAGCAAACCCAGATCGAACAGGCCTATCGCAAGACATTCACCTTTGCTGCCCTTGGTCGTGCACAGGCATCAGGTCATTTCGACAATGGTGTGTTGCTTGATCTTGATGTGCGCATGCGCGAATTCGCCGATGTTTCTGCACAATTCGCCCTTGGTGTTGAACGGTTGCTGGGGCGGGTGCGGGATGGTGATCTTCTTGATGCACAGCGTCAGGAAAACATTGTCCGCGGCCTTCATCGCAATATCGTTCTTGATCTGCGCAACGAAATTCTTCTGTTGGAAAAATACGCGGCCGATACGGTCGAAAGCGTTTCGCGCAGTGAGGATTTCCTGATCCAGGCCGAATTCATCATGATGCTGGCGGCGATCATCATCGGGGTGTCGCTGGCCTATTATCTGGCCCACGCGGTGGTGGTGGCCGTACGCCAGACCACCAATGCGCTTAATGGCATCCAGTCGGGCAAGCTCGACACCAGCCTTGATTTCAAGGGCAAGGGTGATTTCGCCCGTCTTGCCGATGCCTTCAACCGGATGTCGCGTGAATTGCGCGTGCGGTTCCGGATGCGCGAACGGTTTGGCAAATATGTTGATCCCAAGGTCATCAACAATCTGATCAATCAGGAAACCGCGCTTGAAAACTCCGAAAAGCGCGTGATGACCGTCAGTGTTGTCAACCTGACCGGGTTTGACTGGCTGGCCGAACATACCCCGCCGGAAAAGCTGGTCGATTTCCTCAATGACTATCTGACGGCAATGACCGAACCGATCGCCAACCACAGCGGCATCATCGACAATTTTGTCGGGGACCGCGTGATCGGATTCTGGGGCTCGCCATTTTGCGGGGAAAATGCCCATGCCCGCCATGCCTGTCAGGCGGCCCTTGAACAGGTGGCGCGCTTTAACGCGCTCAAGACCAAATATGCCGACCTGATTGGCGATCACGGGCTTGATATCCGCATCGGCATTGCCACCGGCGAGGTGGTTGTCGGCTCCATCGGGACGGACAAGTCACGTGCCTATACCGTGGTGGGCGATTGCGTGAACTATGCCAACCGTCTGGAAAAGGCCAACCGCGTATATGGCACGCAAATTCTGGCCTCCCATGAGACAGCCAATATGGCAGCCGGCGAGATCGAAATGCGCGATCTTGACCATGTGGTGCTTCTGGGGACGGAACATGAAGTGTACCTCTATGAGGTGCTTGCCCTTGGCGGTCAGCTTAGTGAGGAGCGTCGCGATTGGCGTTCCAAATATGAAACGGCGATGACCCATTACCGCGAAGGCGCGTTTGATCAGGCCAAGCCGCTTTATGAGGCCGTCCGTGAACTGGATGACAGCGACTTTGCCGCCCAGCTGATGATGAACCGGATGGAACGCCTCCAACGGCGTGAACAGGACCGCGAATGGAACGGGACCTGGGTTGTGCGCGATCCCTATGACCGGCGTGACGTTGAAAGCTGATTGCGCTGCTTTGGGTGCAAGGTTACGTTAACCCGGCATGGTGATAATGCTGTAACGGCATGGGGGTCAAAAACCCTTGCCCGTTCGGGTCAAAACCTGTATCACCCATCGCACTCGGGCCACTTGATCCAGTCGTGGCCCCTATATTGCGCACCCGTAGCTCAGCTGGATAGAGCGTTGCCCTCCGAAGGCAAAGGCCACAGGTTCGAATCCTGTCGGGTGCGCCATTTTCCCAAAAGAAGACCATCATCGCGTTGTTGTCCGGTTTCCTGTTTTAGTGGGTGCCAAATCGTATCCGCGTCGTTAATCTGCCCTTTCTGATTTTAACCAACGGGTTCTCGAAAATGCGCGGATATCTCCACAATCTTGCAGGTCATGATGTGCTGTTTTGTATGGCAGCACCGGCGGAATATGGGGATTTCCTCAAAGCGCGTTTTACGCCGCTGATGATCGGGGTTGGGCCGGTGGAGGCTGCGATTAATCTGACCGCAGCACTGACCGAGCTTAAGCTTTCCGATGATTTGCCCGATCTTGTTGTGACGCTGGGCTCGGCCGGGTCGCGGACATTGGAGCAGGCCGAGGTTTATCAGGCGATTTCCGTGTCTTACCGCGATATGGATGCGTCGGTTCTGGGGTTTGAAAAGGGCTGCACGCCGTTTGTGGATTTCCCGGCTGAAATTCCGATGGAGTTGCGCATTCCGGGTATCCCCGAGGCGCGGCTTTCGACCGGGGCCAATGTGGTTTCGGGTGCGGCCTATGACGTGATTGATGCCGATATGGTCGATATGGAAAGCTTTGCCATCCTGCGGGCCTGCCACAAATTTGATGTGCCGCTGATCGGGCTTCGCGGTATTTCAGATGGCAAGGAAGAGCTTAAGAAGCTTTCGGACTGGACGGCCTATCTGCATGTGATTGACGAAAAGCTGGCCGTTGCGGTCGATGCCCTGAAGACCGGGCTTGAAAATGGCGAGATCAGCATCCCCAAACGCTGATCCCGCCCGTTTTTCAACAATTCATATTTTCGTTTCGATTACGAACCAGACCGGATTTGATCAAGGGTCTTGATCGGGGTCAGGGCCTGCGGATCAACCTGGACCTCGATGATGGCGGGTTTGCCACTGGCTACCGCGCGGTCAAAGGCTGGGCCGAAATCCTCCGTCCGTGTGACGGTTTCCCCATGTCCGCCAAAGGCAACGGCATAGGCCGCGAAATCCGGGTTATGAAGTTCGGTACCCGAAACACGACCCGGATAGTTGCGTTCCTGATGCATGCGGATGGTGCCGAACATGCCGTTATTGACCACAATCGTGATGATATTGGCCCCATATTGCACGGCGGTGGCGAATTCCTGTCCATGCATCAAAAAGCATCCGTCACCGGCAAGGCAGACAACAGTGCGATCCGGATGGGCAAGCTTGGCTGATACCGATGCCGGAAGGCCATAGCCCATTGAGCCCGACGTTGGCGCCAGTTCGGTGCGATACTCGCGATAACGGAAGAACCGGTGCAGGAAGGCGGCGTAATTGCCAGCCCCGTTGGTAACAATGGCATTATCGGGCAGTTTTTCGCGAAGTTCGGCAACCACATGGGCCATTTTTACGTCGCCCGGCGTATCAAGCGGGGTGGAAAAGGCGATGTAATGGGCGTGTGCGGTTTCAATCATCTCATCGCGTGCCGATCCGTCAACCGGCTCCATCATGGCGATGGCACGCAGGAAGGATCGTTGGGATGCATTGATCGCGATATCGGGGCGGTAAACCCGGCCCAGTTCATCGGGTCCGGCATACACATGGACCAGTTTCTGTTTCGGACAGGGGATATCAAGCAGGCTATAGCCGCTGCTGGTCATTTCACCCATGCGCGATCCGACCAAAATCACCAGATCGCTGTCGCGGATAAATTCGGCAAGTTTGGGATTAATCCCGATGCCGACATCGCCGACAAAATGGCTGTGCGTGTTGGGGATATAGTCCTGACAGCGGAAAGACGTCGCGATCGCAACATTGTTACGAAATGCAAACGATTTAAGGTTTTCAGTCGCTTCACGGGTCCAGCCGCCACCCCCAACGATCATGATCGGCTGTTTGGCCTTTGACAGGGCATCGCGGAAACGCGCGACATCTTCGGGGGCGGTTTTGGCTTCGATCGGGACATAGGGCTTGGCGTCCGCGACCTCGGCACTTGAAGACAGCATGTCTTCGGGCAGGGCCAGAACAACCGGGCCGGGGCGACCCGATGTCGCGATGTGATAGGCGTGGCTGATATATTCCGGGATGCGGTTGATGTCATCAATCTGGCCGACCCATTTGGCAAGCGGTTCGAACATCTTGCGATAATCGACTTCCTGGAACGCTTCGCGGTCGACCATGTCACGCCCGATCTGCCCGACCAGCAGGATCATCGGTGTGCTGTCCTGATGGGCGACATGCACACCCGCCGATGCGTTGGTGGCACCGGGGCCGCGCGTGACCATGCAGATGCCGGGTTTTCCGGTCAGTTTGCCATAGGCCTCTGCCATGATGGCGGCACCGCCTTCCTGACGGCAGATGACGGGATCAATGGCGGGATGATCCACCAGACCATCCAGAACCGCCAGATAGCTTTCGCCAGGCACCAGAAAGACGCGTTCCGCGCCATGCAGGGCCAATTGATCAACCAGAATACGACCGCCGTGACGCAGTTGGCGATTTTCCGTTTTCCCGGACATGTATGAAGAACTCCGTATGGTGGGGCAAAATACGTGATTTGCGTTGTTCATTTTTGGCGCGGTGGATGCGCAAACGCGATTTCATCACGAATTCAGGGCCAAGGTAAAGGTGTCAGCGCGATCAATTGGCGGAAAATCGAACATCGGGTTTAACGGTTCTAAAATCTGGCTTTTTTGCCAGCACGGGCACAGCATGATGTTCTGCGGGAATGCGGCATTGCAGCATTAGATTTGCAAAAACTGAAACTCCCGTTTGACAAGTTGGAAATTATTGTTACCGTTATGTTGTCCTTCGGGGCGGAATTTATCAAATAGCGGCAACAAATCGCCGCATGCCAATCAAGGCCTGCTGTTTCTTTGCACTGCAAAGAAGCGCGGGTTTTTTTTGTTTTAGGGGCTTTTAGTTTTGGGCGAGACGCATTCCAACCCGGTTTACCGGGTCGGCTTTCTGTATTCCGTGACCGGACCGTACCGGACCATCGCGCAGGATCTTTATGATGGCGCGCGCATGGCCCTGGACGAGGTCAATAACGACTCTGCCTTTGCATTTCGCCTGGTGCCGGAATTTCGCGATCCGGCCGGTGTGCCTGAACGTTATACCGAATTTTGCGACAGTCTGATCCGGCGCGACGGGTGCAAACATATCATCGGCACCATCACGTCACTGGCGCGCAAGGAAGTGCTGCCCACTGTCGAAAAATTTGACGCCTTGCTGTGGTATCCGTGCCCGTATGAAGGCTTCGAATGCAGCGAAAATGTCATCTATACCGGGGCCAATCCCAATCAGCATATCCTGCCGCTGTTTGAACATGTTGTTCCGAAATTCGGGCGGCGGGTCTATCTGACCGGGTCGAACTATATCTGGGGCTGGGAAACCAACCGCATCGGGCGCGAACTGATTCAGGCCTGCAATGGTGAAGTGCTCGGCGAAAAGTACCTGCCGATCGACAGTGTCGATGTCGACCACATCATCGAAGATATCAAGGCCAAGAAGCCCGACTTCATCCTTAATAACCTGATTGGCAATTCAAGCTATGCGCTGTTTCGCGCCTATCAGAAACTGGGTCAGGAAGATCCGGAATTTGCCGCTGCCAAACGCCCGATCGTCAGTTGCAATCTGACGGAATGCGAGTTGGGCCAGCTTGCCGAAGCGGGGATCGGGCATCTGAGTACGGCGATCTATTTCGCCAACCAGACCGATGCCGAAAACACCGAATGGCTGGCCAGATTCCATGAATTTGCCGGGGCTGATCGTATTCCGTCGGCCTTTGTCGCCCAGGGATACGCCACGGTCAAAATGCTCGCCCAGTCGATCCGGCGGGCCGGGAATGATGATGTTCCTGCGGTGCGCCATCACCTGATGCGCAAACCGGTACAGACACCGTTTGGCATGGTTCAGATCGATGCGACCAACAATCATGCCGCCCTGACTCCGCTGATTGGCGAGATCGGCGAAGCGGGCTGGTTCAAGATCGTGTCGCGCGCGGATCATGCGGTCGTGCCCGATCCCTATCTTGTGCATTTTGATGCCGATGATTTCCGGCGCAAGGTCGGCAAACCCGGTGCAGGCAATTTGCGGGTGGTCAGCTGATGAAACGCACCAATCGTATTCCGAACTTCCGAGGTTGGCATGTCTGGGTCCTGCACCGTCCAAGTGCGGCGATCGATCCGTTATTGCGCCATCTGGAACGTCTCGGGATGACGGTTGACCGCTATTGGCCGGAATTGCCGCGCGGCGATGATGCCAATGTGAAGGCGGCCGATATCCTGTTTTTCGATGCCGATATGGGGATGGATGAACAGTTTCCCTGGACGCCTGATCAGACCCCGATGCCAAGTGTCGCCCTGATCGGGTCGGAAGCACCGGGGCGTCTTGAATGGGTTCTCAGCCGTCAAAGCGGGGCCCATTTGCAAAAGCCGGTTTCAACAGCCGGTGTTTTCAGTGCGGCGGTTCTGGCGGTTCATGCCTTTGAACAGCAACAGAAATTGCGGGCTGAGATTTGTGAATTGCGCAGGCGGCTGAAGCTGCGCCCGGTTGTGGCCAAGGTGCTGATGACCGTGATGCTCAGCCACAATATCGACGAGCACGGCGCCCTTAAGGCGATCCGCGCCGAAGCGATGAAAAAACAACAAACGATCGAAGACTATTGCGCGGCAATCGTTGCGTCGGGCCGGACCGGTTCGGGCGACGGTGCACCGATTGTCACGAACTAACGAGACAGGGTGGGTATGCTTGTTCTTGCCGAACTGGCCAAAAGAAAACTGGCGCTTCTGGGGCTGATCATCATCGTGGTGATCGCGGGTTCAGCCCTGCTTGCGCCGTGGATCGCGCCATATGATCCGCAAAACCAGATGTTTGACGGCCTGACCATCGAAGGCGCGCCGATGCCGCCCGGCGGGCAGTTCTTGCTGGGAACCGATTTGCTGGGCCGTGATTTGCTGTCCCGTCTTATGTATGGGGCACAGACATCGCTGATCATCGGGATTGTCGCAAACGGGGCGGCGGTCCTGATCGGTGCCCTTGTTGGTGTCACGGCCGGGTTTTTCCGGGGCTGGATCGGAACCATCCTGATGCGGGCAACCGATCTGATGATGGCGTTTCCCGCCCTGTTGCTGGCGATTGTGCTGGCGGCAATTTTCAAACCCAGCCTGTGGATTGTTGCCATGGTGATTGCCATGGTCAACTGGGTCCAGGTTGCACGCGTGATCTATACCGAAACCCGGTCCCTGTCCGAGCGCGAATTCATCGAGGCCGAATGGGGCATCGGGGCCAGCCGGTTCCGTATTCTTTTCAAACATATGTTGCCGCATCTGTTGTCGACCATGGTGGTGTGGGCAACCCTTGGAATTGCGACCACGGTGCTGCTTGAAGCGACCCTTTCCTATCTTGGGGTCGGGGTGCAGCCGCCAACGCCGAGCTGGGGCAACATCATCTTTGAAAACCAGACTTATTTTACCTCGGCCCCGTGGCTGGTGTTCTTCCCGGGTATTGCGATCATTCTTCTGGCACTGGCCTTCAATCTGGTGGGCGACGCCCTTCGTGACATTCTTGATCCGACTCAGAAGGGGCGCCACTGATGATTGCCTATATTCTTCGCCGTCTTGTCCAGGCCATCCTGATCCTTCTGGGCGTCAGTATCGTGACCTATGCGTTGCTTTACATGCTGCCGGCCGATCCGGCGCGCCAGATTGCCGGGCGTTCGGCAACCGCGGAAACGGTTGCCAATATCCGCGAACAGCTTGGCCTTAATCTGCCATTCTATGAACAATATCTGCGCTATCTGGGCAATCTTCTGACCGGTGATTTCGGTCGGTCCTATCTGCAAAAGACCGAGGTTGGCGAACTGATTGCGGCCCGTCTTCCAGCGACCCTTTTGCTGATGGCCGGTGCGATTTTCTGTGAACTTCTGTTCGGGCTGACGGCGGGCGCCATCGGGGCGATCAAACGCAATACACCGCTTGATCGCGGTTTGATGGTGGTATCCTTTGTCGGGGTATCGGCACCGCAATTCGTGGTCGGCATTCTGATGCTGTATCTGTTTGCGGTGGTGCTCGGCTGGTTCCCGATTGGCGGGTACGGCACGTTTGCGCATCTGGTGTTGCCATCCGTTTCCATGGGGTTCCTCGGGGCGGGGTGGTATTCGCGCATGATGCGGTCATCGATGCTTGATGTTCTGCGTCAGGATTATGTGCGCACCGCGCGCGCCAAGGGCCTTGGACGCGCCCGGGTATTCTTTGTTCATGCATTCCCCAACGCGCTTTTGCCGATCATCGCAATGATCGGCATCGATATCGGCATGTTCATGAGCGGCATTGTCGTTGTCGAGTCCGTATTTGGCTGGCCGGGCATCGGTCAGCTGGCCTGGCAGGCCATTCAGCGGGTCGACATTCCGATCATCATGGGTGTGACGCTGGTGTCGGCCTGCGCCATCGTGCTGGGCAATCTATTGGCGGATTTGGTGGCGCCGTTCATCGACCCGCGCATCAAGCTGCGCTGATGCAAGACCAAAAGACGCAGCAAAATCAGGAAGGAAACTTATGGAAGTTTATATTCACAGGGAGAATATCAACAATGTTTAGCAAAGCACTGAAAGGTGTTGCACTGGCTGCACTGATTGCCGGTGCCGGCATGACGACGGCGCACAACGCCGCTGCTGGCGAAGGCAACATCACCGTGACCTACAAGGACGATGTTTCGACCCTTGATCCGGCGATCGGTTATGACTGGCAGAACTGGTCGATGATCAAAAGCCTGTTTGACGGTCTGATGGATTACGAGCCGGGCACCACGACGCTCAAGCCTGATCTGGCAACCGGCTATACGGTTTCTGATGATGGTCTGACCTATACCTTTACGCTGCGCAAAGGGGTCAAATTCCACAATGGCCGCGAATTCAAGGCATCTGATGTCAAATACACCCTTGAACGCGTTGTAAATCCGAAAACCCAAAGCCCGGGCGCCGGTTTCTTTGAAACCATCAATGGCTTTGCCGAAGAATCCGCGGGTGAAACCGAAAGCCTTTCGGGTGTTGAAGTTGTCGATGATTACACCGTCAAATTCACACTGAGCCAGCCTGATGCGGCCTTCCTGCATAAAATGGCGCTTAACTTTGCGCATATCGTGCCCAAGGAAGAAGTCGAAAAATGGGGTCAGGATTTCGGCAAACATCCGGTTGGTACCGGTGCCTTTGCCCTTGAAGACTGGACCCTTGGCCAGCATCTGATTTTCAAGGCCAACCCGGACTATCACATTGACGGTATCCCGAAGCTTGAAACCATTACGGTTGAAGTCGGTCAGGAACCGGTGGTCGCACTTCTGCGCTTGCAGCGTGGCGAAGTTGATATCGCCGGTGACGGCATTCCGCCGGCAAAGTTCCTCGAAGTCATGAATGACCCGGAATACAAGGATCTGGTTGTATCGGGTGAACAGCTTCATACCGGCTATATCACCCTGAATACCAACATTCCGCCATTCGACAATGTCAAGGTCCGTCAGGCCGTCAACATGGCGGTCAACAAGGATCGTATCGTTCGCGTAATCAATGGTCGTGCCGTTCCGGCCAACCAGCCATTGCCGCCGCTGATGCCCGGCTACAACACCGATTACAAGGGCTATGCCTTTGATCCGGAAAAGGCCAAGTCCCTTCTGTCCGAAGCCGGTTTTGCTGATGGCGTTGAAACCACCCTGTTTGTTGCCAACACCGATCCGCAGCCGCGTATCGCCCAGGCCATCCAGCAGGATCTTTCGGCAATCGGCATGAAAGTCGAAATCAAGTCGCTGGCACAGGCAAACGTGATTGCCGCTGGTGGTGAAGCCGATCAGGCCCCGATGATCTGGTCGGGTGGCATGGCCTGGATTGCGGACTTCCCGGATCCGTCGAACTTCTATGGCCCGATTCTTGGTTGTGGCGGTGCGGTGCCGGGTGGCTGGAACTGGTCGTGGTACTGCAATGAGGAACTTGATGCCGAAGCATCAAAGGCCGACGCGCTTGCCGATCCGTCCCAGGCCGATACCCGCATTGATATGTGGCGCGACATCTTTACCAAAGTCATGGCCGACGCACCGTGGGTACCGGTGTTCAATGAACAGCGTTACACCATTCGTTCGCCGCGCCTTGTGGCCGATGACGCGATCCTCGTCGATCCGGTCCACATTCCTGTTCACTATGACTACATTGCGGTGAAATAAACATGTGCAAATGTGCGGATTACACGATCCACTCCGCGCACTGTCATCACGGGTGGGATCATTCGATCCCGCCCGCATTGACGGTCGCGCCCGGTACCACCATTGAATTTGAATGCGTCGACAGTGCAGCAGGCCAGTTCAATGCAAACAGTACGGTTGCGGATGTAACCGCACTGGATTTTTCCAAAATCAATCCGGTGTCCGGTCCTGTCTTTATTGACGGGGCAGAACCCGGTGATGCGGTCAAAATCACCATCGAAGGTTTCAAACCGTCGGGCTTTGGCTGGACGGCAAATATTCCGGGATTTGGTCTTTTGGCCGATCAGTTCGAAGACCCGGCCCTGCATATCTGGAAATATGATCCCGATACGCTGGCCCCGTCGCTGTTTTCCAAATACGGCAAAGTGCCGCTGAAACCGTTTGCCGGTACCATCGGCCTTGCACTGGCTGAACCGGGCCTGCATTCGGTCGTGCCGCCAAGGCGGGTTGGTGGCAACCTTGATATTCGCGATCTTGCCGCAGGGACCACACTTTATCTTCCGGTCGAGGTTGCCGGTGGCCTGTTTTCGATCGGCGATACCCATGCCGCACAGGGCGATGGCGAAGTTTGCGGAACGGCGATTGAAAGCCCGATGAACGCAACCGTGACCCTTGATCTGGTCAAGAATGCCCAACTTGAATCACCGCATTTCACCACGCCTGGTCCGGTGACCAGTCACCTTGATAGCAAGGGATATGAATGCACCACCGGGATCGGAAGTGATCTTATGACCGGTGCGCGTGATGCCGTACGTCGCATGGTGGACTGGCTTTGCAAGACACAGGGCATGTCGGCGGTCGACGCCTATATGCTGTGTTCGGTCTGTGGGGATCTGCGCATCAGTGAAATCGTTGATCAGCCCAACTGGGTTGTCTCGTTCTATTTCCCGCGCATCGTATTTGACTAAGACGGCTTTTCGGGGCGGAGCGATCGAATTGTTCTGCCCCGGATTTTAAAATCAATAAATTACAGACTTTCTCAGGGTTGGCAGTATGACCGAACAGGGCAGTAAAGCGGTGGAAAAGATCCTTGAAGTACGCGATCTGGTGACACAGGTGGCAACACCAAGCGGCCCGAAAACCGTTGTGGATGGATTAAGCTTTGATCTTTGCCGTGGCGAGACGCTGTGTATTGCCGGTGAATCGGGTAGTGGTAAATCCATGACGTCGCTGTCGATCATGGGGCTTCTGCCCGAACCGATGGCACGGGTTGCCAGTGGGGAAATCCGCCTGAACGGCACCGATCTTCTGACCCTGTCTGAACGGGCCATGCGCGACATTCGCGGCAATAAAATCGCGATGATCTTTCAGGAACCGATGACATCGCTTAATCCGGTTCTGACGATCGGACGCCAGTTGGGGGAAGCCATTTCAACCCATAATCCGATGTCCGGATCCCGGGTTCGGGCGCGTGCGCTTGAGGTTCTCAAACAGGTTCGCATTTCCGAGCCGGAAAAGCGGCTTTCGCAATATCCCCATGAATTGTCTGGTGGCATGCGCCAGCGGGTAATGATCGCCATGGCACTTGCCTGTAATCCCGATGTTCTGATTGCGGACGAGCCGACCACGGCCCTTGATGTCACCATCCAGGCCCAGATTCTGGGACTGATGCGGGATCTGCAACGCGAAACCGGAACCGCGATCATTCTGATTACCCATGACATGGGTGTTGTTGCCGAAATGGCGAACCGCGTCATTGTCATGAACCAGGGCAAGGTGGTCGAAAGCGGCACTGTGACCGATGTGTTTGAAAAACCCGATGATCCCTATACCCGCGGGCTTTTGGCCGCTGTGCCGCGACTTGGCGCCATGGCCGGCACAGAAGGCCCGGCCAGCAGTGATGGCAAGGCGCTTGAACGTGGTTTGGCCAAACCCCTGGTATCGGTCAGGGACCTTACCGTGCGTTTCGATATTCGCGGCGGTCTTTTGCAGCGCGTGCAGAAACGCGTGCACGCGGTCGAACAGGTCAGTTTCGATATCTTTGCAGGTGAAACATTGTCGATTGTCGGTGAAAGCGGCTGTGGCAAATCGACAACCGGTCGGGCGTTGATGAACCTTATTCCCTGGCAGGGCGAAGTGGTGATTGACGGGCGCGAGATCGATGCCAATTCCCGCATCCAGACCCGCGAAGTTCGCCGCAATATCCAGATGATTTTTCAGGATCCCTATGCGTCCCTTGATCCGCGTATGACGGTCGGGGAATTGGTGGCCGAACCATTGGTAATCCATGGTCTGGCATCGGGATCGGAACTTGATGACCGGGTCGAATATCTGTTCAGGCGGGTCGGACTCCCAGCAGATGCGGCCAAACGGCATCCGCACGAATTTTCCGGTGGTCAGCGTCAGCGCATCTGTATTGCGCGTGCGCTCAGCCTGTCGCCCAAGGTGATCATTGCCGACGAATCGGTTTCGGCACTTGATGTATCGGTGCAGGCACAGGTTCTTGACCTTCTGGGGGAATTGCAGGCTGAAAGCGGGCTTTCATATCTGTTTATTTCGCACGATATGGCCGTGGTCGAACAGATCAGCCACCGGGTAGCCGTCATGTATATGGGGCAGATTGTTGAAATCGGGCCGCGTCAGGCGGTTTTTGAAGACTCGCAGCATCCCTATACCAAAAAGCTGATGGCCGCCGTCCCGATCCCCGATCCGCGCAAACGTCGTCAGGATTTCAGCCTGATCACCGGCGAAGTCCCAAGTCCTGTTCACGGGCTGGATTACCAGCCGGAACTTGCCGATCTGCAACAGATCGCAGCCCATCATTTTGTCGCGAAATCAGCAATGGAAACCGCGGCATAGGAACAATGGCAGCGGCGGCATGGAAACCGGCGGGCGGATCAGAAATACCGCTCGGCGATCCGCACGATGTCACCGGGCATGACAATGGTTGCCAGATTGGCCGGGATCGAAACCCGTGCTGTATCATTACCGCGCAGGATTTCGATATCGTCCTCGTCCCCGCGATAGGTCATGCCCCCGCCAATCGCAATCGCATTTAAAACATTCATGCCCGGGACAAAGCTGTATGACCCGGGCTGATTGACTTCGCCAACGACGAAGAACGGGCGAAAGGCAACGACATCGACCGCAATATCGGGATGGCGCAAATAGCCGTCGAGATAGGCGTCATGAATGGCGGTGCGGGCCTGGCTGGTTGTCATGCCCCTTACAAAAACCGGCCCGATCAGTGCAAGGTTCAGCTTGCCCTGTGCATCGATGCTGAAGTCACCCGACAGGTCTGGCTCACCAAATACCGTGACCCTGACCAGATCGCCGCTATCAAGCGAATAGATGGTTTGGGCAGTTCCGGAACGCGAAAGCGCGACGATCCCGACAAGCATGATCAGCACAATCGCAAGCAATCGGGTTCTGGCTGTGACGGATGTGACAATGCCGGTCATTTACATCTCCAGCTTCAGGCTGATCTGGCTTTGCAGGCGGGCGTAATCTTCGCCGTTGCTGGTTGATTGGCGAATTTCGTGGCCAACGGTGCTGTTGATCCTGGCAAAGCGATTGAGCTGATAATCAAGGTCAAGGCCAATCGAACGTACCCTGTCGGTGCGTGTGGTTTGTTGAAAAGCATCATTGCGATAACGGGCATTGGCGCCGATCTGTAACGTGCGCAGCAATTCATGGGTTACTCCGATGCCGGTTTCAAATGCCAGAATGCCGCTGGCACCTTGGACGGTGGTTTCGCGCACCGCCCGCGCAGCGGTAAATGAAAGGCTGGTCAGCCGGGTAACAGACCAGTCGATATCGGCCCGCAGCGTATAGTCATTGATATTGCCAAATGCCGGATCGACGTAGCTTTGGCTCATCCAGCCGGCCGCAAGATCCGCCCGGATCAGGTCGGTCACATCAAACCGCAGGCCACCATAAATCTGGTATCCGGCAGAATCGCGAACCCGCCCGCTATCATCGGGGGTTCTGTCATATTGCCGCTGATTAAGCGTGATTTCGCCATACGCTTCGCGTCCCGGATCGAATGGCATCACAGCGCGCAGGGTTTCACGGGTTTCAAGGCGGTCGCGATCGTCATTGCGGATCGCATTGCCATTGATGGCGGTGCTGTCTTCGAAATCAAGACGACGCAAAGACAACCGCGATTCATATTGCAAGCTGCTGGTGGCATATCGCCCGCCAATATGGGCGCGGACATCACGATAAATCACGGGTTCCCGTGCGCCAGTCGGGACATCATTGCTTCCGCGCGGATCATGCTGACGATGCCATTCGATTGCGCCATCAACCGATGACGGGCCAAGATCAATGCTTCCGGCGGCCTTGGCCTCGGCATCCTGATAATTGTCCTGATCGGATTTGGCAAAAAATCCAAGCTCCCCGCCGATCGTCATATGCATACGAAAGAACGGCCAGTCGCCGCTCAGATGAAGGCGCGGGGCGATCATGGTGATGACATCCGATTGCGCATTGTCATCAGATAAAAAGATGTTGTCGTCATGGGTTACGCGGTTGGTGATTTCCGGGGCCAGAACAAACCGTCCAAGGCGCATATGGGGGTCATCTTGTGACCGGGTTGGATTCGGACCGGATGACGCGCCAGGTTGGGCAACAGAACGCGTTGGGGCCCAAAGCCCGGTCAGGAATATCGCACAGCACAACATCACGGGGACTTTGCCGTGACCGGTGACGGTCCTGGCGACTGTTTTGGTGATTGTGCAGAAATGCCTGATCATCAAACAAGCCGCTGGTCATGACGAAAAACGTGACCCTGTCCCGGCCTCTGCCCGTTATGGTCCGCTTGACGGGCTGGCCGGCGCGATGTCGATGATCTGCGCAACGGCAAAAGAACGGTTGCAAACAGAATGATCCCGTCACGCAGCGGGTTCTGATCAGCGATATAATCCAGATCGCATCCCGTGCGCGCCCGAAGATGATGATGGCAATCAACCGGGCCCCGCCACCCACGAATTTGCGCCAATCCCGTGATGCCCGGACGCATGACCAGGCGGGCGTCATAGCCGGGCAGGGATGCGGCAAAAAGGGCGTGATCGGCGACACTGTGCGGGCGCGGTCCCACCAGCGACATCTCGCCGCGTATCACATTGATCAATTGTGGCAATTCATCCAGCCCGCTTATGCGCAGCCACCCGGTGAATTGATCTGAAAGCCGGATGATCGGCGCCGATGACCGCCGGCAGGTCCGGTCACGCAAGGTGCGGAATTTGAAAATGGTGAACACCGTTGCATGTCTGCCGACACGTTTTTGACGGAAAATCGGGTGGTGGAATCCAAGTCCGATCAGGACTATGGAAATCGCAATCATCACTGGCGCAAGGGCAATGATCGCAAGTAATGAAATCAACAGATCACAAAGGCGTTTGAAGCCGTAATGGCGATCGGCATTCACCCGGGAAAAGTCGGACAGGATTTCTGGTTTGTGATTTTCCCTGGTCAACCGCGATGCCCCCACATCTGGATGGTTATGTCAGTTCACATAACTCAGGGTAGATGTATTTTGCCGCTGATCAAGTAAATATATTGTGGTCTTTGGTTGGTAGTGGGTTGTTTCTGTTGGTTTTCCCGTCGCTTATCGCAAAGACGGTATCGATGAAAGGACCGTCTTCATCAATTGCGGCTGGCGGTTGACGCCGGTCTTGGAAAAAATGGTTTTCAAATAGGTTCTGGCCGAACTGTGCGAGATGCCGACAAGTTCCGCTGCCTGATCAAGGGCAAGACCTTCTGCCAGTTTCTGGGTCAGTTTTGCCTCGGACCGGGTCAGACCGAACAGATCCATCAGATCGTCAATCGCGGGTGGTTTTTGCTGTGCGGGATCAACAAGGATCACCATAAAGGTTGATTTGCCATCGGTTTTTTTGGGCACACGCCGGATCAGAACAGACAGTTTTTCGCCGTCACGTTCGATCGCATAGCTTTGATGTTTGCGCGGCGCCATCTTTGCTGGCGGGTTCAGAAAACTTTCCAACCCCTCCGGAACGGGTTCAATGATCAGGCGCCCCTGACTGCCCGAATGAACAAGTGATGATCCGCGCATCAATTCGGCTGCCTGGGCATTCATATGCAAAATCGAAAGGTCGGCATCAACGGCAATCACGCCAAGCTCGAACAGATCAAGGAAATCGGTAGGAAGGGTGTCTTCTGCCTGTCCCTGACGGGCTTCGATTTCTGTTTCCAGTCCTTCAAGAATGGTCTGAAGATTGGTCGGCTTGGGATAGAACCGAAATACCCCCAGCTCGTTAACGGCAAGCAAGGCCGACTGCAAATCGGCATATCCGGTCAGGATCACAATCAGCAGATCATGGCGAACGGTGCGCAATTCCGCAGCCAGTTCCAGTCCCGACATGCCCGGCATATGGATATCCAGAACAGCAGCCCCGATTGACGGGTCGGCGGCAATGGCATCGCGTGCCGTGATCGGATCATTGAAATAGACCGCCCCCCATTGGGGCCGCAAGCGCGCAAAGTTGCGCCGATGTGATGACAATAGATGTTCGTCATCATCGACAAAGGCAATCCGCACCGGCGTTTTTTCGGTCATCAAAAGTGCCCTCCACAAATGGGGATATTGGACAATGGCAGTCTGACACTATTCTGCAATCGTTCAAAGCCCCGCCTTTCGTCATATGCGCAAACTCGCCGGGCCAAATAACAAGAATTTCAGGACTTAGAATCATTCCGGAGTTGCCCATTAATGGATGTGGTCAATACAAAACGCCCCGTCATTCTGATGGTAGATGATGATGAAAAACTGTTGGCAGCGGTGCGGCGCACCCTTGCGACCAGTTTTGAATTTGTCACATTTTCGGACGGGCAGATGGCACTTGATTGGTTGTCGCACAATCGCGAACGCACCGATCTTGTCATTGCCGATCTGATCATGCCGACTCTTGATGGTATCTCGTTCCTGAAACAGGCCGCCCGCATCGCGCCGATGGTCAGCCGCATGATGTTGTCTGGCAATATTTCGACCATTTCCCTGCGCGAAGCCATCAGTCAGGCCATGGTCACGCGTGTATTGGCCAAGCCGGTTTCGGTTTCTGTTTTGAAAGACGCCATTGACCGGGTCATCCAGACCAACAAACCGGCCGAAAAGCCGACATCGCGCGTGACGCCGATGATGGTTAATTCGACGATTGATCAGGCCAAATTTTCCACGGTTCTTCAGCCACGATTTGCGGCAAGTGATCTGGGTCTGTGCGGTGTTGAGGTTCTGTGTCGCATGCCGTCGCTAGAAAAGGATTTCGGGGTTGATGAAATCTTTGAGGCTTGCCGCGATCATCCGGTAATCAACCGGCTGACCAGCCAGCTGATGGCGGTGATGATTGATCAGGCGCCGCGATATCGTGCCTTGCTGGGTGATTCCAGCAACCTTGCGGTCAATATTTCTGCCTATTCGCTCAAAACGCCGGAATTCCTCGATCTTTTGATCCGCTTCTATGAAAAGATGCGCATGCGCGGTGTCGTCGTGACATATGAAATTCCCGAACGTCAGCTGGTTCCGGATGATCAGGAATTGCTGGGCAGTGTTTCGCGCCTTCGTGAACGCGGCATTGCGGTACTGATTGATGATTTCGGGTCGGGCAACAATTCGCTTGAACTGTTGCGCCATGAAGTCTTTGCCGGGATCAAGCTGGACCGTGAGCTTGTCCGCGGGATCATGACCGATTTCCTTGACGATGCCTTTGTCGAATGGATCGCGCAGGTCTGCTGGAAAATGGGGCTGTCGATTTCGGCCAAGGGTATCGAAAGCGGTGCGGTTGCCGAAAAACTGCAAGTCTATGGCATCACCGAATTGCAGGGATTCTATCTTGGCAGCCCGGAACCGCTTGATGTCTGGGAAGAAAAGACAGCAACAGCCATGAGCGCGTAAAAGTGCTTGTGTCTTTGACTAAATTCACCTGTTAGTTATTGTTAAATCAACATGCTGTGACCACTCTTTAAGGCATGGTAGGGAGCATGGATATGAATATGAAAAGCTTTGCAAAGGTGTTGGCCCTTGTGGTCGCCATGGTGGGCTTCGTTTCTGCGGGGGCATTGGCCGGCGGGTCATTGAAGCTGACAAAACCCGATGGCGAGGTGGTAACGGTTTCCATGGACAAGCTCATGGAAATGCCTGCGGTCGAGTTTTACACATCGACCCCCTGGACAAACGGGGTGCAGAAATTCCAGGGCGTTTCCTTTGACCTGCTGCTTGAGACCTATGGCCTTGATGCCGATATGGTGCGTGTCGCGGCCCTGAATGATTACAGCGTCATTGTCCCGACCAACGTATTGCGAAATGACGGTGCCATTCTGGCCTATCACCTTAATGACGCGGAAATGTCGGTGCGTGAAAAAGGCCCGTTCTGGGTTGTCTTCCCCTATGACAGGGATGTGCGTTTCCAGACAGATACCTATTGGGCATATTCGGTCTGGCAGGTAAAATCTGTTGATGCAAAGAATTAAGGCGTTTTTTTTCAACCGTTCAGGCCGTGCCATGTTCTTTGGACTGGTGCTGTTTGTCGGTTTGTATGCGGTTCTGTCCGGGGCGATCATTCGCCAGCTTGAAGACGAGCGGTTTACCTATCGCGAAAATTTCGTCTGGGCGGTGTTTCAGATCCAGCGCCAGCTTTTCATCATTCAACGCGACATAGAAGCCGCCTTTGGCCGTGCCGGTCTTGATGACCAGACGGTCGAAGACATCATGCTTGAATATGAAATCATGGTCAGCCGCGTATTTTTGTTGCGCGATGGCGAAGGTTTCCGCGTGCTGTTTTCCGTGCCCGAAGTGGCGGCATCCATAGACGCCCTGCAAAACCGGATCGATGAAGTCGATATCGCGCTGGAAAATGCCACGGATCCAAGGTCAAAATTACAGGAACTCTATCGGTTGCTTGAACCGATGGGCGAACCGTTGCAACAGGCGGTGGTGCGGACCACGAATTTTGTGTCGGTCTATAACGCCCAGAATATCCAGACCGTGAAGCGCAATATTGAATTTCTGACCTATTTGTTCTTTGTCGGCGTTGTTGCAATGGCGGTGCTGGGGGCATTCATGATCCGTCAGCGCCAGCGTGTTTTTGCCGCGGATATTGCCGCCCAGAAAGCCCGACAGGAACAGGAAGTCATCGAAGAGGCCGCCGATTACGCCAAGCTGCATGCTTTGGGGACGCTGGCAGGCGGGGTCGCGCATGAAATCAACACCCCGGCGCAATATATCCAGAACAATCTTGAATTCCTTTCTGACAGCTTTTCGGGTCTGGTCGATGCAGTGCGCCGCCAACAGGCCGACCCGACGGCAAAGGTCGATTTTGACCAAAGCAAAATCGATTTCCTGGTGCAGGAAGTGCCGCTTGCGATCGATGAAAGTATCCAGGGACTTGAACGGATTGCGGAAATTGTCCGGGGGATTCGCAAATTTGCCCATCCGGCCAATGACGCAATCGAACTGATTTCAATTCCCGAAGAAATCGAAACGGCGGTTACCCTGACCCGCAACCAGGTCAAACATGTTGCCGATCTTGATGTTCATATCCAGTCGGATGTCACCGAGGTCAATGGACGGCGCAACCATCTGTCACAGGCGCTGATCAACCTGATCGTCAATGCATCGCAGGCCATCAAGGAAACCGGCCAGCGGCGGGGACGCATTGATCTGACGGTGACATCGGACGACGACAATGTGTTTATCCGTCTGCGCGACAACGGGTCGGGTGTGCCGGAAGATCTGCGCGATCGCATCTTTGATTATTTCTTTACCACCAAGGAACGCGGTGTCGGCACCGGTCAGGGGCTTCCGATTTGTCGCAAGCTTATCCAGGATGATTTCGGTGGTGATCTGACCCTGTCAGAGGATTATGTCGACGGGGCAGAATTCGTTATCCGTCTGCCCAAAATCAATCCATCCTATAACGCACATTCGCAAAATGATGCCATGCAGGGACCAAGCGATCTTGGTGCGTTGCTGCGTTAGCCTGCCGAATGGAACATCTGGCCGGGATATGGTTTTTCGATACCGTGCGGCAGGTGATTTTCGATGCAGCTCCGTTCCCAGACCGGCCAGATGTCATCGGCACCGCATCGTGAAATGAACCCGCTGGCCAGGTCATATTTGGCGGCGCGTTTCATACCGTCCTTGCCAACGATGCGGGCAAAATACTGCGCAGCATAGACAATCAGCAGGGTCCTGGAATTCGGGGTCGGTGCAACTTCGGGCCTGTGATGGAACGCGATCTGTTCAACAACTTCGTGCGGGAACCCCCAATAGGCACAAATGGATGCCGATACCGCCGGATGGGCAAATCCCATTTCGGCAACTTCGGCGGAAATAATATCGCATTCATCGCGATCCGCCCGATCACGGCTGGCCTTGTAGCCATCGGGCATCACCCGCTTGATGATGATTTCCCCGATATGACACAAAAGGGCCGCCGCACGGACTTGATCAACCGTTTCAAAGGGCAGGTTTTGCAACCGGGCAATATTGGCAGCCATCTGTCCAAGAACCAGCGGTCGGTGCAGTTCAATGGCCGGCACGTTCGGGTCAAATTTGGCGGGCTGCCCCAGTTCTGACCAAAGAATGCACAATGCCTTGATCGTCTCGATGCCAAGCAGTTTCACAAGACCGATCAGGCCGGTCTGGCTATCGGCTGCGACAAGTTTTTCCCGTCGCGCCAGATCCCGTGCCAGAAATGTCAGTGCGGGATGATCGGCGGCAAATTCATTAAGCTCATCGCGGCTTTTGGGGCCGGTGAACTGCAATATCGTGTGCAGGCGTTCAAAGGTTGCCGGCCATGCCAGTTCCCTGGGAATCCGTGCCAGAAGATCAACCAGCATCGGATCATGCAAATAACGCCGCATGACCAGACCGCGCTCGACCGCGTGAATGATGTCGGTATCCTTGCAGGGCTTGGTCAAAAAGTGCTGGGTTGCGGTGGTGCCGTTTTGAATGGCGATTTCGTCGGCATAGCCGGAGAGCAATATGCGGGATGTCTGGGGATAACGGTTGGCAACAATCCGCAGGAATTCGGCCCCGTCCATTTCGGGCATTCGCATGTCGGAAATCACCACATCTGCCTGTTCTTCTGCAAGGCCGATCAGCGCACTTTCAGCACTTTCAAAAAACCGCAGCGACCAGTTCGGGCGTTGGCTCATCATACGGCGACGCAATCCGCGCAACACGTTGGGATCGTCATCAACAAATATGATCGAAATATCTTCGTACATGGTTCGGTCAGACAGATCTGGCTTGGGTTATCATAAAGAACCAACAAACCGCATCTTCGGGATGCAGCCTGTCGGGCCATTCAGTGCGACCTTACTTTGGCTGTTTTATCTGATCTCCAATATCCTCATATGAGGAGCCATAAAAAAACGGGCTGCTGTATCAGCAACCCGTTTGATCGGTGCGCTTAAGGGCGGGTCAGATCAGAATTCGTAGCCGATCTTGCGATCGACCGAGAATTTGCCACCACCCTGGATCAGAACCGTCAGGGCAAGCAGACCCCACATCAACGGCATTTCAAATCCGCCATTGTTCCAGAAATAGCCAGCCGGAATATGGGTTGAAACGGCAACAGCCATGAAAGCCAGAACAGCGGCGGCAACCGGACGGGTCAAAAGACCGACTGTCAGCATCAATCCGCCAACAAATTCAAGAAGGCCGATCAGAAGGGCAAAGACAAAGCCCGGGGCAAAGCCGATGCTTTCAAGCCAGCCAGCTGTTCCTTCAAGGCCATAACCGCCAAAGGCACCAAACAGTTTCTGTGCACCATGCGGAACCATCAAAAGGCCGGTGGTAACACGGATGATCACCGGGGCAAGCGGTTGCAGGGCGGACGTAACATTGCCAATGGCAGGGATGATCGAACGGGGTTTGTCAGTGGTAAGCGAGGTCATGATTTTTCTCCTCGGGATGGGGGAGCGCGGTCTTCGCAGCTCAGGCCACCATGTCAAAAACAAGGGCTTCGGCATTGTCGGCATCAGAGAAGACAAGTTCGTCTTCATCCCGGATCGCCGCACCGTCACCGGCAGTAAGGGTTTCGCCATTCACTTTGACCGATCCGCGGGCTACCTGGATCCAGGCGATGCGGCCTTTTTCGATGCTGTGCTGTGCGGTTTCGCCATTGTTAAGGTGCGCAACATACAGATCGACATTCTGGTGAATGGTGATCGAATTCTCGCGGCCATCGCGGCTGCCAATCAGGGTAAGCCCCGATCCCGTATCGTGGCGTGCGATTTCCTTTTCTTCGTAACCCGGTTCCAGTCCGGCTGCTTCCGGAATGATCCAGATTTGCAGGAAGTGAACCGGATCGGATTTTGAATGGTTGTATTCCGAATGACGGATGCCGGTGCCAGCCGTCATGCGTTGCAGGCGGCCCGGACGGATCACAGATCCGTTTCCGATGCTGTCCTTGTGTTCCAGGGCGCCATCAAGAACATAGGAAATGATTTCCATATCCTTGTGGCCATGGGTGTCAAAACCGGCACCGGGAATGACACGGTCTTCGTTAATGACGCGAAGCGGTCCCCAGCCCATCCGGTTGGGATCGTAATAATGACCGAAGGAAAAAGTATGGTTGGAATCAAGCCAGCCAAACTGTGCGCGGCCACGGGTGTCTGCATCTACTTTGATCAGCATTTGTCTGTACCTCCATGAGGATGTCTTCTGTTGGAGACAGAATACGCTTTTCATAAAATGAGACAATTATCGCAATAATGCCCACAGTGTTGCGTTTAATGCGACAATAAGCCTATCATCGCGTCATATGACGCATCCCCAACCGCAGCCCAGGGATATTGCCCGTGGATAAAATGGCCAGTTTGCAAAGTTTCATCCGTGTGGTCGAAGAAGGCAGTTTTGCCGCCGCGGCCCGGGCCATCGGGCAGTCGCGATCGCAGGTCAACCGTGCGGTGGTCGCGCTTGAAGATGATCTGGGTGTGCAATTGCTGAACCGCACAACACGTACCGTTTCTGTAACGCCAAGCGGGCAGGCGTTTTATCATCGGGCCAAGGCCATTCTGACGGATCTGACGGATGCCGAAGACTCCATTCGCGAGAACCCGGAAAAGCCGGCTGGTGACATTCGCATCAATGCACCAATGTCATTTGGCACCCTGCATCTTGGCCCGGCACTTGTCGATTTTGCCCGCATGTATCCCGATATCAGGATCGAATTGGCCTTGAATGATCATTTCATCGATCCGGTTGCCGATGGTTTTGACATGACGGTGCGCATCAGTCGCCCGACCGAAACCCTGGCGCTGATTGATCATGAAATTATTCCGATCCGGCGCGTGATTTGCGCGGCACCCGATTTCTTGCAGAAACATGGTGAACCGACAGATATCCGGGATCTGGCGACTTTGCCCTGTCTGCATTACGGCAATCTTCCGTCGGGTTCGACCTGGAAACTGACCGGTCCGAACGGGCCGGTTTCGGTTCAGGTCAATGGCGTGTTTTGCTGTAACAATGCCGAAGTTCTGCGTGACGCGGCGGTGGCCGGTCTGGGCTTGGCAGAAATGCCGACTTTCATTGCCGGGCCGGAATTGCAAACCGGGCGTCTGGTGACGGTGTTATGTGATTATACCCCGCCCGAGATTTTTCTTTATTTGCTCTACCCGCCCAGTCGGCAGCTTTCATCGCGTATCCGGCTTCTGGTTGATTTCATGCATGACCGGTTTGGCGGCCAGCCGCGCTGGGATCTGGTGCAATAAAACCCAAATCAGAACCGGATTGTTGCGATCCAAAACCTTGCATCCTGCGTACTGGTTACTAGGTTTTTGCATGAACGCATAACGGGACTGGTCGCAATGTCTGATTTCGAAATGCCAACATTGATGATGGTGTCGCATGGTAATAGCGGCAATGGCGGGGACCCGGCAGGGGACCTTGCCCGGTCCGTTGCGCCCGACTGGAACGGACCGGTGTCGCATGGCTATATGCGAAGCAATCCGTCACTGCCCGATCAGCTCGCTTCCCTCAAACGGTCGGGACATGCCGAGCGCCTGATCATTTTCCCGCTGTTTTTCAGTGAAGGGTATCTGGTGTTCGAAGAACTGCCGCGCGATCTTGAACGTGCCGGATTGGGTGATGCAGTTGTTCTGCCGCCGGCCCTTAATCTTCCGGGCTTTGATGACCTTGTCGCCAGCAAAACCCGGGCAGCCGCCGCTAATCGTCGGTGGCGACTGGATGAAATGTCGGTATTTCTGGTGCCGCATGGCTTGAAAACCCTGACCGCACCATTGCCGGAAACGGTCCGTTTTGCCCGCCAGGTTCAGGGGCTTTGCGCCGGCCCTGAAATCTGCATTGGCAATATCGAAGGCAAACCGTCGCTTGCCGATTGGCGCGACCTTTCCACGCACAAGAAAACCCTGATCATTCCGATGCTGGCTGGTGGTGGCACTCATGCGCGCGAAGACCTGCCCGAATTGATCGATGCCCGCGACGGTGAAGAGATCGAAATTCTCGATCCGATCGGACAGTGGCCGGAACTTCCCGGTTTGGTACTTGATGAGGCCGGGCGTCATGTTGCCCGTCTTGCCGGGATGGCGGTGCCGCTGGGGCCGACAGGCGGTGATATCTGGGCCGAACGGATGGCAAGATCCGCCTGACCGCAACGGTCGCCAGATTAGCCCAGAACCGGTTTGAAGCTTGTTTCCGATGATTTCTTGAGAAGATAGTCGCGAAACAGACGTGCGGCACTGGTCAGGTTGGCATCACCATCATGGGCGATCAGCAACTGGCGCTTGGCCCAGTCATCGGCAATCGGTGCGCCAGCAATATTCATATGGCCGATATATCCCGCAACCGAACTTTTCCGCAAAAAGCCGATCCCAAGGCCCGCGGCAATCATTTGGCGCAGGGACCCGAAACGCACGACCTTGATATGGGGATGCATATCAAGCTTCATTTTCGATGCGGCTTCGGAAATCAGGTCATCAATCACCCCGCCTTCATGCAGGGAAATGATGTCATATTTGGCGGCCTCGGAAAATTTGACCGGTTTGGGGGTGTCTGCATTGGGGATCAGCGGATGGCCCTTGGGCGTGACAACCCAGATCGGATCATCGCAAAACACATCATGGGCCAGATCGCCAAGCGGACTGTTATCGGCCAGGATCGCCAGATCAGCACGCCCTTCGCGGACGGCTTCGGCACTTTCGCGCGATGTCAATTCGCGGACATCAACGGTGATGTGGGGGAAATCACGTTCAAAATCGGCCAGAAATGATGGCAAGCCGGTCAGGATCGCAGACGTCACTGCGGCAAGATAAATCTTGCCCTTTTCCCCGGCATTGAAATCGCGAAGCTCATTGGAAAGATGGTTCAGATCGCCCAGAAGCTTTTCGCCATAGCGGGCAAATATCGTGCCTTCTTCGGTCGGTTCGACCCCGCGCGGCAGGCGGCGAAGCAGTTTGACACCCAGCATGGCTTCAAGTTCGCCAATGCGGCGTGACACGGCCGAGGTCGCGATATGTTCGCGCCTTGCGGCTTCATTGATGCTTCCGGCGCGCACGATGGCGACGAAAAGCCGGATGGTCACGATATCAAACTTTTGCATGGAACCGTTGTCGGTGGTTCAGCCCGAAGCGTCAAGAAGTTTGAGGGTGCGGCAGATGTGCAGATCGTCGCACCAACCTCAAACGAAGGCGGCGGATGCCTTAACCTTCAACCTGACGCCATGCCTTGTTCCAGTCCGCAGTCAGTTCTGCGTGGGTTTTGGCCTGGGATGCTTTCATGATTACGGCAACCTGAAGGGCACGGACAAAACTGGTGAACCAGCCGGTGCGGACTTCACGTTCGATGCTGGTTGCGTCTTTGTAAGCAATCGTCGTCATGGCTCTAATCCTTTGCGACATCATCTGTCTTTGCGATGAATTCAGAGATACCAGACACCCTGCTTCGCGACTATTCTCCTTTCACCGCTATCCCGTTCTTGTTTGGAGAACGGTACAATTAACCAATTGAAAATAAACATTTATTTTATGTTGCGATGCGCAATAAGTCTTGGGGTTCGTATGATTTTCGGCTTGGCGCGGCGGTTTTGTGCGCCAAGGTCGCTGCGACTCAGGCAAATCCGTGATCGGCGGTCCTGTGTGTTTTTCGGGGTGGCAAATATCTGCTATAGCTTGGGAAATTTTCACAATCAGGGTCGCTGATATGACCGATACAATCGATAATCTTGCCTATGAACAGGCCCATGGCAGCGCGGTTCAGGACCATCTTGGATACAGGCTGGTGGAATGGGCAGACGGCCACGCGGTCGTCGAGCTGGAGATGAAGGATTTTCATCGCAACCGTGTCGGGATCCTGCATGGCGGGATCTTGACCACGCTGATGGATACGGCATCTGGCTATGCGGTGTGTTTTTGCCCGGTTGCGGGGAACGTGCGCAAAACCATGACGCTTTCACTGACCACCAATTTCATTGGTATGGCCAAGGATGGGCTGGTGCGTGTGATTGCCCGCAAACAGGGCGGGGGTCGCAAGATCGTCTTTACCGAGGCAGTGGCCTATAACGCCGATGGCGAAGTGATCGGGACGGCAACAGGAACATTCAAATATCATCGCGGCAGTGATGACCCCGATGGTGTGCCGCGTGATGCCTGACCGCGATTCCGATCTGTCCATATCATGCAAAAGGGCGCGACCGATTGATCGCGCCCTTTGTGTTTGATTGAAACCCGAAGATCCTAGTTCGGCATCTGCCACTTGCCATTGACCAGACGCGGGATATTGAGCGGGTTGGCATCCTTGATCGGGGCCGGAAGCAATGCATCCGGGAAAGCCTGATAGGAAACGGGACGGACAAAACGCTTGATGGCGAGTGACCCGACCGAGGTCGAACGCGAATCCGTACTGGCCGGATAAGGACCGCCATGCACCATGGAATGGCAGACCTCAACCCCGGTCGGCCAGCCATTGATCAGAATACGACCCGCACATTTTTCAAGCGCCGGACGCAGGGCATTTGCCAGATCGGCATCGCCATCGACCATGTGGATGGTCGCGGTCAATTGCCCGATCAGTGTCGATGACAGCGCTAACATCTCATCAATGCTGTCGCACTCGACAATGATCCCGGCCGGGCCGAACATTTCCTCGGCCAGTTCCGGGTTGGCTTTCCAGTCGGCGGCCGTGGTGCGGAAGATTGCCGGGCTGCCTTCGAATTTTCCGTCAGAGTCGCGACGTTTCAGCGGGCAGGTCACCTTGGCATGTTTGCTCATGGCGTTGGTGACGTCGTGATAGGCGCTTGATACGCGATCAGTCAGCATGGCGGCACCACCGACCTGACCCAGTTCGGCAGCTGCGGTTTCGATGAATGTTTCAAGATCGGCCCCCTTAAGGGCGATCAGAAGACCCGGATTGGTGCAAAACTGGCCCACACCCATGGTCAGCGATCCGACCCAGCCCTTGGCAATATCGGCGGCCTTTTCGCCCATTGCCTTGGGCAGCAGGAAGACCGGGTTGTTTGAACCCAGTTCGCCATAGAACGGGATCGGCTCCGGGCGGGAAACCGCAATGTCAAACAGCGCACGGCCGCCACCGGTCGAACCGGTAAAGCCAACTGCCTTGATCAGCGGATGGGCCACCAGTGCCTGACCAACCTTGCGCGTGCCACCATGGATCAGGCTGAAGACACCCTTGGGCATGCCGGTTTTGATGATGGCGGCTTCAATTGCCTTGGCGACGATTTCAGATGTACCGGGATGGGCAGCATGGCCCTTGAAAACTACCGGGCAACCCGCGGCCAGTGCCGATGCGGTATCGCCGCCCGCGGTCGAAAAGGCCAGCGGGAAGTTGGATGCGCCAAATACGCCAACCGGACCCAGCGCCTTGTTCATCACGCGGATGTCGGGTTTGGGCAGCGGCTGACGGTCCGGCTGTGCGGTTTCAATGCGGGCTTCGAACCATGACCCTTCTTCGATCCAGTCAGCAAAGAAGCGCAGCTGACCAACCGTGCGGCCTCGCTCGCCGGTCAGGCGTGCAGCAGGCAGGGCAGATTCAAGGTTGCCGATTTCGGTAATTGCATCGCCGCGCGCATCGATTTCATCCGCAATGGCGCGCAGGAATTCCGCACGTTTGGCCGGCAGCATTGCGGCGAACTCTTCGGCACAGGCCTGGGCTGCTTCGACCGCCTGATTGACGATTTCCTCGGTGCCGTGCTGGAACTTGGTCGGGAGCTTTTCACCGGTTGACGGATTGTCGGCCTGAAACACGTCCGGGCCATTCAGCCACTCGCCTGCGATGTAATGCTGTCCACTAAGCATGTGGGTCTCCTGTGGGGTTATGTCCTGTGCCGGATGGGCCAGCGCAATGCTTTTTGATCGATCCGATCCGCATGTACCATGTGCAAACAATCGCGCATGGCCATGCTGGTCAGAACGCCCAAATGGCGCAGCCCTGATAAACTGTGCGCAGCTTAGAGTCCGGGTCGGCAGATGTAAACATCATACAATATGATAATACTGCGACGATTCGCCGGAAGCCGCTTTTCGGGGACCTTAGCAGAGCGGGTCGAACCAGTCGAATATTTTATACAATCATGAGAAAAGAAAGCTTTGAGAGCTGCAAAGCCTTGTAATCGATGAGTCTAATGCAAAAAAGGCGGGGAGTTCCCCGCCTTTTTATTAGTCATACTATTGCTTCGAGAGTTTAGAACGTGCCGTTCAGGCTCAGGAAGAAGTTACGCGGTGCGCCGTAATAGTTGAATGTCGAGGTCGACGCGACACGGCTGTAATATTTCTCGTCAAGAACGTTATTGGCATTGAGTGCCAGCGACAGGTTGTCATTGATCTGATAAGCAACGCGGGCATCAACAACGGTGTAGCTTGGTGCGGCAATCGTGTCGTTAAACACCCAGCCATCCGACCATGTGACGCCACCACCAACACTAAGGCCGTCAACTGCACCCTCGTCGAAGGTGTAATCCGTCCAGGACGTAATATAGTGTTTCGGCGCATAAGTCCGGTAAGAGCTGTCAGACTGACTGCCGATATCCGTGCTGTAGATATAGGTATAACCAACGAAACCTTGCCAGTTATCCATGATCTCGCCGCTCAGTTCTGCTTCGATACCACGGGTACGGATCTGACCTGCGGCGACACTGGCATTGGTATCATTGGGGTCGGTAACCGCGCGGTTTTCATCTTCCATCTGATATGCGGCGATGTAAGAGTTCAGCAGTCCGCCGAAATGTTCGCCTTTGACGCCGATTTCAAACTGTTCACCGGTACGCGGCTCGATCTGTGAACCGGTTGTGGTGGTTTCACTTTGCGGGTCATAAATCGAGGTGTAGCTGAAGTAGGTCGAGAAGTCTTCAGTCAGGTCGTAAACCACACCGGCAAACGGCGTGAACACAGCATCATCAGATGTGTTGCTGTCGCCGTTTGAGCCATTCACCAGGCCTTTTTGAATGGAGTTGTACCAGCTTGTACGGCCACCAAACGAGAAGGTGACGTCATCAAATGTCTGGAGTTTCAGCTTGGCATAGGTACCGAATTCGGTGGAATCCTGATCATAGTCGCTGCGCGTGCTCAAAGAGGTCGGAATGCTGAGCGACGGACTGGAAATGCTTGCAGTACCAAGGTTTGCAAGTTTCTGAACATAGGAAAAGTCGGTGTTTTCGATATCTGCACCGACCGTCAGGGTCTGTTCATAGCCAAACAAATCGAAGTTGTGATTTACATATGCATCCGCAGCAATTGCCTGTTCATCGGATGCCAGATCAAGTGCGCGGTAGGATGCGGTATTTGACGCCGACGCCGTTGAGATCGTGTAGGCGTAGAACGCATTCATGTTTCGGTTTGAGAAACGAAGCGAGAATGCACCTTCTGTATCGTCAGAGAACTGATGTTTCAGATCAAGGTAAACATCATCCATGGTGTTTTCGAAGGTGTTCCAGTCCGCACCGGCAAAGGTTGAACGCGACACATTCAGCAAACTGCCATCGGATGCAGCCGGAAGGCCGTTATGGGGAACCTGGTCCTTGTGCTCATGGGAAAAACCAAGGGACACAAAGGTGTCATCGCTGATATCCGCATCAAAGGTGACATATCCGAGTTCGTTGTTGTTTTCCTCAACATCAACAAAGCTGTCACGATAATCAGCAGACAAAATGGCCCGGGTGCGAACACTGCCATCTTCTGTCAGCGGTACGGAGACGTCGCCCATCGCGCTATAGTGGTTCCATGAACCGTACCCGACCGAACCCGCACCACTGAATTCGTCATTTGCCTGTTTACGGATCAGGTTGATGGTGGCAGATGGCTCGCCTGAGCCGCCATACAGTCCAGCCGGGCCACGCAGAACTTCGATGCGGTCATACATCGCAAGGTTTGGCAGCGTGCCATCGCGACTTGAAAGTGGTACCGAGACACCGTTGGTTTGAACATCTGCGACTTCGTAACCGCGTGAGAACAGGGACGAACGACCAGCAGTATTTTGGGCAACCTGTACGCCAGTGGTGTAACGCATTGCGTCATCAAGATACTGGAAGTTCTGCTGTTCTATGCGTTCGCTGGTGACAACACTTGCCGTCTGCGGCAGTTCGCGAAGTGATTCGTTCCCTTTTGAACCAACGCTTGCCACAGTGGTGGTAAAGCTGCCGGTGCCTTCTGTTGCGGCCGGGTCGCCCGGGTTTGATGTGCCCTGGGCTTCGACAACAACCGGGTCGAGCATGGCGTCGCCGCCGGCAACCAGGGTGACGGAATTGTCGTCGGTGAAGCTGTATTTGACGTCGCTGCCTTCAAGCAATTTTCCAAGTGCTTCGGCTGCGGTCATTTTGCCGTTTACCGCGGTGCTGGTCAGATTTTCGACCTGCGCGGTATCATAGAAAATCTGGATGCCGGTTTGCTGGGCAAATGCCAGAAGCGCATCATTCAGGTTTTGAGATGCAATGGCGAAATCGAAGGTTGCGCTTGCCTGGGCAATTTCGGTCTTGCTGCCGGTCTGGGTGGCTTGTGCAGCCTGTGCATCGACCGGTGCAAACAGCATCATCGCCCCAAGCGACATTGCGGTACCGGCCAGAAGTTGTTTGGCGATGCTGCGCTGTGATGCGCGCATATTATGATGATCGGCAACACGCATTGCCGAGGTTCCCCTTTTGGAGGCCATTTAGCCATCTCCCCTAGGTCTTCACATTAATTGATAATGCAAGTAGGTCGCATTATCTCTGTCCTACAGGAGAAGACGCGCCGGTTTTCCGATCCGGTAAAAATATCCGAAATTTTTTTTGAAAATTTTCAGATACGGAACTTCCAATCCCGGATCCCGTCAGGAAATGGCGGTTTTCTTGGGGTTATTCGACGAGGAATGTCGCAACATGCGGTATGCTGTAGCTTGAAGCACCAAGGCCCTTGCTGATGACATCGACTGCCTGATCGATCTTGTCGATCCGGAACATGCCGCTGACCTCGCGATTGGCAAGATCGCCGCTGGCAATCAGGATCGGACCGCTGGCATAACGATTAAGCGTTCGCGTGACGTCCGAAAGGCGAGCATGGTCAAAAATCAGGAAGCCGTTTTGCCAGCTGGTGCTGGTTGCCAGATTGATCTGTTGTACCGCGATATCCGAAGCCCCGGCGCGGATTGAAATGCGTTCACCCGGTGACAGAACCAGACTGGTATCAGCCTGTGCGACATCGGGGGTTACCATGATCTGATGTTCGATAGCCGTCACGGTCAGATCATGACCGTCGTCGTCATCGCCAAATTCAACATCAAATTTGGTCCCGAGTGCGCGTGTGGTGCTGTTTCCGGCATGGACGACGAAGGGCGGAACCGTGTCGCTTGCCGGGGCGACATCAAAGCTTGCCCGCCCGGAAATCAGGGTGACGGCGCGTTCGGTATCGCTAAATGCAACATCGATTGCCGATGCGGAATCAAGAAGCACGCGACTGCCATCGGCCAGCGTCAGCGTGGTGATTTCCCCATGTGCGGAGCTGTGATCGGCAAAGGATCGCGCCATCAGGTCGGGCAATTCAATGCCGCCAATCACCGCAAGCAAAATGGTCGCGGCGACCGCAACAATATGCCAGCTGCGTTTGGCGGGGCCGGTGCTGGCATCGTTTGCGGCCGGTCCGGGTTGTTTCAGGTCTTCCGGATCAATCAGGGCAAGATCATCCCAGACCGATTGCGCGTTTTCATAGGCCTCGGCACGGGCCGGGGTGCTTTGGATCCATTCGCGGCTTGATGCGTGGCCGGATTGCCGGGCGGCATCGGATGGCGACTGTTTGCCGGTTGTGGCGACAGCATGATCATGGATCACCCACGCGGCTGCGTGTTGGTCCATTTCATCAATTTCGGGTTTGTTTTTGCCCTGTGCCACGAACTGCTTCCTGAATTTCGGTCTGTTTATTATGACGTTTCACATCGTGAAAAACGTACATCTTTTTCATTCGGCCTGATGTTTTTTGAGTTTGGTTACCGCATGGGCCAGCGCAGTTGCCAGATGTTTCTGGACCGTGCTTTCCGACACCGACAGTTTCTGTGCGATTGCGCCATAACTGTAACCTTCAATCCGTCCGAGTACAAAAATTTCCCGGGTGCGCGGCGGCAATTCTGCAATCGCCTGTTGAAGGATTTTCAATCTCCGCCGGTCACCGGTCTGGGTTTCGGCATTCGGGCGATCATCGGCAATCAGCGCCATGGTATCGTGATCTGTGGGATCGGTACGCCGCCGGCGTTGCGCCCGGATATGGTCAATCGCCAGATTGTTGGCCGTTTTGTAGATAAAGGCGCGGCCATCTTCGATGATGATGTCGCTATCGATCCGGAGCAAACGCGCAAAAGTTTCCTGAGTCAGATCTTCGGCAGTATCCGCGCATGACAATTTGCGGGCAAGGAAGCGTCGGACTTCTTCGCCATATTGCCGGAATAATTGCTGGGTGTCGGGCTTGCTCGCCATGGGATCAGTAGCTGTTCAGGGTGATTCCCATGATAATCATTGTGATAATCAATCGCAACTATATTGATCAGGAGATCAAAAACATGGCTGCGTGCCTGTTGCGCCCCGGCCACTAAATCGTAGTCCGTTTGGTGGCGACTGTGCTGATGACAGGTCGAGCCAATAAATCCGCAGCGGTGTTTCGGGCATGTCTTGTGGTGCGTCATCCCAAGTGTGCGGTGATTTGGTCCGGTCTGGTCTTGGTTGGCGTGGGGTGGGTATGTTCCCGAAGGTACTGGCTGCCCCGGGTTGCCTCGGGCACCGGTCAGCTTGCAGCTGATTTTGGTGTGCGGCCAAAGATGCTGGCAAAGTCCGTCTTGCCGGGTTTGGGGCGCTGAAGTTGCAGTCGGTCGCGAATGGCATCGAGATGGCGCGACATTTCGGCTGCTGCAATATCCGGATCGCCGCTTGTCAGTGCTTTTAGAAGATCGTCATGTTCGGTATGTGAGCAATCGACAGGTTGCGGACTTTCATACATGGCAATGATCAGCGATGTGCGCAGGATCAGGCGTTCCAGAAATTCTTCGATCACCAGATTGCCGGTCAGGCGGGCCAGAAGCAGATGAAACTCGCCCGACAGGATGATGGCAGCACGATGATCGCCGCGATGATGGGCATCATGTTCCCGGTCCAGATGGCTTTTGATCTGGGCGGCACGCGCGTCCGTCATGGAAACCGCAACCTTGCGGGCAACGCCGTCTTCGATCATGCGGCGGGCTGAAAAGACTTCGATGGCCTCGTCGATGGTCGGTTCGGCAACAAAAGCCCCGCGATTGGGCACAAGGTTGATCAGCTTGTCATGGGCAAGTTGCAGGAATGTGGCGCGGATGCGTGCGCGGCTGACGCCAAAGGTCTTGGCCAGGTCTTCTTCGACCAGTTTCATGCCCGGTTCAAGACGGCGATCAAGGATCGCGTCGAGCATTTCCTGATAGATCATTTCCTCCGGGCGCAGCTTGCCACTGCCTTTATAGCTGCCGGTTTCTTCGGCCTTGGCCATCTTGACGATGCTTTCCGTCGTTTATGTTTTCGCGCGATATATTCTTTCTACAAAATTGTTGACGATTTGGACAATAAAAAATCACCCCATCGAATGAATGCTATGCGCAGAAATTGCATTTAAATTGACCACGTAAACCATAATGCGCAAAAAATGCACAATACGTGAGCATAAAACAAGCAGCATTCCCGCCATGTTGGACGGGATAGGCCGGGCGTCCCGCACAAAACCGCCAATAAAAACAAGTGGCACGCATTTTGCCTGCAATCGACAACAGGATTGTTAACAATTTTGCATGCAGTGACGGGTGAGCGGATGAAGGGCAACGGAGCCATCGAACTAATTGCTGTCAGTAAGTTTTATGGCAGCACGCAGGCGGTCAAGTCCATTGACCTGCAAATTCCCGCAGGGGCGTATTGCTGTTTGATTGGCCCGTCGGGCTGTGGCAAGTCGACGACATTGCGCATGATCGCCGGCCACGAAGTGATCAGCGAAGGCGATCTTCTGATCGGGGATCGCAATGTGACCGAATTGCCGCCGGTCAAGCGTGGCACGGCGATGATGTTCCAGAATTACGCGCTTTTCCCGCATATGACCTGTGCGGAAAATGTCGCCTTTGGCCTGAAAATGCAGGGCGTGTCGCCAGCCGATCGCAAGGAACGGGCGATGGAAATGCTGACGCGGGTGCAGATGGCCCAGTTTGCCGATCGCAAACCCGATCAGCTTTCCGGTGGCCAGCAGCAACGCATTGCCCTGGCCCGTTCATTGATTACCGAACCATCCGTTCTGTTGCTTGACGAGCCGCTTTCAGCACTTGATCCGTTTTTGCGTGCACGCATGCGCGACGAGCTGCGTCGTTTGCAGCAGGAACTCGGCATTACCTTTGTCCATGTGACCCACGCCCAGGACGAGGCCCTGGCACTTTCGGACATGGTGGTGGTGATGGAAGACGGCATCATCCGTCAAAAAGGCACACCGCAGGAAATCTTCAACCAGCCAAAATCGCGCTTCATCGCCAATTTCATGGGCGGTCAGAACATTTTCAAAGGAACGGTTTCGGAGTCCGGTCCAGCGGGCACGTTGCTTGCGCGGGGGCCGGACAGCTTTTTCCTGCCGGGCTTTGCGGATGGCAAGGCGGGCGAGGAACTGGAATTCACCATTCGGACCGATCTGATCGGTCTGGATGAAACGGCCCCGCAAGAGGCCCAAAACGGGCAAATCCCTGTCGAGATTACCACGGTCGAATATCTCGGCCTGTGGGTAAGGATCGTCGCGACCACAAGCGACGGCAAGGAAATAACCCTGATGAAGACCGAAAGCGAATTTCGGCAGGCGCCAGTAAGGCGGCAGGACAAATACATCGCCTATTGGAAGCCCGAACATGCCCATGTTCTGGCGTGAATAACCAACCAAACCAAAACAATCTATCAGGAGTGCTTCACATGACGATCGAGACCAAGAAGTCAAAGAATTTGCTGAGCGATGCCGGTGTATCGCGCCGCGGTTTTGTCAAAGGGGCGGCTGCCGTAACCGGTGCCGCGATTGGTTCTGGTGCCATCACCGGGTTCCCGACCATCTGGGCGCAGAACATCAAGAATGTGACGCTGCGACAGTTCGGTACCGGTGTTTCGAACATCAATGCAGTTGCTGACAAGGTCAAAGAAGATCTTGGCTTTACCCTTCAGATGACGGCCCTTGATTCCGATGCGGTTGCCCAGCGCGCCGTGACCCAGCCGAACTCGTTCGATATTGCCGATATCGAATACTGGATCTGTAAGAAAGTCTTCCCGGCTGGCACCATGCAGCCGATGGATACGACCAAGCTTAAGAATTATCAGTATATTTCCAAGCTGTTCATCGATGGCAAACTGACGCCTGATTCCGAAATTGCTCAGGGCACCGCACCGCATACAGTCGGCTTTGTTGAAGGTGCGGACAGCACCACATTTGCATCGGCACCGACCCAGTGGATGACCCTGATCCCGACCATTTATAACGCCGATACCCTTGGTATCCGCCCCGACCTGATCAGCCGTCCGATCACCAGCTGGGCCGATCTGCTTGATCCTGAATTCAAGGGCAAGGCATCGATCCT
This sequence comes from Thalassospira sp. CH_XMU1420-2, assembly GCF_037029325.1. NCBI lineage: Bacteria > Pseudomonadati > Pseudomonadota > Alphaproteobacteria > Rhodospirillales > Thalassospiraceae > Thalassospira > Thalassospira sp. CH_XMU1420-2. The sequence continues at coordinate 181,833 of NZ_JAYMEG010000001.1, forward strand.
GAACATCCCGTCGATCGGCATCATGGATGCGGCGATGGTTTGTGAAGCCATGGGCGAAGTCACCTATGGCGACAAGGGCAACATGACCCAGGAAGAAATCGACAAGACCATCGCGGTGATGATCGATGCCAAAAAAGCCGGCCAGTTCCGTGCCTTCTGGAAGAGCTTCGATGAGTCGGTCAACCTGATGGCATCGGGTGAAGTTGTCATTCAGTCCATGTGGTCACCGGCGGTTGCGGCCGTTCGTTCCAAGGGCATTGCCTGCACCTATCAGCCGCTTAAGGAAGGCTATCGTGCATGGGGTGGCGGTATCGGCCTTGCCAAGCATCTTTCGGGTCTCGAGCTTGAAGCGGCTTATGAATATATCGACTGGTACCTGTCGGGCTGGGTTGGTGCGTATCTTAACCGTCAGGGTTACTACAGTGCGGCACCGGAAACCGCGAAGAAGTTCATGTCCGAAGACGAATGGGGCTTCTGGATGGAAGGCAAGGAAGCCCAAGGCGATATCCTTAGCCCGGATGGCAAGGTCATGGAAAAAGCCGGTGCGGTTCGCGATGGCGGTTCCTACGAAGAGCGCATGGGCTCGGTCGCGTGCTGGAACTCTGTCATGGACGAGAACAAGCACATGGTCCGCAAGTGGAACGAATTCATCGCGGCCTAAGCGTGGGTTCAAAGATTTTGATCGGGCGCGGTTTTGGCCGCGCCCGGCACCACGGTTTAATAATTTCAGTTGTCCGGTTGATCCGTGTGTGCGGCAGTTTTTGCGCCAGACAGCAATGTCAAAGCACCGCGGCCAGAGCTTTTAGGGACAGATAATGGCTTTTGATACGTCCAAACGATCGTCCTATTTTCTGATCACGCCGATGGCGGCGATCTTTGCGGTCTTTCTTGTCATACCGCTTCTGACCATCGTGATTGTCAGTTTCTGGGACTATGACGAATACCGGATCCTGCCCGATTTTATTTTGGAAAATTACAGCTATTTGCTCGGGTCATCGGTGACCTGGAAAATTTATCTCAATACGTTGAAATATGCAGCACTGACCTGGGTCTTTACCTTGTCGATCGGCTTTACGGTTGCCTATTTCCTGGCGTTTCATGTGCGCAGTCTGACCTGGCAGATCGTGCTTTTCATGCTGTGTACGATCCCGTTCTGGACGTCAAATATCATCCGGATGATTTCGTGGATTCCATTCCTTGGTCGCAACGGCCTTTTGAATTCGGCACTGATCAATCTGGGAATTGTCGATCAACCGCTTGAGTTCCTTCTGTTTTCCGATTTCGCAGTCGTGCTGGCAGATGTGCATCTCTATACGCTTTTCATGGTGGTGCCGATTTTCAACTCCATGATGCGGATTGATCGTTCCCTGATTGAGGCGGCGCGCGATGCCGGGGCCAGCGGGTTTGAAACCCTGAAATCGGTCATCGTGCCGTTGTCAAAGCCGGGCATTGCCATTGGTTCGATCTTTGTCATCACCGTGGTGATGGGGGATTTCATCACGGTGCGTTTGATGAGTGGCGGGCAAAGTGCGTCGGTCGGTTTGCAGATTTCAAACGAGATCGGGCTTTTGCAATACCCGGCCGCGGCGGCAAGTGCGGTGGTGCTTCTGATCACGGTGTTGCTGATTGTGACCGGGCTTTTGCGCCTTGTTGATATCCGGAAGGAGCTGTGATCATGGCAATCACGCGTGAACGGCGCCCGACAAGCTTTTACATCCTTGCGGCTTTTTTCACCCTGTTCGTTCTGTTCCTGTACGGGCCGATGCTGACCATCTTTATCCTGTCATTCCAGGGAGAAAATGGGGGGCTGACCTTTCCGATGAACGGGTTTTCGTTCCACTGGTTTGGCAATCTGTTTGAACAGCAGGCCGTGGGTGATTTTGGCGGATCATTTACCCGATCACTGAAGCTTGGCCTGATTGTCATGGTCGTGACTGTGGTGGTTTCGTTCATGGCCGGTCTGGCATTCCGTCGCCGCTTCCGTGGCGACAGTGTGATTTTCTATCTGGCGATTGCCAGTCTGATTGTGCCGTCGATCCTGATTTCACTGGGGATCGGGTTGTTGTTCAATATCATCGAATGGCAGCCGCAATGGTTCACATCCGCCCTTGGTGCGCATCTGACATGGACCTTCCCGTTTGGTCTTTTGATCATGTTTGCAGTGTTTAACCGGTTTGATCCGTCTTACGAGGAAGCCGCACGTGATTTGGGGGCGAGCAACTGGCAGACGATCCAGTATGTGGTTCTGCCAATGGTGGGGCCGAGCCTGATCGGGGTTGCGATGTTTTCCTTTACCCTGTCTTACGATGAATTTGCCCGTACCCTGATGACGGCCGGGGCGCTTAATACCCTGCCGCTTGAGATTTATGGCATGACCACCAATGTCACGACGCCGGTTCTTTATGCGCTTGGTACAGTAACCACCGGTTTCTCGTTCCTGGTGATCGGAATTGCCTTGGGATCGGTCATGATCCTTCGGCGTCGCAAGGGGCAAAAAGCATGAGCCGGATTGCTGTCATCAATCCCAATCTGTCGACAGGATTCACCAAAAAGGTCGGTGATCAGGCAAAACGGATTGTGGCGGACGGTACCGCCGTGCTTGCCCTTAATCCGCAATTTGGTCCGGACAGCATCGAAGGCTATTACGATGAGGCCTTTGCCAGTGTCGGGTTGCTGTCAGTTATTCGTGATCTTGAAGCAGCGCCCGATCAGCTTGCCGATCCGGTTGGTGGCTATGTGGTGGCGTGTTTTGATGATACGGGGGTTGATGCGGCACGCTGTCTGACCGCGGCCCCGGTGATGGGGTTGTGCGAAGCAGCCCTTCGCATGGCAGCGGTTGTTGCGTCGCGCTTTGCAATCGTGACCCCGATGCCGGTTTCGGTGCGTCCGCTTGAACATCTGGTGTCGAAATACGGGGCTTCATCGCAATGCGTGGTGCGTGCCGCAGGTGTGCGGACCCTTGATTTCGAAGGTGAAAATGCCGCCATGGCCTATGGCGCGTTAAAGAAACAGGCCGAGATTTGCCTTGCCAATGACCATGCAGAGGCAATTGTTCTGGGCTGTGCCGGCATGACCGATATTGCGCAGCGTCTTCAGGTGGAGCTTGGCGTGCCGGTGATTGACGGGGTCAGTGCGGCGGTCAAAATGATCGAAGCTCTGGCAATGCTGGGCACTCGGACCAGCAAGGCCGGGGCCTATGCCGCGCCGCCATCAAAGGCCTATCACGGGGTGTTTGCGGGGTTTGCGCCGCAAGGCTGATTGGGTGTTTCCGCCTGTCATAATCAACAAAGGCCCGCACAGTGACGGGCCTTTTTTATGTTTGGGCAAAGCCGAAATTTTGCCGGTCAGCTTTGTTTCAGGGCCTGCTCGACCTGTGCGAGGTGGCGGCGCATGGCTTCTTCGGCGCGTTTGGGGTCACGCTGTTCAATGGCATTGACGATGTCGCGGTGCTGGGCGCTCAGATCATTGATAAGACTGTCGGAATGGCTGCTTTCGCGCATGCGGGCCCAGGCAGCGTCACGGCGAACGGCATTTACGGCTTCGAACACGGCAAGAAACAGGGTGTTCTTGACCGATTCGGCCAGTTTCTGATGAAAGGCCGCATCCCATTTTTCATATTCGCCCTGGGTGGTGGCGCGTGCGGCATTTTCGACCATGGTCCGCATGGCATCAATGTCGCCCTGGGATGCGCGCAGGGCCGCAAACCGTGCCATGGACGGTTCGATTTCCTGACGGACTTCCATGATTTCGAACGGGCTTGTTTTGGTGGCGATGCCTTCAAGCTTGCGCAGGCGCGGTGTCGGGGGCGTGCCGACAAAGGTTCCCTGACCCTGACGGCGCCATATCAGGCCTTCTGCTTCAAGCAGATCAAGTGCCTTGCGCAATGCCCTGCGTCCGACATCAAGCTGTTCGGCAAGGTTGCGTTCGGCAATGACACGGCCGTCTTTGACAAATTCGCCGCGGGCAAATCCGGATTTGAGCTTTTCAGCCAATCCGTGGGTCACAAGGTCATTCATGGTCTTTGTTCTTTATTATGGCGTTCCCTGTATCCGAACCAATCTGCACCGGTTTTTTTGTGGTGCCATCTCCCAGAAGACTGGTTCGGATCGCAAGTCTTTGTTTCTGATATCAGTTAATCAGATCATAGAACATTCGCAATGATGTGATGGCCAGAAACAGGCCGAAACACATGCGCAATGCACGTCGCGGTATGGTGTGGGCAATGCGTGCCCCGATCGGTGCGCACAGAACCGTCATCGGGATCAAAAGGGCTGCCGCCAGAACATTGACATAGCCAATCGAAAATGGCGGACGACCGTCAACACCGATCCCCGACATCGCATAGCCGATGGTCCCGGGAAGGGCGATGATCAGACCGATCGCAGCAGCCGTTCCGACCGCGCGGCGAATGTCATATCCCAGGAAATTGAGCACCGGAACACAGATGGTTCCCCCGCCAATTCCCATCATTGCCGACAGGCTTCCGGCCAGGACGCCCAGGATCGCCCAGACCGATTTCGGCGGGTTTTTGGCCTCGTCGGTTTCGCGGTCCTTGACCAGCATCATGTTTGCCGCAACCAGAATTGCCACCACGGCAAAGACGATGGTCAGGACGCGACCATCGGCAAGGCCACCAATCGCGGTGCCGATAATCACCCCGACGACAATTGCCGGACCCCAATGTTTGAGAAGGGCAATATCGACCGAACCTTTTTTATAGTGGCTGCGAGTCGACGAGATCGCGGTTGCAATGATTGTCGTGAGCGAGGTGGCCACAGCGACCTGCATGCGCAACGATTCATCAACGCCCATGGTGGTCAGAAAATGGTAGAGCACCGGGACAATCACGATCCCGCCACCCACGCCTAGCAGGCCAGCCATAATGCCGCCGACAACGCCGGCAAACAGCATTGCAGCGCCCCAGATCAGATAAAGGCTCATGGTGCCTTCGATTTCAATCATCTTGAACCAATCCAAACCAATTTTTACGGTTATATGTTATTGGTAGTAACGCCAGTCCTATCCATTTGGCAATGATTTTGCGCCTGAAATCCATAAATATGGCGAAAAATACGTAGTTTCGCGTTTTTGGGGTTGCGGATGCCAAGTTACGATGACAACAATATGTCGACAAAATGAACGAACCAAAAAATAATTGGTTTTAATTGATCCAGTAGATTTATCAGGAGGCATTGACATGTTCCGCAAGATTGCTGTTGCCGCTGGTCTGATGGCGGCTGCCATTGCAGGACCTGCACAGGCGCAGGACTATCCCGAAAAACCGATTGAATTCATCGTTCCCTGGGGTCCGGGTGGCGGCAGTGACACGCTGATGCGTCTGGTCGCACAGGGTCTTGCCGAAGAAACCGGTCAGGCTGTTCCGGTCATCAACATGCCGGGCGTTGGCGGCAATGTTGGTCTGGCAGAATTCGCAAAGCGTCCGGCTGATGGTTACACCATTTCGCAGATCCACGAAGGCCTGCTGATTTCCAATGGTACGGGCATCACCGACCTGAACTGGGACAGCTTCATGCCGATCGCGCTGGTGACGTCGTCGCCGCAATATCTGACCTTCTCGAAGAACGAGAACTTCTCGACCTTTGAAGAAATGGTCGCCTTTGCCAAGGATCATCCGGGTGCGGTTCGCGCCGGTGTTACCCTTGCTGGTGTTCCGCACCTTCATATGGCGATGATTGAAGACGCATTTGGTATCCAGTTCTCCTATGTCGGTTACGAAGGTACCGGTCAGCGTATCCGTGCCCTGGTTGGCGGCAATATCGATGTTGCCATCGGTGATGTTTCCTCGGCTGGTCAGTTTGTTGAAAACGGCGATCTGATCTTTGCTGCTGTCGGCATGCCGGAACGTACCGCCGATGAGCCTGATGTTCGGACCTTTGCCGAACTTGGTCATGATCTTGATCTGGCTGTGACCCGCGGTGTTGTTCTGCCCAAAGGCACCCCGCAGGATGTTGCAGATGCGCTTGAGGCACATCTGGAAAAAGTCATGCAGAACGAAGACGTTCGCGCAAAAATCAAGAATGTCGGTTCCGAGCCGGTCTTCCTTGGCCAGGATGCCTACAAGGCATATCTCGGCAAGCTGTCTGACACGGTTAACCGTCTGGTCGGCAAGCTCGCAGGATGACGAACGGGGCTGAGAAATCAGCAGCAGCGGGTGCATCGGCACCCGCTGCTTCTCGTGCAAGAACAGAATTTGCGCGGCTGGTTTCCTATATCGTTTTCGGAACTGGTTCGGTTTATTTGTCCCTGCGGGCAGGTGAATTGCCGACCTCGCGCTGGGAACCGCTGGGTGCCGGGTCTTTCCCGCAGCTGGTCTTTGGCGTTCTTGCAGGTCTTTGCCTGATTGCAGCCATCCGGGCGATTATTGATATCCGCAAGGCCGGTCAGCTTGACGCGCTTGGCGAAGCGTTGTGCAGCTGGGTCAAGGTCCGCCGGATATCCTTTGCGCTGTTTGGCTTGCTGGTTGTCTATCTTGGCGCATTGCCCTTTGCCGGCTTTTCGCTGGCGACCTTTGTTTTTCTGCTGATCAGCCAACTTATGATCGCAGGCATTTCGAAAAAGACCGTCATACAGTCCGTGATCGCCGCCCTGATCTTCTCGGTTGGCTTGAATCTGCTGTTTGCCGAAGTCTTTAACGTGTTTCTCCCGCGCGGCATGCTGTTCGCGGGCTAACAGAAGTTTACGATCATGTTGGATGCATTTCTTGCCGGTGCCCATCAGGTTTTCGCATTCGATACCCTGATTTACATGCTGATCGGTTCCGTTGCCGGGATCGTTGCAGCGGCCATTCCCGGTTTTACCGTGACCATGGCCATCATTCTGACCTTGCCGCTGACCTTTACCATGGAACCGCTTCAGGGGGTTTCGGTGATGTTGTCAGTATATGTCGGTGGTTATACCGGCGGTCTGATCAGTGCAGCGTTGCTTGGTATCCCCGGAACGCCAAGTTCGGTGGCCACCACTTTTGACGCCTTTCCCATGGCGCGTGGGGGCGAACCCGGACGTGCATTGTCGCTTGGTGTCTGGGCGTCGTTCTTTGGCACGGTGATTTCCACAATCATTTTGATTGTTGCAGCCCCGCCACTTGCGCTGATTGCGGTTAAGCTTGGCCCCTGGGAATATTTTTCGCTGATCGTGTTTGCCCTGACGATTGTCGCAAGCCTGGTCGGCAATTCATTGATGCGCGGCCTGATTGCCGGTGTCATCGGTCTTGGTCTGGCAACGATCGGTCCGGACCCGATGATGGGGCGCCCGCGTCTGACATTTGAGTCTGATATTCTGATGCCGGGCTTGCCGTTCCTGATTGTTCTGATCGGTATTTTTGCCATCAGTCAGCTGATGGGCGAAGTCGAGGACCATGGGAAGAATGACAACAAGGGCGCGCTGATCCCAGATGTGATTGAATTCAAGACCTGGGCTGTGATGCGCGAAGTTCTGATGCATCCGGTCAATCTGGTGCGCTCATCGCTGATCGGTGTGTTTATTGGCGCACTGCCCGGTGCGGGCGGGTCGATTGCCAACCTTTTGGCCTATGATCAGGCCAAGCGTAGCTCCAAAACCCCGGAAGAATTCGGTAAGGGCACGCCAAATGGTGTGATCGCGTCCGAAGCGGGGAACTCTGCCACGGCCGGTGGCGGTTTGATTCCGATGATTGCGCTGGGCATTCCGGGGTCGGCGGTTGATGCGATCCTGATGGCGGCCCTTATGGTGCATGGCATTTCGGTTGGTCCGCGCCTGATCATGGATCATGCCGATCTGGCCTATGGCATGTTCGTTGCCATGGTTGTTGCATCATTGATGATGCTGGTGGTTTGTGTTCTGTCGATGCGCCTGTTCCTGCGGGTGACCGACATTCCCAAACAGTTCATTGTGCCGACCGTGATGATCTGTTGTGTGATCGGGGCCTTTGCACTCAATAACCGGGTAACCGATCTTTATCTGCTTGGTGCGATCGGGCTTGTCGGATACGGGCTGAAATCGCTTGATTATCCGTTGGCGCCGCTTGTTCTGGGTGTGATCCTTGGACCGATTGCCGAAACCAACCTGCGCCGTGCATTGATGAGTGACGGGGACTGGACGGTATTCTTTACCCGTCCGATTTCGGCTGTATTGCTGGCGGCTGCTGTTCTGTCTGTTATTTTCAGCGTCCGTTCGGTTCTCAAGATGCGCCGAAAAGACCGTCCTGCCACCGATGAACAAGATGGCGACTAGGCCACTGCTTTGAGGAGACTCCTATGAAACTTCGTCATGACGCGCTTTATGCCTCACGCCGGTCACCGGTTCTGGCGCGCAACATGGTTTCCACATCCCAGCCATTGGCCGCACAGGCGGGCCTGCGCATGTTGCTGGCAGGTGGCAATGCCGCCGATGCGGCCTTGGCGTCGGCCATCGCCCTTACAGTGGTTGAGCCGACCGGTAACGGACTTGGTTCGGATGCCTATGCCATCATCTGGGATGGCAAGGAACTGCACGGGCTTAATGCATCGGGTCGCGCACCGGCGGCCTGGAACCCCGAACGGTTTGCCGGCGCAGACAAGATGCCCCAGCGTGGTTGGGAATCGGTAACCACCCCGGGTGCGGTTTCCGCATGGCAGGAAATTTCCAACAAATTTGGCAAATTGCCGTTCGAAAAGCTGTTTGAGCCGGCCATCGAATATGCATCGCGCGGATTTGCTGTTTCGCCGATCATTGCCACCCTTTGGGAAAAGGGTGGGGAATTGCTGGGCAAGCAGTCGGGCTTTGCCGAGGCGTTTCTTCCGAATGGCAAGGCCCCCAAAGCGGGCGAGCTGTTTGTAAACAAGGCCGCTGCTGACAGCCTGATCGACATTGCCGAAACCAAAGGTGAAAGTTTCTATCGTGGCAAGCTTGCCGCAAAGATCGCATCTTTTGCCAAGGAACATGGCGCTGCCCTGTCCGAGGATGACCTTGGCAATCACAAGGCCGATTGGGTCGGCACGATTTCACAAAGCTTCGGCAAGGTGAAACTGCATGAAATCCCGCCAAATGGTCAGGGGATTTCGGCCCTGATCGCGCTGGGCATTCTGCGTCATACCAATATCACCGATTATCAGCCCGATTCGGCCGAGGCCCTGCATCTTGAGATCGAGGCCATGAAGCTGGCCTTTGCCGATATGCGGGCCTATGTCGCCGATCTTGATTACATGACCGATGTTACGGTCGAACATCTTCTGTCGGATGATTATCTGAAATCCCGTGCGGCATTGATCGATGCCAACAAGGCACAGGATTTCAAGGCCGGTGCGCCAAAGCATGGCGGGACGGTTTATGTGACCGCGGCCGACGAAAACGGCATGATGGTGTCGTTCATCCAGTCGAACTATATGGGCTTCGGGTCCGGTGTCGTGGTGCCGGGAACTTCGATCAGCTTGCAAAACCGTGGTCACGGTTTCAGCCTGAAAGACGGTCATCCCAACCTTGTCAAAGGTGGAAAACGTCCGTTCCAGACCATCATTCCGGCATTCCTGATGAGCGATACCGGCAACCCGATCATGAGCTTTGGCGTGATGGGCGGCCCGATGCAGGCCCAGGGGCATCTGCAAATGACCTTGCGCACCCAGCTTTGGGGCCAGGATCCGCAAACCGCGGTGGATGCACCGCGCTGGCAGGCACTGTCGGGGCTTGATGTTGCGGTTGAAGCATCGCTTGGCCATGAAGTTATCGATGCGCTTAAGGCCAAGGGTCATGCGATCAAGGTCGAAACGCCAGACAGCACCAATTTCGGTTTTGGCGGCGCCCAGCTGATTGCCAAGACCGAGGCCGGATATATCGCGGGTTCCGATCCGCGCAAGGACGGATGTGCCGTCGGCTATTGATGAAAGAACAGATTTTCGGATCGGCATTCGCAGTCATCTGAAAGCAGGGTCGGCCCAGTAATGGGCCGGCCTTTTTCTTTGCGCATGGCCGGGACGACTCAACATACAGGGGCCCTTGTGATTTCCGGCATCTGTCAAGATGGAAAGTGCCGCATTTCAGGGGGATAGCCCATGCAAAAATGACGCTTCGTACAGGCCATCGACAGGTATAAAGCGATCAGTTATGGCAGGGGGGCTTGTCAGGTTTTGCGGATTCTTTCCCTGATGGCGACACATTCCTGCCCTGTTTTTTGTGCACAAGCACACTGAACAAATCGAAAAAATCCAATGGTTGGTAGCGTATAGAGGCATGACGCATCATTTTCCGCGGCGCACGGCGCTGGTTTTAAAGCATGTCCTTCTGGTTGCAATCGCGACCGGAACAGTCGTGTTTGGCACCCCGTTACTGGCACAGGCACAGTCAAATGACCCGGCAGCGGCACAGCCCGCCAATACGGAAGTTGCGCCCGCGCCCGCATCAGAGGCACAGGTCAAACCCGTTGCGCCGGTGGCAACCCCCGACGCGCAGCCTGCGACCGACAATGACGCAACCGCGGCGTCCGAACAGACATCCGAAGAACAGGCGGATAATGCCGATCAGGCAGACAGCCAGAAACCGGCAGTCAGCGCACCGGTCATGTTTGATCCGGCCATGGTGATTGAACGTGCACGTGCACTTGCGAATGCGCCGTTTGAAAACCCGCATCGTGAATTGCCCGATGCACTGGCCAATCTGAGCTCGGATGCGTATGACCAGATCCGCTTCAAGTCGCAGCGCGCCTTCTTCAATCCGGATAATTCGGACTTCTCGCTTGAGCTGTTTCACCCGGGCAACATGTATGATGTGCCGGTCGCCATCAATCTGGTGCGCGACGGTGAAATCCAGGTCATTCCGTTTTCTGCCGGTCTTTTTGATTTCGGCAAGACCGGCCTTTCGGGCAATGATTTCTCGACCCAGGGCTATGCCGGGTTCCGGTTGCGCTATCCGTTGTCGAATGTCGGCAGCAGCGATGAGCTGACCCGCTTCCTCGGTGCGTCCTATTTCCGTCTTCAGGGCGAAGGACAATCGATTGGCCAGATGGCGCGTGGACTTGCCATTGACCTTGCCGGCCCGACTGGCGAAGAAATCCCGGTATTTCGCGAATTCTGGATTGTCGAGCCGAAAAAGGGCGATCAGACGATTACGGTCTATGGCCTGCTTGACAGTGCGCGGGTGACCGGTGCCTTCCGGTTTGAAATCAATCCGGGCACGCGCAGTCAGGCCGATGTCAAAGCCAATCTGTTTTTCCGTGATGGTGTCGAAAAGATCGGTATCGCGCCGCTGAACGGCATGTTCCTGTTTGGTGAACAGCGTCGTCGGTCCTTTGACGATTATCGTGGCGAAGTCCATTCCAGTGACGGGCTTCTGATCAATAATGGACGTGGCGAATGGTTGTGGCGACCGCTTGATAACCCGGTTCACCTACAGATGAGCTCGTTTCTGGATGAAAACCCGATCGGCTTCGGGCTTTTGCAGCGGGATCGTAATTTCGATCATTACCAGGATCTTGAACGCCGGTTTGATCGCCAGCCCGGTTACTGGGTCACCCCCAAAGGCAATTGGGGCAAGGGCCATGTCGAACTGGTGGAAATTCCAAGCCCGTCTGAAACCAATGACAATATCGTTGCCTATTGGGTGCCGGAAACCAAACCGGTGGCCGGTGGCGAGATGGAAATTGAATACAGCATCACAGCGACCCGTGATGGCGGCGGTTTGCACGATCTGGCCCAGGCGACCGATACGCGGATCATGCGCATCGCATCCCAGGGCGATGATGATGCCGGTCGTACCCGGTTCGTCTTGAATTTTGCCGGTGGTGATCTGGATTATTTCATTGGCGATGCCAAAAACATGCGGGCAGATGTCAGCGCGTCCGAAGGCAAGATTGAAAACATCCGTGTGATGCCGGATTCGGAAAACGGCGGTGTGCGCGTGTTCTTTGATCTGGTCAATGATGGCGAGGCGCGTTCAAGCAACCTTCGGGTATTTCTTCTTCACAAGGACAGGGTCCTTAGTGAAACCTGGACCATGCCGTGGGTTTTTTGATCCCGGATTTTCCGGACCGTGCCGTTCACACAGATGCGACATTCAGGTAGATGCAGATGAGTCAGAAGTCTGACCATAGAAACGAAAACATTTCAGAGACCCAGTATGATCCGACGGTCCAGTTACGTGGCCCCGGTGTTGGTCAGCGGCGTCTGTTTTTGTTCGGAGCGTCGATTGCTGCCACGGCCTATGCCGCATGGCTGATGACAGATGTTCTGGGTGCCGATCAGCTGACCATCATGGAAATGGTGGTGGTGGCATTCTTTACCATCAACTTTGCCTGGATTTCGCTTTCGTTCTTTACCGGGATTGTCGGGTTGATCCTGCGCGGGCTCAAGCTTGATGCCATCACATTAAAGCGCCTGAAACCGATCGTGCGCAAGGGACCGCTGCGTTCCAAAAACGTTGTCGTGATCCCGGTTTATAACGAGGACCCCAACCGGGTTTTTGCCGGTTTGCGTGCAAGTTATGAAAGTCTTGCCAAAACCGGCGAGCTTGATGCCTTTGACTTTTTTGTTCTGTCTGATACCCGCGATCCCGATATCTGGATCGCCGAGGAACTGGCATGGGCAAAGGCCTGTACGGATTTGAATGCGCGCGGGAAAATCTTCTTCCGCCGCCGTCCGGAAAACACCGAACGCAAATCGGGCAACCTCAAGGAATTCTGCGAAACCTATGCGGCCAATTACGATCACATGATCGTTTTTGATGCCGATAGTGTGATGTCGGGTGAGGCCATGGTGAATATGGCCTATCTGATGGAAAACAATCCGGATGCCGGCATTATTCAGAGCCCGCCGCAACCGACCGGTCGCCAGACCCTGTTTGCCCGCATCTTGCAGTTCATTTCGCGTGTGCATGGTCCGACCATGTCGGCCGGTTTATCATTCTGGTGCATGGGCAGTTCGAACTATTGGGGCCATAACGCGATCATTCGCACCAAGGCGTTCATTGAATGTTGCGGGCTTCCGGTTCTGTCGGGCAAACCGCCGATGGGTGGCCATATCCTGAGCCATGATTTCGTCGAGGCCGCCTTCATGCGCAAGGCAGGCTGGCGGTGCTGGCTGATCCCGCAGCTGGAAGGCAGCTGGGAAGAATTGCCGCCCAACCTGATCGATTTTGCCATCCGTGACCGTCGCTGGTGCCAGGGCAATATGCAGCATGCGCGTCTGATGGTCGCACCGGGTTTCAAACCGCTTAGTCGTTTGCACTTCTTTATGGGGGTGATGAGCTTTGTGTCATCGCCGCTTTGGCTGTTGCTGTTGCTGAGTTCGACCATTGCGACGCTGCAAAACACGCAGCTGACCTACAGCTTCTTTCCGGGGCATTTCACCATGTTCCCGCAATGGCCGGTGGACCGGTCGTTCGAGATGCTGGTGTTGCTGATCTTTACCATCGGGATGCTGGTTTTGCCGAAAATCATCTCGATCCTGATGGTGTGTCTGGGCCGTGACCGCAAAAAGTATGGCGGGGTCATGGTTCTGTTCAGTGGCTTGTTCGAAACGATCTATTCGGCCTTGCAGGCCCCGATCATGATGATGCTGCATTCCCAGTTCGTGTTTTCGGTTTTGACCGGCAATCAGGTTGGCTGGGATGCGCAGGAACGTGACGATGCGGGTGTGCCGTTCAAGGCGGCGCTTAAAACCCATCGGACGATCATTGTCATCGGTCTGGTCTGGGGGGCGGTTGCCGTCTTTGTCGATACGGCGTTCTTCTGGTGGCTGTCGCCGATTCTGGCTGGTCTGGTTCTGTCGCCGTGGCTGACCCATTATTCGAGCAGTCTTGCAATCGGCAAGGCCGCACGCCGGATGAAGCTTTTCCTGACACCGGAAGAATATGACAGCCCCGATGAACTGCGCGGTCTGGCCCGGATCAGTGCCGAGCTGGCCGACGGGGACGTCAAGGATGGGCTGATGCGGCTGATCGAGGACCCGTATGCCAATGCCCTGCATTCGGCATTGCTTCCGGTCCGCAAACCCGATGCGCGGACCACGATCGAGATCGGCATCATCTATGAAAAGCTTGCCCGGCTGGGCATTGAAAGTCTGACACGTGATGAAAAAATCCTGATCCTGTCCTGGCCGGTCAAACCGCTTGACCAGATCATGGCGGGCCGGGACGTCAACGGGTCCTGATTTTCAAAAGCGCTTTGTCTAACCAATTGTTTTAAAAGAATCTTGTGCGCCACAAAAACGCCCAGATTCGAGCAAATTATCCCGCGTTTTTTCAGCGATGCTTATCCTTAACGAAGCGTTAATCGCCGATGATCGTTTACTGCCCGGAGGGCCAAACACATGACTGATATGACCGTTGCATCACAGGGTTTTTCCTATGCCGCATTTGAGTCGGCCGCAATGACCCGTCTGATCGAAGACACAGCACGCGCCTGGCTTCGGTCATTTGGAATCATGTCCGATGCACAGGCCAATCAGCGTCTGATCAACGCCCTGCGCGATGCGCTGGCCGCAGACAGTGTCACAAGTCATGACCGGGCAAGCATGCAGGATATCCTCGATCAGGCCGCACATGATGCGATTGCCGGATGGCTTGCCCGTGTAACCGGTCAGCAGGATTGCTATGGATCGGCGTCATTTTCCATGTTGCGCTGCGCTTTCCTGTCGGCAAACCGTGACGGCATCTGGTCGAGCCGGTTCCTTGATCAGGATGGTGATCATCGTGATCTTGCCATGGCACTTTCGGTTCAGATGATGCTGCCGACACCCAGCCTTAAGGCCTGTGAGATGCCGCGCCAGACACTGGAAAAACGGGCACTCGAACGCCGGGCATCGTAACCCGGTAAATCCTTCGCCCACGCTTTTTCATCTTTACCCTCAACGTTAATGCGTTTTGCGAAGGTAGACACCGCCAGCAATTTGGCGGTGTCTTTATGTGTATCGGCCAAAGATTTTCAAAAAAAGAACCCGCCCCAAAAGGGCGGGTTTAGTTCAGCGGGCGAGAGAGCCCGATTTTCCGTGTGGGGTTTCCACGCTCGTCAAATCAGGCCCCTACCAGACGCCGGGACACACACTTCCCCGACGCCAAATCGTCAGGCTGCTTTGTGAAAGCGGCCCAGTTTTTCAAGAAGCCCTACAACCGCGGGATCGTTCTTTCCGTTGCGATCAAGCTCAAGGAAGAAGTCCGGATAGGGCGCCTTGCCCGGTGTCAGGTTGTAGGGTTCGAAATCGGTAATTCCGATGGCTTCAAGCACGGATTCATCGGTAAAGAAGCCGCCGGTCACTTCGCGTGCGGGCGCGGTCAGGATGGCGTGCGCGGCATCGGCCAGAATTTGCGGGGTGCGCGCGCGGCCCTGTTCCAGACCGGGGATCATATTAAGGGCGGCGGTTTCAATCACCGTAACCGGCCAAAGCGAATTGACGGCCACCCCGTCATCAGCAAATTCGGCCGCCAGACCAAGGGTGACCAGGCTCATGCCGTATTTCGAAATGGTATAGGCCGTGTGATTAGCAAACCATTGTGGTGACAGGTTGGGCGGTGGCGACATGGTCAGGATATGCGGGTTATCCGACTTCAAAAGATGCGGCAGGCAGGCCTGTGCGCAGGCAAAAGTCGCCCGTGTATTGACCTGATGCATCAGATCAAACCGCTTCATGGGTGTTTGCAAGGTCGGGGTCAGATTGATCGCGCTGGCATTGTTGATCAGGATATCGATGCCACCGAATGTTGCGACCGTTTTGGCAACAGCGTCGGCAATCTGGTCTTCGTCGCGAATGTCGGTCTTAAGGGCCAGGGCCTTGCCACCCGCTTCCTCGATCTCGGCAGCAGCCGAATGGATCGTGCCGGGAAGTTTGGGGTGAGGTTCATCGGTTTTGGCGATGATCGCGACATTGGCACCTTCGCGGGCTGCGCGAAGGGCAATTTCCTTGCCGATACCGCGCGATGCACCGGTGATGAACAGTGTTTTGCCTTTAAGACTAGTCATCGTTTATTTCCCTGGGTTCTTTTTATGATTTGCCAAAGCGCGGATTGCGTTTTTCAACAAAGGCGGTAACGCCTTCGCGGAAATCGGCACTGATGGCGCATTCGGCAAATGATTTGGCTTCGGCTGTCAGTTGTTCTGTCAGGGTTGCCTGGGGGGCGGCATTCAGAAGCGCCTTGGTACGTGCAATGGCACCACGCGGACCCGATGCCAGACGGGCTGCATAATTCGCCGTCGCCGATGCCAGTTGATCGGCGGGCACAACCTTGTTGATCAGGCCGCAATCATGGGCTTCGTCCGCGCCGAAACGATCACCGAACAGGGCAATTTCCTTGGCCTTTTTCATGCCGACCAACCGGGTAAGCGAATGGGTCGAACCGCCATCGGGCGAGGTGCCGATATGGATATAGGCCAGGGTGAAAACGGTTTCTTCCGCAGCGATGGCAAGATCGCAGGCATTCATCAGGCTGACGCCAAACCCGGCAACCGCACCTTCAAGCTTGGCAATCACCGGACAGGGAAGGGCGGTCAGGCGGATGACAATGTCATGCACGCGGCTGATCATGGCATCAATCACCGAACGGGTTTCCTCGGCAGATGATTGCGTCATCTGATAGAAAAATTTGACATCACCGCCTGCCATAAAGGTGCCACCCGATCCTTCAAGGATCACAGCACCGATCTGGTTGCTTTGAGCTTCGATCTTGTCGAGCGCATCGGAGAAACCGGCGATCATTGCGTGATCAAGTGCATTCATCCGGTCTGGCCGGTTTAGCGTGATCGTCGCGATGTCATCGGTGATGTTCAGCAATACGGCGTCGGTCGATGTCATGTGGTTTCCTCCCGCGGGGTTGCCGCTTTTTTTGTTCCCGCTATCGGGGATTGGGCCGGTATTAAATCGCAAGCCGGGCTTCTATTGCGCTTTCCATATCGGGCCAGCCCGATAGCCAGTCGGGCATGACAGGCGAATTCTGGTCCGCCCCCACCCGACGACAGACTTCTTGCGGGGTGACGATACCTTCCGGACCGACAAACACGGCCTTGACCACGCCAAGTGCCAGGGTTTTGCCATCAGAAACAAAGCGTTGTTCAAGATAAAACCCCTTGTCATCCCAATAGAGTGCCTGGGTTTCGACGGCGAATTTCTGGAACGGCTTGATCGCGCGCTTGAACCGCATTGTTGATCCCGACACCACCGGTTGCCATTTGCGTTTCAACATCTGTTTGGCGATGCCATTGCGGACAATAAGTTCGGTCCGGCCCAGATCCATAAGCGCGAAATAGCGCGAATTGGTCATATGGACATTGATATCAAGATCCAGTGGCCATGCCCGGAAATGCAGGCAGGATGGATCAAGCGGATGCAGGCGGGGCCGCAACAGCGACAGGATCACCACACGGATCAGCCGGAAAATCAGGTTCACGACATGTCTCCGTTTTCTGATGTGGTCTGACGATTTATGCGGCCCGCAGCCATGATCAGAACAGCTCCTCGTCGAGTGCCATCATGGTCGAAGACCCTGACATCATCTGACTGAACAGGGCACCTGATTGCGGCAGGATACGTTCCATATAGAACTTTGCCGTGATCAGTTTGGCCTTATAGAAGCCGTCCGGGTCGTCATCCTGTTTTGCCAATGCGACTTCGGCCATCCGGGCCCACATGAAGCCAACTGCCACCAGACCGAACAGACGCAGGAATTCGGTTGCGGCGGCACCGGCTTCGTTCGGGTTTTTCATGCCGCGCTGTGCCAGTTCACCCGTGGCCTGTTGCAGGCGCATGAACGCCTTTGCCAGCGGTTGGACAAAGTCGCCAAGGCCGTCCTTGGAGACATTGGCTTCGATATATTCCTGAACCGGGTGGAAGAACCGGCGAAGATAACGGCCGGCCTTGGTCGGCATTTTACGACCGACAAGGTCAAGCGCCTGAATACCGTTTGTGCCTTCGTAAATCTGGGCGATACGGGCGTCACGGACATATTGTTCCATGCCCCATTCGCGGATGTAACCGTGACCGCCAAAGACCTGCACACCAAGGTTGGTATTGTCAAAGCCCCAGTCGGTGAACAGTGCCTTGACGATCGGGGTCATCAGCTGGACGAATTCGTCGGCTTCTTCGCGTTTGACCGGGTCTTCATGATGTTTGGCGGTATCAAGGGCACGGGCAACCCACATGCCCATCGCACGGCAGCCTTCATTGGTGGCCTTCGCGGTCAGGAGCATGCGGCGGACATCAGGATGGACGATGATGGAATCAGCGGCCTTGTCGGGGGATTTTGCACCGGTCAGAGCACGGCCCTGAAGGCGGTCCTTGGCATAGGCACGCGCGCCCTGATAGGCGGCTTCGCCAAGACCAAGTCCCTGAATACCCACCGACAGGCGTTCCTGGTTCATCATGGTGAACATGGCGGGCATGCCCTGATGGGGTTCACCGACCAGATAGCCGATTGCGCCGTCAAAATTCATGACACAGGTGGCAGATGCCTTGATGCCCATCTTGTGTTCGATGGAACCGCATTTGACCGCATTTCGATCGCCAAGCGATCCGTCGTCACCGACCATGAATTTCGGAACAAGGAACAGGGAAATACCCTTGGTGCCCTTGGGCGCATCGGGAAGCTTGGCCAGAACCAGATGGATGATGTTTTCGGTCAGGTCATGTTCACCCGCCGAGATGAAGATTTTCGTGCCGGTGATGGCATAGGACCCGTCACCTTGCGGATCAGCCTTGGTCTTGATGATGCCAAGATCGGTGCCGCAATGCGGTTCGGTCAGGCACATGGTCCCGGACCAGGTGCCTTCGACCATTTTCGGAAGGTATTTGTCCTTAAGTTCGTCCGATGCATGGGCATGCATGGCGGCATAGGCGCCAAATGACAGGCCCGGATACATCCCGAATGACAGGTTGGTCGAACAAATCATTTCCTCGACCAGGGCATTGATCGATTTCGGTGCGCCCTGACCACCATAGGCCGGGTCACAGGCAATGCCGGTCCATCCGCCTTCGGCAAAGGTCTGATAGGCTTCCTTGAACCCTTTGGGGGTGGTGACAACGCCGTCATCCCAGGTGCAGCCTTCCTCATCGCCCGACCGGTTGATCGGGAACAGGATTTCTTCACAGACCTTGGCGGCTTCTTCGAGAACGGCGTCAACGACGTCGGGGGTGAAATCCTCGCAACCGGGCAACTGATTGATATCGTTGTAATCAAACAGCTCGGTCAGGACGAAGCGCATGTCGCGCAGGGGTGCTTTATATTCAGCCATTTTACTTTTCCTCCTGGACCGGTTAGTTGCGCAACGGCTTGCCGGTCAGAAGCATATGCTCCACCCGGGCCATGGTGCCTTCGTTGCGGACCAGACGCATGAAACCTTCGCGTTCCAGTTCAAGAATGTCGTCTTCGGACAGTTCCTCGGTCACGTCGGTGTCACCACCGGCAAGAACCTTGGCCAACTCACCGGCCACCACGCGGTCATAATCGGTTGCCTTGCCAAGACGATGGAAACCATCAACGGCCATTTCAAAGGCAACCCGGGCAGACTCGCCCGGCAGGCGATAGGTGAATTCTTCGGGGGCTTCGTACCCATCGACCATCGAAAGCGCGCGTTCCTTGGCATCGGCCAGCAAACGGTTCCGGTTCATGGTGATGCCATCCGTTTCGCGGAAGAACAGGTTTTCCTTGGCTTCCATTGCTGATTTGGCAACGGTCGCGACCGAGATGATTTCAAACGCCTTGGCACTCGGGGCCATCGGGCCTTTGACGAATTTCGGATTTTCCGTCCAGCGACGGATCATTTCCTTACACCCGCCCCAGGCCGGGATCAGGCCAACACCGGGTTCAACCAGCCCGATATAGGTTTCCCCGTGCGCCTGAACCGCATCGCAATGAAGCAGAACTTCACAGCCACCCCCAAGGGCAAGGCCACTTGGCGCGCCAACAACCGGGAAAGGCGAATATTTCAGCGCCTTGTATGTTTCCTGACCGGTTTCAACAAGGTTCTCGATTTCCGGCCATGCGGCGATATTGGCGGCAAACAGGGCAAGGCCAAGGTTCGCACCCGCCGAGAAATTGCTGGCTTCGTTATAGATCACCATTGCCTTGAACTGCTTTTTGACAGTCCGGATCGATGTCTTGATCGCACCAAGTACATCTGCATCAAGGGCATTCATCTTGGTATGGAATTCAAGGCAGGCGACACCATCGCCAATATCCCAAAGCGATGCGGCACGGTTACCGGCGACCGGTTCGGATTTGCGTTTGATGTCTTCAAGCAAAAGAACGCCGTCCGGGCGGGTAACCTTGGTGTAGTCGCCATCAAAGCCGAGGTAATAAAGTTCACCGTCTTCGACCTTGTAGAACGATTTGCCAGCAGCCTTTTTCAGCAGGGCGGGGACTTCAATGCCGTCTTCTTCCAGCATTGAAATCAGGGTATCCACACCAATCGCGTCAATCAGCTCAAACGGACCGGTTTTCCATGCATAGCCGAGCTTCATCGCATCATCGACATCAAGGATGGAGTTTGCCGCGGACTCGGCAATGAAGGCAGCATAGGCAAGGGTTTTGCCCATAACGGCACGGCCATATTGACCGCCCTTGTCGGTTGCTTCCATCATCTTGCGCGGGTCCTTGCCAGCGGCGCGAACACTGCTGATGCGGGCCTTTTCAGATTTGGAAAATTCGCCGGTTTGCAGATCAACCGATTCCTTGATCTTTTCACCGCCATCACGGTTCAGGCGATAGAACCCGCCTTTGCCCTTGCGACCGGTATAACCATCGGCAATCAGTTTGCCGACCAGTTCACTTTCGCGGTAAATGGCATGGAACGGATCTGATTTATCGAGAAGCCCCGCCATGCTCGACTGTACATGGGGCATCAGATCCAGACCAACCAGATCCATCAGGCCAAACACACCGGTTTTGGGAATGCCAAACGGGCGGCCAATGACGCTGTCGGCTTCCTCGACGGTCAGTTTGCGATCCATGGCTTCGACCATGGCAGCCTGAATCCAGTAAACACCCAGACGGTTGGCAATAAAGCCCGGTTCATCATGGCAGGTGACACAAGTCTTGCCCAGTTTGCGATCAGCAAAATCGGCAACCATGTCAATAACGCCATCACGGGTGACACCCGATCCAACCAGCTCGAGCAAACGCATATAGCGCGGCGGGTTGAAGAAATGGGTGATGATGAAGTCCTGGGCAAAGCTTTCATCCATGCCGCCAATCAGG
This sequence comes from Thalassospira sp. CH_XMU1420-2, assembly GCF_037029325.1. Taxonomy (NCBI): domain Bacteria; kingdom Pseudomonadati; phylum Pseudomonadota; class Alphaproteobacteria; order Rhodospirillales; family Thalassospiraceae; genus Thalassospira; species Thalassospira sp. CH_XMU1420-2. The sequence goes on from NZ_JAYMEG010000001.1 coordinate 202,974, forward strand.
GTGGCAAGCGGAATGGTCGATGTGTTGGATGACACGACCGAGCCCTTGGCGCGGACGGCATCAATCTTGCGATACAGATCCTGCTTGATATCAAGGCGTTCGATGACGGCCTCGATGATCCAGTCACATTTGGCGATTTTATCAAGATCATCCTCGATATTGCCGCATGTGATCAGCTTGGCGACCCGTTTGGACATGAACGGTGCCGGATCGGTTTTCAGCATTTTGGCAACCGCGCCCTCGGCAACCGCGTTGCGGTTTTTTGCCCCGTCGGGAACGATATCAAGCAGCAGGACCGGGGTCCCGGAATTGGCGATATGGGCAGCGATCCCCGCGCCCATCACACCGGCGCCGATAACGGCAACCTGTTTGATGGTGGTCATTACATCGCCTCCAGAATGGTCGCGATCCCCTGACCCCCGCCAATGCATTGCGAGGCCAGCGCATATTTGCCGCCGTCACGTTTCAGGATGCTTGCCGCCTTGCCGACGATACGGGCACCGGTCGCCCCCAGCGGATGACCGATGGCCAATGCACCGCCATCGATATTGACCTTGGCACCATCAAGTCCGAGATCGGAAATGCTTGCCATTGCCTGAGACGAAAACGCTTCGTTCAGTTCGGTAACGTCAATGTCCGCCGATGTCAGGCCGGCACGTGCCAATGCCTTTTTCGACGCGCCAACCGGACCAATGCCCATGATTTCGGGCAGGCAACCGTCAACCGCAACCGATTTGATGCGGGCAAGCGGGGTCAGACCGTTTTTGGCTGCAAATTCTTCGGAACATACCAGAACCGCAGATGCACCATCGGTCAGTGGCGATGAGGTGCCTGCAGTCACCACGCCATCAGCACGGAAGGCCGGTTTCAGGTCTGCGAGACCTTCGGCCGTTGTGTCACCACGAATGCAGCCATCTTCGGAAACAACGCCATCCTTGGTCTGGATCGGGATGATTTCATCAACGAACTTTCCAGCAGCCTGCGCGCTTGCCGCGCGTTTGTGGCTTTCGACCGCAAAAGCTTCCTGATCGGCACGGCTTAGGCTGTATTTGGCGGCAACGTTTTCAGCGGTATCGCCCATGCCCATATAGGCTTCGGGCATGGTCTTATAAAGTTCCGGGTTCGGAAGCGGGTTAAAGCCCATCATCGGGACACGGGTCATGCTTTCAACGCCGGCACAGATAAATGCTTCGCCTGCACCAATGGCAATTGCGCCGGCAGCCTGATGGATCGATTGCATCGACGATCCACAGAACCGGTTGACAGTGACACCGGCAACAGAGCGCGGAAGACCTGCAAGGAAGGTGACCAGCCGGGCAACGTTGAAGCCCTGTTCACCTTCCGGAAAGGCGCAACCAAGAATCAAATCTTCGATTGCTTTGGGATCAATGCCGGTCTTTTCGACCAGACCTTTTACGACCTGTGCCGCCAGGTCATCAGGACGGACCTTGGCAAGGGCCCCTTTGCGGGCCGGGGTGAATGGCGACCGGACATATCCGGCAATAACGGCGTTGGTCATGGCTATGTCTTCCTTCCTGAGCTGTCCTCTGATCCGGGGATCTTGTTACGAATCCGGATTGATTCCTTTTTCTTCAAGCGCATCAATCGATTGTTGTTCGATGTCGCGCAATTCATCCAACGTGACGTCCAGTGCCTGGCGCTGTTCCTCCAGATCGGAAATCCGTCCCCGGACACGACGCAGCAACATTTTGATCTGTTCTGCCTGTGTGGGATCCGCGCCATAAAGATCCAGATAATCTGCAATCTCGTTCAGGCTGAACCCCAGTCGTTTGCCGCGCAAAATGATCAGAAGCTTCGCGCGGTCCTGGCGGGTATAGACCCGGGTGGTGCCGGCACGCTGCGGATTTACAAGGCCCTTTTGCTCGTAAAACCGGATGGTGCGCGGCGTGATCCCCAAATCCTTGGCCAGTTCGGGAACGGTGTAAAACCGGTCGTCAAGTTTGGTCATTTTTCGCCCCTAATCGTATATATTTTTATCTTAACGTCAATTAGTTTACGTTAACGTCACTTGGATTTTTTCCAGTGTGTGTTTGATGACGCTAACGCACGGCAACTAAGACGCTTTTCCCTCTCGCTTCAGGCGTTCTTCCTCGACCAGTTCTTTTTTCGACAGTTTGCCGACCATGGTTTTTGGAAGTTCCTCGCGAATTTCGATTTCGCGGGGCATCTCGATTCTTGAAATTTTGTCATCCAGAAAGGCACGCAAATCATCAGGGGTCACATCGGTGACACCATCTTTCAGCCGGACAAAGGCTTTCGGGGCCTGACCGCGATATTGGTCGGGAACACCGATACAGGTGACTTCGGCGATCTGTTCATGCAGATACAGTGCTTCCTCAATCGCACGAGGATATACGTTATAGCCGCTGCACAGAATGACATCCTTCAGGCGATCAACAAGGAAAGTATATCCCTGATCATCCTGATATCCGACATCGCCGGTTCGGAGCCATCCGTCGATGAAGGCATCTTGTGTTGCGGCGTTGTTTTGCCAGTAACCCGGCATAACCTGTGCACCGCGAATGCAGACTTCGCCTTTCTCGCCGACCGGCATGGTCTGGGACGGGTTGGCAAGTGAGCGTATTTCGATTTCGGTACCCGGCAATGGCAAGCCGATGGACCCTTCCTTGTTTTCGCCTTTGACCGGGTTGCAGGTGCAAACCGGGCTGGCTTCGGAAAGTCCGTATCCTTCAACCACTTTCGAGCCGGTGATGTCTTCAAAGCGGTGCTTGACCTCGACCGGCAAGGGGGCACCACCGGAAATGCAGCACCGGATATGTGACAGATCGTGTTTGGGTGTTTCAGGCGAATTGTTGATCGCCGTATAGATGGTCGGAACCCCCGGGAAGATGGTGACCTTTTTCTTGTCGAGCGACTTCAAAAGCGCGCCGAGTTCAAACCTTGGATGCAGTACAAGTTCTGCTCCAAGATTGATTGAAGTATTAAGTGCCACCGTCATTGCGAACACGTGGAAAAATGGCAGAACACAAAGCGTGACTTCGTGTCCGGGATGAGCATCGGGCATCCAGCGGGTCAACTGATCGACATTGGCGCTCAGATTGGCGTGGGTCAGCATTGCCCCTTTGGGGCGACCGGTGGTTCCGCCGGTATATTGCAGAACGGCAAGATCTTCGACCGACACATCGGCAACAGTTTCAACCGGCTTGCAGCCAATGACCCGCTCATAGGCAATATGACGCAGATCATTCGGGACTTCGGCCAGTTCGCTGCGTTTGAACAGCGAAAACAGAACGCTTTTGACCGGCGGAAGGATGTCGCTCATCTCGCAAACAACAATGCGTTTGAGACAGGTTTCATCCAGGCAGGCAGCAACCTTGGGGTAAATCTGTTTGAGGTTCAGCGTCACCATCATGCGACAGCCGGAATCCTCGATCTGATAGGCAATTTCACGCTTGGCATAAAGCGGGTTGAAATTGACCACCACGCCGCCGCATTTCAAAATCGCGTAATAACATACGACATAATAAGGCGTGTTTGGCAGGCAAAGGCCGACCTTGTCGCCTTTGCGCACGCCCAGTTGCTTGAACCCTTCGGCGGCACGATCAACCTGCTCGGCGATGGTTTTGTAATCATAGATCCTTCCCAGAAAATCCAGACACGGGCGTTGCGGAAACCGCTTGGCCGCGGAATCAAAAATCTCGTGAACCAGACGCGTCTGAATGGGCGTGCTGACATCAACGCCGTTTATCAGGATAGGGGATTCTTGAACGTTTACTTTGTTCACTTGCGTTAACTCCATTACGTTAACGTCACTTTGCGGGCAAAAAAAAGCAACCCGGTCGGGGCGGCTATTGCCGCCCCATGCCAGGCATTATAGCAGATCAGAACTTGAAATTCGCCTGCAGAGCGATGATGTCGACTTTTGCATCATAGTCTGCTGCATAGTTACCAAGTGCTGCAGAGGTGTGATCTACCCGTGCAGACTTAGCGAAAATGTGGGTGTATCCAAGATTCACATCCACCCAGTCAGCAACCTTGTAGGTGGTGCCAAACGATACCCAATAACGATCGGAATCGGGTAAGCGCACATTACGGTTGCGGGTTTTGATCGGGGTCTCGTCATAAGCAATACCCCCGGTGAAGGCCCAGTTTTCATCATGCTGGTAACGTGCACCGAGTGCCCCGAACCATGACGATCCCCAGTTGTAATATTCGGTTGTGCTGCCGCTGGTGGAAAGGTTGCTGTTGATTAGGCCGTCATAGTTAAAGACCAGCTCACTCACCGAGTTCCAGTTCGTCCATTGGACGTCGCCCATAATTGTCCATTGATCGTCGATATCGTGGGACATCCCGAATGCAATGGCTTCTGGGGTTGTGATCTTTGCCGAAGCATTGCGATCAGTATAAGGGGTCAGAAGGCCTTTCGCAGCGCTGTCAAACTTGATCTTGCCTTCGAGTTTGTGATCGACTTCGGAATTGTAGGACAGACCAAGGCGGGTTGCGTCGGTAAGCTCCCAGTTAAGGCCAGCTGTCCAGCCATACCCGATATCATCGCCTTTAAGCGATGAGTTCCCTTCCGTCTTGGCACCGGCCAAAGATGGAACAGCTTTGTCCAATCTTGCTTCAAAACGCTGAATTTGCGGCCCAGCTCCGATGCTCAGGCCGTTGTCAAAGCGATACGCCATCACGGGCTTGATATTGACGGTTTTGATTTTGGATGTTGTACCAAAGAAACGCCCTGCGAAATCTGAGTCGTTATCTGTTACCAGACCCCAAGGGGCAGTGATTGATACACCGAGATTAATTTGTTCGTTGAGTTTCCAGACTGCATGGGCGTTCGGAACAGCAGCATCTTCTGCCATGTCCTTATAGCCGCCGCCAGTTTGGGCAATGGTTGTACGTGCACCATCTGTTGCGACAGTATTGGTCGCTTTTGCGACTGGCCGAATCACGGTGACGCCGGCACTGTATGTTGTCTCGGTGTATTGTCCGACCGAGCCGGGGTTGTAGGACATTGTGGAAGCATCGGTGGTCAGTGTCGACATCCCTGCAAAGCTTGACCCTTGCAGTGTGCCGCTGGTTTCGCGGACCTGGAAACCCGAAGCGTGTGCAGTGCCAATGGTTGCCAATGCACACAAAATTGCAGTACCCGAAGCTGCCCCCCAGAGGCAGCTCATCTTGAGCTTTGACATCAGTTTCTCCCTTAATCTTAAACGCTTCAAATTCTTAATTCGAAACGCCCGCTTTTATTTGTGAAGGCTCATCGCATCAACCCGAATGAAGTCGATGTCGTAACCCTTTCGTTTGAAGCTGGTTTTCAGCAGTTTTTTGTCAGGACCGTACCAAAGGTCGCGCTGGACATCCCCTGACATGATGTAATGTGTCGCCGGTGTTTCCCGGTTTTCGATCATTACATTTTCTGTGCCGACCTTCCGGATTTCTACGCCATAAGGTTCGGCATCAATGACGCTATAGAGGCTGGTTTTGGTTGTGACGTCTTCGGACCACAAACTTAGGGGCCAGGCACCGTCACATGCGTCGCGTTTTCCGACACCCTTGCCGACAAGCTGGTAACAATCACCATCATAGCTTGCCTGCCAGCTATAGTGTGTGCCGTCATCATTGGTGGTGGTTTCGACCGAAGCCAGCGCGTCGTTTTGCCAAATCTCGGTGCGCTGATGGTCGTAATGGAACTTCAGGAACAGCACGCTGACATCGGTCAGGGTTTCTATCCTGACGATATGTCCCGTATCTGTCGGTGTGATTTCGACTGTCTCGTGACCAATCGGTTCGCCGTCCTTGAGGACGCGAAAATTAAGGGTCTCGCCTGCTGATGCCATTGAAACAATGGCGGATTGGGCGAGTATGCCTGCTATCAACCCCGATACGGTGCGCTTCCAGTTGTGTTGGCGCATGTTTCCCCCGCAGAACGGATCATCCGGCCGCGTCAATCCAGCATGGATGACAATTTTGCCGCTATTCCCATGGATCCCTTGATTTTGAGTTTGCCAAGCGTGAAGGCAAGCATCGGGTCAAGTTTTCCGGCGATCAGTTTTTCGAGGTTGGCTTTTTTGATTTTCAAGATGCAATCCGCATCCGAAAGATCATCATCGCTGATGACCGGCTCGTCACCGGTGGCATCGACAACAATATGGCCGTCATCGCCGCAATCAAATGCGACAACGGCATTAAGTCCGCGAAGCTGTGGCAGCTTTTCTTTTACGGTTTCGAGGATGTCATCCACGAACGCCTCCCTCATTTGGACGTATTTTTCTTATGATTGTGATCAGACTGTAATACAAAGTGACGTTAACGTAAATCAAATTACGATATGGACACTTCGTCAACGAATAAGGCATTGATTTCAAGTGATTTTAAGATGCGTATTTTCAAGGGGTGAATATAAAAAAAGACCCGGAAATACCGGGTCTTTGCATGTTTGGTGATTAGGTTTTTAGAAGAAGGATGCGCCGCACATTCAGGAAACAATTTGCCAGGATCCGTCAGCCTGACGGCATGCGGTGCCATAGGTTTCGTGCGGTGTTCCGCCAATATCTGCGGTTGCAGTATATTCACGGCAATAGCGGCCATCGCTGTTTTGCCAGCTTCTTGTCGGCACAACGTTATAGCTGTTCCCCGACTCCGGATTAAGCCACCGCACCGGCCGCCCATCGGGCACCGTTTGCAAGGTATATCCGGTACAGGCCACATCGCTTTGATCAAGGGTCTGACCAATATTATAGCCGCCGAGCATTCCCAGAATTGCCCCGCCAATCATCGCAGCAGTACGACCGTCACCCTTACCGATGGTTGAGCCAAGTGCCGCACCGGACCCGGCCCCGATCACCGCACCGATCATGTCGCGGTTGCAGCGCAGATAGCTGCCATTGGATACAAAGATGTCCTGATCGGGTCCTTGTTTGGGGTGATGTTTGTCGCCATGGCCATCATGGTGTTTGGCACGATAGCCATGCGCCGGGGCCCATGGCGGTGGATCGGCCCGGGCGATGTCGGCAAAACCGACCGGTATCGCAAGGCCCAGTGCCGCAGCGATCATGATGGATTTTCCGATCATTTCCGGGCCTGTTCGTTTTCATGCATGATGTAACCGACACCGGTACCTACCGCGCCGCCGATCACGGCACCACAGGTGACGCATCCACCCGTGATAACGGTGCCGACTGCACCAACACCGGCACCGATGGCGGCACCACTTAGCATTTTCTGATTTCGGTCATTCAATCCGCTACAAGCTGAAAGCCCCAATGCGCTTGCAACGGCCAAGACGATGGCTGCCTGTCGCATTTCCCGTGTCCTTTCCGCCATATTGGAACAGATCGTTTGAAAGCCTGTCTCCTGACTGGATCGTGACCGACAATTGCGAGAGAGGTTTGACCTTATTGGGGGATAATTCGGGCAGATATGACAATAAAAAGGCATCAAACCCCGGTAACGCGGCGGTTTGATGCCATATATGGTCGGTTTTCTCAAAAAACCGGGGACTTATCGCTCAAAAGTACCACGCAATAGCCGTTCCTTGCCGATCATTGCCACTTTGCCGCGCGCGATGACCGTTTCAGGTGCCAGCGCATCATCAAGAACCAGAATATCGGCATCATGCCCGCACCCAAGGTACCCTTTTGAACCGCCAAGCCCCAGCATCCTTGCCGGATTGCAGGTAATCGGCGCAAGTGCGGTAGGGATATCAAGCTTTTCGGATTCGACAAGATCGGCAAATTCACGCCCGACAGTGTCAAATCCGGCCACCGAAAGCCCGATCATTTTGCCATTCTTGTCGAAATCAGGCAAAGAACCGTTTCCGTCCGATGTCATGGAAATACGATCAAGGGGCACGCCATCTGCCAGGCATTCTGCAATGCCGGCTGATGTCTTGACCGACCCGGTTGGATCGCTTTCGGCATCAATCCCGGTTGTGAAATCGATATTGCCACCACGTTTGGCCCAATCCTTTGCCGCATCGAGCAGGGCACGTTTGCGGTTTACGTGGGTTGGAATGAACTGACCAATCGGGATTTCAGTATTTTCAACCACCCCGATCAATGGATCAAAGTGGCCGTCGCCATCGCCAAGATGAACGACCACGGCGCCGGATTTTCCCGATGTCATGCCGCCAATACGTGATTGGGATGCGATGCGGGCCAGTTCGTCAACGGTGCTTTGACTGCTGCGATGGTCCGAAATTGCGGTCTTAAGGCCGATACAGGCATCAAGGAATGTGACGTCATCGCCGATATTTCCGGTCAGCGTTGGCGATGGAACACGATACCCGCCGGTAAAGAACCAGGCCGAAAGGCCTTCGGTGCGCAGGGCTTTGGTTTTGGCATAAAGGGACGCGATATGGCGGGTTGCGGCATCCGTGCCCAGCAACCCGCAAATTGACGTGATACCGGCTTCGATCAAGTCGCCAATCGCCACTTCGGGGGTGCGGGTGGCAAATCCGCCTTCACCGCCACCGCCAATCAGATGTGCATGACCGTCAATGAAGCCCGGTACTGTCGTTTTTCCCCGAAGGTCAATCGTCCTGATTTCGGCCGGAACCGAGACCACAAGATCAGGGGCAATGGCGATAATCTTCTCACCACAGATCAGGATGTCATTGATCCCGAGTGCGGCAGGGGCGAACAGATTGGCGTTTTTAAGCAGCAGAAACATCGTTTGAAACCGTCTTTTGCGGGGAATTCCCGGTCATGTGCAGGGTGGCGCAGTCGGGCATCATAGCGACACTTCATTTCCGTTGAAACGGTTCTGCCAAGTATATAGCTTTGCAGGCAAACAAGGCGGGACCCAAGCCCGCGCCACCAAAAGGAAACGTCATGAGTTTTGCCGCCTGGTTGTCTGTGGCAACCATTTGTGTTCTGGGGGCGATGACCCCGGGGCCGAGCCTGGCTGTTGTTCTGCGCTATTCGGTCGGGCAGTCCCGTCAGGCAGGTTTCGCCTGTGCATTGGCGCATGGTCTTGGTATCGGCTTTTATGCCGTGATCACCATGACCGGGCTTGGCATCCTGTTTCAGACCGTACCGGTATTTCACAATGCAGTCAGCATTCTGGGGGCGCTTTATCTGATCTGGCTTGCGATCAAGGCATGGCGTGCGGCAGGATCAGGAGCAAAGTTCAATGTTGACGGCACAGCCAAGCTTTCCGGATCAATCGGGCAGGCGGCGCGTGACGGGTTTATGATCGCGTTTCTCAACCCCAAGATCGCGCTGTTTTTCCTGGCCTTGTTTAGCCAGTTTGTATCCCCCGAATTCGAATGGAGCGGCAAGTTCCTGTTGGCATTTACCGCAGCGGCAATTGATGCGGGCTGGTATTGCCTGGTGGCGATCGGTTTGTCCCATGGTGCGGTATTGCCATGGCTGCGCGATCATGCTGCCTGGATTGAACGAATTATCGCCATTCTGTTTGTGCTGATCGCCCTTCGGGTTTTGTGGGGTGTTACCGCATTTGGATAAAGAACGGGTTCTTCCAACCTGTAATCAAGATGATCAGATCGTGCCACCATCACGACGTAACGCGGATCGTGTGTGATCCAGACGGAGTTTTCCGATGACTGACAAAACTGCCCCGACCACCGATCCAGCCCATGATGCGGGACGCGGGTTTAACCGCCTTGGTGCGCATATCGGCTTTTTGCTGGCTGTGTTGCTTTTGGCGGCCAATATGCGTGGAAGCATCGTCGGGCTTGGCCCGCTCGCCGAAATTATCGGCACCGATTTGTCTCTTTCGGGAACGGAGCTTGGCCTGTTGACCACATTGCCGGTTCTGAGCTTCGGTGTCTTGTCGATCTTTGCGCCGCGTCTGGGCCAGAAATTCGGTCTTGAGGCAACCTTGATGACCATGTTGCTGTTCATTGCGGTGGGGCAGGGGCTTCGGGCCAGCGGGGCCTATGACATCATGGTGATCGGGACCATCATTCTGGGTGCGGCGATCGCGGTGATGAATGTTCTTACCCCGTCACTGGTGCGGCGGAGCTTTCCGACCCATGTGGCTTTTGTGACAGCCCTTTATACCTTCACCATGTCAACCGGGGCCACCGTCGCTGCATTCATTTCTATTCCGATCCGCAATGCAGCCGGCGGGGATTGGCGCTGGTCGCTTGGCGTTTGGGCGGTGTTTGCGGCAATCGCCTTTGTGTGCTGGTTGCCGATGCTGCGATACCGGCACAAGGCTGCTGCACCGGCATTGACGGCCAAAATATCGCTTTGGAAAAATGTAGAAGCCTGGTGGCTTGCCCTGTTCTTTGGTTGTCAGTCCCTGATGTTTTACACAGGGGTCGCATGGCTTGCGAAGGTCTTTATTGATCACGGAATCACCGAGGCCGAGGCCGCGACACTTTTGTCGATCTTTAACGTATTTGGGATTCCCGCAGCCTTTGCCGCACCGCTGATCTATTCGAAAATTGCCAACAAGAAGCTGGCAATGCTGGTGTTGCATATCCCGTTGATCATCGCCATTCCCGGGTTCGTTTTTGCCACAACCGAACTTCCCTATGTATGGGCGGTATGTCTTGGTCTGGGGCAGGGCAGCATGATCAGTATTGCACTCACCCTGGTGGGGATGCGCGGTGCGGACCCGCAAACATCGGCACGTTTGTCGGGCATGGCGCAATCGGTCGGATATCTGTTTGCGGCGATTGGCCCGGTATTGTTTGGTGCTCTTCACGACCTGCTTGGGGATTGGCAGGTCGCGCTTTATTTCCTGTTTGTTGTCGTGGCGATTCAGCTTGTGGCATCGATGCGTGCCGGGTCACCAGACAAAATCGGCGAAGCCTGAGCGCGCAAATTATACGACCAAAATGGTCCTGATCCCGATCATGAGGCTGCATTTCCTGTGTGGAAATGTGGCCTTTTTCACATTGAGCCGGCTTTGGGGATGTAAGTTGCGAATTCGACGCAATTGCGCAGTTGACTTGTTTTCGCAAAATTCTATAAGAATGCAAATCATTATCAATTAAGGTGTCATTTGGACAAGGAGTTTGCGATGCCTGACATCGCAGCCAAATCAGAAAAGCCGGGAAAAACCGGTCAGGCAAGACAGATCCAGGTGGAAGATCTGATGGGAATGGATCGCGAGATCATCATTCTTCATCAGGGGGATGAATACCGCCTGCGCATGACGTCAAACAACAAACTTATTCTTACGAAATAGGCGTCGCCCGACGCCCGACAATCAAATCACCAGATTTGCCAGCCAGCGCGCCAGTGCCCTGCACAAGCCAGCCAGCCAGCCGAAATCGGAAAAAAGCTGCCTTAGGGGAAGATCATGGCTCTTAGCAATTCTGCGCGCCTGCTTATGGCGACAGTATCCACATTTGCGCTTGCAACAGCGGCCCAGGCCCAGGACGCGGCATCGCCCACAACCGGCCAACCGGCCGAAACCGAAACGACAGCGGAAACTTCCGCGCAAACCGGAACAGTCGCCGTCGTCGCACTTGATGCCATCACGATTACCGCCAACAAACTGGAAACGTCGGTTATTGATGCCCCGGCATCCATTTCTGTGGTGGATGAAGAAGAACTTGAACGCCGTCAGGCATCTGATCTTTCCGATATTTTACGCGGAATGCCGGGGGTTGAAATTCATGGTGGTCCGCGCAGCACCGTACAGGAACCGATCATTCGCGGATTGACCGGTGACCGGGTTGTTGTGCGCGTGGATGGTGCACGCGCCAATATGAGTGTCGGTCACAAGGGTCGGTTCTTCTTTGATCCGGAGGTTCTGAAATCGGTCGAGGTGTATCGTGGTGCGGCATCGACCATGCAGGGCACCGGGGCACTGGGGGGTGTGATCGCCCTGACCACCAAAGATGCCAACGATCTTCTTGATCCCGGTCAGACATTGGGTGCGCGGGTAAAGGTTGGCTACGCATCGGTTGATCACGGCCTGACGACCAATGGCATGGCGTATGGCCGTCCAACTGACAACACGGATCTTCTTGTCAGCGTGACCCGCGAAAGTACGGGCAATTTTGAATCCGGTGATGGCGACAAGCAACCCTACACCGATGATGACTACATTAACGGGATGCTCAAAGGGGGTATCGACATCAATGATGCCAGCCGGCTGACCCTGACCGTGCAGCGATATAACGATGACCATCGCCTGCCGTCGGCACCCGATAGCGGTGCTGCACTGAGTACCAGCAACTATCTTGTGAATCGCGAAAGCGAAGAAACATCAATGGTGCTTGGCTATCGTTACCATGACTCCGCAAATGACTGGATTGATGCCAATTTGAATGCCTATGGCATGCGCACGGATCTGGATGAAAAACGGGTCAGTGACGGTCGTCACGATGAACGTACCCTTGATACCATTGGTCTGGATGGCAGCAACACATCGCGCTTTGATCTGGCGGGACGCGATCTGGCGGTGACTGTCGGTGGTGAAATCTATCAGGATTCCCAGGAAGGCCGTCGTAACGGTGTCGCCGTTTCCAACCTGTTTCCTGATGCCGAAATGACCATTTATGGCGTCTATGTCGATAATGCATTGGCGCTGACCGATGCGCTTGATGTGACCGCCGGGGTTCGTTTTGATTCCTACGATCTTTCCGCGGACGGGCAGCGTGCCCGCGAAGACAGCGCCATTTCACCGCGCTTTTCGGCAAGTTATCGCCTGACATCCTGGATGCAGCCCTATGTCAGTTATGCCGAGGCGTTCCGCGCGCCGGCAATGACTGAAATGTATGCAAGCGGCTATCATTTCCCGGGGAATAATTTTGTCGCCAACCCCGATCTCGAAGCCGAAAAGGCCAAAACGTGGGAATTCGGGACGAACTTCAAATCCGACAATCTGTTGACACATGGTGATGCGTTCCGCGCCAAGGTCGCCTATTTCCACAACGAAATCGAAGACTATATCGAACAGCAAGGTGCGACGTTTGGCAGTTCGGAAACCAAAAGCGTCAACGTTCCCGAAGCCGAGATTCAAGGGTTCGAAGCAGAGCTGACTTACGATACCGGTGTGATCTTTGGCGGATTGGCTGCATCGCGCATTCGCGGGGAAAATACCCGCACGGGTGCAAATCTTTCCGACATTCCCGCTGACAAGGTTGCGTTGTCAGGCGGCTATCGTTTCCAGGATCATGGTGTCGAGCTTGGTGGACGGGCCAATCTGGTTGATCGTTTGACCCGGATCGCATCGGGCAGCGAGGTCCCGGGATATGCAACCTTTGACGTTTTTGTCAGCTGGGATGCGCATGAAACAGTGCCCGGCCTGACCGTCAATGCCGGGATCGATAACATTCTTGATCACAATTATCAGACAGCTGATCAGGGCCTCTATGAGCCGGGCCGCAATCTGAAAATTTCCGCAAGCATGAAATTCTGATGTCACGGGATCAGACGATGCAGCTTTTGCATCGTCTGATCTTTGAGGAGGTATTTAAACGCCATGAGTGAAAACAATTTCAAAACACCGCTTGAAGCCTGGTCCGCTTTTTCTGCCGGGGAGGCAAAGGGCTATGCGGTGGATATCGCAGCCGAGCTTGGCCTGACCGAAGGTGAGTTGGTTGCAGCGGGTATTGGCAACAATGTCGTGCGTCTGGATGCTGATTGGGGGGATCTGATCAAGCGCCTTGAAGAACTGGGCGAGGTCAAGATCCTGACCCGCAATCCCAGTGTTGTTCATGAAAAGATCGGAACCTTTGGCAAGGTCAGCATCAATGGCGAAATGGGCCTTGTCCTGAACGGGGATGTGGACCTTCGCCTGTTTTTGGGGCGCTGGGGGCACGGATTTGCGGTTGAAACCAACAATCCGCGCGCAGGGCGTCGCCGCAGTTTGCAGTTCTTCGATCATGAAGGCAAAGCGATCCACAAGATTTTCCTGACCGACAATTCAAACGCAGCGGGTTACGAGGCGCTGGTTGCCGAATTCCGTGCCGGGAATCAGCAACCGGGTATCGAGACCCTTCCGCCATTGCCCAAGGCCGTGACCCGCAAGGATGAAGATGTCGATGTCGAGAACCTGCGCGCCCACTGGCGCAAAATGACCGATGTGCATCAGTTCCACGGTCTGCTTAAGGATTTCAATGTCGGGCGTCAGCAGGGCATGCGTCTTGTCGGCACCGAGTTTGCCGAACGACTGACCAACGATTCCCTTAAAACCATGCTGGAATCGGCATCCGAAAGCGGTTTGCCGATCATGGTGTTTGTCGGCAATGCCGGTGCGATCCAGATTCACACCGGCCCCGTGAACACCATCCGTGAAATGGGGGACTGGATCAATGTCATGGACCCGCGTTTCACCATGCATCTGCGCATGGATAAGATCGCCGAAGCCTGGATCGTGCGCAAACCGATCCGCGAAGGTGTGGTGACCACTGTTGAATTGTATGACGCGGACCTTAACAACTTCGCGATCTTCTGTGGTGAACGCGCACCAAAAGAACCCGAAAACCCTGCCTGGCAGAAACTGGCGGAAGGACTTCCGCGATTTGATGCCGCTAAACAAGCTGTTGCGGAGTAACTGATGCGTCGTTTTATCGCATTCCTGATTGTCCTGACGGCCTGTGCCGGTCTTGCTGTGCCAAGCCATGCCGACGAGCGTCCGGCGCGTGTCATTACTGTCGGTGCACCGGCAACTGAAATCGTCTTTGCACTTGGTGCCGGGGACAGCGTGGTTGCAACCGACACCACAAGTACTCGACCCGATCCCGTGCCGACCTTGCCCAAGGTTGGATATATGCGGCAACTGGCATCAGAAGGGATCATCAGCCTGAAGCCCGACCTTGTTGTTGCTGTTGAAAAATCCGGACCCGAAAACGTGTTGCAGGAACTTGGCAATCTGGGAATACCGGTCGTCAAATTGCCGTCTTTGGACGAGATCAAGAACCTGCCAGATGCAATCGCGGTTGCGGGCAAGGCTCTTGGGCGCGACGAAGATGCGAAGTCACTGATCCAGAAAGTCCGTGACGATATTTCGGGTCTTGGTGCACGTGATGAAGCCGGACGTCCAAGCATCATCTTCCTGATGGCGGTTGGCCATGGCAAACCGCTGTCGGCAGGAAGCCACACGACGGCTTCAGAAATCATCGATCTGATTGGCGGGACCAATCCGATGGCAAGCTTTGACGGGTTCAAACCGGTTTCACCGGAAATCATCGCTGCGGATCAGTCCGATTATGTGCTGGTGCCGCAGTCGACGGTTGATCATTTCGGTGGCCTGGACGGTTTGAAAACCGACCCGGTTCTTGGTCTGAACAAGGCGGTTGCCAATGGCAAGGTTTTGACGGTTTCGTCTTCGACCATTCTTGGTTTCGGACCGGAATCGGCATCAGAAATCCGTGATGTGGCGAAATCCCTTCATCAACAAGAACACGGTCAATGAAGTCTGTGAGGCAGGTGGAAACATCGCTTCGGCAATACTGGCAAATCAATCGGCCGGTGATGGTTCTGGTTCTTTTGATGGTTGCGCTGCTGGTCCTGGTGATCATTTCGCTGGGTACCGGCGGGGCACGCATCGAACTTGGTGATGTGGTTGCGCATATCGCGCACCGGATTGGTGTTGCAGGTGTCGGCATTGATGCATTTGATGCGCGGGTCCTTGATACCTTGCGGTTGCCCCGGATTGCGCGTGCGATTGTGATTGGTGCGGGACTTGGTCTTGCCGGGGCGGTGATGCAAAGTCTGTTTCGCAATCCGATCGCGGATCCGGGCATCATCGGGGTATCTGCCAGTGCGGCCCTGGGGGCGGTTGCAATGATTGTGACCGGCCATATCATTTTGGGCAGTTATTATCCGGTTGTCGGGCCTTATGGTGTTCCGGTCGCGGCCTTTGGCGGGGCGGTGATCGCAACCGCCTTCATCCGAATTCTGTCACGTCAGGATGGCCAGACAGATGCCGCAATCATGTTGCTGATCGGGGTTGCCATCAATGCGATGGCCTTTGCCGGTGTCGGTGTCTTTACCTATATGGCCGATGACGCCCAGTTACGCAGCCTGACCTTCTGGCAGATGGGGGCACTTGCCGGGAACGGCCCGACTGATACCCCGGCCCTGATCATCATGGCACTGGGTATTGCCTATCTGATGACGCTTGGCACGCCGCTTAACCTGTTTTTACTGGGTGAGGCCGAAGCACGCCATCTTGGGGTCGAGGTCGAACATCTCAAACGCCGGGCAACGGTGGTAACGGCCCTTGTCGTCGGTGCAGCCGTGGCTGTTTCGGGCATTATCGGATTTGTCGGGCTGGTGGCGCCGCATCTGGTGCGGCTGGTTACCGGGCCTGATAACCGTTATGTCCTGCCGGCATCGGCAATTTGCGGGGCGATCATGCTGACCGGGGCCGATGCGGTGGCACGGATCATTGTTCTTCCGGCCGAACTGCCGATTGGTCTTGTGACCGGGATTGTCGGCGGGCCGTTTTTCCTTGGATTGCTGATGCGCGAAAAGAAAAGGCGTCGCCTATGAGTTTGGTGGCACAAGACGTTAGCTTTGTGGCACGTGGCCGTTATTTGCTGCGTGATATTTCGCTTGAAGTCACACCGGCCGAGGTACTGGCCGTGCTGGGGCCAAACGGGGCGGGGAAATCGACCCTGCTTAGGGTATTGGCTGGTGAATATCGGGCAAGCAAGGGGGCCATACGGCAAAGTGGTCAGGACATCACGGAAACCACGGCATTGGCGCTGGCCCAGTCACGCGCCGTGATGCCACAGGCCGCCTCGATGACCTTTCCGTTTGCGGTGCGCGATGTGGTTGCGCTGGGGCGTGCACCATTTCGCAAGATATCAACCAGGCAACTCGATCAGAAGCTGGTCCGTCATGCGATCAGGCTTGCCGATATCGATCACCTTGCTGACCGTGCCTATCCGGCATTGTCGGGCGGGGAAAAACAGCGTGTGCATCTGGCCCGTGCATTGGTTCAGGTCTGGGGAATGGATGGGCCGGAACGCAATATGGTTCCCAAAAACGGTCATGAGGATCGTGACCGGTTTTTGTTGCTTGATGAGCCGACATCGGGTCTGGATGTTTCCCATCAGCATGCATTACTTGGCGTTGCCCGGCGCGAAGCCCATCAAAACAAGGTTGGTGTTCTGATGATCTTGCATGATTTCAATCAGGTCACGGCCTATGCCGACCGGGTTGTTGTTTTGCAAAACGGGGAAATGGTTGCAAAGGGTGCGGTTGACGATGTCATGCGCCCGGATTTGTTGTCGGCCGTGTTTAAAAGCCCGATCCGCGCCATCCCTGATCCCGAAGGCGGTAGCGTTCTGGTCAGTCAGCCCGGTTGACCGGTTTTTCCGTCAGGTGCTGCTTTTTGAAACTGTTTGCGATGCTTCATCGGCAAGCTGCTTCAGGGCTGCAAGCACATCGGTCGTTGCGGCCTCCATCCTGGCAAAGGCCGCTTCGGCAGCCGGAATGTCATTATTGGCATAGGCCGCAATTGCGTCATGCCCGGCTTTGTGCTGATTTTCATGAGGTTGGCGCACGGCAGCAAATCCCGGCAGGTCCCGGAAGGGTTTGCTGGCGTCGCTGTCATACCATTTGCCAAACCGGCAACTGGTGGCGGCACCGATTTCAACATTGGCAGGATCGGCAAGCCCGGCCAGAACTTCGGCGACGGCCTTGAAATAGACGGCGTGCTCGGCCCGGGCACTTCGGATGGTGCGGTTGGGAATGTCATACCGCACAAGTTCGGAAACCTGTTGTTCTATCAGTTGTTCGACTTCCCCAACGGTTGCGATTGCCGATTTGATGGCCGTAACCTGTCCGCCGGTCTGGTTGGCAATGCCACTGATACCGGTGCGTACGGCATCGGTTGCGCGGTTTTGTTCATCAAGAATGTTGGAAATGTCGGCAATGCGTTGGGTGGTGTCTTCCATTTTGTTGCCGATTTCACTGATGTCATGGGCGACCTCACCCATGACTTCCTGCCCGCGCGATACTGCTTCGGTCCCCAGATTCATCGCATCGACAATGCCGCGCGTTTCGTCCTGAAGGTTGGAGATACGGGTTCGGATTTCCTCGGTCGCACGTGCGGTTTGCTGGCTCAGTGCCTTGACCTCGTTGGCGACGACGGCAAATCCCTTGCCGGCTTCGCCAGCACGGGCGGCTTCAATCGTGGCATTAAGCGCCAAAAGATTGGTTTCTGATGCAATGGCTTCGATCGACTGGACAATTTCCCCGATCTTTGCCGATGCATCGGCCAGAATATCGACCCGGCGCGACGCATCCTGAACCGCGTTGGCAATGGCATTCATGCTGTCGACTGCGCCATTGACGGTTTCCTGACCGTTGCGGGTGACATTGATGGCGTCTTCGGCATTGTCGGCAGCAACCCGACCGTTTTCCGCAATGTGACTGATGCCCGATACCATCTGATCGACCGCCGCTGAAATCGACTGGGCTTGCCGGTCGACATCGCTGATCACGTTCATCATCCGTGCATTTGAAATCGCACTTTCATTGATTGCGACTGACAAATCCATCGTGCGGTCAAGCTGTTGATCGGCAAACGCGTTTTCCGATGCCTTATGCCGGTTTTCGGCACTGGCATCGCAATAGGCCGTCAGGGTCAATTCGATATCAAGCAGCATGACCGATGTCAGGGCCGTGACGATTTTCCCGGCTTCGCCCGCACGCCATCGGAATTTGACAATAATGGTTTCAATCAGCGCATCGGTAACCGCGTTATAAGCGGAAATATAAAGTTTGGGCGTGATGGCGTATTCTTCGTGGCGTTTCCCGATGGCAATGGATTGCCGTACAAAATCATCATCAATCTTGCCATCAAACAGCTTTTGCCAGTGGGATTGAAGGGCATCGGTCAGCTGTGCTGTCACGCTATCGGAAAGGGAAGGCTGATCAGGACCGGCTTTTTGGGCGATGATCTTGTAAAATGTCCTGGCGCGTTTGGCGGCTCCATCGTGAATGTCCTTGGATGCCTTGCGCAAAATGCCAAATGTGGCCGGCAAGACGTCGTAGCGTTCAAGGCGGTCTTCAAGTAACGACACGGATTGAATTCCCTTCTCCCACCCCCGGCCAGTTTGCCGGACTGCTCCCGAATATGCTTTTGAAAGCATTTTTCTATATGGGGATTGCGCCCAAAAATGCGGCCCCGACCCCCGGATGCGGAAACTTTAGGGATCGCTGGTTCAATCGGCAATCAATTTTCTGTCCACAAGAATAGTATCTGGGTTTTGTTCGGGTGGGATCAGCCCGGGCGAGCTTCCTGTTCGGTTTTGCAGGTCGCGATCAGCCAGTCCCGAAAAGCCCGCACCGCAAAGTTGTTTTCCTTTTCCTTGGGATAGACAACGTAATAGGCGTGCTGATTGGGGATCGAGACATCAAAGGGTGCAACCAGGCGCCCGCTTTCGAGTTCTTCGCGCACCAGAAATTCCGGCAATAGTGCCAGACCCAATCCGGCGACTGCGGCCTGGATGACCATGTGGAAATGCTCAAACCGTGGTCCGGCCAGTTCGTCGACCACAGCCACCCCGGTTGCGGCCAGCCAATCCTGCCAGGCGCGCGGGCGGGTGGAATGTTGCAACAGCGTGCAGTTGCGCACTCGTTCGCGCGCAATCGGCAGATCGTCATTTTCCTTAAGCAGTTTGGGGGCACAAACCGCAATAAGCGTTTCACCCATCAGGCGATGGGATACACAGCCGGGCAGATTGTCATCCCCGAAATGGATGGCAATATCGATGCCTTCGCGGTCGAAATTGAACTCGCGCGTCTGGGTGATCAGATTAAGCTGGATATCAGGCCAGGTTGCCTTGAAATCCCCAAGGCGCGGCACAAGCCAGCGCGCGCCAAATGTCGGCAAAGTCCCGACATTCAGCATCCCGCCGGCATCGGAATAGGCCATGACCTGAAGGGTGGCGGCTTCTGCCCGGTCCAGAAGATCGCGAACCTGTGCGGCATAGGCTTCGCCCGCAGCAGTCAGTTTCAGGCGTTTTTTCACCCGGCGAAACAGATCACGACCCAGATATTCCTCAAGCGCACGGATCTGGCGGCTGATTGCGCTTTGCGTGACGTTCAGTTCTTCGGCAGCCCGGGTAAAGGACAGATGGCGGGCCGAGCTTTCAAAGAATTGCAGGGCAGTCAGCGATGGCAGGACGCGACGCATGAAGGATCCAGTTCATAACAAAATGGAATGATGTGGTGCGAATATATCGTTTGTTTGCTGTGCAGCCAAGGCGTAACGTTTTAAACGGTTCCAAGCCTCCTCGCGCCACCATATGAAGCGTTCAGGCCAAGAGCCATCGCGCTGGATTGCCGTCAGTTTGTAATGTTTCGGAAGGATGTCTCCCCCGTTTCGGACATGGATGGCATCCAGCGCATAAAACAAAAATGTCCGGGAAGAAGGCGTTCGGCCATTGGCCAGAGCTTCAACAATTTATCGGGTAGAAGGCAAGAATGGGTTCTGTTGACGCAAATTATGATGTGATCATTGTCGGTGGGGCGGTTATTGGCAGCTCCATCGCGTGGCATTTGACCGGCCGGGATGATTTCACGGGCCGGGTTCTGGTGATTGAAAAAGATCCCAATTACGAATTCTGTTCAACGGCCCTGTCGGCGGCATCAATCCGTCAGCAATTCTCGACCCCGGTGAATATCGAAATGTCGGCCTATGGCATCGATTTCCTGCGCAATCTGAAACGTGACCTTGATCCCGATGTCGACATTGCCCTGCATGAAAAGGGCTATCTGATTCTGGCAACCGATCAGGGGCGCGATATCCTGAAGCAGAACCACGCGACCCAGATCGAATTCGGTGCGGATATCGTCTGGATGGAACCCGATGAACTGGCCGCCAAATATCCGTGGATGAATACGTCTGATTTGTCGGCGGGGTGCTGGGGCCGCACGGGTGAAGGCTGGTTTGATGCCTATTGCCTGATGCAGTCGTTCCGCAAACAGGCCCGCCGGCGCGGTGCAGAATATATCGACGGCGAAGTTGTCGAACTTACCCGTCAAGGCGATCAGATTACCGGGGTTGTCCTGAAAGACGGGCGCAGGTTTGGCTGTGGGACGTTGATCAATGCGGCGGGAACCGGTTGTTCGAAAGTTGCCGGAATGGCGGGTCTTGAAATCCCGGTCGAGCCGCGCAAACGCTGCATCTTTGTCTTCAATTGCCGGGATGCCGAAGACATCAGTGCGTCCTGTCCGATGCTGATTGATCCAAGCGGGCTTTATGTCCGTCCCGAAGGCGAATTCTTTATCACCGGGATCGCCCCGCCCAAGGATCGTGACCCGGAATGCTGGGATTTCGAAGTTGATCACAGCCTGTTTGACGACATCATCTGGCCGGGCCTGTATGAGCGCTGCGAACGGTTTGAGGCGATCAAGGTCGTCAATGCCTGGGCTGGTCACTATTCCTATAACCTGCTCGATCAAAACGCGATCCTGGGACGTCATACCGATGTGAAGAACTTCGTCTTTGCCAACGGGTTTTCGGGCCACGGGTTGCAGCAAAGCCCCGCCGTTGGTCGCGGGATTGCCGAACTTGTCACCACGGGCAGTTATCAGACCCTTGATCTGTCGGTATTCGGGTATGAGCGCATCCGCGATAACGCCCCGGTTTTCGAGCTGAATGTTATTTAATTCGATTTCGAAACGATATTGCGAAATCAACATGTTAAACCAATTGTCGGAGCAGGCCCCAATGCCCCGTGATGATGCCAACAAAACTGCTGAAACGCTTGGCGCTTCCATTCGTGACCGTCAGACCGTCTCGGTTTCAAGCGGGGTGCGCAATGTGCACCCGGTCTATCTTGATCGGGCGCTGAATGCCGAAGCCTGGGACAGTGATGGCAATCGCTATATCGATTTCGTTGGCGGGATCGGTGTTTTGACTGTCGGCCATCGCAACCCGGTTGTGATGGATCGGGTGATTGCCCAGTGTGAGCGTTTTACCCACAGCTGCTTTAACGCGCTGCCCCATGAACCCTATGTTGCGGTGACCGACTGGCTGGCGGAAAACTGCCCGATTGAAGGTCCGGCAAAATCAATGCTGACCAATTCCGGGGCCGAGGCGATGGAAAACGCCCTGAAACTGGCCCGCGCCTTTACCGGCCGGACCGGGGTGATTGCATTCGAAGGGGCCTTTCATGGCAGAACGCTTGCGACCCTGGCACTGACCGGGAAGACCAAGCCCTATAAAACCGGTCTTGGGCCGCTTCCGGGGCCGGTCTGGCATCTGCCATATCCTTGCCCGGAAACAGGTACATCGGTTGAGTATGCAATGGCGGCTATTGCCAAGCTGTTTACGGTTTCTGCCGATCCGAAATCGGTTGGCGCCATCGTGATCGAACCGGTTCAGGGCGAGGGCGGTTTTCGTGCCTGTTACGGTGAATTCCTTGTCGCATTGCGCCGCCTTTGTGATGAAAACGGCATGGTTCTGATTGCCGATGAAATCCAGTCGGGCTTTGCCCGCACCGGCAGGATGTTTGCCATCGAACATGCCGGTGTTGCGCCTGATATCCTTGTCATGGGCAAGGGGATTGGTGGTGGTTTCCCGCTGGCCGCGATCACCGGTGCCGAGGATGTGATGAGCGCGCTGGCACCCGGTGGCCTTGGCGGGACCTATTCGGGCAATCCCGTTGCCTGTGCGGCGGCAACCGGTGTGTTCGAGGTTCTGGAAAAAGACAACATTCTTGGTCGTGCCAAGCAGCTTGGCGAGAAATATGCGACCCATATCGCATGGTTGCGTGATCTGCCCGGCGGGCATGTGATCGGCAATATGCGCGGAATTGGCGCCATGCGCGCGTTCGAGGTGATTGCAGATGACGGCAAGCCGTCACCCAAACGTCTGCAAAGCTTGTTGCAACTGGCCCGTGAAAGCGGGCTATTGTTAATGCCAAGTGGTGAACACGCCAATGTGGTGCGCCTGCTGGCACCTTTGACCATTCCGTTTGATCAGGTTGATGAGGCCTTTGCCATCATCGCCAGACTTCTGCCCAAAGTGGCGCAGGTAACGCAATAGGCATCACGGGAAATGCCGGTGGGATCACCGGAAAGTTTAAAAAGAAGGGAGTTTTACTGTGAGTTTCAAATCCATCCTGACCGAGCTTGGTCTGTCTGACGCCGAGATCGCCAATGGCACGCTTAAGGTCCAGACCCCGGTTGACGGTTCGGAAATCGCATCTGTTGCCGAAACCGATCCGGCGGCGATGACCGACATCATCGGCAATGCCAAAAAGGCATTCGGTGAATGGCGTCAGGTTCCAGGTCCGCGTCGCGGTGAACTGGCCCGTCTTCTGGGCGAAGAATTGCGCGCAGCAAAGGAACCGCTGGGGCGTCTGGTGTCGCTTGAATGCGGCAAAATCTATCAGGAAGGTCTTGGCGAAGTTCAGGAAATGATCGATATCTGCGACTTCGCAGTCGGTCTGTCGCGTCAGCTTTACGGTCTGACCATCGCATCAGAACGCCCGGGCCACAAAATGATGGAAACCTGGCATCCGCTGGGTGTTGTTGGTGTGATTTCCGCGTTTAACTTCCCGGTTGCTGTCTGGTCCTGGAACACCGCGCTTGCGCTTGTGTGCGGTAATGCTGTGATCTGGAAACCGTCGGAAAAGACCCCGCTAACCGCCCTTGCCTGCCAGAAAATCTTTGAAAAGGCACTGGCGAAATTCGGTGATGCACCCGAAGGCCTGCATCAGGTCGTGATCGGCGATCGCAAGATCGGCGAAGCCATGACCGACAGCCATGATGTGGCTCTGGTTTCGGCAACAGGTTCGACCCGCATGGGCCGCGAAGTTGCCCCGCGTGTAGCCGAACGGTTCGGGCGCACCATTCTGGAACTTGGCGGCAACAACGCCATGATCGTGACCCCGTCGGCCGATCTTGATATGACCGTTCGCGCGGTTGTGTTCTCGGCTGTTGGTACCTGTGGTCAGCGTTGTACCTCGCTTCGTCGCCTGATCGTCCATAAAGACGTCAAGGATCAGCTGCTTCCGAAAATCATTGCCGCTTACAAGTCGGTCAAAATCGGTGATCCGCTTGCCGATGGCACCCTTGTTGGTCCGCTGATTGATGAAGACAGCTTCAACAACATGCAGACCGCCCTTGCCAATGCCAAAAAGGACGGCGGCGTTGTTCATGGTGGCGAACGTGTGCTGGAATCCGAATATCCGAACGCGTTTTATGTCACCCCGTCGGTTGTTGAAATGCCGGGTCAGACCGATACCGTGCGCAACGAGACTTTCGCACCGATCCTGTATGTCATGACCTATGAAACCCTTGAAGAAGCCATCGCGCTTCAGAACGGCGTGCCGCAAGGCCTGTCTTCGTGCATCTTCTCGACCGATGTGCGCGAAACCGAACTGTTCCTTTCGGCGGTTGGTTCCGATTGCGGTATTGCCAACGTCAATATCGGCCCGTCCGGTGCAGAAATCGGCGGTGCGTTCGGTGGCGAGAAGGAGACCGGCGGCGGTCGTGAATCCGGTTCGGACGCCTGGAAGGCCTATATGCGCCGTGCAACCAACACCATCAATTATTCCCGCGAGCTGCCGCTGGCTCAGGGTATCAAATTCGACATCTGATCTCTCGCCCGATCAGGTTCGATCCAAACCCCGTCGGTTCGCCGGCGGGGTTTTTATTTGTCTCTGATTGCGATAGAATACGTTGTATTACGTCGCAACCAGAAGGTCGGTCATGAGCAAAGATACAATGGCGGTGCGCGTTGATGCAGATCTGCGCAAGCGGCTTGATAAACTTGCTGAAGCCTTCGGGCAGACACGTTCAAGCATCATCAATGATGCCCTTCGCCAGTATGCTGATCATCAGGAATGGCAAGTGAACCTTATTGCGGACCGCGCGCGCAGCATTGCCGAGGGTCGCGCAACACTGATTGATCATGAAGATGTGCTTGCCACGTTTGAGCAACGTTTTGCTGACAAGCACTCCTGATGCGTATTCGCTGGGACAGTCGGGCTATCGATGACCTGCGCGATATCCTTGATTACATAGAGGATCGCAATCCAACAGCAGCCCTTAGAACCTATCAGCTGATATCAGGTTCTGTTTCCCAGCTTGCCAGCCATCCCTTTATCGGTCGCACCGGGCGGGTGGAACAAACACGCGAAATGATTGTGAATGGCACGCCCTATCTTGTTGCCTATGGCCTTCAAGAAGATACGGTGACCATCATTGCGGTATTGCATGCCGCACGACGCTGGCCTGACGAGTTTTAAAAAAAAACGGCCCCCGAAGGGACCGCTTTCTTTAATCTCGTCTCAAAGCCGGGCTGATTAGCCGGCTTTGGAGAAGCGCTCTGCGACATATTCCCAGTTAACCAGGCTGTCGAGGAAGGCTTTGACATAGTCCGGGCGCGCGTTGCGGTAATCGATGTAGTAGGAGTGTTCCCAAACATCACAACCGAGCAGCGGGGTCTGACCGTGAACAAGCGGGTTTTCCGCGTTCGGGGTCTTGGTGACAACCAGTTTGCCGGATTTGTCGAGTGCGAGCCAGCACCAGCCCGAACCGAACTGGGTAACGCCAGCCTGAATGAAGGCTTCTTTGAAGGCATCAACAGAGCCGAAATCTTCGACGATTTTCTTTTCCAGTTCACCCGGAATGGCACCGCCGCCGTTGCCTTTCATCATCTGCCAGAACTCGATGTGGTTCCAGTGCTGTGCAGCGTTGTTGAACAGGCCGGCTTTGGATGCGTCGCCGTAAGATGCAACAACGATTTCTTCAAGCGACTTGCCTTCAAGGCCCGAACCTTCGAGCAGCTTGTTGCCGTTCACAACATAGGCGTTGTGGTGTTTGTCATGGTGAAACTCAAGAGTTTCAGCCGACATGACCGGCGCAAGTGCGTCATATGCATACGGAAGTGCTGGGAGTTCAAATGCCATGATACAGTTCCTCGACTTTCATTATTGGTCTGTGCGGTAACGCAACATATCCCTTTTTCCACCTTTGGTGAAAGTGAAAATCCCGTGCAACCTGTTGGAAACCTTTGTTGCAGGGCCACTTCACCGGGCAGGGAGGGGTGCCTCTGGGCCATAATCTAGGTCGGCTGGCATTTTATGCAATGCGCCGTTTGGCAATATGATATTGCCTGGCCCTGTTCACTGAACATCCCGGCCGGGAAAACGTTCCGGGGACTCGCCAAAAAAATCGGTGTCCCCGTTTATTCCTTATACAGGCCGGTGCGATGTTCGATATCCGTCCCGTTGCGGATCATGACGTCATATTCGCCCGTTGGCAGGGACGAAATATCGAGTTTGCACGGGAAGGTATGACAGTCACGATCAAGCGCAATGGTACCGTCCTGGTGTGTCAGAATGACTTCACCAGCCGGCTTTTCAGAGCTGATAGTAACACTGTCGGTCGTCGGCTTCGGGGCAATCCGGATGGCTGCCACAGCCGCGGTCGTTCCGGTCAGGATACAGATCAGGGCGATGGCGACCGGTTTGCTGCGCATAGATTTCAACATGATATCCCTCGCGCTTGTGTGCATCGATCTCATGGAAACAAGATGCACCCCGAAGCCGGAGAATTAGCGGCGCAATTGCGGCATTTCCGTGCGGTTTGCTGCGCGGGGTGGGGGACAGCCATGCGTCACTGCCATCAAAACCCCCGCCAGACCGGAAGTTCGGGCGGGGGTTTTGACGATGAATTTCGGGTCAGGTATCTGATTTAACCGGTTATTTCCGGGCTTTGATGGCATCAGAAATCTTGCGGGTGGCGCCTTCGGGGTCGGGTTGTCCGCAAATTGCCGATACAACCGCAATGCCGTTCGCACCGGCTTCAAATACCGGGTCGACGTGATCGCGTTTCAATCCGCCGATCGCAACGGATGGCAAACCGGCGATCCGAACCAGATTGGCAAGACCATCAAACCCGATGGCCGGTTTATGATCGGGTTTGGTCGGTGTGGCAAAGACCGGTCCAATACCGACATAATCGACAATCGACCGATCAACCTTGCGGGCGACAGTTTCGTCTTCGATCGACAGGCCAATGATCTTGTCCGGGCCAAGCCGGTCGCGCGCAGTTTTTGTCGGCAGGTCATCCTGACCGACATGCAATCCATCAGCACCGATGGCGATTGCGGCGTCGATATCGTCATTCACAATCAGCGGCACACCGGTACCGCGCATCGCATCCATCAGTTCGCGCCCAATGCGTATCAGACCTTCGGTACCGGCTCTTTTGTCGCGCAACTGGACGATGGTTGCCCCGCCAGCAATCGCTGCCAGAGTGGTTTCGACCATCGAATGAGTTCGGCACAGCTCGGGATCAAGCACCAGATAAAGGGACAGATCAAAGGATGTCATAGGACCTCGATACGCGCAGTGCCGGCAAAGGTTGCAGCATCAAGATTATGCAGCCCGTCAACAAAGGCCGTCATGAAGGATGCCGGACCGTTGGCTGATTTTGCCGCGATGCTTCCCGCAACGGCAAAATTGGTCAGGGCGGCGATGGTGGCTTCAAAAGCCTGATCTTTGGCGATTGCGGTATAGGCACCAACAAGTGCGGTCAGCGAACAGCCCATGGCCGTGATTTTCGGCATCAGGTCCGAACCACCGGCAATGCGGACATTGCGCGTTCCATCTGTGACAAAATCAACCTCGCCCGTGACGGCAACGATGGCCTTCTGCGCGGTGGCAAGGGTGCGGGCGGCTTCTTCGGCCTGTTCGACCGGATCGCCACTGTCAACGCCCTGACCGGCACTTTGGCCGCCGCCAAGGGCGATGATTTCGGAAGCGTTACCGCGAATGACAGTCGGGTTCAGTTTCAGCAACCGGGCAACCGTATCGCGGCGATATGTGGTGGCGAAATGTGCCACGGGATCAAGAACCCATGGCTTGCCTGCGTCATTTGCCGATTTGGCCGCGGCAATCATGCCTTCGACCCAATGGGGCGACAGGGTGCCGATATTGACGGTCAGTGCGCCTGCGATTGCGGCAAATTCTCCGGATTCTTCTGGTGTATGGACCATTGCCGGTGATGCGCCCGCCGCCAGAAGGACATTGGCAGCATAATTCATCGCAACATAGTTGGTGATGCAATGGACCAGCGGATTGGTCGCACGCATTTTTTCAAACAGCCCGGTTGCGGTGGTGGAAAGATCAGTCGTCATGTCGAGGCTCCAATGCAGCAAACTCAAGTGCGTTTGGAGACCCAGTTCGAAGTCGGAAAGATGGAGAACGCCGAAAATTTCGCGTTCACACCGTCCCTACGCCAGTATGAACTGGATCAGGTTCAAAGGGTCACTGCGCGGCAGTTTCTCAGCCCCCTGACGGGGCTCCCCTTGGTGAATGCCCAAAATGGGTTTTAATGTGCTTTCTGTCAATTCATCCTGTCGGTCACAGCATGATCAGGGACCAGAATGCAAACGGCGGGGCAGCTTGCGCCATCCCGCCGTTTGAAAATGTCGTTGGTTCGTCGTGATTATTTGCGACGTTCCATCGCAGCCTTAAGGGCGGCTGCCATCGCACCGCCGTCACCGCCGGAATTTCCGCCGGCATTACCGCGATTCCCGCCGCCAGATGTGTGTTGCGGGCGACCGCCATGACCACCGCGTGGTGCCTGCCCACGGTTATCGGACCGTTTTTCACGCACAGCTTCGTAATCCGGGGCCGATTTCATCGAAAGCCCGATACGTTTGCGGGGCGCGTCAACTTCCATCACCGTCACCGAGACGATTTGACCGGCCTTGACCACCTGGCGCGGATCTTCGACGAATTTGTCGGCCAACTGGGAAATGTGAACCAGACCGTCCTGATGGACTCCGATATCGACAAATGCCCCAAAATTGGTGACGTTGGTGACCGTTCCTTCAAGCTTCATGCCGGTGCGAAGGTCTTTGATTTCATTCACACCATCGGCAAATTTCGCGGTTTTGAATTCCGGGCGCGGATCGCGGCCGGGTTTGTCAAGTTCGGCCAGAATGTCGCGGATGGTCGGGACACCAAACGTGTCATCAGCGAAATCTTCGGCGCGCAGGGTCTTGATAAAGGCCGAGTCGCCAATCAGGGTCGCCAGCGGTTTTGATGCCTTTGCACTGATTTTTTCGACCAGCGGATAGGCTTCCGGGTGCACGGCCGATGCATCAAGCGGGTTCTGGGCACCACGAATACGCAAGAAGCCGGCACATTGTTCAAACGCCTTTGGTCCCAGACGTTCGACCTTTTTCAGGTCGGCACGGGACTGGAACGCACCGTTTGAATCGCGATAGCTGACAATATTGCGGGCCAGTGTTTCGGTCAGACCGGCAACTCGGGTCAAAAGCGGGATCGATGCGGTATTCAGGTCAACACCAACGCCGTTCACGCAATCCTCGACCACGGCATCAAGAGAACGGGCCAGTTTGGTTTCCGATACATCGTGCTGATACTGCCCGACACCGATGGATTTCGGTTCGATCTTTACCAGTTCTGCCAGCGGGTCCTGTAATCGACGGGCAATTGATGCTGCCCCACGCAGCGACACATCAAGATCGGGGAATTCTTCAGCCGCGAATTGCGATGCCGAATAGACCGATGCGCCGGCTTCGTTCACGATGACCTTGGTGGCCTTAAGGGCCGGAAAACGTTTCAGAAGCTGACCGGCAAGTTCATCCGTCTCGCGCGAGAACGTGCCATTGCCAATCGCAATCAGTTCGATCTTGTGACGGGCAGCAAGGGCTGCAAGGGTATTAAGCGCCCCTTCAACGTCATTGCGCGGCTGGAACGGGTAAACCGTTGCGGTATCGACCAGCTTGCCGGTGGCATCGACAACTGCGACCTTGACGCCGGTACGAACCCCCGGATCAAGACCCATGGTGGCCTTTTGCCCGGCTGGTGCGGCCAGCAGAAGATCCTTGAGGTTATCGGCAAAGACCTTGATTGCGCCTTCTTCGGCGCTGTCGCGCAGGGTACCAAACAGATCAAGCTCGATCGACAGCGACAGTTTGACGCGCCAGGTCCAGCGTACCGTATCAAGCAGCCATTTGTCGGCTGCCCGGCCCTTATCGGCAATGCCGACATGGGCGGCGATCATGATTTCAGCGCGGCCCGGCTGACTGCGCGGACGGTCTTCGTCCTCTTTGCCAAGGGTCAGCTTCAGCTGAAGGATATCTTCGTTGCGGCCACGGAAAAGTGCGAGCGCACGGTGCGACGGGCAGGTTTTGATTTTTTCGGAATGTTCGAAATAGTCGGAGAATTTCGCGCCTTCGGCCTGTTTGCCTTCGACCACGGTTGCGGTGATTTCACCTTCGTTCCACAAATGGTCACGCAGTTTGGCGACAAGGTCGGCATCCTCGGCAAAGCGTTCCATCAGGATCTGACGGGCGCCATCAAGGGCGGCCTTGGTATCTTCGACGCCCTTTTCGGCATCAACAAACTTGGCGGCCTCGGTTTCCGGATCAAGGGTCGGATCATTGAACAGGCCATCGGCTAGCGGCTCCAACCCTGCTTCGCGGGCGATCTGGGCCTTGGTGCGACGCTTTTTCTTATAGGGCAGATAAAGATCTTCCAGACGCGTCTTGGTATCGGCTTCGTTGATCTGGGCTTCAAGTTCCGGGGTCAGTTTTTCCTGTTCACGGATGCTTTCAAGCACCGATGCGCGCCGTTCTTCAAGCTCGGTCAGATAGCGAAGGCGTTCTTCCAGCGTACGCAATTGGGTGTCATCAAGCCCACCGGTCTTTTCTTTGCGGTAACGGGCGATAAACGGAACGGTAGAGCCTTCGTTAAGCATCTCGATGGTGGCAATGACCTGTTCCGGACGAACCGAAAGTTCTTCGGCGATACGCTGGGGAATTGGACGCATGGTTTCTCCTTGTTTTGCTCGTATGCCTGAAATAGCGGCTTTGGGCGTGATCGAAAAGAGCCAGTTTTTCCAAATTTTTCCCAAAGTCCGGATCAGGATTCCGTGTTTGATTCCAAAGGACTGAAATCCAATGTCTTTTGACCGGTTCGATCGCCCGGCGCCAAGGGTTGCGAGTGGTGGCCGATGACGTTATTTCTTTGGCAAATGTGATTTCAGGGGCGATGCGCCCAAGCAGGAGAATTCGGATGGCCGGCAAATTCCGCGAGACCGTCATTCATAACGTAGAGCCAAAAGAAAAAGCCGAACCGCAAACCGATGCGGCTGCAGATAGCGCAGCCGACGAAATCGCAGGTGCCGACACAGCCCCGCAATTGTCGCAAGATGCGATCAATGCGCTGGCCGAAGCAAAGGCCTTCAAGGAAGCGGCTGCCAAGGCCCGGGAAATCGGTGGCCCCAAAGGCCCGGAACCGACCCGCTTTGGCGATTGGGAAAACAAGGGCCGCTGCATCGATTTCTGATGCGACCTTACTACCCGGCCGGGCTGTGGGGCGGTCGGTCCGCGTTGTCTGGGCTTGCACGGCCGGTTGTCGGTAGATAATGGGTACGCAACGTGCGTGCATCGCGCTTGGTCACGGTTAACAGATCGCCTGACTGCACAAGCGCATTAAGTTCCCGTAATACAATGGCATGCGCCACCCCGAACAGCCGGGCAAAGGTCCGGCTGTCACGGGCGATATCTTCACGCGCGGCGACAAGAATGCCGGCTTGAACGGGGGTAAGTTCCGGCTGCGTTGCCATCAGGCGTTCGACCAGATGCAGAAACATCGCTGCATCCGGTGCAAGATGGCCATCCACGGGATTTCGGGCGTGGTTGTTCAAACCCGGTCTTCCGGGCGGAACGAAACCATCACCGATTTGGATGTCGGTGTATCGCTTTGTTCACCAGCACTGCCAAGCGGCACCAGAACGTTCAGTTCCGGGTAATAGCCGGCAACACTGCCACGCGGAATGTCATAGGAAACGAACCGGAAATCATTGGCGATCCGTTCGATCCCGTCATCATATTCACAAATGACATCAACGCGATCACCGGCCTTGGCACCCAGATTGGCAAGATCATCTGGATGGATGAAAATGACCTTTCGTTCGCCGTAAACCCCGCGATACCGGTCATCAAGACCATAGACGGTCGTGTTGTACTGATCGTGGGAGCGGAATGTCTGCAAGGCAAACCGCGATTGGGCGGCAGATGCGGGGCGGGTCTGGCGTGCCTGCTGGTGGACGGTTTGCTTGGGAAGCGGCGCATTGGAAAATGTCGCCTTGCCAGCGGGGGTATTCCATTCCCGGTGTGCTGCATCATTGCGCAGATGGAAGCCGCGCGGCTTGCGCAGACGGGTATTATAATCGGTAAAGCCCGGAACGGTCGCCTCGATATGGCTGCGGATCAGCTCGTAATCATCGGCAAGTGCTGCCCAGGATACGATATCGCTGCCAACCGTTGCTTCGGCAATTCCGGCAATGATGCCAACTTCGGACAGAAGATGCGGTGATGCAGGGCGATTGATACCAGCCGAACCGTGCACCATGCTCATGGAATCTTCGACACTGACCACCTGGGACTGACCACGGGAATTCAGATCAATCTCGGTCCGGCCCAGACAGGGCAGGATAAAGGCGGTTTCGCCGGGCATAAGATGCGAATGGTTGGGCTTGGTTGCGATGTGAACCGTCAGTTTGAGGTTCTTCATCGCCTTTTCGACAAGGGCACTGTCAGGCGTGGCACGGGCAAAGTTCCCGCCCAGCCCGATAAAGGCCTTGGCGCTGCCATCAAGCATCGCGCCGATCGCGCCAAGAACATTGTGCCCGTGTTTGCGCGGTACCTTGAAACCGAATTCCTTTTCCAGCGCATCGAGAAAGGCCGCGGGCGGCTTTTCATTGATTCCGACCGTACGGTCGCCCTGAACGTTGGAATGTCCGCGGACCGGGCACAGGCCGGCACCCGGTTTGCCGATATTGCCGCGCAGGAACATGAAATTGGCAATTTCACGAATGGTCGGCACGGAATGAAGGTGCTGGGTGATGCCCATTGCCCATGTGCAGATGACTCGCTCTGCCGAGAGATAGACATTGGCGGCCTGTTCAATTTCCTGGCGGCTCAGCCCTGACTGATCTTCGATTTCCGACCAGCTGGTGGCGTCAACCACAGCACGGTAATCGGCAAGTCCGGCGCAATGTTCATCAAGGAACGCGTGATCAAGAACAGAAGGTTCGCCCTTGGCAATCGCGGCATCGTCGGCGGCAAAGACCGCTTTGCTCATGCCGCGAACGGCGGCCATGTCACCGCCAAGGCAAGGCTGGAAATAATGGCTGGCAATCTCGGTGGATCCGCCATGCAACATTTCAAGCTTGTCCTGCGGGTCGGAAAACCGTTCAAGTCCGCGTTCACGGATCGGGTTGAAGACCACGATCTTTGCACCACGCATTGCCGCCCGGCGTAAATCGCCCAGCATGCGCGGGTGGTTGGTGCCCGGGTTCTGTCCAAGGACGAAAATGGCATCCGCCTTTTCGAAATCTTCAAGAAGAACCGTTCCCTTGCCCACGCCAATTGCCTGACGCAGACCAACGCCACTGGCTTCGTGGCACATGTTCGAACAATCAGGGAAATTGTTGGTGCCAAAGATGCGGACAAACAGCTGATAGAGATAGGCTGCTTCGTTGCTTGCGCGGCCTGACGTGTAAAACTCGGCCTCATCGGGGGTATTTAACCCCTTAAGGATGCTACCGATTTCAGCAAAGGCATCTTCCCACGCGACAGGTTGATAGGTATCGCTTTGCCGATCATAGCGCATCGGGTGGGTGATGCGCCCGTTCAGTTCCAGTTCGTAATCGCTCAGTTTGCTCAGTTCGGTTACGGTATGCTTGGCAAAAAATGCCGGCGTCGCACGCTTTTCGGTTGCTTCCCATGAAACGGCTTTGACCCCGTTTTCACAGAATTCAAAAGATGACCCGTGCTCGGGATCACCCCATGCACAACCCGGGCAATCAAAACCGTCAGGTTGATTGGCCTTAAGCATCGTGCGTGCGCCGTTAAACGGGCTGCCGCTTTGCAATAGTTGCTTGCCGCAACTTTTCAGCGCACCCCAGCCACCGGCTGCCGACGATTTTTTTCCAATAAAGCTTTCATTCATGCAGGCATCTATTTGCCAGAACCGAAATTAGGTCAAGTATGCATACCTAATCGGTCGATAGAAAAAATTTATCAAAGAGTTCCGGCAATGATTTGAATGTGTTCAAAATGCAATCGGGGCCGGAACCCTGTGGTGATTCCGACCCCGAACAATCTTTGATGCTGCCTTTAACGCAGATTACGCGCCGCGAATAGCCTTGATATTGTTGGCATATTCCGACGGACCGCCTTTGAAGGTCGCAGAACCGGCAACCAGAACATTGGCGCCTGCTTCGATGACCTGCGGGGCGATTTCCGGGTTTACACCACCATCGACTTCAAGATCGATATCGCGGCCGGTCGCATCGATCATCTTGCGGATGCGTTTGATCTTCTCAAGCTGGCTTGGGATGAATTTCTGGCCGCCAAAGCCCGGGTTCACGGTCATGACCAAAACCAGATCAACCAGATCCATGACATATTCAATGACACTTTCCGGAGTCGACGGGTTCAGCGACACACCGGCTTTTTTACCCAGCGACTTGATCAGTTGAAGCGAACGATGCAGGTGCGGGCCTGCTTCGGCATGGATGGTGATGATGTCGGAACCGGCATTGGCGAATGCTTCGATATACGGATCGACCGGCGCGATCATCAGATGCACGTCAAACACCTTGTCGGAATGCGGGCGCAGTGCTTTGACCACATCCGGTCCGATGGTGATGTTGGGCACGTAATGGCCATCCATCACATCAATGTGGATATAGTCGGCGCCTGCTGCGTCAACAGCGCGGACATCAACGCCCAACTGGGCGAAATCGGCCGAAAGGATCGAAGGTGCGATTTTAATGTTCGACGTGGTCATGCGTCACGGGTCCTGAAGCAATGCGGGATATGGGAAATTCGCGCATCTCATAACGTAAAAAGGCAGCCCTGTCACCCGAATGGGGCTCATGGCTGCCTTGTTTGCAGGTTTGACGGCTATCCTGACGTGAAATCAGGACTTTTTGACAAGCCGGGCGCAGAAAAAACCATCCATGCCGCCGAAATCGGCCATATGGATCGGCAGAACCCGCAATTCACCATCCTTGTTGATGGCTTCATCCCAGCCACCAAGTTCGTCCGCCGTGATCGGTTTACGTTCGTAATTGGGATGGTCGGCCAGGAACGATTTGACCTGATGTTCGCCTTCTTCGGGCTGCAGGGAACAGGTGCAATAGATCAGCTCGCCACCAACATTCAAAAGCTTGTCGGCCTGATTAAGCAGCTTGGTCTGGATCGGCAGCAGCGACCGCATCAATTTGTCATTTTGACGCAGCAAAATGTCTGGATGACGACGAATGGTACCGGTTGCCGAGCAGGGTGCGTCAAGAAGGACCGCATCCGCACGCGGGGTATCGGGTGCAAGATCGGTGGCATCCCCGGTGACAACTGCGGCACCAAGGGAAACGCGCTCAAGATTCTCAAACACCCGTTTCAGGCGGCCTTCGGATTTATCGACGGCGATCGCATTGGCACCAAGGGATGCCAATTGCATGGTTTTGCCACCGGGGGCAGCACAAAGGTCATAGATCGTTTTGCCCTTATAGGCGGAAAACAGGGTTGCCGGAATGGCCGCGGCTGCGTCCTGAACCCACCAGTCACCATCGCGATAGCCCGGAAGATCACGAATGCGACGACCACTTTCAAGGCGGACCGAACCGGTCGGCAGGACAAGGCCATCCATCTTTTCCGCCCAGTCGGCCGATGTGCTGCGATTCTTGATCGACAGATCGAGCATGGCATGGCCAAGGCATGCCTCGGCAATGGCTTGGCTGATTTCCGCCCCATAGGCCTTTTTCCATGACCCGCGCAGCCATGCCGGGATGTTAAGCTGCCAGTCTTCGACACCTTCGGGCCATTCAAATCCATCACGCTGCAATCCACGCAGCACGGCGTTGATCAGTTTGGTGTATTTATGCAGGCCTGCGTCGCGGGCCAGATTGACCGTACTGTCGACCGCACCGTAATCGGATGTATCCATGAAGAACAACTGTGCGACGCCAAGGCGCAGAATATTGGTCAGGCGGGCGGCAACGCGGTCTTGCGGTGGCTGATAACGCGGGGCCAGAACCGCATCGATTTCACCCAAATGGCGTAATGTGGTGCCAAGCAGCTGACGCAGGAAATTGCGATCAAGCGATGGCAGACCATAGCCATGTTTTGACAGAAGTTCGTCCAGAGTCACTTCACCGCCGCGCAGTTCCTGCAAGGTTTTGAGTGCAAGCATCCGCGGATCGGGTGTCTCGACCGGCTGTTTGCGCGGGGCGTTGCGATGTGCTGGACGGGAACGGCGTTCTGTCAAAGGGATATCTCCGGTTTCGTGTTATGAAGGTTAGTTAAGCGTCGCGTGGCAAAGTGTAAAGCACCAAGCACCCGAATAGGTGGCATGGCTGCCTTGTGTTATCGGGCAGATGAGGGGGCAGATTACCTTGCTTAGGGTTTGGCTTAAGGTTTGAAAAGCCTTGCGATGGATGTGCGGTCCGGCTAATCCAGACGGATCATTTGACGTCGATAGTGACAGGAACGCCAGAACCATGACTTTCACCGGCCTTGCGACCTTTTCGAGCATCTTTCTGATTGGCTCGATGTTGCTGACCTGGGTGGTTTTGAACTATCTGCGACGCAAGGCGATCCTTGATATGCCCAACCACCGGTCCAGCCATGCGGTGCCGACGCCGCGCGGTGGCGGGCTTGCGGTCACACCGCTTTTGATCCTTTTGGTTGCGGTTGTGTTTATCCATACCGGGGTCACTTCGGTCAGTCATTGGTTGATGCTGGCAGCAGCAGCCGGGCTTGGATTGCTCAGCTGGCTTGATGATCGTCACGATCTTTCGGCTGCCATACGCTTTGCCATGCAATTTGTTGCGGTGATTGTCGGCGTTTTTGCCATCGACAAACCGGTTTTGGGTGGTTTGGTGCCTGTGTGGCTCGATCACGTTCTGATGGTATTTGCCTGGGTCTGGTTTATCAATCTGTTCAACTTCATGGATGGCATTGACGGCATTTCCGGGGTCGAAGCCGGCTCGATCGGGCTGGGCATTTTTATTCTGGCGCTTCTGATGCCATTGCCGCAATTCATCGGGCTTGGCTATATCGGGCTTGGTATTCTGGCCATCATGATCGGGTTTCTGATCTGGAACTGGCATCCGGCCAAACTGTTTCTGGGTGATGTCGGATCCGTGCCGCTTGGCTTTGTTCTGGGCTGGGTGTTGCTTAAGACAGCGTCAGAAGGGGCATGGGTCGTCGCGCTGATCCTGCCATCCTATTATCTTTTTGATGCGACCTTTACCCTGGTCAAACGTGCGCTTCGTCGTGAAAAAATCTGGCAGGCCCACCGCGAACATTTCTATCAGTTGGCAACCCAGCGCGGCTTTTCCCATGCGCGGGTTTCGACCATGATTGCAATCAGCAATCTGATCCTGATTGCGGTGTGTTTTGCACAAAGCGAAACGCCCGGCTGGATGCGGGTATTTGCTGCCCTGATTGTGGTGTTGTCACTGGTTGGAATGATGGTGCGGATGCCGGTCAAGGGACGCACGGACAGTTAAGTATCGCACGGAAGTTGCGCATTGCTTGACTTGTGCCCGGACGGGCGCGAAAAGAATGCCTTGTCCGTCTTTTGGGCAGACAGGTATATCCTTTTAAAAACAGAAAACTGCCACTAGGGACCGCATGTCGCGCATTTTACAGCGAAGCCATATTGCCTTTGTCCATGATGTCTTCATGGCTGCGATTTCGTTCCCGTTGGCCCTTTATCTTCGGGTTGGCGATGGTGTGCGGTTTTATCAGGCTGACAACATCCTGTTTTCGGCTGCCTTATTTACCCTGATTGCAGCGGCATCATTCTGGTATTTCGGGCTTTACCGCGGCATCTGGCGCTATGCGTCGCTTAATGATCTGACCCGTATTGCCAAGGCGGTTTCGGTTGCCGTGGCTGTTTTGTTCCTTGTGCTGTTTCTGACCACGCGTCTGGACTGGATGCCCCGTTCAGCACCGATAATCCAGTGGTTCCTGCTGATGGCGTTGCTGGGTGGATCGCGGCTGACCTACCGTATTGCCAAGGATAAATCCACTGCACGCGCACTGGTTCGGCAGGGAACAACGCGTCTGCCTGTTTTGCTGATTGGTGCCGGTGACGAGGCCGAGGCCTTTATTCGTGAAACCGAACGATCGGCAGATACCCCGTTCAAGGTTGTTGGCATTGTGTCCCTGACCGAAGGACGGGTCGGGCGCAACATGCATGGCGTTGATGTGCTCGCCACCGCTGATAAACTTGAAGACGTCATCAAAAAACTGGAAATGAGCCGCCATGGCGTTCCGCGTCGTCTTGTTCTGACCGGTGATGCGCTGCGCCACGAAGACAATGTCAAATGGGTGGAAATTGCTGATCGTTACGGTATGACACTGGCGCGTTTGCCGAAACTCGGTGATCTGCGCGAAGGTCTTGCCGATCCGCTGCAAATTCGCCCGGTCGCCATCGAAGATTTGCTGGGCCGGCCACAAGCGCGTCTGGATCGTGATCGTGTGCGTGAAATGATCGGGGGCAAGCGGGTTTTGGTAACCGGCGCGGGTGGCTCGATCGGGTCGGAACTGGTGCGCCAGATTGCTTCTTATGGTCCGGCCAGCCTGACCCTGGTCGATGCGGGGGAATATAATCTTTATGCCATCGACATGGAAATGGCAGAAAAGTTCCCTGATCTGCCACGCGAAAGCATTCTTGGCGATGTTCGTGATCGTGTCCGGATCGGTCAGGTATTTGACCATGTGGCACCTGAAATCGTGTTTCATGCAGCAGCCTACAAGCATGTCCCGCTGGTCGAACACAATCCCAATGAAGGTATTCTGACCAATACCCTTGGCACCCGAAATGTTGCCGAGGCCTGCCGTGCAGCCGGTGTAGCGACCATGGTTCTGATTTCGACGGACAAGGCGGTAAACCCGGCCAATGTCATGGGGGCGTCCAAGCGTCTGGCAGAATGTTATTGTCAGGCGTTGGAGACATTGCCACTTGATCAGCGCGGTCCGACCCGTTTTGTCACTGTGCGGTTTGGGAATGTTCTGGGATCGACCGGATCGGTTGTACCATTGTTCCGCCGCCAGCTTGAAGCCGGTGGGCCGCTGACCGTAACGCATGAAGGCATCACTCGATATTTCATGACCATTGCCGAGGCTGTCGAACTTGTCCTGCAATCAGCGGAACTTGGTCGCCATGGCGTGACCGATGGCGGAAAGATCTTCGTTCTTGATATGGGGCGTCCGGTCAAGATCATTGACCTCGCCCGTCAGATGATCCTGCTTTCGGGACTTCGTCCGGGCAAGGATGTCGAGATCAAGGTTACCGGCCTGCGCCCCGGTGAAAAGCTGTATGAAGAATTGTTCCATGACAGCGAACCGCCGGTTCCCACCGAAACCGATGGCGTCATGCTGGCAAGCCCGCGTGTGGTTGATTATGCCGAAATCAAACAGGTTTTCGATGCGCTTGAAGACAGTGCAACCAACCGCAATACCCACCAGACACTCGAACTGATCAGCAAGCTGGTGCCGGAATTCCAGCCGCCCGAAATTGGTGTCAAATCGATCTTTGCCGACACCCCGGCGGAAACGGCCAATCAAGTGACCGGTGATACGGCCTAGTTATCGGGCCATTTTCAATCATCCACAGCCGAGCAATAGCGATGCATGTTCATTCCTTCAATGAATGAACTCGTGCGGAATTGTCGTTTGTCATTGCCAAATGCGGGCCATATCTTGCGCTCAGAATGACAAATCGGAATGACCTTGTTGATGGTGAGCCGATTTTCCTGACGATCCGTCTATTGGAGGCCCCGCATGTCGGCAGATGCTTTTGTCCACCCTGATGAAATCCGTTCGATGTTTTCCGGCGCGATGTCGGACATGTACCGTGCCGAAGTGCCGCAATATGGCACCCTGATGGAACTCGTTTCGGACATCAATCAGGAAAGACTTGCTGCTGATCCCGTGCTTCGTAACAGACTTGTACGCAGTGATGACCTTGATCGTATTGATCTTGAACGTCATGGCGCAATCCGTCTGGGCAAGCCCGAAGAACTGTTCAACATGCGCCGCCTGTTTGCGGTGATGGGCATGCATCCGGTCGGGTATTACGATCTGTCGGTTGCCGGTGTGCCGGTGCATTCAACGGCATTTCGCCCGATTGATGACGATGCCCTGCGCCGCAATCCGTTCCGTGTTTTCACGTCGCTCCTGCGCCTTGAACTGATCGAGGATGCGCAACTGCGTACAGAGGCCGAAGCAATCCTGGCAAAGCGTGAAATCTTTACCCCCGATGCGCTGAAACTGATTTATCTGGCTGAAAAGAACGGCGGGCTTGACCGTATTCAGGCCGAACAATTTGTCACCGAGGCACTGGAAACCTTCCGCTGGCACAGTGATGCCACGGTGT
Organism: Thalassospira sp. CH_XMU1420-2; assembly: GCF_037029325.1. Taxonomy (NCBI): domain Bacteria; kingdom Pseudomonadati; phylum Pseudomonadota; class Alphaproteobacteria; order Rhodospirillales; family Thalassospiraceae; genus Thalassospira; species Thalassospira sp. CH_XMU1420-2. Next base: position 243,310 of record NZ_JAYMEG010000001.1, read on the forward strand.
CACTTGAAACCTATCAGAAGCTTCATGATGCGCACCGCCTGATTGCCGACGTTGTCTGCTTTAAGGGGCCGCATATCAACCATCTGACGCCGCGGACCCTTGATATTGATGCGGTTCAGCGTGCCATGCCCGAACGCGGCATTTCGCCCAAGGCCATTGTCGAAGGTCCGCCATCACGCAAATGTCCGATCCTTTTGCGCCAAACCAGCTTCAAGGCACTCGAAGAGCAGGTCTATTTCGTCGGGAGCAATCCGAAGGGAACGGCGGGCACCCACACCGCACGCTTTGGCGAGATCGAGCAGCGCGGTATTGCCCTTACCGCCGAGGGGCGCAAACTTTATGACACGCTTCTGGCATCGGTGCGCCATGCCGTTCAGGTCAGTGCTGGCGGATCAAACGCACGCGATTATGAAACCGAACTGGCCGAACGTTTTGCCGCCTTTCCCGATGATTACGAGACGCTCCGTGTCGAAAAGCTGGCTTTCTTCCGTTACAGCGTGACGGACGCTGGTCGCGATGCGGCGGGTAAGGTTGATCGTGATGTTTCGGTAGACGAGCTGGTTGATCAGGGATACCTGCATGCAGACCCGATCATCTATGAAGATTTCCTGCCGGTCAGTGCGGCGGGCATCTTCCAGTCGAATCTTGGCAGTGACGAACAGAAAAATTACGCCGAACAGTCCAATCAGGATGTGTTCGAGAAATGCCTTGGCGCATCTGTTGCCGATGAATTGGCGCTTTATGCCGCCCATCAACAGGCATCTATTGATCAGGCGTTCGAAACATTGGGTATTCGGAAAAACGTCGCCTGATCCGATAGTTGGCAAAACCGATACGGGGTGGTCATTGGACCGCCCCGTTTTCAGTATCGGATGCCCGGACAGTTGACGGGTTTGCAAAAGGCGGCCATGCAAGAATTCGGGGTCCACATTTTGCGCTGCACATGATAAAGCTCCGCGCGAAACATGGTTCGGACTCATTGATCATGTGTCGGCCCGGATCGAAATGATGTCATTTCTGTCCCGTTAAAAGGCCGGTTTTGCCCGCAACACTGTCACATCGCATGCACGAGCAGCCATGCGCATTTCTGATATTGTGGGCCGATATATCATCAATGGGTCCGTAACCTTCATCACATTGATGCATGAAAGCGAACCCAATGACTGCTCGTATTGCGCGCGCGCTTATTTCCGTTTCCGACAAGACCGGTCTGGTCGAATTTGCCAAATCCCTTCACGCCCAGGGTGTTGAAATTCTGTCGACTGGCGGCTCTGCCAAGGCGATCGAAGCCGCTGGTGTGCCTGTCAAGGAAGTTGCCGATCACACCGGTTTTCCCGAAATCATGGACGGTCGTGTCAAGACTCTTCATCCGAAGATTCACGGCGGCCTTCTGGGCCGCCGTTCTCTTTCCAGCCACATGCAGGCGATGGAAGATAACGACATTTCCCCGATCGATCTGGTTTGTGTGAACCTGTATCCGTTCGAAGAAACCGTTGCCAAGGGTGCCGATTTCGACACCTGCATCGAAAATATCGATATCGGCGGTCCAAGCATGATCCGCTCGGCGGCGAAAAACCATGAATCGGTTACCGTGGTTGTCGATCCGTCCGATTATGACCGTGTTGTCGCCGAAATGAATGACAATGCCGGTGCCACCACCGCTGAAACCCGTCGTGTTCTGGCCGCCAAGGCCTTTGCCCGCACCGGTGCTTATGACTCGGCGATTTCAAGCTGGTTTGCCGGTCAGCTTGGTGAAACCTTCCCGCAGCGCCTGAATGTTTCGGCCGAACTGAAACAGACCCTGCGTTATGGCGAAAACCCGCACCAGCAGGCCGCATTCTACACCAACGGTAAAAACCGCCCGGGTGTGGCAACCGCGACCCAGCTTCAGGGCAAGGAACTGTCATTCAACAACCTGAACGACACCGATGCCGCGTTTGAACTGGTTTCCGAGTTTGACGAAAAACCGGCTGTTGCGATCATCAAGCACGCCAACCCGTGCGGTGTTGCCGAGGGTGCAACTTTGATCGAAGCCTATAACAAGGCGCTGTCTTGTGATCCGGTTTCGGCATTTGGTGGCATCATTGCGGTCAACCGTACCCTTGATAAAGAAACCGCCGAAGAAATCGCCAAACTGTTTGCCGAAGTTGTGATTTGCCCGGATGCAGACGATGCCGCCAAGGAAGTTCTGGCAGCCAAGAAAAACCTGCGTCTGCTGGTAACCGGCGGCATGGCCGACCCGGAAGGCGAAGACATGACGCTTCGTTCGCTGGCAGGTGGTTATCTGCTTCAGAACCGTGATGCAGGCCGTGTGAAACGCGAAGAACTGAAAGTCGTCACCAAGCGCAAGCCGACCGAGGCCGAACTTGATGATCTTCTGTTTGCGTTCCGCGTTGGCAAACACGTGAAATCAAACGCGATTGTCTATGTCAAAGACGGCAAGACCGTTGGTGTAGGTGCCGGTCAGATGAGCCGCGTTGACAGCTCGCGCATTGCCGCCTGGAAAGCAGAAGAAGCTGGCAAAAATGCCGGTGAAGCCGAACTGCGTACCAAGGGTTCGGTCGTATCGTCTGATGCTTTCTTCCCGTTTGCAGATGGTCTTCTGGCCGCAGTCAAGGCCGGTGCAACGGCTGTGATCCAGCCGGGTGGCTCCATGCGTGACGAAGAAGTCATTGCCGCAGCCGACGAACATGACATTGCCATGGTCTTTACCGGCATGCGTCACTTCCGCCACTAAGCGCGGTCGGGATCACGTCCAGATCAAATTGAAAAACCCCGGGAACTTCCCGGGGTTTTTTGTTGGCTATTTGATGCCAAGATGATCAGCAAGGGTATGACCGGAATATTCGGTGCGGAAAAGTCCGCGCTCCTGCAAACCCGGAACCACTTGATCAAGAAACAGGTCAACCGACTGATGTGATCCGCTGGGCAAGGCAATGATGCCATCACCGGCATTGATATCAGCCCATGCCGCAATTTCGTTGACCGCATCCTCGGGCGTGCCGACCACGATCCAGTGCGATGACCCCATGACTTCCGGACGGATCAGAAGATCCTTGACCGTTGGTTGGTCGCGTTCAATCACACGACGGACAAGGTCGCCATGGGTCTTGCTGCGCACCACCGTATCCGCGGGGGGCAACATATCGGCAGTGACACGTGCATCCATCGGGTGATCTGTCAGATCAAGGGCAATCAGTTCCTTGACCTTGGCAATCATGCGGCGCGGGTCCATGCGGGCGTGGGTTTGGGCGAAAATTTCGCGGGCTTCTTCGCGGGTCGGGGCCAGATACATGTTAAGCCCGGGCAGGATGCGAATATCATCGGGGTCGCGGCCTTTGCTTGCCGCCCGTTCGCGCAGGTCACTGCGCAGTTCGCGCGCAACTTCCGGGTCCGGGGTGGCGGCAAAGATCGCATGGGCAACGGATGCGGCAAAGTTACGTCCGGCCGGCGATGCCCCGGCCTGAAAAAGTGGGACTTTGCCATTGCCAAAGGCCGGTGTGTTCAGCGGCCCGGCAACATTATAAAACTCCCCGTGATGATCAATCCGTGTCAGGGCGTCCGGGGTGCCATAAGTGCCACTTTCGCGGTCGGCAATGATGGCATCGGACGGATAGCTTGCCCAAAGTTTGTGGACCACATCGCTAAATTCGGCAGCCTGTCGATAGCGATCCTCGCTTGACGGCATTTCCGAAATTCCGAAATTCTCGTTGCCATCAAGGGATGTGACGATGTTCCAGCCAACCCGCCCCTTGGACAGGATATTAAGCGACTGGATCTGTCGGGCGACGATATAGGGCGGATAAAACGTCGTGGACGCTGTCGTGACCAGTCCGATCTTGCTGGTGTGCTCGGCCAGTGCCGCAAGCTGGATCGTCGGATCGAGACTGGAAAACCCGGGGGAACCGGCAATCATTTCCGGTTTCATGAAAAGCGTGTCAGGACGAAACAGGAAGTCGATCTTGGCCTTTTCCGCGCGTTTGGCAATCTCGACAAAAAAGTCTGTGGAAAAGACATTTTCGACATTGCTGTCATCACGGCGCCAGGCATCATTCATCAACCAGGTCGGGGCGACGGACAAACCGATATGGATGTGCTTGCGGGTCGTCATGGCGGGCAGAATTCCTTTGATCGTCGTCTGTTGCATGCTTGATAATATGAATGAATATCATTTGCAGCATAAAACGCCTTGATCTATGTTCTGGTCAGGATTGAAAAACCGGACCTTTGAACGTGCTGTCTGCCCAGAATCTTGTTGTTTCCTATGGAAAATCACCGGTCCTGAACGGACTTTCGGTGCAGTTCGACACAGGCGGTGTGACGGCACTGGTCGGGCCAAACGGATGTGGGAAATCCACACTGCTCAAGGCGATCCTTGGTCTCTTGCCAAAATCAGCCGGGACCATCACCCTTGATGGTGTTCCGATCGACGATATTCCGCGGCGAACCTTGGCACGGCGCATCGCCTATTTGCCACAGGAAAACCATTGCCCGGATTATATCGTTCTGGGTGAGCTGATCGAACTTGCCGGATATGCACGCTATTCCCTGTTTGGCGGGCCAAGTGCACAGGACCGGGCATTGTTTGCAGACGTTCTTCGCACTGTTGGGCTGGCCGATATGGCCCATGTGCCGGTCAATTCGCTTTCGGGCGGGCAACGCCAGCGGGCCTGGATCGCCATGGTTCTGGCTCAGGATGCCGACATCATTCTGATGGACGAGCCGGTCAATCATCTGGATATGAAATACCAGTATGCCGTGCTTGATCTGGTGCGCCGTCTGGGTCAGGCGCATGGCAAAACAATCATCACGGTTTTGCACGACCTTAATCTGGCATCGGCATTTGCCGACCATGTTGTGATGGTCCGTCAGGGCAAAGCAGGCATTTCCGGCCCGACCAGACAGGTGATCACACCGGAAAACATCCGCATGGTCTTTGATTTCGATGCCGATGTTTTCATGCGTGAAGATCGTCTTGTCTGTTTGCCGCGTCAGGACGCACAGATGCCGGCACGCGCAGAATGACCGGTCGTGCAAAGGTCTTTTCGGCCTTCATTCTGATCCTGATGGCAGCATTTTTTGCCAATCTGTCACTTGGGGCGACCAATATTGCACCCGAAGACATCCTTTTGGCGTTTTTCAGCTTTGATGCGGATAATTACGACCATTTTGTCGTGATCTATCAACGTCTTCCACGGGTATTGATTGCCGTTTTTGTCGGTTCGGTGATGGCATGCAGCGGTGCTGTGCTTCAGGGATTGATGCGTAATCCCCTCGCATCACCAGCGCTTTTGGGGATCAATGCCGGTGCGACCCTGTTTGTGGTTGGCGGGGTGATATTTTTCGGGATTTCATCCGCATTTCAGGGAATTGCGGCGCTGATTGGCGGGATTTGCGGATTTGGCGCCTGTCTGATGGTTGCACGTATGTCGGGCATGGATGGCAACCCGCGGGGGTTGTCGCTTATTCTGTCCGGGGCGGTGGTTTCAATGCTGTTTATCGGCATTGCCAATGCCTTGCTGTTATCGACGCCGGAACTGCGAAACGAGTTTCTTGGCTGGGTAACGGGCAATATCAACCATGTCTATATCGACCGCCTTCATCAGATGTGGCCGGTTGGCGTCGGTGGTGTGGTCGTGCTTCTGATCTTGTCGCGCGCGCTGACCCTTATTGCCCTTGGCCCGGAAAAGGCGGCATCGGCCGGTGTGAATATTGTCCTTGTGTCGCGTCTGGCAATTGCATCCGTGGTTCTTTCAAGCAGTGCGGCGGTCGCAATTTGCGGGCCGATCGGGTTTGTCGGTCTGGTTGTGCCCCATATCGTGCGGCCATTGGTCGGGGCAAAGCAGACAGTGATCATTCCGGGCTGCATTCTGGTCGGGGCCAGCATTAGTCTGATTGCCGACATGGTTGCAAGACTGGCCTTCAGCCCGTTTGTTCTTCATACCGGCGTGATGATGGACCTGTTCGGTGGCGTTGTTTTTGCCTTTGTCGTGCGGCGCTATTACCTGACCCCCGGATTGCGGAGGTCATTGTAATGCGTTTGACGACCGGCCTTCATGGATATGTTGTTCTCAAATTTTCCGGTGGTTTGGAAATCCGTCTGCATAATCTGATCTGTGCGGTGATCCTGATGATGGTTGCTGTGGTCAGTGGTGTGGCGCTTTTGACCACAGGATCAACCGACAGCACATTTTCCGATCTTGTCGGATTGTTTGATGGCAATGCTGTCTCTGGTGATGTCGCATTTGCAATTGCAGATGTCCGTCTGCCCCGCATTCTGATGGGGTTCATGGCAGGCTGGTGCGTTGCGCTGACCGGGGCGATGTTGCAATCACTTGCCCAAAATCCGCTGGCGGATCCGGGGCTGCTTGGGCTTAGCCAGGGGTCGCTTGTGGTCATCATGCTTGTGCTGGTCCTTTTCCCCGGATTGCCGTTGATCTTTACCCCCCTTGCCGGATTTGCCGGTGGGTTGGCGGTGGCCGTGCTGTTGATGGTACTGGTCGGGCGTCATCATTCAGGGGGGCTTGGTATTTTGCTGATGGGGATTGCGGTGGAAACCACTTTGTCAGCGGTGACATCGATCCTGATCCTTTATGCGCCGCCCGAACAGTCACACGCGATTTCAAGCTGGCTGGCCGGGTCGCTTTTCCATTCCGACTGGTCGGCTGTTGGCAGTTTTGCGGCATGGTTTGTTATCTCCATTCCGGCAATTCTGGTGATCGGTCGTAAATTGCGCAGTCTTGACCTTGGTGACCATATGGCGCTGGCCCTGGGGGAGGCCGTTCATATCACCAAGCCGGTCATTCTGATTGTTGCCGTGCTGTTGACGGCCGCGGCGATCGCCGCGGTCGGACCATTGGTGTTTCTGGGGGTGATGGCCCCGCATCTTGCCGGTTTCATATCCCCGGCAAAGGGGCGGGCGCGACTGTTTCTGGCGGCAATGACCGGGGGTGTTCTGGTGGTGGCGGCCGATGGATTGACGCGTCTTGGCTCTGATCAGGTGGCACTGCCGACCGGGCTTGCCATCATGATGATCGGGGCCCCGATTTTTATCATTTCCCTGCGTCTTCGGACCATTTCACAGGCCCGAACAGGTTGATACCCGATTGATTGGAGTTCCCATGCACAAGCTGTTTTTGACCCTGGCGCTGATTGTTGTAAGCGGACTGGCAAATGCACAAAGTCACGATGTGCAGGATGATCGCGGGCGTACCGTGCCCATGCCCGATACGCCCGAACGTATTGTTGTCTTGCAAGAACCGCTATTGGGGATTCCGATCCTTGAACTCGGGCTTGATATTGTCGGGTCTTACGGGCGCAACGATGATGGCAGTTCGATGTTGCGGGTCGATTTCATCAAAACCGTTCTGGGCAAGGATGGCGCGGATCTCGGGATTTCTGGTATTGGTCCGCTGGGGAATATTGACCTTGAAAAACTGAGTGCCCTGAAACCGGATCTGATCATTGGTGGGGAAAGTGACGCGGATAAGGCCGATATCCTGTCATCTGTCGCACCGGTTTATCTCAAAAACATCCGGACCCCGGATATCACCGGGTTCAGCACCCAGCAAAAACTGGCAGACCTTCTGGGCGCATCGGATCGTTTCGATGCCCTGATGGCCGACTATAAAAGCCAGCTTGATGATGTGCGTGCCAAATTGCCCGAAACCCCGGACGAAAAGACGTATCTGGCGGTGATCATTTATGACCAGATCAATGTCGTCAGCAACATGTCCGGTGTCATTCAGGCGATCGAGGATCTGGGATATCGTCGTGCAGACCTTCAAGGCAGTGGCAAGGCATCGGGTTATGGCCAAGGCTTCGCCGTGCCCCTGAGTTCCGAACAGTTCGCCCGCCTTAATCCTGATATTTTGATTATTATGAACAGTTATGTCAGTGCGGATCGTGGTCAGGCTGCCATTCGTGACCGGTTGAATGCCATTGTGCCCGGATGGGATCGTTTCCTGCGCCCGCACAAGGAAGGCCGGGTTCTTTATCTTGATTCGGTTGCCGTAACCACGCCAACGGTCGCCAGTGCGCGGCACACGCTTGATGCAATCGAGGCCTGGGCGACATCGAAATAGCATGGCTGATATAAACCAAACCCCCGCAACATGGTTGCAGGGGTTTGTTTGTTTTCCCGGGCCGACACGATTTTAAATCGCTGGCTGGTTGCCTTTTGATGTCTGATCGGTCGGGGACGGGGTATCGTCATTATCATGGTCAATGACGGTGCCATCCTGTTCCAGTGCGACCGGATTCTTTGCACGGTTGTCAGGTGATTTGGCTGTGTTGTCCTGATGGACGCGCAGCGGGGCACGCCAATCTACGCTGCCAAATGAATGGCAGGACGGGCAGGATACGACCCAGCGATCAGTTTCCGCGCCACAGGCTCCGCAACGCCAATCCGGATCGGGGTTGGCGTGGCTGGCCTTGATCAACAGATCTCGGGCCTTTGCGCCATCCTGATTTTCACGCAATTCCAGATCGGCCAGAAGCCGGTAATGGCGTGCCTCGGCTTTGGATGCCATCGCCTTTTCAAGGTTGCTGCGCGCAACCCCCCAAAGGTCCGCTTCAAGGGCGGCTTCGGCAAGGACGATCTGGCTTTCAACATGTTCGGGATTGGTTGCCACCAGCTTCTCAACCGATTTGACTTGTAGCAGCGGGTCGCCGGTCAGGGTTTCACGATAAATGGTGCCCAGTGCCGCTGACGGCGCAACACGCCAGCTTTGCATGACAACATCACGGGCCTTGGCATCCTGTTTGAGGTCACGATAAAGACCCGCCAGCAGGACGGCCGCGCCGGTGAATTCGGCGGATGCGCTTAATGCCTTGCGCAGGAGTTTGATCGCCTCGGCATTTTCACCAGCTGCAATGGCGTCTTCGGCCTTGGCTGTGATCAAAAGGGCGCGACGACGTGTCAGTTCCTGTTCATCGAACACCGATGCCTTTTGCGCATCCACCAGCAGGCTTAATGCACGGTCCCAGCGTCGCGACGTCAGCAACAAGTCAAACAGGGTCACGATTACCGCCGGGTTGCGCGGACGCAAACGGTGGGCCCGTTCGGCGTAATCAAGTGCCGCTTCGCGGTCATCGGCCTTAAGGGCCAATTGCAACAGTCCACGTAGCCCGAAAAATGCCGAGTCCGGTTTTTCAAGCATGGCTTCGAATTGGCGTTTGGCAGCGTCGTTATTGCCATCCAGTTCGGCGGCCTGTGCTGTCAGAAGACGGGTCAGGGTGTCATCTTCAAGATAACGGTCAACCGCACGGGTATGTTTAAGGGCCTGACGCACATCGCCTGATGCCAGTTCAAGCAACCCCATGGTCAATGCCTGTTGGCCCTTTTTGCGGCGACGACTGCCAAGCAAACGCCCGATCCAGCCCGGCGAATTTGCAATCATTGTCCAGCCACGCCAGACCAGAACCAGCACCACGGTCAAGGCCAGAAGGCCAAGTGCAACCATGCCGATCGATCCGTCAAACCGGTATCCCAGCCAGACAATCGTCATGTTGCCCGGATTTTCGGCAAACCAGACGGTGCAGAAAACCAGAACAGCCGTGATCAGAATAAAGGTCAGAAGACGGATCATTGGCTGTCCTCCGCCCCGGTCAGAAGGCCGATGGCGTGGGCGCTAAGGGTTGCAATCGACGCGTTAAGGGTCTGACGGCGTTTAGCTGCATCAAGCCAGTCACTTACAGCAGCCTGTGCATGTTCACCTTCGACGCCGTTAAGTGCCGCGACTGCGCCATCAAGGTCATCTTGCGCTAGGGCGTTTTCTGCCAGAACAAGACGTCCCTCAAGGGATTCTTCGCCTGCGGCATCGACACGGCGGATCGGAACCAGCTTTTTGATGTTGGCCCAGGTCGCATCAAGGACACTCCCCGAATGATCGTCGGTCGCTGCGGCCACGGCCTCTTGCGCCATGATAGGGAACGACTGACGCAGTTTTTCGATGGTCGGTGCACCCTGTTCGGCAAGCGGTTTAAGGGTTTCGATCTGATCAAGGATTACGGCGTCATCGCCGGCACTGCGTTCAAGCTGATTAAGGGCAATCATGAACGGTCCACCCCGCTGAAGCGCATCACGCAGGATGGTAACGGCCATGGCGATGGCCTGACCACGGCTTTCGACGCGAAGGCCGGTGGTGGCACGAACTTCTTCTTCCATGGTCGACAGGCGTGCGGACAGTTCGCGCATTTCATTGGCCACACCGGCCAGTTCGCTTTCGACGCGTGCCAGTTCCTCGATGGGGGCGGTACGGGTCTCGATCTCGGCCATGCGGCGGGCAACCGTATTGTTAAGGGTATCGCCACGTTCGCTATTCAGTCGTTCACGCAGCGCATTGATCGTTCCTTCAAGACGCGAAAGTCGTTCGGTCAAATCCGGATCGACCACAACCGCCCCGTCCGGGATCGGTGCTGCGTCGGCTGTTTCGCTGTCCATGCCGGTTACGGTCGGCCGGGATTCTTCTTCGGTTTTGACTTCGGCGTCATCCTTTTCGGCCATTGCGGCATCTTCGCTTGGTGCCGGAATGGTGTTTTCTTCTGATCCGCCCGCAGCTTCCGGCCCGTTGGTGACTGTGATTTCACCACTTTGCGGATTGTCTGCGTCAAAGCCGTCCGGCGCAATTTCAGCCAGAATATCGTTCGGGACAAACTGTGCCAGATGCGGCTGGGCATCGCGCCACCAGATTGCGCGGGTCAACCAGCCAGCTGCTAGGCCGCCAACAATGATCAGGACAAAGATGACAATTGCCTTGCCACCGGCACCCTTGCGGGCTGCTGTACTTGCCGGTTTTTCGTCCTGTTGCTTTGCACCCGTCGATGTGGAGCCAGGCTTGGTGGCATCCGCCTTTGCGGGATTTTCGGCCTTGGGACTGCTATCGGGTTTCTTTGCCGAATTGTCGGACGTGCCGGGTTTTGATGCGTGGGTTGCATCTGCTTTTTTGGGGTCCGGGCTGGCATTGCCCTTGCTGTCAACGGAAATGGTTTCAGTTGGCTTTTCCGTATCGGTCGACTTTGCGGAAGCGTTGGTTTTTGGCGTTTCTGGTGTTTTCACGATTGGACCATTGCAGTTTGCGGTTATTCCCAAAACGGCGTCAGGTACGGCAAGCCGTTACGACGGACCCTAATAAGGAAAGAAGGTATTCTTGTGTCGGTTGTGATGCAACGTGCGTTCTATGCCATGTAAGGTCTGAGATCTTCGATTGCACTGCCGGGCTGAGGCAAATTGCATTCACCCTGGCCAGGTCACCTTCAAGTTTATAGCTTTGAACAAGCTTAACAAAGGTTTCCGCAGTGCGGGGAGAGAAAAATAAAACTGCATCAATGTGATGACGGCGAATGGCCGTCAGTACATCTTCTGGCAGTTCATCACTTGCGATTGCTTCATAAACTGTCTGGCGATCTATTTCATATCTGTCATCGCGCAGCATCGCGCCAAGATCACCGGCTGTTTTGCGTGCCGCAGGATGAAAAAGCGGCCCATCAGATGCCATGACTTTCTGACGAATAAGGGTCGCAAGGTCATGAATGTCGCCATTTGCCGAATGAACGGAATTGAAACCCGCCTCCTGGCACATGCGTGCCGTGGCATCGCCGACACAAAATGCCGGTAAAGTGCGCTCGCTGCTAAGACCGATAAAGGCACGTACACCATTGGCAGATGTAAATATCAGCCCCTGATAGTGGCCGATATCAAGTGGCTTTTGTCGCGCCGGGAACGAGATATGCAGCATCGGAGCAGACAGGTGGCGGTAGCCGCGCGCATCAAGCGCGGCCACAAGGTCGGCAGAATCGGTTTCGGGCCGGGTATTTAACACCAAGGGTCCCATCTGCGTTCCCGTCCATTTATGGGATCAGGCCGAAATAAAGTCGGGCCCGCCACGTTGCTTCAATTCTTCACCGGCGTCTGTGCCGGCTGCTGCGGCGGATGCCATATCGGGTTTGGCAATCAGGCGTTCGGTATCAAGTCGTTCACTGCCATCCGGGCGCACAATGCTGACACGCAAGCGCATGCTGCCATCGTCATTGAATTCTGCCAGTGCGGCAATCGGGGTGCGGCATGAACCGTCCAGTGCCTTGAGTGCGGCACGTTCGGCCGCCACGCGAATGGCCGATTTTTCACAATGAAGGGCGGCAAGCCAATCTTTGGTCTGTTGGTCTTCTTCGCGGATGGTAATGCCAATCGCACCCTGCGCGACTGCGGGCAACATGTCATCTTCGGCGATTGGTGCGGTTGCGATCTCCGGCTGACCCAACCGGTTAAGTCCGGCCATCGCAAGCAGGGTGGCGTCAACCTGTTCCTCACCCAGCTTGCGCAGGCGGGTCTGAACATTGCCACGGAATGTCACGACTTTCAGGTCCGGATATTTGTTCAGGATCATTGCCTGACGGCGCAGGGACGCCGATCCGATGACAGACCCCGCCGGCATTTCGGCAAAGCTTTTATATTTCAGCGAAATAAACGCATCGCGGACATCTTCGCGCGGCAAAATGGTCGGCAGGATCATGCCATCAGGCAGGACTGTCGGCACATCCTTCATGCTATGAACGGCAAGGTCAATTTCGCCCCCCATCAGGGCGTCATCGATTTCCTTGGTGAAAAGGCCCTTGCCGCCAATTTCGGACAAGGCACGATCAAGGATCTTGTCGCCGGTCGTGGTAATCACGGTAATGGCGATTGCACCGTCTTCTGCAAGTTCGGGATGCGCTTTTGCCAGTTTGTCACGGACCTCATGTGCCTGGGCAAGAGCCAAGGGTGAACCACGGGTACCGATGCGAAGTTTTGCTGTATCTGTCATGGCAGGAGTCTTAGTCGTAAAATCGTTTGGAAACAAGGTTCGCCAGCGGAAATCGGGTGCGAATTTTCCGTTCTGTCCATGGTGATGATAGCAACTGATTGGTTGCGCGCATTGACTTATATCGCGCGTGCCGTGGTGTCGGCGATGCGGGGGATTTCGATGAAAATTGCCGAAGTTGGGCGTGAAGCGCGATAACTGCATATGGCAAATGCGCCCGTCGGGGGTGGAAAGCAGGCAAACTTTCCGCTACATCATCGCCAGGCGTATTATTGTATTCCGATTGCCGACTGTTTGGCACACCCTGACCGGATCAGACCCATGATCGTACTTGGTATCGAAACAAGCTGTGATGAAACGGCCGCTGCTGTCGTCAATGACAAGCGCGAAATTCTGGCAAACCGTGTTTTGTCCCAGCTTGACGATCATCGTCCCTATGGCGGGGTTGTGCCCGAAATTGCCGCGCGCGCCCATCTGGAACATCTTGACCGGCTGGTCGCCGAGGCCATGGATGATGCCGGTGTCGATTTCGATGATCTTGATGCGGTTGCCTGCACCGGCGGGCCGGGGCTTATCGGCGGGGTGATGGTTGGCACCATGACGGCCAAGGCCATTGCCTTTGCCGCCAACAAGCCGTTTCTGGCGGTCAATCATCTTGAAGGTCATGCGCTTACCGTGCGTCTGACCGATGATGTTGCGTTTCCCTATTTGCTGTTGCTGGTCTCCGGTGGTCATTGTCAGGTTCTGATTGTTGAAGGTGTCGGAAAATATAAACGGATCGGCACAACCATTGATGATGCGGTCGGCGAAGCTTTTGACAAGACTGCCAAAATGATGGGTCTTGGCTATCCGGGCGGTCCCGCCCTGGAAAAGATCGCGGCAAAGGGCGATCCGGATCGTTTTGGCCTGCCGCGCCCGTTGCGCGGCCGTCCGGGCTGTGATTTTTCGTTTTCCGGGCTCAAGACCGCTGTTCGCACATATATGGACGGTTTTCCGGTCGATCAGCAAACAGACGAAGTCAAAGCCGATCTTGCCGCATCTTTCCAGCGCGCTGTCGGTGATACGCTGATTGATCGGGCGCGCAATGCGGTGTTTGAATTCATGCGCGATTACCCGACGGGCAAAACGCTGGTTCTTGCCGGCGGGGTTGCCGCCAACAAATATCTGCGCGGCCGTTTGACGGAATTGACAGATCAGGCAGGGATGCAGCTTGTTGCGCCGCCACTTGATCTTTGCACCGATAATGCCGCGATGATCGCCTGGGCCGGGTTGGAACGGTTCCGACTTGGCGAACGCGATGATCTTGATTTCAAGCCGCGTCCGCGCTGGCCACTCGACCCCGAAGCCCCCAAAAGACCCGGTGCCGGCGTCAAGGCCTAGTGGCTCTCGGGGCGGGTTACCACGATACGAAACGACTTCATTTTTGCCGGAACAATGAACATGAAAAAGCGCATTACAGTTGTTGGTGGCGGTGCCTGGGGAACGGCTCTTGCGGTGCAGGCGGTGCGTGCGGGCGAAGATGTCGAACTGATCTTGCGCAATCCCGACCTTGCGGACCGGATCAACAATAACGGCGAGAATGACTTTTACCTACCCGGTATCTCGTTGCCAGGTGCGCTTCGCGCGACAACAAACTATGACGGTATTCGCGATTCAGATGCTGTGCTTCTGGTTACGCCAGCACAGCATTTGCGTGAAACCCTGACCCGGTTTGCCGCGCACTGGACGGATAATCTTCCGGCGGTGATTTGCTGCAAGGGGATTGAAAAGGAAACCGGTGCCCTGATGGCGCAGGTGGTCAATGAGACCCTTGGCAATGTGCCGGTTGCGGTGCTTTCCGGGCCAACATTTGCACAGGAAGTCGCGGTTGGCCTGCCCGCTGCGATCACGCTTGCCTGCGAAGACCGGGTGCTTGGAAAGCGACTGGTCGATCTCATCGGGACCCCGGAATTCCGTCCTTATTTCAGTACTGATGTTGCCGGTGTCGAAGTTGCAGGCGCAATCAAGAACGTTCTTGCGATTGCAAGTGGTGTGGTTGCCGGGCTCAAACTTGGTGACAATGCGCGCGCGGCCCTGATTACACGGGGAATTGCCGAAATGTCGCGCCTTGCTGTTGCGATGGGCGGACGGGTTGAAACCATGATGGGGCTGGCGGGCCTTGGTGATTTGACCCTGACCTGTACCGGTACGCTTTCGCGCAATTACACCTTTGGTGTTGCCCTTGGCGAAGGTCGCAAGGCCAAGGATATTCTTGCAGAACGTCGTTCCGTGACCGAGGGCGTTCATACCGCTGCGTCAATCACGGCGGTTGCGGCAAAATACGGTGTTGAAATGCCGATCTGCGCCGCGGTCGATCAGGTCGCAAACCATAATGCCGATCTGCGCAGCACGATTAACGCCCTGTTGCAACGTCCGTTCCGCGATGAGCTGGAAAGTGTCGGCTGACGTCGGGCTGCTGTTTGAGCAAGCCTTGTAGTCCCGATTGGTTCGGCTTGAGAATGTCGGGTGGTTCTGTCACTTTATGGCCATTGATCCCATAAAGAAGCAGGAAACAGTCCATGCATTTCTATATTCGTTGCGTTGATAAGCCCGGTCATCTTGATGTCCGCAAGGCCAATCGTGATGACCATCTTGCCTATATCAAGGGGGGCTTTGCTGATCGTATTGTTGCGGCTGGCCCGACCCTTGATCCTGATCTTGAGGGCATGAATGGTTCGGTCTTTATCATCGAGTTCGATAAAATCGAAGATGCCCGCGAATTTGCGGCCAATGATCCCTATGCCAAGGCCGGGCTTTTTGAATCGGTTGTGATCCGCCCGTTCAAGAAGGTGTTCTGATCCATGGCATATTGGCTGGTCAAAACCGAACCGGGAAGCTGGTCGTGGGACGACCAGGTCAAGAAAGATGTCGAAGGCTGGGATGGTGTGCGTAACCATCAGGCCGCGAAGAATTTGCGCACCATGAAAATCGGTGACAAGGCGTTCTTTTATCATTCGGTGAATGAAAAACGCATTGTCGGTATCGTTGAAGTGGTGCGCGAATTCTATCCAGATCCGACCGATGCGACTGGCAAGTTCGTGCAGGTTGATTTCAAGACGGTCAAGCCGTTCAAAACTCCGGTGACCCTTGCCGATATCAAGGCTGATCCGCGCTTTGCCGAGCTGTCATTGCTTAAACAGTCGCGCCTGTCTGTGATGCCGATTGATGATGCGTCCTGGGCGGCGATCTGTGAAATGGGCGGGGTGACACCGTGATCAGTCTTCCGGAATCCGGGACCGTTTTGTGCGCGCTTTCTGATCTTGATGCGACCGGTGCCAAAGGAATCAATCTTGCTGGCACCGGTATCTTTGTCGTTCGAAGCGGCGGTGATGTGTTTGGGTATGTAAACAGCTGTCCGCATATCGGTGTGCCGCTTGAAATGGAACCGGACGAATTCATCAGTGATTTCGGTGAAGAAATCATCTGTTCAACCCACGGCGCACGGTTCCGCATCGAAGACGGGGAATGTGTTTCGGGTCCTTGCACCGGCGATGTTCTTGAACCGGTCGCAGTAACGATCAAAGGCGAGAACGTGGTTCTCGCCTGATCGGAAAGTTGATGTTTTCGGACGATCGAAACGGCGATCCTAGGTTCCCTGGGACGCCGTTTTTGCGATCACGTCATCCAGATGACCGGTAATGACATCAAGCTGATCGGGTTCGGACAAGCGATGATCACCGGTCTTGATCAGATCAACCCGAACATCATCGCTGACCAGTGCCTCGGTCAGGCGAATGGCGGTTTGCCAGGGCACATCGGGGTCTTGCATGCCTTGTACCAGCCGGACCGGACAGCAAAGATCAATCGGCTTGCGTAGCAAGAGTTGGTTGCGGCCATCTTCGATCAGATCACGCGTGATGGTATAGGGATCATCTCCGTATTCCGTGGGTTCGATCAGCGCACCATCCTCAAGGATCGCTTTTTTCTGTTCTTCACTGAATTGTGCCCACATCAGATCTTCTGTGAAGTCCGGCGCTGCTGCAATCCCGACCAGGCCTGCGACCCGTTCCTTGCGTGCTAGCGCGGTCAGAAGCATGATCCATCCGCCCATTGAAGATCCGACCAATATCTGCGGGCCGGTTGCGATTTCATCAAGAATGGCAATGGCATCACTGGCCCATTTGCCGATCGTCCCGTCTGCGAATTTCCCCGACGATTGTCCGTGACCGGAATAGTCAAAGCGGGTATAAGCCACCCCCTGCCGAACGCAGTGTGCCTCAAGGTGCGTGGCCTTGGTGCCGGTCATGTCCGACATGAAGCCGCCAAGGAACATCACGCCGGGAGTATTGGGGGCCTGTACGTCAGATGGCTTGCCCGGCACGTGATGGTATGCGATTTTTAACCCGTCAGGCCGGTCAAGAAATTGGGGCTTTTCACGCTGTGGCGTCGGCATGTCATGTGTCATCCGGGGCGGGATCCTTGGGTGTTGATGGTTGGAGTTGCATGAGCGCGTCAGAAGTAATGACAGAAACAGTCTATCGAACCGAGCCCCGAGTGCAAGACGGGGACTATCGTCCTGCCGTGATTCTGCAAGTGCTGCCCGAACTTGATGCCGGTGGGGTGGAACGCGGTACCGTCGATATTGCGCGTGCCATCGTCGATGGTGGTGGCAAGGCACTTGTCGCATCGCAAGGCGGGCGCCTTGAGCGTGAACTGGCCCGGTTTGGCGCCAAACACATCAACCTGCCGCTCAAATCCAAAAACATTCTGGTGATGCGCAGAAATATTGACGCGCTGGTCAAGCTGATCCGGGAAGAAGGGGTTGATATCATTCACGCCCGGTCACGGGCGCCTGCCTGGAGCGCGTATTTCGCGGCACGCAAGGCCGGCATTCCCTTTGTCACGACGTTCCACGGTACCTATTCCGGCTATACCAATCCGTTCAAGCGCCGTTACAACGCGATCATGACCATGGGCGATCAGGTGATCGCGATTTCCAAGCATATCGCCAATCACATCAACAAATATTACAAGGTTGATCCGGATCGGCTGAACATTGTGCCACGTGGTACGAATGTTGATCTGTTTAATCCGGAAAATGTCAGTCAGGAACGCCTGATTGCGCTTTCGACCCAATGGCGTCTGAATGGTGAAGAATATGTCATCATGATGCCAGGTCGGATCACGCGCTGGAAAGGGCACAGTTTCTTGATTCGTGGCCTGCCGGCAGTCCTTGAAGAGCTGGGCCACCGAAAGGTGCGTTGCCTGATTGTCGGATCGGATCAGGGGCGAACAGCCTACCGCGAGGAAATCCTTCAATTGACCCGTAAGCTTGGCCTTCAGGATGTTGTGCATATCGTCGACCATTGTGCCGATATGCCTGCTGCCTACATGTTGGCAGATGTTGTTGCGTGTCCGTCAGTAGAGCCCGAGGCTTTCGGTCGCATTCCGTCCGAGGCCCAGGCCATGGGGCGGCCGGTTGTTTCAACAGCACATGGTGGCGCGATGGAGACGGTCTTGCCTGGCGAAACCGGTTGGCTGGTCAGTCCGAACGAGGTCGATCAGCTATCCCGAGCATTGATTCAGGTCCTGAGCCTGACGCCGGAAAAACGGGCAATTCTGGCGAGCAAAGGACGCAATCACGTGATTGCGGAATATTCGCTTGAACAGATGGCTGAGCGGACCTTGCGGGTATACGCCAAGGCGCTCAAGCGCGTTACCAGGAACGCAGTATGACCGATCAAAAAATTGAAACCGGCCAGGATCCTGCGATTTCTCTCGCGGTTGACGATGGTGCTGTGTCTGCACCAGAACCGCATCGAGAGAGGATTCTTGTTATCAAGCTGTCGGCGCTTGGGGATGTCATCCTGGCCTTGGGGCCGTTTGCGGCCATCCGGGCAGCACATCCTGACGCGCATATCACCGTTTTGACCACCCGTCCCTATGTCGATCTGATGAAGGCAAGTGGTCATTTTGACTCCATCGCCATTGATCGCCGCCCCAAACTAAGCCAGCCACGTGAAGTTCTGGCACTGCGCCGTTTTCTGCGCAATGGCAGGTTCGATCGGGTGTATGATCTTCAGACATCAGATCGCAGCGGCTTTTATTACAAGCTGTTCTGGCCGGGCCCGAAACCGGAATGGTCGGGGATCGCCAGAGGCTGTTCGCATCCTCACGCCAATCCGCATCGGGATTCGATGCATTCAATTGATCGTATGGCCGAACAACTGCATGACGCGGGCATTTCCGATGTGCCGCTTCCTTATATTCAGGGGCCGGATATTGATCTTGAACGGTTCGGTATTCGAAGCCCGTTTGTCCTGATTTGTCCGGGCGGGGCGCCACATCGTCCGGCAAAGCGCTGGCCTGCTGAACGATTTGGTCTGTTGGCCAAGAAGCTTGCAGACTACCGTTTGACGCCGGTCCTGATCGGAACAGACAAGGAAAGCGACGTCCTTAAAAAGATTGATCAGATGTGTCCCAAGGCCAGAAACCTTATGGGACGGACCGATTTCCTTGAAATTGCATCGCTTGCGGCGCGTTCGGTGCTGACGATTGGGAATGATACCGGGCCGATGCATGTCGCGGCTGCTGCGGGGGCACCGTCCATTGTGCTGTTTTCCCGCGAATCTGATCCGAAACTCAGTGCGCCGCGCGGACTTTCAAAGGATGCTGTCAGTATTATCCGCGAGAGTGATCTGCGTCAGTTGACCGTCAATCGGGTGATGGATGAAGTGCGTCACCGTCTCGATCTGACAGATTAGGCGTCTTGCGCAAATGCCGTTACAGGGGCTTGTGAATAAAAGGCGCAGAAAATGGCGCTTTGCGTCCGGTTTAATTGCCTAAAAACATTGCTTTCTGAACGCACGCGGATATGCTAGGTGAGGTCGGAACGAAAACACTGTCGGATCAAGCGGTGCTTTTCGTCGTTTCTGTTTCTGACCGATTTGTTTGATTACCATAGGAGATTATCCATAGCACGACCACGCAAACCGATGCAGCCGACCAAGGAAGGTCCGCGCGTCAATGAGGATATCAAAGCCCGTTCCATCTGTGTTGTCGATGCCGAAGGCAATATGTCGGAGCCGATGACGGTGCGTGAAGGCATTGAAATGGCAGCGGAAGTTGGACTCGACCTCGTCGAAGTCGCGCCGAATGCTGAACCGCCTGTGTGCAAGCTGATCGACTACGGCAAGTTCAAATACGAACAAAGCAAGAAGCAGAACGAGGCCAAGAAGAAACAGAAGGTGATCGAGGTCAAGGAGATCAAACTCCGTCCGAACATCGACACCCATGACTACAATGTCAAACTGCGCGCCGCGCAGAAGTTTCTTGGCGGTGGAGACAAGGTGAAAGTCACGCTGCGGTTCCGCGGACGTGAAATGGCTCACCAGGATCTCGGTCTTGGCATGCTGCAACGTTTTTCGGGGGATCTCGACGATCTCGCAAAAGCGGAAATGATGCCAAAGATGGAAGGCCGTGTTATGATTATGGTGCTGGCGCCGCGTTAAGACGCGGCGTTTTGCCGTTTTGCCCCAAGGTCCAAGCCAAAGAGGGAATGCCATGCCAGCTGGAAATGATCTTCTGATCGTTGGTGTCGATGACGATCCCAAGAGTCTGGTTCTGCTCAAACGAATCGTCGAAAGCGGCGGTTTCTCGTTTGTCGGTGTTTCCTCTGGCGCGGAGCTTCTCAAGCTTCTGAAGACCAAGCGCCCCCGTATCATTCTGATGGATATCATGATGCCGGACATGAACGGGTTTGAAACCGCGCTGAATGTGCGTACCCAGTTCCCTGATCTGGCCTGTGCCATCATTTATGTAACAGCCCGCCAGGGCGAAGAAGATCTGCGCGGTGGTGTTGCTGCGGGGGGCAATGACTTTGTTCTCAAACCGGTCAATCGTGAAAAGCTGATGAGCCGAATCGACAAGTGGATCGGCCGCGCCCACACCATCAAAACCGCTGTTTGATCCAATCACCGGGATCAGACTGCAAATTTTCCTGTTAAAGTCCGTTTCGCGAAATCAGATCGCAATGCACGTGATGTTGCCCCGTTTATGTCGGGCGGGGCTAGGGTGCTATGTGCTCAAGCACGCCAAAGATCGGATCGATGTAAAACGAAAAGATCGAAAACGTAATCACGCCCAATGCTGTCGTTACCAGCACAATCGATGAGCTGCGGACGATATATCGGTCATAGGTCGTCGCCACGACAAAGACATTGCCCGCAGTCGGCAATGCGGCCAGCAGAAATACAGCCTTTGCTTCAAGTGCACTAACGGTCCCCACCAGATAAAAGCCGACAAAAACGATCAGTGGATGGATCACCAGTTTGGCGATCGACATGGCCGCAAGCTCGGCACGTTTTTCGGCAATCGGCCGACCGACAAGGGCAACGCCAATTGCAAACAGGGCAGCGGGCCCTGCACTTCGCCCAAGCAATTCAAGCAGATAGTCAACACCATCGGGCCAGCGAAGGTCCATCAGGCTGGCAAACACGCCAGCCATGATCGCCAGGACAACCGGGTTGGTCAGCGTCCCGCGAATGATTTTGCCAACCGATTTTCTGCCATTGGCATGCTTGGCCCCTTCCAGTAGCAAAAGGGATAGCGACAACATCACGATCAAATCAAAGGCCAGGGCGACGATCAGCGGAACCGTGGCCTGGGGGCCCAATAACCCGATAATAAGCGGCAATCCCATAAAGCCGACATTGGACATCGTGCCGGCAAAGGCAAACAGGGTTTGGCTGGTCGGATCGAGATCAAAGATTTTGGCCGCCATCAGACGGATCAGCCCATAAACCACAAGTGTCCCCCCGCCATAAGCCAGCAGAATGTCTGGTTGCCAGATTTCTGTCGGCGTGCGGGTTGCAAGCGCGCGGAACAAAAGGGCAGGCAGGGCAAAATAAAAGACAAACCCGTTAATGCCGCGCATGCCTTCAGGCGTGACAATTTTGAACTTGCCGCCAATCCAGCCCAGACCGATCAGGGCAAAGAACGGCAAAATGATAGACGTGATTTGTGACATATGATCAGTCAGATAGCTGAAATCAGGACGCTTGCTGAGTGGATGAACAAACAAGCCTGCGCACAATGACGGGTCAGAGCCGCAAAAAGCAAGGGGAAAGGGGCGAATTGGCCCTTGAAAAAGGCAATCCCGGAGTCTATAACCACCCGTCCCCAAAACAGGTGGTGAGGCTGGAAGGTCTGTAATGGTCCTTCAGGGCATGCCCAGCCGCCGAAGGGGATTTCGTTTTCATTGCTTATGCAAGGATAGAAAAATGCCCAAGATGAAGACCAAATCGAGTGCGAAAAAACGCTTTCGCCTGACTGCAAGCGGGAAGGTTCGTCACAACGTGGCAAACAAGCGCCACCTTCTGACTGCAAAACCGACCAAGATGAAGCGCCAGGCTCGTGGCACGGAGATCCTCTGTGACGCAGATGCCCGCATCGTCAAAAAATTCCTGCCGTACGGTTAAGGTTGAAGGAGAGTTAAATGGCTCGTGTAAAAGGGGGCGTGTCTTCACACGCTCGTCACCGCAAGGTTATTAAGGCTGCCAAGGGTTACCGCGGTCGCCGCAACAATACTTTCCGCACCGCCGTTCAGGCTGTGGAAAAAGGTCTGCAGTATGCATACCGCGATCGTCGCGTTAAGAAACGCCAGTTCCGTTCGCTCTGGATCCAGCGTATCAACGCTGGCGCACGTGAGAACGGCCTGAGCTACTCGCAGTTCATGAACGGCCTGAAGAAGGCTGGTGTTGAACTGGACCGCAAGGTGCTCGCCGACATCGCAGTGCGTGAACCGGAAGCTTTCAAAGCTCTGGTCACCCAGGCGCAGGCTGCACTCGGCTAATAAACCTTTGTCAAAAGGTTTAATCGGCACTTGCCTGATTTGATCGGGGGCGGCCATATTGGCCGTCCCCTTTCTTTTTCTTTATGTACTTTTTTAAACCCAAGCCAAAGCGTCGGAAGTTATGGAAAACATCGAAGCATTGCGCGAAGAGGTTCTGGCGGAAGTCGAAAAGGCAGTTGATCTTGCTGCCCTTGAAGAAGTCCGCATCAGCGCCCTTGGCAAGAAAGGCCGCATTACCGGCCTTATGAAAAACCTTGGCAAGATGGACCCGGATCAGCGTCGTGAATTTGGTCAGACGCTGAACCTTGTCAAAGACCAGGTAGCAGGCGCAATCGACACCCGCAAAACCGCCCTCGAAGATGCAGCCCTTGAGGCGCGTCTTGCCGGCGAACGGATCGACGTCACCCTGTCGTCACGCCCGGATGAAACCGCAGGCCGCATTCACCCGATCAGCCAGACGATTGATGAAATTGTCTCGATCTTTGGCGAGATGGGCTTTGCCCTGGCCGAGGGGCCGGACGTCGAAGACGACTTCCATAACTTTACCGCATTGAACATTCCGCCGGAACATCCGGCGCGTGAAATGCAGGACACCTTCTATCTGCCTGAACAGGAAGATGGATCGCGCCTTGTGCTGCGGACCCATACATCCCCGGTTCAGATCAGAACCATGCAGAGCAAAACCCCGCCGATCCGTATCATTGCGCCGGGTCGCACCTATCGTTCCGATAGCGATATGACCCATACGCCGATGTTCCATCAGGTCGAAGGTCTGGTCATCGACAAGAAAACCCATATGGGTCATCTGAAGGGCTGCCTGCTTGAGTTCGTCAAAACCTATTTCGAACTTGATGATGTGCCGGTCCGTTACCGTCCAAGCTTCTTCCCGTTCACCGAGCCGAGTGCCGAAATGGATATCGGTTGTTCGCGCAAAGGCGGCGAGCTGAAAATCGGTGAAGGCGATGACTGGCTGGAAATTCTCGGCTGCGGCATGGTTCACCCGCGTGTTCTCGCAGCTTGTGGCCTTGACCCGAATGAATATCAGGGCTTTGCCTTTGGCATGGGGATCGAACGTATCGCCATGCTGAAATACGGCATTCCCGATCTTCGCACCTTCTTCGATACCGATCTGCGCTGGCTGAAACATTATGGTTTCTTGCCGCTGGATGTACCGAACATGGTAAGGGGCTGAGATTATGAAATTCACACTGAATTGGCTGAAACAGCACCTTGATACCGATGCATCGATCGAGGTGGTTGCCGAAAAACTGACCGATATCGGTCTGGAAATTGAAAGCGTCACCGACCGCGCAGCAGCCCTTGCTGACATCCGTGTCGCCTATATCGAAGAAGCAGGTCAGCATCCAGATGCCGACCGACTGAAACTGTGCCGGGTCAATACCGGTGACAAGATGATCCAGGTCGTCTGTGGTGCGCCGAATGCCCGAACGGGCCTCAAGGTTGCATTGGCACAGCCGGGCGCGATTATTCCGATCGACGGTTCCAAGCTGAAACCGGGCAAAATCCGTGGTGTCGAAAGCCAGGGCATGATGTGCTCCACCCGCGAGCTGTGCCTGGGCGAAGATCATGACGGTATCATCGAACTTCCCGAAGATGCTGAAATCGGTGCACCGGTTGCGGCTGTTCTGGGTGCGGATGATCCGATCATTGAAATCGGTCTGACCCCGAACCGCCCCGATTGTACGGGTGTGCGTGGTATTGCCCGTGATCTGGCGGCTGCCGGTATCGGCACCCTTAAGGCGGATCCGCGTCAGGAGGCGGTTGCCGGTTCGTTTGATAGCCCGATTGGCGTGACCATTTCTGGCGAGATCGCAGCAAACAACGCGGTCCCGGCATTTTATGGGCGTTATATCCGTGGCGTGAAAAATGGTGAAAGCCCGGACTGGCTCAAAGCCCGTCTTGAAGCCATCGGTCTGCGCCCGATTTCGGCACTGGTCGACATCACCAACCTTGTGACCCACGATCTTGGCCGTCCGTTGCACGTCTTTGATGCCGACAAACTGTCGGGCAATATCAATGTCCGCTATGCGACCAATGGCGAAAAGATTGCTGCCCTTGATAACAAGGAATACGAGCTTTCAGACTCCATGGTTGTCATTGCCGATCAGGCAAAGGCACTGGGCATCGGTGGCATCATCGGTGGTGAAGAAACCGGCTGCCTTGATGAAACCGTCAATGTGTTTGTCGAATGCGCGCTGTTTGATCCGATCAGCATCGCCAAGACCGGCCGTAAGCTTCAGATCAATTCTGATGCCCGCTATCGGTTCGAGCGCGGCGTTGATCCGCAGTCGATCGGTTGGGGTATGGAAGTGGCCACCCACCTGATCACCGAAATCTGTGGTGGTGAAGTTTCCCACGTTGTTAAGGCGGGCGAAGTTCCCAATCCGCGCAATGCCTTTGATCTGCGCATTGACCGGATTCTTGAACTTGGCGGTGTTGCTGTTGAGGCCGACCGTGCAATTGAAATCCTGACCGCACTTGGCTTTGACGTCAGCGGATCGGCCCCGGTTATTACCGCGGTTGCACCGACCTGGCGTCCTGACATCATTGGTGAAGCCGATCTGGTCGAGGAAGTCCTGCGTATCGTCGGCTATGACAAGATCCCGACTGTTGCGCTGGAACGTGAAACCAGCCTTCCGGTTCCGGCCCTGTCGCCGATGCAAAAGCGTGTCGGTCTGACCCGTCGTGTTCTGGCATCGCGTGGTCTTTATGAAACCGTGACCTGGTCCTTTACCGACTCGCGCTGGGCAAAGCTGTTTGGCGAACTCAAAGAAGGTCTGTATCTGGCAAACCCGATCAGCTCCGATTTGGATGTCATGCGTCCGAACGCATTGATCAACATGATCGCCGCCGCGGGACGCAACCAGGCGCGCGGCTTTGCCGATCTGTCGCTGTTTGAAGTTGGTCCGGAATTCTTTGGCGATCAGCCCGGTGATCAGCGTCTGGTCGCAGCGGGTCTTCGTGCCGGTTCAACAACCCCGCGCAGCTGGACCGGTTCGCGTCGTGATGTCGATGTCTTTGATGTCAAAGCCGATGTCGAAGCACTTGTTGACGCACTTGGTACCAATGCGGCCAACCTTCAGGTAAATACCGAGGGCGCACCGGCATGGTATCATCCGGGTCGATCGGCTGCCTTGCAGTTGGGGCCGAAAAACGTGCTTGGTTATTTCGGCGAACTGCACCCCAAAGTGCTCAAAGCGCTTGGTGTCAAAGGCCGCGTCGTGGCGTTTGAGCTGTTTGTTGAAAACATTCCGATGCCCAAGAAAAAAGGCACCGCTCGCCCGGCACTGAACGCATCGAGCTTCCAGTCGGTAGAGCGTGACTTTGCCTTCCTGCTTGATGACGACGTTAAAGCCGAAGCCATCGTCAAGGCCGCACGCAGTGCCGACCGAGCTTTGATCACGGATGTGACGATCTTTGACCTTTATGCAGGCAAGGGCATTGAAGACGGCAAGAAGTCACTTGCCTTCTCGATCACCTTGCAGCCGACCAAGGCAACCCTGACCGAAGAAGAAATTGAAGCGGTCAGCAAAAAGGTTGTCGAAGCCGTTCAAAAGGCAACTGGTGGATCGCTGCGCGCTTAAGTGCCGCAGACCATGTAAAATCAAAACGGGCCGCGCATTTTCCAATGCGCGGCCCGTTTTCTTTTGGAAATTCCGACAGTGTGATAAACGCCGACCGGACAATATTTACCGACCCGGCCGTTTGCGCAGGATGGCATATTCTTCCTCGTCCAGATCAAGCGCAATCAAATCGGGACCGTTGGTATAGACATGCCATTCCATATCGGTGTCGTCGCATTCGATCGTCAACTGATCCATCATGGTGTTCCAGGCGCACCGTTCGCGATCATCGTCGGCTTCAAGGCGGCCTTCGCCATTGTCATAAAGATGCATGACCAAAAGCTGTTCATCTTCATCAATTGAGTAGATGGCATATGTTTCGTTTGCGAAACGGTAATTGATTTCCCGGCCGTCCAGTCGTCTCCAGCCGCGGGGCAACGGTTCACCCGGTTCATGTTCGGCAAAGAAATAGGCCAGTTTTTGCATGTGGCTGTTATTCATGGTGCGCATGTCCGAGCCACAGGCGCTTATGGTCAATGTACCGAGCATCACAAACAGGATGCCAAGACGGGGGCGGGACAGGGCCGAAAATCTGAACATGCGTCACTCCATTGCCACAACAGGGCAGCTTTTTCCCGGCAGCCCCGATACCCCGTTATCAAAGCAATATGCTTGCCATCCGGTGTGACGTTCTGGCGATGCGACGTATTTCTGGAGCCTTCGGGATGCCCCGGCGGGGCAATTTCCCGATCAGTCCGGCCGGTTGACCCGTAATGTAAAGATGATGGTCGTGCCCGGGTCGCTGACCGGACGGCTGGTATCAAGCCAGATACGACCGCCATGCTGTTCCACGATTTTCCGGCATAATGACAAACCAAGTCCCGTGCCGGAAAATTCATCCTTGTGAAGGCGCTGGAACAGCCGGAAGATGCGTTGTGCATGTTCGGGATGAATGCCAATCCCGTTATCGCGGATCGAAAACCGCCAGAAATCACCCATGACCGGGTCCGGTTCGACGGTGATTTCGATATGCGGCGGCACGCCCTGACGGCGGTATTTGATGGCGTTCGACAGCAAATTCTGGAACAGACGCGACAATGCGATCCTGTCGCCCTTGATGATCGGCAAATCGTCATGGGTAATGGTGGCATGTTCCTGACTGATCACGGCTTTCAAATCGGCCTGTGCTTCGTTCAGAACAAGATTGCAGTCGATTTCGGTGAAATCTTCGCTGGTGCCGGTTTTGGCATATTCAAGCAGATGACTGATCAGCTTGTGCATCCGTTTGGCGCCATCAACGGCATAATCGATATATTCGTCGGCTTCCTGATCAAGGGTTCCGCCATAACGACGTTTAAGCAACTGGGTATAGCTTGCCACCATGCGCAATGGCTGCTGCAGGTCATGGGATGCAACATAGGCAAACTGTTCAAGATCTTCGTTACTGCGCTTGAGCTGATCAAGGGTATCACGCAACTTGTTGGCGTTTTCGACAAACTCGGTCACGTCGCGCGCACTGGCAAAGATCATGCCGTCGATCGGCCGCGTACCGCGCCAGGCCAGCCAGCGCACCTGGTTGTGATGGTCACGCACGCGCAGTATGGAATTGCCGTCCCCGATCATATGTGCCGGGCCGCGGTCACGAAACGCGGTCATGGCAGATTGCTGATCATCCGGCTCAAAGATCTTGAAGAAATGTTTGCCGATCACTTCATGCAATTGCAACCCGACAAGCTCTTCGAGTGCCGGACTAAAGCCGCGTAAAATCCCGTCCTGATCAATTGCGATGGATGGTTCGGGCGTGTGGCGCAAATAGGTTTCAAACGGATGGCAAAGTTCCTGATGGCTTGCCGTTTCAAGCAGCAAAACCGAAATGGTTTCGTGATCATCTTCCTGAACGCGTTGCGCCATCAGATAGAAACGCTGCAACTGGCTCCCCGAAACCCGCAGATCGACCATCGCGCCAATCCGCTCGTCGGGCCATTTGTTCTGAATAAGGGGGCCCTGCAATTTGGCCCTTGATGCCGGCGACAGCCGATCAAGGAAATCGGTCATGAACGGCCCAACTGTTTCGTCGGTGGGGCCAAGGATTTCCGGCCAGTTCAATTGCGTGGAAAGCCTGCCATCATTGCTTTCGACCGGCCAGCTGATGACAGCACATCCGCATTCCGAAAGCGTGTTTTCCGTTTCGCTGAAATGCTCCGTCAGGTTGATCGCCCGCAGATGCTGGCGTTTAAGGCGCTGCCAAAGCCAGATCGACAATCCGCACATGATAACCAGCGCCATGACAAACATCAGGGCATGCAGGATGATGGCTTCGCGCCAGCTTTCCATCAGGATGCTGCGCGGCGTATAGGCCACCACAATGCGGTCAAGTTCGGGCAATTTGCTGTATGCCAGAACCATGACCTGCTGACCGTGCACGCAAATCAGCGAATCACGATCATTATTCTGATGGCTGATATAGTCAGCCAGATCACCGATCAGATGCGGCGGGATAAACCCCTTGATCTGATTAAGGTCCTGATCAAGAACCCCGACGGTGATGGTGGAATTGTCATTCACGATCTGTTGCAGATCGACATCGTCATGTTGCAACAACATCGAGCCCAGCCGGTAGGCCGTTGCTTCAAGCTGGGCACTGGCATGTTCAACCGCACTGTCATAAAGCGTCTTCTGAATAAAGAAGAACGAAAACAGCAAGACAAACACACCCGTAAGGGTCAGGGCCGCCAGCCTTTTGCGCAATTTCACCAGGCTGCGCCGTGACAGGGACGGCTCGATCGACGTCATGAACATGTTCTTCGCGTATCCCCGGCTGTCCCTGTCAGGAAGGTTGTTGTTTTTACTCTTTAAAACCTATGTTCTTTTCATGCGGTTGAAAAGATGACAAACAGATGAATTCATAGGTACTGCAAAAGAAAAAGCCTTCAACTGTGCCTGTTTGCGTGATCGGGCGATGCTTTGGCACCTGGTCGCGGTGTTCTGTTGATATGGGGTGCGTGTCTGGCATGTGAATTCGTTGGGCCGCAAACACAACACAACGCTTCTAATTGCGGGCAAAAACCCCTATAAACCCGCTGGTGATTGATCCGGAAAATTGAAAATGCGGTTTTCTGACGGATACGACGATCACGCAAGGCGGGTTTTCCTGTTTATGCCAGTCCGGTAACCGGATGTGATCCTACCTTTGAGTCGCCGCCACACAGGCGTGCAGACCGGGATGGATCGCAATGGGAAAGCTTGTTGATTGTGTGAATCGTAACCGCCCGGTTCGGGGGGATCACACCAAATCGAAACACATGTGCCACGCGGCGAAATGCCAGCCAATTTTAGTGCCAGAAGCAGCCAAAATGACTGACCTTAAGAACATTCGTAACTTTTCGATCATTGCGCATATCGACCACGGCAAATCGACCCTGGCCGATCGTCTGATCCAGTTGACCGGTGGCCTGACCGAACGTGAAATGGCCGATCAGGTTCTCGATTCGATGGATATCGAACGTGAACGCGGCATCACGATCAAATCACAGGCCGTGCGTTTGAAATACACCGCCAAGGATGGGCAGGAATATACGCTCAACCTGATGGATACGCCGGGCCACGTGGACTTTGCCTATGAAGTATCGCGGTCGCTTGCGGCGTGTGAAGGATCGCTTCTGGTGGTGGATGCCGCCCAGGGTGTGGAAGCACAGACCCTTGCCAACGTTTATCAGGCAATTGAAAACAATCACGAAATCGTTCCGGTATTGAACAAGGTCGATCTTCCGGCTGCCGAACCCGACCGCGTAAAGGAACAGATCGAAGAAGTCATTGGCATTGATGCATCCGAAGCCGTGATGATTTCGGCCAAGACCGGCCTTGGCGTGCCTGATGTACTCGAAGCACTGGTGCATCGTCTTCCGGCACCGACCGGTGATGCGGATGCCCCGCTTGAGGTCCTTCTGGTGGACAGCTGGTATGACACCTATCTTGGTGTGATGATTCTGGTGCGTGTGAAGGAAGGGACGCTCAAAAAAGGGCAGAAAGTCCGCTTCATGAACGCCAAGGTCACCCATCAGATCGAACGTGTCGGCGTCTTTACGCCAAAACCGCTTGCCCTTGATGAACTGGGCCCGGGCGAAGTCGGCTTTATCAATTGCGGCATGAAAACCGTGGCAGAATGCGAAGTCGGTGACACCATTACCGAAGAAAAGCGCCCCTGTGCCAAGCCGCTGGCCGGTTTCAAACCGTCCATCCCGGTTGTGTTCTGTGGCATCTTCCCGGTCGATACCAGCGAATATGAAGTGCTGCGTGATGCGCTTGAAAAGCTGCATCTCAATGACGCATCCTTCCAGTTCGAACCGGAAAACTCGACCGCACTTGGTCTTGGTTTCCGCTGTGGCTTCCTGGGTCTGCTTCATCTCGAAATCATCCAGGAACGTCTGGAACGTGAATTCGAGCTTGATCTGATCACGACCGCCCCGTCGGTGTCCTATAAGATCACCATGAGCAAGGGCGAAGAAATCCTGCTTCATAACCCGGCAGATTTCCCGGACGTCACCAAGATCAAGGCGATTGAAGAACCGTGGATCAAGGCATCGATCATGGTGCCCGATGATTATCTTGGCGGCATCCTGACCCTGTGTACCGAACGCCGTGGTGTGCAGCTTGACCTGACCTATGTCGGTAACCGTGCGATGGTGGTCTACAAGCTGCCGCTTAACGAAGTGGTGTTTGACTTCTATGACCGCCTGAAATCGATCTCGCGCGGCTATGCAAGCTTCGACTACGAGATCGCCGGCTATGACGAAAGCGATCTGGTCAAGGTTTCCATCCTTGTGAACGAAGAACCGGTCGATGCGCTGGCATTGATGGTTCACCGTTCGGCTGCTGAATATCGTGGCCGCGAGATTTGTAAACGTCTCAAGGACCTTATTCCGCGCCAGATGTTCCGCATCGCCATTCAGGCCGCCATCGGCGGCAAGGTGATTGCCCGTGAAACCGTATCAGCCCTGCGTAAGGACGTGACGGCAAAATGTTACGGCGGTGACGTTTCGCGTAAACGTAAACTTCTGGAAAAACAGAAGGCCGGTAAGAAAAAGATGCGTCAGTTCGGCAAGGTCG
Source organism: Thalassospira sp. CH_XMU1420-2 (assembly GCF_037029325.1). Taxonomy (NCBI): domain Bacteria; kingdom Pseudomonadati; phylum Pseudomonadota; class Alphaproteobacteria; order Rhodospirillales; family Thalassospiraceae; genus Thalassospira; species Thalassospira sp. CH_XMU1420-2. Next base: position 274,632 of record NZ_JAYMEG010000001.1, read on the forward strand.
AAATTCCGCAATCGGCCTTTATCAATGCGCTCAAGATGGGCGACGATAAATAAGCTGAAATTACGATATCGAAACAAAGGCTGTATCCAATTGCGGATGCAGCCTTTTTTCTTTGCTGTTTCCATCAATGCCAAAGCCGCGTTATGGATGAAGCAAGATCATCAAACACCGTTGCCAAGGAGCCGTCCATGGATCTCGACCTTCTCGCCCGTCAGGAAGAAAAGCTGGTCTTTGATCGCTTTGACGAGGATACGGCATGGGCCATCGGCTCAAATCTGGTTGCGGTCGCGCGTGCCCAGAATGCGCCTGTGGTGGTTGATATCCGAACCCCTGACCGCACACTGTTTCATGTATCCTTGCCCGGTGCCAAACCGGCCAATGACGCCTGGGCGCGTCGCAAAAGCAACCTGACCTTGCGCGAACATGAAAGTTCAATGCGTTTTGGCATGGCTCTTAAGGCCAAGGGCAAGACGCTGGCCGATCACGGGATTGATTTTGCCGATTTCGCCGATCATGGCGGCAGTTTCCCGATCCGGGTTGCCGGTGTCGGGGTCATTGGTGCGATTACGGTATCTGGACTGGCATCGCACGAAGATCACGGCATGATTGTTGATGTTCTGGCAGCCTATCTGAAAACAGACCCCGGTCTCTGACCCGCGGTGCAGACCCGTTCTGCCAAGGACAAGCTGTCAGCTTTCTGCTTCCGTTGTAGCCGGGCGTGCTTCTGCCCATTTCAAAAGTGCATCCAGTGCAGGGCACAATGATTGGCCCCATTCGGTCATGCTGTATTCCACCTTGGGCGGGACTTGCGGGTACACCTTGCGCTTTATGATGCCGTCGGCTTCAAGTTGTCGTAACTGCTGGGCCAGCATTTTTTGTGAAATCGCCGGAATAAGACGTTCAAGGTCGGAATAACGCTGCGTCTTGCCACCGAACAGGTGAAACAGGATCACCAGTTTCCATCGACCTTCGAGCATCCGCAGAATGGCCTCGACATCAGATGCTGCACTATCGGGTGTGTATTGTTTCCCCATTTCCTACCTTACGCTCACTAACTTACTTTTAAGTGCGTACTTCACAAAAAGTAAGTTAAGGCAAAATATCGCGGTCTGACAATCATCCAATCAGGAGTCCAGACCATGAAACCGATCCTTCCATCACCGATCGATCGATATTTTTCCGGAAAGCATGACGGGTCCTTTGATCTGCGGGCGTTTTCCAATGACGCTATCGTTCATGACGAAAGCAACACACATCGTGGCCATGCGGAAATCAACGCCTGGCAGGCCGCAGCACGACAAAAATACGACTTCCACGCCGAACCCCAAGAACTGACCAACGATGCAGACGACGTCATTGTGCGCGCCAAGGTGTCGGGAAACTTTCCCGGCAGTCCAGTGATGCTTGATTACCGTTTCACGCTTTGTGACGGGCTTATTCACCGTCTTTCAATTTCATAGTCACAGCTGCCAACAGTTTTAACGAGTTGATGAAAGCGATGAACATGACCAGGCATCAATCGGGTTTCGACCGGGAATTCGCCGGCAAAACAGTTGTGCTGACCGGCGGAACCCAAGGGGCAGGCAAGGCCATTTACGACCGGCTTAAAACTGCGGGTGCCGACATTTTGACTGCGGGTCGGTCGTCAAAGCCCGATGATCTGGAACACGGGCCATATATACAGGCCGACCTGACCGATCCGGCCGATGTCAAAAGGTTTGGTGAGGCCGCATTATCGCACTTTGGGCATGTGGATATTCTTATTCATGTTGTTGGGGGCTCAACCGCGCCGTCGGGCGGATTTGCGGTCATTGATGATGATATCTGGATGCAGGAATTAAACCTGAACCTGCTTTCTGCTGTCAGGCTGGATCGCTTCATATTGCCCGCGATGATCAGGAACGGGCAGGGTGTTGTTTTGCATACGTCATCTATTCAACGCCAACTGCCACTTCATGACGCAACCACGGCTTATGCCGCGGCCAAGGCGGCTTTGACGACATACAGCAAATCCTTGTCAAAGGAGGTTGGTCCCAAAGGCATCCGCGTCAACAGCATCGCCCCGGGCTGGATATATACCGATGCGGCCAAGGCGATGGTATCGCGCATCGCAAAGGGCGGAAACATGACCGAAGATGCCGCCAGGCAATCTATTCTTGATGCTTTGGGTGGTATTTCGCTGGGGCGGCCGGCTGTTCCGGATGAAATTGCCGAACTGGTGGCATTTCTGGTGTCACAACGCGCATCGGCCATTCATGGTGCGGAATATACGATCGATTGCGGCACGATCCCGACCGTTTGAATTGAATATCAGTCGATATGTTCGATATCGGGATCAATTCCGGCAAAGCTTTCAAGGGCGTTACGCATCCACAAATGTTTGCGGGCCTTGAACGGGCGCGGGTCGTCAAAGCTGCCAAGCCGGATGTCGATGGTGCTGTCATTGGCGCCATTCCGCCAGGTGATGCTTGATCCGCATTTCGGGCAAAATCCGCGAAACTTGCCTGGCGAGCTTTCATAATCGGTGGGCTTCCCATCCCACGTCACAGAACCGGTCGCAAAGGTGACAAAGGTCGAAACCCCCGAACCGCTGTCTTTCCGGCACATGTCGCAATGGCAATGATTGCCGCCAATCGGATCACCAGAAGCAACAAAGCGCACCGCGCCACACAGACATCCACCGGAATGGGTTGGATTATGCGTGGTCATGGTGCGCTTTCCTGAAATGGTGGTTTTGGACCGGCTTCGATTATTCGTTGGGAACACCCGTGGTGGTCGAATATTCGAAGTGGAATTCCTTGTCCGGGAACAGATAGGAACGCGCCGCGTGGATTGCGCTGGCACCTTCGGCAAAGCCCGAAAGGATCAGTTTCAGTTTATGTTCATAGGTCGCGATATCACCGATCGCGAAAATGCCCGGAACCGATGTCTGCATCGTACCCTGGGTTACGCCGATATGGCTTTTATCAAGGTTAAGGCCCCAGTCGGCAATCGGACCAAGTTCCATGGCAAGGCCAAAGAACGGCAGAAGGTGATCGGCTTCCAGTTCGCGCTCTTCGCCCTTAAGCGTCGCGACAACCACATGTGACAGATTGCCGTTTTCACCCTTAAGGCCCTTAAGCTGATAGGGGATGACCATTTCGATCTTGCCGGCTTCTGCCAGTGCCTGAAGCTTTGCGCTGCTGTCGGGCGCGGCGCGGAATTTCGGGCGACGGTGGACAACCATCACCTTTTCGGCGACATCATGAAGCGACAATGCCCAGTCAACGGCCGAATCACCGCCACCGGCAATCACAACCTTCTTGCCGGCGAAATCGGCACGACGTTTGACGTAATACTGAACGCCACCGGAACCCTCGTAATCTTCAAGGCCATCCATCGGCGGCTTGTTCGGGCCAAAGGCACCGCAACCAGCGGCAATCACGACCGCACCGGCGTCAATCACCGTGCCGGTATTGGTTTCAAGCGTGAAACGGCCATCGTCGCGTTTTTCAAGTTTGATGACCTGCTGGCCCAGGTGATAGGTCGGCTCGAACGGCTCGGCCTGTTTGGCCAGCTGATCAATAAGGTCCTGACCGGCAATCTGCGGATGGGCCGGGATGTCGAAAATCGGCTTTTCCGGGTAAAGGGCGCTGCACTGGCCGCCAACCATTTCAAGCGCATCAATCACATGGGATTTAAGCCCCAGCATACCGGCTTCGAAAACCGCAAAAAGCCCGACCGGGCCTGCGCCAATAATGGCAATATCTGTGCTGTTTGATGCGTCTGACATACTTATTCCATCCAACTAAAATCAAGTTTGGGCCAGGTCGCGACCTTTGCCCGACGATCTGCGGGAAAACTGTTAGCTGCGAAATAGCATCTGGGGGCATTTATCGCAACGTAAACCGGGCAAATTTGCCATGTGCGGCCTGTTTTGCTGTGCATGCAATCGGGATTTTGTAAAATCATTGCGAAGGGACGGTCAGTCACCCTACAACAGAACAAACAGATCCCATTCAATGAACGGATATCATGAGCAAGACAGTCACTGTCAGTGATCAAACCGGGACCGAAGCCTTTGCCACGCGCCTTGCCGCCATCGCCAAGCCGGGTGATGTGATTTTGATGCATGGCACATTGGGCATGGGCAAAAGTGCGTTTTGCCGGGCCTTCATCCGGGCCGTTGCCGATAATCCGCATGAAGAAGTCCCAAGCCCGACCTTCACGCTGGTTCAGATTTACGAACTTGATCGTCTGCCGGTCTGGCATTTTGATCTCTATCGCCTGTCTGACCCCGAAGAAATCCACGAACTCGATATCGAGGACGCCTTTGCCGATGCCGTCAGCCTGATTGAATGGCCCGACCGGCTGGAATATCTGACCCCGGAAAACCGTCTTGATATTCATATCGAACCCGGATCAACCCCCGATGGGCGGGTGTTCATCCTTGAACCAAGCGGGGATGACTGGGTGAAGCGCATTGATCAGCTGGCAGGGGACGGGGTATGAGCCGCGCGACCCCCGATCAGGAACGCCGCAATTTCGAACGCCAGGATTTTCTGGTGTCGTGTGGCTGGCAAAATGCACAGGTTTCCCCGCTGGTCGATGATGCATCAGCGCGCAAATATTTCCGGCTTGAACGTCGTCATGACACGGCCCTTTTGATGGATTTCCCGCCCAGTGCGATCCATGTCGATCCGCATGGCATTTACGATGATCCCGAACGCCCGGCATCGGTTGCCCCGGTTCTGCATACGACGCCGCTGTTTGAACGTGCCGGTTGGCGGGTGCCGCACATCCAGGCGTCCGATGAAAAACGCGGTCTTGTCCTGATCGAGGATTTTGGCGATATCACCTTTACCCGCGCGCTTCAGGCCGGGGCCATGATGGATGGGACAGGCAAGGACGGGCTTTATCTTCGTGCGGTCGAACAACTGATCATTCTGCATCGCTTCTGCGATGGTGGTGGCATGCAAGACAGTGGCCTTGTCCAGTATGGCCCGGATAACTTCCGCAAGATGCTGGCCAGTTTCAAGAATGACTATCTGCCACTGATCATTGACGACGAAGCCAGGCGCGCCGACGCAATTGCCGCATTTGACCGGTTACTGGATGATGTATTGCCGATGTGCTGGCAGGCGGGTGAAGTGATTATTCATCGTGATTATCATGTCGATAACCTGATGCTGGTCGAAAATGGCGATGGCGGCGATGATTGCGGCATCATTGATTTTCAGGATGCCGCGATTGCCACGCGCCCCTATGATCTGGCGTCGCTTATGCGCGATGTGCGCCATGATATCGGCCCTGATCTTGAAAACCGGATGAAGCAGTTTTATCTGGCGGCCTTTCCGAATGTTGATCATTCCGATTTCGAAACGTCATATGTGGCGACATCGATGGTTCGTAATTTCCGTATTCTTGGTCGGTTTGGCTGGCTTGCGGTCAAGGCCGGGAAAACGCGATATTTTGACTATATCCCGCGCTGTTGGGATCTGATCCTGCGCGGGGCGGGTGACCATTTGCCAGCCCTTGCAGACTGGGTCCAAACCCATATCCCCGAACCGGCACGTAAGGCACCCGATCTTGCGACAAATTTGGCCACCACCCCGACCCGAAAGGCGCATCCATGACCAGCAACAATCATCGCGCACAGGCAATGGTACTGGCCGCCGGTCTTGGCAAACGGATGCGCCCGATCACCGATACCATGCCCAAACCGCTGGTGCCGGTGGCAGGCAAGCCGATGCTTGATCATGTGCTTGATAAGCTGGCAGCGGCCGGGTTTGATCAGGCGGTGGTCAATTGCCACTACCTTGGCCAGATGATTGCCGATCATGTTGCGGCACGGGCGGCACCGATGGTCGTGACCTCGCCGGAAGTTGACCTTCTGGAAACCGGGGGCGGGGTGAAAAAGGCCCTGCCGTTGCTGGACCGTGAGGCGATCCTGATTGCCAATGCCGATGTCTTCTGGACCGAGGGACGGGAAGCCTTGTTTGATCGCCTGATCAGTGCCTTTGATCCTGATCATATGGATGCGCTTTTGGCGATCTATCCGGTGGCGGATGGATATGGCTATGATGGCGCCGGTGATTTCTTCTGGCAGGTTGATGGGCGGTTAAAACGTCGCGGCGACGCGGCAAGCGCGCCTTATTTCTTTACCGGGGTTCAGGTCCTGTCCCCGCGGCTGTTTGAAAACACCCCGGACGGGGCCTTTTCGCTGAACGTCGTTTATGACAAGGCGCTGGCAGAAGGGCGGTGTTACGGGCTTGTCCATGATGGCGGGCATTTTCATATCGGAACCCCCGAAGCCCTTTCGGACTCCGAACCGGTCATTGCCCGGGCGCTTGAAATCGAACGCGACAAACAAGCCGCAGCCGGGGGCAAGTAATGGCGGACCTATTTGATTACATGGACGCACCCGAATATCCCGATGATGGCGGCGCGGACCCGTTTGGCGGTGAAGAAGCGCTTGCGCAAAACCTGTTCTTTATCCCGCCGGGCGAAGCTTTTGCCGATCTGATCGCCAGGCAACTGATCGCAGAAACCGCTGATCAGCCAGTCGCCTTGCCCGATTATGTTTTGATGGTGCCCAATCGCCGGTCGGCCAAGGTGATGCGCGATGCTTTTCTGCGCCAATCGAATGGCGCGGTCACCCTGCTTCCGACCATCCGGCCACTGGGCGAGGCCGACGAAGACGAACTGGCGATCTATGGTGCCGGCGGGGAACAGGCGGCCCTTGATCTTCCGCCAGCCATTCCGGACCTGCAACGAAAACTGCTTTTGACCCGGTTGATCATGAACCGGCCCGATCACCGCGGTGAAAAACCGACCGCCGATCAGGCCGCCCGTCTTGCCGGGGAACTGGCCCGTTTCCTGGATCAGGTACAGACCGAAAACTGCGCCTTTGATGATCTTGAAGGCTTGGTGCCCGAAGAATTTGCCGAGCATTGGCAACTGACGCTTGAATTCCTGCAAATCCTGACCCTGCATTGGCCGGGTATTCTGGCCTCCCAGGATGTCAGTGACCGGGCGATGCGCCGCAATGCCCTGATCAAGGCGCAGATTGATCTTTGGGATGCCAATCCGCCACAAAACCCGGTTTTGATTGTTGGGTCGACCGGGCCGTTTCCGGCATTGCGTGATCTGATGCGTGCAGTTCTTGGGATGCCCAAGGGGCGCGTGGTTCTGCCCGGTCTGATGAAGGGGCTTAATCACGAAGACTGGGCCGCGATCAATGAGGACGCCACCCATCCCCAGCATTTGCTGGGCAAGACATTGCGCCATATCGGACGTCATGCCGACAGTGTGCTGCCATGGCCCGCACTAGGCGAAGAGTCGGATGCCACCATCGAACGCCGTCGTCTGGCCCGCGAAGCCCTGCGTCCGGCCAAAACCACCCATCACTGGCGGCATATCACGGGCTTTGCGCCTGATGTGCTTGATGGGGTGTTGCGTGTTGACTGTTCGGGTGCTCGGGAAGAGGCAACGACAATCGCATTGATGATGCGCGAGGCCCTTGAACATCCCGGCAAGACCTGTGCGCTGGTGACCCCCGATCGTGGCTTGGCACGCCGTGTTGCAACCGAGCTTCGCCGGTGGGAAGTTGAAATTGATGATTCGGCGGGTATTCCGCTTCATGACACGGCGCCTGCCATTTACCTGCGCCTTGTCGTGCGTGCGGTTCAGGAAGAATTCGCACCGGTTCCGTTGCTGGAGCTTCTCAAACATCCCTTGTCGGCTGCCGGTTTGTCGCCGGAAACATTCCGTGTTCTGACCCGACTTCTGGAAAAGGAAGTGTTGCGCGGGGCGCGTCCGGGCCCCGGACTGGATGGTTTGCAAACCGCCCTTGATGGTTGGCGTGACGAGGCTATCGAACGCCTGACGGCAAGCGGATCGGACAGTGCCCCGGCCCGGATTGAACGGATACGCGATGATCATGATCGGCTGTCTGATCTGGTCGCGCGTTGTGCGGCCTGTCTTGAAAGTCTGTCGGATCTGAATGCGGAAAAGGCCCTGTCGCCGGTTCATGCCCTGCGTTGTCATATCACCGCAGCCGAGGCATTGGCCGCAAGCGATACCCAATCGGGTGCAGACCGACTTTGGCGCGGCGAAGCGGGCGAGGCATTGGCCGATTTCGTGCATGAATTGCTGAATGCCCTGGGCGAGTTTGTGCCAATGCCGGGCAATCGTTATGGCGCGTTTCTCGATGCATTGATGGCTGATCGTGCGGTGCGCCCGCGCTATGGCAAACATCCGCGTTTGTTTATCTGGGGTACGGTCGAAGCCCAGATGCAACAGGCCGATCTGACCATTCTGGGGGGCCTGAACGAAGGCGTCTGGCCGCCAGAAGCCGGGGCCGACCCGTGGATGAGCCGCCCGATGCGCCGCAATTTCGGTCTTCCGGCCCCCGAACATCGGGTCGGGCAATCGGCCCATGATTTTCAGCAACTGTTTTGTTCGCCAGATGTGGTGATGACCCGCGCATTGCGTATCGAAGGCACGCCGACAGTACCGTCGCGGTGGTTGTTACGGATTGAAAACATTCTGCGGAAATCGGGTGTTTCGATGGAAAAATCCGATGCGGCCGACTGGCGTGCCTTGGCCGAAACCCTTGACGAGCCGACTGACGAAATGCGGATCAGGATCGGGCGTCCGGCCCCAAGACCACCGGTATCGGCCCGTCCGCAACGTTTGTCGGTAACCCAGATCGAAACATGGATGCGCGATCCTTATGCGATCTATGCCCGCCATATTCTGGGTTTGCGCAAACTTGACGGGGTTGATGAAGATCCCGGCGCGGCGGATTACGGCAATCTGATCCATGATGCCCTTGATCAATTCATTGCCCGCCATCCCGATCATTTGCCACCCGACGGCGAACAGGAATTGCTGATTATCGGGCACGAAGTCTTCCGGCCGCTGGCAGCACGCCCGGGGCTTTGGGCATTCTGGTGGCCGCGCTTTGAACGCATTGCCAAATGGTTCATCCAGACCGAAGCCACAAGGCGTGATGCGGTGCGCCGGTCCTATACCGAACAGGCCGGAACCCTCGATACCAGCAGCGGTTTTCAGGTCTATGCCCGGGCCGATCGTATTGATCAGCTTCGTGATGGTGGCATTGCGATCATTGACTATAAGACCGGTGCTCCGCCCAGTCAGGGGGACGTTGCCAACGGCTTTGCTCCACAATTGCCGCTTGAAGCCGCGATTGCCGAAAAGGGCGGATTTGGCGATGTGCCCGCCGGGCCACCGGCCAGCATGGCATTCTGGAAGCTATCGGGCGGTGATCCGGCCGGTGAAATTGTCGAGATTAATACCGCCCGCATGAAAACCACGCCCGCCGCCCTGGCGCACGAGGCCGTGGAAGGTGTGAATGGTCTGGCCGCAGCCTTCGCTGATCCCGACACGCCGTATCTGAGTGTCCCGCACCCGGATCACGCGCCGAAATATTCCGATTATGTGCATCTGTCGCGCCTGCGTGAATGGATGGGCAGTGAGGATATCGACGCCCATGCGGACGGTGCGGAAAATGGTGATGTTAGCGCTAAGATCGTTGCAAATCCTGATGCGGGAAAAGGGGAAAAGTCATGACCGAAATGCGCGGTACGGATCCCAATGTCCTGCAACGCAATGCGTCCGATCCAACTGCATCGGTGTGGGTGTCGGCATCGGCGGGGGCAGGCAAGACCAAGGTGTTGTCTGACCGGGTATTGCGGTTGATGCTGTCGGGCACCGAACCCCATCGCATTCTGTGTTTGACCTTTACCAAGGCAGCCGCCGCCGAGATGGCCAACCGTGTCAATGAACGGCTGGGCCGCTGGGCGACGATGGAAGACCGCGCATTGCATGATGATCTGGCCAATCTGGCCGGATCGGCGCCCAGTGCCGATGAAACCATCCGTGCGCGTCAGCTCTTTGCCCGTGTTCTTGATGCGCCGGGCGGGATGAAAATCCAGACCATCCACGCATTCTGCCAGTCACTGCTGCGTCGTTTCCCGCTTGAAGCGGGCCTTGCCCCGCATTTCGAAATCATGGATGACCGCACAGCCGCCGAAACCATGGCCGATGTGCAGGAAGAAGTTCTGGCCTTTGCCCGTACGGGGCGCGACGAAGATCTGGCCAAGGCACTTTCGGTTGTCACCGGACAGGTCCGCGAAGGCGCATTTGGCGAAGTCATGGGCGAACTGGCCCGCGAACGTGGCCGTCTTAAACGGATGCTGGCCAATCTGGGTGGGGCCAATCGCATGCGCGAAGCGGTCTATAAGGCGCTTGGCGTGCCGGTCGGTGTTAACGAGGAAGCCATTCTTGCCAAGGCGCTATCCGATGATGCCTTTGACCGTGACGGATTGATGCGCGGTCTTGCCGCCCTTGAAGCCGGAACCAAAACCGATAAGGCCCGTGTGCCGGCACTGGCGCAATTTTTGGAAAAGACCACGGTCGAAGACCGCTTGGCGGTGTTTAATGATTATCGCAGCGTGTTCTTTACGACCGCGGGTGAACCGCGCGCCAAACTGATCACCAAGGGGGCGGCGGAAAACCACCCGATGGGGGCCGATGCCCTTGAACAGGAATGTGCGCGTCTGATCGAAATTGACCGTCAGCGCAAGGCGGCTGCCATGGCCGGGGCGACATCGGCGCTAATTACCATCGGTAATGCGATGCTTGATCGCTATGCCACCAAAAAGGCGCTGCATGCGCGGCTTGATTACGATGATCTGATCCTGACCAGCTTGCAGCTTTTGCAACGTCAGGCCGGGATTGCCGGGTGGGTGTTGTTCAAACTCGATGAGGGTCTTGATCACGTCCTGATTGACGAGGCGCAGGATACCAACCCCGAACAGTGGGAAGTGGTGCGTATCCTGGCCGAGGAATTCTTTATCGATGCCGGTCGGCATGCTGATAAGCCGCGTACCATCTTTGCCGTTGGGGATGCGAAACAATCGATTTATAGTTTCCAGCGTGCCGATCCGGAAAAGTTTGCCGAAATGCGCCGTTATTTCCGCGAACGGGCAAATGAAATTGCTGCCGAGTGGCGCGAAGTGCCGATGAACATCTCCTTCCGCTCTACCGATGCGGTGTTGGGCACCGTGGACCGTGTCTTTGCCGGACCGGTGGCCAAGCAAGGGGTCGGGGATGATGGTGCGAATGTCGCCCATAGTCCGTTTCGCGTCGGGCAGGCAGGCCGCATTGAACTTTGGCCTGCGGTCGAGCCACAGGAACGTGCCCCCGAAGACCCGTGGACGCCACCGACCCGGATTGTACGCCTTGAAGACCCGGAAATCCGTCTGGCACGGGTGATTGCCGGGCGCATTCGCCATGCAATCGATGAAAAGGAAATCCTGACATCCCGCGGCCGCCCGGTGCGCGCCGGTGATTTCATGATCCTTGTGCGCCGTCGTACCGCGTTCGTTGACGAGGTCGTCAAGGCACTGAAAGAACGCAATGTTCCGGTCGCCGGTGTTGACCGTATGCAGATCACTGATCAGCTTGCAGTGATGGACCTTGTGGCATTTGGGCGGTTCCTGTTGATGCCCGAAGATGACCTGACACTGGCCGAGGTGCTTAAAAGCCCGTTGATCGGCTTGAATGATGGCCAGTTGTTTGAAATTGCCCATAACCGCCCAAGAACGCTTTGGCATGCCTTGCGTGAAAAGGCCGGGGCGGTGGATGACGGATCGATCTTTGCCCGTGCCTATGCGTTTTTGTTCAAATGGCTGGGCCGGGTTGATTACGAACGGCCGTTTGAACTATATGCCGAATTGTTGGGCGGGCGCGGTGGCGATGCGCGCGGTGTGCGGGCCCGTCTGGTCGGGCGTCTCGGGATCGAGGCCAATGATCCGATTGACGAATTCCTGAACCTTGCCATGGGTTATGAGGCCGATCACGCCCCCACCTTGCAGGGGTTCCTGCACTGGCTGATGGCCGGGGATGCCGAAATCAAGCGTGACCTTGAACAAAGCGGCCGCGATGAAGTTCGCATCATGACGGTGCACGGGGCCAAGGGTCTTCAGGCACCGATCGTGTTTTTGCCCGATACCATGCAAGTACCGACACAGGCCCCCAACCTGTTCTGGCAGGAAGACAAAAACCTGATGTTCTGGTTGCCGCGCGTCGCACTGGAAACCGATGTGGTGTCGCGTCTGCGCGATGCCATCGCCGTGAAGCGCGATCAGGAATATAACCGGTTGCTTTATGTTGCCCTGACCCGTGCCGAAGACCGGCTTTACATTTGCGGCTGGCAGGGACGGCGCAAGGCACCTGAACATTGCTGGTACAATCTTTGCCAACAGGCGATGGAAGGCTATGCCAAACCGGCCCAGATTGATCTTGGTGTCTATTCAGGTTCCGGCTGGTCGGGCGAAGGATGGATTTGGGAAACCGATCAGTCCGAAGAACCCAAACCCGACCGGGTTGAAACCGGTACGGCAACCCGACAAACTGCCGCGCGCAGCCTTATTCGGGCGGTCGCACCACAAGAATCCTTCCCGCCCAAACCATTGGCCCCCAGTCGGCCGCTCGAAGAAGAACCGGCCGTTCAATCGCCATTGGGCGGGGATCAGGGGCAAAGCTTCAAACGCGGCATTTTGATCCACAAGCTTCTGGAACTGTTGCCTGACCTGCCCGCAGATATGCGTCGCGGGGCGGCGGAACGCTTCCTGGCACAGCCTGTTCACGCGCTTGAACCGGATCAGCAGGCCGAAATTGCCGATGAAACCATCGCCATTTTCAACAATCCCGATTTTGCCCCGGTCTTTGCGCCGGGATCACGGGCCGAGGTGCCCTTGGTCGGTATTGTTGGCGGTGATGTGGTTTCGGCCCAGATTGATCGTCTGGTCGTGCGCGATGACGATGTCATGATCGTTGATTACAAGACCAACCGCCCGCCGCCACGTGATGTGGAAGGCACGCCAAAGGCATACCGTCGACAGATGTCGATTTACCGGGCGGCCCTTGCGCAAATGTATCCGGGCAAAAAGGTGCGTTGTTTCATTTTGTGGACCAACGGGCCATGGATGGTGGAGCTTCCCGACCATATTCTGACATTTGGCTGATCGGGATAAAAAGGGCCTTGGCCGACTCTGCAAAACACGGGGTTTGGCGTGGGTGACATGGCCGCTAGTCGCCCAATGCGCTTGACGTTTGCGTCAGTGCTGCCTACCTTGGCCTCATACAGCGGATCGAGGTTAACGGGGAAACCCTTTGCCTCGTAACAACTAGGATCTGAAAGTATGACCACGATTAAAGTCTCCGACGGTTCGTTCGATTCCGACGTTCTGGGTTCCAACGACCCGGTTCTGGTCGATTTCTGGGCTGAGTGGTGCGGTCCGTGTAAGCAGATTGCGCCTTACCTCGATGAAATTGCCGGTGAACTGGGCGGCAAGCTCAAGATCGCCAAGGTAAATATCGACGAAAACCCGAACACCCCGGCGAAATACGGTGTTCGTGGCATCCCGACCCTGATGATCTTCAAGGGCGGCGAAGTTGCGGCAATGAAAGTTGGCGCCCTTCCGAAAAGCGCACTTGTTGACTGGATCAACCAGTCGATCTGATCTTCGGGTCAAAGAATTCAAAGAGGCGGGCCAATCTGGCCCGCCTTTTTTCATGGCATGATGATTTGCACGATAAAGATCAATGCTGTTTCGCGCGCAGCCCCATGACCCCGGGAACGGTCGGATACCGTGCTTTTGTCTTTCGGGATTTGGGGTATCCGGTCTAAAAGTAAGGGCCAATCATCCCGGAACTGTTGCGGACTTCCCATGAACCTCAAAGCGCTACGCCTATTTCGTTTGACGGTCTTGCAAGGGACCCTGTCGGGAGCAGCGGCAAGCGCAAATCTTAGCCAGTCTTCGGCAAGCCGGATGATTGCCACCCTTGAGGCGGAACTCAAGATCAAGCTGTTTGAGCGGATCAACCAGCGCCTTGTCCTGACAGCAGAAGGCGAACGCTTTTTTCAGGAAGCCGAGCATATCCTTAACGGGGTAGAGGAAATTCCGAAAATTGCCCGCGACATTCGTGCCGAAATTGATGAAACCCTGCGGATCATTACGGTCGGGCCGATCGGGGCATCACTTTTGCCGCCGGTCATAGATATCCTGCGTGACGAAAATCCCGGTTTGAAATGCAAGATCGATATCGGAACCCGTTCTGACGTCGAAAGCCAGGTCGGGTCGCGGCGCTATAATCTTGGATTACTGTCGCTGCCGGTCAAAAACAACGTGGTCGAACTCGGAATCGAACCGATCCTTGAGGCCCGCACACAGGTTTTATTGCCGATTTCCCATCCCCTGGCGGCACTTGAAATTGTCCCGGCAGAAGCCTTTGCCGATGAACCGTTTGTATCCTTGCGCGCCAATCAGATCTGGCGACAGCGCCTTGATCGTGTGTTTGAAAGCATCGGAAAGCTTCCCAATATCAGTCTTGAAATCGGATCAAGCCTTCTGGTGCCGAAATTCGTCGAAAGCGGCTATGGGCTTGGCGTGATGGATATGATCAACAGCGCATTCAGTGACTCAACCAAGACCGTTCTGCGCCCGATCGCACCGGAATTCTGGTTGCCTTATGCCTGCGTCATGCCGCCAGCCGGCCGCAACCGGTTGGCGATGCATTTCGTGGAATTGTTAAGACAGTATGTGACCCGCCGATGCGAAGATGATCCGGTCTATGGTCAGGCTGTGCGCCCGGTTCAGATGTCCTGACCAGACAGCTTTCTGGCATGCTTGGCGACCATTTCGGCGCTTTCTGCACCTGCATTTGCAAGTTTTGCTGCAATTTCGGCACTGCATCCGGTGTAGGTCGCAGGATCAAGCAGGTCGGCAAGCGCGGTCTTGTCCTTGAAATGGCTGGAAACTTCCTTTTCCTGCCACAGGGCGTCGGCAAAACTGATGTCATCACGTTCCGAGACAACAATCGCATGATGGACGATGTCATGTGCGTTCTGACGTCCGGTTGATTTTGCCAGTTCCAGCATGATTTTTTCCGACATCAATGGTGCCGGATTGATCATCAAATTGCGATACATGGCGGCTTTGTCGCATTCAAGATGGGTCAAAAGCGTCTCAAGACGGGTGACAACGCCGTACGCCGATATGCCCGCCGCATCAAGCAGGTCATAAAGCCGGAAATTGAATGCCGCATCGCCTTCGTGGCTGGGGCGGCATGCTTCAAGTGCCGGGGCGACCATGTTGCGCAAATGTGCACTTTCGGCAAGCAAGGCGACGACATATTTCGGGTTGGTCTTGTGGGGCATCGTGCTGCTGCCAACCACATTTCCACTTTGTCTTTCAAAAACTTCGCCAAACTCATTGGCCATAAGGGTGTAAAGCTCGTTACCCATGCGTTCGCAGGCAACGGCCAGCAAACCCAACACCGCGACATATTCGCCAAGCCCGTCATTGGTGGCACGCGAATGCACCGCTGATACTTCCAGTCCCAAAATGTCGGCCAGTTTCGCAGACAGTGCAAATCCGTCCGGGCCATAGCTGTGCATGGCCCCGCTTGCCCCGCCAAATGTCAGAACAAAGGTCCGCTTTTCGACTTCGATCAGGCGTTCGACACAACGTTGAAATTCATCAATCCAACCTGCAACCTTGTATCCGAATGTGATGGGCAGGGCCTGACGACGGTTGGTACGCGAAATTGTCGGCCAGTCAGCCGTTTTGCGGGCCAGACCCGATAACAGGGTCAAACAACGGCCAAGACGCTCCAGCGTCAGGGCATGGGCCTTGCGCAACTGTAACATCTTGCCGGTAATGATGATGTTCTGGGTGGTTGCACCCCAATGCACATATCCGCCGGCATCGCCGTCACAGCGTGCGGCCATTGCACGGACAATCGCCATGACCGGTGACATGCTTTGGGTGATTTCGGCCTCAAGCGCATCAAGGTCATAATCCTCAATGCGCATATGGCGCCGAATTTCAGTGGAAGCGGCAAGGGGGATCATGCCTGTTTCCCCCTGTGCCTGTGCAAGTGCCCCTTCTACCATTAGCCATGATTGCCAGGTTGCCTGCTTGGAAAACAGGTCCTTGGTGTCATTTGGCAATGTGGTCAGCTTGGTCATTTTGTTTACTCGTGTCCGTGGATCGAAGAGGCAGATGGAAGAAGTTACGAGGCTGACAGGAACAGCACATTGTAGGTGAACAGCACGATCAGCGCGCCACCCAGCGGGATTGCCGTTCGTTTCACGATATCAATTGGCGAACATCCCGCAACTTCGGATACTGCAATGATAACCCCGGATACCGGTGACAATGACCGCGCAATACCCGCGGTGAATTGCAGCGGCAGCAAAAGCGATACCGCCCCGGCACTTGAACTGGCGGTAAGCTGCGGTGCCAGATTGGCAAACGAGAAGAATGCCGCATTGCCCGAGCCTGTCAGAATGGCTGTTACCGCGACAAGGATACAGGCAACAAACATCATGCCGACCAGGCCAAAGCCCGCGCTTTCGGCTGTGACAATCATGAAGTCGATGGCACCAATTGCCTTGAGGCCGCCGGCAAAGAATTCCGCACAGATGATCAGCGAAATAATGCCCGAGAACATCGTTCCCATGCCCTTGAAGAAGACCATAAAGCCCTTGAAGACTTCACGAAGGTCATGGCGCAGGCGGATCATCTCACAGAAAAGACCCAGCAGCGCCCCCATGATCATCGCGGTTACCACACTGATTTCGATATGGGCGATGAACAGCTTGCTGAAAATCAGGATCATGGTCAGTGGCAAAATCGGCAGCAATGCATAGAAGCCCGGTGCCGATTGTGCCACCGGTTCCGGATCCATTGTTCCGACCGGCGCGGAATGGCTAGCGACAACAACGTGACCATCGCGGCTGTCGAAATATTTGGCACTGAAATAGGTCAGAACACAGATCGTCGGAATGATGAATACCGCAAGCGGGATCTGATATTGGGTAAAGAAGATTGCAACATCGATATTGGCGGTATTGGCTGCAAGGTTTGCGGTGCCAGATGCCGGACCAAGATCAAGAACCGATGTGGTGCCAATCATTGCCGCTGCCGCGGCCTTGCTGACGCCAAGGCGCACAAGTGTCGGATACAGCGTTACCAGCAACAGCATGGCAAGCCCGGCTGCACTGGGGATAAAGATATTAAGGACCTGACCAACCGCATAGCCGATTGCCAGAACAAGATAAGGCGCGTGAATGCGCGAAAGCGGCTTGATGCTGATATCGACCATGGCGTTGGT
Organism: Thalassospira sp. CH_XMU1420-2; assembly: GCF_037029325.1. Taxonomy (NCBI): domain Bacteria; kingdom Pseudomonadati; phylum Pseudomonadota; class Alphaproteobacteria; order Rhodospirillales; family Thalassospiraceae; genus Thalassospira; species Thalassospira sp. CH_XMU1420-2. The sequence goes on from NZ_JAYMEG010000001.1 coordinate 291,825, forward strand.
TGCACCGATATGGTCCATATATTTGGCAAAACCGCCAGCTGCCATAATGATCAGGCCAAGCCCGGCCAGCCGGTATGACATGATGCCGTGAATATGTTCAAAGATGTCAAATCCGGTCCAGCCGGTCGGATCGGTTTTGCGGAAAATGACACTTTGTTCAGGGAAAAACAGTGCGGTTGCCGCAAACAGCGTCAAGCCTGACAGCAGAAGAACAGTATGCGGCTGATATCTTTTGATTATGAGTGTTGCTGCAATCACCGTGACGGCGATTGCAATTATTAATGCGATCATTGGTTTCCTCCCAGACGTTTCCGCGCACACGTTATGGGCGGAGCAGCCGGGGTGTATATTGCTATAACGCGATAAGTTGATCGCATTTTTGCATAAACTATAACGCAAACCAGCAACAAAAAAGGCAGGTCGCATCGACCTGCCTTCGGGTTTGAACCGGTTTGATAATCGGTGGCTGTTGCGTCAGGCTGCCCGGATATCGACCAGGAATTGCTTGATCTGACCAAGAAGCGCCTGCGATTTGTCGCCAAGGCTGTTGGATGCATCAAGAACATCGGTGGATGAATGACGTTCTTCCTCGGCCGATTTGCGCAAGCCAACGACATTGCGGGCGACTTCCTTGGTGCCGGATGCGGCTTCGGAAACGTTTCGGGCAATTTCGCCGGTTGCGGCGTCCTGTTCACTGACCGCAGCAGCAATGCCGCCAGCGACTTCGTTCAATTCTTTCATCCGTGCCGAAAGATGTTCGATCGCGCCCAGTGCCCCCTGGGTACTGTCCTGAATGCCGCTGATATGCCCGGCAATGTCTTCGGTTGCACGGGTGGTCTGGTTGGCAAGGTTTTTGACCTCGGCGGCAACCACGGCAAACCCTTTGCCTGCTTCGCCAGCCCGTGCGGCTTCGATCGTGGCATTAAGCGCCAGAAGGTTGGTCTGTTCGGCGATGGACTGGATCAGTTCGACAACCTCGCCGATCCTGTCCGAAGCATTTGCCAGTTCGGCAAAGATCGTGCTGGCATCGTCGGCCTCGTTTGCGCCCGATTGTGCGATGTCGGAACTGCGCGCAACCTGAAGGGTGATTTCATCAATCGCGCTTGCAAGTTGCTGGGCGGCCGATGCGACCGTGTCGACATTGGTGGCGGCCTGTTCGGTTGCCGCGGCGACATTGGCGGCCTGGACGGTGGTTTGATCCGATTGCGTGGCCATGCTGGTCGCCGTGCTGCGCAATTGCGCAAGGGCGGCATTGACTGTCGTCAGGTTGCTTTCGACTTCCTGTTCGAACCGGGCAATGCGGTCATTGACGTTTTTGGCACGTGCAAGTTCGGCGGCATTGGCGGCTTCCTGCTGCTGATGCAGGCGATCGGCTTCTTCGCGGTTGGCGCGGAAAACCTCAAGTGCCCGGGCCAGATCACCGATTTCGTCCTTGCGGTCGATGGCATTGTTTTCAACCGACTTGTCACCATTTGCCAGACGCGAAAGCGCATCGGTGATGCTGCGCATCGGTCCGGTCGTGCTGCGTTCAATCGCAAGACCAAGTCCGCCAATAACCATCATCATGGCAATCAGGGTAAAGATATCGACCTGGGCCCGTGACCAGAAGGTTGCCTCGACATCATCGGTATAGACACCGGCTGCAACCACAAGACCCCAATTCTGTGTGCGTTTGGCAAAGGCCAGCTTGGGTTCGTTTTCCTTGCTGCCCGGATGGGGCCAGACATAGCTGACATAACCGCCATCGGGATTGCGTGCCGCCGTGGCAAGATCGGCAATCGGGGTTGCACCGGTCGGGTCCTTGACCGATGCGGCACTTTTGCCATTCAGGGCAGGGGACATCGGGTGCATGACCATGGTGCCGTCATGATCGGTGACAAAGACATAGTTGTGATTGTCAAAACGCTGTGCCGCGACCAGTTCAAGTGCCTGCTTTTTCGCGTCTTCTTCTGAAAGAAGGCCCGATCTGGCGCGCTTGGCAAATTCGTCAATGATGCTTGCCGACTGATCGACCACATATCGCAGGGTGACCTCGCGGTCATTGAGCATGGTGTTGTACAAGGACAAAAGATTGATCGCGGCCATCGCAGCCAGCGCAATCGCCACCACAACATTGACGCCGCGCAACTTCCACGCGAACGAATAGTCAGAAAGCTTCATATAGCACCCATTTGATAGCGGAGTGGCGCATTTCAGGTGAAATGCCCTGAAAGACAGTGAACAGTTGTGCACTGTTTCGCGCATTCGCGCGCCGGGTGCTCTGATCTATGGCAAACAATTCAAATTATATTTGCCAAGTTCATGATAAATCACATCTTCCCGTTCAAACAGGCCAATCGCGTGGTGATTGCCATTATCCGTGCCGGAATGTCGCGGCTCGGACATGAAAAAAGGCGGACCCGATCAGGTCCGCCTTTTTTGAGTATTTGGGGCCACAGCACCCGGTTGTGCTGGCCCGTCTTGATGATCAGTATTCGTACGGGCTGCCATCCATGTTTTCCATCAGCACTTCGCGCTTGCCGACATGGTTGGCAGCAGACACCACGCCGTTTTCTTCCATCTGTTCGATGATGCGGGCAGCACGGTTATAACCGATCGACAGTTTGCGCTGGATGAAGCTGGTAGATGCCTTTTTCTCGCGAAGGACAATGCCGACCGCCTGATTATAAAGATCATCATCCGAACCGTTCCCGCCGGCACCGGCATTGCCGCCACCCATATAGGCGGCCATCGGATCTTCTTCGGGTTCTTCGGTAACGGTTTCAAGATAGGCCGGATCGCCCTGATCGCGCAGATGCTTGACGATGCTTTCGACTTCTTCATCCGATACAAACGGGCCGTGGACACGCTGCAAACGGCCGCCCTGACCCATGTAAAGCATGTCGCCTTGCCCCAGAAGCTGTTCGGCGCCCATTTCACCAAGGATGGTGCGCGAATCAATTTTCGAGGTCACGGAATAGGAAATACGCGTCGGGAAGTTCGCCTTGATCGTACCGGTGATCACGTCCACCGACGGGCGCTGTGTCGCCATGATCAGATGCAGACCCGCCGCACGGGCCATCTGTGCCAGACGCTGGATCGATGCTTCGACATCCTTGCCCGCCACCAGCATCAGGTCGGCCATCTCGTCAACGATGATGACGATAAAGGGCAGCGGCTCCATCGGCAGTTCCTGATCTTCAAAGATCGGCTTGCCGGTTTCCGGATCAAATCCGGTCTGAACCCGACGGGTAAGCTGTTCGCCCTTGGCGGCCGCTTCCTTGATGCGTTTGTTATAGCCCGCGATGTTACGCACGCCCACCTGACTCATGGCGCGATAACGGTCTTCCATTTCGCGCACCGCCCATTTAAGGGCGACGACCGCCTTGTGCGGGTCGGTGACAACCGGGGTCAGAAGATGCGGGATGCCGTCATAGATCGACAGTTCCAGCATTTTCGGGTCAATCATGATAAAGCGGCATTCTTCGGGCTTCAGGCGATAAAGCAATGACAGGATCATTGCGTTCACCCCGACCGATTTACCCGAACCGGTCGTACCGGCAATCAGCAAGTGCGGCATTTTCGCAAGGTCGGCAATCACCGGAGTGCCGCCGATATCTTTGCCCAGGCTCATATTGAGCTTGCCGGTATTCTTGTCAAAGTCGCTTGATGCCAGAATTTCATGCAGATGCACGGTTTCGCGACGCGCATTTGGCAATTCGATACCAATCACGTTGCGGCCCGGCACCACGGCGACACGTGCGGCAATCGCGCTCATGGACCGCGCAATATCATCGGCAAGGCCGATCACGCGCGACGATTTCACGCCCGCTGCCGGTTCGAGTTCATAAAGGGTCACAACCGGACCCGGGCGGACCTGAACGATCTCGCCCTTGACGCCAAAGTCCTGAAGAACGGTTTCAAGCAGACGGGCATTCTGTGCCAGGGCTTCCTGATCGATCTGGGCGGCATCGGCCGGGTCGGGTTCGTGCAGCAGATCAAGCGGCGGGAAGCGATATTCATCCGATCCCAGATCAAAGGATGCCTGGCGCTGGGCGGCGGCCTTCTGGCTTGGTTGCAACTTGGCAGCCGGTGCGGCGACGATATGGACCGGCGGTTCGTTATCGACGCTGTCATCATCAAAATCGTCGTCATCACTGTCATCGGGGGCCAGTTTCGGTTCCGACTTGCGGGTCGAAATGGCCGAACCCAGCTTGGATTTCGATTTATCAAGTGACGGTTCCTGACGTGAACCGGGGGCGCGTTTGGAAATCGGCTCGTCGTTGCTGCCATGCGGGATGACGGCGCGAATGCCGGCAATCACCTTGCCCGCGGCATAGGACAGAACCCCGCCCAGACGTTCCCAGTCCGACAGGGAATAGGCCATGCAATAGATCGTCAGAACAAAGCCAAGGATCATGGATGTCAGCGCAATCAGCGCACGCGCCCCGGGAACGCCGATCATGGCAAATCCGGATTGAAGCTTTGCCAGCAACAGATCCCCGGCAAACCCGCCAAGACCCACGGTCAGCGGCCAATGCATGCCCGGCTGGATCGCAGCGGCTGAAATGGCAACCAGCAACAGTGCAAGTGGCAGAACCAGAAACCGCACCCACATCCAGCTGAACGGTTTGACCGCAATCAGGCGCAACCCCCAGCCCAGCATCAGAACCGTCAGAAGCGCCGATGCAAGACCAAGCGTGCGGAGCATCAGATCCGCCCCATAGGCGCCGACAATTCCCAGCGGGTTGAAAATCGGTCCGCGGTCTGTGGCATGGTTAAAGGACGGATCGCCCGGATGGAACCCGATCAGCATGATGAACAGGGCAATGGCAATGAAAACCAGACCAAGGCCGCAAATCCGCAAACCGCTACGCTTCAGCAAAGTCACGAGACTGCCGGGCATAAACGCGGTTCCAAGAGTGTTCGACTGACTGCTCATCTGGGTATCCGTTCTGGTTAAGTCCTGTTTGGGGTGAATGATGGCAAGGGCGCGAAAGGCTTAGCTTTCAAGCGCCCCGGCAATCCGCGTCAGCCCGTCGCGTGTGGTTGCAAGATCATGGACAAGGGCAATGCGGATAAACTGTTTGCCCGGATTGTGGCCATTCTTGTCGGTGATCGAAAGGTAACTGCCCGGGATGACCTTTACCCCGGCTTCCTTCCAGATCTTTTTGGTCGCTGCTTCGTCATCGCCGACATCAAGCCACAGGAAAAATCCCCCGGGCGGGCGGTAAAAGCCAAACCGGTTGCCGAAAACTTCGGCCGCGACATCGATCTTGGCGCGATACAGATCCCGGTTTGCCTCGGCATGGGCATCGTCATTCCACAAATCCACCGATGCGGCCATGATTGGCATCGGAATGGTCGCCGAGCAATAGCTGCGCAAGGCGGTAAAGCGTTTGACGATTTTGGCATCCCCGGCGACAAAACCGGATCGCAGGCCCGGTGCGCTGGATCGTTTCGACAGACTGTGGAACACAAGGACATTGTCCATGTTTCCGCCCTGTTTGGCACAGATTTCAAGGGCGCCGACCGGGGCTTCGCGGTCATAGATATCGGCGTAGCATTCATCCATCGCCAGAACGAAATCATGCTTGCGCGCCAGATTGATCATGCGTTCGATATAGTCGGCCGATGCGATCGCGCCTTGCGGATTGGCCGGCGAACACAGGAAAAACAGCCGGCAGGCATCAAGTGTCGCCTCATCAATCAGATCAAGATCAGGCAGAAAACCGGTCTCAGGACCGGCCGCCAGCGGCACCATTTCCGCGTCATTCAGAACCGCCGCGCCGCAATAGACCTGATAAAACGGGTTGGGCAGCAGCACCTTGGGCTTTTGGCCCGGCTGATCTTGCGGAATGACGGTGGTGGCAATCAGATAAAGGGCTTCACGCGTGCCTGCGACGGGCAAGACATGGTCATCGCGATGGATCATGCCGGCCGGCAGGTTATAGCGGCGATCAAGCCAGTTCTTGATGGCGTCGCGCAATTCGGGTGTGCCGGAGCCGGGCGGATATTTGTGCCAAAGCGATGCGTGTTTGACCATCGCCTCGGTGATCATTGCCGGGGGTTCATGTTGCGGTTCGCCAATCGACATCACCAGCGGGGATTGCCCGGGTTCGATCCCGTCAAGCAGGGCCGCCAGTCGCGGAAACGGATAGGCAGGCAATTGATCCAGGCGTTCGTTAAACATGGTCGTCGTCAATCCAGCTTGATCTGTGCCCCGTCACACTGAACGCGGCCGTTATGCAGAATATGGGTAAATTCCCCTGACTTTACCCCTATGCCAAAAGTGCAAAGAAAGATTTAAGAGACAGGCGACAAAGGTACAAAAAGCCCGGAAAGGCTGGCTTTCCGGGCTTCGAAAAATCTTCTCGGGATGGGGGGCGGTCTTAGCTTGCCCGCAGGTCATCCTCGGGATAGGCGCCGATTTTGTGAATCGAAATATCCGCACCATCAAATTCGTCTTCTTCGGAAAGACGGAACCCGACGGTTTTCTTGATCGCGCCATACACGACAAAGCCGGCAATCGTGGCAAAGGCAACCCCGATCAACGATCCGGCAAGCTGCGCGCCAAGCGACACACCGCCCATGCCGCCAAGGGCCTCAAGACCAAAGATACCGCATGCAATGCCCCCCAGCAGGCCACACATGCCATGCAACGGCCAGACACCCAGAACATCATCGATTTTCCATTTGGCCTGACACTGGTTAAAGCCCCAGACAAACAGAACCCCGGCAAGCCCGCCGGTCACCAATGCCCCGATCGGATGCATGACATCGGACCCGGCGCAAACCGCGACAAGCCCGGCAAGCGCACCGTTATGGACAAAGCCCGGATCGTTGCGCCCGGCAATCAGCGCGGTCAGAATGCCGCCAACCATCGCCATCAACGAATTCACGGCAACAAGACCGGTAATACCCGAAACCGATTGTGCGGACATAACGTTAAAGCCGAACCAGCCCACGCACAGAACCCACGATCCCAGTGCCAGGAACGGAATATTGGACGGCGGAATGCCGATCAATCCGCCGGTTTTGCTGTAACGGCCGCGCCGAACGCCAAGGCTGACGACAGCCCCAAGCGCGATCCAGCCCCCGACCGCATGCACGACGATGGACCCCGCAAAATCATGGAACGGCGCGCCAAATGTGGCTTCGATCATGTCCTGGAAACCGAAATTGTTGTTCCAGACCATGCCTTCAAACAGCGGATAGCACACACCGACCAGAATGGCCGTCGCAAGAAGCTGCGGATAGAAACGCGCGCGTTCCGCGATGCCACCTGAAATGATGGCCGGGATTGCTGCGGCGAATGTCAGCAGGAAGAAGAATTTGACAAGATCATAACCGCTTGAGGCAAAAACAGGCACGCCGTCGCTGCCTGCATGGCCGCTCAATACAGCAGCACTTGTAAGGAAATCAACACCATAGGCGATGCTGTATCCGACAAAGAAGTAGGCGATTGTCGAAACGGCAAAATCGACAATGATCTTAACCAGAGCATTGACCTGGTTCTTTTTTCGCACGGTGCCGACTTCAAGAAAGGCAAAACCGGCATGCATCGCAAGCACCATAATGGCGCCCATCAGGACGAAAAACACGTCCGAGGCAGTCTGGAAGGCCTCCATAAGGCATCCCCCTTTATAGCGTTTCCTCTCGGTCCGGTCTTTTCGGGGCAGCCGGACTCTGGTTCGGAGCTGCCAAGATCAATTTTCGTGCCAGAAATGGTTGGAACCGCCATCAGGCCAGCAGCGTCAACGGTCTGGCGTCGAAATCGTCGCTCGGGGTGGGGGATGTGCAACTGCTGGGAAAAACGGGTTTTGCCTTCGCAGTGACCAAATCGCTGCCCAAAAAGGCAGCACTGCATACAAAAAGCCCGCCTGGGATGCATCCCGGGCGGGCCAGTTGGTCTGACAGGCAGGGTATCGGGCGAACCCGATACCCGTCAGGAAATCTGTTTGCTTAGAAGCGCTGGGAACCCTTACCGAATTCCGGGTATGCTTCCAGACCAAGTTCAGCAGCATCCGACCCCATTGCCTCGTCTTCTTCAGACAGGCGGATACCGATGGTGAACTTCAGGATGAGCCAGACGATCGCCGAAGCAACGATGGTGAAGGCACCCATTGCAACGATACCGGTCAGCTGAACACCGAACGATGCACCGTCATTGGTGAACGGAACAGCAAGCGTGCCCCAGATACCGCAAACAAGGTGAACCGAAACCGCACCGACAACATCGTCGATTTTCAGTTTGTCGAGCAGCGGAACCGCGATGACAACCAGAATGCCGCCGATTGCGCCAATGATGATGGCAGAACCGATGGTCGGGGTGTCCGGACCAGCCGTGATCGATACCAGACCAGCCAGCGCACCGTTAAGTGCCATGGTCAGGTCGACCTTTTTGTAAAGGATCTGGGTCAGGATCGCCGCAGCAACCACACCACCGGCAGCAGCCATCGAGGTGTTGCCATAGATGTTGGCAATCGCGATAACGTCAGCAGCCGAACCCATGGCAAGCTGGGAACCACCGTTGAAGCCGAACCAGCCGAGCCACAGAACGAAAGTACCAAGCGTTGCAAGCGGAAGGTTCGAACCCGGCATCGGATGAACCGAACCGTCTTCGCCATATTTGCCTTTACGTGCGCCAAGGATGATCGCACCGGTCAGAGCAGCCCAGCCGCCGACCGAGTGAACGATGGTCGAACCGGCAAAGTCAGCAAAGCCCATTTCCGAGAGCCAGCCGCCACCCCAGGTCCATGCACCGGTAATCGGGTACAGAACGCCGGTCAGAACAACGACAAAGATCATGAACGGCCACAGTTTGATGCGCTCGGCAACAGTACCGGAAACGATCGAAGCTGCGGTTGCAACGAACACCATCTGGAAGAACCAGTCAGAGGTTGCAGAATAACCGCCAGAGAAGTCACCACCCAGAGCCGCTGCATCATCAGCGCTCCAGAGGCTGAGCGAGCCGATCCAGCCCGAAACATCCATATACATCAGGTTGTAGCCGATCAGGTAATACATGATACCTGCAACAGCAAACAGCGCGATGTTCTTGAACAGAATGGTCGAAACGTTCTTGGTGCGAACGAGGCCGGATTCCAGCATCGCAAAACCAGCAGCCATCCACATGACCAGCGCGCCGCTGAACAGGAAGCTGAAGGTGTTGAGAATGTATTGGGTCTCAGCCGAAACGCCTGCGTCCTGAGCAAAGGCCGGAGAAGCGATTGCCAGAAGGGCGGTAGCTGCAACAGCAGCAAGGCCGGTTTTCTTCATGGAAATAGTCATAAATGTCTCCCCTTGTCTCTGGACTTACAGGGCGTCATCGCCGGTTTCACCAGTACGGATACGGACCGCCTGGCTCACATCAAGAACGAAAATCTTACCGTCCCCGATTTTCCCGGTTTGAGCAGTTTTGGTGATGGCTTCGACAACCTGATCGACCAGATTATCCGTGATGGCGACTTCCAGCTTCACCTTCGGCAGGAAGCTGACCATGTATTCAGCACCACGATAAATTTCGGTCTGGCCTTTCTGACGGCCAAAACCTTTAACTTCGGTGACCGTCAGACCCTGAACGCCAAGCGCGCTGAGCGCCTCGCGGACTTCATCGAGTTTGAACGGCTTAATGACAGCAGTAACAAGTTTCATAATATTGCGACCTCCCGGCATATCCGTTGAGTACCAACGTGGTAATCACGATTTCGCAGTCGCAGTTTCCAAACCAAGAATCGTGCCAGACTCAAAATAAAACTGTTAAACAATTGATTTGTAATGAAAAATTTAAAGATCGTTTGAGTTGAGCCAGAACATTCCAATGGAATTGGTGGATTAAAATATGCACAGAATCTGTTTCTGTTTAAAAAATGTGCATATTTTTTAATCAAAGAAATACAACAGCAAAAACCTGTTGTAGCTCAAGGCGATGGCAGGTCGCAGATTACGCAGATATTGGCGCTTTTTCGGGGATGGGTGGTCTGTGCGGTGGCGGGATTCCGCCATTATTTAATGGGAGCCTGTCGCGGATCTGGCCTGTGATCCGGGCGTGGGCAGACCGCCGTAAATATCATCACATGACAATTCCCGGGCCAGAGTGACCGGGGCGGGTTGTGGGGGCGTTCCGGGCGGGGTAAATATGGGCTGTAATCAATTGCGGTTATGAATATTGCGTCAGGTCAACGCCGTCCCGTGATCAAAGGTCGTATGACAGCGGGATCGAGGGAGCCGACTGAAACAGGATATTTCGAGATGCATGATCAACAGGCACTTCATACCGATGTCGTCATTCTGGGCGGTGGTCTGAACGGGGCGGCGATGGCGCTTGCTTTGGCCCACGGGGGCATGAAGTCGGTTGTGATCGATTACGCAGATCCCAAAACGATCCTGAGTGCAAATTACGATGGCCGTACCTGTGCGATTGCTGCGGCGTCCAAATCGGTGCTTGATGTGGTCGGGGCCTGGAAACATATGGCTGACGAGGCCGAGCCGATCCTTGATATTCGGATCGCGGATGGTCAAAGCCCGCTTTTCCTGCATTACGACCATCACGATATTGGTGACGAGCCGCTGGGTTATATTGTTGAAAACCTTGTGACCCGCGGGGCGCTTTATCGTGCAATCGCCAAAAACGATCTGGTGGAAATGATTGCACCAGCCCGTGTTTCTGAAATTGCGCGTGACCAGGGCGGCATGACCATCACCCTTGATGATGGCCGTTCTGTACGCGCACCTCTGGCTGTCGGGGCCGAAGGCCGCAATTCGATGCTGCGCAAATGGGCAGGCATCAAAACCTATCAGTGGAGCTACAAGCAAAGTGCGGTGGTCTGCACGGTCAAGCACAAGCAGCCCCACAATGGTCTGGCGGTCGAGCATTTCCTGCCGGCCGGTCCGTTTGCCATCCTGCCAATGACCGATAACCGCTGTTCAATCGTCTGGACCGAGGGGACTGACCTTGCCAATTATCTGGTCAATCTTGACGAAGAAACCTTTGTTGATGAATTGCATCGTCGTTTCGACGGCTATCTTGGTGATCTGGAAGTTGTCGGGCCGCGCTTCTGTTATCCGCTCGGGCTTCAGCATGCCTATCACTATACCCAGGATCGCATTGCGCTGATCGGGGATGCGGCACATGGCATGCATCCGATTGCCGGTCAGGGCCTGAATATGGGAATCCGCGATGTTGCGGTTCTTGCCGAAATCCTGGTCAATGCGCGCCGTCTGGGCCGTGATATCGGCAGTGCCGATGTGCTGGCCGAATATGAACAATGGCGCCGGTTCGACAATACGGTGATGTTGGCGGTGACCGATCTGACCAACCGGCTGTTTTCCAATGACATTGCCCCGATACGCTGGGCACGCGATATCGGTCTGGCAGTGGTTCAGAAAATCCCGCCGCTTAAAAAGACCTTCATGTCCCATGCCATGGGCTATGCCGGAACACTGCCGAAATTGATGCAGGGCAAGTCGCTTTAACGGTCATTACTGATCAATGTTCATTTAAAACCATTCAAAACACTGTCGTTTTTAGTCAGTGACTGTTGATATGTGTCAACAAGTCATCAATCAGAAAGGCGCAATGTCCCCTTCGATCTGAACTACGGAAAAAGGGGACAGACAATGTCATTCTTGAAGAAAACGATGGGCGCGACTGCATTGGGTGGCCTGATGGCAGCGGCCTTGCTTACCGGCAATGTGGCCTATGCACAGTCCGCAGAATTCAAAACCAAACAGGCTGGTGACATTGTTATTCGTGCTCGCGGTATTGCGATGGTACCGGATGAAGACACTTATGACGATACGATTGGCAGCGGTGAAGGTAAGCTGAGCAATGACGTCGTGCCGGAAGTCGATTTTTCATACTTCCTGACCAACAACCTGGCGCTTGAGCTGATTGCAGCAACGACCAAGCATGATCTTGACTGGCAGAACCCTAATCTGGACGCCGGCTCGGTTCGCCTGTTACCGCCGACCTTGACTCTGCAATATCACTTCATGCCGGAAAGCCGTTGGAGCCCGTATGTCGGTGCAGGTATCAACTATACCTTCTTCTACGATTCCAAGCCGGGTCAGTTCAACTCGGTCAAATATGACGATGGTTTCGGTTACGCGTTCCAGGCCGGTTTTGACTATGCCATTTCCGGTCCGTGGTCGGTTAACTTCGATGTGAAGAAAATCTTCCTTGATACCGATGTCAGCATCAATAACGGTGCGAATACCTCCAAAGCACATCTTGACCCATGGGTCTTCGGCGTTGGTGTTGGCTATCGCTTCTGATTTCGATCTGTGACACAAAGTGTCACGGTCTGAAGACGCAAAAACGGTCCTGCCGCTGGCAGGGCCGTTTTTTATTGGTCATGAATGACGGGAAAGTTTGCAGGTTAGCGCTTCGGATCGCGCGACAGGCCGCGTGCTTCAAGTGCGGCAAGGTAATCCGCCCACAGCGTATCCTTCTTGTCGTGCAATTCGCGCAGATATTGCCAACTGTAAAGTCCGCTATCATGCAGGTCATCAAAGCCGATGCGCACGGCATAATTGCCGACTGGCGCAATATCGATGATCCCGACATGTCGACGTCCGGCGATGATCTTTTTCTCGGACGGGTGATGGCCCTGCACTTCGGCGGACGGGCTTTCAACACGCAGAAGCTCTGCGCTTAGACGTGTCGATACGCCGTCATCCCAGATGACCTCAAGAATGCGGTCATCGCGCAGATAATTGATCTCGACGGGGGTGAATTCCGGTGTGAAGCCGTCCTGTGACATGATGGCCTGATCTGATCAGTCTTCGATCGGGCGGGCTTCGTCGGGCAACATGATCGGAATGCCGTCACGGATCGGATAGGCCAGACCGGCCTTCGGGCTGATCAGTTCGTTGTTTTCACGATCATATTCAAGCGCCTGCTTGGTTACCGGGCAGACAAGGATTTCAAGCAGTTTCGGGTCTACCGGGCTGTGGGTCGCAGTCATGAATTCGGCCTTTGGGTTCGGGTGCCATCACAAAGGATGGCATGGACAATCAATTGGCGCTGCCATGTACCTGTTTGGGGCCAGCATGGACCGCCATTTCAAGCAGCGTGGTCAGCATATCGCCCCGATCATACAAGGTTGTGCATTCGAGCAAAGCCTGTTTTTCAAGCGGACTGAGCCGACACCCCATCGAAATGGTCGTAATCAGCATTTCATCATCGCTGTCGGCCAGTGTATCCCAGCATGATCGCAGGGAATGCTGGGCAAAATAGGCCTCAAGTGCGATGCGCAGCCGGTCGCGATTGATCGGGGTGTCATCGGCCGGGATATCCAGATCGTCTTTCCATGGGGAAAAATCGCCGCGGACCGTGCGATATCCGCCATCGGTACAAGGCAATTCCTCGATCACGTTAAAGCGGCATACGCCGGTCAGCGTGATCAGAAACCGGCCATCGTCGGTTTCGCTGAAGGCGGTAATGCGCCCGGCACATCCGGTCGAAAAGATTTCCGGATGGTCCGGGTCCATGAAATAGTTTTTATGCTGGTCGGGGCGCGGTTGAATCATCCCGAAAATGCGGTCCTGTCCCAATGCGTCGGCCACCATATTCATGTAGCGTGGCTCGAATATATTCAGCGGCAAATGCCCGCGCGGCAGTAAAAGCGCACCACTAAGCGGGAAAACCGGCATGACATCAGGAAGATCCGAAAAGGCCGGATCAAATGGACCGCATATGCTCATGAAAACAGTACCGTCGATAGGGCCCGGCGTCCGGCAACACTGGCAGGATCCATCGGGCCCCAGGCTTCAAAAAACTTCAGGAGCTGTGTGCGTCCTGCATCCTCGTTCCATTGCCGATCGGTGCGAATGATCTTGATCATGGCATCGACGGCGGCATCGCGCTGATTGGCAGCAAAGCACGCCATGCCGTAATCAAACTGTGCCTGCAAATCATCGGGGTTGGCTTCGGCCCGTGCGCGGGCTTCTTCAAGGTCATCCCCCGATACGCCCGTCTCGGCCAGTTCAAGCGCGCTGATGGCTTCGCTGACCGGGCCTTTCAGGCGCAGCTGTTCTGGCATGTCATCGACATACTGGCGCGCTGCTTCAAGTTCTTCCATCGCGACCAGACAACGGATCACGCCACCTGTGGCCTGTTCGTTTTCGCCTTCGCCATCCCGTTCAAGAACGCCACCGTAAAGGCCATAGGCCGACTGGATGTCATCATTGGCAAGGGCGGTGGCTGCTTGCTCAAGAAGTGCTTCGACCGGGCTTTCGATCGGGCCACCGGCAAGGCGCTCGTAAAAGGCGCGCACTTCGCTTTCGGGCTGACCACCCTGAAAACCGTCAACCGGGCGACCGCCCTTGAAGGCATAGACAGTCGGAACCGACTGGATGCGCAGCTGCATCGCCAGTTCCTGGTTTTCATCAATGTTGATTTTGACGAGCTTTACGCGACCGCCAGCTTCGCGGGTGACTTTTTCAATCACCGGCGTCAGGTTTTTGCACGGACCACACCACGGTGCCCAGAAATCGACCACCACGGGAACTTCCATGGAAGGCTCGATCACGTCCTGGACAAACGTTTCTACACTGCTGTCCTTGATCAGGTCAGAAGCCTGATTCTGATTGGTGGCGGTCTCAGGCGCATTCGCGTCAAGAATAATCGACATAGTAGGTCACTCGCTAATTCTGAAATTCTAGATGATGCCGCCGTGCCCGGACGACAAGAGGCAGGCATGTGAAATAGGTGTATTACTATAGTTAAATATAAGTATTTATAAGGGTTTACCTTAGGTGTCCGCCATTCAGTTAGGGGCTGCCGGTTCCGGTTCTGCGTCGAAATCAATGACCAGGGCTTCGTAGCCTAGGGAGTCGATGAATTTCAACAGGTCTTGGGACGAAATTGTCGTGGTGCGGTCATTTCGCAAGGGGTGAAAATTCAAAACATCGCCCCTGGCCAGCTTCGCATCCAGCGCCAGATTGACCTGTCGTTCCCGGTCATTGATCAGCGCAAAGGGGGTGACAGAGCCCGGTTTGACCCCCAATGTTTCGATCAGCAATTCCGGTTTGCCAAAAGACAGGCGTGCACAGCCCAGCCGTTTGTGCAGGTGGTTCATGCGGATTTCCGTTTCTTCCTCGGCCACGACCAGCCACATCGCCCCTTTCTTGTCTTTGACAAAAAGGTTCTTGGAATGAAGGCCCGGCAGATCCCCGCGCAGCTTTTGCGAATCCTCGACCGTAAAAAGCGGAACATGCTCGTGAGTCGTCGTTTCGATTCCCAATTTTGCCAGCTGATCGAAAAGTACGGTTGATGGATCGCTCATGCTCTTTCCCTTGCGGATGTAGTGCGCGAAGATAGCCAAGTTCGGAACGGGACGCAAATTTGCGTCGGCACGGTCGGATTTCGGCAATTGGACCTCGTAAAGTCAAGGAAAACCGCCAAAATTTGCAATGTTACGATTTCGTGGAAAAAAGGGTTGCAATCGCTCTTTGTTGGGCTATTATCCGCGCCGCTCCACAGGGGCAGGAAACAAACTGATGAATGGG
>NZ_JAYMEG010000001.1:307414-348537 GCF_037029325.1 Thalassospira sp. CH_XMU1420-2
ATGCGGGCGTAGCTCAGGGGTAGAGCATAACCTTGCCAAGGTTAGGGTCGAGAGTTCGAATCTCTTCGCCCGCTCCATCAGACGGTTTCCACAAGCATCGCTTTCATGATGATGCGGGCGTAGCTCAGGGGTAGAGCATAACCTTGCCAAGGTTAGGGTCGAGAGTTCGAATCTCTTCGCCCGCTCCATGATGAAAGTTCAAAGGCCGTCCTTCGGGGCGGCCTTTTGCTTTTGCGATTGCGTGACGGAGTCACCATCAATCTTGCAGCTTGGGCCGAATTATCGTTTCTTGGCCCTATGCAAAATCAAGCTTCGACCACTTCGCATAATCCAGATCGTATCATCTTCACTGTCGGCTATGCCGGGCATGACCGTGACAGTTTGCTTGCGCTTTTCAAGGCGCAGGGCATCACGGCAGTTGCCGATATCAGGACATTCAAGCGATCCAGTTACTGGACGGCTTTTGATGCGGACAGTTTCGGGCCGTTTTTGCGCGAAAACGGCATTGCCTATGTCTTTATGGGCGATGTGATGGGTGGCAAGCCCCAGACTCCCGCGCTGTATCCTGATGGGCAGCTTGATTATGGCCTGATGGCGCAAACGCCTGCTTTTCGGTCGGGGATCGCGCGGCTTGTCAGCGGGGCGGAAAAATATCGTATTTGCCTGATGTGTGCGGAAAAGGACCCGCTTGATTGTCATCGGACCTTGTTGATCGCACCGGCATTGAAGGAAGCCGGGTTTGATTTGCGCCATCTGGTCGAAGGCCGCATCGAAAGCCAGACGGAAACTGAACAGAGGATGCTTCAGGTCAATGGCGGGGATGTCCCCGATCTGTTTGCCGCGGCCGAACCCGACCCGGATGCGGATTACAAACTGGCATTGGCCCGACAGATCAAACGTGTCGCGCCAATGGCCGATGACGCCATCAAGCGCCGCTAGGAAGCTTGGGGCATGATGGGGGTGGGTAATCGGGGTCTTGGCGATGCGGGCCGCCTGATTGCGGATCTAGCCCATGATGTTGTAACCGCCATCAATATGGACGACATCGCCGGTCAGTGATTTTGCCCGGTCACTGACCAGAAAGGCTGCCAGTTCACCGATCTCGTCAATGGTGACAAGGCGTTTTGACGGGGCGCGCTGGGCGGTTTCATCCATAAGATGCTGAAATTCGGCGATGCCCGATGCGGCACGGGTCAAAAGCGGGCCGGGCGATATGGCATGGCATCTGATGCCTTTGGCGCCAAGCTCGGCTGCCATATAGCGAGTCGTGGTTTCAAGTGCGGCCTTTACCGGGCCCATCACCCCGTAATGATCCACAACCCGTTCCGATCCCATATAGGTTACCGTCAAAAGTGTCCCGCCATCGCCCATAAGCGGTTCGGCCCGTTTGGCGAGCCTGGCAAAGGAATGGCACGATATGTCCATGGCGGCCAAAAATCCGTCGCGCGAGCAATCAACGACCCGCCCGTGCAGGGCATCTGCCGGGGCAAAAGCGATGGAATGCAACAGAAAATCAAGCTTTCCCCATTGTTTTTCGATCTGCGCAAACAACATGTCAGATTGTTGTTCATCTCTGACATCAAGTTTGGTGATGATCGCGGCATCGACCTTTTGGGCAAGGGGGCGAACATAGGGTTCGGCCTTGTCATTGAGGTAGGTGACCGCAAGATCGGCACCTTCGCGTCGGAAAATGCGCGCACATCCCCAGGCAATGGACAGGTCATTGGCAATTCCAACGATTAATCCCTTTTTGCCTTCCAGCATGGCGTGTCTCCGGCAATGTGGTGTGCGGGTGCGAAAGAATCGGCTGTGTATGGCAGCAGGAAACAGTTTAGGTGATTTTGCGTCGCAGCAAAGAACAAAATTCTGTGACAATACTGCCTAACAGTTAATCAGATGGGTGATGCCTAGCTTGTTGGTTAAATGAATTTTTTTTGTGCAGAAGCATAGTTTTTAGGCAATTGATCGGCTATGTGTAGCCTTGGAAGGATCCTTCGGAATTCCGTGTCATCCAATAGCGGTTTTCCCCCGGTTTCTTTCGGGTTTCGGCCCAAAAATAAAATGTGACATCCGTGGTGTGTGATGCCGGCCGCAAAGGTCGGTGTTTCGGTTCTGGCAAACAGAACTGAGAAAAAGGGAAATTGGACATGAAAGCCCGAAAAGACGACCCGAAACGGGAAGTCATCGACAAAGTTGTCGAACAAATCAAGCAACGCATAAAAGGCAAGACGGCGAAGGATGCAGAAGCATTCGTTCGCCTTTTTTATAAGGATGTTCCGCCTGACGACATGGCGGGTCGATCGGTCGACTCGCTTTATGGCGCGGCGTTGACGCTTTATAAATTCGCGCAAAAGCGCCCGTCTGCCGATGCTGCCAAGATCCGGGTCTATAACCCCGATCTCGAAGAGCACGGCTGGAAATCCGATCACACCGTGATCGAAATCAGCAATACCGACATGCCGTTTCTGGTCGATTCCGTAACATCGGCCCTGCATGAACTTGATCTGACCGTGCATCTTGTCATTCACCCGATCATGCGCATTGCCCGTGATGACAGTGGTGAATTGCTGTCGGTTGCCGGGGTGGACGAGTCAAAAGACCCGCGTGAATCGGTGATGCATGTCGAAATTGACGAACAAACCGATCAGGCTGTTCTGACCAAAATTCACGACCGTCTGGAAAACGCGCTGACCGATGTTGCGCTGGCTGTGCGTGACTGGCAGCCGATGCTTAAAAAGGTCACCGAAGTTCTTGATGAAATCGGTGAAAGCACCGGTGGCGTTGCCGAGGAAGACCGCCAGGAGGTCAAGGATTTCCTTGGCTGGCTGCATAATGATCACTTCACCTTCCTTGGATATCGCGAATACCGCTTCAAAACCGGTGGCAAGAAGGGTGCGGTCGATGTCGAGGTGAAAAACCAGCTGGGCATTCTGTCGCGTGAAGGAACGCATGTTTTTGACGAACTGCGCCAGATCGGCAATCTGTCGCCCGAAGTTCAGGATTTCGTCACCAGCCCCAACCTTCTGATGGTGACCAAAGCCAACAAGCAATCCACCGTTCATCGCCCGGTGCATCTTGATACCATCGTCGTCAAACAGTTCGACGCCAAGGGCAAGGTCGTCGGTCAGCATCTGTTTGTCGGTCTGTTTACTTCGGTCGCCTATAACCTCAGCCCGCGTCTGATCCCGCTTCTGCGCATGAAACTTGCCGAAACGGTCAAACGTGCCGGCTTCCCGCCTGCCAGCCACGATGGCAAGGCGCTGGTCAATATTCTTGAAACTTTCCCGCGCGATGAGCTGTTCCAGGTCGAACTCGATGACCTGTATCATACCTGCATGGGCATCCTGCATTTGCAGGAACGTCAACGCATCGCCTTGTTTGTCCGTCGCGATGCGTTTGAACGGTTTGTATCCTGTCAGCTGTTCTGTCCGCGTGACCGGTTCTCGACCAAGTTGCGCTTCAAGTTCCAGAAAGTCATCGAGGATGCCTTTGATGGCAAGGTAACCGCGCATTACACCCTGATCGGGGACAGCCCGCTTGCGCGTCTGCACTTGCTGGTCAAAACCAATCCGGGTGAGCTGCCGGAATATGACGTTGCAGAAATCGAACGCCAACTGGTGGAAGTTGCCCGCGACTGGACCGACACATTGCGTCAGGTTCTTGTCCGTGAAATGGGCGAAGAACGTGGGCTTGCGCTGTATCGTCGCTATGGGGAAAGTTTCTCAAGCGACTATCGCGAACGTTTCACGGTCGAAAGTGCGGCCCTTGATATTGAACGCATCGAA
Organism: Thalassospira sp. CH_XMU1420-2; assembly: GCF_037029325.1. NCBI lineage: Bacteria > Pseudomonadati > Pseudomonadota > Alphaproteobacteria > Rhodospirillales > Thalassospiraceae > Thalassospira > Thalassospira sp. CH_XMU1420-2. The sequence continues at coordinate 311,200 of NZ_JAYMEG010000001.1, forward strand.
GATGTGATCAAGGCCAATGACCTGCGGGTGAACCTGTATCGCCCGATCGAGGCTGCCGAAAACGAACTGCGCTTCAAGATATACAATCCCGGTGCGCCGGTTCCGCTGTCTGATGTTCTGCCCATGCTTGAAAATATGGGGCTTAAGGTCATCACCGAGAACCCGTTTACCGTAAGCCCGCGCGATGTTGAAACCAACGTGCGGATCCATGATTTCGGTGTGGTTGTCGATGGTGAGTTCAATCTGCATGACGTCCGTGACAAGTTCCAGGAACTGTTCGTGCGCATGTGGCATGGCGAGGTCGAAAATGACGCCTTTAACCGTCTGGTTCTGCTGGGGAATCTGAACTGGCGCGAAGTCGTCATCCTGCGGGCTTATGCCCGCTATACCCGTCAGATGGGCTCGGCCTTCTCGCAGAACTATATGGCGCGTACCCTTGCCAATAACCCGGCCTTGGCATCGGCGATTGTGTCGCTGTTCATTGCCAAGTTTGATCCGGATCGCGATCCGGGTCTGGCCGCCGAAGTCGACGTGATCGAGGCCGATATCATCACCCGTCTTGAAGACGTGATGAACCCGGACGAAGACCGCATTTTGCGCGCCTTCCTCAATCTGGTTCAGTCGACATTGCGCACCAACTTCTTCCAGTATGGTGCGGATGGAAATCCGAAACCATATCTGTCGGTCAAATTCAATTCCGGCATGATCGAAGATTTGCCCCTGCCGCGTCCGTGGCGGGAAATCTTTGTCTATTCCCCGCGGGTCGAAGCTGTCCATCTGCGCGGTGGGCCGGTTGCCCGTGGCGGCATCCGCTGGTCCGACCGTCAGGAAGATTTCCGCACCGAAATTCTTGGTCTGGTCAAAGCCCAGATGGTCAAGAACGCGGTGATCGTGCCGGTCGGGTCCAAGGGCGGGTTCGTGGTCAAACGTCCACCTGCGGACGGGTCGCGCGAAGCATTCCTTGAAGAAGGCATTGCCTGCTACAAAACATTGATGAGCGGCATGCTCGATATCACCGACAATATTGTTGGCGGCGAAATCATTCCGCCGGAACGGGTCCGTCGTCTTGATGATGATGATCCCTATCTGGTGGTTGCTGCTGACAAGGGCACGGCGACATTTTCCGATATCGCCAATGGTGTCGCCCGTGATTATGGCTTCTGGCTTGACGATGCCTTTGCATCGGGCGGGTCGCAGGGCTATGACCACAAAAAAATGGGCATCACGGCGCGCGGTGCCTGGGAATCGGTCAAACGTCACTTCCGCGAAATGGGCAAGGATATCCAGACCACGCCATTCACCGTTGCCGGTGTTGGTGACATGTCCGGTGACGTGTTTGGCAATGGCATGTTGTTGTCCGAACAGATCAAACTGGTCGCGGCCTTCAACCACATGCATATCTTTGTCGATCCGGACCCGGATCCGGCAAAAAGCTTTGCCGAACGCAAACGCTTGTTCGATCTGCCGCGTTCAAGCTGGACCGACTATGACAAAAAGGTCCTGTCAAAAGGCGGCGACATCTTTGACCGCAAGGCCAAAACCCTTGATCCGTCCCCCGAAGTCCGCAAGCTTCTGGGTCTTGATGGCGGCAAGGTAACCCCGGCCGACATGATGAAGGCCATTCTGAAGGCCGATGTCGAATTGCTGTGGTTCGGTGGTATCGGGACCTATATCAAGTCCAGTCACGAAACCAATGCCGATGCCGGGGACCGTGCCAATGATGCCATCCGCATCAATGGTCGCGAAGTCCGGGCCAAGGTGGTGGGCGAAGGCGCAAACCTTGGTGCGACCCAGCGTGGCCGTATTGAATATGCCCATGCCGGTGGTCGCCTGAATACCGATGCGATTGACAACGCAGCGGGTGTGAACTGCTCGGATCACGAGGTCAATATCAAGATCCTGCTGGGCGAAGTTGTCTCGGCCGGTGATATGACCGAAAAGCAGCGCAACAAGCTTCTGGTCGAAATGACCGACGAGGTTGGCGATCTGGTTCTGCGCGACAACTATCTGCAAAGTCAGGCCATTTCCAATGCCCATGCGGCAAATTCGGAATTGCTTGATGCGCAGGTGCGCCTGATCCGGATGCTGGAACGCGAAGGTCGTCTGAACCGGGAAATCGAGTATCTTCCCGATGACGAAGAACTCGCACGTCGTGCCAATGCGCATGAAGGTCTGACCCGCCCCGAAGTTTCGGTGCTGATGCCCTATGCCAAACTTTGGCTTTATGACGAAGTGCTGGAATCCGATCTTCCTGATGATCCGATTCTGGTCGAAGAACTGGTACGCTATTTCCCGACACCGCTTCGCAAGAAATATGCGGATGCGATTTCGGGCCATCGTCTGAAACGTGAAATCATTGCCACGGTGGCGACCAACAGTCTGGTCAACCGGGTTGGTGGCACGTTCGTGCATGACATGATGGAAGCAACCGGTCTTTCGGCCGTTGATGTATCACGCGGTTATCTGATCACCCGTGCGGTGTTTGGTCTGCGTGATCTTTGGGCCGGGATCGAAGCCCTTGATAACGTGGTGCTGGCCAAATTGCAGACCAGCATGTTCCGCGACATCAACCGCATGGTCAATGACGTCACCCAATGGTTCCTGCGCAATTGCGAAGACCTGAATGTCGGTGCCAAGATCGAAATGTTCCGTCCGGCAGTATCCAAGGTGATTTCGGCCTTTGATGAAATCGTTCCTGCCGATGCTGCATTCCGGACTGCACTGGAACAGAAAACCCAGTCGCTGACCGCACAGGGCGTTCCGGAAGAACTAGCGCGCCGTATCGCATCGGTTGCCCAGATGGTGGCGATTTGTGATGTGGTCCGGATTGCCGAGGCAACCGGTCGTGACGTCATCGAAGTTGCATCGACCTATTTCGCGGTCGGAACCCGCTTCCAGCTTGGTCTGATGCGGGCCGCAGCAGAATCGATCGAAGCCGAAACCCATTGGCAGAAACTGGCACGTGCAGCAGTGATTGATGACCTGTTTGGTCATCAGCGCGAACTGACCCGTGCTGTTCTGGCCGAAGGCAAAAAAGGCAGCTCGGGTAGCGAGCTTGTGGATAAATGGGTTGCTGCCCATCAGCGTGGTTGTGCGCGCTGTGACGAACTGATCAACGAGTTGCGCGCCGCAGGCCAGATCGATCTGTCGATGATCACGGTGGCAAACCGCCAGATGCGGGCGCTGATCGGGGCCTGACCCGGATCGGCATCAAACATCTCAGTGCAAAGAGGGCGCCTTGTGCGCCCTCTTTTGTCGTTTCGGGGCCGGATTTCGTCGTTGAAACGGGACGGGATGAAAAAAATACCGCTTTGATGGCTGTTATGTGCATCACGCACATCGCGAGTTAAATCTTTGAATTTCTGAACATTCCTGTCATCCTCCTGCCATGTTTATATGATGATCTTGGAATGTGTCGGCTGGGTTTCCTTGAAAAATACCAACCGGTACGTATATCTGATCCATAATCAATATACAGGTCAAAGCCATGAGGAACGCCGAAGAAACCCGGACCAAGCTTCTGGAAACCGCGATCGAGTTGCTGTCAACGCGCAGCTATCACGATATCGGTGTCAGTGATGTCTGCAAGCATGCCGGCGTGACAAAGGGCGCGTTCTATCATCATTTTGACAGCAAGGCGGCCCTGTTTGCGGCCTCTGCCCGCCATCACTGGGAAAAAGGCAAGGATGAGCTTCGCGCCATCTTTTCCCCCGAAGTTCCGCCGGTCGAACAGCTTAACCGCTATATCGAGCTGGTTTGTGACAAGCAGGAACGCTATGCCGTGCCCGGCGAAAGCGAAGTCTGTGTCTGTCCGATCTTTACCGCTGGCGGCCAGGTCGGCCCCGAAGATATGGAAATCCAGAATTGTTCGCGCGAACTGGCTGACGAACAGATCAAATATCTGGCCTCGATGGTGCGCGGTCTGAAGGGCGAAGGCATGCTGGGCGAAGATGGTGACGTCACCACCCTGGCACGGCTGGTTTTCCAGTATGTCCATGGTCTGCTGACCTATGGCAAGGTTTTTAACGATCTTGATACTGTTCGGTCTGATCTGCGCGAAGGGATCTATCGCATCCTTAATTTGCAATGCAAATTCAGATAGTTAGACGTATATTTTCCTGATTTCATTCCTGTCACAAAACAATAAAAATTAAAAAAACGCCATTTTTTTGCCTTCTTCCCCTTGCGAACAAACCGATTGGTATGCATCTAAGCTTCAAACGGGCCGCGTGTGTGCGGCGCAACCCATTTGGAAGATCAAAAGATGCAGTCTCGATCAAAACGCAAAATTTTGCTGCCAGTTGCCGCATTGGCACTGATTGCTGCTGCCGGTGGATATGGCTTGCATATCTCTGGCTCATCTGCCGACGAAGTGGCGGTTCAGACCGCCCCGATGGCAACCCCTGTTACCGTATCCAACGTCAAAAGCAGTTCCGTCCGTCTTTGGAACAATTTTTCCGGCCGTCTGAGCGCGGTTGAAGAAGTGCAGCTGCGCCCGCAGGTCAGCGGTGCGATCGTCGAAATCCGGTTTGAAGACGGCCAGCTTGTTCAGAAGGGTGATGTGCTTGCCGTGATTGATCCGCGCAGCTATCAGGCCGCCGTGAACGAAGCCCGTGCCGAACTGGCCGCAGCCGAACAGAATCTGTCGCTGGCGGCCAAGGAAAAGGCACGCGCGGAAAAGCTGGTGTCGAACGGCACGGTTTCCAAGCGCGTCTATGACGAACGCCTGAATGCCCATCGCGTGGCACAAAGCCAGGTCACCCGCGCCAAGGCCAATCTTGAACTGGCTGAAATCGAACTGGATCATGCCTTTGTCAAAGCCCCGATCAGCGGGCGTGTCAGCCGGGTCGAACTGACCGTTGGCAACCAGGTCAATGCCGGCCCGAATGCCCCGGTTCTGACCACCATTGTCTCGACCGGTAAAATCTATGCCGATTTCGATCTCGACGAGCAGACCTTCTTTGCCAGCATCGGGGATAACGGCAAAATCGACGAAGCTGCCCACAACATCCCGGTCAACATGACCCTGTCAAACGGGCGTCAGGTGTCGGGCTATGTGCACAGTTTCGATAACCGGATTGATGCGCGCACCGGGACCATCCGTACCCGCGCACTGTTTGACAATCTCGATGGCAACCTTCTGCCGGGCACGTTTGCCGCCCTTCAGGTCGGAACGCTTGCCAAGCAGGATGTCATCACGGTTTCGCCCGAAGCAATCAGCACCGATCAGGACCGCAAATTCGTCTATGTGGTCGAACCGGACAATACGGTTGCCTATCGCCAGGTCACCCTGGGGGCGGAAATCAACGGTATGCGCATTGTGACCTCTGGGCTGAACGAAGGTGATCTTGTCATCGTCAACGGCATCATGAAGGTCCGCCCCGGCATGCCGGTGGCTCCTGAAATTCTGCAGGCCGCCGCATCCTGAGGGATGCGTATGGCGCGCTAAGCAAGGCTTACTATCATGCAGAACCTTTCAAGATTTTTTGTCGACCGCCCGATCTTTGCCGGCGTTTTGTCGGTGCTGATGTTGCTGGCCGGTCTGATTGCGATGTGGCGTTTGCCGATTTCGGAATATCCCGAAGTCGTGCCGCCTTCGATCGTGGTCGAAGCCAAGTTTCCCGGCGCGAACCCCGCCGAGATTGCCGAAACTGTTGCATCCCCGCTTGAAGAACAGATCAACGGGGTTGAAGGGATGCTTTATGTCAACTCACTGGCCACAACGGACGGCAACCTGTCGCTGACCGTGACCTTTGAAATTGGCACCGATCCCGATCTGGCCCAGCAAAAGGTCCAGAACCGCGTATCACAGGCCGAACCGCGTCTGCCCGATATCGTGCGTCAGCTTGGTGTGACCGTGTCCAAACGGTCCCCTGATCTGACCATGGTCGTGCATTTGCGTTCGCCCAATGAACGCTATGACATGCTGTATCTGCGCAACTATGCGACGCTTAATGTCCGTGACCGTCTGGCACGTATCAGTGGCGTCGGGCAGGTTGGCCTGTTCGGATCGGGCGATTATGCCATGCGTGTCTGGCTGAACCCCGACAAGGTTGCCGAACGTAACCTGACCGCGGGCGAAGTGGTTGCCGCCATCCAAAGCCAGAACGTCCAGGTCGCAGCCGGCATCATCGGTGGTGCACCCTATGACAGTGGTGTGCAGTTCCAGTTGCCGATCAATATCAGTGGCCGTCTGGAAACCCCCGAGGAATTCCAGAACATCATCATCAAACGCGAAGCCGATGGCACGATTACGCGTCTTGGCGATGTGGCGCGTGTCGAAATGGAAGCCCAGCAATATGCGCTGCGTTCCCTGCTTGATAACAAACCCGCGGTCGCCATTCCGATCTTTGCATCCCCGGGGTCAAACGCGCTTGATATTTCAAGCAACGTGCGCGCGACCATGGAAGAACTCAAACAGAACTTCCCCGATGATCTCGATTACTCGATTGTTTATGACCCGACCGTGTTTGTGCGCGGCTCGATCAAATCGGTGATCAAGACGTTGTTGGAGGCCATCGCCCTTGTGGTGATCGTGGTGACGATCTTCCTGCAAACCTGGCGGGCATCGATCATTCCGTTGCTGGCTGTGCCGGTATCGATCATCGGGACTTTTGCCCTGATGCTTCTGATGGGCTTTTCGATCAACGTGCTGTCGCTGTTCGGATTGATCCTGGCGATCGGGATCGTGGTTGATGACGCGATTGTCGTGGTCGAAAACGTTGAACGTAACATCGAACGGGGTCTTTCACCGCGCGATGCAACGGTTGCGGCCATGCGCGAAGTGACCGGTCCGATCATCGCGACCTCGCTTGTGATTACCGGTGTGTTTGTGCCAATTGCCTTTATTTCCGGCCTGACCGGCCAGTTCTATCAGCAATTTGCCCTGACCATCGCCATTGCGACGATCATTTCAACCATCAACTCGCTGACGCTGAGCCCGGCTTTGTCAGCGGTCCTTCTGCGTGGTCATGATGCGCCGAAAGACTGGCTGACGCGTGGCATGGACTTTGTCTTTGGCTGGTTCTTCCGCGGCTTTAACCGCTTCTTTAACCGCAGCACGGAAATGTATGCCGGCGGGGTCAAGCGTCTGCTGGGTGTAAAGGCCATCATGATGGCGCTTTATGCCGGGTTGCTGGTTCTGACCTGGCAGGGTTTCCAGATCCTGCCGACGGGTTTTGTTCCCCTTCAGGACAAGCAATATCTGGTCAGTTTCGCCCAGCTCCCGCAGGGCGCGACACTGGACCGGACCGAAGATGTCATTCGTGAAATGTCTGACATCGCGCTTAAGGAACCCGGTGTTGAAAGTGCCGTGGCCTTCCCGGGGCTTTCGATCAACGGCTTTGTGAACAGTTCAAGTGCCGGCATCGTGTTTGTCACCCTGACCGACTTTGACGAACGCAAAAGCGATGATCTGTCGGGCCTTGCCATCGCCGGCAAGCTGCAACAGAAATTTGCCGCCATTGACGAGGCCTTTGTTGCCATCTTCCCGGCACCGCCGGTTCAGGGACTTGGGACTGTTGGGGGCTTCAAGCTTCAGGTTCAGGATCGCTCTGATCAGGGCTATCGCGCCCTTGATGATGCCATGAAACAGGTCCTTGCCAAGGCATGGGCGGCACCGGAACTGACCGGTGTGTTTTCAAGCTATAACATCAATGTCCCGCAGCTTCAGGCGACCCTTGACCGTACCAAGGTTCAGCAGCTTGGTGTGCCGGTTGATGAAATCTTCCGGACCATGCAGGTCTATCTTGGCTCGATGTATGTCAATGACTTCAACGCCTTTGGCCGCACCTATCAGGTGATCGCACAGGCCGACAAGCCATATCGTTCAAGCCCGGAAGACATCCTGCGTCTGCAAACGCGCAATTCGGATGGCGACATGGTGCCGCTGGGTTCTGTTTTGTCGGTATCTGAAACATTCGGACCGGACACGGCAATGCGCTACAACGCGTTCCGGTCGGCCGATCTGAATGGCAACGCCGCCCCGGGCTATTCCAGCGGCGAGGCACAGGCTGCGATCAGCAAGATTCTGGATGAAACATTGCCGCCCGGCATGTCCTATGAATGGACGGAACTGACCTATCAGCAGATCCTGGCGGGCAACACGGCGATCTTCATCTTCCCGATCTGTATCCTTCTGGTGTTCCTGGTTCTGGCGGCTCAATATGAAAGCCTGACCATGCCACTGGCCGTGATCCTGATCGTCCCGATGAGCATCCTGTCTGCTGTGTTTGGTGTCTATCTGTTCGGGGGTGACAACAATATCTTCACCCAGATCAGCCTGTTTGTGCTGGCCGGACTGGCATCGAAAAACGCCATCCTGATTGTCGAGTTCGCCCGCGAACTTGAACATCAGGGACGCAGCACCGTTCAAGCCGCGATCGAGGCCAGCCGTCTGCGCCTGCGCCCGATCCTTATGACCTCTTTGGCCTTCATCATGGGTGTCGTGCCGCTGGTTCTGTCCAGTGGTGCCGGTGCCGAGATGCGCCACGCGATTGGTATTGCCGTGTTCTCGGGGATGCTGGGCGTGACGATATTTGGCCTGATCCTGACCCCGGTCTTTTATGTTCTTGTACGCATGATTGGCCGGCGCAACGAAGTTCGTTCACTTGATGAGGCTGACGCACACCAGCCTGCGGAGTAACCGACATCGTTGCAGAAACAGCCGGACCGTCTTTTTCCCCCGACCCCGCCGGTCCGGCTGTTTTACTTATCCTACTGCGTCTCAAGTCTCATGGTGCGGATGTCGAGAAATGCCTGGGTATCAATCAGGGCCACGGGTCCTTGCCAGGTGCCTGCCTGTGCCGGTGATGGCGCATCCCAGTCAATTTCGCGCATTGGCGGCATGTTTTCTTCTGATGGCCATCGATCCCCGCCAAACAGTTCCTCGCGATAATCTGCCAGCGTGCCAAGTGTCCCGGCCGGGCCTTCCTTGACCGTCAATCGGTCGCCATATTCGCGACGCAACGCGAACTCGATACGGTTTTCAACATATCGGGTTAACTGATCCCCGGAATATCCAAGATCCTCGCCATCGCTTTGTGCATAGCGATACTCCATGGCGTAATTCATGCCATTGGATACATTGACGTTATCCTCGCCAAACACGGCAACCAGTTCATCATCAAGATAATAGGCGCGTGTGATCTCTGCGTCGCTGTTATCATCAAGCCAGCTGTTCAGATGGTTTTCGGCATTGGCCTGATAGGTTTCGAATTGTTCCTTGCGCTTGGCCTGGATGTCTTTCCATTCATCAAGCGAAAACTTGGTGCTGTATTCACCGGTTTGCGGATCAATCGGTCTGGGCATGGTCAGGTACCGCGCACCGACGATGGACATCTTTCCTTGAAACTCGACCATAGAACACCTCCTTGAGTGATATCTTAAATTGTGCATGCAATTAAAAGACCACTTATCGGTGTGTGTGCCGGGTGCCCTTGATATCTGCGGTATTTGTTCTGTGATGTTGGTCACGCAGATAAAAAAGCCATAATCATTTTGCTTGTTCAAAGGGTTGGCGGGAATAATCTTCCCACACCAAGGAATAAGTTTTCGATGCTGTGGCAAACAGGCAGGACAAGTTTGCCGGGCGCTTGCCATTGGCAAACTTTGCCTTATCTGTCGTTCGAAAGGTTTGTCGAAAAGGGTGTTCGACCATGAACTATGTGCGTACAGGTTTGTTGCTGGCGGGGTTGACCGCGCTGTTTGGTGCCGTTGGCATGATGATCGGCGGGCAACAGGGCATGATCATTGCGCTGTTGTTTGCCGGGGCGATGAATGTGTTCGCCTATTGGAATTCCGATGCCATGCTGCTTCGGATGCGCAGTGCAAAACAGGTTGATGATCGCACCGCGCCGGAACTGGTTTCCATGGTGCGCGATCTGGCGCGCAATGCCGGTCTGCCAATGCCCAAGGTCTATGTGATTGAAAACCCGCAACCCAATGCCTTTGCCACCGGGCGCAATCCGGAAAATGCGGCGGTGGCGGCAACAACGGGTTTGCTGAAACTGCTTGATCGCAACGAGATCGCCGGTGTCATGGCCCATGAACTGGCCCATGTCAAAAACCGCGATACCCTGACCATGACGATTACGGCAACCATCGCCGGTGCGATTTCGGCCCTTGCCAATTTCGCGATGTTTGCCGGCATGTTCGGCGGCAATCGCAGCGAAAACAACAATCCATTGGGCGGGATCGGCATGATCCTGATTGCCATTCTGGCGCCGATGGGGGCGATGATTGTGCAGATGGCAATTTCGCGCACCCGCGAATATGACGCTGACCGTATCGGGGCCGAAATTTGCGGACATCCCCTGTGGCTGGCCAGTGCACTGGCCAAGCTTGACAAGGGTGTGCACGCCATCCCGAACATGGAAGCCGAACGCAACCCGGCAACCGCACATATGTATATCGCCAATCCGCTGTCGGGGAAGGGTGTCGACAATCTGTTTTCCACCCACCCCAACATGGCCAACCGCATCGCCAAGCTTCAGGAAATGGCCAGTGGCCTGACCGGGCAGGGTAGTGGTGGACATGGTGCGGCTGCGCGGCCTGCGTCTGCGCGTCCGGCATCACAAAAAGGACCCTGGGGCGGATCGCAACCGGCATCGCGCCCGACGCAACCGGCAACCAAACCACGGCGCCGCACCCGTCCCTGGAACTGAAAACTGTTCGTGCGACATGCTGATGCCCTGTTTTCAAGGCACCGGATCGTTATGGTCCGGTGCCTTTTGCTTGGCCGATCATGGGGTGTCATATGGGTGATTTTGTTTCTGCAACGCGCCCGGGAACGCAAGTCATTCCCGTGACGGTTTCAAAAAGGTCACGGGTTTGCGATCACCGCACAGAACCATCAAATCTACTTGATCGACTGGGGGTTTCGGTATTTGAAGGGTAGGTTTTCTATACTTCGGTATGGCGTTAAAGCCGCGCTCCAGCATTGACCAGCCGCGTTGCGCGGATGACAATGGACCCTTAATGAATTCAAGTATCTATAGAAGCTGCGTGTCAGTTTTTCGTGGATGCAATAAGGGCAGGAATGGCTGGGTTCTGGTCAATGGTTGGCCTGGTGATCAAGTCACTGATTACCGGCAACGATACATCAGGGGAGTTGGTTGAGACTGCGGGGGATGATACTGCCTCGGTTGCGGAACCGCTGTGCCTGTATGCCATTGCCCGCTTCAATCGTCCCGATGCAACTGCCCAAGGTGGTGTCCGCCCGCCAGATCCGCTAAGCGATATGATCGCGCGCAGTCTGGCCGATATGCCCGAAAGCAGCCAGATCAGACTGGATCAGTATTTTGCCCCCAATTCGGATGCGGTTGATGCATTCCAGGCAATGCGCGAAGCCCAGCTCAATGTTTTGAATATGGGGCGCCGGGTTGATGCGGATGCGGTTTTCTGGGGACAGGAAAACCACAATACCGGCGGTTTCGATCTGCATCTGGTCAGTGATGCTTTGACCTCGTCGCTTTATGATCTGATGTTGCCGCTTACTCACAGTTTCCGGCAAACCGATCATCCCGATGTCGCCCAGGCCTTGCGCATTTTGCTGGCGGCCCAGCTGATTTTCAAATCGCGGGGCGGGGAGCAGCGGTTGCTGCAAATTTCACGTCTGACCACCCATCTCGAAGAATTTCAGGAACGCATCAATCGCGGCGAACATTTTGAAATGGCCGGCCAGGGGGTGGCGACCGCCTATGCCTTTGGGGCGTTTGTTTTGACCGAAACCGGGGATCGCACCTATTGCGCCAGTGCCTTGCGCGTGCTTGAACCCCATATTCGCAAAACCCTTGGTGCGGCGGGCGAAACCATATCCGAACCGGCCAAACCCAAGGCCCGTACATCATCGGGATTGTTGGGTGAATCATCACGGCCCCAGCAAAAAGAAGAAGTCGTACGTGAATTGCGCACCGAAGACCTGGTGGCGCAAATCAGCGACTTTTCAAAAATCGACGCCCGATCTGCCGCCCTTCTTGCGCTGTATGCGGGGCTTGTGAACTGGTCACTGATCGCCAGTCTCAAGGCGCGCTCGGGTGCGCTGGCCATTGGCATCTGGAAAATGCTTGAACGGCGGTTCGAACTGTCGATGGGATCGCCCGTTGATCGTGCACTGGCGATCTGCAAACTGGCCGAGGCAATGGTCGCAACCGGCAAGGATGCCGAGGACGCCAAACTTGTCGAACAGGGGGCATCGCAATATCGCCGTGCCCTTGGCATGATCAACAGTCGGGCACATGCGCCGCTTTATGCGATTACCGCCTATGGGCTGGCGGAATCGATTGTGTCTGCGGCCATCATCAATGATGTCAGCATCCCCGATGCACAGGTCGTTCCTGTCTTTCAGGCCGCCCTTAAAATCTGTGGCCGGCGTGATGATCCCTATATCTGGGGCAGGACAATGTTTGCCCTGGCGACGGTCTATCTGACCAATGGCACACAGGATCAGGACGTCACCATGCTGTCCAATGCCAGAATGGGCTTCTCGCAATCCTATGAGGCCTTTGTCGATGCCGGGGCCAAGGGTGCGGCGCGTGCGGCTTCCGGGGGCTATACCCGTGCTGAAAACATCATTTCGCAAATGGGCCATCGCAAGGCGGTGATGGAAGCCACCGGCGGCGACGGATCGGCAAAGGCCGCGGCCTCCTGATTGCCAGTTGGCGAGCTGTCTGCGCCGGGCGTTCAGGGGACACCGGAAGCACGTCAGGCATCACCAAGTGATCCGAACAAAAAGAAACCCCCGCAGCAGCCGCTGCGGGGGTTTTGACTGCGACTGCCCGGGGGCAGCATACAACGTCACTTCTATTCGCGATTACCGAAGAAGTGCAGAAGCATGATGAACAGGTTCACGAAGTCGAGATAAAGCTGCAGCGCACCGAACAGGGCTTTTTTGCCTGCGGTGGTTGCGTCATCATGCTCGTGATAGGCTTCCTTGATGCGCTGGGTGTCATAGGCGGTAAGGCCCGTGAAGATCAGAACACCAGCCGCCGAAATGACGAACTGCAGCATGCTGCTGCCAAGGAAGATGTTGACCACGCTGGCGATGATGATGCCGATCAGGCCCATGAACAGGAAGCTGCCCCAGCCCGACAGGTCCTTCTTGGTGGTGTAGCCATAAAGGCTCATCGCACCAAAGGTACCGGCGGTGATGAAGAAGGTACGTGCGATCGATTCACCGGTATAAACCAGGAAGATCGAAGCAAGGGACAAGCCCATCAGCCCGGCATATACCCAGAATGTCGCCTGTGCTGCGCCGAAGCTCATTTTATGAATTCGTGCGCTCAGGAAGAAGACAAGCCCGATCGGGGCCAGCATGACAATCCAGTGCAGTCCGGTGCCAAAAATAGCCTGCATCAGGGCCGGGCTGGTCGACACAGCCATTGCCACGATACCGGTCAGGGCAAGTGCGGATGCCATGTAGTTATAGACACGCAGCATATAGGCGCGGAGACCTTCATCGATCTCGGCCGCCGACCGGCCAACCGAGACGTCATAGCCGCGTTGACGCGTTTCAAAAGCCATTGAAATCCCTCTTTGATCCAATTGTGGGCAGAATCGTTTATACAATTCTGCGATGGTCAAAATATGGCAGGATTTCCGTGAAAAGCAACGGTTTGGCGGAAACGGCAATCCCCCGGCGCGCCCGAATGTGATCTTGTTCACCCGACATCTGACAAGAATGTGAAATTCCACATTAAGGACAGCCCGCCCAAACAGGTTTATGATAGCGCCACGGCGTAAAGCATGATGTGCAGCGCGATACATCAAAGGTACCAACAGGCATGTCAGAAACCATCGTGGCACCACCATTTTCGATGCGCAAACTTGGCATTGCCCTGTGTCTGATGCCGGTGATGTTGGCGATGCCGTCTGCCACGCTGGCCCAGAATGCGAAATTCACCGCCAATGCCGAACGTGGGGATATCCCGGTCTTTGTTGAAAAATATGATGACGGTGAATTCTGTGCCGACGGTTCGGTCACGCAACCCTGCGCAATTGCGCCCGTCGATGTGCCGGAATTTGATGCCAGTTTCGTCTACCGGTTTCTGGCCTATCATGCGCAACGTCCGTTTGACCGCTTCTCCTGGCAGGCTTTTACTGCGCTTATGGCCCCGGGTGATGCCGCACATGATGTCGCACGTGGTGCCAATCTTGATATCCCGGACAGCAAAGCCGCCTGGCAAGATTTCCCGACCCGACGGGATCTGTTTTCCGAAGTCGCCTTTCCCAACCCGTCCTGTGCCGATGATTTGCCCGACGGGTCCCTGCTGCTGGCAAGCTATGTGCAATCGACCGGCGATATCCTGATCGATCAGGCCGGGAATTTTGTGCTGTATGAAACCCGCATCAATCAGGTTGCAGCGGATTATATCCGCGAGAACGGCCTTGATCAGAAGTCCGGGCGTCTTGCCTTTGCCAACGGGCAAAACCCCATAAGCTTTCCTGTCGGGCACATGACGCCACCAATCACTGCGACGGCCATAGCAGACAGCACATCATCCGGATCAAGTGGTGATACGCGCAACGCTGTAAGGAATGGTGCATCCGGCGGCGATTCCCCGCGCATTCCGCCAAGCGCACCCGGGGTTATGGGTGCGCAATTATTGAAATTTGCCTGGCGCATTTTACCGGGCAATGACGGCACCAAAACGCTGGTCGATCATGGCTATTACACCCGTCCGGCCCGTATATCGCTGGGGCCATCGCAAACGGTCGACGGGCGGGCGAAATGTCTTGATGTCACGGTCGGACTGGTGGGCTTGCATCTGGTACAGCGGGTGCAAAGTGGCAATGGGGATCGCTGGATCTGGTCAAGTTTCGAGCATATCGACAATGTGCCCTTGGCGTCGAATGCCCGTCGCCCCAACAGCATCATCACCGATACCCCGTTTGCCAACGGATGTCTGGCGCCAGCTGATATTGATCGGCCCTATGCATTTTACGGCGGGCATGGCGTTGGCGGGACGGCGGCCAATAATCCGGTTTCGGGGGATGTGAAATGGGCGGACAGCGCACCCTATGCGCGGCGCCTGTCCGGGGAACCGGTCGGGGGATCCGATATCGTTCGCTGCTGGCGACTGTTTTCGGGCACGGCGGAGTCCAATTTCATCTGGCAACGCAAACTGGCCGGTACCATCTGGCAGAATTACATGCTGCTTGGCACACAATGGATCGGAAATCCGGGCGGGGCGACATTTGGCGTCGGCGAAGTTCCCCGTTATCTGACCAACAGTGCGCTTGAAAGCTTCATTCAGCACCAACCCGATGCCACCTGTCTGGGCTGCCACAGCCGGGCCACAACCGATGCCGGGCAGTCTGCGAATTTCACTTTCCTGCTTGATCCGTCACCCTGAATCAGGATCGGCAACTTATCTGCAAATAACCCCGGGTCAGACAAGGCCGGTTTATGGTTTGAATGATGCACTGCATCGTTCTGATGGGGCTTTCTTGCCATTCAGATCGTCGGCGACAAACAAAATCGGTGCAATCCGAATGCAAAAGGCACTATCATGTCGCCAATATTTGCCGCAGCCAAAAACAAATAACAGCGGTAAATTCAGGGAGGAAATATGCTGACCAGTCGTGATGACTACGCGACGGTATGCTCGGATTTTGTCTGGGATGTACCGACTCATTTCAATATTGGTGTTGATGTTTGCGACAAATGGGCCGATGACCCGGATCGTTTGGCGCTGATGCACCGTCGGCGCGACGGATCGCGCCGTGATTACACATTTGCCCAGTTCAAACGTTTGTCGAACCGCTTTGCCAATGTCATGCGCCGCCATGGCATCCGGCGCGGGGACCGGGTGGGTATTCTGTTGCCGCAAAGCCCCGAAACCGCGATTGCCCATATCGCGACCTACAAGATGGGCGGGATTGCGGTTCCGCTCTTTACCTTGTTCGGGGTTGATGCGCTGGAATACCGGTTGGGCAACTGTGCCGCCAAGGCGCTGGTGACCGACAAGGAAGGGGCGGCAAAAATTGCTGAAATCCGCGATCTTTTGCCGGCACTTGAATATGTCTATGTCATTGATGGCGCGCCGGATGGCTGCTTTGATTTCAAGGCCCTGTCAGCCGAGGCCAGCGACCAGTTCGATGTTGTCAAAACCCGTGCCGATGAACCGGCCCTGATCATTTACACATCCGGCACCACCGGCCAACCCAAAGGCGCACTTCATGCCCATCGGGTTTTGCTCGGCCATTTGCCCGGTGTTGAAATGTCCCATGATTTCTTCCCCAAGGACGGGGATGTGATGTGGACCCCTGCGGATTGGGCCTGGATCGGCGGGCTGCTTGATGTGTTGCTGCCGGCCTGGCATCACGGGGTGCCGGTGGTTGCGCACCGTTTTGAAAAATTCACACCCGAAGCCGCCTTTGGCCTGATTGCCGAATATGGTGTGCGCAATACCTTCCTGCCGCCAACTGCATTAAAGATGATGCGGGCAGCAGGCGATGAAATGGCGCAAAAATTCAACTGCAATCTGCGCTCTATTGCAAGTGGTGGTGAAACGCTTGGTGCGGAACTTCTTGATTGGGGGCGTCGGGTGTTCGGTGTCACCATCAATGAATTTTACGGTCAGACCGAATGCAATATGGTCGTCAGTTCCTGTCAGTCGATCATGGCGCCCAAGCCCGGCGTCATGGGCCGTCCGGTGCCGGGCCATAATGTTGCGGTGATTGATCTGGGCGGGAATGTCGTGGCGCCCGGTGAGATGGGGCGCATTGCGGTGCGGGCACCCGATCCGGTGATGTTTCTGGAATATTGGCGCAATCCCGAAGCCACCCGTGACAAATTTGTCGGCGAATGGCTTTTGACCGGTGATATGGGCTGTGTCGATGCGGATGGCTATATCCGCTTTGTCGGGCGCGATGATGATGTCATCAGTTCGGCCGGATATCGCATCGGCCCGGGCGAGATCGAAGATTGCCTGATTGCCCATCCGGCCATTCGTATGGCCGGCGTGATTGGCAAACCCGATGACCAGCGCGGACAGATCGTAAAGGCCTTTGTGGTTCTGGCTGATGGTTATGCGCAAAGCCCCGAACTTGAAAGCGATATCAAGGATTTCGTCAAAACCCGCCTTGCCGCGCATGAATATCCGCGCGAAATCGCGTTTCTCGATCAGTTGCCAATGACCACGACCGGCAAGGTCGTCAGGCGTGCTTTGCGTGATCTGGCGTGATGCCATTGCCTGCCAAACCGGTCTTTCCGGTTTGATATCGAAATGATCTGAAACATAAAACAGGGCCGGTCACATGTGACCGGCCCTGTTTTTTCAAGATATCGGGAAATGGCCTATTCGTTGCGCAACATCGGTGCGGCGGGACTGCGCAGCGCCTGCCAGGTGCCAACGAAGCCGGCCGAAAGCGTTGCCAGAAGACCGATGGCAATCGGACCGAAAATGGTCATCGGCAAGAAGACCCAATGTGCCTCCATCACCAGAACCAGCACCGACCATGCCGCGACCGAGCCGACAAAGGCGGCAATTACCCCGGTCGCAAGACCCAAAATCCCGTATTCCAGCGCATAGGCATAAAGGATATTGGCCCGTGTCGCGCCAAGCGTCTTGAGCACCACGGCATCATAGATCCGCTTGCGGCGGCCTGCGGCAACTGCGCCGGCAAGCACAAGCACCCCGGCAACAATCGCAATCATGCTTGTCGCATTAAGTGCGGTTCCGATCCCGGCCAGAATGGCGTTGGCGGCTTCCAGCGCCTCGCGCACGCGGATGGCGGATACATTCGGGAAGTCGAGCCCGATCATGCGATCAACCGGTTCTTCCATTTCGCGCGGCATATGGGCGGTGGCAATCAGGCTATAGGGGGCCTTGTCGATCAGGCCGGGTGAAAACACCATGGCAAAATTCATGCGCAGGCTTTGCCATTCGACCTCGCGCCAGTTGGCGATCTCGGCTGTGATGTCGCGGCCCAGAATATTGACCGTGATCGTATCACCGGGTTCAAGTTCAAAGGCATTGCCGATATCGGCACTGATCGATACCAGCGGCTTGGACGCATCATCATAATCAGACGGCCACCATTCCCCGCGCACCAGTTTGGTTTCGGGCGGCGGGGCGGCGGCAAAGGTCAGGCCACGGTCACCACGCAGGAACCAGCGATCATCGCCCGGGCCCACATCATTGGCATCAACCCCGTCAATCGCGGTGACACGCCCGCGCAGCATCGGTGTTTGTTCGATATCCGAAACATTTTCCTGCGCCAGAAGCTGGCTTCGGAACTGATCCATCTGATCCGGACGGATATCAAGGAAGAAGAAGGCCGGGGCAGATTCAGGAAGGTTTTCATTGATCTCGTTATCAAGATTGCCCTCGATCCCGGAAATCGTGACCAGCAGGGTCAGGCCAAGCCCAAGTGACAGGGCGACCGGAACCGTGCTTGCCCCCGGACGATGCAGGTTGGCCAGGGCAAGACGCGAAAAGGCATCCCGACCGGTGATAAACCGTTTCGAAAGAGATACAATTCCCCGTCCGGCATAGGTGAAAATCACCACGGCCGCCGCAGATCCGGCAATAAAGCCCAGTGCAATTGCCCGGTCGGTTGCCGTCAAAACCGTCAGGACCAGCAACAGCACAAGGGGGATGCCGATATAGGGCAGGTCGCGCCTGCGCACCGGACTGCCGTTAAACAGTCCCGCACTGGCCCGGAAAAGCCGGGCAGCGGGAATCTCACGCGCACGCAACAGGGACGGCAACGCAAAGACCAGTGTGGTCAGCACCCCGAAGCTGGTGGCAATGATCAGGGATGGCAATGCCGGGCCAAGGGTCACATCGATCGGCAACCGCCCGGCCAGAAGCGGGGCGACAATTGCCGGGGTCACAGCCCCGATCAAAAGCCCGATCCCGATCCCGATCAGCGCAAGCACCAGGATTTGCAGGAAGTAAATCCGCAACACCAGTCCATGTGACGCCCCGATCGATTTCAGGGTGGCGATAACAGATGTTTTGCTTTCGATATGGCTGCGCACTGCATTGGCGACCCCGATGCCGCCCACCAGAAGGGCGGACAGACCAACCAGTGTCAGAAACAGGGTCAGACGTTCAATAAAACGGCGCAAACCGGGATTGGCGTTCGATGTGTCGCGGATGCGCCAACCGGCATCTTCAAACTGGTTTTCAAGCCGTTCACGAAACGCGGTGGGCGTTTCATTGCCCATCAGATCCAATGCGTAATAATAGCGGATCAGGCTGCCGGGCTGAACAAGGCCGGTGTCCATCAGGGCAGCTTTTGACACCATCAGGCGCGGGCCAAAGTTAAAGAACCCGACCGCCTTGTCAGGTTCCGTGGCAATGACGCCACGGATCTGGACATCGATATCGCCAAGTTTGACCGTATCTCCGATCGCGATGTTAAGACGTTCCAGAAGGCCGGCCTCGGTCACCGCACCCCAAAGGCCGTCTTTCCGATCAAGGATACCGTCAAACGGAATGTTATCGGCAAGCTCCATCTCGCCAAACAGCGGATAGATATCATCAACCGCCTTGAGTTCCACCAGCCGCCGCTGCTCCGGGCCATAAGCCGTGGTGCGCATGGTTGCCAGTTCGCCCATGCGTTCGGTATTGGCGCGCAACCAGTCAAGTTGCTCGGCTGTGGCTTCCATATGGGTCAGGCGCAGTTCGACATCGCCGCCCAAAAGCTTGCGCCCGTCGCGCTCCAGCGCGGAAAGAACGGATTCCGAAACGTTTCCCACAGCGGCAATCGCCCCGACGCCCAGCGCCAGACAGGCCAGGAAAATCCGGAAACCCGAAAGACCGCCGCGCAATTCCCGGCGGCACACCCGCCAGGCAATCGACCACAGGCGGTCATCGCTTGGGGATAAAGATAAACCGTTGCTCATGACCGCGATTCCAGTTGCGAAACGATTTCGCCGTCGCGCAGCATTACGGTACGGTCGCACCGCTCGGCAAGGCCCGGATCATGGGTGATCAAAAGCAACGTGGAACCGCGCCGTTTGGTCAGATCAAACAGCAATTCGATAATCGTTTCACCGGTCGCACCATCAAGGTTGCCGGTCGGCTCATCGGCCAGCAAAAGTTCCGGATCGGTGGCAAGAGCCCGGGCAAGGGCCACGCGTTGCTGTTCGCCACCCGACAATTGGCCGGGATAATGATCGGTGCGATGGCCAAGCCCGACCAGTTCAAGTTCGGCACGGGCCTTTTCGAATGCATCCTTGCGTCCGGCGAACTCCATCGGAAGTGCAACGTTTTCAAGCGCGCTCATGGTCGGGATCAGATGGAAGTCCTGAAACACGATGCCGACATGGTGGCGGCGATAAAGTGCCAAGCCATCCTCATCAAGGGCGCGCAGGTCATTGCCACAGACATTGACCACACCTTCCTGGGCTTGTTCCAACCCCGCAATAACCATCAAAAGCGATGTTTTGCCCGATCCGGACGGGCCAACCAGACTGACCCTTTCCCCGGCATAAAGTGACAGATCAACACCTTTGAGAATCTCGACAATGCCGGCGGGGCCTTGCAGTCTGAGCTTCAGGTTGCGGACATCAATGGTCTGTTCGGCTTTCTTGCCCGCAGAAGCATCAGTTTGTTCCGCGACGGCGGTGGTTTCGGTCACACTCATTTGGGGTCCTATCGGGCTTGTCCGTTGCAAGATCATCAAAGCAGGTTACATAAGCTTACGGATCAGGACGTTTCTGGTTCAGATAATATTTCTAATGATCTGAATGCGCTGTCGCAGGGTAACCGCTTGGTAACCATCCCGGCAAGATGACAGCATATGGGGTGAGATTTGTTATGAATTTGGCGATCGGGCAAGACCGCACTGTAATCGAGTTCACTGCACTGCGCACTGCGATCAGGCGGCTTTCACGCGGGCTTGTGGTGGCGATGGTCGCACTCTTTGGCCTGTTTGGCGCAGTTTTACCGGTTCAGGCCGCTGATAAATCGCCGCAAACCATTGTTTTGTTTGGCGATAGTTTGATGGCCGGATATGGCCTTGCCCATGATGACGGCTTCGCCCCGAAGCTTCAAAGCGCCCTGAAACAAGCCGGTCACGATGTGCGGGTGATTAACAGTTCGGTGTCGGGTGATACTTCTGCTGCCGGTTTGGCCCGCCTTGACTGGGCGCTTGTGGATAAACCCGATGCGGTGTTGCTTGAACTTGGCGCCAATGATGCCTTGCGCGGGGTCGAACCGGCCCAGACGCGCGACAATCTGGCCAAAATCATCGAAAAACTGCGCGCGCAGGATGTCGATGTCCTGTTGGCCGGGATGATGGCGCCGCCCAATATGGGCAAGGCATATGGCGATGAATTCAACAGCATCTATCCCGACCTTGCCGGTCGCTATGAAATTGATTTCTATCCATTTTTCCTGGATGGCGTTGCGGCCGAACCCGACCTTAACCAGGATGACGGCATGCATCCCAATGCGGACGGGGTCGCGGTCATTGTTGAACGCATTTTGCCCGATGTGATCAATCTGCTCGACGATGCATCCTGATCCTGCCTGATTAATCTTGTCCCTGCCAAAAGCCCCGATTGCCTTGTGGTATCGGGGTTTTTTGCTGTTTGCGGACCATGGTTTGGGTTTTGTGGATCGGGGTGGATTAGCCGATGGCGGCAATTTTGGCACAATCTGTGACCGGTGATCGTTGGTGCGGTGCGACTGCCCCATGCGGGCAAGCTGTGCAGTGCAGCAGTTTCTGAATTTTGCCGCCTATCGAGTGTTGGTTTGAAAAACAACCGTTTTCCAATGGGTTATCGGTCAAAAAATCCGACGGAAAATGTCGTTTGGCGATGGAATTGCGACATTTTCGGACCGGGGGTGGCGAAAAAACTGCAAATGTAGATAGAAAACATCAACAACCCGAAACGATTTCTCCCTCTGTGAGGAGGAAGGTCGGAAACTTGGCGCAGATGTTATGATAATCGTTTAAAATCAATTGATTAAGCATAGGTTCGGAATGTGCCATGAGTGGCTGAAACACCCGAAAACACCCGGATTTGGCCCCAAAACACCGGCTTTACTGTAAAATTAACAGACCATTTACTTTCGGATATGTTCCGAATTGTCAGTCCGTTAACTGCGTATGTTGTTTTAAGAAGCCGCTGGGTGTTTTTAGAGACGCACGATCTTCCAACGCGGAACTGCAGGCTGCGCAGGGTGGGGAAATGTCATAACCGCTGATTCATATAAAGAATCCATATGATTCAATAATTTAGGTAAATTTACCCGCAAAATGCCAATCCGGGCCTGTGGATAAGTTTGTTGAATAACTTTTCACCGAGTCGCAGCTTGGAATCCCTGGTGATTCGGCGGGAATGGCGCAATATCAGGGCTTTGGATGCCATTCGGCGACTCCAAGGATTCATCCCGAGTCGCAATTTTCCCTGTGGATGAATCGGAAGCGATTCGATTTTGACTGCAAATGCAGTTGCAGCTGCCGGAATCACCCGATACACTTCCATCCGGGAACAGAAAAAGTCCGCGCAATCGGGCGGTTAAAGTTACCCGGGACGTGATAATTATTAAATTAAATCAATAATTTAACAGAGGCATCGGGCGTGTCCGCATCATCTGGCGTCAAACAATCCTACACCATCCCCTGTTCGTCGACATTTCGAGACACCGTTTTGCAATTGGCCGAACGGCGCGGCGTCAATGCCGCAGATCTGGCGCGATCAGTGATGTTGATCGTGCCGGAAAAAACGATCGAGGATTACGAAGATCCCGGTGATCCGCCCAAAGGGGACCGTGAAACCATTGTTCTGAAATCAGGTCCGGCCGAAGGTCGCCCGTGGCGGCGCAAACCGCGCCTGCAATTGCGTTTGCCACCGGGATTTGCAGTGGTCACCGTGCGCAAGGCCTTGAAAATGGCCATCGATTTTGATGCGGGGGACGTCAATATGCGGGTTGAAAAGTCCGATGTCCTTGCCGCAGAACGCGCCGCCCTTGAAGAAGCGCGCGCCATCAAAAAGCGTCAGGCCGAACCCCCGGTCGAGCTTTTGCAATCGCGCGAGGAACTCGAACGTCTGCGCCAGATTGTTGATAACCTTGCCTTTGATCCGCTTGATCGTGGTGTGACCACCTTTAACGAGGCCCTGCATGTCATGGGGTTCGCGCCCAGTGCCCGGCCCGATATGCGCACGATACGTGCCAAATACCGGGTGCTTGCCGCGATCCATCATCCCGACAGCAATTACGGGTCTCATCAACGCATGACACAGCTGAATGCCGCCATGGACCTGTTGCGCAAACATATTTCCTGACCGCAAGCGCGCATCACGCCCTGCTTTTTCGATGGCCCTTGTCGAAAACCGGACCCGATGCTTAGATATAATGTAAGTGAGCTATCCGGATCGCTGCACGCTGTCGTGTCGGGATGTTCGGACAAAGGCGGGCGCAAGACCCGGATCGTGTGATCAGTCAAAATCGGGAGAATGCATGACGGCGGAATTTCGGGCTGCACATGCCAGCGGGGAAAACTGGGCCTCTGTCGCCTCCGAGCTGGCGGAACTGTTGGAAAAAGAACCGCTTCCCTCCCAGGCTTTGGCGTTTCTCTATGTTTCCGAAGCCCTTGCCGAAGATATCGGCAGCATCCTGACCTTTTTGCGATCGCGCCTGTCGATTGAACACTGGATCGGCACATCGGGTGTTGGTGTCTGTGGATCGGGCCGCGCCTATTTCGGGGTTCCGGCGGCTTCTGTCATGGTGGCCCCGTTTGCCAGTGACGACTTTCATATTTTCGAACCGCTGAAAACCGATGCCGATCTTGATGCACCGGAACTGCAAAAGGCGATTGATCGTCTGCAACCGATTTTCGGTCTGGTCCATGGCGATCCCGGCGCACCGCAAAGTCTGGCGACCCTGTCGGAACTGGCGCGCATGGGATCAACCTATCTGGTCGGCGGGATTGCATCGGGCGAACGAAGCGCGCCACAGATTGCCGATCGCGTGGTCAATGGCGGTCTTTCAGGCGTGCTGTTTGACAGCAAAACCACCGTTCAGGTCGGCATCAGCCAGGCCTGCACGCCAATCGGCCCGGTCCATCGCGTGACCGAAGGCCGCGAAGGCATTGTTTCCACCCTTGATGACCGTCCGGCTCTTTCGGTGCTTAAGGAAGAACTCGACGCCGATGGCAGTGAACATTCAATGGCATCCGGGCGTTATCACGCGGCCCTGATGGTGCCCGGTTCCGATACCGGTGATTTTGTCGTGCGCAATCTGATGGGGGTTGATCCCCACAACAACATGATCGCCATCAGTGGCGATGTGCAGGCCGGTGACGCCATCCGCTTTGTCCGCCGCGACGGGGCCGCCGCCGAACAGGATTTGCGCCGGATGCTATCGGAATTGCAAAAACGTCTGCCCGGCAAACCGCGCGGTGCCCTTTATTGCAGCTGTGTCGCCCGTGGCCCGCATCTGTTTGGCACCGAAAGCCGTGAAATGATGATCATCCGCGACGAATTGGGGGATTTGCCCCTGACCGGATTTTACGGCAATGGTGAAATCTGCAATGACCGTTTCTATGGCTATACCGGGGTTCTGACCCTGTTTGTCTAGGGCCGGCCCTTGCCGCGTGTTCGCGCTAACATCCCCGGAAATTGTTGGCTAAATCCGTGATCGCATAAGATTTTTTGCCGCGGGCGGTTTCATCACGCCCGTCACGGGATATATTCATACCATTGTGAAAAGTCGCATCCTTTCAGGAGCCGCTTGGCGGCGGGATGCAAAAGGGGATTGTTATATGGAATATCGTCGATTGGGACGTACTGACATTGATGTCAGTGTTATCTGCCTGGGCACCATGACCTGGGGACAGCAGAATACGCAGGACGAAGCGTTCGAACAGCTCGACTATGCGACTGCAAACGAAGTCAATTTCATTGATACCGCCGAAATGTATCCGGTCCCGGCAATGGAAGAAACCTTTACCGCGACCGAAACCATCATCGGCAACTGGCTTGAAAAGCGCGGGCGTCGTGATGATCTGGTGATCGCGACCAAGATCGTTGGCCCGGCCGAACGTTTTGCCTATGTCCGCAACGGGCCGCGTCTGACCCGTGCCCAAATTCACGAGGCAATCGACGGATCGCTCAAACGTCTTAAGACCGACTATGTCGATCTTTATCAGCTCCATTGGCCGGACCGGAATTCCAACTTCTTTGGCAAGCTGGGCTATGTCCATGACGAGAACGAAGATTTCACCCCGATCGAGGAAAGCCTTGCGGCCCTTGATGAACTGGTAAAGGCCGGCAAGGTCCGCCATATCGGGCTGTCGAACGAAAACCCGTGGGGACTGATGAAGTTCCTTGAACTGGCCGAAAAAAATGGCTGGCCGCGCGTGGTTTCGGTTCAGAACCCCTATAGCCTTCTGACCCGCCAATACGAAGTCGGCATGGCTGAATGTTCGATCCGCGAAGATGCCGGTCTTCTGGCCTATTCGCCGCTGGGCGGCGGGGCGCTTTCGGGCAAATATCTGGGCGGTGCCCGTCCCGAAGGATCGCGCGTTGCCAAATGGCCGCAATATTTCGGCCGTTACCAGACCGAAAATGGCATCAAATCGACCGAGGCCTATGTGAAACTGGCCAAGGACAATGGTCTTGACCCGTGCCAGATGGCGCTGGCCTATGTCAATTCGCGTCCGTTCCTGACGTCGAACATCATTGGCGCGACCAGCATGGAACAGCTCAAAACCAATATTGGATCGGCCAACATTACCTTGTCCGACGATGTTCTGGCCGAGATCGAGGCGATCCATCAGAAATGGCCGTTCCCGTGCCCGTAATCGGGATGGTCATCACGCATTCGTAAATCGGCGCAGCCCGGATCGGGCTGTGTCCGACCCACATATATAAGGAGGCGGCGCATGGTTAAGCTTATCACTGGCAAGGAAGCCGATCTTGGGGCTTTTTCCGTGCGCCGCGTTCTGCCCCATCGCGAAGTGCGGTCTGTCGGGCCGTTCGTCTTTTTCGATCATATGGGTCCGGCCGAATTCCAACCCGGTCAGGGCATTGACGTGCCCCCGCATCCCCATATCTGTCTGGCAACCGTGACCTATCTGTTCAAGGGGGCGGTGCTTCATCGTGACAGTCTGGGCAGCAATCTGGAAATCACGCCGGGTGATCTCAACTGGATGAATGCCGGACATGGCATCACCCATTCCGAACGCGAAACACCCGAAGTCCGCAATTCGGTCCATGAACTTGACGGTTTGCAGCTTTGGGTCGCCCTTCCCGAAGAGGCCGAAGAATCCGATCCCGCCTTTTATCATGTGCCCAAGCATGACCTTCCGATCATTGAAGATGCCGGTCTTCACATGCGCCTGATCGCGGGCGAGGCATTTGGCAAAACCGCACCCGTTCCGGTCAAATCCAAACTGTATTATCTTGATGTTCACATGGATGAAGGCGCGCAATTGCTGCTGCCCGGTGAAAATCAGGAAGGCGCGATTTATGTTGTGTCTGGCAGCGTTGCCATTGATGGCGATGCCTTTGGCCCGGAAAGCTTCGTCTATGTCGCGCCCGAAGAAATCCCCGATATCGTTGCTGCCACCGACAGTCGGGTGATGTTGCTGGGCGGCTTGCCGCTGGGCCATCGGCATTTGTGGTGGAATTTCGTTGCGTCTTCAAAGGAACGCATCGAAAAGGCCAAGGCCGACTGGGCATCGGGCAACTTCCCGCAGATCGATGGCGAGGACGATGTTCTTCCGCTGCCCGGACGTTCCACCGGCTAGGCGATATTTCCAACGCCACCCTGCCACCAGAATAGAATTGGATACCCCCAGTCATGCGTTTGTTTGTCGGCGTGGAAATTCCCGGCGATATCGCAGCCGATCTTTATCCGCTTGCGCGCGGGATCAAGGGGCTGGATGCCCAGACCCCGGAAAACATGCATATCACCCTTAAATTCATCGGCAATGTCGATCCCGGTCTGGCCGAAGAAATTGATCACGCCCTTGCACAGGTATCGTTCGAACCCTTTGATCTTCAGGTCAGGGGACTGGATGTCTTTGCCTCCAGCCGCAAGATCCGCATCTTCTGGGCCGGGATAAAGGACCAGCCGGCCCTGCACCGTCTGGCGCACCGGGTTGAAAACGCGCTTCTTGCACTCGATGAATGCCCGGATATGGATATGCGCAAATTCACCCCGCATATCACGCTCGGTCGGAACCGCGATGCTGCGCGTGCCACCATCGAACAAACGGTTGCC
This sequence comes from Thalassospira sp. CH_XMU1420-2, assembly GCF_037029325.1. Lineage (NCBI taxonomy): Bacteria > Pseudomonadati > Pseudomonadota > Alphaproteobacteria > Rhodospirillales > Thalassospiraceae > Thalassospira > Thalassospira sp. CH_XMU1420-2. The sequence goes on from NZ_JAYMEG010000001.1 coordinate 338,394, forward strand.
GATCATGTTGATCTGAGCTCGCGGGTTTTCACCATTGATCGGTTCTGTCTTTATGAAAGCCATTCGACCTCGGACGGGCCGGAATTTCGGGTCATTGCCGCCTATGATGGCAGCGATGCGGGCATGCGACCATCTGATCGGGCCGATGCGTTTGCGCCACAGGATATGTTTGGCGACATGCCAGACGATAGGGCAAAGGATATGACAGGGGACTTTAAATGAAGCTTGGCTTTATCGGCACCGGTGCGATCAGTGATGCGGTGATCCGTGGATTGGCTTCATCGGATTATCCGGTGTCCGAATTCATTGTTTCGCGCCGAAGCGATGCGGTCTCGCGCAAGCTTGCCGCTGATTTTGAAAATGTCCGTATCTGCGACGACAATCAGGCGATTATTGATCAGTCCGATATGATCTTCCTTGCTGTGTTGCCGCAAATTGCCCGTGAAGTGCTTGAACCGCTTGATGTGCCCGATGACAAAAAACTCGTCAGCCTGATCGCCACCATCCCGATTGCTGAACTTAAATCCTGGCTTGGCACCAATGCGCAATGTGACCGTGCCATTCCCCTGCCATCGGTCGAACATCATGCCTGTGTGACCGCGATCTATCCCGGATCGGACGATGTGATGGCTCTGTTTGACAAACTTGGCGGGGCGGTTGCCGCCAAAACGATTGATGCCTTTGATGGTTATGCAGCGGGAAGTGCGCTGATGGCGACCTATTTCACGGTGCTTGAAAGTGCGGCGGACTGGATGGTCAAACAGGGATCGGATGCGGCCGATGCCAGGCGTTACCTTGCCGCCCTGTTTTCGGGGCTCGCGCAAAATACGGCCAAGTCACCGGATAAAAGCTTTGCCGAACTGGTTGATGGCCATTCCACACCGGGCGGCCTGAACGAACAGGTCGCCAAGGCTTTTGTCCGTGAAAACGGCGCATCTGCAATCCATACCGCCCTTGATGAAGTCTTTGCCCGGATCAAGGCCGCATCCATATCCGACTGATCAGAATTGATAACGGGCGGCTTTATCCGGTTTTGTCGAGCCGCCCGTTTTTCATTTATATCTATATATATGTGTTGTTCGGGCCGGATCAGGCCGCTGCGACCTGTGACTGATAGCCAACCGTCAAGCGTTGCGGGTTGCGGGTACCGGCGTCAAAACTGGCATCAACAAGGTCCGCCATCGCCACGCCGAAATCGGCAAAGGAAATCCGGGCAACGCCATCGTGATCGGTGACAAGTGTGTCGGTCCCGCGCACATAGTTGCGGGTTTTCTCGCCCGGTATCAGCATGGCCGGCGGGCGCAGGCAGGTCCATCGCACATCGTCATATTGATCAAACAGGCGATCGACCTGTTCGCAGGCCTCGGCAATCGGGCGCACACTGCCCGGCAGGAAGTCCGGCGCGCTCAGAACCGTATGGCCGCTACCATCGGCGAGTTTCAGGGTTGCTGCCCCGCCGGTGACAAAGATTGGCGTCTTGCTTTGCCGGGCCGCATCCAGCAGCACCTTGGTCATTTCCGGTAACAGCGTTTCCTGTCCGGTTGCCGGGCGCAGTGAACTGACCGCAACATCATGGTCGGCAAGGACTTCTGCGACAATCTCGGGATTGGCAAGGATATCGATGCTTTGGCGCGCGACAGAGTCCGGAAGGGCGGACAGTTTTGCAATGTCGCGGGCAATGGCTGTGACCTGATATCCGCGCAAAACTGCTTCGCTCACAACTTCGCGGCCGACATCGCCGGTGGCGCCAAAAACAACGATTTTGCGATTATGCGGGGCGGTATTGGTCATGGGGCGTTCCTTTTCTGAATTGTGTTTGGTGGTGCGTTACGGTTTCGGTGTGGCAGCAAGGGGGCTGTCATCGGCGGTCATGTCGGGGGCAAGGGCCGGTTTGGGCCGTGCGGCACGTTGTCCCAGCCAGATACTGAGCAGGACAACGACAACACCGGCGATCTGAAGTGGCGATAACTGTTCGCCCAGAATGACCCAGCCGAGCAAAACCGCACTGGTCGGGCTTAAGAAGCCAAAGCTTGTCACCGTGGTCGGGCCAAGCCGCGCAATACCCCGAAACCACAGGAAATAGGTCAGGGCCGCACCGATCAGTCCCAACCAGATCAGTCCGGCAAGATTGGTGAGGGTTGGCATCGGAAAGCCCGGCTCGACAATCAGGGCAACCGGGATCAAAAGGATGCCGCCCGCGGTCAATTGCCATGCGGTAAAGGTCAGTGGGGATACCGGCGGTTGCCATTTGCGGGTCAGGACCGTACCGGCCGCCATGGAAGCCGCGCCAAACAGGGCCGCGGCAATGCCAATCGGATCAAGGCTTGCCGATGGGCCAAGAACAAGCATCGCAACCCCGATCAGTCCCGAAATGGCGGCAAAAATGCCAAGCAGGGTGATGGTGTTGCCTAGGGCAAAACGTGCCAGAAACAGCACAAGCAACGGCTGGATCGCGCCAAGCGTAGCTGCAACTCCGCCCGGCAGGCGATAGGCCGCGACAAACAGCATGGCCCAGAATATCGCGAAGTTAAGCGCGCCCAGGATTAAAACCCGGCCACGCCACCCGGCACCGGGAAGCTGGCGCACTACCAGCAACAGGATCAGTCCGGCAGGCAAAGCGCGCAAAAGCGATACGGTCAGTGGGTAGCCATGCGGCAACAATTCGGTCGCCACGATATAGCTGCTGCCCCAGATCACCGGGGCAATTGCTGTCAGTAACAAGTCGGTCGTTCGGTTCATGATGGTGGCTCCATTTATCTTGACGTCAAGATATAATCAGAAATCTTGACGTCAAGATAAATTTTCGGCATATCCTCAAGCCATGGAAAACAGCACAGACAAAATCGATCGCATTCTGGCGCAATGGCGCCGCGAACGTCCGGATCTTGATGTTGCCCAGATGGGGGTGATTGGCCGGGTCGGGCGATTGCGTGCCATTCTGATGGCGGAGATGGATCGTGTCTTCAAACAGCACGATCTGAACGGAGCCAGCTTTGATGTATTGGCGACCCTCCGCCGGTCGGGGCCACCCTATGCGCTAAGCCCGTCACAATTGATCGAATGGACGATGGTGACATCAGGCACCATGACCAACCGGCTTGATAAACTCGAAGAAGCCGGCCTGATCACCCGTCAGCGCAACCCCGAAGACGGTCGCGGATTTGTGGTCGCCCTGACCCCGCACGGGTTTGAGCTGATCGATGCCGCCGTCACCGACCACGTCGCCAATCAGCACCGGTTGCTTGACGGCCTGAATGCCGATGAGCTGGATCAGCTTGACGGATTGCTGCGCAAATGGCTTGGGGCCGTTTCCGCCCAAACCGGATCGGATAAATAGGCAAACGCGTTTCGTCACACAGTGGGAACTGTGTGGCGTCTGATCTGTGATTTTTCGGGAATTTGGTCAGTGGCAGAGAGGAGGGGATTCGAACCCCTGAGGGGCTTACACCCCAACACGCTTTCCAGGCGTGCGCCTTAAACCACTCGGCCACCTCTCCACATGCGATCTTGTATATATCGCGAAAGCGGGCGGACATTAGCCGACCCGACCTTGCTTGACAAGGCCCAATAAGCCTCTTTTTTCACTTTCATGAAATCAGCGGGATTTCATCGGTCAAACAGGGTGCCAAAGCCCAGTTTAACCGGCTGAAACCCTTGATAAACCGTGGCTTGGCGTGATCTTTACTTCTTGTTGATGCTTGATCCGTAAGGTTTCACGTTAGGATTTCCGATCGCTATGTCTTTGCACGCGCTTTTCCGGCCCCTTTACCTTGGCAGGGCAGAGCCGTTAGGGTGCGATCAGGGTTCGCTAATATAAGCCGCCCGTGACGGGTAGTCTGGAGAAGATAATGTGGGTTCTAAGGGCCTTGGGATGGATTTTACTGTTTGCCAGCATCGCGGTGCTGGTCGACGATTCCATTACCGCACTTCAAACAGGCAGTTTTCGACTGGTTGCCGCCGGTGAGCTTTGGTATCGACTGGATGCTGGAAGCCTGAACCTGTTGCAGTCTTTCATCCAGCGTTATGTGTCCTCCTGGGCATGGGACACGCTTTTTGTCCCGGTCTTGCTGGCACCGGCCCTTGTGGTGTTGCTTGTGCCGTCACTGGTTCTGCTGGTGCTGACCCGCAAGCGCAAGCGTCAGCGCATTTTCTGATTGTTCCTTGTGCCGGTTCCGGCCTGTCTTTTTCCTTTCTGATTTCCAATCTGATCTGCTTTCCGATCCGGTCTGACCCGGTCTGATCCGGTCGTCATGCTACTGATCGGGTGTGTTTAGTCGAATGTCGGCTTGTCTGGCGCGGGCTTGGTCGGCAAACTCGCATCACTTGGACAGATGATCGCAGGGGACGGGTATGAAGGCGTGGATTTGCAAGGCATTTGGTGAAACACCGGCACTGGTTGACTGGGCTGATCCCCAACCCGGTCCGGGTCAGGTGGTGATTGATATTGCCGCCTGTGGTGTGAATTTCGCCGATACCCTGATCTTGCAAGGCAAATATCAAAAGCGCCCTGATGGTCCCTTTTCCCCGGGTTTTGAAGTCAGTGGTACTGTTCATGCGGTCGGCGAAAATGTCGATGATATTCATATTGGTGACCGGGTGATGGCGATGCCCGACTGGGGCGGATTTGCCCAAAAGGTGGTTGTTCCGGCATCCGGGGTTGTTGCCTTGCCCGACGGGGTCGATATGGATGGCGCAGCGGCCTTTCAGATCGCATATGGCACAAGCTGGTTCGGGTTGAAATATCGCGCCGGTGTGGTGGCTGGTGACATCGTTCTGGTGCACGGGGCGGCTGGCGGTGTCGGGCTGACGGCGGTGGAATGTGCCAAGCTTTTGGGGGCAACGGTCATTGCCACGGCCGGCGGGGCTGACAAATGCCGGATCGCACGCGATCACGGGGCCGATTACACCATTGATTACAAGGTCGAAAATATCCGCGACCGGGTACGCGAAATTGCCACCGGCCTTGGCAGGGCAGCCGGGGTTGATGTGGTTTATGATCCGGTGGGCGGGGATGTGTTTGATCAAAGCCTGCGCTGTGTTGCGCCGGGCGCGCGGATATTGCTGATCGGCTTTGCCAGCGGCACCGTGCCGCAAATCCCGGCCAATATTCTTCTGGTCAAAAACGTTGCCGCGATCGGATTTTATTTCGGCGCCTATCTGGCACAAAATCCCGATATCGCCCGACAGGGCATGGGCGAGCTTCTTGATCTGCTGCGCGATGGCCGGATCACGCCGATGATTTCAGCAACCTATCCCCTGGATGACGCGATGGTCGCCCTTGATGCCATCCGCAATCGCACCGCGACCGGCAAACTTGTGATCCGGATGGATTGAGTTGGCATGAACTGCTGGATTTTATTAATTAATTCGTTGGTATAGGATGTTTCCGTCCCAATCACTTCTCTGCTGGAAAACTCGGTAATGCCCGACAACAAAAAAAGTGCCGATGCTGTGCAATCGTCTGAAAAGACACGCGACCAGTACGAGACATATCCCTATCCGGCCCGCAATCCCGAGGATGAGGATAAAAGACTTGTCACCGGATCGCCGGGCAACTGGGACGAAGTGGTGCATTTCGTTTTTGGCGGGCGTGATCCGTCCGCACAAACCAAAAGCGGCAAGATCAAAATTCTGGTCGCCGGGGGTGGCACCGGCGATGCGCTTGTCATGCTGGCCCAGCAGGCCCGCGACCGCAAGGCCAAGGCCGATATCGTCTATATCGACCTGTCCGAAAGTTCCCGCGAAATCGCCGAAGCCCGTATCAAGCGCCGCAATCTTGAAAAGAACGTGACCTTTGTCACCGGCTCATTCGTTGATCTGGCATCCGAATACGGTCCGTTTGATTACATTGACTGTTGCGGGGTGCTGCATCATCTGCCCGATCCCGATGCGGGATTGCGCGCGCTTTCTGATGCGCTCAAACCCAATGGTGGCATGGGGTTGATGGTTTATGGCGAATTGGGTCGCCAGGGCGTCTATCACATGCAGGAAATGATGGAACGCCTCAATGCCGAGGCCGGCGGGGCGCGCCGCCTTAATTTCGGCAAGGCGCTGTTCAATTCCCTGCCCGGGACCAACTGGCTCAAGCGCAATCCGTTTGTCGGCGATCATATTCATGGCGGCGATGCCGGGTTTTATGACCTGCTTTTGCATCAGCAGGATCGGGCCTATCGCGTCGATGAAGTGTTTGATTTCGTTGAAAAGGCCGGTCTGCGCCTGCAAAGCTTTATCGAGCCGATGCGCTATGACCCGACCACCTATTGTTCGCGCCATGATGTTCTGGAAAAGGCGGTTCATGTGCCGTTCCGTGAACGGGCTGCGTTGGCCGAACTGATGGCCGGCAACATCACCAAGCACATCTTTTATGTGGTAAAGGCCAAGAACAAGACCAAACCACCGGTCCCGGCCGAAGACGCCATTCCGTTCTTTACCCGGGTTGATGGTGCGGCCCTTGCCCGGTCGGTGGCCAAGTCGGGCAATATCAAGATCACCTTTACCGGTCTGTCCGTTACCCGCACCATGCCCGCCGCATCACCGGCCATCCTGTCGCGGATCGACGGTAAACGCAGCATTCGTGAAATTTACGAAATGTTCGATCCGAAACCGGAAAAATTTGAATTCAATGCGCAGTTTGCCGTGATGTATTCGGTTCTGAATGCCGCAAACCTGATGTATTTACGCCAACCGGCAAAGAAATAGCGACTTTTGACAGGCGGGTATTGCCCAAAAGAAATGCCGGTCACCAGGGGAAGTGACCGGCAATCTCATACGCATGTGCCAACGGGGGGATGCTGGCATCTGCGTTCAGGGAGAAGAAGAATGCCAAACCTTATTTAAGGCTCGGGATCTTCAATATGCTCAAAAGAGCATCAAGCACCTGCAGGGGGAATGAAAGGGACCCCTGCAAGCGAAACATCGGGGCAGACATGATACATACTCTGTTGTGCGCATCAGCGCGGGTTTTGTCCGGAAATCAGGCTTTCCAGAACGGTTTTGCAGCTTCGCGACGGGCGTCATAGACGTTCCAGCCGATATCGCGCAGCATACGGGCATCCATCAGGCCAAGTTTCTTGCGCAGATCGTGGCGTTTGTACCATTCGCGCGGCAGATCCATCAGGCTGACGGTGTTATGGGGGCGGGTTGCAACAAATGCGCCTGCATCTTTGGTGATCGCGACCATGATTCTCATCCTTGTAATCTGAGGCCTGCTCTCAATACATCAGCGGCCCGGCATCTGTGATGCGTGTGTCTCGTTTCGATAAACCCAGAGTTACGCCGAAAAACACTTGCGCTCAAACCATCTTTTGTCATCATGGCATGAGTTTTAGTCATGCAAAGTCTTCGCGATGAAACGCCGTCCATTGCCATTAAATGCGCTTCGGGCCTTTGAAGTAGCCGGTCGTCTTGAAAGTTTCACCAAAGCGTCACATGAGCTTAACGTGACCCAAGGTGCGGTAAGCCGACAGGTGCAGCATCTTGAAGAAGTTTTGGGCCGTAAACTTTTTGAGCGACAGCACAGAAGTCTCAAGCTCACCCGCGCGGGGCGCAATCTTCTGGTTGGGCTGACCCCGGCCTTTGATGCGATCGAACATGCGGTGGCCCGGGTCGAAGACCGCGCTGATGACACCCAGCTTTCGGTTCTGGCGCCGCTGACTTTTTCCATGCGCTGGATCGTGCCGCGGCTTGGCCGCTTTCAGATGGAACATCCCGATCTTCAGGTGCAACTGGGCACCTATAATGATGACAAGGCCCCGGTCGATTTCAACGAGGTCGATATCGCCGTGCGTTTCGCCGATACCCAGGATGAGCAGCTTGTGCATGAATTTCTGACCGGGGAACGGTTATTGCCGGTCTGTCATCCCGATCTTGCCAAAAAGCTCAAAACCCCCGAAGACCTTGCCGGGGTGACGCTTTTGCATTGCTCGGCCCAGCGCGAAGACTGGCGCATCTGGCTGAGCGGTACGGGGATCAAGGGCGTTGATGCCGATCGCGGCCCGGTCTTTGCCACCCTTGATATGGCGATGGAGGCCGCGGCAAGCGGCTTTGGCGTGGTGATTTCTGATCCGGCGATGATTGGGGAATATGTCGTGACCAATCGTCTGACCGTGCCTTTTGATCTGCCGGTCGACAGTCCCTATGCCTATTCGCTTTGTTATCCCGAAGGTCGGCTTGAACGGCGCAAGGTCCGGGCGTTCCGCAACTGGTTGATGGGTGAAATCAAAATTGAAACCGAACGGCGAAAACTGGCGCAAAAGGCACCGGGGCCGTCATGATGCCTTGAAATTGAACCATTTTATTCTTCATTATGATCCGCAGATAAAAGACCGCAGCCGGGCGATGACCGTGTATCGAATATAATGTCCGGGAAACCCGGCCTGCTGCGTCCCAATTCGTGACAAGACTCGCAACCAGTTTGCATCAGGGGAAAGACGATAAGTCACATGATCGCGTATGTCGCCAATATGAAACTGTCGGGCAAGCAACTTGTGCGCAAGGCGGTGTCATCCGCATGTCTTGCGCTTGGTGTGACGGTTTTTGCATCGCTATTGCCCGTCACCGCCCCCCGGGCACAGGACAGTGACAAACCGGTGATCAAGCCGGCCCCGACCGTCGCCGTCGAAGAAGCCGAACTTGCCCCCCTGACCACTACATCCCATGGCATATCGCTTTATGGTGATCTGAAATACGGGCCGGATTTCACCCATTTCGATTATGTTAATCCCGACGCGCCCAAGGGCGGAACCCTGATCCAGTCATCGATTGTCGCCTTTGATACGCTCAATCCTTTCACGCTCAAGGGGACATCGGCTGCCGGGCTTGGTCTGATCTATGACAGCCTGATGGTGGCCAGTTCCGATGAACCCTATGCGATGTATGGCCTGATTGCGCGCAGCATCGAAGTCCCCGATGACCGGTCCTTTGCCATCTTCCATCTGGACCCGCGCGCCCGTTTTCAGGACGGATCGGAAATCACCGCCGAAGATGTGGTGTTTTCCTATGAAGTGCTGGTCGAAAAAGGAAGTCCGGTCTACCGGCAATATTTCTCCCAGATCGAAGGGGCCGAAGCGATTGACGATCTGACCGTCAAATTCACCTTCAAGCCCGGCAATAACCGCGAAACGCCAATGACGGCGGCGGGCATTTCGATCATGCCCAAGAAATTCTGGGACGGTAAGGATTTCTCGAAAACCACCTTTGAAATCCCGGTCGGTAGCGGCGCCTATCGCATTGCCAGCATCGAGGCGGGCCGACGCATCACCTATGAACGGGTCAAGGATTACTGGGCCGAAGATCTGCCGGTCAATCGCGGACAGAACAATTTCGACATCATCCGTTACGACACCTATCTCGATCCGGAAGTCCAGCGCCAGGCATTCCTTGCCGGCGAATATATGGTGCGTTCCGAACATTCATCGCGCGACTGGAGCACCGCCTACAACACCCCGGCAGTTGAACGCGGCGACATTCAAAAAGAATTCCTGCCCGATAACCTTCCGGTGGGCATGCAGGCCTATGTGATGAATAACCGTCTGCCGCTTTTTGCCGATTGGCGGGTGCGCAAGGCGTTGCAATACGGCTTTGATTTCCAGTGGCTCAACCGTGCGATGTTCTATGGGGCCTATAAACGCACAGACAGCTATTTCGTGAATTCCGAACTGGCATCAAGCGGCATTCCAACCGGGGATGAGCTGGCCTTGCTTGAACCCTATCGCGATCAATTGCCGCCGGAACTGTTTACCCAGCCTTTCAGGCTGCCAAATTTTGACGAACCCGATGGCCGTCGCAAGGCGCTTAGGGAATCCATGACCCTTCTGAACGAAGCGGGTTGGGAACTGCGCGACAAGATTCTGGTCAATAAGGAAACCGGCGAACCTTTCCGGTTCGAACTGATCATTCGCCAACCCGGACTGGAAAAAATCGCGCTGGTCTTCAAGGCGCGCCTCAAACAGCTTGGCGTTGAGATGGATATCCGCCTGATCGATACCGGGCAGTGGGTCAACCGTATTCAGGCCTTTGACTTTGACGTTACCACCTTCTGGTGGACGCAGGCCCTGACACCGGGCAATGAACAGCGCGTCTTCTGGTCAAGCGAGGCCGCCGATCAGCCCGGCAGCCGCAATTTCGCCGGCATCAAAAACCCGGT
>NZ_JAYMEG010000001.1:348542-1070148 GCF_037029325.1 Thalassospira sp. CH_XMU1420-2
GCAATGAACAGCGCGTCTTCTGGTCAAGCGAGGCCGCCGATCAGCCCGGCAGCCGCAATTTCGCCGGCATCAAAAACCCGGTCGTCGATGCGATGGTCGATAAGGTCGCAACTGCTGACAGCTGGCACGAACTGGTCACCGCGACCCATGCGCTCGATCGGGTGTTGCTGTGGGGCTATTACGTGATCCCGCAATATTACCTTGGCGGGGACAGGCTGGCCTGGTGGAACATCTTTGGTCGGCCCGATACCGTCCCGCTGAAGGGCGAGTCGGTCATGCGCTGGTGGATTGATCCGCAAAAAGCCGCAAAACTGCCGATGGGGGGGAACTAGACCATGCTGAACTATATCCTGCGGCGTCTTCTTCTGATCCCGGTCACGCTGTTTGGCATCATGTTGCTAAACTTCGTGATTATCCAATTCGCACCTGGCGGCCCGGTCGAACAGGTCATCGCCCAGCTTCAGGGCACCGACGTTTCATCAACCGCGCGCATCACCAATCAGGGGGGCGACAGCGGTGGGTCATCCTCATCCGGGGCCGGGAACAATTTCTCCTCGACCTCCAGCTACCGTGGCGCTCAGGGGCTTGATCCCGAAATCATCAAACAGCTCGAAGTCCAGTTCGGTTTTGACAAACCGGCCCATGAACGGTTCTGGATGATGATGAAGAACTATCTGACCTTCGATTTCGGCCAAAGCTATTTTCAGGATCGCGATGTTGTCGATATCGTGCTCGATAAAATGCCGGTGTCGATATCACTCGGGCTTTGGTCGACATTGATCATCTATATCATTTCCGTGCCGCTTGGCGTTGCCAAGGCGGTGCGTGACGGATCAAGTTTCGATATCTGGACGTCGGCGGCCATCATTGTCGGCTATGCCATTCCGGGTTTCCTGTTTGCGGTGATGCTGATTGTCGTCTTTGCCGGGGGGACCTATTTCGACTGGTTCCCGTTGCGCGGTTTGACGTCATCGAACTTTGATGAATTGTCGCTTCTGGGCAAGATCGGCGATTATTTCTGGCATCTGACGTTGCCGATCATTGCCCTGACCATCGGGGGCTTTACGACCCTGACCATGCTGACCAAAAACTCGTTCCTTGATGAAATCAACAAGCAATATGTCGTCACTGCGCGGGCCAAGGGCCTGACAGAACGGCGTGTGCTGTATGGCCACGTCTTTCGCAATGCCATGTTGCTGGTTATTGCCGGTTTTCCGAGTGCCCTGGTCGGGTTGCTGTTTACCGGATCGGTCCTGATCGAAGTGATCTTCTCGCTCGACGGGTTGGGTCTTCTTGGCTTTAACGCCGTGATGACGCGTGACTATCCGGTGATGTTTGCGACCCTGTATTTCTTCACGCTGTTCGGGCTGGTGCTGAACCTGATCAGCGACCTGAGTTATCATTTCGTCGATCCGCGCATCGACTTTGAAGCGCGGGAGAATTGATCATGACATTGATGGCCCTTTCTCCTCTTAACAAACGTCGTCTTGCGAATTTCAAGGCCAACAAGCGCGGCTACTGGTCGCTTGTGATCTTTACGATCCTGTTTGTGATCTGCCTGTTTGCCGAACTGCTTGCCAATGACAAGCCGATCTTCGTCAAATATGACGATAACTGGTACATGCCGATCTTTTCCGACCATCCGGAAACCACCTATGGCGGGGATTTCGATGTCGAGACCGATTTCTATGATCCCTATATTCAGGGCAAGATCGACCATCACGGCTTTGCCATCTGGCCGCTGATCCCGTTTTCCTATTCGACCATCGATTTCGAAATGCGCGAACCGCAACCCGCACCGCCATCTTCGCGCCACTTGCTGGGCACCGATGAATTGGGGCGCGATGTTCTTGCGCGGCTGATTTACGGTTTCCGGATTTCGATCCTGTTTGGTCTGGCGCTGACCGCGGTCAGTTCGGTCATCGGGATCGCCGCCGGTGCGGTGCAGGGCTATTTTGGCGGCTGGGTCGATCTTGGGTTCCAGCGCGTGATCGAAATCTGGTCGGGCCTGCCACAGCTGTTCATTCTGATCATTCTGGCCAGCCTGTTTGCACCGGGCTTCTGGACGCTTTTGTTCATCCTTGTGCTGTTTAGCTGGATGAGTTTGACCGGACTTGTCCGTGCCGAATTCCTGCGGGCGCGTAACTTTGAATATGTGCGCGCGGCCAAGGCACTTGGCATGACCGATTACCGGATCATGTATCGCCATGTCCTGCCCAACGCCATGGTGGCGACCATTACCTTCCTGCCCTTTGTGCTTAACGGGTCGATTGTCGCGCTGACGTCACTCGACTTCCTGTCGCTGGGCATGCCGCCGGGGTCGCCGTCGCTGGGTGAATTGCTGTCACAGGGCAAAAACAACCTGCAGGCACCCTGGCTTGGCATGACGGCTTTCTTTGCGATTGCCATCATGCTCAGTCTTTTGATTTTCATCGGCGAAGCAGTCCGCGATGCCTTTGATCCGCGCAAGACATTTTAGGGGACCTGAACCATGACAGATCAATCCGTCCATCAGCCGCTCCTTGATGTCAGCAACCTTTCGGTCAATTTCGGCAATGTGCAGGCCGTCAAGGGCGTGTCCTTTTCCATGGCGCGTGGCGAAACCATGGCACTGGTTGGCGAAAGCGGATCGGGCAAATCGGTAACCGCGCTTTCGATCCTGCAATTGCTGCCGTATCCGCGTGCCAGCCACCCGTCCGGCTCCATCACCTTTGACGGGCATGAACTGGTCGGGGCCGACAAACGGACCCTGCGCGAAATCCGGGGCAATCGGATTTCGATGATCTTTCAGGAGCCGATGACATCTCTTAATCCGCTCCATAACATCGAAAAACAGATCGGCGAGGTGCTGTTGCTCCACAAGGGACTGCGCGGTGCAAAGGCGCGTGCACGCATTCTCGAACTGCTTGATCTGGTGGGCATTCCCGATCCGAAATCACGGCTCAAGGCCCTTCCGCATGAACTTTCCGGCGGTCAGCGCCAGCGCGTGATGATCGCCATGGCGCTTGCCAATGAACCGGAATTGCTGATTGCCGATGAACCGACCACGGCCCTGGACGTTACCATTCAGGCCCAGATCCTTGAACTACTTCAGGATTTGCAAAACAAGCTTGGCATGGCGCTGTTGCTGATTACCCATGATCTGCAAATCGTGCAGAAAATGGCCAAAAGCATCTGTGTCATGAAGGATGGCGAAATTGTCGAACGCGGGGTCGGGCACAGCCTGTTTGACAATCCCAAGCATCCCTATACCAAAAAGCTGCTTTCGGCGGTGCCAAGCGGTTCGGCACCACCCTTGCCCGAAAATGCCGCCGATCTTCTGGAAACCAGCAACATTCACGTGCGGTTCCCGATTGGCCGCAAGGGTATTCTGGGGCGTCCGGAACGCTATCTTGATGCGGTCGATCAGATATCCCTGACCCTTAAACAGGGTGAAACACTTGGCATTGTCGGGGAAAGCGGATCGGGCAAGACCACCCTTGCCATGGCGATCCTGCGTCTTTTGAAATCGGATGGGGATATCCGGTTTGGCGGACAGGATATTCGCAAATATGCCGGTGCGGATTTGCGCAAATTGCGCCGTGACATGCAGGTGGTGTTTCAGGACCCGTTCGGATCGCTCAGCCCGCGCATGTCGATTGCCCAGATCGTTGGCGAGGGGCTTGAAATTCACGAGCCCGATCTGACAATTGCCGAACGCGAAGCCCGCATTGCCGAAGCCCTGCAAGAAGTCGATCTGCCGCAAAATGCGATGGATCGTTATCCCCATGAATTCTCTGGCGGACAGCGCCAGCGCATTTCGATTGCACGCGCATTGGTCCTAAAACCGCGTTTCATCGTACTTGATGAACCGACATCGGCACTTGATATGTCAGTACAGGCCCAGATTGTCGAATTGCTGCGGGACCTGCAGGCGCGCCACAAAATGGCTTATCTGTTTATCAGCCATGATTTGCGCGTGGTTCGCGCCCTGTCACACCGTGTGATGGTCATGCAAGGCGGCAAACTGGTCGAAAGCGGGGCGGCGGCGGATGTGTTTGATCGTCCGCAACAGCCCTATACCAAGGCATTGTTGGCCGCGGCACTCGATCTTAAGGCTGCCGGGGCAGAATTTGTCAGTAAGTGATCGCGACATTTCGCCATCAGACATGTTACAACAGTGTCAGAAAAGGGAATGATAACAGGGTGGTAAGTCATCATGCTTGCGCGCAGGAGCAACCGGTCAAACGTTAATCGCCTATGGGATACGGCCTTTTGGGCAATGATATCCCTTGCGCTGTTTGCGTTTGTTTCCCTGTCGGGCCCGGCACTTGCCAGCAGTGAAAAGACCGACGCCAAGGAATCCGAAGAACCGGCCAATGCCGAACCGGAAATCCCCGAAACCGTCATTGTACCCGATCCGGTTTCATTGACGGTTTTGCTGCCTAAAAGCGGTGCGATCCGCCAGATCGTTTTCCATATCTGGCTGGAAGCCCAAAGCAGGGAAGCCGTGCCGCTGATCGAACATAACCTGCCAAAGATCATCAATGGTTTCCTCGTTGATCTGCAACGTCTGATGTATCGCGATACCAAGCAACGGTTTGAAACCCGTCCGGCGGGCAAGCGGTCCTTCAAATATAGCGGCCCGGCATTGCTGCCCCCGCCGCCACCCAAAACCGAAGAAGAACTTGCCGCCGAGGCCGACGCAATCGAAGCCGCCAAGGAAAAGGGCGAGCAAATCGTTCCCGAGCCGCCCTTCAGCCCGTTTGCGCCGGTTACCAATCGCTATTTCGCAGCCCTCCAGAACAAGCTTCTGCGTACCGGGCAAAGCTTCCTGCCGCCTGATACCCTGCGCTCGGTGCAGGTCCGGATGTTCTATGATCACTGGCCGGGTGACGCCCAAAAACGCTAGGCGGGGGCTGTCCTGTGATGTGCCTGCTTTGCGTTACCCGTCACCGCCATCAAAGGGGGTGGGGCAATGCCTCGGCCTGTCTCATCTCGCCTGCCAGATACGTGTCTCTGCCGCCGGTGTGCCCCGATCCTGATCACTGATGCTGTGGGATGGAATAAGGTGCGGCTCGTACCTGCATGATCCTCAACTGGTTGCGACGTTACGCCATTACCCTTGATCGCAATCCGCCCCGATCGTGACTGCGTGTTGACCTGTGCCGGATAGCAACGGCATTCCTGTGTCGGGCCCACTTCCAGACAAACCGGAACAGGCAGCGGTCGTGATCGTGTGATCGTGTGACCGTGATTTGCAAAACATCGCCCATATGCCTCCCTCCACCGTCCACCGTCCACCGTCCACCGTCCACCGTCCAATTTCCGTCTCCCGCCTCTGGCCTCAGGCAACAGGCCATCAAGCTCCCCTCTTCCTCCTTCACGGCTTTCCTGGACGCCTCAAGCACCCCGTATTGGCCCTTCGCGGTATTGCCGTGGCATGCATGGCCCCGGGGGTGTCTGTGGCAGCGCGTCTTGTCTGCCACATCTGGCGTGCGCCGACGGACGCATGGGGCGATTGCGCAGGATGCAATTGTGTGACCGGCCCGCTGTGCTATTCCGGTGCAAGCAATTTAGCGGAGCCCCACCATGTCGTTCGAAATCTGGCTGAGTTTTACTGTCCTTGTCTTTCTGATGGTCCTGACACCGGGCCCCAGTATTCTGATCGGCATGTCTCACGCCTTGCGCTATGGCGCGCGTCCAACCCTGATGACCGCCCTTGGGGATGTCAGCGCCAACATGATCCAGATGGTGATTGCGGCTGTCGGGTTGGGGGCGGTTCTTGCAACATCGGCAGCCGCCTTTGCAGTGGTGAAATGGTGCGGTGTTGCTTTCCTACTGGTCATCGGTTTGATGTCATTCTTTCGCAAGTCCCCGAAAAACAAGGACCAAACCGGTATCGAAATAAAAAATACCGGTGTTTATGAGCTGGTCAGCAGGCGCAAGCTGTTCCGCGAAGGCTTCCTTGTTGCCGCTGGCAATCCCAAGGCAATTGCCTTTTTCGGGGCATTGTTCCCGCAATTTGTCGACCCGACGGCACCGCTTGCACCACAATTGCTGATCCTGGGGGCAACCTTTGTGGTTCTTGATTACACTTTCGTAATGATTTACGCGATGGGGGCCGCGCGGATCATGCCCTGGCTGATCAGACGCGGCGGCACAAATGTCATTGCGCGTGTCTCTGGTGGCATTTTGATCATCGCAGCCGGGCTTTTATCGCTGATCGAGATGCCCGAAAGTGTCGCGGGCACCCGTCACTGATCATTGGCATTGTGATCTGTGTGTTCGGGTATCTGCGATGTGTGGGATGAGTTCCGTCTGACCGATCTGCCTGCAACAATCTGTTATCATTGATAAAAACGCGCCGGGCCAATATGACGTAAAAGGACGCCATACAAACCGACTGGTCTGTATATAGCGTGTTTTCGCCATATCAGATGATGCGGATGTAAAATGGGGAAGGGATCTTGTCCTAAATGCCGGTTCTTGGTTTCGGCGACCCCGAATGTCATTCATGACCTAGCATGACCGGGGTTTTTGATCGATGATCTGGCGGTGTTTTACCGGCCAGTGTGATCAGGTCATTCGGTTTCCTTGCCCGCCGAAACGATGATATCGCCAAATTCACGCAGGAAAACCGATCCCTTGACGGTCCGCTGGATCAGGACAGAACGGCGGTCTTCTTCGTCGACCTTGCGTTTGACCATGCCAAGCGAACTCAGGCGGTCCAGTGCACGGGTAATTGCGGGTTTGGAGATGTTCAGGGCTTCTGACAGGCCGCGCACTGTATGCGGGGCAGGGGTCAGGTAAACATTAAGCAACAAGGCCATTTGCCGGGCAGAAAGATCGGGTGAATCCCGACGCACACTTTCTACAATCGCGATACGCCAAAGGTCGAGCGCCTGAGACGGTTTGATCTCGATCGACATGCTTGTGCCTAACAATTAATTTGTTACGAATACGTAATCTGTCTACCTGACGGTTGCGCATATGTCAAAGGTCTTATTGGGAAATATGCAGCCCGATGCTTTTTTGCTCTGGGTTGAAACGGTCGCGCGGCCACCCGTTTTCGGGCTGTAAGCCAGGGATCACAAAGCATGAAGGTAATATGCCCGTGATCCCTGATCCGTGCGGTGGCAACAATCGTTGCCGATGGTTTTTATGATTGTTTACTTACCGAAACGATCTTCGATCAGCTTGAAAGCAGCGCGAATTCCCTGGGCTTCGCCACCGGTCGGGCGACCCGGACGGTCGGTCGGGTTCCAGGCCATCAGATCGATATGTGCCCAGCTTTTTGCACCTTCGGCAAAGCGGTCCAGGAACAGGGCGGCAATGATCGCCCCGCCAAACGGTGATCCGGAAATGTTGTTCATGTCGGCAGCCTTGCTATCAAGCTGGCTGCGGTAATCATCCCACAGCGGCAGACGCCACAACGGATCGTTCAGCGCCAACCCGTTTTCCATAAGCCCGTTGGCCAGATCATCATCATTGGAAAACAGTGCCGGCAGGCCAAGACCAAGTGCAACGCGCGCCGCCCCGGTCAGGGTGGCAAAATCAAGCAGCATTTCCGGATCTTCTGCCGCGGCAAGGGTCAGTGCATCGGACAGGACAAGACGGCCTTCGGCGTCGGTATTGCCGACCTCGACCGTGATGCCCTTGCGGGTTTGCAAAATGTCACTCGGGCGATAGGCGCGACCCGAAACCATGTTTTCGACTGCCGGGATCAGAACGCGCAAACGCACCGGAAGCTTGGCCGCCATGATCATCCGCGCAAGGCCAAGAACCTGTGCCGAACCCCCCATATCCTTTTTCATCAAAAGCATGTTGCTGGACGGCTTAAGGTCATAGCCACCGGTGTCAAAGCACACGCCCTTGCCAACCAGGGTGATTTTCGGTGCATTTTCATCGCCCCAGACAAGATCAATCAGGCGCGGTTCGCGGTCGCTGCCATGACCGACCGTGTGAATGGCCGGGAAGTTCTGTTTCAAAAGCTCTTCACCGACAATCGCACTGACCTTGGCGCCGAACTCTTCGCCCAGTGTCCGTGCCGCGGCTTCAAGTTCGGCCGGGCCCATGTCATTGGCCGGAATATTGATCAGATCACGGGCAAGCCCGATGCCGCGCGCGACATTTTCCGCACGCTTGGTGGCGTCGTTGTCGTGCAGGGCGATTTTGGCGCGCTTGTCCTTTTTGCCGTCATCCTTGCGATACCGGTCAAAGTGATATCCGCCAAGATAAAGACCAAGGGCTGCCTTTTCATAAAGGGCCGCATTGTCTGAAATGCTGGCCGAAAGGCCATAAACACCTTCGGGAAGGCTGGTCGGAAGCCCGGCAAAATCCCAGATCGCCTTGGCATCATCGACATAACCGATCAGGACCGATCCAAACGCCCCGTTGGTGCCGGGCAGGGCAAGCTGCGTACCGCGCTTTGCCTCATAGCCGTTTGCCGCCACCCAGGCCTTGGTGCTTTCGGACTGATCCGAAAGCCAGCTTTGGAAATCGCCCTCGGCAATCGGGGTGATGGTGATCGGGTTTGTGGAATGATCGCGTGCGATAATGTGGTCGAACAATTTCAGACTTCCCTGCTGGTGACATGCGACGGGTGATGGCTGACAGATTTGCGGGCACAGCCCGGCTGTCAGAACAAGATATGTGTCGCGATCTTAAGGCTGCCACCGTCACAGGGCAATTCCAGAAAACAAAACCCCGCCAGCCCGATTGAACAGATCCATCCGATCAGGCCGACCGCCGGCATTGGGCCCGTTGGCCCCATCGGTCATATCGGGCGCGGGGGTGCAACGATGACAATCATGGTTGCCTGCACAAAGTGACCCTTCGGCGGTTGGGCGATCATGCTGCCACGCCGCAACCCCGCAAAGCCGAAGCGCCGTAATGCCGTAATGCGGCGACGCGGTCATGCAGCCCCCAGTCCCCCGGTATCCGCCACGCCTCTCGCTCCTGCCGCGCCTTTCGCACCGATTGAGCTTCTCACGCTTTTTGCTCTCACCGCGTTTTTGGCCGCGGTTGAGCCGCCCACGCCTCTCGAGCTCCCCGCGCTTTTCGCACTGGTTGAGTCTTTTGCGCCTGATGCACTCACCGCGTTTTTCGCCGCGGTTGAGCTTCTCGCGTCCGATGCGCCACTCACGCCGCTTGCGTTTGCCGTTGCCTGTTACGGGGTCTCGCGCGGGGTCATGGCCATTTCGATTGCCCGATACATCGTGATCGGCTTGGCGGTATGGTGGTTGGTGCGATCAAGCACCGAGAAATCCAGATCGATCTTGGCACTGCTATCACGCGCGATCAGGGCCGCCAATGCGCGGGCATTATCGACCATGGCATTGATCTTTTTCCATTTAAGGCGCCGTTCCTGATGATCTGAGGGAAGGCGCATCTTGTCCCATGCTGTCAGGTCCGACTCATCGGCCCCGACCGTGATCATGACCGGTATTGGCCGGGCCGGTGCGAAATCGGGATTGGCAATCAGATCGCGGATTTCGTCAAACCGTTGCGGCCGGTTAAACCAAAGCGACGGGCTGACCGCGACATAGGCATCAAACGCATCGGGCCGGGTGGCAAGCGTGTGCAACACCATCATCCCGCCAAGTGAATGCCCAAACAGGGTTTCGCGATCCGGATCAATGGCATATTGCGCGGCGATGAACGGTTTGAATTCCGTCATCACCGCATCAAGGTAAATATCCCCGCCGCCCAGTTTCGGCCATTCAAGCATATTGGGCCGTTCATGAAGCTCATAGGTTTCGGCAAACGGGGTGAAATCATACATCCGCTGGTCATTGCTGTGCGCGCCGGGCATTTCGGCAAAGGCAACAATCATCGGGGCGCTGAGTTTGTATCTTGCGCCAAGAACACCGGCCTGTGCGGCAAATTCGGCAAAGGCCGTGATCGATGTTTCCCCGTCAAAGCTGTAAATCACCGGAAACCCGTCTTTGGGCGCATCATGATCGGGTTTCCAGACCAGAAGCCGCATGTCACGGCCCAAAAGATCCGAATGCACCACATGTTCATAAATCACCTCGGTCGGGGCCATGATGGTTGGTGCTTTGGGCTGGTCATCGGCAATTGCCATACCTGCATGGACAACACCAAACAGCGACGCGGCGGTAAAGACAAATCGACGAAGTGATACCGGCATAAAGCCCCCTGAACCAGATGATGCATACGGGGCAAACTGAAATGATGCCGCCTCTGATCTTTACGACGTCCGGGGCATCAAAAACGGTAAATCAAATTCCCGAGATGGGCTTGAACCCGAAATCCAAACACCCGATAGTTCCGGTGTCCCGGCCACGGGATCATCGTCCCCGAACAGAAAGACATCATCATGGAAACGCGCCCCGTTCTTTATATCGGCAACAAGAATTACTCATCCTGGTCGCTGCGCGCATGGCTCGGCCTCAAAGTGGCCGGGATCGATTTCGAAGAACGGCTGGTACCGCTGCGAACCGATGAATGGGCGGCAAAGGCCCCGGTCTTTTCGCCGACGGCCAAAGTCCCGGCATTTTATGATGGCACCAAAACCATCTGGGAGGCCCTGGGCATTCTTGAATATATCGCCGATAGCCGCCCGGACACCTTGCTATGGCCGCTTGATATCGATGTGCGCGCGATTGCGCGGGCGGTGTCGCTTGAAATGCATGGCGGGTTTTCTGCCCTTCGCACCCATATGCCGATGAATTGCCGCCAAAGCCTGCCGGGGCTGGGGCGGGCAGATGGCGTGGACACGGACATTGCCCGCATCGCCGGGATTTTCAAAATGTGCCGCACGCAATATGGGCAGGGCGGGGATTTCCTGTTTGGCGATTTTTCGATTGCCGATGCGATGTATGCCCCGGTGGTAACACGGTTCAAAACCTATGGCGTCGATCTTGACCCGGTTGGCAATGCCTATATGCAGGCGATCCTTGATCTGCCTGCGATGAAGGAATGGTACGCCGATGCCGCCGCCGAGGAATGGGTGATCCAAGAGTCCGAGGTCAAATAACCCATGCCCGGTCTGCGTGGTGATTTGCCAGAAATTGACCCGCCGGGCGGGGATCGGGCACTTGATGCGCTGTTGTCCGATGTGCGGGCATGCCGCATCTGTGCCGACGCATTGCCGTTGGGACCGCGTCCGGTGATCCGCATGGCAAAGGGCGCCCGCATTCTGATCATCGGGCAGGCCCCGGGCACCCGGGTTCATGAAACCGGTCTGCCCTGGAATGATGCGTCCGGTGATCGGTTGCGTGACTGGCTTGATCTGTCAGTCGATGATTTTTATGACCCGGCAAAGCTTGCGATCATGCCGATGGGCTTTTGTTATCCGGGCCGGTTTGAGCGCGGCGGGGATTTGCCACCCCGACCCGAATGTGCACCGGCCTGGCATCGTGCATTGCTGGATCATATGCCTGATATCGAATTGACCCTGCTGATCGGGCAATATGCGCAAAGCTACTATCTGGGGCGACAGCGGGCCAAAACCATGACCGAAACCGTGCATCGCTTTGCCGATTATCTGCCCGACAATCTGTTGCCGATGCCCCATCCAAGCTGGCGCAACACCGCCTGGATGAAAAAGAACCCGTGGTTCGAAGCCGATCTTTTGCCGGTCTTGCGTGACCGTGTGCATCATCTGTTGGGTTAGATGGCCTTTTATGGTCTGATACCGCAAGGTTTTACCGGTCACCATGCCGGAAAACAGTCAGGAGGCAACGATATGAAAAAACTTGAAAAATCCGCCATCGAAACGGCGCTGAAATCCCTGAAGGACTGGCAGCTTGCCAAAGACGGGCTGTCAATCGAACGGACCTTCAAATTTGGCGATTTCAATGCGGCCTTCGGTTTCATGACCCGGGTCGCCCTGATGGCGGACAAGATGGATCACCATCCCGAATGGTTCAATGTCTATAACAAGGTCGCGGTGACCCTGACCACCCATGACGCCGGCGGTGTCACGCAAAAGGACATTGATCTGGCAAGTTTCTGTGACAAGGCATCGGGCCAGTAGGCGCCTGAAAACGAAAACACCCTGCCGGTGGGGGACGGCAGGGTGCATGTGGCTGCGGTGATTGGAGCATATCCGGAACCGGTTATGCGGGACTATTTCGGTTCCAGTCGTACCGCGCCATCAATCCGGATGGTCTCGCCATTGATCATTTCATTTTCACAGATATGCATCGCCAACCGGCCATATTCCGCCGGATCGCCCAGACGTTTGGGGAACGGTGTATTGGCTGCAAGGCTTTCCTGAACCTCGTCGGGAAGTCCCATCAACATCGGCGTGCCAAACAGGCCGGGCGCAATCGATGCGACCCGAATGCCGTGGCGGGCAAGTTCGCGCGCCGCCGGCAAGGTCAGGGACGCCACCCCGCCCTTCGATGCGGCATAGGCCGCCTGTCCGATCTGCCCTTCAAAGGCGGCGATGGATGCGGTGTTGATGATCACGCCACGTTCACCACTGGCCGACGGGTCATTGTTGCTCATGGCGTTTGCCACAACCCGCATCATGTTGAATGTGCCAATCAAATTGACATTGATCACGCGCGCAAAGGCCGCAAGATCGGCCGGTCCTTCGCGTCCGACAATGCGTTCGCCATGCACGATCCCGGCGCAATTGACCAGAATGGACGGTGTGCCGACCGACGCAACCACATCAGACACCGCCTTTTCGACACTGACGGCATCGGACACATCAACGCCAAATCCGACACCATCAAGCTTTTCTGCGGTGGCCTTCGCCCCGGCTTCGTTCAGATCAAAGGCAACAATTTTCGCCCCGGCCCCGGCCAGAACGGCGGCCGTCGCCGCACCAAGCCCCGATGCCGCCCCGGTTACAATGGCGATGGAACCCTTGATCTGCATGGCGTGAAGCCTCCCGTTTTTTTGATGATTTCACTTAATCTGGTATTCCTATACCAAATTATATCTTTAACGGGCAAGGCTATTCTGTCACCCCATTTTGGCGGTGCGGGAATCGTGTGAAACCGGGTTATTTGCGCGGGATTGTTTCGCCCTGCGGGTCCTGGGCCGGGATGGTCACGCTGTTGTCATTGGCCATTTTACGCGCAAGTTTGCGTTCACGCAGGGCAACATAAATTGCCGCCCCGATAATCATCGCCCCGCCCGGAATGATCCAGATATCGGGCACTTCGCCAAACAGGATCAGGGCAAGGATGGCGATAATCGGCAATCGCAAATAGGAAAACCCGACAAAGAAGCTGTAATCGGCAAGCTGCAATGCCTTGACGTTACAGATCTGCATCACATTCATCATCAGGGCCGCTACCGCCATCAGGCCGATGGCCGTCCAGCTTGGCGTCTGCCAGACAAAAAGTGCCGGGATCAATGACACCGGGGTCGTAATCACCATCAGATAAAACAACAGCGACGTGGTGCTTTCGGTGCTGACCAGTTGCTTGGTGATCATCCCGGCACAGGCCATGCACATGGCCGCCGCAATTGGGAAAAGACTGGCCGGTTGCATGGCATCGGTTCCGGGCTGAATGATCAGTCCCACCCCGACAAAACCGATCACAACCGCAAGCCAGCGGTGAATACGCACCGTCTCGCGCAGGACAAGGGCCGCCAGAATGGTGCCAAAAAGCGGCACGGTGAAATTAAGCGTCGTCGCCTCGGCCAGCGGCAGATACAGCACGGCCATGAACCACAAACTCATCTCGGCGGCTGACAGAACCCCGCGCACCCCGAATAAGGGCAAGCGCCTGGTGACAAGGGTTGCGACCCCGACCTTCATCACCATCGGCACCATCAATAAAAGCCCGAAGGCAAAACGCAGAAACACCGCCTGATAGGGATGGATTTCCGCGGTGGCAAACCGGATGGTCAGGGTAAAACAGGCCGCAAGGACAGCCGCGGCAAGCGCAAAGAAACTGGCCCGGATCGATGCAGGCTGGCCTTCAAACCATGTTGTCACTGAACCGGGCATCATCAGGGAACCTTTGCGTTGGGGGGCGATCAGGATTTGGCTGGTGGCGGGTCAAGATCGCTTGCGGTTGATGACGGGCCGCGCTTGATCCGGTTGGCTTCGCGATTGAGCTTGGCCTCGCGGCGCGCAATGAACAGGGCCGCCCCGATAATCAGTCCCGCACCGGGCACAAGCCAGATTTCGGGCACTTCGCCAAACATCACCAATGCAATCACCAGCACAAAGGGCAGGCGCAAATAATTGAACCCGATGACAAAGCCGTAATCATAAACCCGGAATGCGTTGGTGTTGCAAATCTGGGTGATGTTGGCCATGAACGCCCCCGCCGCCATAAGGCCGATCGCCGTCCAGCTTGGTGTTTGCCAGACAAACAAGGCCGGGATCAGGGTCATCGGCGTGGTCAGGGCCATCATGTAAAGAATGATCGTCGTCGGATTTTCGGTGCGTGACAGTGATTTGATCGTCAATCCCGCACTGGCCATGCAAATTGCTGCTGCAATCGGAAGCAGGCTGGCGACCTGCATGGTTTCGCTGCCCGGGCGGATGATGATCAGGACCCCGCAAAAACCGGCCAGAAGGGCCGCAACCCGGTATCTTCGGATCCGCTCACCCAGAAAAATCGCCGCCAGAACCGTTCCGAACAGCGGCACGGTAAAATTCAATGTCGTTGCCTCGGCCAGCGGCATCACCGCAATCGCGGAAAACCAGAAACTCATTGCCCCCATCGACAGCACGGCGCGCAACACAAACATCGGCAGACGCCTGGTCTTGAGCGGCGCCAGACCGCTTCGAAAAGCCAGGGGCGCAATCAGGATCAGTCCGAACAGATTGCGGAAAAACACCGCCTGAAGCGGATCGATATGTTCGGTGGCAAGTCGGACAAACACCGAAAAGATCGCTGCACTGATCGACGCCATCACCCCAAAGACGGATGCCTGCAAATAAGGGGGAAGGGCGTTGAACCGATCACGCATCGGGTGTTCTTTCCTGTCTGTTGTCGCCGGTATTACTGTGCTGATCGGTATCAGCCGGGCCTTGTTCGGGGCGATCCGGTCTGGTCGCCGGAATGGCTTGCGGATCGGCCGGGGCCGTGGTTGGGACGCGGGCGGCCATCTTGGCACGCTTGGCCAGAACCGCTTCTCGGCGCGCGATATAAAGCGCCGATCCAATAATCAATGCCGCCCCGGCCCAGGTCCAAAGATCAACCACCTCGCCAAACATCACAAAGGCCATGGCCGCGACAAAGGGCAGGCGCAGGAAATCGAAAATCATCACATAGGACTGATCGGCCGTGCGATAGGCCCGCACCAGAAGCTGCTGGCCAGCCGTTCCCGTGACCGCAATCAGCAACATGATGAACAATTGCCACAGGCTCGGCGTTTGCCAGAAATAGATCGCAGGCGGCAGTGACAAGGGCGTCATGACCAGCCCCATCCATGTCACGATGGCATTGGCACTATCGGTACGCGACAGCATTTTGACCGTCGTCATCGCGCACGCCATGAACAGGGTCGCAAAAAGTGCCAGGATCGCACCGGTTTCAAAATCCTGTCCGAACGGGCGGATAATCACCATGGCCCCGACAAAGCCGATGGCAACCGCACTCCAGCGCCGTGCGCGTACTGTTTCGCGTACAATGATCGCAGCCAGCACCGTGGTCAGGATCGGCAGGGTAAAGTTGATCGCAATCACCTGGGCGGCCGGCGTGATCGCAAGCGCGGTAAACAGGCACGACATCGCGCCAAACCCCAATGCCCCGCGCAGGAAATGCAACTTGAACCGTTCGGTTTTCAATCCGCCAAGGCCATTGCCGATCAGCCAGGGTACCATCGGCAACAGGCCGAAAAAGTTGCGGAAAAATGCCGCCTCGAACGGATGAACATCGCGCGTGACATACCGGATAAGCACCGCCATCGCCGCAAAACACAGCGCGGCAGTGATCATCAGCAGGGCGCCCTTAAGGGCTGTGTTGTCGGTGGTGACGCGTGAAAAAACCATTATCCTCAACGAATAAGCGTGATTTTGGAAAAAATCCAGTCTGCACGGCGCGATTTATCATACTAATTGCGCATGGCAGCCCCACCGATTTTGGCGAACAGTTCGCGCAAGCCGGCTTTTCGTGTAAGATCAGGGCCGTCGACAATAATCCATCAGGGGGAAGATAAATGGATGCTATTGATCGCAAATTGATCGACATCCTGCAGGAAGACGCATCGCTGTCCTATTCGGTTTTGGGGACCAAGGTGGGATTGTCGGTTTCTGCGGTGAATGATCGGGTGCGCAAATTGCGCGAACAGGGGGTCATTCAGGCCTATCGCATTGCGGTTGATCCGCAGGCAATCGGCCGCGCACTGACCGCCATGGTCTGGCTTCGCACCGACCCGGCCAAGGGCAACAAGAAACTGGTCAAATCGCTGATCAAGGCCGACGAGGTACTTGAATGTCATCACATGACCGGACGGTTTGATTTTCTGGTCAAATTGCGTTTGCGCGATACCGCCCATCTCGAAAGCTTTGTTTCCGACACGATCAAGGAAATGCCCGGCGTTGTCGAAGTGCTTCCGGAAATTGCCCTGTCGACGGCAAAGGAAACCATGTTTGTTCCGGCTCAACTGGAAAATGACTGATCGGCTTTCATAATTCGGACGAAATTCGGAACTATCTGCTGTGGTGGCATTTCCGGTCATCATTTCCTAAGTATCTGATGCGATATTGCGATGCGAATTGCCGACTGATCCCGTTCTGACATTCCCGACAGAGGAGCCCCAACATGATTGAATCGATGAATCTGGTAATCCTGATTGCATCGATTCTGGTTGTGGTCGCGGTTTTCACAAGCCTTGTCAGTTTCCGGGTCGGCGCGCCTTTGCTGCTGGTGTTTCTGTTTGTCGGCCTTGGTGCCGGTGAAGACGGCATTGGCGGCATCATGTTTGACAATGCGCCGCTGGCCTATTTTATCGGCTCGATCGCGCTTGCCCTGATCCTGTTTGACAGCGGCTTTGAAACCCAGCTTCGAACGTTGAAAATTGCCGCTGCCCCGTCACTGGTACTGGCCACGATCGGGGTGATGATCACGACCTTTGTGATTGGCGGCGTGACCTGGCTGGTGCTCGATGTGCCATGGCTGGTGGCATTGCTGTTCGGGGCGATTGTCAGTTCGACGGACGCCGCGGCGGTGTTTTTCCTGTTGCGGGTTGGCGGGATCAATCTGCGTGATCGTACGCGCAGCACGCTGGAAGTTGAATCGGGTTCGAACGACCCGATGGCGGTGTTTCTGACCATTTCGCTGGTCGAACTGATCATTCTGGGCGGTGGCGACAATATCGCTGTTGAATTGCTGCAACGCTTCATCCTGCAAATCGGGCTTGGCACGGTGTTTGGTGTGGCGGGCGGCTATGCGCTGGTTCAGATGATCAACCGTGTCAAACTTGAACCGGGTCTGGTGCCGATCATTACCATGGCCTGTGCGCTGGCCCTGTTTGGTGCGACCAGTATTCTGGGCGGCAGCGGATTTCTTGCCGTCTATGTCGCCGGTCTGTTTGCCGGCAACAGCAAGATGCATATGAGTGTCGGCGTCCGGCGTTTTCAGCATGTCACCACCTGGCTTGCCCAGATCGCGATGTTTGTCACGCTCGGTCTTCTGGCAACACCATCCGAATTCGGGGCGGTGATTGTTCCGGGTGTGATCCTGGCACTGGTGCTGGTCTTTGTCGCGCGGCCGGTCGCGGTGTGGCTGTGCCTGATGTTCTTTAATTTCTCGCGCAATGATACCGCCTTTATTTCGTGGGTCGGTTTGCGCGGGGCGGTGTCGATCCTGCTTGCCATCGTGCCGATGGTCGAAGGCATCCCCGAAGGCCAGCTTCTGTTTAATACCGCCTTCATCGTCGTGATCACGTCGCTTCTGTTGCAGGGCTGGACGATCCGGCGGGTTGCGAAATGGTTGGGCATTATCGTGCCGCCCCGTCACGGGCCGGTCGATCGTATTGATCTGGAATTGCCGGGCAATGCCAATCAGGAAATCGTGGTCTATCGGGTGCACGAAGCCAGTGCGGTTGCCACCGGTCAGCGCATTCCGCGCTGGGCCCGACCCAGCCTGATTTTGCGCGATGGTGCTTCTTTGCGCCCGCATTCGGCCGGCCATATTCAGGCGGGTGATCAGGTCTATATCATCACCCCGCCGCGCCATGTCGAGCTGCTTGATCAGCTGTTTGCCGGCCCGGCAGAGGGGGCCAATGACATCGACCTGTTTGGCGATTTCAGCTTCCCGCCCGATACCCATATTGCCGATATCGGCCGTCTTTACGGCTTTGCCGTCGACGAAGACGATGCCGAACTGACGGTGGCCGATATCCTCAAACGCGATCTGTCTGGTGATGTCGAACTCGGCGACCGTGTGCCTTACGGAACGGTTGAGCTGATCGTGCGCCGGACCGATGATGAACATGGCGTGATCGAAGTCGGCCTTGCCGTTGAACAGCAAAAAGCCAAACCCAAACGCCGCATTCCGATCTTCCAGTCGCGCGCCGAATTGCTTGAAATCTGGAAAGACTGGCAGAAACGCAAACGCGCGGAAAAGAATGCGGCTTTGACTGCCGGAACCCCGGCCACGGCGCTGCCGACGGATGATCAAGACAGCGATGATGAACTCACCGGTGACCCATCCGAAAACCCGGTTACGGATCCGGATCAGGATGCAAATCCCGATCCGGACCGCGCGTCGAGCCCATCCGACCTCTCGGCACCCGATGACAAATCTAGCGACGCTGCGAAAACACCCGCCCCGACGGCGGCAAAAGACGTCGCAGACACATCATCGACGACCAAGGCACCGGGCAAAAAAGCCTGAAACCGGCCATAAATCACCTTGATCAGTCAGGTGCAGGGAATAGACAAACCTGCACCTGCACCCCGGACCTACACCCGGAACCGGAACCAACCCAACCCGCGCCTCCCTCAACCCACGCCCCATTCAGTGCACCGCCAAACCTCGATGCCTGATGCATTAGATTGGGCGGATTTGCATTAGATGTACTAATGTGTGGATCAAAAATGCTGGTTTGGTGCGTGGTGGGTTCTGGCTTAAATTGCTGCTTCAATTTTTTTGGAGCACCCCGACCATGTTCGGTCTTTATGCCGCTGTCGTTTTAATCTGGGGATCGACCTGGATCGCCATTCAGTATCAGCTTACCGTTGCGCCGGAAGTCGCCGTGGCCCTGCGTTTTGCGCTGGCGACGTTTATTTTGATGGCCTGGTGTGTGGTGCGCCGTTTGCCGATGCGGTTTGGTCTGCGCGATCATTTCTTCATGGCGGCACTCGGGGTGTGCCTGTTTTCGCTGAACTATGTTCTGATCTATGTTGCCAGTGCGCATTTGACATCAGGTCTGCTGGCGGTGGTGTTTTCGACCATCGTGATCATGAACATGGTCAATGGCGTGATCTTTTTCCGCCGTCGTCCTGAAACCCGCACCCTGATCGGGGCGGCGATCGGGCTTTCGGGCATTGCGATGGTATTTGCCGATGATCTTGCGGCATTCGATCTGGCGACCGGGGGCAGCATCGGCCTTCTGGTGTCGCTTGCCGGAAGCTATATCGCATCTCTTGGCAATATGGCTTCGGCGCGCAACCATGCGCGCGGTATTCCGGTGTTGCAGGCCAATGCCTTTGGCATGCTCTATGGCTCGGTTCTGCTGTTTGCCTATATCGGGCTTGCCGGAATCCCGGTGACCTTCGATACCAGCCCAAGCTTTATTGCCGCCCTTGTGTATCTGTCGCTGTTTGGATCGGTGCTGGCATTCGGCTTCTATCTGACCCTTCTGGGCAAGATCGGGCCGGATCGGGCGGCCTACAGTTCGGTGATGTTTCCGGTGGTGGCACTGTTGCTGTCGACCTGGTTTGAGGATTTCCACTGGACCAGCCACGTCATCTGGGGTGTGGGCCTGACTTTGGTGGGCAATGTGGTTATTCTGACCAAACGTGTTCCCAAACCGGCGGCGGTCGTGCTTGAACAGGTTGCCGGTAGTCCGACCGGGCTCAAGCCCTGAGCACTGCGGTCGCGCAACCGCCCGTCAACGGAGATCAGAATGAACAGTGTGGCCTATTTCAAGCGTCTGGCAGATTACAATGCCTGGGCCAACCGGCATGTCTATGATGCCTGTGCCGCCCTGCCGCCTGATGCACTTGATGCGCCGCGCCGGGCGTTCTTTCCGTCGATCATGCGTACCCTGAACCATCTTTTGGTCGCTGATCGCTTGTGGTTGTCGCGGCTCAGTGGCGTACCGGTTGCCATGGCGCTTGATACCATTCTGTTTGCCGATTTTGATGATTTGCGTGCTGCGCGCGTCGCACAGGATCGGGACATTGCCGATTTCATCGCAACCCTGACTGACGAGGTGATTGCATCGGATCTGACCTATCAGTCGGTTACCGCCGGGGCCTATACCATGCCGCGTGATCTGGTGCTGGGTCATATGTTCAATCATCAAACCCACCATCGCGGACAGGTTTCCAACATGGTGCTTGAGGCCGGTGGCAAGGCGCTTGAAATCGATCTGATCTATTATGGCCGCGAGCAGCTTTGATGTTCGACCTTCTGGTGCAATATGGCCCGTTTCTGATAGCGGCCTTTTTACTCAATATCTCGCCGGGGCCTGATATGGCCTATATCGTTGGCCAAACCGCCGTGCATGGCCGCAAGATCGGACTGTTTTCGAGTTTTGGCGTGGTGTCGGGTGCCTTTGTGCATGTCTTGGCTGCGGCTCTTGGTCTGTCGGCGATCCTTGCGACGTCGGCCCTTGCCTTTGCCATCGTCAAATGGGTCGGGGTGGCCTATCTGGTGTGGCTGGGCATCGGGGCATTGCGCGCAAGCTTTGCAGGTAAACCGGGCCGTGATGGGAATGAAGACAGTACCAGTACCCCGGCCATTGCGATTTCCACCAGGCCGATGACGGTCTTTCAGGCATGGCGACAGGGCGTGATGATTGATGTGCTTAATCCCAAGGTCGCGATCTTTTTCATGGCGTTTCTGCCGCAATTTGTTGATCCGCACAGCGGTGATGGCGCGATGCAGTTTCTGGTGCTGGGATCTGTCGTCAATCTGATCGGGCTTGTGGTTGAAAGCACGCTTGTCCTGATGGTCGCGGCGGCAGCCATTCGGATCAGGGGCCACAAAAAACTTGGCGCATGGTTGCAGCGCGCCCTTGGTGCCATGTTCATTGCCCTTGGCGCACGGCTGGCCATCAGCCAGCAATAGTCCGGCCTTGCACCCGGAAGACTTCCTTTGCCATCCGTCATAATCCATCGCCATCCACCACCCTGCGCCATCACCATCCCGAGCCATCCGGCATCTCGCGGGGCGATGCTGTGCCGTGATTTGTCGTGCGCGCCCGGTATGTATTGGCCTCAGCTATTGGCCGCAGATGTTGGAGGGCGGCACCGGTTACAAGCACCGGCTACAAGCACCGGCCACATGCATCAGTCATGAAGGTCCGGTCACATGCCTGTTATGGGATGCTGGCGAAAGACATGCCAATTCTCCACCCCGGCCCCCCATCCCGGCCCGGTGACATTTCAATGATGGCATCTCAATCCTTGGCGGATCTTTTTGCCAGATAGCGCACAAGGGCGCGCGATGCGGGGGCGGCACTGATGCCGTGGGCGACGATGCTGATGCAGATGATCATGGTTCCGGCGGCAAAAAGTGGCATGAATTCGCCCGGATCAATCAGGGTCGCCATGATCAGCATATAGATCACCGAGGCAATCCCGCGCGGCCCGAACCACCCGATATAAAGCTTTTCCCCCGGGCTGTAGGGCGACCCGATCATGCAGATCCACACACAAAGCGGGCGCAGGATCACAAGGCTTGCAACCGAAAATGCCAGCATCTCCCAAGTCCAGCTTTCATACACCGCCGGCACGACAATCATCCCGAACACAAAGAATGTCAGCATGGTCAGAAGTTCTGCCTCTGCCTCGCCGAAACTTTCGATGGTGTCGCGCACCCGGTCACTGGAAATATTAAGCGACAGCCCCCCGGCAAAGGCCGCGACAAAGCCGTTGCCGCCAAGCTGTTCGGCCAAAAGATAGATCAGGATCGCGGCAAGCACACCAAGCAGCCGTTCAAACCGGTCAACAATCATGTCGCGGGTCACCACATGATTGACGATCTTGCCCAGAACGAACCCGCATCCGATGCCAATCCCGGCACCTGCCGAAATTTCAAGCAACGCTTCCTTGATCCAGCCCTGATGCCCGTTGCTTAGAAGATTGGCTTCAAGCAAAACCGCCGTGGTAAAGACCGGCAAGACCAGCCCGTCATTAAGCCCGCTTTCGATATTGATGCCCTGGCGCACCGGGTCGGGCACGTCCCGATTCTCAAGAACCGGACGGCCAAGGGCGGCATCGGTCGGGCTGACAATCAGTGCAAGAATAAGTGCCGGGATCAGCCGCACACTGTCATCAAGCCCGACAATAAAGCCCCAGGTCGCCAAAATGGTCAGCGGTAAACCAATCAGAAGCAGCCGCAACGCAATGTTCTTGGCCGCCTGTTCCTTGCGATAATTCAGAACCGCAGCATCAAGAAACAGAATGATCGCAAGCGTCATCTCGGCAAAACGGGTGGCGAAATGAAGCCCGCCACTCAGCGCCCGAAGCGGTGCCTCATGCCAGATGCCCAGCGGCAAGGCAATCAGTGCCCCGCTTAGAACCATCATCATCGGTGATGAAATATTGCGCCGTTGCAGGCGGCGGGAAAACAGTCCGTAAACCAGCCCCGATCCCAGAAAAAGAATGATCACCCATTCAAACATCGCCCGACCCGACTGGTTGTTTCCCCGACTGGTTGTTTCATCGCAAAAGTGTGCCCGAAAAACCGTGAAATAACAATTGCGCCGACGGATCGGGACGGGCCGAAGCCAAGGGAGTTAACAGTAGAGCAAACAGTGGACCCGCCCGGCAACCGGGCGGGTCGGGTCGTTGATTGTTTGGCGGGTCGGAAACCGCGCGCGATTACGCCATCGCGCCCTTGATGGTGGCAAGAACATCGGCATGGCAGCGCGCATCACCGCTTGCGACAACATCACCGGCACTGTCGATGCCAAGTTCCTTGCCCGACCAGTCGGTCATCACCCCGCCGGCCCCTTCGACGACCGGCACCAGCGCACAGAAATCATAGGCCTGAAGCCCGCATTCAACCACCGTATCGGCAAGACCAAGCGCGGTCAGCCCATAGGCATAGGCATCAACCCCGTACATCGGAACCCGGCACTGTTTGGAAACCGCCTGATAGGCGGCAAACGTCTTGTCGCGGAAAAGTTCGGGCGCGGTGGTAAAGAAGGTCGCACTCGCCAGGTCTTCACATTCGCGCGCACTGATTTCGGCACCGTTCATGGTGCTGGGCTTGCCCATCACCCCGACCCAGCGTTCATCGGTGATCGCCTGATCGATAATGCCCATCACCGGTTTGCCCCGGTGGCAAAGCGCAATCAGGGTGGCAAAGCTCGGCTTGCCGGAAATGAATGATTTGGTGCCGTCAATCGGATCAAGAACCCAGACATATTCGGCATCGATATTTTCGCGCCCGTGTTCTTCGCCAAGGATGCCGTGATCGGGCAATTCGGCATTCAGGATATCGCGCATGGTGCGTTCGACTTCGCGATCGGCAATGGTGACCGGGCTGTCATCTGCTTTCACGTCCACGGCAACCGGGGTGCGGTAATATTTGCGCACAACCGGGCGGGCCGCATCGGCCAGTTTGTGGGCGATCTCTAAAAAGCGGTCGAGATTTTCCATGAAAGCACATTCCTGAATGAAGTTGGCATCAAAGGGCCTGCCAAAACACCCGATATCGGGCCGGCAAATAACATCTGCCTGCTGGTCCCGGCAAAAACGCGACCACCAAACGCAAACAGGGGACAGTTACCTGTCCCCTGTGAAAAATCAATGTCTGATCAGAAAAATCTGATGACGTCACATCCGCTTACTGCGCAGCAGCTTCACCTTCTGCCGGTGCAGCAGCTTCTTCGGCGGCACCCTGTTCGGCCGCAGCAGCTTCTGCCGGATCGGGCAGCGGCAGCGGATTGTCGGATTTGGTATTAAGCCATGCAATGACAGCAGCACGATCAGATGCCTTTTTCAGGCCGCCGAAGCTCATTTTCGTGCCATCGATGTAATCGCGCGGCTTGTAAAGGAATTCGTTCAGCTCCTCAAAGCCCCAATTGCTGCCATGGTTGGCCATGCCATCGGAATAGGAGAAGTCGCTTTTATGCGCAAAGGCCGCACCAACGATTCCATAAAGGTTCGGGCCGGTCTTGTTCGGGCCGCCTTTTTCGACATCGTGGCAGGATGCGCATTTCTTGAAGACTTTTTCGCCTTCGGCAAGATCAGCCGATGCCAGCATCGCAAGAATCGGTTCCGGGCCGGCCGGCGCAGCCGGTGCTGCTGCGGTCGTGGCACTCGCACCCGCCATCAGATCCTCGGAGAAGGGATAAACCGGTGCTTCCAGTTCATCGGGATGAACCAGTGCGCCACCAATTTTGCCGACAACCACTACCAGAAGTACGGCGCAGATGACTCCGGCGACGATCTTGTTGATTTCCATCGTGTTCATGACGGGACCCCGTTACAGCCTAATCACTCTCAGGTTTCTCATTATAGTCAGTTCATCCATGCGCCCCCCTGGCAATCCTCGTAGTTGAGAAACACACATGTTACCGCAGGCAAAACTGTTCGGTGGGAAACTATACGTTTCAGCGATTTGCATCAACCTTTCTTAAACACCAAGGCGAAAACGGATGCTCTAGAACTTTCGTCTAGTAGCATCGGAAAAACATTTCCGTCTTTCGTAAACTCCCCAAAACCGGCTAATGTCGCGCCGATTCACACCCGTGTTTTGCCATCGCGTTGATCGAACACGCATTGCGCGAGATCAAACACAGGGAATTTATGCCTGACCGGAGTTCCAAAATGTCGACGCCGCGCAATCCTGTTGTTGTAATTCCTGCCCGCATGGCCTCTACCCGCCTGCCCAACAAACCGTTGGCCGATATTTGCGGGGAACCCATGATCGTTCAGGTCTGGCGACGCGCGAACGAGGCCGCGATTGGCCCGGTTCTGGTGGCCTGTGCCGAACAGGAAATTGCCGATGCGGTCGAAGCCGCGGGCGGCATCGCGGTTCTGACCGACCCGGATCTGCCCAGCGGATCGGATCGTGTTCATCAGGCGCTGCAAACTTTCGATCCCGACGGCAAATATGATGCGGTCGTCAATGTGCAGGGCGATCTGCCGACCATTGATGCCGCCGATATCCGCGCCGTGTTTGAACCGCTCAATGATCCGGCGGTCGATATTGCAACGCTGGCTGCTGAAATCACCCGCATTGAAGAACGCACCAACCCCAACGTGGTCAAGGCGGTCGCCGCCTTTGGCAAGGGGCGTTTTGCCCGTGCGCTTTATTTCACGCGCGCGACCGCGCCATATGGTGACGGGCCGCTTTATCATCATATCGGGCTTTATACCTATCGCCGTGCGGCACTGGACCGCTTTGTTGCCCTGCCGCCGGGCGAACTTGAAAGCCGTGAAAAGCTCGAACAGTTGCGTGCGCTTGAAAACGGCATGGTGATTGCGGTGGCGCTGGTGGATGGCGTGCCGCTTGGCGTGGACACGCCCGAAGATCTCGAACGGGCCCGTCAGGTTCTCGGGGCCTGATTTCCAAACATTGGATTGAGTTCGCGCCCCAATTGGGGTTTTCTATCAGGCCGCCTGTTCGGGGCGGTTGATACAAGTCCGTCTAAACTATCAGGAAACAGCCAGATGACTGCGCAACAAAGGATCGCTTTTCAGGGAATGCACGGTGCCTATTCAGATCAGGCAGCCCGTCGCGCCTTTCCGGGTGCAACGACAGTACCCTACAGGACCTTTGAAGGCGCCTTTAGTGCATTGGAAGAAGGCGAAGTCGAACTGGCGGTGATCCCGATTGACAACACCCTGGCCGGGCGTGTCGCCGATGTGCACCACATCCTGCCGGAATCGGGCGTGCATATTATTGGTGAAACCTTCCTGCGCATTAACCATGCGCTGGTCGCCGTACCGGGCACAAAGATCGAAGACATCAAGGAAATCCACAGCCACGTGCACGCCCTTGGCCAATGCCGCAAACTGCGCAAGGAACTCGGTGTCAATGCGGTGGTCGGTCCCGATACGGCCGGCTGTGCCAAGGAAGTCGCCGATCGCGGCGATAAATCCATTGCCGCGATTGCCCCGGTTCTGGCGGCTGAAATTTACGGCCTTGATGTGCTGCGTACCGAGGTCGAAGACGCCGCCCACAACACCACGCGTTTTATCATTCTCGCCCGGGAGCCGCTTGATATCGCCAATGACGGCACCCCGGTTGTCACCAGTTTCGTCTTCCGGGTGCGCAACGTTGCCGCCGCCCTTTACAAGGCACTGGGCGGTTTTGCCACCAACGGCATCAACATGACCAAGCTTGAAAGCTACATGGTCGAAGGCCACTTCACCGCGACCCAGTTCTTTGCCGAAGTCGAAGCCCATCCCGAACAGCTTGGCCTGCGCCACGCGCTCGAAGAACTGCAATTCTTCTCGCACGAAGTTCGCATTTTGGGCGTTTATCCGGCCCACCCGTTCCGCAAGGAAAATGACCTTCCCGCGGAATGATCATTGGGGCGGTGTGCTTGGCACCCTTGACGTCAGACATGAAAAAAGGGCCGAACGAA
The DNA here is from genome assembly GCF_037029325.1 of Thalassospira sp. CH_XMU1420-2. Classification (NCBI taxonomy): domain Bacteria; kingdom Pseudomonadati; phylum Pseudomonadota; class Alphaproteobacteria; order Rhodospirillales; family Thalassospiraceae; genus Thalassospira; species Thalassospira sp. CH_XMU1420-2. The sequence continues at coordinate 375,195 of NZ_JAYMEG010000001.1, forward strand.
ATCGTTCGGCCCTTTCTTGTTTAATGTCGTTCAAAGTCGGTTGATCGGGTCGGGATCAATCCCCGGCCTGTTTCAAAAGATCGCCCGAGAACCGGTGAATGATCTGGGTCAGTTCGGCCGAACGGTTCGAAAGTTCGGCCGATGCCGATTTCAGTTCGTCGGCATCATCGGTGGTGCTTTGTGCGTTCTTCATGGTTTCATCAACGCTATAGGAAATCTGTTTCACGCCATCCGCACTGCGGTTTGCGTTGCCCGAAATTTCCTGGGTCGCCGCACCCTGTTCTTCGATGGCCGCGGCAATTGCGGTGGATGCACTGCGCACCTGTTCGATGGTTTCCGAAACCCGTGAAATGCCGGTTACGGCACGTTCGGTTCCATCAACAATGGCATTGATCTGGGCGGCAATTTCATCGGTTGCCTTGGCGGTCTGGGTCGCAAGGTTCTTGACCTCGTTTGCCACCACGGCAAAGCCTTTGCCGGCTTCGCCCGCACGGGCCGCCTCGATGGTTGCGTTAAGGGCCAGAAGGTTGGTCTGACCGGCAATGTCATTGATCAGGCCGATGATTTCCTTGATCTTCTCGACCGTTTCCGACAGGCCGGCAACATCGTTTGATGCGCTTTGGCTTTCATCGGTTGCCCGTTCAACAGTGTGCGACATCTGGGAAATCTGAACGTTGATTTCCGTGATCGAGGATGAAAGTTCTTCGGTCGCGGCGGCCACCGCATCGACATTCTGCGATACTTCACCGGCGGCCGATGCCACCTGCTGGCTTTGACCCAGGATGCCGTCGGCATTGTGGGCCATGCTGATCGCAAGATCGTTGCTGCGCTGGATCGAACGGTCAAGTGCCCCGGCAATGCCGCCAACTTCGCTTTCAAGTTTCTGGGCGATTGACCGGATATTGCTGCGACGTTCTTCTTCGGCTTTCTGCTTCTGAACGGCCGCATCGGATTCAAGTTTCTGTGCCTGTGCGGATTTGTCACGCAAGGCCAGAACGCCCTGCGCCATATCGCCGATTTCAACGAAACGCGATTCGACTTCGACCGGGGCATCGTAATTGCCTTCGGCGATTGTGCGGATTGAACTGTTCAAACCGACGATGCTGCGCGTGATTCGCGTGCCGACAACCCAGGACAGGGACCCTGCAATGACAATGGCAATGATCGAAATGACCGCGATATGCTGGATGATCGACATGAATTCCGACTGCACGTCATCCATATAGACACCCGCACCCAGCGCCCAGCCCCATTCCTTGATCGGGCGGACATAGGCGGCCTTTTCAATCAGCTTGTCGCCTTCGCCGGGTTTCTTGGTTTCATAGGTGATGATGCCACCGCCGGCCTTGGCGGTATTGACGATCATGTTGCGAACCTTGCTGTCGGGGTTGCATTTGCCGACATCTTCGGGGCTTAACGGATCAAGCACCATGCAATGGCTGTAATCAGACGCATAGATATAGTTCGCCCCGTCAAACCGGTAGGCATTCAGGATTGCCAATGCCGCAGCCTTGGCTTCGTCCTCGCTCATATCGCCGCTTTTGGCTTTGGCGACATAGCTGTTGACGATGGTCACAGCGCCTTCGGTCAGATGGGAAATCTGTTCGAATTTCCCGTTACGAAGGCTGGTTTGGTAATTCAGTGCGACCGTTGCGATGATGGCAAGCAGCACAAGTAAACAAATGGCGGGAATGGAAAATATCCCCGTAACAACCCGGAACCGCATAACTTTCCCCTTACAAGCGATTGTGGCGATTGAATTATTTACCGCAAATCGTAAACGAAACCGTAAATCGCCTTGGTTGAATGTGTCATCTGCGCGTTTTTGCATGGCTGCCCGGCGCAGGCATTTGATTGACTTATGCGCAAGACATCTGTATCACCCGGCTCATTCCTTCGCTTGCAAAGACAGAATGAGCTGTCAGGAACTGTATGAACAAGGCGAGGGCGGTTTCGACGTGATGACGTCGTAACCTCACATCATTTGCCTCTCATGCAGGGTCCGACGCAGTGGCTGCTTTGCCATGCACCGGTCTCGACTGCGTTTGAGCAGGCACCATTGGCGTGAACATGGCGCCGACCGGATAAACGAAGGGCTATCCTTTATGACGAATTTTGATGGGCTCAACCTGATCGAGCCCCTGCTGCGCAATGTTGAAGCTGCTGGTTTCTCCGCGCCGACCGAAATCCAGGCTGCGACGATCCCGGCACTTCTCGAAGGGCGTGACCTTATGGGTATTTCCCATACGGGTGGCGGCAAAACTGCCGCTTTCTGCCTGCCGTTGCTGCAGCGTCTTGCTGAAAACCCGCAGCGCCCGAAACCGGGGCAGCCGCGCGCCGTTATTCTTGCGCCGACCCGCGAACTGGCGACCCAGATCGGCCAGTGCCTGCGTGACTTTAAAAAAGGCATCCGCCTGTTTTCTTCTGTTGTCTATGGCGGCTCGCCGATGGGCCCGCAGATTCAGGAACTGCGCCGTGGCGTTGATATCCTGGTTGCGACCCCGGGTCGTCTGCTTGACCATATGTCGCGCAACACGGTTCGCTTTGACGATGTCGAAGTCTTCATCCTTGATGAAGCCGACCGTATGCTTGACATGGGCTTCTCCGAAGACGTTCTGACCGTTGCCGAACTGCTGCCGAACAACCACCAGACGGTGATGTTCTCGGCAACCATGCCGGCCGAAGTCAAACATCTGACCGACCGTCTGCTCAAAGACCCGGTCAAGGTCGAAACTGCCCCGCAATCAAGCGTGACCGAACGTGTGACCCAGCGTGGCATGTTCGTGAAACGCCATGACAAGATGTCGCTTCTGGTTCAGCTGCTGAACCGTGACGAAGTCGAACGCGTTCTGGTCTTCACCAAAACCAAGGCCGATGCGGACGAACTGTCGTTCCAGCTGCGCGATGAAGGTGTCGACAGTGATGCGATCCATGGCGACAAACAGCAGCGCATCCGTCAGAAAATCCTGCGCAACTTCCGCAATGGCCGTTTCCCGGTTCTGATTGCGACCGACGTTGCCGCACGTGGTATTGACGTTCCGGGCATCACGCATGTCATCAACTATGACCTGCCGCACGATCCGGAAAGCTATGTCCACCGTATCGGCCGTACCGGTCGTGGTGGTGCCGAAGGTACCGCGATTTCGTTCTGCGAACCGCGTGACATTCGTCTGCTGCGCAATATCGAACGCATCATCAAGCAGGATGTCGATATCGACGAAGATCACGAATTCCATGCTCCGCCCCCGCCGCCGCGTTCCGGTGGTGGTCGTGGTGGCCGTGAAGGCGCTGGTCGTGGCTTTGGTGGTCGCGGTCGTGGCGGCTTTGGCGGCGGTCGCGATGGTGGCCGTGGTCGTGGTTTCGGCGGTGGCCGTGACGGTGGTCGTGGTCGCGGCTTTGGCGGCGGTCGTGATGCCGGTCGCGATGGTGCCCGTGACGGTGGCCGTCGTGATTTCGCCGATCGTCCGCGTCGTGATGACCGCGAATTCCGCAATGATCGCAAGCCGCGCTTTGACAATGATGATCGTGCACCGCGCGGTGATCGTGAAGAACGCGGCGGCAATCGCGGTGGCAACTTCCGCCCCCGTGGTGAAGGTCGCGGCGAAGGCGGCAACCGTGACGAACGTCGTTTTGCCGACAAGCCGCGTGGTGATCGCGGTGGCAATTTCCGTGGTCGCGATGGTGGCCGTGATGCCGGTCGTGACGGCGGACGCCGTGATTTCTCTGATCGCCCGCGCCGCTCCGAAGGCCGTGGTGGCAATCAGGGCATGAAGCGTCGTTCGGCCTGATTACAGGCTGATCTCGCACGATCGCATACGGATATAACGTTCCACAGCCCAGCTTTTGCGCTTCGGAACGTCCGGATATCAAAGAAAAAGTCGGCTGTTATGGCCGGCTTTTTCGTTTTCGATTCCTGGTTGAAAACAAAAGCTGTAAATTCCAACCCGAATACCTATCCTTTATAGGGGGATGGTCGGCGATTTACGGATGGTTTGCAGCCGGGTTGCAGTCAGGTTGCGATCAGGTTGCAGATGGCTTGATGGCGACTTGACTGAAAACCGGTCTGGTGTGCGGATTTGCTGCCATGGTTTTGATGTTCGATGCCGATTCCCGGACCAAGTTTCGGGCCAGTGATTTGGACCAGTGATTTGGGGCCGTGATACGGGGCCTGGCGCGGTTTGGCGGAACGGATCGGCACGGCGGATGGCTGGCAGGTCAAAATAATCGATCGGCCCCTCGGGAAATTCCGGTGGTGTCTCACCATATATGGGGAATGTCGGCGTGCCATGGCTGAGGTAACAAGGAGTTGGCTCTGCATGAAAAGGATGTTGGTCGTCCTGGCTGCGGCGATGGCCTGTGCATTTGGTGCAGATATCGCATTTGCAGATGAGCGAACCGGGCATTTCAAACGGAATGCTGACGGATCGCGCGATTGCGGCCATCTTCTGGCATCGGGCAATCCGGACTACCCGCCTTATCTATGGCAATCGGCTGATGGACAGCACCTCGAAGGGGCGGCGGCCGACTTTCTCAAACAGGTTGGTGAACTGGCCGGGGTGCGGATCGAAGTCTTGCATGCCGGCAGTTGGGGCCGTGTGCAGCAAAGCATGCGTGACGGCACCCTTGATATGATTGCCGGGGCCTTCCTGACACTGCCGCGGCTCGAATATATGGATTATTTCTATCCGGCGTTTCAGGGGACGCGTACCGTCATCTGGACCCGCGATAATCTTGATCTCAATTATCAGCACTGGTCTGACTTGCGCGGGCTCGAAGGTCTGACCGTGATCAATAACAGCTTCGGTCAGGATTTTGATACCTATGCGGCGCAAAATCTCAGCATTACCGAAGTGCCCAGCCTCGAACAGGGCTTGCGCATGCTGTCCTACAATCGCGGTGAATATCTGATTTACGAAGAATTCCCCGGCAAGGCCGTGGCGGCGCGCGAACATATCACCAATATCCGCAGCTACGAGACCCCGGTCAGTACCGAAAATCTCTATCTGACCATGTCGCATCGCTCCGAATGCAATACCGGCGCATTGCGCGGCCGCATCACCCAGGCGATTCTCAAACTGCTTGCCGATGACGCCATGCAAAACATGCTCGAAGTCAGCATCCGCCGCTGGGGCGAAAACACCAATTAACGCAAAGCGGACGGTTGACCTGCGTGCCGGTTCGTCACATGCCGACCAGCCACCAGCCACCAGCCACCAGCCACCAGCCACCAGCCACCAGCCACCAGCCACCAGCCACCAGCCACCAGCCACCAGCCACCAGCCACCAGCCACCAGCCACCAGCCACCAGCCACCAGCCACCAGCCACCAGCCACCAGCCACCAGCCACCAGCCTGCGACCTCTGACCATCACGCACCTGCGGCCATCAGCCACCGGCGGCCAACGCCCTCTGAGCACCATACGCCGTCGGCCATCGCCCTCCGACACACACCGGCGACCATCGCCCTCCGGCCACCAAGCCACCCTCGACCAACGCTCTCCGGCATCTGTTCACCGTTCAAAGATCCGCGGCCTCGGTCCTCGACCCTCGACCCTCGTGCAACGGCGCAAAAGCCCGCATCACCCGCCTGCCGTCTCCAGCAGCTCTCCGATGCCCGCCGCATGAAATGCACCTGGAACGCCTTTCATCGGGCACCCAAACCATCCGTTTCCCCGCGCCACCCAAAACACCATCCAACACCACGCGGCGTCACGCCACATCATGCGGCGCCACCCAAATCCACCCGGTACCAGTCGTCGCCTTGCGGGAATGATGCCTCAGCAAATTAGCGCCAAATCCGTCGCCCCAAAACCCATGGCCCCACACCCACCCCCCAAGCCACTACTCGCCAAATCATTGCTCACCCAGCAATTGCTTGTTCCGGCATTGCTTGCCCGGGGAACCGCCTGTCCCGCCACACCCGATACGACGCCTCGCGCATCAAACCGGATGCCTGTTGTCGCCGGACAGCGTGATCGGGGGGGATGGAGTTTGCGGATCGCGAAAAATCCGTTGCGCACAAACCCATGGCCACAAACCCGCGCCCACACCCACACCTGCATCCCAAGCCATTACTCCCCAAACCATTGCTCACCCACCAGTTGCTTGTCCCAGAATTGTATGCCCGGGGAACCGCCTGTCCCACCACGCCGATACGACGCCCTGCGCATCAAACCGGATGCCTGTTGTCGCCGGGACAGCGTGATCGGGGGAGTTGGAGTTTGAAAGTCGCGAAACGGCCCGTTTTCCGGTTGATAAGGGCTCGGAAGTGCTGGCAAGGGCGGGCTTTGAGATAAAGTGGTATAGCTATGCGGATTTGATTTGACGTTAACGTTAACGTCAACTACAAGGGAGTCGCATTCTCCCGCGATGCCCGCAACGGGTATCTGCCTTCTTCTCAGGACCGTGACTTCTTAGGACCGCGATATGGCACAGTTCGAACCGCAAAATCCCGATTTTGATGCTGAAGTCCGCAAACGCTTCGCACAGCAGCCCTATAATCTGTCGATCGGGGCTGAAGTCGCCGATGTTGCGCCGGGCCGGGTTGAAGTCATCGTGCCGTCGCGGGCTGATCTGATCCAGCATAACGGCTATTTCCATGGCGGTCTGATCGCAGGACTTGCCGATATTGCCGGCGGTTTTGCCGGATGGAGCCTGATTGAAGCTGATCAGGGGATGCTGACGATTGAATACAAGCTCAATATCGTTGCCCCGGGGCAGGGTGATCATTTGCGTGCCGTCGGCGAGGTTGTCTCGCGCGGGCGATCGATCATCGTCACCCGCATCGATATCTTTGGTATGAGGAATAGCGAGCCGGTTCTGTGCGCGACCTCGCTTCAGACGCTCAAGGTCATGAAGCTGCCGCCGGAACTATTAGATAGCGCTGCATAATTCCATCGATTGATAAAATTTACCTAATAATCAAACCCAGTCAGGCAGGAACGTCATCATGGCATTTTTCGAATTTCCCGGATTGAAATTTGATCTTGGCGAAACCGCGGACGCGATCCGCGAAACTGTTTCATCCTTTGCCGAGGCCGAAATCGCCCCGCGCGCGGCAGAAATTGATGAAACCAACCAGTTCCCCAACGATCTGTGGCGCAAATTCGGGGATCTTGGCCTTTTGGGCATGACGGTTCCCGAAGAAGATGGCGGTACGGGTCTTGGCTATCTCGAACATGTGATCGCGATGGAAGAAATCAGTCGGGCTTCGGCCTCGGTTGCGCTTTCGTATGGGGCGCATTCCAACCTGTGCGTCAACCAGATCAAACGCAACGCCAATGCCGAACAAAAGGCCAAATACCTGCCCAAACTGATCAGCGGCGAACATATCGGCGCCCTTGCCATGAGCGAGCCGGGAGCTGGTTCGGACGTGGTATCGATGAAGCTTCGCGCCGAGAAAAAGGGCGATCGTTTCATCCTGAATGGTAACAAGATGTGGATCACCAACGGCCCGGATGCCGACACGCTGGTGGTCTATGCCAAAACCGATCTCGATGCCGGACCCAAGGGCATTACCGCCTTTATCATCGAAAAAACCTTCAAGGGGTTCTCGACGGCGCAAAAGCTCGACAAACTGGGCATGCGCGGTTCGAACACCTGTGAGCTGGTGTTTGAAGATTGCGAAGTGCCCGAAGAAAACGTCCTCGGTCAGCTCAATGGCGGTGTCCGCGTGTTGATGAGCGGCCTTGATTACGAACGTGCGGTTCTGGCGGCGGGTCCCACCGGGATCATGCGCGCCTGCATGGATGTGGTTGTGCCCTATATCCATGAACGCAAACAGTTCGGCAAGGCGATTGGCGAATTCCAGCTGATGCAGGGCAAAATCGCCGATATGTACACGACCATGAATGCCTGTCGTGCCTATGTCTATGAGGTCGCCAAGGCCTGCGATCGCGGTGAAACATCGCGCAAGGATGCGGCCGGTGTGATCCTGTATGCCGCAGAAAAGGCCACCTGGATGGCGCTTGAAGCCATTCAGACCCTTGGTGGCAACGGCTATATCAATGAATATCCGACCGGCCGGTTGCTGCGCGATGCCAAGCTTTATGAAATCGGGGCAGGTACCAGCGAAATCCGTCGTATGCTGATTGGCCGTGAACTGTTTGGTGAAACCGCATAATTGCGGTTTCACGTTAACTGATCCCCCAGAAAGACCACAAGGACCCACATCATGACCAGTTCCGATCCGGTTGTTATCGTATCGTGCGCCCGTACCGCCATGGGCGGTTTGCAGGGCGATTTTGCCACCGTTACCGCTGCCGAGCTTGGCGGTGTCGCCATCAAGGCAGCACTTGAGCGCGGTGGTGTTGCGCCAGATGACATTGACGAAGTCATCATGGGCAATGTCCTTCCCGCCGGGCAGGGACAGGCCCCGGCACGCCAGGCGGCCTGGAATGCCGGTATCCCGCGTTCGGCCGGGGCGACCACTATCAACAAGATGTGCGGATCAGGCATGAAGGCCGTGATGTTTGCCCATGATACGCTGGTTGCCGGCGGGGCCGATGTCATGGTGGTCGGCGGTATGGAAAGCATGACCAATGCGCCGTTCCTTCTGCCGAAAATGCGGTCGGGCAACAAATATGGTCATGACGTTGTCTATGATCACATGGCACTTGATGGTCTTGAAGATGCCTATGACAAGGGCCGGGCCATGGGCACCTTTGCCGAGGCGACGGCGGAAAAATACGGTTTTAGCCGCGAGGCACAGGATGACTATGCCATCACGTCCCTGACCCGTGCGCAGAATGCGGCCAGCGCCGGTCACTTCAAGGATGAAATCACCCCGGTAACCTTCAGTACCCGCAAGGGCGAGGTCACCATTGATGCCGATGAACAGCCGCCAAAAGCCAAACCGGAAAAAATCCCCACCCTGCGTCCGGCCTTTGCCAAGGATGGCACGGTGACCGCCGCGCATTCGGCATCGATTTCCGATGGGGCCGCTGCCCTTGTGATGATGCGTGCGTCCGAGGCCAAAAAGCGCGGGCTGACGCCGCTTGCCAAGATCGTTGGTCAGGCCACCCACGCCCAGGAGCCGTGCTGGTTCACAACCGCCCCGATTGACTCGATCAAAAAGGTTCTGGCCAAGGCCGGCTGGAGCAAGGATGACGTCGATCTTTGGGAAATCAACGAGGCCTTTGCCGTTGTTGCCATGGCCGCGATGCGCGATCTTGAGCTTGATCACGGCAAGGTCAATGTCCATGGCGGTGCCTGTGCACTTGGCCATCCGATTGGCGCAACCGGTGCGCGTTTGCTGGTGACCCTGATCCATGCGCTGAAAACCCACGGCGGGTCAAAGGGCGTGGCGTCACTTTGCATCGGTGGGGGTGAGGCAACGGCGGTTGCGATCGAGCTGATCTGAACGGCGTTGTGATTTAGTTTAAACCGGTTCTAAAAAGTCTGAGATTGGGGGCTACCAACTTGCGCGAATTCACCTTATTTTGTCGCCAGACATAACGATGGAATAGAGGAATTCGCGCGATGACAAAGTCGACTGTGGATCGGATGCTTGCCGGCTTTAAAAGCTTCAAGGCGATGTATTACGAACAGCGCCCTGAACGCGTTGAAGATCTGGTGAATATGGGCCAGAAGCCCGAAGTGCTTCTGATTGCATGTTCGGACTCCCGGGTTGATCCGGCCATCCTGACCAATGCCGAACCGGGCGAAATGTTTGTTATCCGAAATGTGGCAAACCTTGTTCCGCCCTACGAGCCCGATGAAAACTATCACGGCACCTCCTCGGCGATCGAATTTGCGGTCCGCGACCTTAAGGTCAAGGATATCGTCATTCTCGGTCACTCGGCCTGTGGGGGCATGGCGGCACTGGTCGAACATGGCGAGGCCGGCAAAGTGCCGGACCGCGACTTTATCGGTGAATGGGTCAGCATCGCAAAATGCTGCCTGCATCATGGCCCTGATGTCGACAAGGTTTCGCGTCATTCAATTCGCAATTCGTTGCAAAACCTGATGTCGTTCCCATTCATCAAGGAACGGGTCGAAGCCGGCGATCTTAACCTTCATGGTTGGTGGTACGGCATGAAAGAAGGCATCCTGTGGCGTTTCGACGCCGAACAGGACAAGTTTATCAAGGGCGAAGAATAAGCCCGGTCTGATCTGCGGGTGACCCACGGGGTCACAGCCTGTTTTGATCGCATGGCCGGTGCGTCGCCCAACCGGGAGGGGCACCGCCATGCGGTTGGAAGAACATCAGATCATGGTGCGCGATACTGCGCGCGAGTTCGCCGAAAATGAACTCAAACCCAATGCTGCAAAATGGGATACCCATCACACTTTCCCGGCCGAGGCGATAGCCGGTCTGGGCGAGTTGGGCTTTCTTGGCATGCTGGTGCCCGACGAATATGGTGGGGCGGGCATGGACCATGTCGCCTATGCGCTGGCGCTCGAAGAAATTGCTGCGGGCGATGGTGCAACATCGACCATCATGTCGGTGCATAATTCGGTCGGCTGCATGCCGATCCTGAAATTCGGCACCGAAGAACAGAAACAGAAATTCCTGGTCCCGATGGCGCAGGGCGAAAAGATCGGTGCATTCTGCCTGACAGAACCACAGGCCGGGTCCGATGCCAGCGCGCTTAAAACCCGGGCAGTGCGCGATGGCGATCACTGGATCATCAACGGGGCAAAGCAATTTATTACATCCGGCTCCGAAGGTGACATTGCCATCGTCTTTGCGGTGACCGACCCCAATGCCGGTAAACGCGGCATTTCAGCCTTTATCGTGCCGACCGATACACCGGGCTATGTCGTGTCGCGGGTTGAGGAAAAGCTGGGTCAGAATGCATCCGATACCTGCCAGATCACCTTTGTCGAATGCCGGGTGCCCGATGAAAATATGCTGGGCGAGGAAGGGCAGGGCTATAAAATCGCACTGGCCAATCTGGAAGGCGGGCGCATCGGCATTGCCGCCCAGTCGGTCGGCATGGCGCGTGCGGCATTTGAAGCGGCCCGTGACTACGCCAATGAGCGCGAGACATTCGGCAAAAAGATCATTGAACATCAGGCCGTGGCATTCCGCCTTGCCGATATGGCAACCAAGATCGATGCCGCAAGGCTTCTGGTTCATCGTGCGGCCGAATTGCGCGATGATCACAACCCCTGTCTGACAGAGGCCTGCATGGCCAAGATGTTTGCATCCGAAATTGCCGAGGAAGTCTGTTCAGCCGCGATCCAGATCCATGGCGGATATGGCTACCTCAAAGACTTCCCGGTCGAGCGCATCTATCGCGATGTCCGCGTTTGCCAGATCTATGAAGGCACATCCGATATCCAGCGCATGGTGATTGCGCGGTCGCTGGCCGACTAGGGGCGATCAGGCGTCACCGGTTATCCGGTGGCGCGGCACCATCACCTCGCCCTGCATCAGGCGTCGGGCGGATCGGAAGACGGTGACGGAATTGACCGTAAAGTCATCGGCCGTGGTGCCGGTGATATCGGCATCAAGCACCAGTGTGCCCGATGGATGGGCAATGGTCAGTGGTTGATCGGGATTGGTGTTGGGGCAGGCGACTTCATGCGCAATCGAGCCGGCCAGGCGCATCGCAGCTGCCAGGCACATGCCGCCGGTGATCGGGCTTGATGCGTGGGCCTGTCCGGTTGAAATCATCCGCAAAACGATATTGGTGCCGTGATTGACATCTGGGCTGTCCTGACCGGTCGGGGCTGAGACGATGGCAATTTGTGGCAGGTTCCGCACGCTGGTCTGGGCTTCTTCACAGCTACAAATCCCCATGCGGACGGCAGCGGCAATTCGGATGGTTTCGATTTTATCGAGCAGGTCCGGCGTTTCGGTAATCCCGGCCGGGCTTTCGCGACCTGTCAGACCCAGATCGGATGCGCGCACGCAGGCAATCGGGTTGCTGACATCGATCAGGGATACTTCAATCGCGCCAAATCCGTCGGTTTCCAGAAGCTCTGATGCCTTGCCGGTCGGAAGGGTTTTGCCGGTGCTGGAACCGCCCGGCTCAAGGAAGGAAAGCGCGATCGGCGCATGGGTGCCGCCGACCCCATCAAGGGCGAAATCGCCATCGACCATCGGCAAGCCATCCTGAAGCGCAAAGGTTGCGACGATAATCTTGCCGGTATTGGTGTTGTGGATGCGCACAATGGCCTGATCACCCGTGGTTTTGACCAGACCTTCCTCGACCGCATAGGGGCCGACAGCCGAGGAGATATTGCCGCAATTGCCCTTGTAGCTGATCACCGAAGCATCGACGGAAACCTGTCCGAATGTGTAATCAATATCGGCATCTTCGCGCGATGATTTGGCGATGATGGCGATTTTTGACGTCGACGATGTTCCGGCCCCCATGCCATCAAGCTGGCGCTTGTTGGGATCGGGGCTGCCCATGGCCGCCAGGATCATGGAATCGCGCCTCGATCCGGCTTCCGGCAGGTCTTCGGACCGGAAAAACAGTGCCCGGCTTGTGCCGCCGCGCATGAAAACGGCACGGAGCGGGATTTGGGGTGAAAGATGATCTGAAGGCATGGGGGCTCCTTGGGGCGGCAGGTGGCCCGAGGTGATCTGCTTTTCAAATACCAAAACAAAACACCCCGAACCGCGAGAATATCGTGGTCCGGGGTGTCTGCATAGATCAGGTGATATCAGGATGTCGTCGTTTGGCGTGATCAGAACTGATATTGCAGGCCCAGCATGACTTCGTGCGCATGCAGATCATAGCGTAGTTCCTGCGTTAGTCTGCCGTTTGGGACGGAGCCTGATGTAAAATGTTTGCTGGCGCGCGCTTCGCCCATATTGATATAGCGATAGGAAAAATCGATCTTCCAGTGATCGGTTAGCGCGTAATTCAGGCCAGCGCCTGCCTGCCAGGCGACATCATCATGTTGCGCCCCATCAATTGTATTGGTGGTGCCTCCAATACCCGTCGATTTCGTGCTGTTGTGGGCCCAGCCAATGCCAGCCTGGATGTAGGGCGAAAAGGCCCCGGTATTGATGCCATAAGCTGCAAGCGGATCGATATATCCAGTCAACATGGTTGTGACATTAGACGTGTTGTGGCGACCTCCGGTAGCCTGACGCGTTGAACCGGTGTTGTTGTTGAAGGTGAAAGAATCCATATTTGCCATGTTATCGCGATATGAAATCGTCAGATCGGTTCTAAGGTAATTGTTGAGCTTCAATCCGGCGCCAGCTTGATATCGCGTGCCTGTATGTGGGTCGGTGTCCCATGTATCACGGATCGAATCAGTCGAATCAGCATCATCATCAATCGTGCTTGAATAGCCCAGATCGGCGCGGAGGTAGGGGGTAGGCAGCCATTCTTCGGCAGTTGCTGTTGTGGTTAGTGCGAAAACGCCAAGTGTCGCGAAAACAGGAATCCGAGCAGCTTTCCGACCGGGTTTGTGTGTTTTCGGCAACTGCAAAAACGGCAACATCAAACAAATCTCATATAATTAGTTGAATTATTTGATGTAATTAAACCTATAAGTGTTTTGCTGTGCAATAAAAATCCGAAATTCTCCGATAGCGGTGGAATTGCACAGATTGTGGTGCTTAGCCGCGAGGGGAAAGCCCGTGTTTTTCCAGAAGCCTGCGGAACTGATGGTAATTCAGATTGAGCAGCTTTGCGGCTTCGGTCTGGTTGTTGGCGTTTTGGCGAAGGGCCTGTTGCAGCAGTTTTATTTCGAAATTTGCGACCTGTGATTTGAAGTCGATGGTGCCGTCCGGGCTGCTGTCGGGGGCGGGGGTTTCAATCGGGTTGGGTTGGCTGGTTGTACTGCTTTCGGTTTCAGACCAGATGTTCTCAAACGGATCGAGTTTGATGGTGGCAAGCGGGGCGTCTTCATCATCGGCAAGATAGATGCTGCGTTCAACCGCATTGCGCAATTCGCGGATATTGCCCGGCCAGTCATGATGCAAAAGCTGATGGGTGGCATGGGTGGAAAAGCCCGCAAAAACCGTGCGGCCAAGGCGCTTGGTCATATCAAGCGCGAACTGTTCGGCCAGCAAAAGGATATCATCAGACCTTTGGCGGAGTGGCGGAACGGCGATGACGTCAAAAGCCAGGCGATCCAGAAGATCGGCGCGGAACTTCCCGGTTTTGGCCAGTTCGCGCAGATTTTCATTTGTCACACCAATGACGCGGGTATCAACATCAATGGTGTCCGACCCGCCTACGCGTTCGATTTCACCATATTCGACAACCCGCAGAAGTTTTTCCTGAACCACGGGGCTGGCGGTGGCGATTTCATCAAGGATGATGGTGCCGCCATGGGCACGCTCGAACCGTCCGATATGGCGTTTGGTCGCCCCGGTAAAGGCGCCGGCTTCGTGGCCGAACAGTTCGGTATCAAGCAGCGTTTCGGAAAGGGCGGCACAATTGACCTTGACCAGCGGGCCACCCCAGCGGCGTGAAAGGTAATGCAGGCGGGCGGCAATCAGTTCCTTGCCTGATCCGCGTTCACCAATGACAAGGCACGGCCGATCAATCGGCGCCAGACGTGAAACATGTTCGAGGGCGGCCAGAAATACGGGGTCTTCGCCCAATATCGGTTGCAAGCTGTCCATTTCGCGAAAAACGTTATCGGAAAACGACAATAATGTCGCGATAAATGTAATGCCCTGAGCTGGGGAATTTGTAAGTCATTGATTTTATTAACTTCCAAAACTGGCACGGCATTTGAAATAGAGAATGCAGAAGTTTTACCGTCCCCCGATGAAGTAAGGAGATCAGACAATGGGCGTGTTTTCGCGTTTGTCCGATATCGTAAATGCCAACATCAACGCGCTTCTGGATCGTGCCGAAGATCCGGAAAAAATGGTGCGCCTGATGATCCAGGAAATGGAAGATACGCTGGTTGAAGTCCGGTCCGCTGCCGTCAAGGCGATTGCCGACAAGAAGGAAGTCGAGCGCAAGCTTAAAAAGCTGCATGACGGTCAGCTTGAATGGGAAACCAAAGCCGAGTTTGCCGTTTCCAAGGGCCGTGATGATCTGGCCAAGGGGGCGCTGATGGCGCGCCGCCGTCTGGCCGATCAGAGCGTTGTGCTTGAGCGCGAGCTTGAAGTGATCGAGGAAACCCTTGGCAAATTTGACGAGGATCTCAACAAGTTGCAGAACAAGCTCAATGAAGCAAAAGGCAAGCAGCGTGCGGTGGAAATCCGTATGCAGACCGCTGAAAAGCGTGTCAAAATGAAAGAAAAGCTTCATTCCGGTCAGATTGACGAAGCGCTTCTGCGTTATGAGCAGATGGAACGCCGGATTGACGAGCTTGAAGCCAATGCGGACTCCTGGGACCTTGGTCGCGGGCAGAGCCTTGAAGAGCAGTTCGAGGATCTTGAAGCCGAGCTCGGGATCGAAGATGATCTCAAAGAGCTTAAGGCGCGCGTAAAGAAAGATAAATAATCATTGGTTTGTGTGTTTCGGCACGTAGGCCAGCACAAGGAAGAAGCTGTCAGATATGTGGGCGATTGCCGTACCCTTGATTGTATTCGTTGCCGTTGTTGGCCCGGTCTGGGTGGTGTTTCATTACATCACCGTCTGGAAACGGATGAAGGCAGAGCAACGCGCACAGAACCCCGAACAAACCGCCCGTGAACAGGAAATGGTGGCGGGGCTCAAAAAGCGGGCAGCGAAGCTTGAATCCCGTGTCGAAACACTTGAACGCCTGTTAGATGCCGAGGTTGCCGAATGGAGGAACAGGATATGACTGCCCAGCAAGCTGCTGCCGGAAACGGATTTGGGCGCGGTCACACGAAAAACGCGCGTCACGGATGCCGGTTTGCCAATCACGGTCACGATGGCAAGAAATGCCACGGGGTGATCGGGCGGACCACGCGGGGAATTTCCCAGGCCTTTGGCATTCCGCGCAAAGGGGTTCTGGTTGCTTTCATTCTGATCCTGATTTTCAGTTTCCCGGTCGGTGTGATGTTGTTTGGTCTTGCATGGGCCTATGTGCATCATCCGGAATGGTTTGACGGATTGCGCGGCAAGTTGCGCGGATCATCACGCCGTGCCCAGGCCAAAGCCCAGGCCCGTGCGAGCAAAACCGATGACACGCATGACAACCCGACCGTGGGTGTCGATTACGAAGAAAGCTGGATGGAAGAACTGCGCGAGCAGTTTGACGATCTGGAACGCCGCACCGGATCGATGGAAAGCTTTGTGGCGTCCGGCGATTATCAGGTCGCATCCGAACTTGAGAAAATGAAAAAAGACGACGCATCGCACGCCGCCAAAAAGGACGGTGATGATGCCAATAAACCCGAAGAACCAAAGGCATAAGTCTTTGGCCTGACGGTCCAGAAGATTGACGGCGGTTTCAGCTTTCCCCAATCCCCTCTCGCGTTTTAACGCAATGAGGTCGCCGTCAAACATAAAACCGGATCACATGTGTGGTCCGGTTTTTCTTTTTATTCGCAGTTCCTTGCGGAAAAATTCCCAAATAGCGTTTATCACTATACCTAATTTAAAGGTTTTACCGGCAAAGTCGGCGAAAAGGCCCATATATGGGATGCTGCTTTTGGGGAATTATGCATGGCGACCATGATTGAACATCCCGGCGAACAGGATTTCCTGCACCGGTTGCTGCTGGATAATCCGTGGTGGGACGGGGTCACCGATGATGTGGTGCAGGGATTGCCCCAGCGCGCCTTTTTCAAGCGGTTCTGGTCGGCCATTGAAAAGCATGACGGGCAAAAGGCCGTGGTTCTGACCGGGCCGCGCGGGGTTGGCAAAACCGTGATGTTGCGTCAGGCGGTGGCCGAACTTTTGAATGCCGATACGCCAAGGCGCCATGTTTGCTATATCTCGCTTGAACATCCGCTGTTTCTGGAGATTGATCTGCCGCGTTTGCCAAAATTACTGCGATCGATGCGCGGTATTTCGGCTGATCATCCGTTATGGCTTTTTATCGACGAGGTTTCCTATCAGCGTGATTGGGAGGACCGGCTTGCACGGTTGATCGTTGCCGATCCGATGCTGCGCGTGGTGGCGGTCAGTGCACTGGCACCCGGTGCCGACAGTGCCGGGCATATTCAAAGCCTGTTTTTACCGCCCTTCAGCTTTGCCGAATATCTGGAGCAAAAGGGCATTGCCCCAAGTGACGTTTTGCCCGAAACGCCAAATGTCGGGCGTTATACCGCCGATGTGCCGGACGGGCTGGTTGCGCTCAATGATCTGTTTGAAGATTACATCAATGAAGGCGGCTTCCACGATGCCAATGGCGAAGCCGGGGCCATTCACCGATCCCTTCATTCCGATCTGCCGGGGCTGCACGGGATTTCAAGCCCGTCGGACCTGCATCGTCTGTTTGCGCTTCTGGCCTATAATACCGGGTCGGAATTCTCGATCGAGACATTGGCGCGCGAACTTGATATCGCCAAAAACACGTTGCGCCGGTATCTGGAATATCTTGAAAGTGCCTGGCTTGTGCGCCGTCTGGAACGTGTTGATCAGGATGCCAAGCCGTTCCAGCGTGCGGTGGCGTTCAAGGTCCATCTGATCCATCCGGGATTGCGCAGTGGTCTGATTGGCGGGCGGGCATCTGATAGTGCGACGATCACGCGACTGGCCGAAACCGCGATCCAGACCCAGTTTCTGACATCGAGTGTCGGGATGGAAAGCCTGTATTATGCGCGCTGGGGCCATTACGAGGTGCCGTTTGTGTTCCTTGATCGCCGGTCGGGCACGCCGTTATTTGCCTATCATTGTCTGTGGCGCGATGAGGCGATCCGCAAGCCCAAGGAAATCCGGGCACTGGTCAATTTCCGGGGCAGTCATGCCTTGCCGTTGGGGGCGTTTGTTCTGACCAAGGCGCAATGGCATGGCGGAAAACTGGGTGGTGTGCCGATGCGGTTTGAGCCGGCCAGTGTTCTGGCACTGCGGATCGGGCTCGAATTTTCACAGCTTTAACCTTGCCGATCAGGAGGCGTTCCGTTGGGCATGTTCGGGTCTCGGATGATGGTACGGGTCTCAATGATCTCGCAGATCTTGCAGATCGGGGCGGTATCGTGCGTTCTGATGCTGTCGGGGATTGCTCGGGCTGATCAGATTTGCCCGGCCAAACCGCATTGGAGCGATACCGAGCCTGCGATCAATCTGGCGCATGTGTTTTGTGGCGAAGTGAAATCCAATGGCCGTGCCGCCGGGTTTCATGCACGGCCGGGCGGGGTTAATCCGGGTTCGGTCAGATCGGTCGACATCACCCAGCCCGCCAATGCGAACGGGGTGTATGCCGGCATGGTGACTTTCGCCAATCCCCATACCAAGTCGGGCGGATCGGGTGGGCGTGATCCGGTGAAGTTTTCAAGCATCTTTCCCGACAGCTGTGACGATGATCAGATCGTGGCATCGATCCTTTATGCCTATGAAAATCGTACGGACTGTCCGGCGGGATCGCCTGGTTGGTGGCAATGCGGACTGAACCGGCCGATGGAGGCCGCGTCATCTGCCGGGCTTTGTGTAGGTGATGATCCCGACGGGGTTTTCATGATCGCGATCGGGTTGCTGCGTGACGGGCGGATCAACACCGCCTTTCCGCTGCGCTAGGTTCAGGATCAGGGGCAGGATCAGGATCAGGGGGATCGGGTGATGAGCGCAGACAGGACGGGTGACCTTAAGGTTCCCGATTGGCCGGGGCGGCGGGCCGATGATCCGGGCCATGACCGGATTGCCGCGATGCTGGTTCTTGATATTGGCAATGCACCGCAATGGGCAGGCCGGGTCGCGCGCGAGATCGAGGATGTTGTTACAGGGACATCAAGTGGTTGGGAAATGGTAATGAATGCCCATATCCTTACTGTGGGCAAAGACAAATCAGGCATATCATCAGCCGATGACGCGATGGGGGATGATCCGGTCGAGGTTGCGACCGCGGACCTGATGGCGGCATTGGCAGCCTGGATTGAGCGGATTGAGCAGGGCGCATCGTAAAATGGCGTGTTTGTCAGGTCGGATCGGACCGGAAAAGGAATGCGGGCGGCAGATGGGGCTGTTTTTCACAAAGGCACAAGGCGGTATCGGGCGACTGGCAACGCGGATCTGTGTTGTCGGGCTGATGGCTGTGATGGCGGTTGGCGCGGGTATCGGAACGGCCAGCGCCCAGGGGAATGGCAAGGATCCGGGTGATCCGCTTGAGATCTTTTTGCATCAATATCTTGAACATGCGGGGCTTCCGGGCGGGGTGATCGGCATCGGATATGGCACGGGACAGGTGCGCTATGCCGCCAGCGGATATGCAACGGTTGGTCCCGATGTCGGCATGACGGCAGATCGGCAGTTTTATATCGGGTCGCTGACCAAAATGATGACGGCGGTTGTGACCCTGCAACTGGCATCGGAAAAACGGATCAATCTGTCTGATCCGATTGCCAAATATCTGCCCGAAGAATTCGAAGGTCGGATTGCCAATGCCCGAAATGCGACCATTCGTGACCTTTTGCGCAACAGTTCAGGCATTCCCGACTATCTTGACGGGGAATTCTTTTTCCAGCTTGTCGGGCGTGATCCGCAGCATGGCTGGCGAAATGTCGAGTTGCTGCCACTGATTGCCGATCGGGACGCCTATTTCGAAGCGGGGAAAAGTTATGCTCCGTCAAACAGCAATTTCATCCTGCTCGGCGTGATGATCGAAGCGGTCGAGGGCGATCATATCGAAAAGGTATTTAACCGCCGCATTTTCGAGCCGGCCGAAATGGCCAATACATCCTTTGGCCGCTATCCGCGACCGGATCTTTTGGCCCATGGATTTGATGATGCGGACGGGGACGGGCAGCTTGAAGATGTCACGGATTTCGATGTCGGCGATCAACTGGCCGATGGCGGGGTGATTTCAACGGCCGAGGATATGGTAAAGTTTGCCCGTGCCCTGTTTGTTGACGGGGTGTTGCTGGGTCCAAATGCGATCAAGCGTGCGACTTCTGATGCGGCCTTTGCCGGTGAAGGGTCTTATGGCTATGGGCTTATGATCGGGTCAAGTGACTGGGGGCCGGTCTGGGGGCATGACGGGATCTATTTCGGTTATTCCGCCGAATTTTCGTGGTTCCCTGATCAGGATACGGTGGTGGTCTTTCTGGCAAATGGCCGCGCCCTTAACGAGGTCCCCAATGTCACGGGGATGCTGATGACCGGGATATTTGGCAAGCCGCAATAGCCATATGTGCAAAATGTGCGAAGGCCATTGCGGTGCCGATCAAATGGATGGTCACATTGGTGGTTGGCTTTCTTGATCAAGAAGCGCGCTGCTTTGGCGGACCTGAAGGGCGGGTTCTTCGGCAATTACGACATTCTGCCCCAGTGCATAATTGCGCAATTGGCGGTAAACCAGTTCCCCGATCCGATAGAAGTCAATGGCGACATAGCCGTCAATCGTGCCATTGGCAGTCAATTCTTCCTGTTCGTCGGTCGGGCTGCCGGTTGCCATGAACAGTTTGGGCGCGCGCGGGCCCGATGCGGTGATGATTTTGCTCAGCCGTTTGGTATCGCCCAGAAGCCAGTCACCGACCGGCACAATGAAATCAAGTGTCGGGTTCTGAATTGCCTGGGACAATTGTGCAAGGCCGAGTTCCTCGTCACCGCGATTGAAAAGCGGGCAGCGTTCATCTTCTCGCCAGCCATTTTCCCCCTTAAGGGCTGCTGGCGGATGAAGGGGGGCTGGCATGTCATCGGGAACCGGAAGTGTCCCGCGCAAGGTATGGCGAATGCCGGCAATCCGTTCATTGAGATTGGGGTCAAAGCGTCCGCCGCTGATGATGCAGATCCGTGCACCATCAGGACGGACAGATTTAAGCAATTCGGCAAGCCGGGTGCCGATTTCAAAATTGTTGGGCCCGATATAGGTCCGGCGCAAATGGCGGTCCGGATTTTCAAGATCGGAATCAAACGTGATGACGGGGATTTTGTTGGCGCGTGCTTTTGGCAGGCCGTCCTGGGCGATGAAAGATGAATTGGTTACCGAAATCGCAATACCGTCGACATTCATGTCGATGGCCTTGTGAATGGCATCGCGCTGTCCGCGGAAATAGCCGATCTGTGTGTCGCCCATATGCAGGCATTCATCACCGTTGCGCAGGGCCGCATCATGGCAGCCGCGCCAGGCGGTGATGAAATTGACATCTTCGATATCCTTGGAAATCAGGCTGAATTTAAGGGGTCTGGCCGTTGCCATCTGTGCGCACAGGCACAGTATGAAAAAGGTCAGGATCGCGGCTGTTATTCCAGATCGCGTGATGGGTAGTGATGCGAACATTTTGGCTCCGGTGATGGAGCCAGGCTATTCTCCCACCCGGTATTTTTACCGGCTTTTTCTGATGATACGGGCATACGGCGATGCCGGATCGTTTCTGCGCTTATATGTGGTGACGGGGTATCTGTTTGACCACCATTAGTGGTTGCTAAATTTCATCATGCATTCGGCGCATAACTGATAGAATGATAATAGTTAGAATCCTAACTAATTTTCTGATATCATCAGGGTCATGGAAAACATTGACCTTGAAACCCCTTATTTGACCCTTGGCAGTGCGCTGATGCGCGTCGCCCGCTGCTGGCAGCGCGAAGTCAATCGTACCCTTGCCGCGCATGGTCTTTCACAAACCATGGTGATGCCGCTGATTGTTTTGCATCGCAGCCGCGGTGCGGTTCGGCAAGGCGTGATTGCCGACGAAATCGGTGTTGAAGGCCCGTCACTTGTGCGGGTCATCGATCAGCTTGAACGGGACGGATTGATTTCGCGGGTCTGCGACCCGACGGACCGCCGGGCCAAGATGGTGGCGCTTACCGATGCAGGCAAAGACAAGGCATCCGAGATCGAAGTGTTGCTGGGTGCATTGCGCGGGGAAATTACGGCCGATATTCCATCCGAAAAACTCAACATTACCCTTGAAGTCATGCGCGCCCTGCTTGACCAGTTGGCGCAGCGTGACAAGGCCGAGTAGGAGGATGTGGCATGTTAAGCACAATCCTTTCATTGCGCCCCAAAGCGACCGACTGGCTGTTTTCCGTTAAAACATTTGCCGCATCGATCCTCGCACTTTTCATTGCGCTTGCGTTTGATCTGGACCGCCCGGTCTGGGCAATGGCGACGGTATATATCGTCGCCCACCCGTTATCGGGTGTTCTGGCATCAAAGGCGGTTTATCGCGTTCTTGGCACCATTCTGGGCGGGGTGGCTGCGGTCATTTTTGTGCCCAATCTTGTCAGTGCGCCGGTTTTGCTGTCGCTGGTGCTGGCGATCTGGGTGGGGGGATGTTTGTTCCTGTCGCGCCTTGATCGTACGCCGCGCAGTTATCTTTTCATGTTGGCGGGCTATACAGCCGCCATTGTCGGGTTTCCGTGCGTTGGCGATCCGACCGCGGTTTTCACGACCGCGATTGCACGTTGCCAGGAAATCAGTCTTGGCATTATCTGTGCGACGCTGGTCAGCCATATCGTTTTTCCCCGTCATATCGGTCCGGTGATTGCCGCACGTATTGACGGCTGGATGGGTGATATCGCCAAGCTGGCCGATCAAAGCTTTGATCCCGATACCGATGCGGACAGCCTGCATAATGAACGCGCGCGCATTGCGGCTGATCTTGGGGAATTGCACGGGCTTGCCTTGCATCTGGGATATGAAAAATCCGGTTTTGCCGGGCGGACCCGACAGTTGCATGCCCTGCAAAGCGTGGTCGCGGCTTTGCTTCCGGTTTTGTATGGCATTCACGACCGGCTGATTGCGATCAAGGGCGAACTTGGCACCCTGCCAGATGATGTGACAGCCATCCTTGAAAATATCACGGCCCACATCAAGGCCCCCAGCCATGACCAGGTGCGGTTAGGTGCACTTCACCATGATATTGATGTCTTTGCCGCGCGGGTTGCACAGGAGCGCGACTGGGCAGGGCTGCTTCAGATCAATCTGGCCAACCGGCTGCACCGTTTTCTTGATTTCCATGATGATTGCCGCACTCTTTGGGACGGTATCCGTGCTGGCGAGGTGCCGGCAGATGTTCTTGATCGCTGGCAGGAAGGGGCCAGGGCATCGGCCCTGCATCGCGATTATGGTGCCGCCTTTCGCAGCGGGCTGACTGCATTGATTGCCACAGTCATCGTGTGCGGTTTCTGGATCGCATCAGGTTGGCCAAGCGGATCGACAGCAGCGATGATGGCCGCCGTCGGGGCGAGCATCATGTCGTTTCTGGATAACCCGGTGCCGGCCCTTAAGGGGTTCATTCGCTATACCGCGCTGTCGGTGGCGGTGGTGCTGATTTACAGTCTGGCAATCCTGCCCGGGATTGACGGGTTTGCGTTGCTGGTCATGGCCTTTGCGCCTTATTTCATCTTGCTTGGTGTGTTGATGGCAACGCCGCAAACCTATGGGTTTGGACTGGCGATGCTGGTCAATGTGGTGATGATCCTGAATGTTGATACGGCCTATAGCAGCAATGTGTCTGCCTTGCTGGGCGGGGGGATTGCGTCACTGGCGGGGTTTGGTGTGGCAGCGATTGTCACGGCCTTTGTCCGGGTGGTACCCGTCGACAGCTTTATCCGCGGACTTGTGCAGGCCAACTGGCGTGATATTGCCGGGATCGCGCGGGGCACGTTGAACATTGCCCGTATGGTGATGATCCGCCGGCTTCTGGATCGTCAGGGATTGATTTTGCCACGCCTTGCCATGGCGACACGCCATCGTGAAACCCTGATCCGGGTGATGCCCGAAGTTTCGATTGCGGCAAGTTTGTATGACCTGCGCCGGATCAGGCTGTTTGTTGATCGCGATATCAGCGCGCGTATCGATGTTCTGTTGCGCAATATTGCCCGGCATTTCGAAGCCCGCCTTGATGATTTTGACCGTGCCCCGGATCCCAAAATCCTGGCCGAGGTCGATAACATCCTTGGCCTGGTTACCGTCATGCGGGATGACGAGCAGCGGCAAAAACTTCTGATCCCGCTTGTGGCATTGCGCCGGACACTTTCGAAAACCGATGCGCCGAAACTTGATCGCGCCGCCGGGAATGCGAACAGCCCGATGCCCTTGTCCCCCGAAATCGGAGAAATCGCATGATTGCGCCAACTCTTAATATCTATGGCCTGTTTGTTCCGGCATTGCTTGGACTGGCACTGGCAGCATGGGCATGTCTTTCGCTTGCCCGTATCGGTCTGATGCGGATCGGTTTTTACAAAATAACTGTTCATCCCGCCCTGACCGATCTTGCGCTTTATGTGCTGATCCTGACCGGACTTTCGGCGCTGTTCATTCAATAGGTGATGAAATGAAAACCGCTTTGACCAAAAGCCTGCGTATCGGATTTACGCTTTTACTTGTTGTCGCCGCCATTGCCGGTGGTGTGCATCTTTATGATTATTACATGAACGAACCCTGGACCCGTGATGGTCGGATCAGTGCCGATGTGGTGTCGATTGCGCCCGACATTGCCGGGCTCGTAGCCGAGGTAAAGGTCACCGACAACCAGCCGGTCAAGGCAGGGGACGTTTTGTTCACCATTGATGGCGCGCGCTATCAGGTAGCGGTCGATCAGGCGCGCGCAAAACTTGAAAGTGCCAAGGCGGCCCGTGATCAGGCCGCGCGCGAGGTCAATCGTTATGGCGGGCTTGATAGTGCCGTGGTGTCCGCTCAGAAAAAGGAACAGGTCAAAACCAGCCTTGCAACCGCACAGGCCGCCCTTGATCTGGCCAAGGCCGATCTTGATCTGGCGGAATTAAATCTTTCGCGCACCCGCGTTGTGGCGCCGGTGGATGGTGTGGTTACCAACTTTTCGCTGCGTCCGGGCAATTATGTTGGTGCCGGAACCGCGATTGCCGCCCTTGTTGACAGCAGTTCGTTCTATGTCGCGGGCTATTTCGAAGAAAACAAATTACCGCGCATTGCGATTGGCGATCGCGTCAAAGTCAGCCTGATGGGTGAAGATCGCCCGATTGACGGCCATGTCGCAAGCATCGCAAGCGGCATTCAGGATAGCGAACGGTCGGGCAGTTCTGCCGGTCTGGCACAGGTCAAACCGACCTTCAGCTGGGTCCGGTTGGCCCAGCGCGTTCCGGTTCGCGTTGCCCTTGATCACGTGCCCGAAGGTGTGAAGCTGGTCGCCGGGCGGAGTGCGGTCGTTGCCATCGAACAGGAAAGTGCCCCGTCGGATGGCGGGCTGAACATCAGCAGGCTGTTCTGATCCTGTGCGGTGATTTTGGTATGATGCAGTGCAAAAAGTGACTTGCAGTGCAAAACAAGTTTGGGTAATTTTCGTAAAAATTAACGTCAAATATTGAACAAAAATTATCAAACGGGAGAAATCTGATGGCTGCTGCCCCACGTCCGCGCCGCTCTGTGCTTTATATGCCGGGATCGAATGCCCGTGCACTGGAAAAAGGCAGGAGCCTTCCGGCCGATGGCCTTATTCTTGATCTTGAAGATGCGGTTGCCCCCGATGCCAAGGACACCGCGCGCGACCAGATCGTCGCCGCCCTTGCCGAGGGCGGATATGGCAAACGTGAAATCCAGATCAGAACCAATGGCCTGAATACCCCGTGGGGCTATGCCGATATTGTTGCGGCGTCAAAGACGTCTGCCGATGCGATCCTGCTGCCCAAGGTCGAAAGTGCCGATACAGTCCGTCAGGTCGCCAATATCATGGAGGCCGAGGGGGCGCACGCCGGCATGACCATCTGGTGCATGATGGAAACGCCGCTTGCGATGCTGAATGCCAAGGAAATAGCTGCTGCGCACCCGCGACTGGGCGGTTTTGTCATGGGGACGTCGGATCTGGCCAAGGATCTGAACTGTGCCCACACGCCGGACCGTTTGCCAATGATCACAAGTCTTGGTCTTTGCCTGTTGGCCGCGCGGGCCTATGGATTGGCGATCCTTGATGGTGTGCATCTTGATCTGGGCGATGATGACGGGTTTGCGGCATCCTGCAAGCAGGGGCGCGAGCTTGGCTTTGATGGCAAGACGCTTATTCATCCCAAAACCATTGCGGCGGCCAATGCGGCCTTTGCCCCGGCCCAAAGCGAAATTGACTGGGCGCGGAAAATCATTGCCGCCCACCAAGAAGCCGCAGCCGCGGGCAAGGGGGTTGTCGTGGTGGATGGCAAGCTGATTGAAAACCTGCATGTGGTGTCGGCCAAGAAGCTGGTGGCAATGGCCGATCTGATTTCCGAAATGGATGCTGGCTGAAATCGGGCCAAACGGTCCGCGTCCGATCCCCGAAAACAGGCATGAAAAAGGCCGGCCGGGATCATTGCGGACCGTAATTGCAGGAACTTTGCCATTCAGGGAGGCTAGAAATGTCAAAGACCAATCCGGGTAATTATTTTGAGGATTTCCAGATCGGACAGGAAATCCGCCACGCCACACCGCGTACGATTACCAGTGGTGATGTCGCCCTTTATACCGGGCTTTACGGACCGCGCTTTGCCGTGCAGTCATCGGACGAATTTGCCCGTTCTATCGGGTTCCAGTCGGCCCCGGTCGATGATCTTTTGGCCTTTCACATGGTGTTTGGCAAAACCGTACCGGATGTGTCGCTTAATGCGGTGGCCAATCTTGGCTATGCGGGCGGGGTGTTCGGTGTGCCGGTTTATCCCGGTGATACGGTCAGTTCGGTCTCAACCGTGATCGGCTTGAAGGAAAATTCAAACGGCAAGACCGGTGTGGTTTATGTCAATTCCGTCGGACGCAATCAGCGCGGCGAGATGGTTCTGGATTACAATCGGTGGGTCATGGTGCGCAAGCGCGATGAAAATGCCCCGGCCCCTGCAACCGTTTTGCCCGAATTGCCCGGGATGGTCGCACCCGAGGCGTTTCAGATCCCGGTCGGTCTTGCGATGACATCCTATGAAACGCAGCTGGCCGGATCGCCGCATCGCTGGGATGACTATTATGTCGGCGAGAAGATCGATCATGTTGATGGCATGACGCTTGAAGAATCCGAACATCAGATTGCGACGCGACTCTATCAAAACACCGCCAAGGTCCATTTCGATCAGGTTGCGGCCAATGAAGGCCGGTTTGGCAAACGCCTGATTTATGGCGGACATATCATTTCACTGGCGCGCGCACTTTCATTCAACGGGCTTGGCAACGCATTCCGGATTGCCGCGATCAATGCCGGGGCCCATGCCAACCCGGCCTTTGCCGGGGATACGGTATTTGCCTGGTCCGAGGTGCTTGGAAAATTCGAGCTGCCGGGCAGGCGGGATCTGGGGGCGTTGCGCCTGCGTCTTGTTGCGGTGCGCAACCGTCAGGCCAGTGATTTTCCGCTGCGTAGCGAGGATGGCAAATATCATCCCGATGTGTTGCTTGATTTCGATTACACGGTGCTGATGCCGCGGTGATTCTTGTGCGGGCCCCTGTTCCGGCCCCAGTTCCGACCCTGTGTTGGTCCGGGGCTGTGGTCGGCTTTCCTTAACCGTTCTTTTGTGATGTCGGGGGTAATTTGACGCGGTCTGGCGTTCTGATCTTGATCAGGCGTTATCGCATCCACATGTGTTTGCAATAAATTCGGCCTGAACCAGGGGCAGTTTCCTTGCGTAAGAAGGTCTAATTGTGCAATTGCTAAATCCACGTTACGTCGTATGCGCGTCAAATGGATGACCCTGTGTTGTTCATTGAACCCTTCCCGCGGGGGTGTTTACGGCGTCTGAGAGGTCAACCTACGTAGTTAAACGGAGGCAGTTGAGGCGTTTTTGTCCTGAATTCTTTGGATTTAGAAGGGGTTCAGATTGACTCAAACCCGCTGCATGGGTAAATAAACCCTGCTTTCCCGCCAGCTACTTTGAGAAGAGGCAATTCCGCTATGAGCAAAGCCAATCGGCCGCTGTCTCCGCACTTGCAGGTGTACCGGCTTCCGATGACGGCAAAGATGTCCATCTCCTTCCGCGCGATGGGTGTCGGCCTTGCCATTGGTTTCGTATTTTTGGCGTCCTGGCTGATTGGTGCCGGCGCTGGTCGTGACGCCTTTAACGGCTATCACGCATTTTTCACCTCGTGGTTTGGTCTGCTGCTGCTGTTCGGTTGGACGGCGGCGTTTTATTACCACGCTTGCAACGGTATCCGTCACCTGATCTGGGATACCGGTCGCGGCCTGACGAATGAGGGTGCTGCCAAAGGCAACCCGATCGTCCTTGGCGCGGCAGTTGTGCTGACCATTATCACCTGGATCATCGGTCTGGCCTAAGGCCGGGCAAGAGGGGACAAACTTGTCATGAAGATGCAATCCGATCTAGGCCGTGTCCGCGGTCTCGGTTCTGCCAAAAGTGGCTCTTCGCACTGGTGGACCCAGCGCGTTACGGCTGCTGCGAACCTTCCGCTCGGCATCTGGTTCATTCTTTCGATTCTTGCAGGGCACACGGCCGATTACGATGCCGTTCACGCCTGGTTGAGCTCTTACTTCCACTCGACCATGATGATCCTTCTGATCATCAGCGTTGCTGTGCATTTCACGCACGGCCTGCAGGTCGTGATCGAAGATTATGTGCATAACCGTAAAGCAGAAGTGATTTCGCTGATGCTGATCAAAGCTGTTGCGGCGTTCCTGTCGGTTGCAGCCATCG
The DNA here is from genome assembly GCF_037029325.1 of Thalassospira sp. CH_XMU1420-2. Lineage (NCBI taxonomy): Bacteria > Pseudomonadati > Pseudomonadota > Alphaproteobacteria > Rhodospirillales > Thalassospiraceae > Thalassospira > Thalassospira sp. CH_XMU1420-2. The sequence continues at coordinate 403,714 of NZ_JAYMEG010000001.1, forward strand.
TATCAGTCCTGCGTATCGTTTTTGCCGGAGCCTGAGCCAATGACTGAATCATATAAAATTATCGACCATAACTACGACGTCGTTGTTATGGGTGCGGGCGGCGCTGGTCTTCGCGCGACGCTGGGCACGGTTGAAGCCGGCCTGAAAACCGCATGTATCACCAAGGTCTTCCCGACCCGTTCGCACACTGTTGCTGCCCAGGGCGGTATCGGTGCATCGCTTGGCAACATGTCCGAGGATCACTGGCAGTGGCATATGTATGACACCGTCAAGGGTTCCGACTGGCTTGGTGATCAGGACGCGATCGAATATATGTGCCGTAACGCCGTTCCGGCGGTTCATGAACTTGAACATTACGGCATGCCGTTCTCGCGGACCGAAGATGGCAAAATCTATCAGCGTCCGTTCGGTGGCCACACCCGCGACCACGGCAAGGCGCCGGTTGAACGTGCCTGTGCTGCTGCTGACCGTACCGGTCACGCCATGTTGCATACCCTTTATCAGCAGTGCCTGAAGCACAAAGCCGAATTCTTTGTCGAATATATCGCCCTTGATCTGATCATGGATGACGATGGTTCGTGCAAAGGTCTGGTTGCCTGGGATCTTGATACCGGCGAACTGCACCGTTTCAACGCCAAGATGGTCATTCTGGCATCTGGCGGTTATGGCCGTGCATTCTTCAGCTGCACCTCGGCCCATACCTGTACCGGTGACGGTCATGGCATGGTGGCCCGTGCGGGTCTTGGTCTTCAGGACATGGAATTCGTTCAGTTCCACCCGACCGGCATTTACGGTTCGGGCTGCCTGATCACCGAAGGTGCCCGTGGCGAAGGTGGTTACCTGACCAACTCCGAAGGCGAACGTTTCATGGAACGTTATGCGCCGACCGTTAAGGACCTTGCATCGCGTGACGTTGTGTCGCGTGGCATGGCACAGGAAATCCGTGATGGTCGCGGCGTTGGCGAACATGGCGAATATATCCACCTGCATCTTGAACATCTTGGTTCGGAAGTACTGTGGGAACGTCTGCCGGGTATTACCGAAACCGCAAAAATCTTTGCCGGTGTTGATGCGACCAAGGAGCCGATCCCGGTTCTTCCGACGGTCCATTACAACATGGGTGGTATTCCGACCAACTATAAGGGCGAAGTTCTGCGTCCGACCGCTGATGATCCGAACGCAATCGTTCCGGGCCTGATGGCGGCGGGTGAAGCAGCTTGCGTGTCGGTCCACGGTGCAAACCGTCTGGGCACCAACTCGTTGCTCGACCTTGTTGTGTTTGGCCGTGCATGTGGTCTTCATGCCGCCGAAGTGGTCGACAGCAAAGCATCGTTCAAGGAACTCAAAACCAACGATGGCGACGAAGCGATTGCACGTTTCGACCGTCTGCGCTGGGCAAAGGGTTCGCGTCCGACTGCGGATATCCGTCTGGAAATGCAGCGCGTCATGCAGGGCAACTGCGGCGTGTTCCGGACCTCGGAAATCCTCAAGGAAGGCGTTGGCAAACTGGCCGAAACCGCAAAGACGCTTCCCGACGTCGGCGTTTCGGATCGTTCGCTCATCTGGAACTCGGACCTGGTCGAGACTCTCGAGCTTGAGAACCTCATGACCTGTGCCGCAGCAACCATGAATTCGGCAGAAGCGCGTCATGAATCGCGTGGTGCACATGCCCACGAAGATTATCCGAAGCGTGATGACGAAGTCTGGATGAAGCACACGATCGCCAAGGTCGACACCGAGAAGGGCTATGGCGTTGATCTGACCTATCGTCCGGTCAATACCTTCACCCTGACCGATGAAGTGTCGTATATCGAGCCGAAAGAGCGCGTCTATTAAGGCGCGGCAAGAGAGGATTTGAGAGATGGTAGAATTCAATCTTCCCGCCAATTCGGTCGTGAAAGAGGGCAAGTCGTTCTCTGCTCCGGCTGACGCGAAGAATGTCCGTTCGTTCAAGATCTATCGTTATGATCCCGATAGCGGCGATAACCCGCGTACGGACACCTACGATATCGATCTCGACAAATGTGGTCCGATGGTTCTGGACGCGCTGATCAAGATCAAGAACGAGATCGACGCGACCCTGACTTTCCGCCGTTCATGCCGCGAAGGCATTTGCGGTTCGTGCGCGATGAATATCGATGGCCGCAACACGCTTGCGTGCTTGAAGCCGATCGAAGACATCAAGGGCGAAGTCAAAATCTATCCGCTGCCGCATATGCCGGTGGTCAAGGATCTGGTGCCTGATCTGTCGCAGCCTTATGCACAGCTTGCTTCGATCGAGCCGTGGCTTAAAGCTGACAGCCCGACCCCGCCGGATGGCGAACGTCTTCAGTCGCGTGAAGAACGTGCGAAGCTTGATGGTCTGTGGGAATGCATTCTGTGCTTCTCCTGCTCGACCGCGTGCCCGTCCTACTGGTGGAACTCCGACCGTTACCTCGGCCCGGCTGTTCTGCTTCAGGCATATCGCTGGTTGGCAGACTCGCGCGACGAATATACCGGTGAACGTCTCGATGCACTCGAAGATCCGTTCCGCCTGTATCGTTGCCACACGATCATGAACTGCACCAACACCTGCCCGAAAGGCCTGAACCCGGCGCTTGCGATCACCGAAATCAAAAAGATGATCGCAGAACGCCGCGCCTAAGCCGCAGGCTGTGTTGCCCTGATATTGGCGTTTTACGCCAGCATGTTAAAGCCGCCGGAGATCGGATGATCCCGGCGGCTTTTTCGTCTGTGATCAGGATGTTAACTCTGCAATTACGCAATTGGGTTATGATGCTTCCGGCTCTTTTGCTCGAACATGGGGAATGACCGTCTTGTTTATGCGCCGCCAGTTTGAATTTGCACCTTTGCGTTCCGTTATCGGGCTTGGAATGGTTTTGGCCGTTGCGGCCTGCGGGGATACCAGTCCGAACTGGGAACCGCAGGATATGTTTGCAGCCCCCACTGAGGCCAAGCTTGATGACCGTTACCGGGCGATGATCGATTTCAAGGCGATGGCGCGCGACGAGACAGGCAAGGAATATGCCGCCGGTCCCAAGGCCACCGTCATGGGCGCCGTCGAAGAGGCGGTTGCCATGTGCAGCCAGGCCAATGCACAAGGCTGCAAGGCGGTGCGGGTCGGGCTGACATGGGTGGATGGCCTTGATCAGGCTGCCATTGAAAGCGTGATCAAGTCCTATGGCGATACCATGACGGCCGAGGCCTATCAGGCGGCAGGCCAGGGCAATATGGGGGCGGCGAACTGGCTTGCCTATCACTATGCGGTGCGCGGCGAAAACCTTGATGAGGCGGAAAGACTTTCGAAACAGGCGCTTGCGGTGGCGCCCGATGATCCCGGGGCACTTGATACCTATGGGCTGATCCTGTACCGCCAGGGGCGCTATGCCGAGGCCGAGGAAGTTTTCATTCGGGTCAACAAGGCGATGCCGACCGCAGAACATATTGCCCATTTCGCCGATAATGCCCTGGCGATGGGGAAAACCGATATGGCGCGCGCGGCCTATCAGCGCGCATTGCAGGCCGGGGCGGGCCCGGTTCTGTCGCAAACCATTCAGAAGCGCCTTCTGGCGCTTGATCTTAATAGCGGTGGCAATATCCAGCCCGCGCAATGACCCGGCATATCATCTTTGATTGCGACGGTGTCCTGATCGACAGCGAAATTCTGTCTTTTGCGGTCGATGAAAGGATGCTGCCCGAATATGGCATTACCCTTGGGGCTGCAGAACTTGCACGCACATTCGGTGGTGTTGCCTATCGCGAGATGGTGGCCGAGCTTAATGCGCGATTCGGCACCGGCATTGATCCGCTTGCCTATCAGCAACAGTGCGAGGCCGAACTGGTGCGCCTGTTTGCAACCGATCTGCGGGCCATTGCCGGGATGACTGAGCTGCTTGGGTGCCTGACTGTGCCTTTTGCCCTGGCTTCGGGGAGTGACTTGGCGCGGCTTGATCAGTGTCTTTCGATAACCGGACTGTCAGAATTCTTTGAAGGACGCATTTTTTCAGCCCAACAAGTGACACGGGGCAAGCCCGCGCCGGATGTTTTTCTGCTTGCTGCGAAAACTTGCGGATGGGCACCGGAAAGCTGCCTTGTGATTGAAGACAGCCCGTCCGGAGTGATCGCAGCCCGTGCGGCGGGGATGCGGTGTGTCGGGTTTCTTGGCGGGGCGCATCGCAATGCCGGGGACGAAGGTATCCTGCGCGATGCCGGGGCGGAATATGTTGCAGGAAGCAGCGCGGATTTGCACCGCTACCTGCGTGAGTTGGGTCTGATCAGCCGGAATCGCGATGGTAGGGGTTAAGCCCAGTCCAGTGTGATGACGTCGCCATCGACCAGCGGCAGATCAACTTCATTAAGGTTGTTGCCCGGACCGGAACGATCCACGATCAGAAAATCGCTGTCTTCTTCCAGCACCAGAAGCGGGTGATGCCAGACATTCTTGGCATAGGTCACCCCCTGCGTTCCGTCCGAAAGGAAGGCGCGCAGGTTTCCCGGGGCCGGATCATCCGTACCCGATGCCACGACGATCAGGAATTTCTGCCCCGACAGCGGCATGAAGGCCTGCGAGCCCAGTGGATGACGTTCCATCATCGTGATTTCAATCGGTTTTGGCCGCGGTGTGCCGCGAAAGATGCTGATGATCGGAGCCCCGCCTTCGTCGGCAACATCAACGCGCGAGATGTCGTGAAACCGGGTGGTGGTGCCCTGATTGATCTTGTAGCTGTCGCGCGCGGTGGCGATCGAAATGACTTCGCCAAACGGGGCGAAGGCATCTTGGGTCAGGTGTTCGACCGGAAGCTTCATACCTGCACAATCCTTTTGGTTGGTGGCGGTTTATCTGGTGGCCGGTTTGCCAAGGATGCGCAGACGGCTGATGCCGCCATCCGGGATCGAATTGACCCGCAAATGGGTGACCGGCCCATTGACGGTCAGGGCCGATGCGTCGAATTCGTGGATGTGATCAGCCTGCATTTTGCTTTCGGGCAGGATGGTTGACCAGAACATGGACCGTGCGCGCAGCGACTTGTCCTTTTCGCCGTCCACATAGGCCCCCTGGATCGAAACGCGGTCCGGGTAGTTGCCCTTGAAGTGGCAGGTATCAACGATGATTTTTTCGATCTCGCCGGGGTGGCCAAGTTCGACGATCAGCCATTCATTACCCGGTTCGCGGCGACGACGGGTTTCCCAGCCATCCCCCATATTGACCCCGCGGCCCGGTGCCAGAATGGCGTTCGGGTTGCCGTAATGGGCATCGGACCAGGCAACAACCACGCCGCCATTGATCATGGCGGCAAGATCGACCTGTTCGCCCTTGGCCGCCATTTCGGTCCAGTCACGGTTTGGACGACCATAGACACGCAGGCGGGCAACACCGCCGTCAGGGTAAATATGCAGGCGAACGTGGGTATAAATGGCGTCCGATGTCACGTCGGCATAGTGATGGGCACTGGCACCAAGGCCCATGGGGGCAACGATTTCATCCCATTTGGCATCATCGGCCGGATCGCCATTCGGGCAATAGCAGCCTTCAAGCGATGCGGCTGGCGGGAAGTTGCCGGTAAAGTGGCTGGTGTCTATATCCACACCGTAAATCCGCCCCGACGTCGCCAGGCGGACAACGCAGTAATCATGGCCTTCGACCCGTTTGCGGCGGCTTTCCCAGCCATCCATCCATTTGCCATGATCGTCATAGCGATCCGGATAGAATACGGCATCACCGGTTTGCAGCATCCGCTGTTTGTCGGCAAAGAAATCATCTGTCGCAAAAATGGCCTCTGCGCCAAGACGTTCATCGGCAAGGTTGACAAACTTCCGGGTAAATTCCGGTGCGTCGTGATTTTCCTGATGGCTCATGGTCGTAAAATCCTGAAATGGTCGTTTATTATTCGGTGATCAATCCGGTTTGTCGGAGGTCCGGTTTACAGCGCTTCCAGGCGCAATTTCGCAATGCGATGGACCTGATTGATCGCCTCGTTAAATTCGGTTTCGACGTCGTTTTTCACCCGCCGTTCAAAGGCGGCAAGAATATCGGTGCGATGGAACCCCTTGACCGCAAAGATAAACGGAAAACCGAACTTCTGTTTGTAAAGGTCATTGAGTTCGGTAAAGCGGGCCAACTCATCGGCGCTGCATTGATCAAGACCCGCCCCCATCTGTTCGTTCTGGGACGAGGTCGTCAGATCGGCAAGGGCCAGTTTCCCGGCAAGGTCGGGATGGGCGCGCAAAAGTGCCAGCTTGTCGGCATCAACCGCCCCGTTGACAATGGCTGCCATCGCATCAGCCAAGGAAGCCGGCGTGTTATGGGCATCGGTGATGCCGCGATCATAAAGCTGTTCGGCGATCCAGGGCGAATGTTCGTAAACCCCGCCATAAAGCGAGACAAAGGCGCTTTTGGCCAATGTGCTGGGCGGGCGGGTTTCAAACAGGGATTTGGTGGTTTCTGTCATGATATTGGTGTTCCTGCGTCTGTCTCAGCCAGCGAACGGATGATGTTCACGCCAGTGGCGGGCGATATCGATCCGGCGGGCAAACCAGACGTCATCGTGGCTTTGGACATAATCGACGAAACGTTTCAGCGCGGCAAAGCGGCCCGGACGCCCGACCAGTCGGCAATGCAGACCAAGTGACAGCATGCGCGGGGTATGTGCGCCTTCTTCGTAAAGGGTGTCGAAGCTGTCCTTGAGATACTGGAAATACTGTTCGCCGGAATTGAAACCCTGAAGGGCGGCAAAACGCATGTCGTTGGCATCAAGGGTATAGGGCACGATCAGATGCGGCTTTTCGGTCTGGGTGCTCCAGAACGGAAGTTCGTCACTATAGTCATCAGCGTCATAGAGGAAGCCGCCTTCCTCATTGACCAGGCGGCGGGTATTGGGGCTGGTGCGGCCGGTGTACCAGCCAAGCGGACGTTCGCCGGTGACGTCCTTGATGATATCAATCGCCTTGTGAAGATGTTCGCGTTCGATATCTTCGGGCACATACTGATAGTCAATCCAGCGATAGCCGTGCGAGCAAATCTCGTGTCCATCCTTCATCGCGACTTCGCCAACTTTTGGATGGCGGGCAAGGGCCATGGCGACGGCAAAGATGGTGATCGGGATCTGGCGTTCGCGAAACAGGTTCAGGATGCGCCACACACCAACGCGCGAGCCGTATTCGTAAATCGACTCCATGCTCATATGACGCACACCTTCGCGCATGTCGGCACCGACGATTTCAGACAGGAACGCCTCGGACGCGCGGTCACCATGCAGGATGCAGTTTTCACCGCCTTCTTCGTAATTCAGGACAAACTGAACAGCCACGCGTGCGCCATTGGGCCAATTGGCCTTGGGCGGGTTTTCGCCATATCCGATCAAGTCGCGCGCATATGTCTGGTCGTTCATCTGGGCCTTCTCCTGAATTCTAATCGGTCCTGTGCCTAACGCCCGGCTTTGTTGTGGGGACCGTTTGGTGTAGCATCTTTGTGGTTACAATTAACCATAGGTCGCGGTGCAGCAAGGGATAAACCCGTGCCTGCCGGACCTGATAAGTGCCGCACTATCAAGACGGTTTTGATAATGTTCCTGGACGGAAGGTAAGTAGGGCCACGTTTTACGCGGTCTTCCAAGGCTTTTTGCCACGGTTGCATGTTATAGTGCCTTAAACTGATACATTCGTTTTTCAAAGAATTATTGATATAGTTTCACTTTATCCCCTCTTTCCCGAGGGCAGGCGGAATGCGACCCTTTTGAAGCGCTATAAAGTTCGACACAAAACCAAAGGGCCCGCCCCAAAAAGAATGTCGAACACGGGAGAAGCGACCGACCACAAAAGTAAGAATAAGAGAGAGGAGGCCCGGCATGGGACGACTGACTACCCATGTACTGGATACGGCAAAAGGCTGCCCGGCTGCTGGAATCCGCATTGAGCTGCACCGCTATGGCAATGGTCATGATGATCTGGTTGCCGAGGCCGTGACCAATGCCGATGGCCGCACCAATGCGCCGATGCTTGAAGGTGCCTCTTTCAAACCCGGTGAATATCAACTGGTGTTCCATGCCGGGGCGTATTTTGATGCGTGCGGGGAAAATCTTCCCGATCCCAAATTCCTTGATCAGGTTGTCATCCGGTTCGGTATTTCTGACGGGCAGGCGCATTATCATGTGCCGCTGTTGCTGTCGCCGTTCGGCTATTCCACCTATCGCGGAAGCTGAGGTTGATCATGGCGCACGCGACCGGTTCTTTCCGTTCTGATATCCGTTTTCTTTTGGGCAATGAAGAACGCAGCCTGCGTGATGTGGATCCGCAGATGACGGTTCTTGAATATCTGCGTCTGTCCGAACGCAAGTCCGGCACCAAGGAAGGCTGTGCCGAAGGCGATTGCGGTGCCTGTACCGTCGTTCTGGGGGAGCCGGACGGCAAGGGCGGCATGGCGTATCGCACGGTCAATGCCTGTATCCAGTTTTTGCCGACCCTTGATGGCAAGCAGCTTTTGACGGTCGAGCATCTTAAATCAAGCGACGGCACCCTTCATCCCGTACAGCAGGCGATGGTCGATACCCATGGATCGCAATGCGGGTTCTGCACGCCGGGCTTTGTCATGAGCCTTTATCAGTTGTGGCTTGATGGTGGCGAAGATGACCGCGGTGCGATCAATGATGCGCTGGCGGGGAATCTTTGCCGGTGCACCGGCTATGGCCCGATCATCGAGGCCGCCCGCAAGGCTGGCGGGGTTGCTGCCAACGACGCGGCAGAGCAAAAGCGTCGTTCGGATATTGCGGCCCGTCTGAGTGCGATGGTTGATGGTGCGGGTACGCTTGCGCTTGAACATCCCGCAGGGCGCTATTACGCGCCGCAAACATCTGATGAACTTGCCGCACTTCTGGTCCAGCATCCCGATGCCACGGTTCTGGCCGGCGGGACGGATGTCGGACTTTGGGTGACCAAGATGCTCAAACGTCTGGACCCGATCATTTATATTGGCGATGTCGCAGACCTGAAATCGGTCAGTGAAACCGAAGATGCCCTGATTATCGGGGCTGGTGTGACCTATAGCCGCGCCCATGATGCGCTGGGCCGGGTTGCTGCTGATGTCGGGGAATTGGTGCGCCGGATCGGTTCGCGGCAAATCCGGAATGCCGGAACCGTGGGGGGCAATATTGCCAATGGATCGCCAATTGGTGACACACCACCGGCCCTGATTGCGCTGGGGGCCAAGATTGTTTTGCGCATGGGTGATGTAAGACGCGAAGTCGCCCTTGAAGATTTCTTTGTGACCTATGGCAAACAGGACCGTCATCCGGGCGAGTTTGTGCAAAGCGTGATCGTGCCCAAACCGGCCAAAGGTGTGGTGTTCAAGGCCTACAAGATTTCCAAACGGTTTGATCAGGACATTACCGCGGTGCTTGGCGCCTTTGCGATCAAGGTCGTTGAGGGCAAAATCGCGGAATTCCGTGCGGCGTTTGGGGGCATGGCCGGCACCCCGATGCGGGCAGCCAAATGCGAAGCGGCCATAATCGGCAAGGACTGGAATGAAGCCAGCCTGAATGCGGCCCAACTGGCACTGGCCAAGGATTTCGCACCAATGACCGATATGCGGGCATCAAAGGAATACCGCATGCTGGTGGCCCAGAACCTTTTGACCAAGCTGTTTATCGAAACCAACGCACCCGAAATTGCCACCCGCCTTGTCGGCAAGGAGGCAGCCCATGTCTGATCAGATCAGCCAAACCGAAACCGATGAAGTGATCGCCCCGACCGCCGGTCTTTCGGGCGGGGTGCGGTCCAGTTCCAAACATGATAGCGGCCCGAAACATGTGGCGGGCGAAGCGGTCTATATCGATGACATTATCGAACCTTATGGCACGCTTCATCTGGCCCCGGGTGCGGCAAACATCGCGCATGGCAAGATCAGGAAGATGGATCTGTCCAAGGTCCGGTCCGCCCCCGGTGTGGTTTGCGTTCTGACCGCGGATGATGTGCCCGGTGTGAATGACGTGTCACCCGCCCACACCCATGATGATCCGGTTTTGCCTGATGGTATCGTGCAGTTCTATGGGCAGCCGGTATTTTGCGTCGCGGCCGAAACCCGCGCACAGGCCCGTGCGGCCGCCAAGCTTGCGGAAATCGAATATGAAGAACTGCCAGCAGTTCTGTCGATTGAAGATGCACTGGAAAAGCAGCAATTCGTCGCCCCGCCACATGTGATGAAACAGGGCGATGCCAAATCGGCCCTGGCCAAGGCCAAAAATCGTCGTGCCGGGCGGATGGAAATTGGCGGGCAGGATCACTTTTACCTCGAAGGTCAGATCACCTTTGCCATCCCGCAGGAGGATGGTGATGTTCTGTTGCATTGTTCGACCCAGCATCCGTCCGAGGTCCAGCATAATATCGCCAATGTCCTTGGCCGCCCGGCCAATGCGGTGACGGTCGAGGTCCGCCGTATGGGCGGCGGTTTTGGTGGCAAGGAAACGCAGGCATCACAATGGGCGGCACTGGCCGCCATTGTGGCGGTGAAAACCGGACGTCCGGCCAAATTCCGTCTGGACCGTGATGATGACATGGTCATGACCGGCAAGCGTCATGACTTTATCGTTGATTATGATGTCGGCTTTGATGATGACGGGCGGATTTGCGGCCTTGATCTTCAATACGCGGCCAATTGCGGGTTTTCCGCCGATTTGTCTGCCGCGATTGCCGACCGCGCGATGTTCCATACCGACAATGCCTATTACCTTGGCGATGTCGAAATCAGATCATATCGCTGCAAAACCAACCTTGTGTCCAATACCGCATTCCGCGGGTTTGGCGGGCCGCAGGGGATGGTGGCGATTGAGCGCATCATTGATGAAATCGCCATGACCATCGGGCGTGATCCGATGGATGTGCGCATTGCCAACTATTACGGGACCAAGGATCGCAATACGACGCCATATCATATGGTGGTCGAAGACAATGTTCTGCCGGAACTGACCGACGACATCCTTAAAGCCAGTGATTATCGCAAGCGCCGCGCCGAGATCGAAGCATTCAATGCTGAAAGCCCGGTTCTGAAAAAGGGCCTGTCCCTGACGCCGGTGAAGTTCGGCATTTCCTTTACCACCACCTTCCTTAACCAGGCGGGCGCGCTGATCCATATTTATCAGGATGGATCAGTGCATCTGAACCATGGTGGCACGGAAATGGGGCAGGGGCTTTTCATCAAGGTGGCCCAGGTCGTTGCCGAAGAATTCCAGATCGATCTGGATCAGATCAAGATCACCGCAACCAATACCGGCAAGGTTCCCAATACATCGGCAACCGCCGCATCAAGCGGGGCGGATATGAACGGTATGGCTGCGCGTGATGCGGCGATGACGATCAAGAACCGCCTGATTGCCTTTGCGGCGGAAAAATACGGTGTTGCGGAAAGTGCCGTGCGCTTTGTGCCGGGCAAGATCATTGTAGGGGATGTGGCGGAGCTTGCCTTTGCCGATCTGATCAAGCAGGCCTATCTGGCGCGTGTGTCACTGTCGGCGACCGGCTATTACGCGACGCCGAAAATCCATTATGACCGCGAAACCGCGTCGGGTCGGCCGTTCTATTACTTTGCCTATGGCATGGCCTGTTCCGAAGTTCTGATTGATACCCTGACCGGTGAATACAAGGTGACGCGGGTCGATATCATTCATGATGTCGGGCGGTCGCTTAATCCGGCGATTGACCGTGGTCAGATCGAAGGCGGTTTCATTCAGGGCATGGGATGGCTGACTTCCGAGGAATTATGGTGGGATGACAAGGGCAACCTGCGGACCCATGCGCCATCGACCTATAAAATCCCGGCCTGTTCGGATCGTCCGGAAGATTTCCGGATGCAATTATGGTCGTCCGGACGAAACGTGGAAAAAACCATTCATCGGTCCAAGGCCGTTGGCGAGCCGCCCTTGATGCTGGCAATTTCGGTGCACCGTGCGATTGCCGATGCGGTGGCATCGGTTGCCGATCACAAGGTGGTGCCAAACCTTGATACCCCGGCAACGCCCGAGGCGGTTCTTTATGCGGTGGCCGATGTTGCCAAACGCATGATCGAACAGGCCGGGCAGCCGGTTTCGGCCGCAGGGGAATGAAGCCATGACCCTGTCACTGCGTGATCATATCAGTGTTCTGTCCGGATCCGATCCGGTGGTGCTGGTGTCGGTGGCGGCGATCAAGGGATCGACCCCGCGCGAGGTCGGGGCATTCATGCTGATTACGTCTGGCAAAATAGCGGGCACGATTGGCGGCGGTAATCTTGAATATCAGGTGACCTTGCAGGTGCGCAGCGTGCTGGAAAGCGATGTTGCGAACATGCCCGTTGCCGGGATCAAACGCTTTCCGCTGGGGCCGGGGTTGGGCCAGTGTTGTGGCGGTTCGGTCGAAGTTGGTTTCCATCTGTTAAGCGATGGCGATCGCGCCGATCTGAGAACAGTATTGGCCGATATTGTTGCGCGCCCTGTTTCACAATCCGGGCGCTGGGTGATGTTGCCGGTCGATGGCGATCAGGGCCGCACCAAGTTGGTGGGGACAGACACGACTAATGCCACGATGCTGGCATCCGGATTTGGCACAGCACGCGGCGGGATCATGGCGATCAATGGTCTGGATATGCTGTGTTTGCGCCTTGATGAAGCGCTGACACCGATGTGGATTTTCGGGGCCGGTCATGTCGGCAAGGCAATCGTACAGGCCATGGTACCCTTGCCGTTTGATGTGCATCTGGTCGATTCGCGCGATGCGTATCTTGATCTGCCAGAAAGCGAAAAACTTCATATCATTCAAAGTGATAGGCCAGAGCTGGAGGTGTCCGACATCCCGTCTGGTGCCCATGTTTTGATCCTGACCCATAACCATGCGCTGGATTTTGACATTTGCCGGGCCGCGATCATGCGCGACGACCTTGGTTTTGTTGGCATGATTGGCAGCCAAACCAAACGGGCACGTTTCATTCGACGGCTTTCAGATCGGGGGTTGGGGGCGGTTGAGATCAGCCGTTTGACATGCCCGATTGGGATTCAAGGCATTACCGGAAAACAGCCGGTGGTGATTGCGGCATCGGTTGCCGCGCAATTGTTGTCCGTGCGCGAAGCACAGATGGCACAAAATCAGACGACCAAAACCGCGTCAGACGGGGTCGTGCGATTATAAAGCCTTCATTGAAGGACTTTTTAATGATAAAGGGCCGCGAAATGACGGCCCAGTCAGGTGATCTGGGGACCAGATCAGGGGTTTCGTAAAGGAGATTTTGGCTGTGTGTGACGCCAAAGGCCATATGCGCCACGCCGTGGATTTGTCGCGGCAAAAAATGGAAGAGGGATGCGGTGGTCCGTTCGGCGCAATCATTGTTCGCAATGGCGAAGTGATTGCAGAAGGGTGGAACAATGTGACCTCCAACAATGATCCGACTGCCCATGCAGAGGTCAGCGCCATTCGTGCGGCCTGTGCCAAGCTGGGGACTTTCAATCTGTCGGGTTGTGAAATCTATACCAGTTGCGAACCCTGCCCGATGTGCCTTTCGGCGATCTATTGGGCCCGTCTTGACAAGATCTATTATGCCAATGGCCGCGAGGATGCTGCTGCCATCGGTTTTGATGATCAGTTCCTGTATGATGAAGTGGCAAAGCCGATCCATGATCGTTCCTTGCCGATTGTCCATGTCGATTTGCCCGAAGCGCGCGAAGTATTTGCCGCGTGGGATGCCAAAACCGACAAGATCGAATATTGAGACCGTTTGATTGCAAACCGTTATGCGGTAAAACCGCCGGGGCCTTGTAAATCATATCGCTAAATAGGGGTGGCAACAGTGACGTCAATGACCGGTGATGCCGGGGCAGAAGCAATGAAGGGGAATGCACCTGCGCAGTTGGAAGTGCGCGGCGTGACCAAGGCCTTTCCGGGCTGTCTGGCCAATGACGATATCAGTTTCCGTATCGAGCCTGGCGAAATCCATGCGCTGCTCGGGGAAAACGGCGCAGGCAAAAGTACGCTTGTGAAGATCATTTATGGTGTGCTTCAGGCCGATCAGGGCGACCTGATCTGGGAAGGCAAACCGGTAACCATCCATAGCCCGCATGACGCGCGCGAAATGGGTGTTGGTCTGGTGTTCCAGCATTTCTCGCTGTTTGAAACCATGACGGTTCTGGAAAATATCGCGCTTGCCATGAATGATGTGCGCGATATGGCCGTCCTGCGCCAGAAAGTGATCGAAGTCGAAAAGACCTATGGCCTGCCGCTTGATCCGGATCGTCATGTCTATACGCTTTCGGTTGGCGAACGTCAGCGCATCGAGATCGTGCGGTGCCTGTTGCAGAACCCCAAGCTGCTTATTCTTGATGAGCCGACCTCGGTCCTGACACCACAAGAAGTCGAAAAGCTGTTTGAGACGCTCCGTCGTCTTGCCGATGAAGGCTGTGCGATCCTTTATATCAGCCACAAGCTACACGAGGTCAAAGCGCTGTGTCAGCGCGCGACCGTCCTGCGCGGCGGCAAGGTGGTTGGCGGCTGTGACCCGCGCGAGGAAACCGCAAAATCCATGGCCGAAATGATGATCGGCCAGAAACTGACCGCGCCGGATCGGGGCAAACAGCGTGAATTTGGCGATGTGCGCCTTGACGTTACCGACCTGTCGCTGATCAGTGACGAGCAGTTTGGCACCCACCTTAAGAACATCAATCTCAAGGTCCGCGGTGGCGAGATCATGGGCGTGGCCGGGGTTGCCGGGAACGGTCAGAACGAACTGTTCCAGGCGCTTGCCGGCGAAACCGAGCATGAAGCTGCCCCCGACAGCATCAAGATCGATGGCAAATCGGTGGCCCATTTCGGCCCGCGTCGCCGTCGTCGTCTTGGGGCGGCCTTTGTACCCGAAGAACGCAACGGACATGGTGCTGTGCCCGATATGAGCCTGTCGGAAAACGGGTTCCTGACGGCGTTTCGACGCATGGCGCTCGCCGCGCGCGGTTTGATCCGCGAAGTCCCGACAAGGTCCTTTGCCGATAACATCATCAAGACATTTGATGTGCGCACGACCGGGGCGGGGGCAGAGGCCGGATCGCTTTCGGGCGGCAACCTTCAGAAATTCATCGTCGGGCGTGAGATCCTTCAGGATCCGGGTGTTCTGGTGATTTCGCAGCCGACCTGGGGTGTGGATGCCGGTGCCGCCAGTGCCATTCATCAGGCCCTGCTTGATCTGGCGGCCAAGGGCACGGCGGTTCTGGTGATTTCACAGGATTTGGACGAGATTTTTGCCATTTGTGATTCGGTTGTGGTGATGTCGGAAGGCAAAATGTCCAAACCGCGTCCGATGGCCGATGTCAGTATTGAAGAGATCGGTTTGTTGATGGGGGGCCTTCATGATCTTGAAGGCAACGCGACCCCGGCGAACGACATGGAAGAAACAGGAGGTCGCGTTGGTCAGGCTTGAACCCCGTCGCCAGCATTCCCAGGCGATGGTTTATCTGTCGCCGGTTCTGGCAATTTTCATGACGCTGGTGGTTGGCGGGATCATCTTTGCCTTTATGGGCAAGAACCCGTTTGATGCGCTTTATACCTTCTTCATTCTGCCGATCAATAACAGCTATGGCATTTCCGAGCTGTTTGTGAAGGCCACCCCGCTTGTCATCATTGCGGTCGGTCTTGCCATGGGGTTCCGGGCCAATGTCTGGAATATCGGGGCCGAAGGCCAGCTGACCATGGGGGCAATTTTCGGCGGTGGTTTGGCGCTTTATTTCCATGACAGCGAAAGCGCGCTTTTGCTGCCAGCTATGTTTGTGCTGGGCGCGATTGGCGGGGCGTTCTGGGCATCGATCCCGGCCTTGCTGCGCACCAAATTCAATGCCAATGAAATTCTGACCAGTTTGATGCTGACCTATGTGGCAACACTGTTCTTAAGCTTCCTGGTGCATGGTCCGTGGCGTAACCCCGAAGGGTTCAACTTCCCGGAATCGCGTCCGTTCCCGGATGCCGGGTTGCTGCCGATCATTTATGACGGCACGCGTGTGCACCTTGGCACGGCCATTGCGGTCTTTGTGGTGATTGCCGGTTGGTTGTTGCTGTCAAAATCCGTGATCGGTTTCCAGTTGCGCGTTGTCGGCAAGGCCCCGCAGGCCGCCCGCCATGTCGGTTTCCGTCAGAAACGCATGGTGTGGTTCACCTTGCTTCTGGGCGGGGCGCTTGCCGGTCTTGCCGGTCTGTTCGAAGTATCGGGTCCGATCGGCCAGTTGCAGCCGCAAATATCGCCCGGTTACGGCTTTACCGCGATTATTGTGGCCTTCCTTGGGCGGTTGCATCCGGTCGGCATTTTGTTTGGCGGTCTGATCATGGCGCTGACCTATCTGGGAGGTGAGCTTGCCCAGATCACGCTTGGTCTGCCCAATGCGGTGACGGGACTGTTTCAGGGGATCTTGCTGTTCTTCCTGCTGGCCTGTGACGTTCTGACCAAATATCGCATTCGTTTCGGTTCAATCGCGGCCAAAGGGAGAACCGCATAATGGAATGGCTTGTACCCTTTATCCTGACCGTGATTACCGCATCGACGCCGCTTTTGCTGGCGGCATCGGGCGAGCTGGTGACCGAGAAGTCCGGGGTTCTGAACCTTGGTGTTGAAGGCATGATGCTGGTCGGTGCGATTGCCGGTTTTGCGGTGACCGCATCAAGTGGATCGGCCATTCTTGGCATTCTGGCCGCGGTTGTGGCAGGCGTTCTGATGTCGCTGATCTTTGCGTTTCTGACCCTGAGCCTGATGGCCAATCAGGTGGCGACAGGCTTGGCGCTGACCATTTTCGGGATCGGGTTTTCGGCCCTTGTCGGTTCGAAGTTTGTCGGCTTTGCGATTGATCCGCTGCCGGCCCTTTCGATCCCGGGCATCAGTGCCATTCCGGTAATTGGTCCGATTCTGTTCGGGCAGGATTTCCTGGTTTATCTTTCGATTGCCGTTGTGATCGGGGTTGGCTGGTTCCTGGCAAAATCGCGGGCGGGTCTTGTGCTTAAGGCAGTTGGGGATTCGCATCACTCGGCGCATGCCATCGGCTATTCCGTGATCAAGATCCGCTATCTTGCCACCATGTTTGGCGGGGCGATGGCCGGTCTTGGCGGGGCGTATCTTTCACTGTCCTATACGCCGATGTGGGCGGAAAACATGACTGCTGGTCGTGGCTGGATTGCACTGGCGCTGGTGGTGTTTGCGACCTGGCGTCCTGGCCGTTTGCTGGCAGGGGCATATATGTTCGGCCTGATTTCGGTCATGCAGCTTCATGCCCAAGGGGCCGGTATTCATGTGCCCAGCCAGTTCATGTCGATGCTGCCATATCTGGCGACCGTGATTGTGCTGGTGATTATTTCCAGCGACCGTGCGAAAATCAGACTGAATGCGCCTGCCTGTATTGGTCAGGCGTTCCGACCGGCCCAATAAGGGCCGGTCTGCTTGCTGGACCGGAACGCGTCAAATGACGTTCCGGCCTGTCGGGAGGAAAAGCTCATACCGGACCAAAACTCACACAAGCTGATCGGGGGATTTGGCGAAAAGTGTGATCGGTTTGACTGAGTCTTGGTTTCGGTGTGAACGTGTCATTGATTGCTTAGTGGATTGTGTTTAAATCCTGATCTGCTGATTAACAGGGAGACCTAACGAATGAATGCAAGTTTCATGAAGCGCACGATTGCCGCTGTTGCAGCCGTTGGTGCGCTTGCAACCGGCATGGGTGCAGCCCAGGCTGAAGACGTCAAAGTCGGTTTTGTCTATGTTGGTCCGATTGGTGACCATGGCTGGTCCTATCGCCATGACATCGGTCGTCAGGCCATCGAAGCCGAACTCGGTGCAGAGACCAGCTATGTCGAAAGCGTTCCGGAAGGTGCGGACGCCGAACGTGTGATCCGTCAGATGGCCCAGACCGGCCACAACCTGATCTTCACCACCTCGTTCGGTTACATGAACCCGACCGAAAAAGTTGCCAAGCAGTTCCCGAACGTGAAGTTCGAACATGCGACCGGCTACAAGCGCGCCGACAACCTGTCGACCTATGCCGCACGTTTCTATGAAGGCCGTTATGTTGCTGGTGTGATCGCCGGTAAAATGACCAAGTCGAACATCGTTGGTTATGTCGGCTCCTTCCCGATTCCGGAAGTTGTTCGTGGCATCAACTCCTTCATGATGGGTGCATGGTCGGTCAACCCGGACGTCAAAGTGAAAATCGTCTGGGCAAACACCTGGTATGATCCGGGCAAGGAAGGCGATGCTGCCAAGGCGCTGATTGACCAGGGTGCAGACATCATGGTTCAGCACACCGACAGCCCGGCACCGCTTCAGGTTGCTGAAAACCGCGGCGTTCTTGGTTTCGGTCAGGCTTCTGACATGATCAAGTTTGCACCGAAGGCACAGCTGACCGCGATTGTTGATAACTGGGACAGCTACTATGTCGCACGCGCCAAAGCCGTTGCTGATGGCACCTGGGAGTCGATGGACACCTGGGGCGGTATCAATACCGGCATGGTCGAACTGGCACCCTACACCAACATGCCTGACGATGTGAAAGCACTGGCAGAAGAAACTGCTGCCAAAATCGCATCGGGCGAATTCCACCCGTTCACCGGCCCGATCTATGACCAGGCTGGCGAGCTGCGTGTGAAAGAAGGCGAAGTTGCTGATGACGGCATGCTGCTTGGCATGGACTGGTACATCAAGGGCATCGATGCCGAACTGCCGAAATAAGTCTGATTTCCAATCCATGCGGATTGGCTAAATGACGAAGCCCCGTGCATTGATTTGCGCGGGGCTTTTTTTATCGGGTCTATGGTTTGGTGCGCGCGGGACGTGCCGGTGTGTCATCGGACTTTTCATAAGCGACCATTTCGGTGTGCGGATGCATCAGCGCATAGAGTGCCGCGCGCAATCCCCGAAGCTTGACCTTGTGTTCGCGCGCCTTGCCCGCCCAGCGTTCGCGAAACAGGTCCATGTCATCACGGCGCGAAAAATAGATCACCATATCGACAAACGGTGCCGATTGGTCCGAGCGCGGCAGTTCGATGTTGCGAATTCCCATCGTCCACATGTCACTGCGCACATTCAGATCAAGCCAGTCCAGCACCGCCTGGGCAGAATGTTTTTCGTGTATCACCACGCGATATGGAAAATTTCGCAGGTCTTTCGTCATCTTGTTTTCCCTTGCGGGCCCGCGCCCGATGATCTGGGTGGTTCAGTACTTCTTGATATATAGTGTTTTTCCGTGTTTGACTAAAAAGATAGTTGAATATGGATAATGGCTTTATGTGGTCTGCGAAAGAACTGGACGAATATAACAAGTTCATTCCGCAATTGTACGAGGCAGCAATTTCGCCTGAACTGTGGTGTGAGAGGCTGGATTGTCTTGCCGGGATGTTGCAGACGCAAAATGCCATCATCATGCATATCGAAAACATTCGCCCCGAAATTTCCGAATATTCATTTCATGCCAACAGCTGGGTACCGGGCGAAGCAATTGCCGAATATCTCAGCCTTGGTCTGAACCAGAATGACGGGTCAGCCTATTTCCATCAGCAGGACCTGTATGATTTTTCCGTCGGTGACGAAGTCCGCCACAGCAATGGCGACACGACACCGTCACGGTTTTATCCGTGGCTTGAAAAAACCACCGGCTGTAATCAGGCGGCGGGGATGTGTGTGTCCAAGGATGCGGCGGGTTACGATATCCTGACGGTCCATTACCGCGATGACGGGCTGTTCGAGCCGACCGCGGCATCGGACAAATTGCGGTTTATCGGTCCCCATCTGACCAAGGTTCTGGAAATGAACCGGCCGGTTCATCTGTTGCGTCACCGGTATGGGGCGTTTCTTGATGTGCTTGACCGGTTGCGGATCGGGGTTGCGATCCTTAATGCCAATGGTGAAATCGTCATCATCAACGAAGAATTTACCCGCATTCTTGACAGCAAGGATGCATTGACCGTCGGGGCGGGACAAAAATTGACCGCCCGTGATGGTCAGGATGCCCGGCGTCTGTCCCAGGCAGTGCAAAAGCTTGGCCGTATGGCGTTTATTGAAAAGTCATCGGAAAACCTGCGTCTGAACAGCCGGATCAATGAAAGCAGTGCCTATCTGCTTGATCTTGCGCCGTTGCGCGAAAAGCACGGAACTTTTGGCGGGCAGTTTACCGGGGTGCTGGCAACGGTCGTCGATCCGTTCTGGTACACCGATATCAATACCGACCTTTTGAACCGGCATTTTGCCCTGACCCGGACCGAAACCGACGTTTTTGACGCGGTGTTGCGCGGGCTTAGCAACAGCGAAATCGCCGATCATCTGGGCAAGGGGCCGGAAACCGTCAAATCCCAGCTTGCCAGTGTCTATCGCAAGACCGGGGTCAAGGATCGTCTGGAACTGGTGCGTCTGGCCGTTCAAATGATCATCCCGCTTCGCGAAGACCAGATCATTTCAGGGTAACCGGCCTTGATGTCAGACGGGTGGGGGTCTGATTTCCGGTCAAACCGGAAACCAGACCCGAATGGCGCCCATTTGCAGACAAGGCCCCATTAACATTTCATTGCGTCGATCAGCCGGCCTTTTGACCAAGATCGATTTCGCGCTGGTCAACAAGACCGCGCTTTTTGTGCACCTTGGTGTATTTGACCGGCCATTTGTGGCTTTGCGAATAGAACCAGGTCCGGGTGTTCGAGCCGTCCTTGCAGACAACCTCATAGGTCGGAATGGTGCCGGTGCCGATGGTGACCATCGCGGTGCCGATCACGCTGCAATCGCGCTTAAAGGACCAGGAATCCGCCCCGTCAGTGCCTTCGCCGGCATAAGAGACGGTGTTTCCGACCTTAAGTGGCCAGATTTCACCGGTCTGCGTCAAGGTCTGTGTCCCGGTCGACCCATCGCAATTTTCCCATTTGACGTCCGGCGACAGGAAACCTTCGCCCTCATAGCTGCAACCAGCGCCCGGGCCTTCGGTTACCTCAAAGCTGTAAACACCATCCCCCTTGGCGGTGACGGTCGCAATTTCATGGTCGCCATTGCGGTAATAGGCATAGCTGTCACCGACGGCCAGTTCCGGCTTGGGAAGCGACAGCAGATTGACATTGGTGTTGCGGACGACATTGTCCGTGGTCTGGCATGCTGCCAAACCGGCAAGCAGCGCGCATGAAACGACGAGCTTCTTCATCTGGTTCTCCTGATATGCTGAACCCGGCAGTCATTGATGAAAGTTTGTAGGGGCCGGGATGCTTGTCAGGGGATTGAAGGTCAATTTCAGGGGCCGCGCATCCCCCGGTCGGGGGATCAGTCGAACCACCCGATGGCCAGATTGGAAATATTGCAAATTTTACAAATATTTCGCCCCGAAATGAGGGGGTAAAATGGTCAATGCGATTAGAAGAATTCTAAAAATTATCATTGTAAATCAGCTATGAAGCATATGAAAAATTTACATTTTTCCTTCGCGGAACTATGGTTACGTGATAATCGAAATGTCAAACTTGCCTGCATGTCATAATTGTAGGGCTGGATCAGAAAAGACGGGGTATCAAGGTGAGCGAAAAGCGTCCGGGCGTTCAGCCATCCGGCAAGGAACGCCATTTCAAGCCAGAAGAGCTGATTGTTAGCAAGACCGACCTTAAGGGTCATATTACCTATGCTAACGAAGTGTTTTTGCGTTTGTCGGATTACACCGAGAAGGAAGTTCTTGGTAAACCGCATTCCCTGGTCCGTCATCCGGACATGCCGCGCTGTGTTTTCAAGCTGCTGTGGGATCAGATCAGTTCGGGCAAGGAGATCTTTGCCTATGTGCTGAACATGGGAAAGAAGGGCGACCATTACTGGGTTTATGCCCATGTGACGCCGACCTTTGACGCCCAGCACAAGGTGATCGGATATCATTCGAACCGGCGTGTCGCAGATCCCGAAATTCTGAAAACCAAGATCATTCCGCTTTATGCGGAGCTTCGTAAAATCGAAGAAAGTACAAGCAACCGGAAGGACGGCATGAATGCCGCATCCGATGCGCTTGCCAAAAAATTGTCAGATGCCGGCATGGCATATGACCAGTTCATCCAAAGTCTCTAGGGTCAGGACCCAGGGTACTCCCAAATCGAAGGTTCGAGGTTCGCAATGGCGATATTTGGTGGTTCGAAAACAGGAATCAAAAAGGCGCTGGACGTGGTTCTGGCTGCGGCAGAAGGTGATTACGAAGCCCGTATCACCAATGTCGACAGTCATCCCGACATGCGCGACCTGTTTATTGCGATCAACCGTCTGATCGATCGGAATGACGCGTTCTTGCGCGAAAGTGCGGCATCGATGGGGGCGGTTTCAGAAAACCGTTATTATCGCCGTATCGTCGAAACCGGGCTGGTCGGGGAATATCTGTCTTCGGCCAAGCGCATCAACGCGGCGACAGCTGCGATCGAACAGAAACTGTCGGGCTTTGCCGAAATTCTTGATGAATTCAAAAGCGGATCGTTCGAAGCGGTTGATGATATTGCCCATGCGGCATCGGCACTGGCCGAAGCATCGGGCGAAGCCAACACCATCGCCCATGAAACCAGTTCCCGCTCGACCAATGTGGCTGCTGCTGCGCGGCAGACCGCAAGCAACGTGACCGAAGTTTCCGCGGCCTCCGAAGAACTCAGCCAGTCGATCCGCGAAGTTTCCGAACAGGCGCGTGAGTCGGTTCAGATTGCCAATCGCGCCAACGGCCTTGCCCAGGAAACTGACGGTCGCATTGGCGAACTTGAAGCCGCAGCCGGCGAAATTGTCGAAGTTGTCAGCTTCATCCGTGATATCGCCGCCCAGACCAACCTTCTGGCGCTGAATGCGACCATCGAGGCTGCGCGTGCTGGCGAAGCAGGCAAAGGCTTTGCCGTGGTTGCCAACGAGGTCAAGGGCCTTGCCAACCAGACCAGCAAGGCAACCGAAAGCATCGAGGAAAAGGTTCAGGACATCCAGAATGCGATCGGACAGTCGGTTGCAGCAATCCGCGAGATTGCCGGTGTGATTGATGATCTTGCCGCGCGGTCCGATACGATTTCGGGCAATGTTGAAACGCAGGCCAATCTGTCATCGAACATCACGCGCAATGTCGAACAGGCATCAAGCGGCGCACAGGAAGTGACCGATAACATCACGGTTGTTTCCGACATGGCCGGACGTACCGGTGAGGCCGCAGATACCACACGTGAAATGGCAGACCGTCTGGCAGAGCAGTCTGAAAATCTGCGCAAGCATCTGGGCGGGTTCCTCGATACCATCGAAAAGCTGCTTTATACCGCCAAGAAATAGCCGCTTTCACCGTGCAACACATAGACAGGGTGTCAGTGTGACACCCTGTTGTTATCTTGAAACAAGGAAACGGGGCGATGCGCGTCTTTTTCAATTCCCGCCACGATGCCCATGACGGTGCAGGCGAAATGCATCATGGACGCATGGTGCCCTGTTTTGAAAATGCCCGGCGCATTCCGATCATTCGTGATGCGGTGGCCCATGCGGTCAAGGCGCAGCTGGTTGATCCGGCCGATCACGGAATGGACCCGATCCGCGCCATTCACGATCCCGACTATCTCGATTTCATCGAAAATGCCTGGGCCGAGTGGACCAGGGCCGGCAAGACCGGCGATGCCTTTCCCTATGTCTGGCCGACGGCCGGTTTTTCGGGTGGCAATCCAAAGCATATCAGTGCGCGTCTGGGGCAGTTCGCCATTTCAAGCGATACCCCGATTACGCAAGGCACCTGGAAAGCGGCCTATTGGGGCGCGCAGACCGTAACATCAGCCGCCGATGCGACCTGGAATGATGGCGAGGCATCCTTTGCCCTGACCCGTCCGCCGGGGCATCATGCCCATGGCAACCGTTATGGCGGATATTGCTTTCTGAACAATTCGGCGATCGCCGCCCAGCAGATGATCACCAAGGGTGCGAAAAAGGTCGCGATCCTGGATATCGATTACCATCATGGCAACGGCACGCAGGATATTTTCTATGAGCGTGGTGATGTTCTTACCATCTCGATCCATGCGGATCCTACCCATCAGTTCCCGTTCTTTATGGGCTATGCCAACGAAACCGGACGCAATGACGGGGCTGGTGCCAACCTGAATATCCCGCTTGCCGGGGGAAGCGATTTCGGGGCCTGGGGACAGGGCTTTGCCAAGGCGATGCAAAAGCTAGTCACCTGGCAACCCGATGCGCTGGTGATCGCGCTTGGCGTTGACGCGCATGAGGCCGAACCGATCTGTGATTTCAAACTCCAGACCGATGATTTCAACCGGATCGGTCAGATGATCGGGCGGTTGGGCCTTAAGACCGTGTTTGTCATGGAAGGCGGCTATGCCCATGATGTGATCGGGTTGAATGTCGCCGCAGTACTTTCGGGATATCTGGATCAGGCGAAGCGCTGAGATTAATTTCCTGACAGTTGTGTGAGTAGGAAATGATGTATTCAATTGTCTCTGGTCAGCTTGTTATATAGCTCTTTATCCGCTCCGGTATTGAGTCTGTGCTCAGTTGTAGAGCCATCTTCGTTTTTGAATTTATACATAAAATCAATATGGTAGCTCTTTGTGCTGCTTAGGATTTTTATCCAATCCGCCCATAAAACGAGGAATAGTACTTTTTTTGAGGTATGATCTGAGTTGATAAAAAAGCCGACTATTTGGTCCCCAGCTTCTTGTTGCTCGCTAGCTTCAGTAGAATTAAAGTAGAACGTAAATATTTTTGAATGAACTAGTTGGTTGCAGAGAAAACCTACCTTTTGGGTCTCCATATATGACCTTTTTTCAGATAGGTCATAATGCTTATCGATATCGTGAAGACTCAAGTCACCGATTATTTCGCGCGGTTGGTAGCATCGTAGGTTAATTTCTTTGTCTGCAAACGAAGCAGCAATCTTCTTGCATTCTATGAGCTTTCTCAAAACAAAAGCCGCATAGAACGTATCTCGTTCCAAATTACACAGATACTCCTCCTCTTGAGCCTCTGTAAGAGAGGTGAGCGTGGGGTATTCATGTGTGCTCACGTAGTCCCTTAAGCTCTCAAAGTATGGGTAGGACTCATAAATCATTAGTTGTCTCCGTGCAGTCGGTGAAATCGCTTCAACGAACTTCTGTACTGAAGATAGCGCTAATGCAGCTTAACGTTCCCAGGGTGGGGTGCCGCCAAATTCGGATACCAGAAAATCGACAAAGGCCCGTACACGGGTCGGAAGGTAGCGGTTTTCGGGATATAGCGTATAGACCGCATGTGACGGTGGTTGGTAGTCGGGCAATACGACCTTGAGTTTGCCATCACGGATATATTCGCCGACTTCCCAGTTCGATTTCAGTGAAATGCCATGCCCGTCAAGACACCAGCGGGTCAGCACTTCGCCATTATCTGAATCCATTGATCCCGATACGGCCAGTGTGACCGGTGCATCATCACTGTTGGGGCCGGTCAGGGTCCATTGATATTGCCGCGATCCCGGAAAACGCAGCAGCAGACAATTGTGGTTCATCAGGTCGGCGGGTATTTGCGGCGTGCCGTGCTTTGCCAGATAATCGGGGCTTGCGACCAGCATGCGCTTGTTGGCGGCAAGTTTGCGGACGATCAGGGAGCTTTCCTTAAGCTCGGCAATGCGGATGGCAAGATCGACCTTGTCCTGCAACAGATCGAGAAGCCGGTCGGACAGGTGCAGCCGGATCTGCACATCCGGGTTCATTTCAACGAATTTCGGAATGATCGGGGCGATATATTTATTGCCAAACGCCACCGGGCAGGTCAGCGTTACCGGACCGCGTGTGGTGTTTTTCTGATTGGCGATGGCGTTTTCGGCTTCCTGCATTTCGCTGAGGATACGCAGGCAATGACGGTAATAAACATCGCCTTCGGTCGTCAGGTTGACCCGGCGCGTGGTGCGATTGAGAAGCCGCACACCAAGACGTTCTTCTAGGCGCGCAATCCGGTTCGAGACGACGGCTGCGGAATGACGCAACTCGCGACCGGCAGCAGACAGGTTTCCCAGTTCGGCAACACGGACAAAAATCTGGATGTCCTCAAAATCGGACATGACGCGGGAGGCTCCTGATATGACGTTGTTTTGGCGTTTATTATCGTTTGATATTCTATTCTAGGGTCGAAACCCATGGCCGCACTGTGCCATTTTAAAGAATAGTTTGAAAGTCATTTCGATTACGCTCGATCCCTTAATAATAGAGGCGACCGCATGCCTATGTTAGGAGAATGTAAGAGATTATTTTGAATGATTCCGGATTGTATGGGGAAATTGCAGCCGGAATCATAACTGTCAGAGGGGCGGCCCGGGCGCGGATCTTGATCATCCGCAGGCGGGCGAGACGGAGGTTTCAGACACCGTGGATATTCTGTTTCAGGACTGGATCAATCTGATCCTGCGCTGGGCGCATCTGATTACGGGCATCGCCTGGATCGGGTCTTCGTTCTATTTCGTGTGGCTGGATCTGAGTTTGCGCAAACGTCCGGGCATGGATGAAGGCGTCTATGGCGAAGCCTGGATGGTCCATGGTGGCGGGTTCTATCACGTCAATAAATGGATGGTCGCACCAAGTTCGATGCCGCCGGAACTGCACTGGTTCAAATATGAAGCCTATTTCACCTGGCTGACCGGTTTTGCGCTTTTGGTGACCATGTATTACTGGAGTGCTGAGAGCTATCTGATTGATCCGGGCGTTCTGGCCCTGACCAAGATGGATGCGATCCTGATCGGGCTTGGCAGCCTGTTTGCCGGTTGGGTGATCTATGACATCATCTGCAAAAGTTCGATCGGCAAGCGTACCGATACGCTGGCGATTGCGCTGTTTATCCTGATCATGGTGGCGAGCTATCTGTTCACCCATGTCTTTAGCGGGCGTGGCGCGTTTATTCATGTCGGTGCGATGATCGGTACGATCATGGCAGCCAACGTGTTTCGCATCATCATCCCGAACCAGAAAAAGGTTGTCGCCAGCCTGATGGCCGGTGAAAAGCCCGATCCCAAACTTGGGCTTCAGGCCAAGCAGCGTTCAACGCACAATAACTATCTGACGCTGCCGGTGTTGCTGATGATGATCAGCAATCATTATTCGATGCTGTTTTCCCATGATCAGTCGTGGCTGATCGTTGGTCTGATCCTGATCATCGGTGGTCTGGTGCGCCATTTCTTCAATACCCGCAATGCCGGTGGGACGGGCAAGGCAATTGTCTGGCAACTGCCCGCCGCCGGTGTCGGCATGGCGATTTTGGCGATGTTTGCATCCTATGACCCCAATGCGGTCAAGCTGGCAGACGAGGATATCATCACGGCCGATCATGCCCTGGCGATTGTGCAGACCCGTTGCAGCACCTGTCATTCCGCCAATCCGCGCGATGAAGGCTTTGACGAGGCCCCGGCAGGGGTAATGTTTGATGATCTGGCCCAGATCGAAGCCAATGCCCAGCGTATTCTGGCGCAAGCCGTAATCGGGCGGGCCATGCCGCTTGGCAATATCACCGAAATGACCGATGAGGAACGTGCCCAGCTTGGCCAGTGGATCCGTGCGGGCATGCCGGAATAGGCCGGGGTCCCACCCGTTTGTTGATCAGCAGAAAGGCGATCGCGTTTGGTGGTCGCCTTTTTTGTGTTTTTGGGCAGGTGGATCGAGGGGCTAGCCCCCTGAAATGACGCCCCACCGGGGACCGGCGGGGCGGGAAGCTGCCCGCAAGGTGGTAGATTGTGGTGCAACAACCGCAATGAAGGCGAGGTCAGATCGTGGTCTGACCCGAAACTTCCACCCTTCAAATAAGCGGCGAAGAATGTGGCGTCAATGTGATTAAAAAGTAATCATTTTTTAATCTGTGATTGAAAAATAACCATCAAAAATGCGGATGGCGCAAATATTATCCTTAAATCGGGTGTAAAATAGTCGCATATTGCGTGGGAATCCCTCGATTCTTGATTTTATTCTACCGCCAAAAGAATCTGGCACGGTTTTAGCAAGTATCACTGCGGTGCAATAAACTCGCAGTGGAGGCTATAAATGAATAAGAAGCTTCAGGCGCTTGTCGGCGCTGGGGCCCTGGCATGGTCGGCAATGGCCATGTCAGCCGCACAGGCAGCAGATACCATCAAGGTCGGTGTGCTGCACTCTCTTTCGGGTACGATGGCGATTTCTGAAACCACGCTCAAGGACACCGTCCTGATGCTGGTGGATGATCTGAACAAGAATGGCGGTTTGCTTGGCAAACAGGTCGAAGCTGTGGTCGTTGACCCGGCATCGGACTGGCCGCTTTTCGCCGAAAAAGCACGTGAACTGATCGAAAAAGATCAGGTTTCGGTCGTTTTCGGTTGCTGGACCTCGGTTTCGCGCAAATCGGTTCTGCCGGTATTTGAAGAACTCAACAGCATGCTGTTCTATCCGGTTCAGTATGAAGGCGAGGAAAGCTCGCGCAATGTGTTCTATACCGGTGCCGCGCCGAACCAGCAGGCCATTCCGGCTGTTGATTACCTGATGAGCGAAGATGGCGGTTCTGCAGAACGTATCGTTCTTCTGGGGACGGACTATGTCTATCCGCGTACCACCAATAAAATCCTGCGTTCCTACCTGAACGGCAAGGGGATCTCCGATGAAGACATCATGGAGAACTACACCCCGTTCGGTCATTCCGACTGGCAGTCGATTGTTGCGGATGTGAAGGCATTTGCATCGGCCGGCAAGAAAACCGCCGTTGTTTCGACCATCAATGGTGACGCGAACGTTCCGTTCTACAAGGAACTGGCAAATCAGGGCATCAAGGCCGAAGACATTCCGGTTGTTGCATTCTCGGTCGGTGAAGAAGAGCTGGCCGGTATCGATACCGCGCCGCTGGTTGGTCATCTGGCTGCCTGGAACTATTTCCAGTCGGTTGAGTCTGATGCCAATACTGCCTTCATCGAAAAGTGGCATGCCTTCATCGGTGATGAAAGCCGCGTGACCAACGACCCGATGGAAGCAACCTATATCGGCTTTAACATGTGGAAACAGGCTGTCGAGCAGGCTGGCACCACCGATGTCGATGCGGTTCGCCAGGCAATGTATGGCCAGAAAGTTGCCAACCTGACCGGTGGCACGGCTGTCATGAACACCAACCACCACCTGTCCAAGCCGGTTCTGATTGGTGAAGTCCAGGATGATGGCCAGTTCGACATTGTTTGGGAAACCGAAGGCACCGTCGTTGGCGATGCATGGTCGGACTTCCTGCCCGAAAGCGCAAAGCTGACCGCCGACTGGACCTATCCGTGGGTCTGCGGCAACTGTGAAAAACCGATGTACTAATTGGTTTTGGGACGGGCCGGTCGTGAACGCGCGACCGGCCCGTTCTGTGTCGGGGCGGGATCAGATCCCGGATCCTGATGATTTCTTTTCTTGATTTTCCAATTTGAATTCAAAGGTTTGGTGATCATGCGCAATGACATTTTATCAGTGCTGCGCCGTTCTCCGTTTTCAATGTGCAAGATGCATGAAATTGCCACCCGTGTGATGGGGGTGCTAGGATTTGTTGTGGTGTTGGCGGCTTTTGTTCCCGATACCGCACAGGCCTTTAGCGACGAAGAACTTCGTAATATTGCCGAACAGCTTGACGATAAAAGTGCGACCAAAAAGGTTGCGGTGATCGAAGAAATGGCGGCCGATGGTGATCCGCGTGTGGCGCCGATCTTGAAAGCGATGCTTGATGGTGATCTTTATGTGCGTGACAGCGACGAGCATGTCGTGATCGCCACCAAAAAGGGCAAGGTTTACACCCATATCGACATTGTCAGCGGCGAAGTGGCCGGTGAAAGTAGTTCCAAGGAGCTGTCGAAGATCAAGATCAATAACCGTTTGCGCGGGGCGCTGCGTGATGCGTTGGCGACACTGAACCTGTTCAGTCCGGACTTGGCCGTGCGCAGTGCGGCGGTCGAACAGATCATGGATGCCCGTGATCCGGCGATGTTGCCATTGCTGTTGCGGGCAATTGATCGCGAAGAGAACGAAACCCTTTTGGCCCGCATGCAACTGGCCGAAGCAACCATGGCGCTGGCGGCTGGTGAAACCACCGATGAACGTCTGGCCGCTATTGCCGTTCTGGCCAGTGAGACCACCCCGCAAATTCGCGCGGTGCTGTCGCAATTTGTTTCCAGTGCCGAGGCCGAAGGATACCAGCCCGAAGTCGTCGCCGCCGCCAAAGACGCGCTTGCCTCGGTCGAACGGCGCCTGTCGACATGGCAGACGGTTGGTGATGTGTATCGCGGTATCAGCCTGGGCTCGGTCCTGTTGCTGGCGGCTGTCGGTCTTGCCATCACATTCGGTGTGATGGGGGTTATCAATATGGCGCATGGCGAGATGATCATGATTGGTGCCTATACCACCTTTGTGGTGCAGCAGGCGCTGGCGCCGTTTTTGTCATCGGGATCGGCTTGGTCACTTGCCATTTCTGTTCCGGCGGCATTTCTTGTGGCCGGGGCGGTCGGGGTGGTCATTGAACGGTGCGTGATCCGGTTCCTTTATGGCCGTCCGCTTGAAACCCTGCTGGCGACATGGGGGGTAAGCCTTGTTCTTCAGCAGGCCATCCGGTCGATTTTCGGTGCAACCAACCAGCAGGTTACCGCACCCGATTTCATGAGTGGCGCGATTGAATTTTCGACCGGTCTTGTCCTGACCTATAACCGTCTTTGGATCATCCTGTTCAGCGTGATTGTGGTGGCCGGGATTGCCGCGGTTCTGCGTTACACGGCCTTTGGGCTTCAGATGCGCGCGGTAACGCAAAACCGCCGCATGGCCGGATCGGTTGGCATTCGCACCGGTTACGTCGATGCGCTGACATTCGGACTTGGTTCGGGGATTGCCGGGATTGCCGGCGTGGCACTGAGCCAGATTTCAAACGTCAGCCCGAACCTTGGTCAGACCTATATCATCGACAGTTTCATGGTGGTGGTGTTTGGAGGGGTCGGAAACCTGTGGGGGACGGTTCTGGGCGCCTTCAGCCTTGGCATCGTCAACAAGTTCCTTGAGCCGATGGCAGGGGCGGTTCTGGCCAAGATCTTTGTCCTGATCGCGCTGATCCTGTTTATCCAGAAGCGACCCAAGGGCCTGTTTGCCCTTAAAGGTCGCGCGGTGGAGGCCTGATCCATGACCGATTATCGTCAAAAATACAAAATGACGCCGGTTGTTGGCTGGCTCCTTAATGACCGGGGCGGGATGACGCTTCTGGCGATCCTGATTGCGGCGGCGATTCTGGTGCCTGTTGGCAATCTGCTGGTTCCTGAAAGTTCGGCCTTTCATGTGCCGACCTGGATGGTCAGCCTTCTGGGCAAGTATCTTTGCTATGCGCTTTTGGCGTTAAGTGTCGATCTGATCTGGGGCTTTTGTGGCATTTTGTCGCTGGGGCATGGCGCGTTCTTTGCGCTGGGCGGCTATGCCATGGGCATGTATCTGATGCGCCAGATCGGCGATCGCGGGGTTTATGGCGATCCGATCCTGCCGGATTTCATGGTGTTCCTGAACTGGAAGGAACTGCCATGGTACTGGTACGGCTTTGACATGTTCTGGTTTGCCATTGTCATGGCAATGTTTGTGCCGGGGCTTCTGGCCTTTGTGTTCGGATTCCTGGCGTTCCGGTCGCGTGTGACGGGTGTTTATCTTTCGATCATTACGCAGGCCATGACCTATGCGCTGTTGCTTGCCTTCTTCCGCAACGATATGGGCTTTGGCGGCAATAACGGCCTGACGGATTTCAAGGATTTGCTGGGCTTCTCGTTGCAATCCGATGGCACGCGTGCTGGGTTGTTTGTGGCATCCTGTGTGTTCCTAGGCCTGTGTTATATCGTGGCGCGCGGCATTACCCAGTCACGTCTAGGCAAGGTTCTGATTGCCATTCGTGATGCCGAAAGCCGTGTGCGTTTCACCGGCTACCGGGTGGAATATTACAAGCTGTTTGTCTTTACCGTTTCTGCCGTCATGGCGGGGATTGCCGGGGCGCTTTATGTGCCGCAGGTCGGCATCATCAATCCGGGCGAATTTGCCCCGGCGCTTTCGATTGAAATCGTCATCTGGGTTGCGGTCGGTGGGCGTGGCACCCTTTATGGGGCGGTGCTTGGCGCGTTTATTGTCAACTATGCCAAGACCTTCTTTACCGGGGTGATGCCGGATTTCTGGCTGTTCTTCCTGGGTGGTCTGTTCATTGCCGTGACTCTGTTCCTGCCAAAAGGGGTGATTGGTGCGGTTCCGGCATTTGGTGCGGCAGATCGCCAGTCATTGTTCACGACATGGCGCAAACGTATTGCCGAACGCCGCGCAAATGAAGGAGGCAAGGCATGAGCGAAGCTGCTGTCATGGAAAAAAGTGCCTCGATGGAGCCGCAGGTCAAATCGGCGCGGGCGGAAACCATTTTGTATGTTGACGGGGTTTCGGTGACCTTTGACGGGTTCCGGGCACTGAATAATCTGTCCTTTTATGTCGAGCCGGGCGAACTTCGCGCCATCATTGGTCCGAACGGCGCGGGCAAGACCACGATGATGGATATCATCACCGGCAAGACGCGTCCTGATACCGGCGATGTCTTGTTCAAAAGCGAAATCGACCTGACCAAAATGGACGAGGCCGAAATTGCCAATCTTGGCATCGGGCGCAAATTCCAGAAGCCGACCGTGTTTGAAAGCCACACGGTTTTTGACAACCTGCTTCTGGCCTGTTCGGGCGGGCGCGGGGTGTTTCAGGCACTGTTCCATCGCCTGAGCGATGTCGAAAAGATCAGGATCGAAAAGACCCTGATCACCATCATGCTTGAGGACAAGCGCGATGAAATGGCCGCGAATCTTTCACATGGTCAGAAGCAGTGGCTCGAAATCGGGATGCTGTTGATGCAGGAGCCCGAACTTCTTCTGGTCGATGAACCGGTTGCCGGGATGACCGATTCCGAAACCGAGGAAACGGCAAAGCTTTTGCGGTCGATTGCCAAGGATCGTTCGGTCGTCGTGGTCGAACATGACATGGAATTTGTCCGTGACCTTGATTGCAAGGTGACGGTTCTGCACGAAGGATCGGTTCTGGCCGAAGGCCGACTTGATCATGTGCAAAAAGACCCGCGGGTCATTGAAGTCTATCTGGGCCGCTAGGGAGGTGCTGGAACATGCTTGATGTCAGCAATATTGATCTGTTTTACGGCGCGTCCCATGCCTTGCGCAAAGTGTCGCTGAATGCCCAGACCGGCAAGGTAACCGCGGTTTTGGGGCGGAACGGGGTTGGTAAAACATCCCTGATGCGCGCCGTTGTCGGCCAACATCCGATAACCGAGGGCAACATCAAATGGGAAGGCAAGGATATCTCGCGCGATCCGTCCTGGCGTCGGTCGGCCAACGGGATTGCCATTGTGCCGCAGGGGCGCGAGATTTTCCCGCTTCTGACCGTGAAGGAAAATCTGGAAACCGGATTTGCCGCCCTTCCGCGTGCCTTGCGTCATATCCCTGATGAAATATTCGAACTGTTCCCGGTTTTACGCGACATGCTGGGTCGTCGTGGTGGCGACCTTTCGGGCGGGCAGCAGCAACAGCTTGCCATCGGGCGTGCGCTTGTGACCCGTCCAAGGTTGCTGGTGCTTGATGAACCGACCGAAGGTATTCAGCCATCAATCATCAAGGATATTCAGCGCGTCATCAAACAGTTGGCCGATCGTGGCGACATGGCGATCTTGCTGGTCGAGCAATATTTCGAATTTGCCCATGAACTGGCCGACGAGATTGTCGTGCTGGAACGTGGCGAGGTCGTTTTGTCCGGAGCGAAGGAAACGCTCGATCGGGAAAAAGTGCGCGCCTATCTGACTGTTTGATCAGCATTTGCCAAAAAATTGCGCAACTTTCGCGTGATTGATCAGACCATTGCCCGCCCGATCCCCGCCAAAACCGGGGGCTGGCGGGGATCGGGCGGTTGGCCCGCATCTTGCTGTTACGGCCCTTGGAATTGCCGGAAAACGGTATCAGGTTCATCAAACGAACCGCAATGATCAGGTGGCTTTGTGCAGCTTAGCAAACTCGAAACCCCGATATCTGCGTCCCCGAATGCAGATACAGCAACGAACGGAACGCCCGCGCGCATCATTACCGATGGCCGTGCTGAGGTAACGTTCCGTCAGGGTTCCGGTCCGGCCCATCAGGGCGGGCATGCGGCACTTGATCATCTTTATTACCGTGATCCGATGAAAATCCTGTTCCCGCGCCCGGTGGCCGGGGATTTGACGACGGCGGTTCTGGTGACAACGTCGGGCGGGATGGTTGGCGGTGACAAGCTTGCCTTTGCCGGCAAGGTCGAGGCGGGTGCATCCGCCCTTTTCACTGCCCAAGCCGCCGAGAAAATTTATCGATCTGTCGGGCCCGATTGTGAAATGTCGGTTGATCTGACGGTTGAAGATGGCGGTTGGCTTGAATGGTTGCCCCATGAATCGATCCTGTTTGATCAGGCACGGTTAAAGCGCAAAACCACGATTGCAGCGGCCGGATCAGGCCGGGTTCTTGCCGGTGAGATGATGGTGTTTGGGCGCCTTGCGCGCGGCGAAGTGTTTAAAACCGGACTGGCGCGCGACGCATGGGATGTGTCGATTGACGGACGTCCGGTGTGGCGGGATGCGCTGCATCTTGAAGGCGATGTGTTGCGTATTCTTGATCACGCGGCGGCCTTTGACGGGGCACGCGCCAATGCCACGGCCATTCTGGTCGGGCACGGGGTCGAAGATCACCTTGATGATGCGCGCGATTGCCTTGAACAGGCATCAGCGGGGCTTGCCAAGGATGATGTCCTGTGCGGGGCGACTGCGATGAAGGGCATTGTGATTGCGCGTTTCATGGCGCGTGAACCGATGAAATTGCGCCGGGTATACGGTGCTTGGTGGAAACAGTTCCGCCACAAGACACGGGGGCTTCCCGAACGTTTGCCGCGTTTGTGGGAGATTTAAAACGGTGGATCCAGGGAGTAGGCAGGCATGAATTTGACGCCACGCGAAAAGGACAAGCTGCTGGTTTCGGTTGCGGCCATGGTCGCACGCAATCGCCTTGAAAGGGGGGTAAAGCTTAATTACCCCGAAGCCATCGCAATCATCACGGATTATGTCGTCGAAGGGGCGCGTGATGGCAAATCTGTTGCGGCTTTGATGCGCGACGGGGCCACCGTGATTTCGCGCGATCAGGTGATGGATGGCATTGCCGAAATGATCCATGAAATCCAGGTCGAAGCAACGTTCCCGGACGGGACGAAGCTTGTGACCGTTCACGAACCGATCCGTTAAGGGGGTAAGCACATGATTCCAGGTGAAATCATTACCAAGGAAGGCACCCTTATTCTTAACGAGGGGCGCGAAACCAAAACCATCATGGTGGCCAATGCCGGGGATCGTCCGGTGCAGGTCGGATCGCATTATCATTTCTATGAAACCAATCCGGGGCTTGATTTCGACCGCGAAGCCGCCCGCGGTTTCCGCCTTGATATCCCGGCCGGGACCGCAGTTCGGTTCGAGCCGGGCCAGTCGCGCGAGGTCAATCTGGTGAAATATGCCGGGTCCGGCACGGTTTACGGCTTTAACGCCAAAATCAACGGCAAGCTCTAAGCAAGGGAACGAGACATGGCATATGAAATTGATCGTCCATCCTATGCGGCGATGTTTGGTCCGACCGTTGGCGACAAAGTCCGTCTGGCCGATACCGATCTGATCATCGAGGTCGAAAAGGATTTCACCACCCTTGGCGAAGAAGTCAAATTCGGCGGTGGCAAGGTTATCCGTGACGGCATGGGCCAGTCACAGGCAACCCGCGCCGAAGGTGCGGTTGATACCGTGATCACCAACGCGCTGATCCTTGATTATACCGGGATTGTCAAAGCCGATATCGGCATCACCGGGGGGCGCATTGCCGGGATCGGCAAAGCCGGAAACCCGGATGTTCAGCCCGGTGTTGATATCATCATCGGCCCGGGGACCGAGGTTATTGCCGGTGAAGGCAATATCATCACCGCGGGCGGGATTGATGCCCATATTCACTGGATTTGCCCGCAACAGGTTGAAGATGCGCTTTATTCCGGTGTGACCAGCATGCTGGGCGGTGGTACCGGCCCGGCGGCGGGTACGAACGCCACCACCTGTACGCCCGGTCCCTGGCATATTGCCCGCATGTTGCAGGCCGCCGACGGCATTCCGATGAATATCGGTTTCTTTGGCAAGGGCAATGCAACCCTTCCGGGGTCGCTGATCGAACAGATCAAGGCAGGCGCCTGTGGCCTTAAGCTTCATGAAGACTGGGGCACGACACCGGCCGCCATTGATACCTGCCTTTCGGTTGCCGATGATCTTGATATTCAGGTCATGATCCATACCGATACGCTGAATGAAAGCGGCTTTGTCGAACATACCCGCGCATCGTTCAAGGGGCGCACCATTCACACCTTCCATACCGAGGGTGCTGGTGGTGGCCATGCGCCAGATATCATCAAGCTGTGTGGCGAAGCCAACGTCCTGCCAAGCTCGACCAATCCGACCCGGCCATTCACGGTCAACACGATTGACGAGCATCTGGACATGTTGATGGTCTGCCATCACCTTGATCCGAAAATTCCCGAAGACGTCGCCTTTGCCGAAAGCCGCATTCGTCGCGAAACCATCGCCGCCGAAGATATCCTGCATGACCTTGGCGCGTTTTCGATCATTTCATCAGACAGTCAGGCCATGGGCCGTGTGGGTGAAGTCATCACCCGTACCTGGCAGACGGCAGACAAGATGAAGAAACAGCGCGGCGCACTGCCCGAAGATGCGGGCAAAGGGAATGATAACTTCCGCGCCAAGCGTTACGTCGCCAAATACACCATCAACCCGGCAATCGCGCAGGGCATTGCGTCCCATGTCGGGTCGATCGAGGTTGGCAAGATTGCCGATCTTGTAGTCTGGAAACCTATGTTCTTTGGCACGAAACCCGACATGGTGGTTAAGGCCGGGATGATCATTGCTGCGGCGATGGGCGATCCGAATGCCTCGATCCCGACGCCACAGCCGGTTCATTACCGTCCGATGTTTGGGGCCTATGGCAATGCGCTTGCGAAATCGAGTTTCTCGTTCGTATCGCAAGCCGGCATTGATGCCGGAATTGCTGCCGAGTTCGGGCTTTCAAAGGAATTGCTGGCCGTATCGAACACGCGCACTATCGGCAAAAAGGACATGAAGCTTAATGATGCGCTTCCGGTGATGGAAGTTGACCCGGAAACCTATCAGGTGACGGCGGATGGGGAACTTCTGACCTGTCAGCCGGTCGATGTTGTGCCGATGGCGCAACGTTACTTCCTGTTCTGATCGGATCAGTTTTATGCGTCATGCCATTGAACATATCCCGGTTGATCGCACCGATACATCCGAGGTTCGAGGAACGGTGACACTGGTCTTTTCCGACCGTCACCGTCGCCGCATTCGCCTGCATGATGATGCGGGGGATCCTTTCCTGCTTGATCTTCCGCATGCGGTGCGACTGGCCGACGGGGATCGGTTGCGCCTTGTTGATGGCGGGGTGATTGTGGTGCGCGCGGCCGAGGAACCGGTTCTGACCATTACTGCATCCGGCCCGATTGCCGCGGCCAAGCTGGCCTGGCATATCGGTAACCGTCATACCCCGGTCGAGGTCCTTAAAGACGGGCGGTTGCGGATCATTGATGATCATGTGATGCGCGATATGATTACCGGCCTTGGCGGGGTGGTCGAAAATGAAATCGCGCCCTTCAATCCGCTAAACGGGGCCTATCACGGTCTTGGCGGGGCGCATGGCCATAGCCACGGCAATGATCATTTCGATCATGAGGATCATGACCATTCCCATTCCCATTCCCCCCACAGCCACGGTGATCACAGCCATTCCCACGCCCATGCCGCAGGGAAACCGCATGACCACTGAAACCCTGACCCTTAACCCCGCGGGCCTGATGCGGCTAATGACCTGGCTGAGCCCGTCATTTCCGGTCGGAGCCTATACCTATTCCCATGGCGTGGAATATGCGGTGGAAGACGGACGGGTCAGCTCGGCTGAAAGCCTGATCAACTGGGTTGAAGGGGTACTGGAATTCGGGGCCGGGCGGATTGATGCTGTGCTGTTTTGTGCGGCATGGCGGGCGGCCTTGGCCGGGGATGAGGACGCGCTTTTTGACATCGGTATCGAAGCCGATTGCTGGCGCGGGACATCTGAAATGGCGCTGGAGGCAACCGCACAGGGACGTGCCTTTGTCTCGACGGTGGAAAAGGTCTGGGGGGACGGGATGCTGTCACGCTGGGCCAGCCGGATGCGCGGTGATGATCGGTTGCCATCCTATCCGGTGGCGGTCGGTATTGCGGCGGCCGAGGTCAAAGTGCCGCTCTGTGATGCTCTGACCGCCTATTTGCATGCCATGGCGGCAAACCTTGTTTCCAGTGCGGTGCGTCTGGTGCCGCTTGGTCAGACCGATGGTGTCCGGTCCCTGTCATCGCTTGATCACGCGGTATCCATCGCGGTCGATCACGCAATGGCGGCCGAACTTGCCGATCTCGGGGCATCTGCGCCGTTGATCGACTGGACATCGATGAAACACGAAACCCAATATACGAGGCTATTTAGATCATGAGCTCTCCCCTTCGTATCGGAATTGGTGGGCCGGTTGGCTCGGGCAAAACCGCACTTCTGGAGCGCCTGTGCAAGGCCATGCGCGACGAGTTCAATATCGCGGCCATCACCAATGATATCTATACCCGCGAAGATGCCGAATTCATGACCCGGTCGGGCGCATTGGCCCCGGATCGGATTGCCGGTGTTGAAACGGGCGGCTGTCCGCATACCGCCATTCGCGAAGATGCCTCGATCAATCTGGCGGCGGTCGAAGATATGGCTGCCAAACATGCCGGGCTTGAGGCGATCTTTATTGAATCGGGTGGTGATAACCTGTCGGCGACCTTCTCGCCGGAGCTTGCCGACATTACCATTTACGTCATCGACGTATCGGCCGGGGACAAGATCCCGCGCAAGGGCGGACCGGGCATTACACGATCGGATTTGCTGGTGATCAACAAGACCGATCTGGCACCGCTTGTTGGTGCCGATCTGGGCGTGATGGACCGCGATGCCAGGAAAATGCGCGGGGATCGTCCGTTCCTGTTTACCAATCTCAAGGCCATGGATGGTCTTGAAGACGTCAAGAATTTCATTATCGAGACAGGGGGGCTCCGCCAATCCGCAGCATCCTGATATGGGGATATAAGGAAAGCTCCACGGGCTTTGTCCGTTGCATTGTCAACGGCACTGACCCAAGGATGACGGGAGCACGCATCGCCCGGCCGGAAACGGTCGGGCGTTTGTGCATTCGGCGATCAAATCAAATACGCAACTTTTTAGTTGCGTAACGGGATGTCTTCTGGCAGATTAAATGCAACCAAGAGGTTGCGTTATGTCAAATAGCATTGAAAAGTCGATCGAGATCAAAGCATCGCGGTCGCGTGTCTGGAAGGCCCTGACCGATCATCGCCAGTTCGGCGCGTGGTTTGGTGTTGATATCGATGCACCGTTTGCGGTGGGCAAAGTGTCGTCGGGAAAAATCACCATCGAAGGATTCACACACGTTCCATGGACATCGACGATCAAGGCGATGGAGGAACCGGGTTATTTCGCCTATACATGGCATCCATATGCGGTTGATCCCGCCGTGGATTACGGCAATGAACCCGAAACGCTTGTCGAATTCTGGCTGGAAGAAACCGGAGGTCAGACATCGGTCCGGGTGCGCGAAACCGGATTTGACAATTTACCACCCCATCGCATTGCCGATGCGTTGCGGGCCAATACAAATGGCTGGGGCTTCCAGTTGGAAAACATCAAGAAATATGTCGAAAGCTGAACAAAATCCTGCGAATGGCAAACATGACCGTGATTTTTCGGTCATGTTTGCCGCATTGGGCGATCCGACACGGTTGGCGATCTTTGATCGACTGGCCGATGGCAAGCCGCGTTCGATTTCGGTTCTGTCCGATGATGCCGATATGACGCGCCAGGCGGTGACCAAACATCTGCGGGTGCTTGAAGGCGCCGGTCTGGTGCAAAGCCACAAGGTCGGGCGTGAAAGCCAATATGCCTTTTGCCCCGAACAGCTGGCGCAGGCGCGTGCCTATCTTGATCAGGTGGCGGGACGTTGGGAAACGGCCCTGATGCGGCTTAAAACCTTTGTCGAAGGCGATGATAGCTAACTTTTTGATATTCATCGCATAATTGGTGCGCTGCGATATCAGGGGCAAAAGCCCGGTGTCATTTTGCTTGGCGGGATGAAAATTTGCGGTTATCCCATAGCGCGTTGAGCCGGTCGGGCGGACCGGTTAACGAAAGCATCCTTGCGCAAGGGGTTGATGCAGGGATGCTTTATAACGGCAATGGGAACCGTTACATGAAGACCAAAGATATCGTCTATATCGCCTTGTTCGCAGCTTTGACCGCTGTTCTTGGCCTGTTTCCGCCAATCACACTTCCGATTACCGGTGTGCCGGTGACGGCCCAGTCATTGGGGCCGATGCTGGCCGGTGCGATTCTGGGGGCCCGTCGTGGCGGCCTTTCGATCGTGCTGTTCCTGGTACTGGTCGCACTTGGCCTGCCGTTACTGTCGGGTGGTCGCGGTGGTTTTGGCGTGATGATCGGGGTCACCGGCGGATTTATTTTTGGCTGGGCCGTTTCGGCCTTTGTCATCGGGCTTCTGATCGAGAAATTCTGGAACAGCCTGAATGTCATCAACGCGGCTCTGTCGATCGCCTTTGGCGGGATTGTTGTGCTTTATGCGCTTGGCAATGCCTGGGTCGCGGTCGTGGCTGAAATCAGCTATTGGCAGGCCACCGTGGGTGCCGCACCGTTCCTGATTGGTGATGTGATCAAG
Source organism: Thalassospira sp. CH_XMU1420-2 (assembly GCF_037029325.1). Taxonomy (NCBI): domain Bacteria; kingdom Pseudomonadati; phylum Pseudomonadota; class Alphaproteobacteria; order Rhodospirillales; family Thalassospiraceae; genus Thalassospira; species Thalassospira sp. CH_XMU1420-2. The sequence goes on from NZ_JAYMEG010000001.1 coordinate 444,574, forward strand.
GTTGCAATTGCGACCGCGGCCTGTCTTGCGGTACGTAAGTCCTATCCCTTGATTTCCAAATCAGCCTGACGTTTGATGGGCGCAAGTAGCAGTCGCCTTTGCGGTGTGCTTGCGCCCGTTTTATGACCAGACAACTGCCGATCACTTCCCGCAACAGGCCGGACCGACAACCCCATGATCCGTTTTGATAATGTTTCCGTGCAGTTCGATCAGCGCAGGGTGCTGGAAAATATCGACCTCGCGCTTGGTGAAAAGCGGATCGGGATCATCGGGGCCAACGGATCGGGTAAAAGCACCTTTGTGCGTCTTCTGAACGGGCTTCAGACCGCGACCAGCGGACGGGTTTTGGTTGATGACCTTGATCCGGCCAAGGATGGCCGCAAGGTCCGCCGCCATGTCGGTTTTGTCTTTCAGAACCCCGATAATCAGATCGTCTATCCGGTGGTCGAAGAAGACCTGGCCTTCGGGCTCAAGGCCCTGAAACTGCCCAGGGACGAGATCAATCGTCGCATTGATGAAATCCTTGCGCGGTATGATCTGTCGGATTTCAAAACCCATCCCAGCCATCTGCTCAGTGGTGGGCAGAAACAGCTTCTGGCCATTTCCGGCGTTCTGGTGATGGCGCCGCGCTACGTCGTTTTTGACGAGCCGACCACCTTGCTTGACCTGCGCAATCGCAACCGCGTTGAACGGGCCATTGCCGATCTGGACCAGACGGTGATTACGGTATCGCATGATCTTGATCTGATTGCAGATTACGACCGGGTTCTGGTGATCGAAAATGGCCGGATTGCCGTTGATGACCGCCCGGCCGTTGCCATCGCCCGATATCGCGAGATGATGGCATGATCGCCGGGCTTTATATCGACGGGAATTCGGTGCTCCATCGGGCACAGGCCGGGCCAAAGATCTTTGCGATGGTTGCCCTTGGTACCGGTGTTTTCATGGTGCCGGACTGGCCGGTTGTCAGTCTTGTCCTGGCAAGTGTGATTGCGCTTTATCGGCTTTCGGGTTTTGGCTGGCGGGTTATCATCGACCAGATCAGGCCGATGGTGTGGTTGCTGGCGATCTTTTTTGCGGTTCAGCTGTGGCTGAATGACTGGCAGGCGGGGTTGCTTGTCATTACCCGGATTGCGGCCATCGTCATGTTTGCTTCCCTGATCACGTTGACCACCAAAACATCGGATATGCTGGCTTCCCTTGAGCGCGCCCTACGTCCGCTTAAGCCACTTGGTGTGAACCCGGAAAAGGTCAGCCTTGCCATTTCAATGGTGCTGCGGTTTATCCCGGTGATTGCCACGGTCGCATCGGAAATCCGTGATGCCCAGCGTGCGCGCGGCCTTGATCGATCCATCCTTGCGATGATCGTACCACTGATCATCCGAACCCTTAAAATGGCCGATGATGTTGCCGATGCGATTGAAGCGCGCAGCTTTGATTAGGCGATCATTCGTGCATGAAAAAAGAAAAAGCCCCGACACGTCAGGGGGGTAGGGTGCATGGCGACGTGCCGGGGGAGTTCGAAGATCAGGGGTGCAATCAGCTCAGGCCAAGATGCTTGGCGTGGAAGCGGATGTGATCTTCGATAAAGCTTGAGATGAAGTAATAGCTATGGTCATAGCCATCCTGCATCCGCAGGGTCAGTGGATAGCCTGATGCCTTGGCGGCGGCTTCTAGCGCCTCTGGCTTAAGCTGTTCGCCAAGGAAGCCGTCAGCATCGCCCTGATCCACCAGTGCCGGGGTTTGGGCATCGGATGCGGTGGCCGCCTTCATCAGTTCCGAACTGTCCCAGGCCTTCCAGACCGATTTGTCATCGCCCAGATAATTGCCAAGCGCCTTTTGGCCCCACGGGCAATTGATCGGGTTGGTGATCGGTGAAAAGGCCGTAACCGATTTGAAGGTGCAGGGATTGCGCAGTGCAATCATCAAGGCACCATGCCCGCCCATCGAATGGCCGGAAATGACGGCATCGTCGCTGACCGGGAAATGATCCCTGATCAATTCGGGCAGTTCCTTGGTCACGTAATCATACATGCGGTAATTGCGTGCCCAGGGTTCCTGGGTGGCATTGACATAAAAGCCCGCACCCTTGCCGAAATCATAGGCTTCGTTCTCGTCATCGGGGACGTGATCGCCACGCGGGCTGGTATCCGGGGCGACAATCGCAATGCCCAGTTCGGCTGCAACGCGAAACGCACCGGCCTTTTGCATGAAGTTTTCATCGGTACAGGTCAGGCCCGAAAGCCAGTACATCACCGGAACCTTGGTGCCGTTGCCCGCCTGTGGCGGCAGGAAGATGGCAAAGCGCATGTCACAGCCCAGTACCGCGGACGGGTGGGTGTATTGCTTTTGCCAGCCACCAAACACCTTGTTGCTTGACGCGTTTTCAATACCCATTTCGGGGCTCCTTCTGATCGGCCATTGCCGGATGGTGTCCGGCAATGGCGTGATAGTTCAATTAAATAATCGATGATCAGTAATGGATAACCGAACGGATGCTTTCACCCTCATGCATCAGGTCGAAAGCCTCGTTGATGTCTTCAAGCTTCATGGTATGGGTGATGAAGTCAGACAGCTTGAACTCACCGGCAAGGTAGCGTTCAACATAATCAGGAAGCTGCGAACGGCCTTTGACGCCGCCAAATGCGGTGCCGCGCCAGACGCGGCCGGTGACAAGCTGGAACGGACGGGTCGAGATTTCCTGACCGGCACCGGCAACACCGATAATCACCGATTCACCCCAACCCTTGTGGCAGCATTCAAGCGCGGATCGCATGACATTGACATTGCCAATGCATTCAAACGACCAGTCGACGCCACCGTCGGTCATCTCGACAATGACTTCCTGGATCGGTTTGTCGAATTTCTTGGGATTGATGCAATCGGTCGCGCCGAGCTGTTTGGCGAGATCGAATTTTTTCTCGTTGATATCGATGGCAAGGATGCGGCCGGCACCGGCCATTTGGGCACCGATGATCGCCGAAAGACCAATGCCGCCAAGGCCAAAGACGGCCACGGAGTCACCCTTTTGCACCTTGGCGGCGTTGACCGTCGCCCCCATGCCGGTGGTGACCCCGCAGCCAAGCAGGCAAACTTCTTCAAGCGGGGCGGATTTGTTGATTTTGGCCAGCGAGATTTCCGGCAGCACGGTGTATTCCGAGAAGGTCGAGCACCCCATATAGTGATAGATCGGCTTGCCATTCTGCGAGAAACGGGTGGTGCCATCGGGCATCAGGCCCTTGCCCTGGGTGACGCGGATTTTCTGGCACAGGTTGGTTTTGCCCGATTTGCAGAATTTGCACTCGCCGCATTCCGGGGTGTAAAGCGGGATCACGTGATCGCCGACCGCAACGCTGGTCACACCTTCGCCGATGGATTCAACAATGCCGCCACCTTCATGGCCAAGGATGGCCGGGAAAATACCCTCGGGATCGTCACCCGACAGGGTAAAGGCATCGGTATGGCAAACACCGGTGGCAACGATTTTGACGCGCACTTCGCCGGCCTTGGGCGGGGCGACCTGGACTTCTTCGATCGACAACGGTTTGCCCGCTTCCCATGCGATGGCGGCTTTGCAGGTGATGGTTTCAAGGCTCATGACGCTTCTCCGGCAGATGAATATTTTGAATATGCCCAGTCTATTTATTTCTTCTGATCCGATAATCCGGTATTTTGGTAAATGACTTTTACCAACGTGTAATAATCTAATCGGATGCTGGCATGAATACCTGGAACGGAATCAGCGAATTTATCGCGGTTGCCGAACATCAAAGCTTTACCGCGGCGGCCAAACAGCTTGGCATTTCGGTTGCCCAGGTGAGCCGTCAGGTCACCGCCCTTGAAGAAAAGCTTGGCACACAGCTTTTTTACCGCACCACGCGCAAGGTCAGTGTGACCGAGGCCGGGCAGATTTATTACCAGCATTGCCGTCAGTTGCTTGATGGTCTGGGCGAGGCGGAGCGCGCCATTGGCAATCTGAGCGAGGTGCCGCGCGGCAAGCTTAAACTGACCGCGCCGACGACCTACGGGGAAACCGTGATCGCCCCGCTGGTCAATGATTTCGTCGCGCGCTATCCCGATCTTGAAGTCCAGTGCCGGTTCACCAACCAGAAGCTTGATCTGGTGCTTGAAGGTTATGACATGGCGATCCGTCTTGGCCGGTTGGAAGGCACGACCGGAAGCCTGATGACCCAGCAACTTTCGACCCGCCGTCTTTATGCCTGTGCGGCGCGCAGCTATATCGCCAAACGTGGTGAGCCGCATTCACTGTCCGAGCTTAACCATCATAATTGCCTTGTCGGGACGCTTGATTACTGGCGCTTTGAAGAAGACGGGCGCGAACGCACCATCCGTATCCATGGCTCCATCCATGCCAATAGCGGGCAGGCGCTTCTCGATGCGGCGCTTAAGGGCATCGGGATTGTGCAATTGCCCGACTATTACGTCGATCCCTGGATCGCCAGCGGCGATTTGATCCCGGTCCTGACCAAATATCAGCCTTCAGACGAAGGCATCTGGGCGATCTATCCGACCAACCGGCACCTAAGCCCGAAAATCAGGATGCTGGTGGAGCATCTGGGGCGGTATTTGGGATGACGGTCTTTGATGAAGTTTGAACTCGTTCGAGGGGATTTGGACTTTCTTTTATCAGGTTTTGATTGTTTTATACTGAACTTCACGGCTTTGGATTGATGTCAAAGTCGTTACCCGATGTTTTGGTTCGGAGTGGAGCAAGATTGCGAGCTGCCGTTAAAAGGTCCCTGTTTTGACGAAAACGCTGATTGTCGTTGTTGCCGCGCGCATCACAGAATGGGTTGAGAAAGGGGAGGTTTCCCCAGGGTATTTCAATCCAGACAGTAGATTTGAGAAAATTGTCATTGTGTCGCTGGTCCAAGACGCTGCGGGGCAAGGCATGCTTCGATATTTGTGTGGTGATGCGGAATGTTTGTTTGTGCCGCTGAACTTTTTATCGACTTCCGGTTTACTGCGTTCGGCAGCATTTAACGCATACCTGACGGGCTTTTATATAAAGAAGTGGGTTGTGCCGAAATTACCGACGAACCGCGAGTTTGTTGTGCGGTCATACGGGGATACATTTTCGGGCAAGTTTGCGGCAATTCTTGCGCATTTTCTGCGGTGCCGATCTGTTGCCAGTATTCACACCACATTCACCCATTTACCACCCCAAGAGGTCCAGACACCAAAGAGCAAGATCATCAGAATTCTTGAGGGATGGTCGCGAGAATATGCACACCGGCATATTGATGCACTTGCTCCAGTTTATAGCCCGATTATGGCATCCATTTCGGTTTCATATCACGATAAAACCTACATTGTGCCCAACGCCGTTGACGTTAAAAAAAGCGACAGAAAAACAGACTTTTCCCGCTCGGGCGACCTGAAAATCATATCCGTGGGTCGGCTTGTTCCGGGGAAAAGTTTGCTGCCAATCCTGGAAGGACTTCTTAAGCTTGATCAGTGGCACTTGACCATTGTCGGTAGCGGGCCGTGCGAAGGAGAAATAAGAACGTGGGTCATGAAGCATGGCAAGGAAACAAATGTCACGTTCATTGCATCCATGCGCAATAAAGAACTTATTGCTTCTTTAAAGGATTTTGACTTGTTCGTAGCGCACACAAGTTACGCCGAGATCCCCAAGACAGTGATCGAAGCAGGCTTGATCGGGTTGCCAATTATTTTAAACCAGCCTGTTGCAACAGCATCCCGAGAGTACGTCGATGCGCCGATTTTTTGGGCTAATGCGAACGCAGACGGCTATTATAATGCCTTTAAGGATTTTTGGGCTTGTCGGGAAAAGTGGCAGGGAATAGGCCATAGCACGCGAAAGCATTTCGAAAGATGGTTTGAGCCTGTTTTTGCTGGAAAAATGATGGCTGATCTACTATCGCAGAGCGAGAATGATTGTCTGCGCCCGTGGAACGAGGAATAGGATTGCGTGACTGATATTGCACCGAAACAGATTGCCGTTGTTGCAGGCACGCGACCAGAGTTCATCAAGCTGGCTCCCGTTATTCGTTCTCTGCGTGCAAAATTGGGGGAAGCCCGTGTTAGGGTCTATTCAACCGGTCAACACAGAAGCCTGATGGATCAGGCAATCCACAGTTTGCATTTAAAAGTTGATGTTGATTTTGATTTGATGACGCATGCGCAGCCCGCAGCTGAGATACAGCGTCGAGTTATATCTGCTCTGGACCGCGAATTTCTGGCGAGAAAACCAGATATTGTTGTCGTTCAAGGCGATACGATCTCTGCATTTGGTGGTGCAATGGCCGGATTTCTTAACCATATTCCGGTTGCTCATGTTGAGGCAGGGCTGAGAAGCCATAACATAAATAATCCCTGGCCTGAGGAAGGGTTGAGGCAGATGATCGCGCGGATTGCATCGATCCACTTGGCTCCAACACCTATAGCAAAACAAAATCTTCTTACTGAGGGCATTTCTGACGATTGCATTCATGTTGTAGGGAACCCGGGTATCGATAGCCTGGTTGCGACCCAAAAAATCAACTCAACAAGTTCGCGTGTTGGTGTGGTTGAGCATTATTGCCCGGGAGACAAGCCTTTTGCGCTTGTGACAATGCATCGACGTGAGGCGCTTCAGGGTGCACTGGACGCGTTCTGTGAGAACCTCGAGCTTGCCATAAAAAGACATCCCGAAATTGACTTTGTGTGGCCCGTGCACCCGAACCCGAAGGTTCGCGATACTGTCGGGCGCCATTTCGTTGCCAAGCTCCCAAATATGTATTTTGTTGAGCCGCTGCCCTATGACGAAATGATGGCTCTGCTTCCGCAAGCTCGCATCGTCATCAGCGATTCCGGGGGAATGCAGGAAGAAGCACCATATTGTGGTGTGCCCATTATTGTGATGCGCGATGTCACCGAACGGCCCGAGATCATTGATCTGGGTTTGGGCAAGCTTGCCGGGGCGTGTGGAGCAAGTCTCCCTGATGAGCTGGAGAGATTGCTTGCTCTTGGTGTAGATGGACGGGCAGTTGAGCGCTGGCAGAGTATTCAGGGAAAAGGCAAGGCGGCAGAAGCAATATCAAAGATTCTTATTGCGCGTTTAACCGTTGCAGAACTGGTGTAAGCAAAAAACGGATTGCCCCGTACGTTGCTGCAAAAATAACAGCAGAAAACGCAATTTGGTAGAAGAGCGAAGATATCGTAAGTATTTGATGTGCAAAGAAGTATGTTGTGATTGCCGTGATACCATTAACGGTCACCAGCGTCACGAATGAGCGCATTGGCCAAGCACAACCTACAAATCCGTTTCGATTGGCGCTTATTGCGAAAAATAGCCCAAGCGTTGCCTTGCCAATCAGCATTCCAGACGCAACTCCGACCAATCCCCAGGAGGGAGCTAATTGCCAAGCAGAGCCAAAGCTCAGCAAGGAGCAAATAACCGAAGCTGTCATTAGCCTTTTTCCGGATGAAACGCAGACCAGGTAGTATTCCCAGCCGGTGGTCATCTGCGATATCAGAATTGCACAGCCGGCAAGGAGTATGACCGCCGTCATGTTGCTTACTGGGCTGTTCAATAAAAGTGACACCGCGGGATTTACGACCAGAATGGCCAGAGCCAATATCGGTAGAGCCAATTCTGTAAACAGCATGGTGCGTTGCCTGACAGTAACCCGGCAATGCTCAGTTTCACCATTACGCACGTGGGCGGAGACGGTTGGAAAAAGCAACCACCAAATTGGTGCCCCCAATGCAGCCAGAACGGACAAAATCATGATCGATGCGCCGTAATGTGCAACGGCCTCGGGGCCAAGAAAGCGCCCCACAATCAGTCGATCGCCCAAGTTTCCCGCCCATTCTGCAAGCCCTGCCAGCATAAATGGTAATCCGCTGAGTGCGACTTGTAAAAGAGAGCTTTTGTTCTTGGTGCTGTGCTTCTTTATACGAATTAGGATCGGTATGAGTAAGTATGCAATTACTACGACCTTGGCAGCTGCAATCGACAGCAGCGTCGATCCCAAAGACAGTTTGTCAAACGTAAGAACGACACCTAAGAATGCCATTTGAAGTGCGAAACTGACAATTTGAATATAAAGAGAAAGTCGCGCTTTGACCATTGCGCGCATATATTCGCCGATTAATGCTTCGACGGCAAAAATCCATGCAAGGCTTGGCACCACTATCGTAAGCCAGCTGGGGGCTAAAATAGTGTTGAGAGATAGAAATATCAGTACGTTTTCGGCTGTGAATGCAAGAATCAGCATGAGAGATAGGCACAAAAAACTTACGATTCCTATCGCTGTCAGCAAAAGATTCGGGGCATCAGAGCTATCGGTCCGACCTGCCAGTTTGCGAATTACGGTAAATCCGAGACCGGCTGATACCAACGGTACAAATGCAAAGGCAAGGCTCATTACCTGAAGGTAACTGCCAAAAACAACAGCACCAAGAGACCATGAGAGAAGTGGGGTTAGGATAAATGCGTTTGAGCGCACAACACCTTCTGCGACAAACCTCACGCCAAGGTCGCTTTTGAAAAATGTGATCATTTTCCTTGATACGTTATCGATCAAGTTTCAAAGGCCTTTTGCAGAACGATATATTCGCGATTGGCGAAGGTGGGTATCCGTGCAGAAATTTTGCCATCAAGATCGGGAGCCTGCCGCGTGGAGTGGATCAAGCTACGCAGGCGTGTTCTGCTTTCAACAAATGGAAGATACAATAATTGGCTCAGGAAGCCTGTTGCGATGCTTTCGATTACAGTGCATTTCAAATCTCTGAAGAGTTTTCGGGTGTTACCTGCCGAGAGGGGAAAAATCCCCGGAAATCCTATCTTCTTGTAGTGATTTCGCCAATAAAGCCATCCGATGTTCCAGGGACGGGCGATATCCAGGATGATATATCCCCCTGGCTTGACAGTGCGAACAAGTTCGGCAATTGCGTTTCCCTGATCCGGCATAAGGAGAAGTGTGGCAAAACAATAAGCCATGTCTGCCGAATTGTTTGTGATCGGAAGGGACTGTGCAGCTGAAACAACAGGGATTGGTCGCTGTTCTTGCGTGATTGCAAGGAATTCTTTGCGTTTACACATCTGCTTGAGCATGCCGGGACTTAAATCAACACATATAACTTTCCGCCCAAGACAGGAAAGGTCTACGGCGTGTCGGCCATTGGCGCCACCAACATCAATGACAGTCTGGCCCGCTTCTGAATATTTCTCAATAAGTTGCCATTTAAGAGCCTGAGTATACTCTTCGCCAATTTCGGTTTCGTACCCTGCCGCACGCTCATTAAAATGCTTTTGTTCTGTAGATGTCACTTTTTAGTCCTGCCCTGCCGCAGATGTCTTGCAATGTTCATCAGGGATTCCGTAACAGGTCGATATATCATCTGTCCCCGGAAGTAAGGGTATAATGTTCCCCCGAATGATTTTTTGAAGTCGTTCAGTCCCTTGAGTTTGCCGTCCGCCGCGCCGGGAAATGCTTCTCCACACTCGAGATAGTCAATTGAAGATTTTGAGAACTCGGTAATTGCATGCCATATCCCGAAATCGTTTGCGCAAAGCTTTAAAGCATCATTGCTTCCTGCTGTCGTCCAATAGAGTGCGCTATTTTTATATATGAGAAAATTGTGTATTGCTAAAGTTCTGGTGTCGCTTTTGACCACGCAGCTTTTAACCAATCCTGCGCTAGATATAGGGCCAAATATTTCGGAGAAATAATCTACTGGATGCGGCGGGATGTTATTGCGGCCACAGGTTTCCAAGTGCAATGCATAGTAACAGTCCAGCATAGATCGATCAGGGGTAACTAAACTTGCGCTTAGCTGATTCCTGCGTGCCTTCTTGATCTGTTTTCGGCATCGGTGCTCAAGATTATTCCAGAGCTGTTCCTCATTTTTGTCCGAAAAATCTAGCAGCCAAGTCTGAGTAGACGTATCTGTGTATCCGAAGTGACATAATGGATTGGGAAGTAAGGTTGAAGCACTCAAAAAATTGGTCGCAAGGGGGGGGCAAGAAAAGTCAATTCTTCGTGCTTTCTCCATAAGTGCAAGGCGCTCAAGTTCTCCAGCTATAACGGCACGTACCTTATCCTTTGTTCGTCGGGGAATGCGGTCATCTATGATCGGGCCACCTGTTCCTTCAAGGTGCGGGCCGAAAATAAACCCAGCAGACTTGGTCAAGACAAGAGCGAGAGGGATTAGCGCAACTAACCTGGAAGCATCTTGTTCATCTAGCACTGCAAACGACTTGTCATTTGTCCTGGACCATGTCGCCCTTGCATCAAGCAGTTCCCACCGATGCCAAGCCCACGCACCAGAAAATTCATCGACTGCTTTGTTCCAAAGGTCTTTAGGGCATTTTTGGCGGTCGAGAACTTTGAGCATCTTGTTCAACTGTTTGTTCGGATTTTTGCTGCAGTGAGAACCATATCCCCAACAAGGTAAAGAATATTAAATGGATGTAGTGGAATCGGGTTATACTCAAATCAAATGCTTCAGCAACAAAAAGTCCGAGCAAGATGCCTGAGATGAGATGAGATTGAGTGGGATAGTGCTCATTTTCTGATGTTTTCCGGCTATTGGCGAGGATCGGGTACAGCCACAAAACCAGCAATGGTAACGTACCAATGATGCCAGTTTCTACCAGTGAGTTTAGTACTACTGAATGAACGGCTTGAGTATCAGGGCTTGCGGGAAACAGATACTCGGATCCAAGACCGAAGCCGACGCCAAGCAGCCAATTATCTAAAAATCCGTTCCATGCGGTCCTGAGCAAGCTGCTACGCTCTCCAAGATGCAAAAATTCATGGCTCGGCATGTTGGAAAATATTTTAGATGTAATTTTTTCAAGGTTGTCGCCTGTTGATGTAAGTGTTGTAAAAGTAAAAAGTAATAAAATAATGGTTAATGAAAATAATTTTTGGTATGTTGTTCTTTTTATGGTTGTGTAAATGAGCGATGTTATGAATAGAGCTGCTCCCATTCTTGATCCGGATAGTATTAGTCCTAATATGGATATTATTTGTATTGATATTTTTATTTTTGAATTGAATGATTTTGAGTTGGCCATAAAAAAAGATATGGCACTCATTAGACCGAGTCCGTTGGCGTTGGAGAATAGTCCGCTATATCGTGAAATATAAAATTTCTCATCTTCATAGAAAAATGCCCTGTGGGATATTTTTTGAGTTATTTCTATTCCAAGTAATCTAAAAGTTAACGTTTCGCTTGGTCTCGTGGTCACAATGTGGTTGTCAGCAATTGCTCCTATAAATGAATATCCGACTGATGTGATGCATACTAAGACTACTCCCGTCATAAATCCTTTTGTAAATTGTTCAATGTCTCTGATCTGCGAGGTTATTATGAGTATCAGTCCTGGGGTTAGGAATGATATTGCGACTCTATATATAGATAAGTTGGCGTTTTCAGAGTTAATTGATGTTATCAAGCATATAAGCAAGTATGATGAGAAAAATATAAGTAAATTTTTGGGTTTATTTAATTTTTTATTTGTTTTTTTGTTCTGAAATATGTTAAATATAATTAATAATAATAATATTGTTGATATTAATATTTGATATTTGTTTTCTGTGAATATTTTTTCGTTGTTTATGTTTACGCTTAGAAACGGAACTATAATAAATAGGGATGTTATAGTTCCTAGTATAGTTGAATTTATATTGTAATTGGTTTTCATTTTTTGATTGTTGAATTAATTATTTTGAGAAATGTTTTAGACACGTGGTCTGAGTTGTATTCAGGGCTGTGTGCCTGTTTCATTTGAATAGGTTTGGGGACTCTTAAGATGTTTTCCATTTCAAGTGAGATGGATGATGGATTTTCTATGTTTGCAATGAGGTGGCCATTCTTGATTGTGACCTCTTCTACTGTGCCGGGTCCGCAAATCGAAAGTATAGTCGTTCCGCTCCCGATGTAATCAATAATTTTTGATGGTAGATAGAAGCTTTCTTGCTGTTCAGTGCTGTCGACAACGATTAAAAGGTCAGACGTTTGCATCAGCCTGAGAGCCCTTTTATGAGGGATTTGTCCCATATAGATTATTTCACGATCTTCGTGTCTTCTGTTGAAATCGTTGAAGTTTTCGTACCGCGGATGGGCGGTTCCAAAGATTTCTATTCGAACTTTTTTTCCATTGGGTACTTTCAAAATGTCAAGTGCTTGAATAAGCGTATCCGGTTTGCGGTTCCCATAAAACGAGCCAAAAATCCGCCATACTAGTTCATTTTTACAGCTTTCAAAAGTGACACAGCTTTCGGCGCTGTAAAGTTTAGGGTCAAAGCAGTGCGGTACAACGGAGGATTTCTCGATCAAGTTCTTTCTATTTTGACACATATGATCAAGTAGTCCCTCCGTCGGAAATACTAAATGGTCAGACGCTTGAAGCACTTTATTCTCTTGGTGTGCACTGTAATTTGAAAATATCGGCACATCTTTTTGGTGATCTGAAGACGACCAGGGGTCGGAGAAGCATGAAATCCATGGCAACTGTGGAAATTTTTTCTTCAGATACAGTCCTACAAGATGCGCAGAGTGGTATTGCGACCTTGTTATAATGCAGTCGTAGTTTTGTGGTGCAATCTTGATTGCTTTCTGGCGGACGCTTCGGTTGGCAAGGATCCAGCGATCAGGGCGGATCGGTAGTCTGGGGGTGCGGCACAGCTTCCTGGTCAGCCACGAAGGTGTTACCTTTATTACTTGCCCGTTTATGCACTCAGCGTATTCTCCCATCTCTGGGTCAGAATAAGAGCTAACCAAGCCATCTTCCAAGGTTAGTATGTCGATTTCGCAGTCGGGTATGTTGCGGAGAAGTTTTGCTGTTACAAATGCTTCTGGGGTTGCCGTGGGTGGGTAACAGTATCCAATGACAAGAATCCGTGGGCTGGAAGTCATGTGTGTATTCTCAGTTTTTCTTGCCTGGGACAAGGTTATCATAGTGTATATTACAATACGGTTTAAAGCTGGTAAGTAAATCTAATATTTCTTGATCATAGGCGATATCAGCCGGATCAAAATAAATGTTCACTAGGAGGCTTTTCCCGGCTGCGAGTTCTATCTTGTAACCTTTGAGTTCATTCAGGAGTGCCTGGCGCCCAGCTGCATCTGGCGCGGAGAGAAAACCCCAGCTGTCCATAAGTTGCGTTGGCTGTCCAAGGCATCCGCTAAGAGGTATTTCGGTTAAGCTTGCGTGGGGTTTGTGTAGCGGCCCGTAAGAGAAGCTGAACGCCGGTGTGGTGGACGTAGATATCTGGTAATTGAGAGAGGAGAGGAAGTCATACAGTTGGCGAAGTTGGTTTGTATTGTTGAACTCGCCAAAATGCGGTGTTCGAAATATAATCGGAGGTTCTCCGGTTAGCGATGCTATGGCTTCGTGTCCGGCGAGTATGTCTTGTTGCCATGTGTTTTTGTCGACGTCTCGATATGTGAATGTCGAATACGGTTTGCCTGTCGCAGGATCAACGGCTGCGTGCTCTCTATAGCCATGGTTTATAAAATACCCGCCGAGTGAGGGGAGTTCTTTGTATTTATCCCAGTGTTTTTCCAGTAATTGTCCTGGAATGGCGTAGGCGGCGCGAATTCCTGCGCGATGAAGTTGTCTCTGAATCTTAATGGAGGCATCGGCGTCTCTGCTTGTGTCGCAGTCAAATGACAGCAGAAATGAAGCATTGTTTTTCAGGTGTTTTTCTGCCCATGCAATTGCCCGTCGTTTATAAAGAGCAGGTGCAAGTTTCAGTGCTACTTTGCTAAGGATAATGCGAACGGCATCTACCATTGGTTGGGCAACTTTAGTTTCTTGATGATCTCTTCTCTACCTATCATGTGCGTCCTAAGGTGCATAGGAAAAGAACGAACTCTGGACGGAAGCTTTCTGCTCTAGTGCGTGATCAAGCTTACTGCGCCGTCCAGCCACCATCAACTGACAGATGCGTGCCGGTCATTTGCGATGCGGCGTCAGAACACAGGAAGAGCGCGGTCTGGCCGATCTGTTCGGGGCTGACAAACTGTTTGGACGGGTGTTTGTCCGAGACCAAGCGGGTTGCGGATTCTTCAATCGAGATGTTGTTTTCCTTGGCGCGCGCTTCGATCTGGCGTTCGACCAGTTCGGTGCGGACCCAGCCCGGGCAGATGGCATTTGCCGTGATGCCGGTTTCAGCTGTTTCAAGGGCTGTGACCTTGGTCAGTCCGATCACGCCATGTTTGGCCGCGACATAGGCCGCCTTCTGGACCGAGGCGACAAGACCGTGGGCAGACGCGGTATTGATGATCCGGCCCCAGTTTTTCTTGCGCATATAGGGAACGGCAAGGCGGGTGGTGTGGAAAACCGATGACAGGTTGATCGCGATTACCGCATCCCATTTTTCGGGCGGGAAATCTTCGACATTGGCGGTGTACTGAATGCCGGCATTGTTGATCAGGATATCAATGCCGCCAAATTTGGCCTCGGCATCCTTCATCATGGCTTCGATCTCGTCGGGTTTGGACAGATCGGCACCGTTATAGTGCGCGGTGACGCCATAATCGGTTTCAAGGCCCTTGCGGGTTGCCTCGATTTCATCCGCGTCGCCAAAGCCATTGAGCATCACATCAGCGCCGGCACCTGCAAGCGCCTTTGCCATGGCAAGGCCGATCCCGCTGGTCGAGCCGGTCACGAGTGCGCGTTTTCCTGTCAGCATATTTCTTCTCCCTGTTTTCGGGGCTTTCCACCCCTTGATTTAGGAAGATCATGCCGCACTGCAACCAAGCTGGCAAGAAGTGGCGTGACCAATCGCCATAAACTTGATCGTGGCGGGGTATCCGGGCGGTTTACTGTCCAATGCCGTATTTGCGCAGTTTATTGGCGATCGATGTGTGCGAAACGCCCAGTCGTTCTGCCAATTTGCGCGAACTTGGATAATCCGGATAAAGCCGCATCAGCATTTCACGTTCCAAAAGATCAAGGCCGGCATTGAAATCGTTTTGTGCCAGGGCGGCAGCAATCGGGTCGGAACTGGTCGCGATATTGTTTTGGTGGTTTGCAGGCAGGCTGGGGGGATTGTCGGATGGGGGTGCGTCAGCTGAATTCATGGTGCCGGTGGCTGCACTGGTCAGATCGCCCGCACCAAGAACATCCCCGTCCAGCAGGGCGACGGCACGAAACAGGGTGTTTTCCAGTTCGCGGACATTGCCCGGCCAGTCATGGGCGCGCAGCCAGTCAAGCCCGTCCCTGGCAAGGTAGGGTGCCGGGCGTTCGGTTTGCTGGGCGGTGCGGTCGATAAAGAACCTTGCCAGGTCCGCGATATCTTCGATCCGGTCGCGAAGCGGTGGCAGGGTGATGGCCAGAACATTGAGGCGGAAATAAAGATCTTCGCGGAATGTGCCGTCATGCGACATGGCTTCAAGGTCGCGGTTGGTGGCGCTGATGATCCGGACATCGACGGCAATCTCGTCCGTGCCGCCAACCCGGCGGAACCGGCCGTCTTGCAGGACGCGCAAAAGTTTGGCCTGCAAATAGGGGGTCAATTCACCGATTTCATCAAGAAACAGGGTGCCGCCATCGGCAAGCTCCAGAAGGCCGGGCTTGCCGCCGCGCCGTGCCGATGTAAAAGCACCCGCCGCATAGCCAAACAGTTCGCTTTCAGCCAGACCTTCGGGCATGGCGGCACAGTTAAGCGCCAGAAACGGCTGATCGGCGCGTGTGCTGGCACGGTGGCAGGCGCGGGCAAAAAGCTCCTTGCCGGTTCCGGTTTCGCCAAGGATCAGAAGCGGCGCATCAATCGCGGCAAGCCTTTGCGCCTGTGACTTTACCCGCGCCATTGCACGGCTGGTGCCGATGATGTCGTCAAAACCGGTATGACTGCGATCCTGAAGGGCGGTAATGACCCGTCCCAGTCGCGCAGCCCGGTGAAAGACCATCACCCCGCCCCACGGTTCATCGTCGGCCGCGTCCGAGCCATCATCAACATGACCGATCGGTTCGACCTGCAATAGATATGTCTGCCCGCCCAGGATTACTTCATGTTCGGGCATGCGAAAGCCACTTTGGCGCAAATCTTCAATGCTTGGTTCGGCAAGGATTGTGGAAATCTCCTGATCGCGAAGCGGTTTTTCACTGGTGCCTGCGATCGATTGGGCCGCCGGATTGGCCTGGGCGATCTGGCCATTGGCATCAACCGCAATCACCGGATCGCCAAGGGCGGCAAGGGTGGCATGAAGCTGTGCGCGTCTGCGTTCGGTGGGCAGGCGGTCAATTTCGCGAATGTCGGAAATGCCCGGAATTTGTTTCAGGGCATGGGCCAAAAGCGGAAAGCGACCGGGGCGAATGGCCGGAATATCGGCATAGATGTGATGGGTCGTGACCTCAAAGGCGCGGATGTCAAGCCCCTGATCGGTCAGGACATTGACCACGTCGCGCGTAATGCCGACCCTGTTTTCACCGCGAATTTCAAACCGCATGACTGTACCGGAAAGTTTACACTGTAACGAAAATTGTACGCTCGCATGTCGCTGATTTCCAGGGATTTTGTCGTGAAGGCGAAATCCGGGCGAATAAGTGTAAATAAATATTTACACCAAGGGGCGACCAGATTTGCGCAAAGCCCGGAAAACCGGGGCTTTTGTGATCTGGCACGGGGTTTGCGGTTATCGGGGCAGAATAAACGCATTTTCAGGAGCCTCACATGTCTGCCAATGACAGCCGCAACAGCAATGTCGCCAAAACCGGTTTCGCCACCCGTGCGATCCATCACGGATATGATCCGCAAAGCCATAATGGTGCGCTGAACCCGCCGGTTTACATGTCTTCGACCTTTGCGTTCGAGACGGCCGAGCAGGGCGGGCGGTTCTTTGCCGGTGACGAGCAGGGCTTTATCTATTCGCGTATTGCCAACCCGACGCTTGATCTTCTCGAAAAGCGTCTGGCGGTGCTTGAAGGCGGTGAAGCCGCCCTTGCGACCGCGTCGGGCATGGGGGCGATTACATCGGTCTGCTGGACCTTTATCGAGCCGGGTGACGAGATCATTGTGGATCGCACCCTTTATGGCTGCACATTTGCCTATTTCCGTCATGGTCTGGAAAAGTTCGGGATCAAGCACACCCATGTGGACCTGACCGATCCGGCCGAACTGGAAAAGGCGATTTCGGACAAGACCAAGATTGTCTATTTCGAAACGCCGGCCAACCCGAATATGCGTCTGGTCGATATCAAAGCCATTTCCGAGATTGCCCATAAACATGGTGCCAAGGTGGTGGTTGATAACACCTATTGCACCCCGTATTTGCAGCGCCCGATTGAACTTGGTGCCGATATCGTTGTGCATTCCGCCACCAAATATCTGGGCGGCCATGGGGACCTTATGGCTGGTGCAGTGATCGGATCGCTTGAAGATATGACACAGGTGCGTCTGGTCGGGCTTAAGGACATGACCGGTGCGGTTCTGTCGGCACAGGATGCCAATCTTGTGATGCGCGGGCTCAAGACGCTTGAACTGCGGATGGAACGCCATTGCGACAATGCCGAAAAGATCGCGGCCTTCCTTGACTCCCATCCCAAGGTCGAGCGGGTTTATTACCCGGGTCTTGAAAGCTTTGCGCAGCATGCACTCGCAAAGGCGCAGATGGACCGTTTCGGTGGCATGATCGCGTTCGAACTTAAAGGCGGGATCGAAGCCGGGCGCAAATTGATGAACGGCCTTAACATGATTACCCGTGCGGTCAGCCTTGGCGATGCCGAAACCCTGATCCAGCATCCGGCATCAATGACCCATTCGACCTATACCGCCGAAGAACGCGCCGAATATCAGATCACCGATGGGTTGATCCGCCTGTCGGCCGGTCTTGAAAGCATCGATGACATTCTGGCCGATCTGGGCAATGCGCTTGATGGTGGCGAAATGGCGATTGCCGCCGAATAACAAGTCGAGCAATCAAACCAAAAATCACCCGGTGCTGTATTTGGGCACGGGGGTAACAGGGCCGGTCTGTTTTCGCAGATCGGCCTTTTGGTGTTTGGAAGATTGATTTGCCGGGATTATTCGAACAGGCCGTATTGTTTCATGATTTGGCGTGATTTTTCCGGAAGGTTTTCGTTTGTGCCGTGAATGATGCGGATGCTGCCGAGGTCCAGCCCGTTAAAGGACGGGGCGGTTTCCGGATGTGATTTCAGCAGTTCAAGCAACATGCCGTTGGAATAGGCCCGCTCCAGTCCGGTTTGAATGGCATCACGCAGGGCCGGTGTCGTCGGACTGAAAAAGAAATAGATCGGTTGCGGGTAATAAAGGGCGATGTCGCGTGATACAGCGATATTGGGGGCCTGGCTTTGCATCCAGGTCCATTCGCCAATGATCTGCCAGAACGCGCGGGGATACAGATCAAACCGGTTGGCACCAAGCATCCGGTGCAATGTCTTGTAGCGACCATCGGCGACGGTAAAGCCGTTTTCGATCAGAATGGCGGAATCCGGCCAGCCAAGGCCCTGTCCCATCGAAAAGGTGCGCAGGTCGTCTATGGTTTCGACATCGCGCAGCGCTGGCAGGGTTTCGGGGCGCGCCATAAAAAGACGCAGACCGGTCGTGCCAAGATATATCGGAACATAGGCCGGCAGCAGTTTTTCTTCGCGGTTTGAAGACGTCCCGAAAAAGACAGTATTGATCTGGTTTGCCGTCAGCAGCATCGAAATGCGGCGTTCTTCGGTCGGGTAATCCATACAGACCGGGGTGATGGTGATGTCACGACCGCTTAGCCGGGCGGCAAGCCGCAACAAATCAATGTGATATTCCGAATGCTGTTCCCACGGAATTTGTCCCTGACAATAGGCCGACTGATGATCCATCGGCAGCGTGATCTCAAGATCGCTGGATGCATCCTGTGCGGTGGCCGTCGATTGTGCGGATTGCCCGATCCCCAGAAACAGCGCCAAGGCGGCAGATGCCATGATCTTCAGGGGCCTGTGCCTGAAGATTGAAATCGCCATTGGGGGAAAATGAAATCTGATCAATTAAATTCCGGGGCGAAAGAATGGGCGAAGACGCATGCTATACGAATGGTAGAATTACTACACGATTGGCGAGATTGCCTTGAATTGGTTATTGTTCCCTTAAACCCGGTTTGCGGCGAAGTTTCGCGATATGCATGACGAATCGCTGTCATAAATGTGCCAATTCGCGACCACGAAATATTGTTTCAGACGGGAAATTCGAATGTTTGACCGGGATTGTCGCAGCCGATTCCACGTTTGAGGCAAAAGTGACGAATCTTGTGTGAAATGCAGGTGGCGTCCCTTGATTTCCGTCATTTCCCCTTAAAAATCGGTAATCCAATACCGGAATGTCGCGGGCCGATAAAAGGCCTGCAAAAGACCCGGAACAGCAGGCGCGAACAAGGGATCAGGAAAATGTCAGCACAGGATGCCGCACCCGAAATCGGTGAAATTATCGAAGCCACCAGCACCGGCAATGTCAAAGCCGAAGACCTTGAGATGCTGGGGCAGATCGAAAAGAAGGTGCGCTGGCTATCAAGCTGGACGATCCATAATGCCAACCATCTGCGTCCGAAACGCGACGGCATCAAGGTTGGCGGCCATCAGGCCAGCTGTGCGTCCATGACGACCCTGATGACGGCCCTTTATTTCAATGTTCTGCGTCCGCAGGACCGGGTGGCGGTTAAGCCGCATGCAAGTCCGGTTTTCCATGCGATCAACTACCTGTTTGGACGTCAGACCAAGGAAAAGCTTGAAAACTTCCGTTCATTTGGCGGCGCGCAATCCTATCCGTCGCGGACCAAGGATGGCGATCAGGTTGATTTTTCCACAGGCTCGGTCGGGCTTGGTGCGGCGGTGACCAATTTCGCGGCCCTGACACAGGATTATCTGCGCTATAAAAACATGCTGCCCAAGGGCGAGAAGCCCGGCCGCATGGTCGCCCTTGTCGGGGATGCCGAACTTGATGAAGGCAATATTTACGAAGCCCTGCTTGATACCTGGAAGCATGACATTCGCAATGTCTGGTGGGTGATCGATTATAACCGTCAAAGCCTTGATGGCATGATTGATGCGCATCTGTTCCGCGTCATCGGCCGGTTCTTCCGCGCGGTTGGCTGGAACGTCATCACCATCAAATATGGTCGCAAGCTTCATGATGCCTTTGCCAAGCCCGGCGGAAAGTCGCTTAAGAAATGGCTTAATGATGTGCCAAATGACATCTATTCGGCTCTGACCTTCCAGGGCGGGGCCGCATGGCGCAAACAGATCACATCCGATATGCCCGGCGATAATGCGCTGGCCAATCTTCTGGGGGATTATGATGATGACGCCCTGCATGACCTGATGACCAATCTGGGTGGTCATTGCATGGAGGCGGTGCTTAATGCCTTTGATGCAGTTCCCAACGATAAACCGACCGTGTTTATTGCCTATACGGTCAAGGGCTATGCCACCCCGCTTCAGGGCCATAAGGACAACCATGCCGGTTTGATGAACATCCCGCAAATGGATGCCTTCAAGCTGCAAAACAACATCGCCGACGGGCAGGAATGGGATATGGCGGCGGGCCTTGATGTCAGTGCCGAGCGTGTGCGCGATTATATTGCCAATGCACCGTTCAATGACCGTGCCCCGCGTCACAAGATGGCCGAGGTCATCACCATCCCCGAAATGCCCTATGCCCGGGTTGAGACATCAAGCACGCAGGAAGTGTTTGGCAAGATCCTCAATGAACTGGCCAAGATGAAAGACAGCGATCTTTCCGATCGCATTGTTACCACATCGCCCGACGTGACGGTTTCGACCAACCTTGGCGGATTTGTGAACCAGCGCGGCCTGTTCGGGCGTGAAGAACTGGCCGATGAATTCCGTGAACGCAAAGTTCCCTCGGCCCAGAAATGGATCAGATCGCCGGGTGGTCAGCATGTCGAGCTTGGCATTGCCGAAAACAATCTGTTCCTGAACCTGGCCGCCCTTGGCCTGTCGCACAGCCTGTTCGGGCAGCGCCTGTTTCCGATTGGCACCCTTTATGATCCGTTCATTGCGCGTGGTCTGGATGCGCTTAATTATGCCTGTTATCAGGATGCGCGGTTCATGGTCGTGGCCACGCCAAGCGGCATTACCCTTGCCCCGGAAGGCGGCGCGCATCAGTCGATCTCGACCCCGATGATCGGCATGGGGCAGCCGGGCCTGACCAGTTTTGAGCCAAGCTTTGGCGATGAACTGGCAACCATCATGGGCTGGTCGTTCGATCACATGCAGGCACCCAAGGGCGGGTCGGTTTATCTGCGTCTGTCGACCAAACCGCTGGCACAGCCCGAACGCGAACTTTCTGATACCACCAAGGCGGAAATTGTTTCCGGTGGTTATTGGCTGCGTGAACCGGGCAAGGATTGCAAAATGGTCATTGCCTATTGCGGGGCAATGGCGCCCGAGGCAATCGCCGCCTGGGAAAAGCTTTCCGAAACCCATCCGGGTTTGGGACTTTTGGCTGTGACCTCCACCGACCGGCTTTACAATGAATGGCAGGATCTGGAACGCGCCCGACTTGAAGGCAAGGCAAAGGGCGAAATGTCGCATGTTGAAAACCTGCTTAAACCGCTGGCATCCGATGCGCGCCTTGTCACGGTGATTGACGGCCATCCGGCCGCGCTTGCCTGGCTTGGCTCGGTCCGTGGTCACGCGGTCGCACCGCTTGGTGTGAACGGATTTGGCCAGTGCGGCGACAGCATCGCGCTTTATGATCACTACCAGATCGGCACCGATGCCATCTTGCGTGCGGCAAAACGTTGGGACTGATCAGCGTTCAGGTTGCGTATATGACTTGATTTGAGGGAGGGCAAATTGCCCTCCCTTTTTTGTTCGGGCAGGTTTCGGGCAGGTGTGGTGTTGCGATTGACCGCATGGTCGTTTCAACGTACGAGGGAGGAAAGTAATTTATAACAATTAAACACTTATGGCCTGTTGAATGGCGGGTCGGGTGATGAAACGTACCAATGAGACACAATTACATTCGCGGGTTAATGCCTGCGATGCCGTTCAGTTCACCTGTTGAAGCCGTCCGTGCCGGGGTTGGTGCGCTGATCGGTCTGGGGGTGGCAGGTTTTCTTCTGTCACTTTTTGATCTTCATGATGCCGGGCTTTACCTGATTGCGCCGTTCGGGGCGACGTCGGTGTTGCTGTTTGCTGTGCCCAACAGTCCATTGGCACAACCATGGTCGGCGATCATTGGCAACAGTGTTGCGGCCCTTGCCGGGATTGCGGTTTGTTTGCTGATTGATGATCCGGTTCTGGCGGTGGCGCTTGCGGTCGGGCTTGCCATTGCAGTGATGATCCTGGTGCGTGCGGTTCATCCGCCCGGCGGCGCAGTTGCCATGGTTGCAGCACTTAGCCCCGATATCGCACGTGAACTTGGTTTTCGGTTTGCCGTAACGCCGGTGGCAGCGATTACCGCGGCCCTAGTGGTGATTGCGATGGTCTATGCGCGTGCCACCGGGCGCAAATACCCGCTTCGTCATTTTGAGGGCAAGGGCACGCATCAGACAACAGACCGCCCGGCGATTGAGCGGCTGGGCCTTGATGAAGACGAGCTGAATGGCATTCTGGCCCGGTATCGCCAGTCGCTTAATCTTGGCGTCGAGGATCTGGCACGGCTGATCGGGGCTGCGGAATTGCAGGTCGCATCCCATCGCACCGGCCCGCTGACTGCGGGAGACATCATGTCGCGCGATCTGGTGACGGTCGGTGCTGATACCGCCCTTGGCGAGGTTGCCGATCTGTTTCGCCGCCACAGTTTTACATCGCTTCCGGTTGTGGATGATAACGGGCGTTATCTTGGTGTGATTTTCCAGATCCATCTCATCCGGCGCGCGGGCGATGACGCCCTGCGTCTTGATCGTGGCTTGATGGCGGCGATGGGGCGTCTGATTGACCGGAAGCGCAGCGTACCGGTGCGTGCAATTGAAATCATGTCCGTGACCGAACCGCGTGCGATGGCAAACACGCCGATTGCGGCCCTTTTGCCCCTGATGGCGGACGGGGCCTGTGATGCGGTGCCGGTGGTCGAGTATGGCAAGATCATCGGCATTGTCACCCGTACCGATCTGATTGCCGCCCTTGCCCATGCGGGGCTTGGCAGTGATCAAGCCCGCCAAATTTAATCGAATTGAACGTGTTTTAAG
Source organism: Thalassospira sp. CH_XMU1420-2 (assembly GCF_037029325.1). Taxonomy (NCBI): domain Bacteria; kingdom Pseudomonadati; phylum Pseudomonadota; class Alphaproteobacteria; order Rhodospirillales; family Thalassospiraceae; genus Thalassospira; species Thalassospira sp. CH_XMU1420-2. The sequence continues at coordinate 467,713 of NZ_JAYMEG010000001.1, forward strand.
AAGTTGGAAGCCCCTATGACCGATACCGTCACCCTATCGATTGATCAGGCCGAGAAACTTGGTCTTGCCGTGCTTGAAGACAATGGTTTTAGCAGCGCACATGCCGGTGCCATTGTGCGCAGTGTTATGTCAGCACAAATTGACGAATGCCATTCCCACGGGCTGTATCGACTTATCGGGTGCGTACAAACCGCGCGCAATGGCGGGCTTGATACCCGGGTTCTTCCCGAAGTGATCGATCAGGCCCCGGCGATCACGCGCGTCAATGCCCATAAAGGCTGTTCGTTATTGTCGTTTGAAACCGGTTTGTCCTATCTGGTGGAAAAGGCGCGCCATTGCGGGATTTCGGTTCTGGCGATCAATAACAGTTTCCATTTTTCGGCCCTGTGGCCCGAGGTTGAGCAGATTTCCGCCCATGGTCTTGTGGGAATTGCAATGACACCGACCCATGCCTTTGTCGCACCCGCGGGTGGCACAAAGCCGCTTTTGGGAACCAACCCGATTGCCTTTTCATGGCCGCGACCGGGCAAGACGCCATACACGTTTGATTTCGCGACCAGCGTCATTGCGCGTGGAGAGATCGAACTGCATCGCCGGGCGGGCAAGGACATTCCGGAAGGCTGGGCGATCGATGCCGATGGTCAGCCGACCACCGATGCCACCAAGGCCCTTGAAGGTGCGATGCTTACATTTGGCGGGCATAAGGGTTCGGCCCTTTCGACCATGATCGGTTTGCTGGCCGGACCCTTGATCGGTGATGTGCTGGGCCATGAAACCCATGCGGCGTCCGAAGATGCGCCGGGCAATCCGCATCATGGCGAGATCATTATTGCCTTTTCCCCGGAAACCTTCCTGGGGGCAGAGGCGCAACAACATCTTGATCATGCCGAAGACCTGTTTGAACGGATCATGGCACAAGGTGCCCGTCTGCCGTCGCAGCGCCGGTTCGAAGCGCGTGAACGCAGCCGTCAAAACGGGGTGACGATCCCCAAGGCCCTGCATGACGAATTGGTTGCGCTGACCATGGCGGGCTAGGGAACTGCATGGTTTGAACGGTACCTTTGGCCCTGTCGCGTTTTTATTTTTGCGCTGTGATCTGTATTGCTTGCAAACGGGTCGGGCGTAACACACATCTCGGCGTTGCGGCCATGTGGGGGCATTTCGGACCCATCTGGGGCAAAGTCATTGGTCGGCAGATGAAAAGGCGTCGATTGTGGAATATTTGATGTTGCTGGGTGGTTTGGCGGGGCTGTTTTTCGGGGGAGAGGCCCTTGTCCGCGGCAGTGTCGGCATCGCGCGCCGGCTTTCGATGTCATCCCTGCTGATCGGATTGACTGTGGTCGGTTTCGGGACGTCAACGCCCGAACTTCTGGTATCCCTTGATGCGGCCTTGCGCGGGGTGCCCGATATTGCGCTTGGCAATGTGGTGGGATCGAACATTGCCAATATTCTGCTGATTGTCGGGGTTTCGGCACTTGTCTGGCCGATTGCGGTTTCGGGAGGGACCCTTGGTCGTGACACCGCGGTCATGCTGGCAGCAGCGATTATTCTGATACCAATATTTGCATTGGGTGACGTCGGGCGCATTGCCGGATGTGTGATGTTTGCCGGGCTGGTGACGTATTTGCTGGTGGCCTATCGCCAGTCGCAAAGCCAGCCGGTGAATGAGGATGCGCCAACCGATCCGTCAGTGCCCGGCGGGGCCTTGTGGGTGTCGGTACTTTGGGTGGTTGCCGGTTTGGTTCTTTTGATGGTTGGTGCCCGTTTTCTGGTCGACGGGTCGGTCACGATTGCCCGATCGTTTGGTGTTTCAGAAGCCTTTATCGGTTTGACGATTGTTGCGGTGGGCACATCCCTGCCAGAGCTTGCGACATCATTGATCGCCGCCCTGCGCAAACAGTCCGAAATTGCCATCGGCAATATCGTCGGATCGAACATTTTCAATATTTTGGGCATACTTGGCCTGACGGCGGCAATATCCCCGATCCCGGTTGCCGCGCGTTTTTTGAGCTTTGATTTGCCGGTGATGATTGCCGTTTCGCTGTTACTGACCGTATTGCTGAGGCGCCCGTCAATCGGGCGTCCGGTCGGTCTGGTGATGCTGATCGGTTACGGCGTTTATGTCTGGGCCGCGCAATAGAGTTTGAACGGCCCGGGTTTCCGGTTACTGGAAAAACGCCTGTTTGACGCCATCAATGATGAACTGAACCGCAAGGGCGGCCAGGATCATGCCAAGCAGGCGTGATACCACGGTTGCCACTGTCGGGCTGAGGCGTTTGGCAACAACGTTCGATGCCAGGAAAAAGGCAAAGGCGATCAGCATGACAACAGCAACCACGCCAATCACGCTGGCCTGCATGGCGATGTTGTTTTCAAACTTGCCCATCAACAGCATGACCGAGGCAATTGCACCGGGACCTGACAGGAAGGGGATCGACATCGGGAAGATCGAGATGTCGTCAGCTTCTTCGTCGGCGATGGTATGTCCGGCTGTTTGCGGGGCGGATGTGCTGTCGGGTTTGGTCTTTTCGCCGTCGTGGTCGTCTTCGAGTTCCTGATGAACCTGTTCGGCGCGCTCATTTCGTTTCTGGCTGCGCTTTTCAAACAGCATTTCAAGCGCGATCAGGAACAGAAGCGTGCCACCGGCAATGCGGAAGGCCGGCATGTGAATGCCGAAAATGCCCAGCAATCCTTCGCCAATCAGGGCAAAGGCGGCAAGGATGAAGAAGCTGGTGATACAGGCGCGGATCGCCATGCGCCGACGGTGGGCGGCACTTGTGCCTTGGGTCAGGACAATGAAAACCGGGACCAGACCCAGCGGATCAATGATCACGAAAAGCGTGACAAAGACCGGGATCAGTTCATTGAGCATGTCAAAGCTTGGCATCGGCTTTTCCTGAAAACGACAGTTGCGGTGCAATCGGGCAGGATCACCATAAGCCCGGTGGGCTGGACAAGTAGCGAGCATAGTCTGGCAGGTAAATGTTTTTTTGCCAATTGCCGCCGGCCTTAACGACGTTTTCCCCGGTTCCTGCCATAACGGCCGGCACTTTCGGGCCAGTCGATGTAATCAACGGGCTTTTTGCGAACCCATGTGATGAATTTGACGATGTCGGGGTGGGTTTTCAGCCTGTCGGGTGTGTCGTAATCACGCGCAATCGTTGCTTCGTCAAACAGGCGGTGGATCATGCGATGGCACACCCGATGGAGCCACTGGGTATCGGTGCCGCCCTGTGATTTGGGTCGCCAGTGATGGCGATCAACACTTGGCCCGGCAATCATCAGACGGCCGCAGATCGGGCAGGGGCCAAGGTCGGTATCGGTTTTGTCACGGTGCGACGCCATGACCCATTATTGTCCGGGCATGCGCCGGTTTTCAAAAAATTTCTGCCAGGTTCCGGGTTTGAGTGCGCGCAAGGCCTTTATCCGGGCGGTGACCGATGGATGTGTGTCGAGAAGTGTTGGCGGCTGCGTGCTGCGATAGGGGATAAGTCCCAGGCGGCGGCGATTGATCTGATCAATATGAAGCAGGGCATCAATCATGTCTTCGGGACCGTTCAGCAAATCACTGGCCCCGTGATCGGCGGCGAATTCGCGATCACGGATGACCGCGCGTTGCAGCAAAAAGCTGATGGTTGGCACCGCGCCAAACAGAACAACCATCCATGCCGGCGGATTGAAATCCCCAAAGATAAAGATCGCCAGACCAAACAGCGCAATGGTCCATGTTGCGCGATACAAAACATCCGTCATCAGCAAAATTCGCGTATCCCCATGCCAGGCATGGGCGATTTCATGGGCCAGAATGGCCCGCATCTGTCGCGGAGACAGATCATGGAGCGCGTCACTTGAAATGGCGATGGTGGTTTGCGCATCGGTGCCGGTGGTAATTGCATTCACGCCCTTGCCCGGCAGGATGAAAAGCTTGGGCGTGTGATCAAGCCCTGCGCGTTCGCACAACAAATGCATCATTTCATGGATCGCGGGATAGTCTTTGGGGCGCAGCGGATTGGCGCGCAGCATCTTCATCAGAATTTCGGGCGATATCATCGGTGTCAGAAACAGCATCAGCGACACGGCAATACCGGCCGAAATCATCATCGAAAACCCGCCAAGCATCCAGGCGCATGCCGCCAGAACGCCAATCATGCAGACCATCAGCGTACCGGCATGGGATGTGCTGCCAGGTTCGATGGCAAGAAATCGCTGGATGAAGTCAGGAAGTTGCGGGGTTTCGTTTGTCATTGGCATTCCGCATGTTGCGAGTCTTTGGGGTGACATGCCCGGTGGCAGTATTTCCGGGGGCGATTACGGCACTTGGGCGTTGAGGGTGCCGATGCGCGAAGCGGTCGCGATATCCGGCCCTGATCTATAGATGGGGGTGGAGACGGGCCTTGCGCAAATCGCGATCGGCTGAATTGTCAAACAAGTATGAATGACAAGGCGTTGCCGGCATTGATCTATGACATTTGTGATGGCGGAAATATCGGATGTCGTTCCTGTGCGAACCGTGGTCAGGCAGGGCGGCCAGGCAGAGGATAGCGCAATGAAATAAAGGGATTTCGGGCAGGATTTTAACACATCCTTATATATTCAACCAGAATAGTGGCAGTATGCCATTGGCTAGGTTACCCGTCGCAGCACTGTTGCGCGGGGCGTTTGCCATGCGCAATAGGCAGATGCCAATGCGCAGCGGCATGATATGATAAGGCAGTTGCCAAAGGCGACAAAACGGAAGGAATGCATGGGCCTGCTCGATAAAATCCGGCCAACCCGCAAAGCGGATGCGGGACGCGAGGGGGATCGGACCCCGCTTGAACGGTTGTTCTGGCGGTCGATCGCGCTTGTCGGCGGATTCTCGATGGTGATCAACATGCTCAACATGGTGATCCCGATCTATTCCATGCAGGTATTTGATCGCGTCCTTTCAAGCCGCAGTGTCGATACGCTGGCACTTTTGACCGTTGGTATCGGGCTTGTTCTTTTGTTCATTGCCTCGATGGAGCAATTGCGGTCCCGGGTTCTGATCCGGGTGGGAACGGCCCTTGATCTGCGTCTTGGCGGGGATCTGTTTGCCCATGTCGTGCAGCAATCGGCACGCGGTGCCCAGATGCGCCAGCGTCCGTTGCGCGATTTGTACGGGCTTCGCGGGTTCCTGACCGGCAGCGGGCCCTTTGCGCTGATCGATTTCATGTGGGCGCCGGTTTATATCGGGGTTGTGTTTATCTTTGATGTCCGGCTTGGGCTTGTTGCCTGTGGCGGGGCGGTGCTTTTGATTGCCATCGCCATTGCCAACGAAGCCGCAGCCAAGATTTCCGTCGACCGGTCCGAAGAAAGCCAGAACCGCGGCATCGCGCAGGAAGAAACCTATGTGCGCAATGCCGAGGCCATGGAAGCCATGGGCATGACCCAGTCTGCCCGCCAGCGCTGGCAGGCAGACCAGTCGGACGCCCTTTACTGGGAAGGTCAGGCAAGCCGCCGGGTCGGGACATCAACCACGCTTTCGCATTTCATCCGGCTTGCCATGCAGGTGTGCTTTATCGGGGTTGGTGCCTATCTGGTTTTGTCCGAAAGCATCACGATCGGGATCATGGTGGCGTCGATGATCCTGGGCATGCGCGGGCTTGCGCCATTTGATGGTGCGGTCAGTGCCTGGCGCAGCTGGAATGCGGCGCGCAATTCGTTTGAACGTCTGAACAAGATTTTGCTCGATAAGCGACAGACCGTTCCGGCACCGCTGCCGCGTGGTCGGGGCATGGCTGTCAGTGTGGATCGGCTGGTTTTTGCGCCGCCCAACAGTCGCAACGTCCTGTTCAAGGGGTTTTCCTTCAAAGCCGGACCGGGCCAGATCATTGCGATTGCCGGGTTTAACGGTGTTGGCAAAACTGCGCTGTTGAAGCTGATTATGGGGATCTGGCTTCCGGGATCGGGGTCGGTCAAGCTTGACGATGTCGAAGCATCGCGTGTCGACCGTTCGGAAATCGGGGCGCAGATCGGATATCTTGCGCAGAACCCGTTTCTGTTCCCGGGCACGATTGCCGAAAATATTGCGCGCCTTGGCAATGCGGAAATGCGCGATATCATCCAGGCCGCCGAACTGGCCGGGGCGCATCAGTTTATTCTTGATCTTCCGGATGGGTATGACACGCGCGTTGATCGCGGCGGGCGTAACCTTTCGGGTGGGCAGCGCCAGTTGATTGCATTGGCCGCGGCCCTGTTTTCGCGGCCGCGCATGTTGTTGCTTGATGAGCCGACAACCGCCCTTGATGACACCGGGGTCAGCCATATCAGTGATCTGATCGACATTCTGCGCAAGAACGGCATTACGACATTTATCGTCAGTCACGAACGCGCCATCCTGGCCCGGGCGGATGCGATCCTTGCGCTTGCAGACGGGCAGATTCAGGTGGTTCCGGTCAAAAACCCGGCCGGTGTCGCGACCGGCAAGCCGACCGTCCAGACCGAAGATATCGCGCGCGGTCTGCCGCCTGTGGCCCGCCCGGTTGAGAATGCCGATCCGGCGGCCGTTGCCGCAGCGGGCACCACAGACGGGCAGATGCGGATCACGCCCAAACAGATCGAGGTCCCCAACCCCGACGCACCGCGCCCGATTGTTGAAAAGAATTCCAGTGCCGGACAACACCCTGCAAGCGTGATCGAAGAACCGGAAATCGCCGATGCAATGCCCGAGATCGAGGATTTCGGGCGCAGCAGTGATGCCGGATCGGACCGCGCACGGGCCGCCAAACAGGCCGCCGGAATTGCCAAGCCGGAAATGAAACCGCAGCCGACCCCGGGTGGAACCATGATGACCATGCGCCCGGTCGTGCCCAAGGCTGAAAAGGCGGAAAAGGCGGAAAAATCCGCGCCGGTGAAAAAATCGGTCAGCTGGTCCGAAGACGAAAAATCTGAGCAGACGGCTGCAAAAGCAAAGACTGCTGCGCAAAAGCCGCGCGCCGAGCGTCAGCAACCAGGTCGCCGGAAAGCTGTAAGCAAACCGGCCAAGCCGGAAGCGCCGAAACGCAAGATGAGCGAAGCCGAAGCCATCGCACGGGCACGTGAAGAGGCGGCAATGCGCATGCGAAAGGTTCGCGAAGATGCCGAACGCGCCGCCGCACAGCGTGCCGCCACCCGCAAGAAACCGACAGCACCCGCCACATCGGGGGATGCGCCGCGTCGTGGTCGCCCGCAATTGCGGGTTGTCGAAGGATCGGCTGAACGTCGACAAGGTGGGGCCTGATGTCCGGAGTAGAATTACCAACCGCACGCCAGCTTGATACCGATGTGAAGCCGCTTGTGCGGATCGGGCTGCTTATCCTGTTTCTCGGGGTCGGGTCGGTTCTGCTGTGGGCGGGCACGGCCGAGGTCAATTCGGCAGCAACCGCAAGTGGTGTCGTGGCCCCGTTTTCCGGGCGGCAAAGTGTGCAGCATCTTGAAGGCGGCATCATCCGCGAGATCCTTGTGCGTAACGGAACGCGGGTAAAGGCCGGGGACGTTCTGGTGCGTCTGGATGATACGCGGTCGCGGGCAAGTTATGATTTGCTCAATAACCGTTATCTGAATGCGCTGGCGACCCAGACGCGCCTGATTGCCGAACGGGCACAAAAAGACGAACTGACATTCCCCGATGTTCTGAACGATCCGCGATATTTTTCGATTACGGATGCGCAAACCACGCTGTTTGAAAGCCGGCGCAGTGCGTTCAAGGGCGAGGTCGAGCTGTATGACGAGCGGATCAAGGAATTGCGCCGCGAAATCGTTGGCACGCGCGAACAGAAAACAGCCGCCGAACAGCAAGTCGGGATCGTCAAGGAAGAGCTTGCAATGGTCAAGCCGATGGTCGAACTTGGCTATGCGCGCCGCACCCGGCTTTTGCAGCTTGAAAGCCGGTTGGTCGAGACGCTTGGCAATATCGGTCGCTACTCCGCCGATATCGCCCGGATCGAGCAGCAAATTCAGCAGGTCAAAGCCAGCCAGTCACAATTGATGCGCGACCATCTGCAATCGATCAATACCGAGCTTCGCGATGTCCAGAGCGAGATTTCCGATCTGAATGAACGGTTGCGCTCGGCCGAGGATGTTCTGGTGCGGTCCGACATCAAGGCACCGCGCAACGGGACTGTGACCAACATGCAGTTCACGACGGTTGGCGGGGTTATTCCGCCCGGTGCGCAGGTTCTTGAAATTGTGCCCCTTGATGACCGTCTGGTGATCGAAGCGCGTGTTTCGCCCAATGATATCGACGTGGTTTCTGTCGGGCTTGGTGTGAATATCCGTGTCACCGCCTTCAGTCAGCGCTGGTTCGCGCCGGTCAAAGGGGTTGTCACCGATGTATCGCCCGATCGCCTTACCGATTCGGAAGGCAGATCGTATTTTCAGGCCATGGTCGAGATCGATGCAGACAGTCTTGCCGAACATGAAGGCATGATCCTATCCCCTGGTATGCCTGCCCAGCTTGAGATCGTAACCGGTTCCCGGACGATTTTGGCCTATCTGTTTTCCCCGATTACCACCAGTTTCGAGCGCGCTTTCCGCGAGCAATAACGATTTTTGTGCTCTGATTGGATGCGGTGTTCGACCTATACAACCTGACAGAATCTGACAGGTTGTATTTAGAGCTTCCAAATCCCGAAAAAACATGAAAAAAAACTAAAACAGGTTGGTTTCCAGCCTTTCAGTGGTTGATGGGTTGCAGATAGTGATCTATACTAGTGTATAAATCGATTCTGCTGTCAGCGCCGCTGCTTTCGAATCAGGTAAATATAATTCCCAAGTAGGGAGTAACTCTCGTGGCCTCGCCCGCCAATCAAGATGATGGTGTTGGTGTTACCGACACCGATATTGAACAGGTTCTTGATAACCGCGCAGAAGATGATTCTGCAGCGGCAAATTCCGATTCCGGAACCAGCGCGCAGGGCGGCGGCAATTCCCCGGCTTTGGCCAATCAGGTTTTCACCAATGTTCAGCACGTCATCGGCAGCGCCTATGACGATGTTCTGGTTGGGGATGGTGCAAACAACACGCTGATCGGCGGCGAAGGCGACGATATCCTCGAATCGGGCGAGGGTGAGGATGTCGTAACCGGTGGTGCCGGGCGTGATACCTTTGTGCTTGAAAGCGGGTTCGAGAAAACCACCATCACCGACTTCAATGTCGACGAAGACGAGCTGGCCTTTACCGATCTTGGCGTCGACAGTATCAACGACCTGATGTTGCTGGCGGCCGATGATGGTGCGGGCAATGTGGTTGTGACCTTTGCTACCGGCGATGTTCTGGTGCTGCAAGGGGTGACCAAGGCGCAGCTTGCCAGTGCAACCATTGTCGAAGCACCGCAAATTTCCCCGGTAACCGTGGTTTCCGATGACAGTTCCGATGCCGGTGGCGATGCGGCAACCGACGAGACGGCCAGTGTCATCGACGGTACTTCGGGCGATGACACAATTGCCGGGTCTGACGGCGATGACATGATTTCGTCGGGCGGTGGGGCGGATACTATCGACGGTGGCGCGGGTGAAGACACCCTGTCGCTTGATGGTGCTGCTGATGGCATGCGGGCCGATCTCGGCGAGGGGCTGGCGACCGATGATCTTGGTGCCAACCGTGTTTCGTTCAGCAATTTTGAAAATATCCGCGGCACGTCGGGCAATGATGTGCTTGCCGGTGATTCCGGTGACAACACGCTTGTCGGCGGTGCTGGCGACGACACGTTCAAGGTCAGTGACGGCAGCGATGTCATTGACGGCGGTACGGGCGAGAACACCCTTGATTACAGCAGTTCCGAGCAGGGCGTTCGCGTTGACCTTGGTTCGGGTGCTGCGCAAGGCAATGACGTCGATGAGACGTCCGAAAATTCTGCTTCTGGCGATACCGGCGGTTCGACCGGCGGCGACAGCACGTCTGAGTCCGGTGCGTCTGAAACCGGTACGGGTGACTCCGCATCAGGCGATGCAGGTGCAACTGATCCGGATGCCGGTGATGCGGGCGCGTCCGGCGAGGGCAGCACGGATACGGGCAATTCATCTGAAACCGATACAAGCGGCGATACGACAGGTGGCGGTTCCGCAAGCGATGATGCCAGTGGATCGGACGGCGCGGACCCGGTGGAGTCCGGCGCAGGCAGCAGCGATGCCAGTTCCGATACGAGTTCCGATGCAGGTTCCGGTGGCGGATCGGATGACACGACGTCCGATCAGACCGACGCAAAGAATTCCGGTGACAGTACAGACAGCGCTGGCGGCGACGGCACTTCTGCCGGGGCAGAGGGCAACGGTGCGGATTCTGGTTCAGATTCTGGCACGGAATCCGGCGCGGATGCCGGAACGTCCGGCGGTTCTGATGCATCTGGTGAAACCGGTGGTGCAGAAACTGGTGAAACAGGCGGTTCAACAGGTTCCGGTGCAGATGACGGTACGAATGCGGCATCGGGCGGCGATGGTGATACACCCGCCGAAACCGGATCCGGTTCGAATGATGCGACCGGAGATGGCAGTTCTTCGGACGGTGGTTCATCAGATGGCGGATCTTCTGATTCCGGTGCATCAGCCGGTGGTGCAGACGAAACTGCGTCCAGTGGTTCTGATGGCGTAAATAGCGGTTCCGGTACGGATGAAACAGCCGGTTCCGACGGTGGTGACACAGCTGGTGGCGATGCCGGCAATGACGGCGCGGGTAACGATGCGGGTTCGGGCGAGACCGCATCGGGTGACAGCGGATCAGATGCTGGCGACAGCACATCTGGAGATGGCGGTTCTGCTGACGCCGGCAGTAATGCGGGTGCAGATGCCGGTACGGATACCGGGGCAGATCAGTCTGCGGGTGATTCCGGGGCCGAAAGCGGTTCGGAGCCACAAACCGGTGCCGGTGATGAAACTTCGGGTGCGGAAGGCAGCGGCACGCAAGCTGAAACCGGTAGCGGTTCGGATGGATCCGATAGCACCGATGGTACTGGCGGCTCTGATGGTGCTGATGGTGCCGATGGTTCGGACACGCTCGGCGGTGCTGACGGCAATGCCGGCGACACTGTTGATACCGGTGATACCGGCCTCGAAGGTGGCGAAGGATCTGACGGTGCGCTGCAAACCGGTGCGCAGGATGGAACAGATCCTGTTGCCGGTGGTGACGGTTCCGACCCGCTGGGGGATGCGGGTGCCGGTGATGGCACCACCACCCAGGAAGACAATACGACCCCGGGCGCGCAGGCCGGTGCAGGCGCTGGCGGTGATGCGACCAGCGATGCCGAAGCAGGTGCACCAACTGATGGTGAAACCGAAGGTGCCGCCGAGGGCGAAGAAACAACCGGATCGAACGAAGCCGATCCCAATACCGAAACCAACGAAGATACTGCGTCCTCTGGCGACGAAACCGAGCAGACCGGCGATACCGGTACCGGTGACGAAACCAGTGAAGAAACCACCGATGGCGACGGGGATGCTCCGGCCTCTGGCGATGCTGGCGATGGCGACAGCACGGCAATTTCGTTTGATAACGTCCCGACCGCAGGTGATGACCTGGTGCAGGGCGGCGAAGATGCAGACGTGTTTGGCGGCGGTGCGGGCAATGACACCCTTCAGGGCAATGGTGGCGACGATACCCTTGTGGGCGGTACCGGCGATGACCTTTTGCAGGGGGCGGCCGGTGATGACGTCCTGAGCGGTGAAGCCGGGAACGACATTCTTCAGGGCGGCGAAGGCAATGACAGTCTCGATGGCGGCACGGGCGACGATGTCCTCCAAGGGGGATCGGGCAACGATCAGCTGATCGGCGGGGCCGGTAATGACGTTATGGCCGGTGGATCGGGGGATGATACCCTTTCCGGTGGCGCCGGGGATGATCACATCCAGGGTGGTAGCGGCACCGATACCGTCGATTACAGCGATGCAACCGGTGCAGTGACGGTCGATCTTTCCAATGAAACGGCGACCGGTGCGGCGGGCAATGACGTTGTCCAGATGGTTGAAAATGTCGTCGGGTCGGATTTCGACGACCACATCAAGGGTGACGACGGCAACAACGTTCTTGAAGGCGGTGCGGGCATCGATACCCTGACCGGCGGGGCGGGTGATGACACGCTGAGCGGTGGCGCGGGCAAGGATGACTTCGAACTGACCGAGAATTTCGGCAGTGACACCATCACCGATTTCAACGGTTCTGAAGATATCATCGATCTGTCGCGTCTGGGCATTCAGGATTTCGCGACCCTGCAAACCATGATGTCGGACGATGGCAACGGCAATACCGTCATCGATTTCGGTGAACAGGGCGTTCTTACCCTTGAAGGAGTAAGCAGCGACAGCCTTGTTGCCGATGATTTCCGCGGTTTCGGTCGTATCTTTGAAACCGAAGATGATGACATCGAATTCGGAACCGGCGGCAATGATGCTGTTTACGGTTACGGGGGCAATGACACGCTTGGCGGTGGCGACGGAGACGACGTCATTTCCGGCGGCTTTGGCAATGACACCGTTTCGGGCGGTGCGGGTAATGATACGCTGCGCGGTCAGGAAGGCATCGACACCGTCGATTATTCCGGTGCGAATGGCAGTGTTCGCGTCGACCTTGAAGCCGGCACCGCAAGCGGTGCGGACGGAGACGATCTTCTTGATCGTATCGAAAACGTCACCGGTTCAAACCATGACGACGAAATTTACGGCGATAGTGGCGTAAACGTTCTTGCCGGCGGGGCTGGCAATGACACGATTGTCGGCCGTGGCGGGAATGACACCCTTGATGGTGGCGCGGGTGATGATCTGTTTGTCGGTGAAGACGGCAATGACACCATCATCGGTGGTGACGGATCAGATACGCTTGATCTCAGTGCGCGTGACACCGCGCAAGATGTGCGTCTGAATACGGGGACCGCACGCGATTCCGAAACTGGCGAAAGCGACAGCATTTCGGGCATCGAAAACATCATCACAGGTGCGGGCAACGATACGGTCATTGGCAGCGGGGATGACAACTTCATTTCCACCGGCGCAGGTGACGATCTTGTCCGTGGTGTTGGTGGCAACGACACCCTTGATGGCGGCGAAGGAACCGACACCATTGGCTTTGGCAGCGAAAGCGGGCTGAATGTCAATCTGGAGACCGGTGTTGCGGTTACCAATTCCGGTACGTCTCAAATCTCTAATTTCGAGAACGTGGTCGGCACCGGCAATGATGACATTATTACCGGCGATGATGGTGACAACGTTCTTTCCGGTCTGGCTGGTGATGACACCCTTGCCGGTGGCGGTGGCAATGACACCCTGCTGGGTGGAGACGGAATTGACACAGTTGACTATTCAGATGTCGCAAGTGGTGTTCAGGTCGACCTTGTAAGCGGCGTTGCCCAGGGGGATGGCACCGACAGTTTGTCCGACATCGAAAATGTTGTCACAGGTGCCGGTGATGACGTTGTTGTCGGGAACAGTCAGGGCAACATTATCGATACCGGTGCCGGTGATGATACCGTTTACGGAAGTGGTGGCATCGACACCCTGATCGGTGGCGACGGCACAGACACCCTGAGCTACAATTCTGGCGCGGACAGTACCCTTGCATCTGGTGTTTCAGTTGATCTTGAGGCTGGCACGGTTACCGGGCGCAACTTTGTCGACCAGATTTCCGGTTTTGAGGAAATAGAGGGCTCCGTTGGCGCTGATACCATGTTGGGTAGCAGCGGCAATGATGTTTTCATCGGCGGTGCGGGTAATGACACCATCGATGGGCGCGGTGGTGACGATACCCTGACAGGCGGTTCAGGCGCTGATACTTTTGTTGTGTCCCCGGAAAGCGGAAACGATGTCGTCACTGACTTCAATCCGGCGGTGGACGTCATCGATATTCAAGGCATTGATGGTCTTGAACTGTTCTCGGACATCACCGATTTCATCGGCCAGGATGCTGCTGGTAATGCGACGATCACGGTTGGTGATGCGGTAATTACCCTTGAAGGTGTTGATCCCGATAGCCTGACATATGCAAACTTCCGGGGTATCCGGTCGCTGGAAGGCACGGATCAGAAAGACATTCTGGACGGTACAAGTCGCAGCGACGTCATTACGGCAAAGGCTGGTGACGATACTGTTACCGGTGGTGACGGTAATGACATCATTGACGGCGGATCGGGCAATGATCTGATATCTGGCGGCAAAGGTTCCGATACCATTACCGGCGGTGATGGGAATGACACCATCAATGGTGGATCGGGCAGTGATGTTCTGGACGGTGGCGACGGCGTTGATACGCTTTTCTACCAAGGCCAGTCATCAGGGGTCAGTGTCGATCTTGAGACCAATCAGGCCGTGTCGGGCAGTGACAGCGATACGATATCGAATTTCGAAAATGTCACAGGGTCCTCATATAACGACAACATATCGGGCGATGACAATGCCAATATCCTGAAGGGTGGCCTTGGGAACGATGTGCTTGAGGGGCGCGGCGGTGACGATGAACTGATTGGTGGTGCCGGTGCGGATACGCTTGCCGGTGGTGCAGGCAATGATATCCTCAATGGTGAAGCTGGCTTCGATACCGTTACCTACGAGGATGCAACGGGTGGCGTAAACGTTAACCTTGCGTCTGGGACCGCAACCGGTGCAGACGGTGAAGACAAACTTGTCGAAATCGAAAACCTTATCGGATCCGATTATGACGACGTTTTAACCGGGTCGTCTGTTGATAACACGATTATCGGTGGTGCCGGTGATGACACCATCAATTCCGGTGCCGGGCAGGATGTGATATCGGGCGGCGACGGGGCAGATACTTTCGTCCTGAGCAATATCAGTGACGACGTGGTGGTGACCGATTTTGACCCTGCCGAAGATCAAATTGATCTTAGTGATTTCGGCATTCCGAATTTCGAAGCACTCAAGAAGCTGATCACCAGCAACGACAATGGTGACGCGGTCATTTCGATTAATGATCGAACAATGACACTGACCGGCGTTTCCCCGGACGAGCTGAGTGCGGATAATTTTGTCGATATCGACAGCCTGGGTGCCACCGACGGTGATGATGTCCTTGAGGGTACATCCGCCGAAGAAATCATTGACGGGCTTGATGGCAACGACACGATCAGTGGTGGCGCCGGAGACGACACAATATACGGGAACAGTGGTGATGACACAATTTCCGGCGGTCAGGGCAATGACATCATTGATGGTGGCGACGGCGAAGACACCGTCGATTACAACGGTAGCGGCGGCGTAACAGTCGATCTGGCTGCGGGCACTGGCGGTGTTAATGGTGAAGACACTCTTGTCAGCATTGAAAATGTCAGCGGTTCAAACCTGAAAGATGTGATTTCAGGGGATGACGGTGCCAACACCCTTTTCGGTGGGGCCGGTGATGATACGATTTCGGGCGGTGCAGGTGATGACGTCATTCTGGGCGGCACCGGAAATGACAAGCTGGTTGGCGGTGCGGGCGACGATGCACTAGTCGGTGGCGAGGGCGTTGACCTTGCCGACTACAGTTCCGCCGATGGCGGGGTTACTGTCGATCTGGCCGCGGGCACAGCCAGCGGTGCGTCCGGGAATGATACCCTTGCAACCATCGAAAATGTTACTGGTTCCGATCACGACGACACGCTTGTCGGCGATGATGGTGCCAACACGCTTGCCGGCGGCCTCGGTGATGATGTGCTTGACGGTGGGGCTGGTGACGATCTTCTGATTGGTGGTGTCGGGAATGACACGATTGAAGGTGGTGAAGGCGTTGATACGGTCAGCTATGAAACCGGTGGTGCTGTTAATATTGACCTGTCAGAAGGTGTCGCAACCGGTGCAGATGGAACAGATCGTCTCAGCGGCGTAGAAAATGTCATCGGTTCGAACCAGGCCGACACGATTACGGGTGATGATGGTGCCAACATTATCAAAGCCGGTGGCGGGGCAGATACCATCACCGGTGGGGCGGGCGATGACACCCTGACCGGTGGTGCTGGTGCTGATGTCTATGTTGTTGGTCCGAATGACGGAACCGATACAGTAACCGATTTCGCTGTTGGTGAAGATCAGATCGATATTACCGGCCTGGGTATAGATACTTATGGCCAGTTGTTCGAACTGATGTCGGAGAACGAAAACGGTGACCTTGTCATCGATTTCGGTGAAGGCACGTCGATGATCCTTGAAGGGGTCGGTTTGGATGACATTTCTGCCGACAACTTTATCGGGGTACGTGACATTGTCGGAAGCACCGGCGATGACACAATGTATGGTACCGACGGCCAGGACACGATGTCGGGGCTTGACGGTAATGACATCATCTATGGTCTTGAAGATGATGACAGCATCTATGGCGGCGACGGTGATGATACGCTGGTTGGCGGGGACGGAGATGACGTCCTTGATGGCGGCGATGGTGTCGATACTGCTGATTACAGCGACGACACCGAACAGGTTGCTGTCGACCTGAACGCCGGGACGGCCACGACAGATGGCGGGAATGACACGCTTCGCAACATCGAAAACATCGTTTCCGGTGCGGGCAATGATCACCTGACCGGTTCTGATGCGGACAATATTCTTGTCGGTGGCGAAGGCGACGACGTCCTTGAAGGACTGGATGGTAACGACACCCTGGTTGGCAGTGAGGGGCGCGACACGGTCAGCTATGCCAATGCCGGCGGCGGGGTGACGGTCAATCTTGAAGATCAGACCGCAAGCGGTGCCGCAGGCGAAGACACCCTTTCAGGGATCGAAAACATTGTCGGTTCCGGCCATGCCGACATGCTCGAAGGGGATAGCGGCGATAACAGCATCAATGCCGGGGCTGGCAACGACACCATTGTTGCAACAGGCGGCGATGATGTGCTGCGCGGTGGTGCGGGATCGGACACTGTCGATTATCGCAATGCAACCGGTGGCATCACGGCTGACCTTGAGGCTGGTCGGGTAACCGGTCTTGGCACCGATCAGCTTGAAAATATCGAGAACCTGACGGGATCGGATTACAACGATACGATCAGTGGTAACGAGCTCGACAATATTCTGTCTGGCGAAGGTGGCGACGACATTCTGTCGGGCGGCAATGGCGATGATACCCTGCTTGGCGGGGCTGGCAACGATACCCTTGTCGGTGGCAGGGGCAATGACCTGATTGATGGTGGCGATGGTATCGACACCGTCGATTATGCAGGTGAACAGCAAGGTATCGAGATCAATCTCGGGACCGGCGAAACCGACGAGAATACCGGTGACACCGTCCTGAATGTTGAAAATGTCGTCGGTAGCGGCTTTAACGATGTCATTACCGGATCCGATGCGGATAACACCCTGCTTGGCGGCGGTGGTCAGGATACCTTCAATGTCAGTGCCGGCGATGATGTGATTGACGGCGGTGCCGGTATCGACACCGTCGATTACAGTGACAGTCAGACCGGCGTGGATGTTGATCTTGGTGCGGGGACGGCAGACAAGGCCAACGGCACCGACAGTCTGAGCAACATCGAGAATGTTATTGGTTCGGATGCCAATGACAGCATTACCGGATCGGCTGACACCAATACCCTGGTGGGCGGGGCTGGCGACGATACCATTGATGGCGGTGCCGGAGACGACCTGATCGCGGGTGGTGAAGGTAATGACACCCTTGCTGGTGGTCAGGGTACGGATACACTCGATTATTCCGATGCAACGGGTGCACAGACCATTGATCTTGCGGCCGGCACGGCAAGCGGCGCGGATGACGATGACACCATTTCCGGGTTCGAGAATGTCGTCGGGACCGAATACGGGGATACGATTACCGGGGACGATGCCGCCAACGTTATTGACGGCGGTGCGGGTAATGATCTTCTGACTGGTGGCGCTGGCAACGACACCCTGCGCGGTGGTGCAGGTGATGACAGCTTTGTCGGTGAACTTGGTGACGACACCTATTTCGGTGGCGAAGGTGCTGATACGCTTGATTATTCGGATGCCGGCTCGGGTCTGGATATCAATTTGCAGACAAATATCGCGACCGGTGCCGATACCGGGACGGATAGTTTTAGCGGCATTGAACAGGTTATTGCATCCGACCACGACGATGTGATTACCGGCGGTGCAGGCGACGATACAGTTCTGGCAGGCGACGGGAATGATACGATCACCGGCGGTGCTGGCAATGATGTGCTGTTTGGTGAAGATGGCGACGATACGATTTCGGGTGGATCCGGCCGTGACACGCTTGACGGCGGCGCGGGCGAGGATACCGTATCGTTTGCAGGTGAATCTGGCGTATCTGTTGACTTGCAAACCGGTGTGACAAACACCGGCGACATTATCTCCAACTTCGAAAATATTACCGGTTCGCTTGGTGATGACACCCTTCGGGGCGATGCAGGTCGCAATACCCTGAAAGGTGGACAGGGCAACGACGTTCTTGATGGTCGTGGCGGTGATGATGTTCTGTCCGGCGGGGCGGGGAATGATACCCTGCGCGGTGGTGAAGGCAGTGATACCCTTGATGGCGGCACCGGTATTGATACCCTGGATCTGTCGGATATTGATGGTGACCAGACCGTTGATTTCACTACTGGTACTGCGACGAATGGCACGGATACCGACAGCTTCAGAAATATTGAAAATGTCACGACCGGTGATGGCGATGACCTGATTACCGGCGATGGCAACGGCAACGTGATCGATGCCGGCAATGGCGACAATACCGTCAATGGCGGTGCGGGTGCCGATACCATCAGCACCGGTGACGGCGAAGACATTATTGATGGCGGTTCAGGTAATGACACCATTAATAGTGGTGCGGGTGCCGATACCGTTCTGGGCGGTGATGGCAATGATGTCATTTCGTCTGGCGCGGGGGATGACCTTGTTGAGGGCGGGGCCGGAAACGACACCATTTCGGCCGGAAGCGGCAATGATACCCTTGATGGTGGTGCAGGCAACGATACCCTGCGCGGCGGCGAAGGTGATGATGTTCTGATCGGTGGCGACGGCGTTGATACCGCAAGCTATATCGATTCAGAATCCGCCGTCACCGTTGACACCAGCAACAATACTGTCAGCGGCACATCAAGCGGTACTGATACCCTTGACGGGATCGAAGTGGTCCGCGGTTCGGAATTCAACGATACCTTTATCGGCGGCGGTCAAAGCGACACCTTTATCGGTGGTGCAGGCAATGACACCTTTGATGCCGGTGCCGGTAATGACACGCTGAGCCTTGGTGGCGGTGCCGATCAGGTCATCTTCAATCCGGGTGACGGCAATGACACCATCACGGACTTCAATGTCGGTGCCGACCAGATCGATCTGACCAGTTTCAACATTGCCGGTTATGACGCGCTTGAGGAAATGTTTGGCACCAATGCCAACGGCGATCTGACCATCAATCTTGAAAGCGGCGATACCATCACGCTTAAAGGCGTGTCGGCAGCCCAGCTTAGTGCAGACAACTTCATTGGTGTCGATGTCCGTTTGGGTACCGATGATGCTGATGAAATGATCGGCGGTGACGGCGATGACATTATCAATGCGCTGGGCGGCGATGACACCGTCGAAGGCGGCATTGGCAACGACCGCCTGATCGGTGGTTCCGGCAACGACACCCTTGATGGCGGGACCGGCAACGATACGCTGGTTGGCGGTTCGGGTTCGGACGTGCTGGTCGGTGGCGAAGGCAGCGACACGGTTGATTATTCGACCGAAGGTGCAGGCATTGTCGCCGATCTTGAAAACGGCACGGTTACCGGCGGTGACGGCGACGACGTTCTTGACGGGATCGAGAATGTTACCGGCACGCTGCATGATGATACCCTGATCGGGAATGATCAGAACAACACGCTGTCTGGTCTGGATGGGGATGATATCCTTGTCGGCGGGACCGGTGATGACGTCATTGATGGCGGCGAAGGGTCCGATACCGTTGATTACAGCACCGCAACCCAAAGCGTTAATGTCGATCTGGATGCAGGAACGGCAACCGGTCAGGGCACAGACCGCCTGAACGATGTCGAAAATGTTGTCGGTTCGGACTTCAATGATGAAATCCGTGGTGATGCCGCGAACAATACCATTTCGTCGGGCGCCGGTGCCGACGCGGTAGATGGTGGTGCCGGGGATGACGTGATCGATGCCGGTGACGGTGCCGATGAAATCAGCGGCGGTGACGGCAATGACACCATCGAAGGCGGTGCCGGTGGCGACATCCTTCTGGGTGAAGCAGGCGACGACACGCTGAGCGGCGGCGACGGCGATGACATTGTCGAAGGCGGCAGCGGTGATGACTGGGTCTATGGCGATGCCGGGGATGATATCCTGGATGGTGGCGATGGCGATCTTGATACGGTCGACTATTCCAATGTCGATGGCGGCGTCACGGTTGACCTGATCAAGGAATACGCGACCGGTGCGGGCGGTGATGACATCGTGCGCAACTTCGAACGCGTGATCGGTACCGATTATGCCGATACGCTGGTCGGTAGCGACGGCATCAACACCCTTGATGGCGGATCGGGCAACGACACCCTGTTTGGTGGCGCGGGTGATGACGTCATCATCACCGGTGACGGCGAAGACATGATCGTTCTGAAGCCGGGTGGCGGCCATGACACCGCAACCGATTTCAATGTCGATGAAGACATGATCGATCTGTCGTCCTATGGCATCGAAGATTACGCCACCTTGCGTGACCAGATGGCCGATGACGAAAATGGCAATGCGGTCATCACACTTGATGATGGGGACAGCATCACGCTCGAAGGCGTGTCGGTTGATGACCTGTCGCCAAAGAACTTCTTTGGCTATGACGTCATTTATGGCACCGAATTCGAAGACAACATCATCGGCAGTCAGATCAGCGATGAAATCCACGCTCTTGAAAGCGACGATATCGTCGATGGCCAGGCCGGCAATGATGACATTTACGGCAATGAAGGCAATGACACGCTGATTGGTGGCGCGGGCAATGATACCCTGCGCGGCGGCGATGGCAGCGACACGGCCGACTATTCCGACACGACCGAAGGTGTGACGGTTGATCTGGGCGCGGGGACCGCGACCGGCGAAGCAGGCAATGACACCCTTGAAAGCATCGAAAACGTTACCGGTGGTGCTGGTGATGATGTTCTTGTTGGTGATGACAATGACAACATCCTTGACGGTGGCGCAGGCAATGACACCGTTTACGGCAATGGCGGTGATGACACCCTGATCGGTGGCGACGGCGACGATGTCCTGTCCTATGAAGATGCCCAAGGCGGTGTAGATGTCGATCTCGATGCCGGAACCGCAACCGGTGGCGCAGGCAATGACGTCATTGACGGTTTCGAAACCCTGATCGGGTCGGATCATGACGATACGCTTGCCGGCAATGATGCCGATAACGTCATTGATGGCGGTGCCGGTGACGACACGCTTTCGGGTGGTGCGGGCAATGACACGCTGATCGGTGGCGATGGTGCCGACATCGTTGATTATTCCAACGATACTGACGGTGTTGCAGTCGATCTTGAAACCGGTACCGGCATTGCGACCGATGGCACCGATACCCTTGACGGTATCGAAGGTGCGACTGGTGGTGCGGGCAATGACACCCTTACCGGGTCGAGCGGCGACAACATTCTGGATGGCGGTGCCGGTGATGACACCCTGAGTGGCGGTGCAGGCAATGACACGCTTGCCGGTGGCGAGGGTGCTGACCTTGTCGATGGCGGCGCGGGTGATGACGTTCTGTCGTTCGAAGGTGATCGCATTGGTGCGGACGGTGAAACCACCGATCATGTCGGCAGCCCGACCACGGATGGTACGGGTGACGTAGCTGATATTTCCGGCAAGAACATTTCCGATGACAGCTTTGTCGGTGGGGCAGGCAATGACACCCTGGTTGCCGGTTCCGGTGACGATGCGATTATTCTCGACCGTGATCACGCCGGTGGCGGATCGGCCAACCCGGCAATTGTCGATATTGAAAATATCGATGCCGGTGATGGCAACGACGTTGTCGATCTGACCAGCGAAACCCATTCCTATGGCGATGTGACCATTGATGGTGGCGCAGGTGACGACACCATCTGGTCCAATGATGGCAATGACGTCATCGCCGGTGGCGAAGGTTCCGATAACATCCATGGTGGTGCGGGTAACGACGTTATTGATGGCGGTGCCGATGACGACATCATTGATGGCGGCGAAGGGACCGACACCATCGACGGTGGTGCCGGGAATGACACGATCGTGGCCGGTGCCGGGGACGATATCCTGATCGGTGGCGACGGTTCTGATACCCTTGATATGTCCGGTGCAGATGGCGCGACCATTGACCTTGCCGCGGGCACGGCAAGCAGCGATGAAACCGGCAGCGACAGCATCGACGGATTTGAAAACGTCATTGCGACCGATGGTAACGACACCATTACCGGGTCGGACGGTGACAACACGATTGATGCCGGTGCTGGCAACGATAGTGTGACGCTGGATGCCGGGAATGATGATCTCGACGGTGGCGCGGGTATCGATACCCTTGATCTGTCCGGAACGACCGGCGGGGTTACGGTTGATCTGGGCGCAGGTACGGCAAGTGGGGCCAATACCGGTTCGGACACGATTGCCAACTTTGAAAATGTTACGGGATCGGATGATGCCGATACCATTACCGGTTCGGATGATGCCAACGTCATTGATGGTGGTGCTGGCGACGATGTGATCGATGGCGGTGCTGGCGACGACATCCTGTCGGGTGGTGCTGGCAATGACACGCTTGTTGCGGGCGACGGCAACGATACGCTGTCGGGCGGTGACGGGGCGGATACCTTTGTCTTCGAAGATGGCAGTGATGCCGATCTTGTCAGTGACTTTGATCTGAATGGCGATGTGATTTCGCTGCCGGATGCCGGTGTTTCGACCTGGACCGACTTGCAGCCGCTTCTGTCAGACGGACCGGATGGTGCGGTGATCACGCTTCCGTCCGGTGGCACGGTTACCCTGTCGGGCATTTCGGTTGCCGATCTGACACCGAACCACTTTGACGGCATCGAAAATGTCGGCACGCCGGGTGAAGATACACTTGGTGGCGGCGAAGGTGATGACACGGTCGATGCCGGTGACGGTGATGATACCGTTGCTGGTGGCGGCGGTGATGACACCCTTCAGGGCGGCGGCGGCAGTGATACGGTCGATGGCGGTGATGGCAACGATTCCGTTGATGGCGGCGATGGGGATGATTCTGTCGGCGGCGGCGCGGGCGATGACACGGTTGCAGGCGGTGGCGGCAACGACACCCTGAGCGGTGGCAGCGGAACCGACACCCTTGATGGTGGCGACGGTGACGACGTTCTTCAGTTCGAAGCCGATCGTACCGGCCAGGCTGGCGATAGCACCGACCACGCCGGCAGCCCGGGTGTTGATGGCACCGGGGATGTTGCCGACCTCGAAGGTCTTGGTCTGAGCGACGATCAGTTCGAAGGTGGTTCTGGTACCGATACCCTGTTGGGGACGTCTGGTGCGGATGCCATCATTCTTGATAACGATCACGTCGATGGTTCGAATACCCCGTCGATTAGCGGTATCGAAGTGATTGATACGGGCGCGGGCGACGATGTTGTCGATCTGACCAGCCAGACCGATGGATATGGTGATGTGACCGTCAATGCCGGGACTGGCAATGACACGGTCTGGACCAGTGCGGGCAATGATGAAATCAATGCCGGTGACGGTGATGACGTCATTCATGACGGTGCGGGCAATGATATCGTCAATGCCGGTGCGGGCAATGACACCATCGAAGGCAGCCAGGGCAACGACACCATTGACGGTGGCGACGGCATTGATCTTCTGGATCTGTCGGATGCTGATGGCGTGAATGTTGATCTGGATGCCGGGACGGCACAGTCCGGTGCATTTGGATCAGACACCGTTTCGAACATCGAAAATGTGACCGGTTCGGCTGGTGATGACATCATCACCGGTTCGGATGCCGCCAACGAAATTGATGGCGGCGCAGGCAATGACACCCTTGATGGTGGTGCAGGTAACGACACCGTCATCGCCGGTGCAGGTGACGATACGGTTCTGGCCGGTGCAGGCGATGATACACTTGCCGGTGGTGAAGGTACTGACACCCTGGATATGATCGGTGCCGATGGTGCGGTGGTTGATCTGGATGCGGGCAGTGCATCTTCGAGCGCGACCGGCAATGACGTAATTTCCGGCTTTGAAAATGTAACTGGCAGTGACGGTGCAGACACCATCACAGGCAGCGATGGCGCAAACACCATCGCAACGGGTGCCGGCGACGATATCGTCGATGGTGGTGCCGGTGACGACGTGATCGACGGCGGTGCCGGGAATGACAGCCTGCTGGGCGGTACCGGAAACGACATTCTGGACGGTGGTGCTGGCAATGACCGGATGGATGCAGGTGTTGGTGATGACACCCTGACCGGTGGTGCGGGTGCCGATACCTTTGTCTTTGCCGATGGTACGGATGATGATCTGGTCACCGACTTTGCCGTTGGAACCGATCAGATCGCCCTGCCAGATAGCGGTGTGACCAGCTGGACCCAGTTGCGTGACATGCTGTCCAATGGTCCCGACGGGGCAGTGATTACATTGCCGTCCGGTGGCACGGTCACCCTTTCGGGGGTCGCGGTCGAGGATCTTGGTCCGGGCGACTTTGAAGGCATCGATAACGTTCCGACCGAAGGCAATGACAGCCTTGGTGGCACCGATGGTGATGACACCATCAATGGCGGCGGCGGCGATGACACGATTTCCGGCGGCGGCGGTAATGACATGCTCGGTGGTGGCGAAGGTGACGACACGCTTGAAGGCGGATCGGGCAATGACACCCTGACAGGTGGCAGCGGCACCGACACCCTTGACGGTGGCGATGGCGATGACGTGCTTGAATTCGGCGCGGACGGCACGGCACAGGCCGGTGACAGCACCGACCATGCCGGAAGCCCGGGTGTCGACGGTACCGGCGATGTCGCCGATCTCGAAGGTCTTGGTGTCAGCAATGATGTCTATGACGGTGGTGCGGGCACCGATACGCTGGTTGGAACCAGCGGCGGGGACGCGATCATTCTTGATGGCGATCATGAAAATGGTGCAGCAAATCCGTCCATCGTTGATGTCGAAGTTATCAATACCGGTGACGGTGACGATGTCGTCGATCTGACCAGCCAGGTTCATTCTTATGGTGATGTGACGGTTGATGCCGGTGCGGGCGATGACACTGTCTGGACCAACGAAGGCAATGACAGCATCAGTGGCGGTGACGGCAATGACCACATCAATGCCGGTGCAGGCAATGATATCGTTGATGCCGGTGCGGGGGATGACACAGTTGTCGGGGATGCCGGTAACGATACCCTGATCGGTGGTGATGGTTCCGATACCCTTGATATGTCCGGTGTCGATGCGGATATCGCGGTCAATCTTGATGATGGCACCGCCAATAGCAGCGAAACCGGATCGGACGTTGTTTCGGGCTTTGAAAACCTGATCACCGGTTCGGGCGACGATACGGTAACCGGCAGCGCATCCGATGACACGATTGCGACCGGCGACGGCGCCGATACCATTGATGGTGGCGATGGCATTGACCTGATTGATGCGGGTGCCGGAAATGACGTGATTTCCGACGGTGCCGGCAGTGATCTTGTCATGGCGGGTGCGGGCGACGATACGGTTGTTGCCGGTTCCGGCAATGACAGCCTTGATGGTGGCGACGGTGTTGACACCCTTGATATGTCGAACGCGTCCGGTGATGCGGTTGTTGACCTGGGTGCGGGAACGGCAAGCTCGTCGGAAACCGGCAATGACCAGATTTCGAACTTCGAAAATGTAACCACCGGTGCCGGTGATGATCAGATCACCGGGTCGAACGGTGATAACGTCATCCATGCCGGTGCAGGCAATGACACCATTGATGGCGGTGCCGGTGACGACACCGTTTCGGGTGGTGCGGGTGCCGATACCTTTGTCTTTGCCGATGGCACCGATGACGATGTCGTCAGCGATTTCACCCGCGGCGAAGACAAGCTTTCGATTGATGATCTTGGCATCGAACGCTGGGCCGACCTTGTGCCGATGCTAAGTGAAAATGGCAATGGCGACGCGGTGCTGAACCTGCCGTCTGGCGGGACAGTGACCCTTGTCGGTGTTGGTCTGAGCGAACTGAGCGCAGATGACTTCACCAACATCACCGATGGCGCGACACCATATGATGACGTTCTCGAAGGCACCGATGGTGACGACACCATCGATGCGCTGGCCGGTGATGACACCGTAACCGGTGGTGCAGGTGACGATACCCTTCTTGGCAATGACGGTTCGGACACCATTGATGGTGGAACCGGAAACGATGACATTGACGGCGGTTCGGGCAATGACACCCTGGCCGGTGGCGCCGGGAATGACGACATTGCCGGTGGCGATGGCAACGACACCCTGACCGGTGGTGCGGGCGACGATACCCTTGATGGCGGTGCTGGCGACGATGTTCTGAACTTCGAAGCCGATGGCACCGCGGACACCGGCGAAACGACCGAACATACCGGAAGCCCGGGTGTTGATGGGACCGGCGATCTGGCTGGCATCAGTGGCAAGAACATTTCCGATGATACGTTCATTGGCGGTGACGGCAACGACACCCTGAACATGACCGGTGGCAGTGATGCACTGGTTCTGGACGGTTCGAAACTGGGCGATGGTCAAACCACCACGCCAACCGTTGAAACCCGCACGCTGGGTCTGACGAATTCGGCTAGTGCGGCCGATGTTCAGGCAGCCTGGTCGGATGCCAACCTGTATGCCTATGATTTCGGGACATCTTTTGTCGACGAGAACGGCAAGCTGAACCTTGGTGCTGCGGATGATACCGTGACCTTTGATGGCAACGGTATCGGCAATAATGGTGGCAGCCCGGCAGGCAGCCAAATCAACCACGATGCGGCAACCGGCGAAAGTGAAGCAATCGTTGTCGATCTTGGTGCCGATGCAACCACCGCAACGGTTCAGGTTTCCAACCTGATGGCCGGTGAAGGTGGCGGCGAAGTTGGTTCCTGGCAGGCCTTTGATGCCGATGGCAACCTTGTTGCGTCGGGTACGCTTGATGACAGCACGATCGACTACACCAGTAACGGTGTTGGCACGGCAACCATCAGTGTGACCGACGGTGCAGGCAACCCGATCGAATTCCGTTATCTGGCATTTGAAAGCGAACCATATGCCAACGGTTCAAGCGGTTCTGACAGCAGTGACTTCTTTGTCCGGTCGATCAGCTATGACACGGTTGTTGATGAAACAACCACTGACGGGGCGCGCCTTGACGGGGTTGAAGTCATCAATGCCGGTGACGGTAACGATGTGGTCGATCTGACCAGCGATACGATTTCCTATGGCGATGTGACCATCAATGGTGGTTCGGGTGCCGATACCCTTTGGGGTAACGCCGGCGACGATACCATTCGCGGCGAACTGGGTGATGACAACATCCATGGCGGTGCCGGTGATGATTACCTTGATGGTGGTTACGGCGATGATGTGATCAATGGCGGTGTTGGCAATGACACCCTGCTTGGCGGCACGGGCGAAGATGAACTGCGCGGTGGTGCCGGTGATGACACCATCGTTGGCGGTGCCGACACAGATACCGTAATTTATGACGATGCGACATCCGGTGTTGATGTCGATCTGGCCAACTATACCGCCACTGGCGGTGCGGGTAATGATGCGATCTATCAGGTCGAAAACGTTACCGGTTCGGACCATGACGACACCATCAAGGGCGATCACAAAGCCAACATCCTTGACGGTGGTGCAGGCAACGACACGCTGGTCGGTGGTGCGGGCAACGATACCTTGCGCGGTGGCGAAGGCACGGATACCGTTGATTACAGCAACGCATCCGGTGCGGTGAATGCCGACCTGTCGACGGGAACCGCCCAGATCGGCAATACCGAAACCGACAAGCTTTCAAGCATCGAAAACCTGATCGGATCAAGCGGCAATGACACGCTGACCGGATCGGACGGGGATAACACCCTGGTCGGTGGTCTTGGCAATGACACGCTTGTTGGCAATGATGGCAACGACGTTCTTGAAGGCGGTGCCGGAAACGACACCCTTGATGGTGGCGCGGGCGAAGACACCCTGTCGGGCGGCGATGGCAATGATGTGATCAATGCCGGTGCGGGCAATGACATTGTCGATGGTGGTGCGGGTGACGATACCGTCCTTGCAGGGGCGGGCGACGATACCCTTGCCGGTGGCGACGGAACCGATACCCTTGATCTGTCTGAAGCCACCAATGGTGCGACGGTCGATCTTTCGGCTGGTACGGCAAGCTCGAACGAAACCGGCAATGACAGCATTTCCGGATTTGAAAATGTAGTTGGTGGTGCCGGTGCGGATACCATTACCGGTTCTGACGGCGACAACGTGATTTCCGGTAATGGCGGGGACGATGTCCTTGACGGTGGTGCTGGCAATGACACGATTTCGGGCGGTGCTGGCAACGATACGGTAATGGCCGGTGCCGGTGATGACACCCTGTCGGGTGGTGCAGGCACCGACATGCTTGATCTGTCTGAAGCCACCAGCGGTGCAACAGTTGATCTGTCGGCGGGCACGGCAAGCTCAACCGAGACCGGCACTGACAGTATTTCCGGCTTTGAAAATCTGACGACCGGCGACGGTGATGACACGATCACCGGATCGTCGGGCGATAACGTGATTGATGCCGGTGCGGGCAACGACACGATCGCCGCAGGCGATGGCAATGACACCATCACCGGCGGTGCTGGTGCCGATACGCTGATCTTTGAAAATGGCACCGATGACGATGTCGTCAGTGACTTCAATATCGGCGAAGACGTTATTTCATTGCCTGATCTTGGCATCGATGCCTGGACTGACCTTAAGGCGCTTCTGGCCGATGATGGCAATGGCAACACGGTAATCAATCTGCCGGCGGGCGGTACCGTGACGCTGGTGGGTGTGGCGCTTGATCAGCTTGGCCCGGATCAGTTTGAAGGTGTGTCCAACATCGGCACACCGGAAGACGACAATCTGAGCGGCACGGGCGGCGATGACAGCATTGACGGTCTTGCTGGCGATGACACGATTGCCGGTGATGGCGGCAATGACACCCTGATCGGTGGCGCGGGCGACGATACCGTTTCCGGTGGCGATGGCAATGACACGCTTTCGGGTGGCGAAGGTGACGATACGCTTGATGGCGGATCGGGTGATGACACCTTTGAATTCGATGCCGACGATGTTGCCGCGACCAATTCGGAAACCACCCATGACGGCAGCCCGGGCGTTGCTGGCACCGGTGATGTTGCCGACATCAGTGGCAAGAATATCAGTGACGACACCTTTGTCGGCGGGGATGGCAATGACACGCTGAACCTGACCGGTGGTGATGATGCGCTGGTTCTTGATGGCGCCAAACTGGGCGAAACAGACACAACGCTTGAAACCAGAACACTTGGCCTGTCGGGCAGCGGTTCGGCATCGGCTGTCGAAGCGGCCTGGTCGGATGCCAACCTGTATGCCTTTGATTTCGGAACGTCGCTTGTTGATGAAAATGGCAAGCTTGATCTGTCGGCTGCGGATGACACCGTCGGGTTCTTTGGTGCCGGTCTTGGCAATAGCGGTGGTCAGGTTGCCGGTAGCGAAATCAATCATGATGCGCCATCTGGCAACAGCGAGGCGATTGTTGTTGATCTTGGCAATGATGCCCGCAGCGCGAATGTTCAACTTTCTGCCTTCTATGGCAACGAACACGGCGGCGAGACGGCGTCCTGGCAGGCCTTTGATGCCGACGGAAACCTTGTCGGTTCGGGCGTTCTTGATGACAGCACGGTAACCTATGGCACCAACGGTGTCGGAAGCGCGACCATTTCGATCACCGACGCATCGGGTGCACCGGTTGATTTCCGCTATATTGCGTTCCAGGCCGAACCGTATGCCGATGGCACGGTTGGCAGTGACAGCAGCGATTTCTATGTCCAGTCGATTTCCTATGAAGCGGTCATTGAAACGCCCGTTACCGATGACGTGCGCCTTGAAGATGTCGAAGTCATCAATGCCGGTGATGGCAATGACGTTGTCGATCTGACCAGCCAGACCCACGCATATGGTGATGTCACCGTTGATGGTGGTGACGGTGACGATACCCTGTGGACCAGTTCGGGCAACGATACTGTGCTTGGCGGTGCCGGCAATGACGTGATCAATGACGGTGCGGGCAATGATGTTGTCGATGGCGGTGCAGGGGACGACACCGTAGCGGGCAGTGCCGGTGATGACACGATCGACGGTGGCGACGGGTCCGATACATTCGATGCATCGACCAGCAACGGCGCGACGATTGATTTGGCGGCGGGTACGGCATCCTCGGCCGAAACCGGGAATGATACCCTTGCCAATATCGAAAACGTCATCGGGTCGTCCGGTGGTGACACCATCACGGGCAATGACGCGGCGAATACGATCGCGGCGGGCGACGGTGCCGATACCATCAATGACGGTGCAGGCAACGACGTTGTCGATGCCGGTGCAGGCAATGACAGCCTGATCGCAGCTGCCGGTGATGACAGCATCGATGGCGGCGAGGGTGAAGATACCCTTGATATGGGTGCGGCCAACGGTGCAACGGTTGATCTTGATGCCGGTACGGCAAGCTCGGATGCGACCGGATCGGATGCAATCAGCAGCATCGAAAATGTCATCGGTTCGGACGGCAATGATGTTCTGAGCGGATCGGACGGCGCGAACACCCTTCTGGGTGGGGCCGGTGATGACACCATCGAAGGCGGTGCCGGTGGCGACTACCTTGATGGTGGCGAAGGCCGCGATACGATCAGCTATGAAGGATCGGATGCGGGCGTCGAGGTTTATCTTGGCGAAACCGATGCCAATGCCCGCAACCCGGGTGATGGCGGCCGTGCCTTTGGCGGTGATGCCGCCGGTGACATTCTTGCCAACTTTGAAAAAGTCATCGCATCGGCCCATGACGACTACATTTATGGCAACAGCCAGAACAACGAAGTTGATCTGGGCGATGGCAATGACACGTTTGACAATGTCGAAGCCGATGTCAGCGAAGACACCATTGATGGCGGTCTTGGCAATGACACCATCTGGACCGGTGACGGTTCGGACACCCTGTCGGGTGGCGAGGGCAATGACTATCTGAATGGTGAAAAGGGCGACGACTATCTTGATGGTGGTGCCGGTACGGACCGTCTGATTGGCGGCGAAGGCAACGATACCCTCGATGGTGGTGAAGGCAATGACACCCTGACAGGTGGTTCGGGTGCGGACCTTATTCAGGTCAGCAGCCTGATTGGTGACAAGGTGGTCACCGACTTCAACACCAGTGTTGACCAGATTTCGCTCGATGCCCTTGATATCAGCACCTGGTCGGAACTGGCGCCGCTTCTGTCGGAAGTCAATGGCAACACGGTGATTGATCTGGGTGATCAGGGATCGGTCACGCTGCTTGGCGTGCGTCTGAATGATGTTTCTTCCGACATGTTTGTCGGTATTGAAAATGATGGTGGCGCAACGCCGTTTGACGATGTTCTGATCGGTACCAGCGAAGATGATTACATCGACGCACTAGCCGGAAATGATGTTGTCGATGGCGGTGCCGGTGATGACACGATCAACGGCATGGAAGGTGATGACAACCTTTCGGGCGGTACCGGCGATGACACCATCACTGGCGGCAGTGGCAATGACGTTGTTTCGGGCGGTGACGGTGACGACACGCTTGACGGCAACGAAGGCCATGACGTGATTTCGGGTGGTGCAGGCAACGATACCCTTATCGGTGGCAGCGGCAACGACGTCATGGATGGCGGCGGCGGCGATGACCATATCGATGGCATGGATGGCGACGATACCATCACCGGCGGCGACGAAACCGACACCATTTACGGATCGGCAGGTAATGACAGCCTTGATGGCGAAGGTGGCGACGACGTCATTTCCGGTGGCGACGATAATGACAGCATTGCCGGCGGTGCGGGCAATGACCTTCTGTCCGGGGATGCCGGCGACGATACGATTGATGGCGGCACCGGGAACGATACGCTTCTGGGCGGTGACGGCAATGACACCCTGCGCGGCGGGGATGGCGATGACGTTCTGTCTGGCGGTGCGGGCAATGACCTGCTTGACGGTGGTGCCGGTAATGACACCCTGACCGGAACCGACGGGACAGATACCCTGATTGGTGGTTCGGGCAACGATACGCTTGATGGCGGTGCCGGTGATGACACCTATACCGGCGGTACCGGTGCTGATCAGATTCTTGTTTCCAATAATTCCGGCAATAAGGTTGTTACCGACTTCAACCCGCAGGAAGACCAGATCAACCTGGCATCGCTTGATGTTGATGACTGGACCGAATTGCGCGGCCTGATGAGCGAAGTCAACGGCAACACGGTCATTGATCTGAACGGTCAGGGATCGTTGACGCTGGTCGGTGTTTCGATGGGTGCACTTACCGCTGACATGTTTGTCGGTGTTGAAGCATCAAGCGGCCCGACCCCGTATGATGATGTGCTTTATGGCACCAGCAACAATGACACGATTGCGGCCCTTGCCGGTGACGATACGGTTTATGGCCTGAACGGGCAGGACACCCTGTCTGGCATGGAAGGCAATGACAGCCTGTATGGCGGTGACGGCGACGATACCCTGTCGGGTGATGCCGGAAATGACCTTGTCGAAGGTGGCAGCGGTCAGGACAAGATCACCGGTGGCACAGGCGACGATACGCTGGATGGCGGTTCGGGCGATGACAGCATTTCGGCCGGGGATGGCAATGACACGCTTCTGGGCGGTCAGGGCCAGGACAAGCTGTTTGGCGATGCCGGCAACGATACCCTGTTTGGTGGTACCGGCGACGACACCCTTAAAGGTGGCGCTGGTGATGACGTGCTTGATGGCGGTGAAAATAACGACAAGCTGTATGGTGGTGACGGCAACGACACGCTGAGCGGTGGCAACGGCGACGACAAATTGTATGGCGAAGCCGGGAATGACACGCTTGAAGGCGGTGCTGGCAATGACTCGCTCAATGGCGGATCGGGTCGTGATGCGGCAAGCTATGCCAATGCATCTTCAGCAGTTGCTGTAAGTCTTGAAAGTGGCACGGCCGTTGGTGGTGCTGGCAATGATATTCTGTCTTCGATCGAAGACCTGATCGGGTCGAACTTCAACGACTATCTGTTCGGGGATGATGGATCGAACCTGCTTTCGGGTCTGGACGGAAATGATGTTCTTGGTGGCGATGATGGTGATGACACCATCTGGGGCGGTACCGGCAACGATACGATCAATGGCGGTTCGGGTTCGGATCTGATTGATGCGGGTGCGGGCAATGACACCATCGAATATCAGAAAGACGCGACCTGGAGCGGCAGCTATGCTGCGAAAAACGTTGGCGATCCGGGTATGGATGGCACCAACGAACAGATCAATCTTTCGGGTTACAACCGTTCGGAAGATATCTTTGACGGTGGTGACGGGACCGATACTCTGTCGATGACCAGCGGCAATGATGCGCTGTTCCTGGATGATACCTTTACCGATCCGGGCACCAGCCCGCGGATATCGAATGTCGAAGTCATTGATGCCGGTAACGGCGATGACATTATCGATCTGACCAGTGATACGCTGTCTTATGGTGACGTCACCATTCTGGGCGGTACGGGCGATGACATCGTCTGGAGCAACGCCGGTGATGACGTTATCAATGGTGGCGAAGGCAATGACACCCTGTGGGGTGGTTCGGGTGCCGATACCATCAGTGGCGGCAACGGGGTTGATATCCTCAATGGCGGCGCGGGCGATGATGTCTTGCAATACAATGCAGACGATACCTGGGGTAACAGCTGGTACGCGCTGAATGACGGCTCGCCAAGCGAGGATGGTCACAACCACGACAATGGCTGGGGTCACAACAACCATAATGGCAATGGTTGGGGACATCATGACGGTGGCGACGAAGGCACTGGCGAATATGTCAATCTGGGTGGTTACAACCAGTCCAACGACATCTTCATCGGTGGCGAGGGTGTCGACACCCTGCAGATGACCAGTGGCGATGATGCCCTGTTCCTGCGTGATTCGGTCAGCGAAGGCAGCGCCAATGTCCGTATCAGCGGTATCGAGGTGATCGAGGCCGGTGATGGCAACGATATTGTCGACCTGACCAGCGATATTGAAAGCTATGGCAATGTCACGATTGATGGTGGTGCGGGCAACGATACCCTGTGGTCCAATGCCGGGGATGACCTGTTGCTGGGCGGTGCGGGCAATGACCATCTGTATGGCAGTGCCGGGGATGACACCCTGACCGGTGGTACGGGTTGGGATACGTTCGAAATCGGCAAGACCGATGGTCATGACATCATCACCGACTTTACGCCGGGCGAAGACATCATTGATCTGTCGGAATGGAACTACAACAACTTCAACCAGATCCAGAACGACATGCATGTCGATGTTGACGGCAATGTCGTGATCGAACTTGGCAATGATGCATCCGTGACCCTGATGGGGGTTCATGATCCGGATGACCTTGATGCCGATGATTTTGGATTTGGCAGTTAAGTGACGGCTGATCACGGAACGCAGAAGACACAAAAACGGGGTGGTCAAAGGCCACCCCGTTTTGCATTTCAGAGAGAAAGAAGGCGCTGGCTATTCCGCCGCAATCGGAACGTCTTGCCGCTGATTTTCCCGAAGCGTCATATCGTGGCGCAGTTTGGCACGCAGTTCGTCGATTGACCGTATCCGTTTGATTTCATCAAAACAGGTCGCCCCCTGGGCGTGGCTTTTGCGGATCAGTGCCATCCATTGTTTGATGCGCCCGGCCTGGTGGTTTTCCGACGCGCCGTCTTCGTCCATCAGATCGCAATAGGCCAGCAACATGGCCAGAACATCCGCCCAGCTTTCCTTGGGCAGGCGGGATCCGCCTTCGAATGCCTTGATCCGGTTGGCAAGATCCGGGGCTGCAATCGCACCACGGCCCAGCATGAAGCTGTCGCAGCCGGAAATATCGCGGCATTTTTCGTAATCGGCGACGTCCCAGATTTCGCCATTACCGGTCATGCCGATCGAAATGGCATCCCGGATACGGGCCAGATATTCCCAGTGTGCTGGTGGTTTGTAACCTTCAAGCTTGGTGCGCGCGTGAACCGTCAGATGCTGCGCGCCGCCGGCTTCGACCGCACGGGCGATATCAAGAAACAGCTCCTTGTCACTGAAGCCAAGGCGGACCTTGGCACTGACCGGAATGTCGGCCGGAACTGCGCGGCGCACCGCCGAAACGATATGAAACAGATTGTCCGGACATTTCAAAAGCGATGCACCGGCTTCGCGTTTGTTGACGGTCTTGGACGGGCACCCGAAATTGATATCGATCCCCGGTGCGCCAAGTGTTGCTGCAAAGGCGGCGTTTTCGCCCATCAGTTCCGGGTCATGCCCCATCAACTGGACCAGTACCGGCACACCTGAAAGGGTCTTGCCGCCATTCAGAAGTTCCGGGCAATAGCGATGAAACACATGGGCGGGAAACAGGTTCTGCGACACGCGGATAAATTCGGTGACGCACAGATCAAAGCCGCCCGTCGCGGTCAGCAATTGCCGAACGCGCCAGTCAACCAGTCCTTCCATCGGTGCCAGCACCAGATGCGTCATCGCCGTTTAATCCTGTTTCCTGAAATCAGAGGGCGGCTTTTACCACAAACCGCACAAACGTGCCGTTGAAAAATCACAGAGCAGGAATGTGCGCGACCACCGAAATAAGGCGGAAAAAAGCGTATTGCTGACACCTTTCCAGCCGATTTGCGGGCCACATTTAAAGTATCAAAAACAACAATGAAACGCCCGGTCAGACTCAGACATTGCTTAGACAATGGTTGGTATCTGACAGGGCAGGAGCCAAAAAAGATGCTGTATATTTTTGAAAGTGCCTTTGATGAAGTCGAAGCTGTTTCGCGCGAAGCTCGTGAAAAGCTTTCCGGTCTTGAAACGGTGTTGAAGTCAACGTCTGAAAGCCTTCAGGTTCTGAAAGAACGTCTGGAACAGACCGCCTCCTGATCCGTTAAAACCATATCGAGATGCTCCCTCAAAGCCGATTAACCGGGCAAACACAAAGTGTTTCCGCAGGTTTGATCTATATCTTTGAATTGCAACACGAACAGGTACATGCTTGGTGCTATGGTCATTACGTGCCAGCCCGACACGATGCGTGTCAGTGCCAAGACGCATGAAGGAGGATTGAGAATGCTTTATATCGTTGAAAAAGCTTTGGACGAACTCGAAGCAATGCCGCGCGAAAAGCGCGAAGGCCTTGCCCATCTTGATCGCGAAATCAATGATGCTGTCGAGAAGCTTAAAATCCTCAAGGACAAGCTCAAGGCCGAGCCGGAAAACAAGTAACGCATCCGCGTTTGAAAATTCAAAGGGTCGCACATTTCTGGTGCGGCCTTTTGTTATGGCCGGTTCATGCCTGTCCGGTTGTTTTGATCAGGCCCAGCAATTCCTCGACCGCGGCGGTCGGATTGGTGGTGCCCGAAAGAACGTCGGCTTCAAGCGCGGTCAGGCGACTTGCGACGTCATCACGATGGGTAAAGGTTTCAAGCAGTCGGTCACGCAGCATGGTCCACATCCAGTCGCGCTGTTGACGGGCGCGCTTGGCGGTGAATTCGCCTTCCTTTTCCATCACGGCGCGATGCTGGTTGACCAGGTCCCAGATGGTATCAAGCCCGTCATTGATCAGGGCGGAAACCATCACTGATTGCGGGCGCCAATGTTTGCTGGTCGGCTGCAAAATTCGCAAAGCCGAGGAATATTCACGTTTGGCTTCACGCGCCTTGGCGGGGTCGGCATCGGACTTGTTGACCGCGATCAGATCGGCGATTTCAAGCACACCTTTTTTGATGCCCTGCAATTCATCCCCGGCACCGGGCAGCATCAGCACCAGGAAGAAATCGGTCATTTGCGCGACCATGGTTTCGCTTTGCCCGGCACCCACCGTTTCGACCAGAACCACGTCAAAGCCGGCGGCTTCGCACAGAAGGATGGTTTCACGGGTCATGCGATTGACCCCACCAAGATATCCGCTGCTGGGGGACGGGCGGATATAGGCGTTGGGATCAATCGAAAGCTCGTTCATCCGGGTCTTATCCCCCAGGATGGAGCCACCTGATCGCGCACTTGTCGGATCGACCGCCAGAACCGCGACCTTTTTGCCCGCACCGGTCAGGTTCTTGCCGAACGCTTCGATAAAGGTGGAT
Source organism: Thalassospira sp. CH_XMU1420-2 (assembly GCF_037029325.1). Taxonomy (NCBI): domain Bacteria; kingdom Pseudomonadati; phylum Pseudomonadota; class Alphaproteobacteria; order Rhodospirillales; family Thalassospiraceae; genus Thalassospira; species Thalassospira sp. CH_XMU1420-2. The sequence continues at coordinate 504,977 of NZ_JAYMEG010000001.1, forward strand.
TTACCCACGCCGGGTACACCGGTAATGCCGATGCGCTGCGAACCGCCGGTATGGGGCATCAGACGGGCGAGAACCGCCTGGGCCTGTTCGAAATGTTTGGGATTGCGGCTTTCGACCAAGGTGATGGCACGTGAAAGGATGGTGCGATCACCGGCACGCACGCCATCAACCAGTTCATCAGTTGATAGCACACGTCTGCGCACGGCCTTGCGCGGGCTGATATTGCCGCCCGTGCCTGCGGGTATGGTGCGCAGCGTTTCTTTCACCGATGGTTCCTTTGCGGATGCCAGATCACGGAGATATGCCCGCCGTCAGGTTAGGGCATGAAAGCCGGAAGAAGCAAGCCGATCAGGCTGCTTCTTCGCCAGACTGATTTAGCTTTTCTAGCAGGTCGCCCGCGGCTTCGGCAATCACCGTTCCGGGTGGGAAGATCGCCTCGGCGCCGGCTTCGAACAGTTTGTCGAAGTCCTGTGGCGGGATAACGCCCCCGGCAACGATCATGATGTCTTCACGGCCAAGCTTGTCCAGTTCGGCGCGAAGCTGCGGCACAAGGGTCAGGTGGCCCGCGGCCAAGGAGCTTGCACCGACAATATGAACGTCGTTTTCAACAGCCTGCTTTGCGGCTTCTTCCGGGGTCTGGAACAGCGGGCCGATATCGACATCAAAGCCAAGATCGGCAAAGGCGGTGGCAATGACTTTCTGACCACGATCATGGCCATCCTGCCCCATCTTGGCGATCAGGATACGCGGACGGCGGCCTTCGGCGGCTTCGAATTCCGTGATCAGGCGATCAACCTTGGCCAGGGCCTCGTTATCAGCACCAACTTCGGTTTTGTAAACGCCGGAGATGGAACGAATAACCGCCTGATGGCGTCCATAAACCTTTTCCAGTGCATCGGAAATCTCGCCGACGGTGCATTTGGCACGTGCGGCCTGAACAGCAAGTTCAAGCAGGTTGCCCGTACCGCTGTCTGCGGCATTGGTAAGGGCCGTCAGCGCACTTTCAACCGCACCATTGTCACGTTCGGCCCGCAGGCGTTCCAGTTTGGCGATCTGTTGGCGGCGGACTTCGGCGTTATCGACCTGAAGCACGTCGACCGGGCGATCATCGGTTACACGGTATTTGTTTACGCCAACCAGTGTCTGACGGCCGCTATCGATGCGGGCCTGTGTTCTGGCGGCGGCTTCTTCGATGCGCATTTTGGGAATGCCGGCTTCAATCGCCTTGGCCATGCCGCCCTGTTCTTCGACCTCGGCGATATGGGCCCATGCCTTTTCGGCCAGATCGCGGGTCAGGCGTTCGACATAATACGATCCGCCCCACGGGTCGATGACATTGGTCGTGCCGCTTTCCTGTTGCAGGAACAGCTGGGTGTTACGGGCAATCCGGGCGGAGAAGTCGGTCGGAAGGGCCAGTGCCTCGTCCAGTGCGTTGGTGTGCAGGGACTGGGTATGGCCCTGGGTTGATGCCATGGCTTCGACGCAGGTGCGGATGACGTTGTTAAACACATCCTGCGCGGTCAGGGACCAGCCCGATGTCTGGCTGTGCGTACGCAGTGACAAGGATTTGGGGTTTTGCGGATCAAACTGTTTGATCAGCTTGGCCCAGATCATGCGTGCGGCACGCATTTTGGCGATTTCCATGAAGAAATTCATGCCAATCGCCCAGAAGAACGACAGGCGCGGCGCGAATTTATCAATCGGCAACCCTGCGGCCTGACCGGCGCGGGCATATTCGATACCGTCGGCCAGGGTATAGGCTAGTTCAAGATCGGCGGTCGCACCTGCTTCCTGCATGTGATAGCCGGAAATCGAGATCGAATTGAATTTCGGCATGTTTTGCGAGGTAAAGGCAAAGATGTCCGAAATGATGCGCATCGATGGTTTGGGCGGATAGATATAGGTGTTGCGCACCATGAATTCTTTGAGAATGTCGTTTTGGATGGTGCCCGAAAGCTGTTCGTGTTTCACACCCTGTTCTTCGGCCGCGGCGATATAAAGTGCCATGACCGGCAGAACCGCACCATTCATGGTCATGGAAACTGACATCTGATCAAGCGGAATGCCATCAAACAGGGTTCGCATGTCATAGATGCTGTCAATTGCCACACCAGCCATGCCGACATCGCCGGTTACGCGGGGATGGTCGCTGTCATAACCGCGATGGGTGGCAAGGTCGAAGGCAATCGAAAGGCCCTTTTGACCGGCTGCAAGGTTGCGGCGATAGAACGCGTTGGATTCCTCGGCGGTCGAGAAACCGGCATATTGGCGGATCGTCCAGGGGCGCTGCACATACATGGTCGGATAGGGACCGCGCAAGAAGGGCGGCATACCGGGCATGGTTGACAGATGATCAATACCGTCAAGGTCGTTGGGGCCATAGACCGGTTTGACGTCAATGCCTTCTGGTGTGGTCCATGGTTTTGACTGGAACGGGTCCTTTGCCCCGGCAGAAGCCCCGTCAAACAGCGGAAGGTCGGAGAAATCAGGAATGCGGGTCATGGTTATTTCTCCCCCCGTTTGCCAAGAAGGTGGTCAAGTGCTGCACCACAAATCGCCAGAACATCCGCCCCGACATAGATAAATTCATCAATCCCGGCGGCCTCGTAACTGCCGCGGGCCTCGCCCGGATGCCCGGCAAGGTAAACCGTGCTGGCCCCGGCCGATTTCAGGGCCTTGGCAACGTTACCGGCCATGTCGCCATATTGCGGATCCGATCCACAAATGACGGCGATCTTTGCGTCACTTTCGGCAAAGGCCTTTGCGGCGGCATCGGCAGTATCAAAACCGTTATTGGTAATCGCCTCGATCCCGCCGGCTTCAAAGAAGTTGCGGGCAAAGGTCGCGCGGGCGGTGTGCTGGGCAACCTTGCCAAGATTGGCCAGAAAGATTTGCGGGAAGCTGCCCGATGCGGATTTATGCGCGTCTGCACGTTTGCGCAGGGCCTCAAAGCTTTCGGACAAACGATGCGGCGTCAGTGGTGAAATACGGGCCGCGGCACTGGTGCCATAAAGATCGGTAAAGATATGACCGATGGTGGCACCGGCACGGGCGGCCTCCATCATCGAAGCCAGATCTTTGCCAACGGTGCCGTCATATTTGGTCTGACGGGATTTGGCGTCGGCCTGAATCGCATCAAGGTCAGGCGTGTCGCATTGAACCTTGGCCTCGGCGATATTGGGGAATTCCGAAACGCCGGTCAGCGGATCACGCCGGGTCGCCAGACGCTTTTCGCGTTCCTGCCAGACAGTTTCGATTTCCGATTTCAGTGACCCGTTGGCAAGCGCCTTAAGGATACCACCAGACGCTTCAAGCGACTGGAACTTGCCCCACGTGGTTTGGGCCAGTTCCTTGGTCAGGTTTTCGATGAACCATGAACCACCGGCCGGGTCGATCACACGGTGAACGTTGCTTTCTTCCTGCAAGATCAGTTGGGTATTACGCGCAATACGACGGGCAAAACCATCAGGCAGGCCAATCAGATGATCATAGGGCAGGCAGGTGACGCTATCGGCGCCGCCAAGACCGGCCGCGAAGCTTGTAACGGTCGTGCGCAGCATATTGACCCATGGATCAACCTTGGTCAGGGCCATTTCAGCGGAAATCGCGTTGATCGAAATCGTTGCATCCTGTGCGCCGGATGCGGAAAGAACGCGGCTCCACATCATGCGAAGCGCACGGAGCTTGGCAATCCCGGCAAAGAAATCCGTCCCAATCGCAACGTTAAAGACAATCGCCCCTGCCGCCTGATCAACGGCCATGCCCGCATCGGTCAGGGCGCGCAAATAGGTCACACCCGATGCCAGCAAGCATGCCAGTTCCTGACCATCGGTTGCGCCCGCATTGTAATAAGGCGCGCCATTTACCGAAATTGCAGTTGCCAGCGGGAACAGATCAATCAGATCACAGGCAACAGATGCGGCATGACCAATGGCGTCTTCGGCACTACACGGCAGGGCACCCGTGGCGGCAAGGGTGCCGATCGGGTCGATATTAAAGGCCGGCGCTGCTTCGTCGGCATCGTCGGAGCTTGCGATATGAGCTGCCAGAAGGGCGGCTGCGGGAACACCGGCGGCCCCGGCATCCAGCCCGATGGTGGCAAGATTGGTATAAATGTCATCAAGGGCGACCTTAAGGTCCGCCAGGCAATGGATCGCGATCCCGTCAACGCCGACTTCGCCCGATGAAATTTCGCGCCCCTGACGGGCAGCGGCATCAAGCTTTAGCGTGATCGATGTCGCGCCATTTTCGAGATCTTCAAGAATCGCGGCATTGGTTACCTTGGGATCGGGATGGGTATGAAGTTGGCGAATATCCCAGCCGGTCACGGTTTCGCGCGGTTCGACCGTTGCGGTCAGAACTTCGTGGATCAAGCGGGTTGCATCATCCTGATCATCAAGGGTGTAGATCGGCTGAACGGAGAATCCGTCGCGTGCACGGGTCACCAGTTTCTTGTCGAAAGGCGCGCCTTTAAGGGCGTCCTCGGCAAGTTTACGCCAGCTTGCGTAGTCGGCAGATGGAAATTCAGATGCAAGTTTAAGCGGGTCGGACATGGATTCTCCCGGCTTGGTGACTTCTGTCTGATCCGCGGTATATGGGGATGGTGCGCAACCGACAGAACGTTTCCAAATATTATTTTACTACGGATTCCCTGTACCCGGTACACCCCGCCCGGCCCAATTCAAACCACGGAAACAGTATCGGTATTCTGACTCGTGCATCGGCAAAATCCGCCTTTGCACATACAGTTGCGGGGGCAGTTCCGGATTTGGCGACAGCATATTTGCTCCAGACCGCACCGGATTCCCGACGATATTTCCCGGTCACATTTGCGACAGGGCGGTTTATAGCACCTGACAGTAATTCCGTAAATAGGCATGGAAATACCTATTTAGGCGTAGTCGCCACGTCAGAGATGATGGTTCCGTAACGTCATGTCGTGGAAACCGGCGGATCTTCTTGCACTGCACATAGGTGCTTGGGGGGGTAAGGCCGGTCAGAAAATCGTCGTGTACTTTGATGGCAGAATCCCTGTTGCCAAAGCTATGTGGCAAAAAATCGGCAGGTTTAACCAATTTGACATTTTCATCTGCCAATTTGGGGCTGTCCCAATTCTCGGAGTATCGCCATCCATGAACGCGCTTAGCGCCATGCCGTCGCAAATCAGTCCTGATGGACTGGTTGCCTTTGCCGACGACAGTCCCAGTGCCAAGGCCGCACTTGAAACAGTGTTGCGCCGGGCAGGATATGACGTGGCCGGTTTTGATTGTGCAGATGACCTGATCGATCAGCTTGACGGGCTGTATCCCCGGGCCATCATCCTTGATATCGAAATGCCGGGCATGAGTGGCTTTGAAGCGTTTTGTGAAATTCGCCGCCGTTATCCCGATGCGGTGAATGTGCCGGTATTTTTCTTCTCGGCCCATTATGACGCCGATACCCGCGCGCAGGCAGATGCGCTTGGCGCTGCTGATTTCATCAGCAAGGATGCCAGCCCGACCGTGGTGCTTGAACAGCTTAACCGTGTTCTTGGGCAATCCATCAGCGCCTGCTGATCATTATCATCGAACCATCGTATGTGGATGTTGGACGCCCTGCTTTATGCAGGGCGTTGTTGTTTGGCGGTGATGTTATGCGTGCTGCCTTGCGGGCCCAGTGCAATGATACCGTCTGCGTCGCCATGCAGGTGATAGAGCCGGTCTGTCGGAAGGGTGGTTTCGGGATCAATCGACGGCTGATTTACAAGGCGTTCATAGATCGGCGCCATTGATGTTTTCATGGCGTCAAACAACTGATCATAGCTTTCCAGCACGAAATAGGTTTTCTGGAAATCGTCAATCGCATAGTCGGTCGCCATCACCCGTTCGAGGTCAAAAGCCACCCGGTTTGGCGTCGGATCGGTTACCGAATAAATGGTTTCGGTTTGCGATGACAACATGCCTGCCCCATAGGCGCGCAGGCCATGTTCGGTCATGATCAGGCCGAATTCGACCATATACCAATACATCCGCGCCAGGTTTTTTAGGCCGCCCATGGCGATGGCCTCGGCCCCCTTGGCGCCATAGGCAGCAAGGTAATCGGCAAAGACCGGATCATAAAGCATCGGCACATGGCCAAAGAAGTCATGGAAAATGTCGGGTTCGACCAGATAGTCCATTTCTTCGGGTTTGCGCAGCCAGACCGTTACCGGGAACCGCCGGTTGGCGAGATGGTCAAAAAACACATCATCAGGAACAAGTCCCGGCACCGCGACAAGATGCCAACCGGTGGCGGGATGAAGCTGTTCACTGACCCGGCCGAAATGCGGAATCTGATCCGCGGCATCAAGGCGGGCAAGATTTCGAATGTAATCCGGGGCGGCATAACCCGGCAGAATGGCCGACTGGCGGGCATAAAGCTTGCGCCATAATTCGTGTTCTGCTTCTGTGTAGGCATCCCAGTCCTGCAAGATGGTGTAATCATCATTGATGTGGCTGTAATCGCCGCGCAGATTTTTTCCCTGATCCATGGCCGTCCTCATTTTGGTTCTTGTGCCGATTTATGAGAACGATTCTACATCAGTTTAAATGTCATTTTTGGGCCAATAAGATATCAAAATCGGGTGCTATTGATATAATGTGACCATAGGTTGATATTTTGGGGTGAAAAATGACCGATGTAACCTTAAGCACAACAGACATCCGCATTCTGCAAGTTCTGCAACGGGATGCCTCGGTCAGCAATGTGCAGCTGGCTGAAATGGTTGGTATGTCCCCGTCACCCTGTTTGCGCCGGGTCAAGCAACTTGAAGAAAGCGGGGTGATCAAACGACAGGTCGCACTGCTTGATCGCAAGAAACTGGGATTCGGGGTGTTGGCAACCATTCAGGTCCGTCTGCAAAGCCACACCGAAGCCGGGGCAGAGGAATTCGCCCGTGCGATGAACGATCTTCCGGAGGTTCTGTCCTGCTGGGCGATGACCGGCAGGCAGGATTTCCTTTTGGTTGCCGTGGCACGCGATATCGAAAGTTTCGGCGATTTCGTCACCCATCAGTTGCTTTCGATGCCCAATGTCCGTGATGTGCAGTCCAGTCTGGTTCTTAAGGAATACAAGAATCTGACCGCCATCCCGATGCCCAGACTGCCCTGAAATGGCAGGGTAGCACGGTGGAAATGATCGGGGGTGCTTGGCGAGACTTGCTTTTGGCCCCATGTTTCGGGCATAGGAAGAACAGTCCCACATCTGCCGGAGCAACAAGATGACCCAAGCCGCCAATCCGATCCTGGTTGAAGCCACCCGTGGCGATATGGTCGAAAGTTTCCATCGTGGACGCTATGTGGTGATGAAAGCGGATGGCACGGTGATTGATCAGGGCGGGGATATCGATGCGTTGATGTATCCGCGATCCGCCATCAAGCCGTTGCTGGCGATCCCGTTTCTTGAAAGCGGCGCGGTTGAGGCATTCGGGCTTGAGGACAAACATATTGCACTGGCGTGCTCGTCCCATAATGGCGAAGAAGAACATGCACAGACGGTAAAAGCCTGGCTTGAAAAGATCGGGTTTTCGGTCGATACGCTTGAATGCGCGCCGCACTATTCACTTAGTGCAGCAGCCGGGATCAAGCAGGCAGCCGATCACGTGACTCTGACCAAGGCGCACAATAATTGTTCGGGCAAACATTCTGGTTTTCTCAGCACGATTGCGCATTTGGGCGAAGACCCCAAAGGATATATCGAAGAAGCCCATCCCGCCCAACAGCGCCTGATCAAGGTGCTTGAGGAAATGGGCGATTGTGATTTGTCATCGACCCCGCGCGGTATTGATGGCTGCGGCATTCCGGTGATCGGCATGCGGTTGCGTGACCTTGGACTGGCCATGGCACGAATGGCGGACCCGGCCGGGCTTGATCCCAAGCGCATTGATGCGATCAAACGCATCCGCAAGGGATGTGCAAATGCGCCCTTCATGGTCGCTGGCACCGGTCGTTTCTGTACCGGGATCATGGAAGAATGCGGTGAAGATGCATTGGTCAAGGTCGGGGCAGAGGGTGTCTATTGCGCGGCCTTCCCGAAACAAGGGTTGGGCGTTGCCCTTAAGATCGATGACGGGACCCAGCGCGGCGCGGAAGTCGCCATGGGCGGACTGTTGCGCAAGCACGGTGTGATTGACGATGCCAAGGCAGAAATTCTTAAAAACTATCTGACGCCGGTTTTGACCAACTGGGCGGGCAAATATGCCGGTGATTTACGTCCGGCTTTCTGATTGCGGATAAACGGAAAAGTATATGCAAAGCATCGCGGCCTATATCTTTGCAGCTATTGCTGAAATTGCCGGATGCTTTGCCTTCTGGGCCTGGCTGCGATCGGGGAAGTCGATCTGGTGGATCGTGCCGGGGATTGCATCGCTTGTTGTGTTTGCCTGGTTGCTGACCAAGGTCGATGCCGAATTTGCCGGGCGTGCATATGCAGCCTATGGCGGGGTTTACATCACCGCGTCGGTATTATGGATGTGGGTTGTTGAACGCAGCAGTCCCGATCGCTGGGATGTGACCGGGCTTATGGTATGCCTGCTTGGTGCGGGCATCATATTGTTTGCACCGCGCTGAGTGGTTGGTTGTCAGCTGCAGCGACCTTGATCGTCGATCTGTTTATTCACTTGCCGATTTGCCTGTGCGGTCCTCGCCCGGAAGCAGCACATGGAATGTTGTTCCCTTGCCGACCTGGGTTTCAAACCAGATCCTGCCACCATGGCGCACCGTTACGATGTCATGGGTAATCGACAGCCCCTGACCGGTGCCTTTGCCGACTTCCTTGGTGGTGAAGAACGGGTTGAAGATTTTCGATCTGTTTTCCTTGTCGATGCCCGTGCCGTTATCGGAAATGCTGATCAGGATGCTGTCATCAAGGGATGTGGTTTTGACGACAATCTCGCCTTCGGACGGTTTGCGCCCGGCTTCCTGAATGGCCTGAACCGCATTGACAATCAGATTGAGAAAGACCTGGTTGACCTCGTTGATATAGCAAGGAATATGCGGGATTTCCGGGTCAAACTTTTCGACCACGTCGGCATAGTGTTTCCATTCATTGCGCGAAATCACAATGACGTTTGACAGTACCCGGTTGATGTCGGTTGTTGTTTTTTCCGTCCCGCCGGGATGGGAGAATTCCTTCATCGACAGGACGATGCGCGCGACCTGATTGATACCGTCAAGGGATTGCTGGGTCGCATGCGGGATTTCTTCGAGCAGGAATTCCATATCTGAATTGCGCAATTGCTTGGCGAATTCCTCAAAGGTGTTGTCGGGCAGAAATGCGCGGTTTTTCCACAGTGTTTGCAGTGACAGTCCAAGGACACGCGAAAGCGCACCATAGCTGTCATTGAGGAATTTCAGATTGTCGCGGATATACTGGCTTGGCGTGTTGATTTCATGGGCGATACCGCCGGCAAGATGGCCAATTGCCTCAAGCTTCAGAGCTTCACGCAGATCTTCTTCGAGCTTCTTTTGTGCATCTTCGGCCTGACGGCGGCGGGTGATGTCGCGGAAAATATAAAGATAACTCATTTCCGAACTGAAATTGGCCGGGCTGACGATGATTTCCATCGGGAAACTGTCGCCATCCAGTCGCTGGGCCATGGTTTCGGTATAGTCGTATTTCAGAACGCCGGAACTGATATTGATACACCGGTTCAAAAGCCGGTGGCGCACCGTCATCTTGCGGTCGATAAACATCACATCGACTGATGTTCCAAGCAACTCGCCACTTTGCGCACGCAGGATTTCTTCGGCGGATTTGTTGAAGTCCTGAATGATGCCGGCGGCATCCACAATCAGGATGCCTTCGACCACGGTATCGAGGATCGTTTTAAGGCGCTGGGTGATTTCCAGTTTGCGGCGGCTCTGTTCGTTGAACAGTTCCATGAATTGCTTCTGGAATTCTTCGGGGGCTTCGATCTTGCTGATTTCGTCAAGCAAGTCGTCATTGGTGATCAACTCGTCACCGCCGCTCATGATTTTCGGCGTTTCGATGTTATCCTGATCTTCGGCCATGGTTCTTTCCGTCACGAAATTGTTGCGGTATCAACCGCTTGCGCCCTTGCCGCCGCGGCGAACGCGGATCGGCTCATGAAACTGATGCAGTTTCTGGAAAACACGCAGGCGTTGGATCTGAACTTCGGAAATATAGTTTCCGTGGGTCAGCAAGACATGCCCGTCACGGGTTTCGATGTCGGTCAGCAGGAAATCACCCATCCGCAGATGTTTGAGATAGATGTCATGTTCGGTTCCTTCGGGGAAAGCGGTTTTGTCATAGGACGGATCAACAACCGCGAGAACCATTTCGATCTTGTCGAGAAGGCTCATGTCATAACGTTTCGGCTTTTGACGCAGTTCGTCAAAATGCTGTTTGACCACCAGTTCGCTTTCCGTGATTTTCCCGAGATCGTTGAATATCCGAAGAACCCGTGATCCCAGCGGGATATCGGTTCCTTTCGGGCCGTCTGACGGGAAGCCGGAACCATCAAAATCGCGATATTGCATATAGACAATCTGCGCGACATTTTCGAGACGGGGGATATTTGAAATCAGGCTGCGCGCAACTTCTGGCGTGCGTCTTACGACATCGCGTTCAAGGGGCTGAAGCGGCTTTTCCTCGCCAAGGCGGCTTAAGATATCGGCGGGCAACGAAACATACCCGATTGGCGCAAGAAGGGCGGCAAGCCCCAATTCCCATGGGTGCGGGTATCCGATCGACTTGGCGACCTGGTCACACCAGACCTTTGCGCGCATGGCCTTGCCAAAGATCGCGGGGTTCAGCTGTGACAGGACTTCGGTCAGGACCTTGATGCTGCCGGCAAGAGTCTGTTCAATCAGGGCCTTTTCAGCTGTGATCAACTGATGCTGGCGCAAGGCGGCATTGACCCCGACAAGCAGTTCTTCGTCTTCGCAGGGCTTGTTGAAAAAACGGAAAATCCGCCCCTGGTTGATGGCCTCGACCGCTGTTTTCTGGTCGGCATTGCCCGTCAGCATCATATTGACGGTATCGGGGCTGAGTTTTGCGACATTGCTGAGAAGTTCGACCCCATCCATTTCTGGCATGCGCATATCGGCAACACAAACCGCGTATTTTGCCCCGCCCTTGATCTTTTCGATGGCCTCAAGCGGGCCAAGGGCGGTGTCGAAACTGAATTTGCCCCGCAGCCGGCGTTTCAGTCCCATCAGCAGGTTTTCATCGTCATCGACGAAAAGTACACGCGGCTCTTCCATGATATGTCCCTCCCTTACTTGGCGAGTTCCGAATATTTTTCTTCGACCAGCTTTGCGGTTTCACGCCATGCCGGCAGTCTGTCGGCCTTGTTCATCCGTTCAAGATATTCGATGTCGATCCGGCTTTCCGGGGCTGTACCGGTTCTGAGTTCGATGGCGACTTCGCGCGCAAGATGTTGCGCAACGTAAATTGTCGTCAGCGCATCCATTTCATTGTGGGGCGTGTCCTGGGGGCGGTGGTGATAGGCGACCGTCTGAACCATCGCGCTGGGGAACCCCCACAGACCCAGAAGATAGGCGCCGATTTCCGGGTGGGCGGCACCGAACTGGTCACGTTCGGCAAGGTTGATCGGGATATCTTCGCTTTCGACGCGTTTGATCACTTCGGTCATTTCCTTGGCGCGGAATGCGTAAAGGATCAGGCTGCCGGTGTGACTCAGCATGCCGATCGCGGGCATGACATTGATGATTTCCGGGGCGAGCTTTTCTTGTTCGGCAATCAGGGTTGCCAGAACGCCAAGTTGCTGGCTGCGCTGGCACAGTTGCATCATGCGCGTCGCATCGGTTTTTGGGCCGTCATAACTGCGAAACAGGCCGGTAAAAAGTGCAAGCGCCTTAAGCGTATCAATGCCAAGCATGCGAATGGCAAGTGATACAGACGTGATGTTCTGACGAATGGCAAAATAGGCCGAATTGGTCAGTTTCAGAATTTCGGCAGTCAGGGCAATGTCAGACGCCACGATCGAGGTCAGCTTGTCATTGCTGACCATTGGGTCTTCAAGGGCATTGACCAGATTGGTATAGGTGCTGGGCGGGGATGCCAGCGTATCAATCCCGCCGACCAACGAGCGCAAGTCCGGATTGGTCAGCAAATTGCGAAGATCAAGCGCGTTGTCGATGGTTTCAAGCAACATGTTGTCGTCGCAAGGTTTGGCCAGATATTGATGGGCCGGACCGACAGTTCGCAAGACGGCTTCTTCTTCGCTGAAGCCCGAAAGAATAATACGTGCCGTGTGTGGATGCTTTTGCTGCATCACAGTCAATAGTTCTGCCCCGTCCGTACCGGGCATACGCATATCGGAAATGACGACGTCGGGCTCTGTTTCCGCGGCCTGGGCAATTGCACTTTCGGCATTCGCCGCAAATGACAATTTCCAGTCAGGACGCACAGAGTGCAGACGTCGACGCAATCCTTCCAGAATGTTTGTTTCATCATCGACAAACAGGATGATGCTCATGGTTACCCTCTTACGCACGTTTCATATTGTTTAGATGGGATTGCAGACCGTCCATTCACAGTCCGCATTTGAGGAGGGAGTTCAGATAATTGCAGGAAACCCATGGCGGTTGGCCTGCAACGCCGGGATGCGACGGATGTGTCAGCTGTTGGTAAGTTCACTGTATTTTTGCGAAACAATTCGGGCAATGTTTGTCCATTCTTCGATCCGGCCCGTTTTGCCGATCAGTGCCAGATAGTTCATATCAATTCGGCTTTCGGGATCTTGTCCGTTTTCCTGGTCGGCGATTTCACGGGTGAGATGCTGGGCAACATAAATCGCTGTCAGGGCATTCATCTCCTTATGGGGGAGATCCATCGGGCGATGGTGATAGGCAACCGCCTGGATTACCGGGGCCGGGAACCCCCACAGTCCCAAAAGATAGGCACCGATTTCGGCATGACAGGCACCGAATTGCTCGGTTTCGGCCTTGGCAATTGAAATGCCTTCGGTCTCGACCCGTTTGGTGACGGCCTCCATCTCGTCAGGCCGGTTGGCATAGAGGATCAATGTTCCGATGTGGCTGAGCATCCCGATACTGGGCACCGCGTGGCAGATTTCGCGCGGCAGGTCTTCGAATTCGGCAATAAGAGCCGCCGTCACACCGATTTGCTGGCTGCGATGGCACAGGCGTTTGAGGTTGGCGGCCTGATTGGGCGGGCCTTCAAAACCGCGATAAAGCCCGACAAAAAGTGCCAGCGCCTTGAGCGTTTCCTTGCCCAGCATGCGCACCGCATGCGAGACCGATGACACCGTCTGTGTCACTGCGAAATAGGACGAGTTGGTCAGTTTGAGAACTTCGGTCGTCAGGGCAATGTCAGACTCGACAATTTCCGAAATGCTCTCGAGTGAATAGTCCGGATCGGCAAAGGCGTCCTCAAGCCGTATATAGGTATCGGGCGGGGAGGCGAGGCTTTTGGAATCGGCCACCAGTGTTCTTAGTTCCGGACTTTGCAGCAACTGGCGCAGTCCCAACGCATTTTCCATGCTTTCGATCAGTGTCTGATTATCGCAGGGTTTGCTCAGAAACTGGTGGGCGGGGCCGATGGTGCGCAGATAGGATGCGTTGTCAGCATGCCCGGTCAGGATGATCCGGACCGCATCGGGGTGGGTTTCCTGAAGTTTTTCAAGCAGGGTAATCCCGTCCATTTCCGGCATCTGGATATCGGAAACAATCACATCGAAATTCATCTTGCTTGCAAGTGTCAGGGCTTCTGCGCCGCTGGTCGCGAAATAGAGATTCCATTCCGGCCGCGCACTGCGCAGCCAGCGGCGCAATCCGCTTAGAACATTGGTGTCGTCATCAACAAAAAGGATGTGATGCATTCGCAGGGTCGCCTTGTTTTTCTTGCTTTGCAGGTGGGGGCTTTGCAGCGCGATCACAAGATCGGCTGTTTAATTCAGGGAAAGCTGAAAAAAGGCAGCCGGGGTGTGACGTGTGATGCGGTTTCGTGGACGGGCAAGACAACATTGACGCATTGTCCAATCCGGATGGATAAGGTATGGATGACTTATCCTTCGGTATAGCTATCTGCGTGTAAGCATCTATATTTGCAGTGCTTTTTTATGCAAATGTCATATTTTGTCAGACTGTAACCGGTCGGGGACAGTTACAATTATGTGGCTCGCGGACAACATAGAAGTATATTGCCGTATGAATGATCGGGGTGCGGTTTAATAGATGACAACGCGTTCAGAACTGATTGACGCGATAAAAAAACACCAGCTGTATGTGACGAAGCAGCCGGGTGGCAAACGCATGCAACTGCGCAACGGTAACCTTTCCCGCATCAAAATGAGCAAGATCACCCTCGAAGACGCAGTGCTTCCGGGTGCGAACTTCATTCAGGCCGTAATACGTGACGTTAAGTTCGATTTCTGTGACCTGTTTGGTACCAATTTTGTCGAAGCCGACCTTGAAGGATCCAGTTTTGTTCGTGCGGATTTGCGCGGGGCAAATATGGCGCGGGCGAAATTGCGGCACGCCAACCTTAAGGGGGCTGACCTTCGATCTGGTGTGATGGTGATTGTTGATGCCGGGCGCGAGAAAAAGGTCAAACGCGCAACGGATCTTGCCAATGCCGATTTGCAAGGGTCGATGTTGTCCGGGGCCAATATGGCCGAAAGCAATCTTTCAGGCGCGCGTCTTGCCGATGCCGATTTAAGCGATGCCAACATGTTTGCCGTCAACCTTGCCGGGGCTGACCTGACGGGATGCAATCTTTCGGGGGCGAAGCTTAAAAACGCCAATCTCAAAGGGGCGCGGCTCAAAGACAGTCTGCTGGTTGGAACCGACCTTACCGGTGCAAATTTGCGCAATGTCGATTTGACGTCTGTTGATCTGTCGCAGGCCAATATTGCCAATTCAATTGGCAGCAAGGCCGTAACCCCCTTGCCCGAAGACATTCGCGAACTGATCAACAGCCACACCGAATGGCTGACCAGTGGCGGTTCATCCGGTGTGCCGTTAAATGTCACCGGCCGTGATCTGACCGAACTTGATTTTTCGGGACTGGATCTTTCGGCGGCGTGTTTTGATGATTGCATTCTTAAGGGTGCATTGTTTGTGGATGCCATTCTGGCAATGACATCAATGCGCAATGCCGATCTGCGCAATGCCCGTCTGAGCGGTGCGATCATGAACGGTGTGCGGATGTCTTATGCCAATTGCGCCAAGGCGATTTGCCAGGGCGTGCGGTTTGGTGGCGTGGAACAGCGCGATGCCAAGGGCAACAAGACCGGTGATGTCTGGCGGGCCGATCTGACGGCGGCGGATTTTTCACATGCGGATCTTCGGAATTCTGTATTTGAAGCCCCGCAGATGAAGGGTGCGATTCTGAGCAAGGCAAATATCGCAGGCGTCGCATTCGGGGAAACCGATCTGTCCGAAGTTGAGCTGACCGGAACCAATATCGGCGCCATCCTTAGCGGCACAATTCCCGAACAAGTATAGTGTTTTTGTCGGCTTCCTGTTCATCAGGATAGTCCGAAAACCGAAATTCTTCTTATAAAGCTAATTTAGCGACAGGTGCGGTGCGATTTGCATTGCGTTGCAGCTAACTGTTGCAGTTTATTAGATTAATACAAAACAGTGTGATCTTGGTGTGGGGGAAAATTGGTCACATGACAGCGCGTGCCGAGCTGATTGATGCAATCAAATTGCATCAGCTTTATCTGAACCAGAAACCGGGTGGCCGGCGCATGCAGGTGCGCAACGGCAACCTGTCGCGCATCAAGATGAGCAAAATCAGCTTGCAGGAGGCCGTCCTGCCCGGCGCGAACTTCATTCAGGCAACCGCGCACCAGGTCTGTTTTGATTATTGCGATCTGTTCGGAGCCAATTTTGTCGAAGCTGATCTTGAAGGATCAAGCTTTTTGCGTGCCGACCTTCGTGGTGCGAACATGGCACGCAGCAAATTGCGATACGCCAATTTAAGCGGCATTGATCTGCGTGCAGGCATCATGGTCGTGGTCGAGGGCAGCCAGGAACGCCCGGTCAAAAAAGCCACCGACATGAGCAACACCGATCTTGAAGGTGCAATGATGTGGGGGGCCAATCTGTCGGGGGCCAATATGTCCGGTTCGCGGCTGGCCCACACTGATATGAGCGATGCCAACATGTTTGCCGTCAACCTTGAAGGTGCGGATCTTACGGGCTGTAACCTCAGCGGTGCGAAATTGCGCAATGCCAACCTCAAGGGGGCGAAACTTGCCGGCTGTGAACTGGTTGGTGCGGATCTGAGCGGGGCGAACCTGCGCAATGTGGACATGACAGATGTCGATATCAGTCAGGCGAATACATCCTATTCGATCGGTGGCGGAACACCGTCCGCACCGCTGGCTGACGATATTCGCGATCTGGTCAACGGGCATAGTGAATGGCTTTCGACAAGCGGGAAAAGCGGTGTTCCGATGATTGCGGTTGGTCGCGATCTGAGCGGGCTTGATTTTTCGGGGCTTGATCTTTCGGGGGCGTGTTTTGACAAATGCATCCTGCGCGGCGCGCTGTTTGTCGACACCATTCTTGCCATGTGTTCAATGCGCGATACCGATATGCACAAGGTCCGCATGAACGGGGCGGTACTTGACGGGGTGCGTATGGCAAATGCCGACTGCACCGAGGCCGTGTTTCAGGGCGTGAAATTCGGCGGTGTCGATCAGCGCGATAAGAAGGGGGCCAAAACCGGCTCTGTCTGGCGGGCCGATCTGACCAATGCCAATTTCGAACAGGCTGATTTGCGCAATTCGGTTTTTGAAGAAACCCAGATGAAAGGCGCCAATCTGACCAAGGCGAATGTTGCCGGTGTTGCATTTGGCGCAACGGATTTGACCGAAGTCGAACTTGAAGGATCAAACGTTGGTCTGATCCTTAATGGCTATATCCCGGGCCGCAAGTAATCGGGCAT
This sequence comes from Thalassospira sp. CH_XMU1420-2, assembly GCF_037029325.1. Classification (NCBI taxonomy): domain Bacteria; kingdom Pseudomonadati; phylum Pseudomonadota; class Alphaproteobacteria; order Rhodospirillales; family Thalassospiraceae; genus Thalassospira; species Thalassospira sp. CH_XMU1420-2. The sequence goes on from NZ_JAYMEG010000001.1 coordinate 521,903, forward strand.
TACACCATCATGTGAAATGCAAAACGCCGCCCGGGCAGGCGGCGTTTTTTTTAATGTTTGATCAGACGATCGTCGATCAGCTGCGGTAATCCGCATTGATCGAGATATAGCCATGGGTCAGGTCACAGGTCCATACCGTGGCCGCACCATCGCCAAAGCCAAGATCCGCTGCAATGTCGATATACTGGCCCTTGATATGGGCTTCGACCGGGCCTTCGTCATAATCGGCGACCCGTTCGCCGTTCTTCGCAAGTTCAATGCCGCCAATGGAAACGGTCAGTTTGTTCGGATCCGCGGTCACACCGCATTTGCCAACAGCCATGACGATACGGCCCCAGTTGGCGTCTTCACCGGCAATTGCGGTTTTGACCAGCGGGGAATTGGCAATCGCCTTGGCAGCAATTTTGGCTTCTTTTTCATTCACTGCGCCGGTGACATTGACCGTGATGAATTTCGATGCACCTTCGCCGTCGCGAACGATCTGATGGGCAAGATCACGAAGAACACCTTCAAGAGCATCCTTGAATTCGGCGATCGCCGGGTCATTGGCATCAGACACGGTGTCATTGCCGGCCTTGCCGGTAGCGGCAAGCAGCAAGGTGTCAGACGTGGAGGTGTCGCTATCCACCGTAATCGCGTTGAAGCTGCGATTGTTGCAGTCCGACAGCAATGCCTGAAGGACACTGTGCGGAAGGGCCGCATCGGTGAAGACAAAGCCGAGCATGGTGGCCATGTTCGGTTCAATCATGCCTGATCCCTTGGCAATGCCGGCAATGGTGACTTTGGTGCCATTGATGGTCGCGGTCGCCGACGCCCCTTTGGGGAAGGTGTCGGTGGTCATGATGGCCTTGGCCGCATCAAGCCAACCTGCATCATTGGCAAGAATATCGTCCAGCGCATCGGTAATGCGGGTTGCGGTGGTTGGCTCGCCAATGACCCCGGTCGAAGCGGTGAAGATTTCATTTTTGGCACAGCCAAGGGCCTTGGCAGCGCTTTCGACCTTATCTGCGACGAACTTTTCGCCGGCCTTGCCGGTAAAGGCGACCGAGTTGCCCGCATTGACAAAAAATGCACGTGCGGTCCCGCCTTTGAGTGCTTCGCGGCCCCAACGAACAGCCGCAGATGCGGTGGTCGATGTCGTGAAGACACCAGCAACCTGGGTGCCCGGTTCAAGTTCGGCAAACAGAACATCCGGGCGGCCCTTGTATCGAATGCCAAGGGTGGCGGTATGCAGTTTGACACCGGCAATAGCCGGGAGTTCAGGGAACCCTGCGGGGGCAAGCGGTGAAAGCGAGGTCGCTACCATCAGTGCAATTTCCTTAAATGGACAAGTTTGGTTCATCCTGCCGCAACGGTGACGAAAAGCAAGCAGCAGAATGCATTTATTCAGATCGGTGATCGGCAACACAAACGGGGTGAAGCCAGTGGCCGCACCCCGTTTGGTTCAAGTGAATTCAAGATCAGTCGGTATGAGCCGGGCTGATTAGTTCTTCTTGTCTTCTGCCGGTGCGTCCTTGGCAGCTTCTTCTGCTGCTTTTTCGACATTGTTCACGATGTCGGCCTTTTCGCGTAGGCCTTCAACAATGGTGTTGATGGCATCGCGGGTGACTTCGGCAGTCAGTTGCTGACGAACTTCGTCAAGCGAAGGCTGGGTGCCTTCTTTCTTTTCTTCAACCTTGATCACGTGCCAGCCGAACTGGGTCTGAACCGGTTCTTTGGAATAGGTGCCGGCTTCCATTGCAAAGGCTGCTTCGGCAAACGGGGCAACCATGTCAGCACGGTTAAAGAAGCCAAGATCGCCACCATTCGGGGCGGACGGGCCGGTCGACTTTTCCTTGGCGAGTTCTACGAAGTCCGCACCATCATCAAGTTCGGCGATGACTGCTTTGGCGTCTTCTTCGTTTTCAAGAAGGATATGACGGGCATGAACCTGTGGTTCGGGTTCGTTGTTTGCGACGAACTCATCATATTTTGCCTTGATCGCGTCTTCGGTGACAGCATCGTCAAGCGCACGGTCAAGATAGGTTTCGGCAATCACGCGGCGCTCAAGCGCTTCGACGCGTTCCTTGACTTCCTCGTCGTCGGCAAGACCGGCGTCGCTACCTGCAATCATCAGCAGGCGCTGGTTGATTTCGCGGGTCAGCAGATCGGCCTTGAGCATTTCGAACGGCAGCTGGCGATACTGTTGCGGCAGGCCCTGTTGGGTTGCACGGACTTCAGATTCCAGAATTTCTTCGCCGTTCACCGTTGCCAGAACCGGGTCTTCGGCCGGTGCAGCATCCTGTGCCAGAACAGGGGATGCAAAAATGACGGATGCCAGCGACGCGGCAAGAAGGGTATTGCGCAGCATAGTTTCTCCAGACTTTGATTTCGCGGGCTTTCAGCCCAGTGCCTCTCTCCACGGGTAAATCACATAAGCGGGTCATGCACAAGGCTTCGCCGTGGAAGTCGGGCTTTTTCGCAAAGCAATCTGTCCAAAATGTGAAACCCTTACATGCAAGAGTAAAAATATGACTTTGCGCGCCAAATAGCTGTGAAAATGCCCGCGGTCATCCGCGTCATCAAAATCCGTTTCAAGGGCGCGGGCATGTCAAATCCGGTGAATGACCGATTTGTGAAATTTGGGGTGGGGCTGATCAGGCTTTCACGTCAAAAAAGACTTCGCCGACCTGACCTGTTGATCCGTCATCGCGTTCAAACTTCGACTGTGCCACCAGATCACCCCCGATCAGGCGTTTATCGATCGGGGTTACCATGGCAAGCGAAATGGATTTGATGCCGGCATCAGCCAGGCCTTGCTGGCTGCCATCAGCGCGCAGCAAGACAAGGGATGAAAATACGCCGTCCTGCTGGTCAATCAGGCCATCAAGATTGTCGTCAAATTTCGACAGTTCCGCGAAGCCGTCCTTGGCGCCATGCTGGTCACCAAACAATTCGCGACCATCGTTGATTTCACCATCACCATTGCGGTCAAGTGCCAAAAGGGCATCTGCGCCCTTTATCCAGGCGGTCTGGTCAAGCGTGCCATCGCCATCAATGTCAAACAGCTGCCCGTCCTTGAGGCTTGTGATGTCTATGCCGTTGCCATCAAGGTCAAGGATCAGGGGGTCTTGCTGGAATATCTGGGCAATTTCGATCCGCACCATTTCGATATGTGCCTTGAATTCCGAGATCGAGACATTTGCCTGACCACCGATGCGCGAAAATTTCGCTTCAAAGGCACTGATATCGATTTCAACCCGTTGGGATGAAACGGACAGGGCACCAAGATTAATCTGGTTTGCGCCGTTGCTGATGTTCAGTGACAGTTCCTGTGCCGAAATCGCCCGACCGGAACCGTTCGCACCGGAAACGGCCATATCTTCGGGGGCGCCACCGGTCATGGCATTTGCCATGGCGCGTGCCTTGGCCGGGGGAATGCCCATCATTGCCAGCACAATGAAAGCTTCGCGGTTCATTCGCGTCTGGGCTTCGTCCATTGCCGGTTTGACGGCATTGACCACATCAAGGGCGTTGGTCTGAACTTCGAAAACCGGGCGCTGCAATTGGCCTAACGTTTGTTCTATACGCTGGTTTGCTTCGATGCTGAGATCAATCTGATCGACGATCGCGCGCTGACGGGCAAGTTCCCCGTCGGCTGCGTCATTGTCACCGGACTTTGCGGCTACGCTGAGCGCATTTTGTGATGCGGCCTGCGACACTGCGGCCGTGGCGGCATTTTGATGGGCCGTCGGATTTGTCAGGCTGGTATGGTCAAACATTCAGCGCCTCCTTCCTGAAGGGCTGCGGGATGCCACAGGGCATCCCGTTTGCAGTTAAATCAGAACATCCTGTTCCTGTGACGGGTCGATCACCGGTACGGTTTCGCCGGTCGGGAAGGTGAAGGTTGCATCACCGCCGTCCTGACCAAAACGTCCCATCGGCATCAACATGTCGACGGTAAGTTTCAACTGATTGTTGTCAGTACCTTCTTGCGGTTCGGACTGGCGGATGCCACGGACGATCAATGTCGCCTGTTCCATGAACTGTTCGGTGATCTGGGCATTGAGTGCAGCCATTCGTTCTGCTGCAATCGACTGGCCGGTTGCCGGGGTTGCGGATGCGTCTTCGCCGTCGCCAGATTTGCTATCATCCGAACCGACTGTTGCATTCATCAATTCGCGGATGAACTCGGCGACTCCGTTATCATTCATATCAAACAGCAATCCGCCATCTTCGGCATTGGCCGGGTTGCCAAGCATATCAACAAGGGAACCGCCGCCAAGGCCGTCCATTACCGTGCCAAGCGCACCCAGTGCCGCACCCATGCTGTTGCCGATGGCAACAGCTTCGGTACGGACAACCTCGATTTTGGCGGCCTGATAATTGAACGAGAATTCGCCGGTATCGTTATTGATGCTGATATCAAGCGATTGGACGGCCATCATGGCAGTTTCGGAAACACCAACGGCGGCACCATTCGCGCCAGCATACGAAATCGCTGTCTTGCTGTGACTTGCAATGGCCTGGTCAAAGGAAAATTCAAACTGGTCCTGACCCTTTGCGGCATCGCGAATGCCGTCAAACATGGCATCGGTTGCGGCAATTGCGTCTTCTTGGCTCATCCCGGACAGGGCAAACATTTCCTGGACACTGCCGCGGATCATGTCAAGCGACGCATCAAGGGCGCGCTCAAACAATTCTTCGGTCGTCAGCGGTTTGTTTGAAAGGGTTTTGCCATTGGCCGGTGCGAGCTGCTGGCTTTCAGTATGAGCGGCCAGCGCATCATCAGACAGGGCAACCGGGTCCATACGGCTGCGCGCATTGGCATTCGCCTGTGCGGAGTCCTGACCGTTTTCTGTGCCGGGTTTTGCAATGGTCTGACGCGCGTCCTGCAGGCTGGATTGGCCTTGACGGAACGGATTAAGCGCGGAGAAATCTACCATTTCCTCCTCCTGAGGATGCGTTCAGGCATCGGGACAAAACCCTTTTTGATTGCCGGAACTGAGCTACATGCTCTTTGAAGTTTAAAACTGTGGACCAAATAATACGGTTTTTTTGTGCATTTCTCAAGTCAGAAGCGATCAGGGGCAAAGCCAACTCTCCCTGGCATGGTGATCGGGCGTGAAACGGTGGTTCGATCGGTGCCTATTTTCGGCCCAACATTAGCGATATTGGTTCGTTCCGTTGACAGATGGCAGGCAGGGTTCTATCTGTGATCGGGCTCGGCTTTCTGCCGTTGCCTAATCGTGTCTTTATTCATTTGTTCAGGAACGTATTAATGCTCGGCGCCATTGCCCGGAAAATTTTCGGTTCAGCTAACGATCGTGAAGTCAAAGCCCTGCGGGCCACGGTCGAGCAAATCAATGCCCTGGAACCCGAAGTCGAAAAGCTTAGTGACGACGAACTGCGCGCCCGCACGGACTGGCTGCGCGAACGTCTGAAAAACGGCGAGACTCTTACCGATATTCTGCCAGATACATTCGCCACCATCCGCGAGGCATCCAAACGTGTTCGCGGCGAACGGCATTACGATGTCCAGCTGCTTGGGGGCATGGTTCTGTGCCAGGGCAAGATTGCCGAAATGAAAACCGGTGAAGGTAAAACGCTTGTTTCAACCTTGCCGGTTTATTTGAATGCGCTTGAAGGCAAGGGCGTTCATGTGGTGACCGTCAACGATTATCTGGCCCGCCGCGATGCGGAATGGATGGGCGAAGTGTATGGCTTCCTTGGTCTTTCGGTTGGCGTGATCATGCATGGCATGACCGATGATCAGCGCCGCGAGGCATATGCGTGTGACATCACCTATGCGACCAACAACGAGCTGGGCTTTGATTATCTGCGTGATAACATGAAGTTCCGCCTTGAAGACATGGTACAGCGCCCGTTCAACTTTGCGATCGTTGATGAAGTCGACTCGATCCTGATTGACGAAGCCCGTACCCCGCTGATTATTTCCGGTCCGGCCGAAGACAGCTCGGAACTGTATCGTGCGATCGATGTCCTGATCCCGAAACTGACCGAAGATGATTTCGAAAAAGATGAAAAAGCCCGTGCCGTTACCCTGACCGAAGACGGGACCGAGCACGCCGAACAGCTTTTGATGGAAATGGGCATCCTGACCGAAGGCACGCTTTATGACGTTGCCAACGTTCATCTTGTCCATCACGTCAACCAGGCCCTTCGTGCGCACAAGCTGTTCCAGAAGGACACCGATTACATCGTCAAGGACGACAAGGTCGTCATCATTGACGAATTTACCGGTCGTATGATGGAAGGCCGCCGTTATTCCGATGGCCTGCATCAGGCGCTTGAAGCCAAGGAAAAGGTCAAAATCCAGAACGAAAACCAGACGCTGGCATCGATCACGTTCCAGAACTATTTCCGTCTGTATCCGACCCTGGCAGGCATGACCGGTACGGCAATGACCGAGGCCGAGGAATTCGAAGAAATCTATGGTCTGCAGGTTGTCGAAATCCCGACCCATCGCCCGATTGCCCGTAAGGATGCCGATGACGAGATCTATCGCACGGCCAAGGAAAAATGGGTGGCAATTGCTGAACAGCTTGCAGATTGCCACGAACGCGGTCAGCCGGCACTGGTTGGGACCGTCTCGATCGAAAAATCGGAAATTCTGTCTGACCTTCTTAAGCAGAAGAAAATTCCGCACGAAGTTCTCAATGCCAAGCAGCATGAACGCGAAGCATTGATCGTTGCCCAGGCCGGTGCGCCCGGCGCGATTACGATCGCCACCAACATGGCCGGTCGTGGTACGGACATCAAACTTGGCGGTAACGTCGAGATGCGTGTCGAACATGAACTGGCTGACGTTACTGACGAGGCCAAGCGCGCGGCTGCAATTGAAAAAATCAAAGCCGAAGTCAAAGCCGATCAGGAAAAGGTTCTGGCTGCCGGTGGTCTGTTTGTGATTGGTACCGAACGTCATGAATCACGCCGCGTGGACAACCAGCTGCGTGGTCGTTCCGGTCGTCAGGGTGACCCGGGCGGTTCGAAATTCTATCTGTCGCTTGAAGATGATCTGATGCGTATTTTCGGGTCCGAGCGCATGGACGGGATGCTTCAGAAACTGGGGCTTCAGGAAGGCGAGGCGATCTACCATCCGTGGATCAACAAGGCGCTTGAAAAGGCCCAGCAGAAAGTTGAAGCACGTAACTTCGACATTCGTAAGAACGTTCTGAAATTTGACGATGTCATGAATGACCAGCGTAAGGTCGTTTATGAGCAGCGCCGTGATCTGATGCAGGCCAAGCATGTCGCCGAAGACGTGGCCGACATGCGTGCCGAAGTGATCGAAGAACTTGTCGAGAAATACTGCCCGGCAAAGGTTTACCCGGAACAGTGGGAAGTCGCGAGCCTGCATGAGGAAACCACGAGACTTCTGGGCCTTGATCTTCCGATTTCGGAATGGGTCAAGGAAGAAGGCATCGATCAGGAAGTCATGCGTGAACGCATCGAAAAGGCAGCATCTGAAAAAATGGCTGCCAAGGTTGCGAATTACGGCGCGGACATCATGCGTCAGGTCGAGAAAAGCCTTGTTCTTCAGCTGCTCGATCAGTCGTGGAAAGAGCACCTTCTGGCGCTTGATCATCTGCGTCAGGGCATTGGGCTTCGGGCCTATGGACAGCGCGATCCGCTGAATGAATTCAAGCGTGAAGCATTCAACATGTTTGAAGGGATGCTGGCCAATCTGCGCGAACGTGTGACCCAGATGCTGTCACATGTTGAACTGCAATCCGCACCGCGCCCCGAAGACCTTGAAGCCCGTCGTCCGCAGCAGGAAATGCACGAAAACCGCGACGAACTTGAAGGCAGCGAACAGGGATCGGACAGCGCAACTGTTCAGTCACGTCAGGCATCGGGCACCGTGAACCCGAACGATCCGTCCACCTGGGGACGTGTCGCCCGCAATCAGGCCTGCCCGTGCGGTTCAGGCAAGAAATACAAACATTGCCATGGTCAGCTTGCCTGATTGCATCTGGTAATATCGATCACAAAACGCGCATTCTTCGGAATGCGCGTTTTTTTGTTTCAGTGGGGTATTTTAGCGTTGGGGTAAAGATGGCAGTTTATCACGCAGGAACTGTTCGACCGGATCAAGCACAGACTTGTTTGTCGTCAGATAAAACCCCAGTGCAATCAAAGTTCCGGCATGTCCGGTATCTTCGATTTCGACATATATTGCATCCGGGGCAAGGTCAGCCAGCTTGCGGGAATTGCGCGGGAAAACAGTTTGATCACGATTGCCGGTGATGAGCAAAAGTGGCGGCATGGATGAGAGGTCCATTGCGACCGGCTGACTTCGTTCGGGGGGCGTGTCGCCAAAGGCATTTTGAGTTGCCCGGACGTCATAGGGATAAAAGTCATAAGGACCGGATAACCCGATGACCCCGGCAATGTGACTTGGGGGCAAGCCGACTGATTTCAGATAATTCTGATCAGCAACGACCTGAACCGCGTTGTAAGCCCCGGCAGAATGACCAGCAAGAATGACCGGGCTCTGCTGTAACTGATCAGGGTTTTGTGCAGCATAGTGGCTTAGAAAACCGATGGCAGATGCGGTGTCTTCAAGAAAAGCAGGAAAGCGCACATTGGGGAAAAGCCGGTAATCCGGAATGGCAACCGCATACCCTAGCTGGTTGAACCTTTTGGCGATGAAGGCGTACTTTGCCCTATCACCAGACTCCCATGATCCGCCATAAAGCCAGATCAATAGTGGCGCCGGGCGGGCCGTCCTGTTTGGGAGATAAAGGTCCACAACCTGCCTGATGTCGTGACCATAAGAAAGACCATTGAAATCGGGTTCGTAGCTTCCCGCCTGCCAGGTGTTGTAGGCGCCAAGTTTGTCGCATCCCGTCAGGACAAAGAGCGCAAGAAGGGAATTGGCCGTGACGCCAAAGAAGCGTCGGAAACCGTTTTCATGCTGTTTTGTAGATCTGAAAGAAAAGAACATTCAATACCTGTCAGGGGACGCAATAGAGGTTTTTTCTATACGTTGCCTTAGGGATAACAGATTGAAGCATTAGATTTATTGCCAAAGTTGCCATATGGATTTTTCTGCACTTGGCGAAGCACATTGGCCGCGATAAAACATTGTCATGACAATACAACAACCAGACAAAGGCTGCATGTCGGTCGACTTGCGGCAGGGTAAAACACCCGGGAAAACAGTGTTTGTCAGTGCCGTGGCACTGGTGGATGCCGATCATCGCGTATTGATTGCGCAGCGCCCCGAAGGCAAATCCATGGCAGGGCTTTGGGAATTTCCGGGTGGTAAGGTCGAACCCGGTGAAACCCCGGAAATGGCACTGGTGCGCGAGCTGAAGGAAGAGCTTGGCATTGATATCACCGAAAGCTGCCTGGCACCTTTTACCTTTGCCTCATTTACCTATGATGACTTCCATCTGATGATGCCGCTTTATCTGTGCCGCGTGTGGAAAGGGGAAATTACCCCGATGGAAGGCCAGCAGGTAAAGTGGGTGCGTCCGGTGCGCCTGGGTGACTATCCGATGCCGCCGGCTGATGTGCCGCTGGTGGCGATGTTGCGCGATTTCCTGTGACCCGGACGCCTGTTAGGTGCGTAAGGTCTAGAGTCTGAAAATGATATTGAAGTTGTGGGGAAGTGATGTCTGATCCGGTCCGTGCCTGTTTGATTATTATTGGCAATGAAATCCTGTCTGGCCGTACCCATGACAAGAACCTGCCCTATCTGGCAGAAGAGCTGAACAAGATCGGCGTGCGGCTGGCCGAGGCCCGTGTGATCCCCGATATCGAAGACACCATTATCGCCACAGTCAATGAATGCCGGGCGAAGTTTGATTACGTCTTTACCACCGGGGGCATCGGGCCGACCCATGATGACATTACATCGGAATGCGTTGCCAAGGCGTTTGGCGTAGAAATTGAACTCAATGCCAAGGCGCATGAACTTCTTAAAAGCCACTATGAAAACCCCGAAGACCTGAACGAGGCGCGTCTGCGTATGGCGCATGTACCGGTCGGTGCCGAACTTGTGCAGAACCCGATTTCAAAGGCGCCGGGTTTCCGCATGGACAATGTTTATGTCATGGCCGGTGTGCCGATGATCATGCAGGCCATGTTCCAGGGCATCAAACATCAACTGGTCGGTGGCAAGCCGATGGTGTCGCGCTCTGTCGGTGGTTATATCCCCGAAGGCACAATCGCCAAGATGCTTGCAGAAATTCAGGGAGATTTCCCGGATACCGATATCGGGTCCTATCCGTTCCTGCGCGAAGGGAAACTTGGCACGACTTTGGTTGTGCGCGGGGAAAGCCCAGATGATGTCAATCACGCAGCCGAGCGTATCCGTCTTGTAATTATCGAAAGCGGGCGTGAGGTCATCGAAGATAGCGGTGCTGTCAGCGCCTAGCCCCGAGCCCCGACTTCAATCCTCGATCCTTTACGTCATGTCAGCTTTGATCAATTGCGTTTGGTCAAAGCATCGCGCGGGATGGATGTCTAGAATGGTTCTGACCTTGAACAAAGGACAGGGCATGGAACAGCATCACAACGACCCCGATCGCAGTCCCGAACAGGATATTCGCAACAGCAAGGCTGCGCGTGAGGCCCGGTCGATCGTGCGCTTCATGATCGAACATACTGCCTATGGCGGGTTTGGTGCCTTGGTGTTTGGTGGGCTGGTTCTTTATTTCGACATTGGCGGCATATACAGCCTTGCGATGGCATCGCGGGATGCGCCGATTTTTGTGTTTTTGCTGTTTTTCGGACTGTTCGTTACCTTTGGCGGGATCAGTCTTGGCATCGGGATTATGACGCTTGGCGGTTTTTCCGATGATGACCGATACCGGGATGAACGATCCCGAAATCAAAGACATGATGATTAGGGGCAGGACCTGATAATTTGATCGGAGCGGCAGAGCTTATATCTGCAGGGTATGCATCGTCGCGAAACCCTGAATGATTCCTTTCTGCTCTCCGGCGGTTTCGTTTGGCGGCCCAGCGCAAACCCGAGCGGCTACGCGAACCAAATTAAAAGGTCATGATCCGTGGGATCGACAAGAAAAAGGCGCCCGACCAGCGGCGCCTTTGCTGCAATCTGGGGTGAAATATCCTGTTTAAATGCCTTCTTACGGGCGGTCTGCCCCGGACTTTTTGACGATGATACGTGCCACGATCATCCCGATGATCCAGCCCGCCAACGGAACCACAAAAATATAGTCAAACAGTGGATGAGCGGTGTCGCCGCCCGATGCAGCCAGAATAAAACCGACCCAGCCAGCCGTCAGCAAATAGCCCATGATCTTGAAATAGACACCGTTTGACAGGCCTTTCTTCTCAGGCTGTTCGGGGGTGTTTGGTTGGGTTTTGTCGGCGGACATCCTGGTATCCTTGTATCATGAAATGGGAATAGATGCGGGCGTTATCAGCGTTCAAGGGTCAGGGCATCGGGATCAATGCGATCCTGCCAACCTTCGCGGACCAGTTCGGGAACGATGTGGTCTTCTTCCGGATAGCCGATACACAGATAGGCAATCAGTCGCCAGTGATCGGGGACTTCAAGGGTTTTGCCAACCACATCGGGTTCAAGGATTGAGACCCAGCCCACACCAATGCCTTTTACCCGGGCTGCCAGCCACAAAAGCTGAACCGCTGCCACAGCAGAATAATCAAGCATTTCAGGCATGGTCTTGCGGCCAAGCCCCATGCCGGCTTCGGTTTCTTCGTCGGCAAAAACGGCAAGCTGTACGGGGGCTTGATCCATGCCCTGAAGTTTCAGGGACGCATACATTTTTGCCCGTTCACCATGATAGTCATTAAGCGCGTCATTGTTGGCGCGTTCGAAACTGTCGCGAATGGCTTTGCGTCGTTCGGGGGTATTGACCTTTACAAATCGCCAGGGCTGGCAATTGCCAACCGACGGCGCAAGGCAGGCTTCCTTGATCAGGTCATTGATATCATCTTGCGGGATCGGGTCGGTGCGGAACCGCCGCACATCACGCCGCCACAGCAGCAGATCGATGAACTGTTTTTGAAAATTCCGGTCAAAGACCGGCGGGGTCAGGGTTTTGGTATCCACCGTGGACCGGTTTCCCGGATCTGGCTTGTTCATGGCGCAAACCTGCTGGAATTGGCGTGATTTCTGTATTTCTGTTTGCACCCTACCTGTCACAGGGGGGATCGCCAATAGCAAGATGCCGTCTTTGGTGATATTGGCGCTGCGCCAATGATTTGGGTTACATCCTAGAACGGAAAATCGATGGTAAGTAGCCCGGAATAGTCGCTGTGCCGGACTTCATAGGTGAATTTTCGGCGTACTTCAAAACTCAACTGGCCGGGAATTGCGCCCCAGTTCTGGGTAATGCCGCCGCCCGTATCGAGATACATATTCGTACTTTCAACCATCAGAAACGGCTGCAGGGTCACATAGCTTTGGGGTAAATCGCGGGTCAGCGCGATTTCGGACCGAATACCTTCCAGCGGTTCGCTGTCGGTTGCGACTTCGCGGAAGCCGGTGATGCTAAGATCAAATTTCAGCGGGTCATAGCGGTATTCCGATCCGCCGTAATAACGTGTTGATCCGCTGCGTCCATAATTCTGGTTCAACAGCGAAATCGTTTCTTCCTGACCGGCAAAGGGCGTGATTTTGTGACGGCCAAGATCAAGGTCGTATCGTGCTTCAAGTGCTGCATCAAACAGCCTTGTTGTCGCGGTTTTTGCGGTGATGGTGCTGCCATCGGTCGCCCGCGCAGAGCCGATATATTCATGGGCGGTGATCATATCGCCATCAAGCTGCAAGCTTACCGGCAAGCCGCCAAAATCGTATTTCGAGGCAAACCCGATCGAGTTGGAAAACGTGTTGCTTTCAAGGCGTTCGGCATAGGGTACATCACTTGGCGGGGATGCGATGGCCGATTGGCTGATCATGCTTTTGCCAAAGCTCAGACTGCCGCGCAGATTAAGCCAGTCCGTCATGCGGGCGACGAAATAGGGGGAAACTGCAAGGTTGCTTTCGCGATATCGCAATTGCCGGGACCCTGTTTCGCCCAGAGTATTGCCCCAGCCAATGCCAAGGCCAACGACAAGGCCGTCATCAAGCAAATAGTCAACGCCACTATCAATCGAAACCGAATCACCGCTTAATCCCGGATCATATCCGGCCCGGGTGATGCGGTTTTCAAGATCGGTGTGGTTGCCGACCACCCAGATGCTGATGGGGACGCGCACGGTGCGTGACTGCATGGGGAAGGTTCCCGCCGCACTGTCAAAATCGATACGCCGGGCAAGAGACGTTAGTGCTGCGCGACCGCCAAAGACTTCGACACTCGGGTCCGTGTTTGTATCAAGATACAGCGACGGGGATGTTTCATCGGCCGGGTCAACAAAATCGTCAAACAACAGCGGTGATATGGTGCTTTCATACAGATCGTTGTCGATCTTGTCATAAAGCCGGTTCATATGACGTCGGCGGTTATCCGCACGGTTCAAGGTTTCGCTTCGCAAAATCAATGAATCAGGGCGCGCTCCGCCGTCGCCGGCAAAGGCCAGCGAGATCATTCTTGGGAGAACCCCGCGGTGGTAATACAGCGCAGCGGTTGCGATGCAAACCGTGGCCGCGAGGGCAGTTTTCAGATGCCGGTGCATGTGCGATACAGCGCGTTGATTGGTATCTGGCACCATGTTGCAGGGCAAAAGTGCAGGGATTATGGAGTAAGGCGGGCAATTTTGCCGTAATCAGTATCTGGTGGCTGTTGATCGGGGATCATTTCTGTGTGACGCGATAAAGCAGCAATAGGATGTTGCACCAATTTCAAAGCCGCGCTAGAACCCTTTTTCCGGTTACAGGCCGGGTGCGACACGCAATGCGGGCGTGGCGAAATTGGTAAACGCAGCGGACTTAAAATCCGCCGGCCCTAAAGGCTTTGCCGGTTCAAGTCCGGCCGCCCGCACCATCTTTTACCGACCATTTTTGATTGTCCTTAGCGGTTGCCTTTGATAGCCGGGCATCAAATCGGCCTGATTGCGCCATTAAATTACCTGTTTTGCATTTTAGCGTTTGCTTTCGCTGTCCTTTGGCCGTGTTTGCCATTGGACGTGGTTTGCGCTGCGCAAATTCAGGAGACAGAAAAATGATCCATCTGATCGCATTTGGCGTTATTGCCCTTACAGCACTGACCGTGGCCTGAGGCCAGTTTATCTGCCGCCAAATTCAGCAATCGGCGGCATCCGTTCTAATTCGTATCAATCCGGATTTGCTGTATGAGTGGTGTCGGCTTGGCCTTTGCCAGGTGCTGGCGAATGTGTTCCATGTTCAGCCGAGATGCCGGTGATGTCGCGAAATAGAACGTTTGGGTGGCAACGGGCGTGTTGCTGATATGAATGACACGGCCAAGTTCAGGGTGCGCCTGTATCAGGGCGTCGGCCACAGATTTTTCCATCAACCCGCCATCGGCGCGCCTTGATGCCACCATGCGCAGGATCGAAAAATCGTCGACCACTTCCATGATGTCGACTTCGTCGCGGCGGTTTTCGAATTCATCGCCATACCAATATCCCGCACCCAGAGCGATGCGGTGTTCCCATAGTTGATCCGTCGGAAGCGGGTAGTCACGGTGCGACAGCAGTACCGTGTCGCTGATCAAAATCGGGAACTCGTATTCAAGACCATAATGTTGTGCCTGTCCGGCTTCGGCGCAGAAGATGACGTCGACATCCCCGTTGCGTGCCGCATCAATTGCGCGCTTCCAAGGGTATATTTCGATCCTGGTCTTGTATCCGAAGGATGCCAGCAATTCTTCGACATAATCGACCAGAATGCCCCCGGGGCTGTTGCCTTCGGTAACGTATGGTGGCCTCGGGCTGCAGGATGCGACGATCTCGATGCCGGTTTCGCCGCTGGCATGCCCGACGGAGGGCAGGAAAAGGCATGCCGTTATCAGGCATCCGATGATTTTCAATTTACGCAGCATCCAAAGGTCCCGGTCTCATGCATTGTTGTTTTTATGTATGGCGGGTGGTCGGCTCTTTACAGGGCTGAAGTCGATACTTGCGGATTGTCTTCAATCCTGCTGTCCGGGAAGTGTTTGAAAAAACGGAAAACAGCGCGGTAAAATCTTGGAAAAGGTTTTAGGGCATCATAGCTGCGCGTTGTCTTTCGGGATGTGATGCATGGTGATGCCCTTCTTGTTCAAAGCCCGCGTATTGATGGTTTACCTGATGTAAATCGGTTGGGGCTACGGTCTGTTTTCGGGCAGGGGCTGGCTTTGCCGGCCACAGGGGAAAAGATCGAGTGAACATGATCGAGAAAGAAGATGATGCGCCGCGCAAAAAAGAACGGATTGGCAAATATGTTGCCCCCGAAGAGCGCGCTGCGAACATCGTAAAACAACTCGACGAGTTCCTGCGCAAAGGTCCGCGAAAGGGGCTGAAATATTCCCGCTGGCAGCAGCTTGCCTGGTACGAGATTGTCGATGAAATCAAGCGCGCAGAAGCTGCGCAGAAAAATCAGGATACCCTGACCAAGTCCGCATTCCTGAGCCTTGCTATCGGGTTCGGAACAGTGGGGTTTTGGGGGCTGGTGCTTATGGCGGGGAACGGCCTGGGTGGTGTTGCTGCTGCTGTGATTGTCATTGCTGGCCTGGTGATCTGGCGGGCCATGTCCAAGGCCAAATGGTTTAAATAACTTCCGGCTCTCGTCAGGTGTGGCGTCGATCAGTTTGTGCTTTCTTCAAGGCCCAGCGCCTGCGCGACCCCGTATTTTTGGGCGATCGTTCTGAACCGCTCGGATTGGCGGAAAGTCGTAATGGTTGTGTCCATTTGTGCGATAAAGCTGCGTGTTATGTCGGAAACATGACAAACAATCGCATTTCGTGTTTTTGTCAGAATCAGCGATTGGCTGTATTGCGGTGATCCGAGTTTAAGATCCTGAAAAGTGATCTGAAAATCAGGAGACCATCCAACAATCGCATCGAGATGGCCGGCAACCAGCATGCTTACTTTGTTATCCTGCAGCGGGATAAGGGCAACCTGTGCGTCAGCGTTGCGGAGTTCCTGTTCGACATTTGACCCGATTGTCAGTCCAATCGATCTGCCGGCAATTTCTTCCATGGATGTAATTGGCGCAGTTCCGGGGGCGGTGAAAATATGCTGGGTCGCCTCAAAGACGAAGGTGCTTTCAAGAATGTCGATGTCATTTCCGACCAGCTTGACGATCAGGGTGCGGTCAACCGGCCAGATACAGTCGGCTTTGCGTTCGGCAAAGTCGACAACGGACCGTTTCAAAGGTCTAATGCGAATTTCCGGGCGGTAATTTTCGATTGTGACGAGTGACGTCAAAATGTCGGCATAAAAACCTTGCCCGTCGTTGGTGTTCAAACCTTCGGCAAGCTGGATGGACGCAATCTTGATCGTGTGATCATCGGCCATGGCCCTGCCAATGGATATGATCATCACGGTCAGTGCAATCAGCAGCATTTTGACCATAGAAAACCTGCATGTATCAGTTTTCTTATCTATGCCCGATTTGCGCAGAAGAACACGGTCGGCCCGCGTCAGTACATTCCGCGTTTGTTGCAAATGAAAGGCATCATTGCTTGATGTGTGGTCTGCGCATTGAAATTACAGCGGGCGATCCAAAGGTTTTCCGCTAGTGTCATGGTTTGATGGATGAAATATCCTGCGGTGGTGCTTTGCTGCCTGATAGGGATATCTGTAAAGAATTGCGTAGTGTCGTGAATGTTGATGAGATAAGGGTGACAAATGAACAAGGAAGCCGCCGAGACGCTGGCCATTCGGGCGATTGCACATATCGCCGGGGATGATGAATTGCTGCAGGGGCTGGTTGCGCAAACCGGGCTGGGGCTGGATGATCTGCGTGCCGGGATTACGTCAAACGAAGTGCAGCTTGGCGCACTTGAATTTCTGTTATCGCATGAGCCGTTCCTGATGCGATTTGTTGATGATTCCGATTACGCGCCCGAAGACCCGGCGCGTGCACAAATGGTGTTGGCCGGTGGTCCGGTTTGGCAGGATTAAGGGGGGCTATTTACCGGTTTCGACAAGCACGGGTTTGTCAGGAATGGACGGGCGTGGGTCGGTTCTGAGCAGGCCGTAAATGACCGAGTCCCGGATGCCGATATGGGTAACCCATTCCCCGCGCAGGACGCCTTCCCGGGTAAAGCCAAGTTTTTCAAATGTTTTGACGGATGCATGATTGTCCGGGTCTATGTCGGCATAGATCCGGCGTGCTGTTGTCGTGGCAAAAAGATACTCAATGGCGACAGATAGCGCACGCGCAGCGATGTTTTGTCCCCGTGTGGCGGGCGACACCATGCAGGCGGCTTCCCAGACATCCTTGTCATGGCCAGTGTTAAAAAGCGAAATTCGCCCGATGGCCGGGCCGTCGGGCGTCCGGGCAATGGCCCATGATGTCTTTTCGAACCCGGTGGTCCAGTCGGTCAGTTTTGCAATGGTTGCATCAATGTCTGCAAAGGCCGGTTCCGGAAGCCAAAGGCAGCATTGCGGGTCGCCGAATATGGTGTGCAATGCCGGGCCATCGGCAACCGGATCAAGCGGACGCAGGTAGATGGGGGAATGTACCATTCTGTTTGGTGCCTGCCAGCCGGAATAACAAAACCGGTCAGCTCATGAAGGGCAGCGGCGCGCCACCATAAACGTAAAGCCAGATCAGCAGACCACCACCAAGCAGGATGCGATAGATCGCAAACGGGGTGAAGCTTGAACGCTTCAACCAGCTCATCAACACTGCAATGGCGATAAGTGCTGTCAGGAAAGAAAGCCCGGCTGCGAGAAGCACGTCCTGGTTAAGGGCGATGTTCCCTGCCTGATGCAGGTCGATACCGGCCAGAAGACCTGCTCCCAAAATAACCGGAATGGACATCAGCATCGAAAACTGTGCAGCGTCGGAACGCTCGTAGCCCATAAAACGGGCGGCGGTCATGGTGATGCCTGATCGGCTGGTGCCCGGAATAAGGGCCAAGACCTGTGCCAGACCGATAAACAGTGCGCCGCCCCAGCGCATATGTTCGAGCCGGTTGATCGTCATCCCGACCTTGTCCGCAATCCAGAGCAGGATCCCAAAGCCGAGTGTGGTCCATGCTATGATCTCGACAGAACGCAATTGTTCCTCGATGCCCGAGACCTTGAGATAGAAACCGACCGCGACGACCGGGATTGTCGCAAGCACAATGTGAATTGCCAGACGGGCACCTGCGTTGATTCGCCCGGTAAACAGCCGGACGAATCCGCCGAGCATGGCGAACACATCGCGCCAGAAATAGATCAAAACAGCTGCCAAAGTACCGACATGAACCGCAACATCTACCAACAAACCCTGATCCGGACTGCCGGTCAGGGCCGGTGCCAGAATGAGATGTCCTGATGAGCTGATGGGAAGAAATTCGGTGATCCCCTGGACGACTGCCAGAAGAATAATGTGCTGTAAGGTCACGCCGGCCTCTGTGCCTGTTCGCTTTAAAAACTCATCGCTTATAGCAGTTTAGCGTGATTCGGCGAAATGCATAAATAGTTCCATTTCGGTACTAATGAAACTTTATTGCGGGCCAAACCGGCAGTGATTTCTGGAAGACCCGAAAAATTGTGCGGATATTTATGTCAGCAAAACTGACCTATAATGCATTTTGTGCTAGATTCTTGCGTATTTGGCACGTATACAGACCGAAACCCGCAACATAAAACCCTTCCAGAGGGCCGTCATGACAGAAAAGATGCTGAAATTTGTTCATCTCGAACAAAAATATCCGCACAAAAGAGAGGCGTCCGAGCGTCGGACAGACTTCAACGAAATCTATGAAGCATTCGAGGACGACAAGGCTGCCGATCAGGCGTCGCGTTGTTCCCAGTGTGGCGTGCCGTTCTGCCAGGCCCATTGCCCGCTTTATAACAACATCCCCGATTGGTTGCGCCTGACCACCGAAGGTCGCCTTGAGGAGGCTTATGCCATCTCGGCCGCAACCAACAACATGCCCGAAGTTACGGGTCGCATCTGTCCGCAGGATCGCCTGTGCGAAGGCAATTGCGTGATCGAACAGTCAACCCATGGTGCTGTCACCATCGGTTCGGTCGAGAAATACATCACCGATACCGCCTTTGCGAACGGTTGGGTCAAGGCCCCGAAGCCGGCAAAGGAAAACGGCATGTCGGTCGGTATCATCGGCGGTGGCCCGGGAGGTATGGCAGCTGCCGAGCAGCTGCGTCTCAAAGGATATGAAGTCCATATCTATGACCGTTATGACCGTATGGGCGGCCTGCTGGTTTATGGTATTCCGGGCTTCAAGCTTGAAAAAGATGTGGTCGAGCGCCGGGTCAAGCTTCTTGAGGAAGGTGGTGTTATCATGCACACCGAATTCGAGGTTGGCCGCGATGCGACCCTTGATGATCTGCGCAAGAAGCATGACAGCATTCTGATCGCGACCGGCGTTTACAAGGCCCGCGAATTGAAACTGCCGGGGGCCGGTCTTGGCAATGTTTATCCCGCACTTGAATATCTGACCACGTCCAACCGCCATGGTCTGGGTGACAAGGTTCCGGCATATGAAGACGGAACGCTGAACGCCAAGGACAAGAATGTTGTCGTGATCGGTGGTGGTGATACCGCCATGGACTGTGTCCGTACCGCGATCCGTCAGGGGGCGAAGTCGGTCAAATGTCTCTATCGCCGTGACCGTGCCAACATGCCCGGTTCCCAGCGCGAAGTTGCCAATGCCGAGGAAGAAGGCGTCGAGTTTGTCTGGCTGACCAACCCGGAAGCCTTTGTCGGCGATGACAAGGTCACCGGTGTTCGCGCCGTGAAAATGCGCCTTGGTGCCCCCGATGCCGGTGGCCGCCAGAGCCCGGAAATCATCGAAGGATCGAGCTATACCATGGATGCCGACATGGTCATCCTGGCACTTGGCTTCGAGCCCGAAGATCTGCCGACCCTGTTTGATGCGCCGGAACTTGGTGTGTCACGTTGGGGCACGGTCAAAATCGATTTCCGCACGATGATGACCAATCTTGATGGCGTGTTTGCTGCTGGTGACATCGCCCGTGGGGCGTCGCTTGTTGTGTGGGCGATCCGTGATGGCCGTGATGCGGCAGATCGAATTGATGAGTATTTGCTGGCGCGCAAAGAAGCTGCTGCTTAAGCCCGCTGCCGCATTAGGAGAGAGAAGTTATGAACAAGATCGTTCAGGACAAATTGGATCAGGGCCGCGGTGCTGCCGAGATCGCCCGTTTTGAGAAAAACGCGGCACATCTTGAAGCCAGTGGCATGTATGACCCGGCCGAAGAACACGCCAACTGTGGTGTGGGTCTTGTCGGCGCCATTGATGGCAAACCGCGCCGCGAAGTGGTTGAAGCCGGTATCGAAGCCCTGAAGGCAATCTGGCACCGTGGTGCTGTTGATGCCGATGGCAAAACCGGTGACGGCGCTGGTATCCACCTTCAGATCCCGCAGGATTTCTTCAAGGCTTACCTTAAGGTGATCAACCAGGAAGCCCCGGAAAGCCTGATTGCAGTTGGTCAGGTGTTCCTGCCGCGTATCGACATGTCGGCACAGGAACGTTGCCGTGCGATCGTTGAAACCGAAATCCTCAAACAGGGTTATGGCATTCTTGGTTGGCGTCAGGTCCCGGTTGATGTTTCGGTCATCGGTGAAAAGGCAAACCAGACCCGCCCGGAAATCGAACAGGTTCTGATCGGTGTCCGTGACGATGTCGACGAAGAGAAATTCGAAATCGACCTTTATGCGATCCGTCGTCGTATCGAAAAGGCAGTTCTGTCCGAAGCGATCAAGGATTTCTACATCTGTTCGATGTCGTGCCGTTCGATCATCTACAAGGGCATGTTCCTGGCAGAAGATGTTGATACCTTCTATCCGGACCTGCGCGACGAACGCTTTATTTCAAGCTTCTGCGTCTATCATCAGCGTTATTCGACCAACACTTTCCCGAGCTGGCCGCTGGCACAGCCGTTCCGGGTTCTTGCTCATAACGGCGAAATCAACACGCTGCGCGGTAACGTCAACTGGATGAAAAGTCACGAAGCCCGTATGGCGCACGAAGTGTTCGCCGACAGCATCGATGACCTCAAACCGGTTATTCAGCCGGGCTCGTCTGACTCGGCTGCTCTTGATGCGGTGTTCGAATTGATGATCCGTGCCGGCCGTGACCTTCCGATGGTGAAAACCATGATGGTTCCGGAAGCATGGTCAAAAAAGGCATCGACGCCTGACAGCTATAAAAACCTGTATGCCTATTGCAACGCTGTGATGGAGCCGTGGGACGGTCCGGCAGCACTTGCAGCATATGGTGGTAAATGGCTTCTGGGTGGTACGGACCGTAACGGTTTGCGTCCGCTGCGTTATGCAGTCACCGGTAACGGCCTTCTGATCGCCGGTTCCGAAGCCGGTATGGTGCATATCGACGAAGAAAGCTGCATTGAAAAAGGCCGCCTTGGCCCGGGCCAGATGATTGCCGTCAACCTCGAAGAGGGCAAGCTGTATCATGACCGCGAGCTTAAGGACAAACTGGCCAACCGGCGTGACTGGTCGAAATGGGTCGGTCGCACCAAGGTTCTTGATGACCTGATTTCACCGGAACATACCGAGCCGTCGCATATCGAAAAAGAACGTCTGCTGCGTCTGCAAAAGGCGATGGGCCTGACCCACGAAGATCTTGAGCTGATCCTTCATCCGATGGGTGAAGACGGCAAGGAAGCCATTGGCTCGATGGGGGATGACACCCCGCTTGCGATCCTTTCGGATCGGTATCGTGGCCTGCATCACTTCTTCCGTCAGAACTTCTCTCAGGTGACCAACCCGCCGATCGATTCCCTTCGTGAAGCGCGCGTCATGAGCCTGAAGACCCGCCTTGGTAACCTTGGCAACGTTCTGGACGAAGATGAAAGCCAGTGTGATCTGCTTCAGCTCGAAAGCCCGGTTCTGACCAACGCCGAATATGACGCCATGCGTGGCTATATGGGTGACACGGCTGTCGAGATTGACACCACCTTTGATATCAATGGTGGCCAGTCGGCCCTGCGCGATGCGATTTCCCGTATTCAGCGCGAAGCCGAAGAAGCCGTTCGTGGCGGTGCATTGCACATCATCCTGACCGATGAAGCGATCAGCGAAGAACGTGCAGCAATCCCGATGATCCTTGCGACCGGTGGTGTTCACAGCCATCTCGTCAAGACGTCACTGCGTACCTATATCTCACTGAACGTGCGTTCGGCGGAATGCATGGACGTGCACTACTTCGCGGTTTTGATCGGTGTTGGCGCAACCACGGTTAACGCCTATCTGGCGCAGGAAGGTCTGCTTGACCGTTATGCACGTGGCCTGTTCCCGAATGTGAACAGCACCGCCGAAGTCATGCAGCGCTTCAAGGCCGCAATTGATGCGGGCTTGCTCAAGATCATGTCCAAAATGGGCATTTCGATCATCAGTTCCTATCGCGGTGGCTATAACTTTGAAAGTATCGGCCTGTCGCGTTCGCTGGTGGCCGAATTCTTCCCGGGCATGCCGTCGCGTATTTCGGGCATCGGTCTTCAGGGTATCCAGCGCCGCACGATCGCCCAGCATAAAGAAGCGTTTAACGGCAATGTCGTCAGCCTTCCGGTTGGTGGTCTTTACAAATATCGTCGCAGTGGCGAACGCCATGTCTGGACCGGTCCGCTGATCCATACATTGCAGTCTTCTGTCACGACGGGCAGCTACAACACGTTCCGCAAGTTCTCGGAAGGTCTGCGTTCGCGTGAACCGCTGCATCTGCGTGACTTGCTTGATTTCCGTTCCGATCGCAGCCCTGTTCACCAGGACAAGGTCGAAAGCATCACCGAAATCCGCAAACGTTTCGTCACCCCGGGCATGTCCCATGGCGCATTGTCGACCGAGGCCCACGAGGCGTTGGCGATTGCCATGAACCGCATCGGTGCGAAATCGAACTCGGGTGAAGGTGGTGAATCGCGTGAACGTTTCCGTCCGCGTGCGAACGGTGACAATGCGCGTTCCTCGATCAAACAGGTTGCGTCGGGTCGCTTTGGTGTGACGGCTGAATATCTGAACAACTGTGAAGAAATTCAGATCAAGGTCGCCCAGGGTGCAAAACCGGGCGAAGGTGGTCAGCTTCCGGGCTTCAAGGTCACGGTTGAAATTGCACAGCTGCGTCATGCGACGCCGGGTGTGACCCTGATTTCGCCGCCGCCGCATCATGACATCTATTCGATCGAAGATCTGGCGCAGCTGATCTATGACCTCAAACAGATCAACCCGCGTTGCCGCGTTTGCGTCAAGCTGGTGTCGCGTTCGGGTGTTGGTACGATTGCAGCCGGTGTTGCCAAGGCAAAAGCCGACGTGATCCTGATTTCCGGTTATGATGGCGGTACGGGTGCAAGCCCGCAGACCTCGATCAAATATGCAGGCGTTCCGTGGGAAATGGGCCTGTCAGAAGTGAACCAGGTTCTGACGCTCAATAACCTGCGTGACAAAGTCAAACTGCGCGTTGACGGTGGTTTCAAAACCGGTCGTGACGTTGTGATTGGTGCGATGCTTGGTGCCGAGGAATTCGGTATCGGTACGGCTTCCCTGATCGCCCTTGGCTGCATCATGGTCCGTCAGTGCCATTCCAACACCTGTCCGGTTGGTGTCTGTACCCAGGATCCGGCACTGCGTGCCAAGTTCGTTGGTACGGCCGACAAACTGGTCAACCTGTTCACCTTCATGGCCGAAGAAGTCAAAGACGTTCTGGCCGAGCTTGGCTATGACAAGCTGGAAGACGTAATTGGCCGCTCCGACCTGCTTCAGCAGGTTCACCGTGGCGCGAAAGACCTTGTTGACCTTGATTTGAACCCGCTGCTGGCACAGGCTGATGCCGGTGATCATGCACGCTTCTGCACCATCGAAGGCCGCAACGAAGTCCCGGATACCCTTGATGCCCAGATGATCAAGGATGCCCGTCCGCTTCTTGAAGACGGCGAGAAGATGCAGCTTCAGTACAACATTCAGAATACCCAGCGTGCAATCGGGACCCGGATGTCGTCACTGATCACGCAGAAATACGGCATGACCGGCCTGAAACCGGGGCATCTGCATGTCCGTCTGCGCGGTTCGGCTGGTCAGTCACTTGGTGCCTTTGCGGTTCAGGGGCTCAAGATCGAAGTTCAGGGCGATGCCAACGACTATGTCGGCAAAGGCCTTTCGGGCGGGACGATTGTTCTGCGTCCGCGGCCTTCCAGCCCGCTTAAGACCAATGAAAACACCATCATCGGTAACACCATTCTTTATGGTGCGACGTCGGGCAAATTGTTTGCTGCGGGTCAGGCCGGTGAACGTTTCTGTGTGCGTAACTCCGGTGCGACCGTCGTGGTCGAAGGTTGTGGTTCGAACGGTTGTGAATACATGACCGGCGGTACCGCAGTTATTCTGGGCTCGGTCGGTGAAAACTTCGGGGCCGGCATGACCGGTGGCATGGCATTCATCTATGACGTTGAAGGCACCTTTGCAGACGTCGTCAATGATGGCTCCATCCTGTATCAGCGCATTGAAACCCAGTATTGGGACGAACATTGCCGTTCGCTTATTGAAGAGCATGTTGCAGAAACCGAAAGCGGTTATGCACGTACGATCCTTGATAACTGGGATCGTGAACGCGGCAACTTCTGGCAGATCGTGCCGAAGGAAATCGTCGACAAACTGGAACATCCTATTCGCTCCGAGAGCGAAAACCAGGCAACTGCGTGATCTGATCACGCTTTTGCGCAAGCTCCCTTGTCCAACACACCTGGACAATTGAACTGGCCCCGTACTTCGGTACGGGGCACTTTTCTTTGTTCGTGACGGATGGAGCGAGCAGGCAAAAAGGCGGGCCTTTTGGTCCGCCTTTTATTTTGTGACGTTGCCAATGTTGCGGGAAGGTGTGCAAAGGCGTCGCAAACAACGGATCGGTTCACGACGGGCAATTCATAAAGATGGCCGAAAAGAGCGTCAAAGCAGGATGTTAAGATAGGTCCCGCGACGCGCATTGTGATCAATCTGATCGGTGGCAATCAGATTACGCAGACGCGCAAGCTGTGCCGCAATGAAGCTGTCAGAAGATGGCTGGTCTGAATTGGCCGTAACACGCCCACCCATGCCCGGGACACCCTGGGGGCGGGATCGTGCATCCTGAAGTCCCGTTTGGGACGAACCTGTTCCAATTCTGTTGGCGACCATCATACCGTCCAAATGCGCAATATCCGCGAACCTTAGCACGGGGCTTACTGCTTGTCATGACCGGGTATTTGAAAGCATTCAAATACAAAAAGGGGTGGTCGCAGACCACCCCCGGAGGAAGCTAACGAGAGGGAAAATCACGTTAGGATATTAACCTTGGTGCCGCGATGGCCACTGGTTTCAAGGGGCTGATGTTCGGTCACAATGGATCCGATAACCTTGGCCAGGCCGGTCGCCTTGTTAATGGCACCTTCTGCTGCGGCAAAGGGCAGGGACGGGTCAGCACCACCATTCGGGGTGATGGCATCGTTAACAGCCTGTGCTGCGGCACCAAGTCCTGAACCTTGTACTGAACCGATCATCCTGACCTCTTCATGCTCGTGCGTAATCTGTCTGTTTATAAAGGTAGGGATGAAACAGATCAAAAAAAGTGACGGCTGTCACACCGGGCTGGTTACGAGCAGCTCCTCACACAAAGAACCGCAGTCACGCCAATTGCTTAGCGGGCAACTGTATCGAAAGAATTTTTTAACCTTTGCGCGATGATCGCGGTTTGAAATGCTGTTGTCTGGCGAAGGACTCGGATGGACTGGGGTCCGATCAAGGGGCGGATTTCCTGTTCTAATACACCGCTGTCAGGTTTTCTGCCGTTCGGCACGCAAGGCCAATGCATCATGGATGGCCTTTTGCAACTGGCTGGGGCGGAACGGCTTTTTGACAAACACGTAATTGCCGAGCAGCTTGTCGAGTTCCTTGCGCGAGCGCGCGGGATAGCCCGACATGAAAACAACGCCATAACGCGGGTTGCTGCGCAATGCCTCGATGACCAGTTGCGGCCCGCTTCGACCGGACATGACAACATCGGTCAGAATGACGTCAAACGGGTCATCCTGTTCGGCTGCACTTAGCAGGCTTAGCGCTTCTTCGGTGTTTTTGGCAGTTTCGGTTCTGAAGCCGACATCTTCAAGAATAATACGTGCGGTGGTGCGC
Organism: Thalassospira sp. CH_XMU1420-2; assembly: GCF_037029325.1. NCBI lineage: Bacteria > Pseudomonadati > Pseudomonadota > Alphaproteobacteria > Rhodospirillales > Thalassospiraceae > Thalassospira > Thalassospira sp. CH_XMU1420-2. Next base: position 548,100 of record NZ_JAYMEG010000001.1, read on the forward strand.
AGTGCCTGTTCGTCATCGACAATCAGAACCCGCTCGCCATTGCCCGGGAATTTGTCGACTTCATCCACACGAAGGGTAGTCTCGCCGCCTGCTTCGGAGCGCGGCAGATAAACCGAGAAGGTCGTGCCTTCGCCTTCGATGCTTTCGACATTGATAAAGCCGTGTGATTCTTCGACCCAGCTGTGAACAATTGAAAGACCAAGACCGGTACCCTTGCCCGGTTCCTTGGTGGAGAAGAAGGGTTCGAAAATATTTTCGATAATGTCGTCGGGAATACCGGTACCGGTATCCTGTACCGTGATGACAACAAATTCGCCTGCGACATCTTCGGGATAGGTATCTTCATCCTCGTCCGGGTTGCGCTGGGCAAGGGGCGGGATTTCGACACTGCGCGACGATATTTGCAATGTGCCGCCATCGGGCATTGCATCACGCGCATTGATCGCAAGGTTAAGGATACAGGCCGAAAGCTGCGTCGGGTCGACGCGGGTGTAAAGTTCCGGATTGTCCGACCAGATTTGCAGTTCGATCCGGTGTTCGAGCAGTGTCAGCAGAAGTTTCTCCATCTCGGAGAAAATGCTTTGCACGCGGATATTGGTCGGCTGGTCAATGCGCCGCCGCGAGAACATCAGAAGCTGATCGGCAACACTGGTTGCACGTTCGCCAAGCGAGATGACGTGATCAAGATATTCCTTAACCCGTTCGGGATCATCGATTTTTGCACGGGCAACTTCGGCAAAGCTCAGAATGCCGGCAAGGCAGTTGTTGAATTCATGGGCAACCCCGCCGGCCATCTGACCAACAGCTTCAAGCTTTTGGGATGTGGCAAGCTGACGCTGAAGAGCTTGCTGTTCTTCGGCGGCGCGGTGCTGGGCGGTGATGTTGCTGCCGGTGCCGCGATATCCGTTAAATCGACCATCAAGCGAAAAGACCGGAACGCCGTTGATGCGGCCATAATTCTTTTCGCCTTTGCGTGACGTCCAGGAAAATTCGACATTCTGGAACGCCATATGGGCATCAAGCCTGCGTTGCAGATAGTGCCAACCTTCTGGATGTTCGGATGTCAGGCCAAGTTTGTCGAATGACTGCCCCTGTGGGGAGCCGTTAATTTCTTCGATCAGCTGATAGAATTTATAGGATGCGAACGCGATCTTGAGATCCGCACCCATTTCCCAGTACCAGTCCGCCGATGACAGGGTGAAGTCACGGAAACGTTCTTCGCTGTCGCGTAAGGCGTCCTGGGCGATCTGATGTTGCTGGGTTCGCCGTTCGAGACTTTCGGCCATGGCATTCAGGCCGCGCTCAAGGGTGCCGATTTCATCGCGTCCCATCGGTGTCAGCCGCGAGCTCAGTTTGCCAAGCTGGATCTTGTTCACGAACTGGGCAGCTGAAATCAGGCGTCGAAGAACGGTTTGCTGTGTGAACAGGAAAATCAGCGCAGATGTCATCAGAATACAGATTGCCGATCCGATCAGCAGGACCGACTGCATCTGGCGCTGGCTTTCTTCAAGGCCCTTGGTCGAGACTTTGAGAAACACATACATGAATGGCTGATTGGCATTCAGGCTGAAAAGCGGGGTGATCGAAACGATGCTGTGACCATCGACGTCATCGACTGTAAACAGCGCCGGTTCGGTCATGTTGGGGCGCAATTCATCGGACGGGAAATCCGGAAGAACGTCGGTTGAACTGCCGATCAGAAGCGGATCAATCGCATGATAAATCGTGCCGTCAAAGCCGATTGCCATGGCTTGCTGCAAATGATCGCCAAGCAGCAATTTCATCTGCTTTGCATCACTGAGAATGGAGACCTTGAGCTGTTCGTCCTGAATCAGGCGGCCGGGGGTGCTGATCTGTTCTGCAATGCGCCGGTCAATTTCGGCACCGAAATACTGAACGTAATAGCCGCCGAACAATCCAAGCAGGATGGTTTCGACAATCACAATCGCCAGTGCGATCTTGAAAACCAGGCTGCCGATCATTCGGTCAAACAGCTTCTTCACGCCTAGTCGTCCCCCCTGACCAATGATCCGAGCCCGTGCCGATTACTTTTGCTCAATATAATATTGGCTCGGGTTGGTCGGTGCCGGTGTTGCATAACTCCAGGCCGCCGGGATTACCTTTGGAACGTTGTGGAAGTTTTTGGCGACCACGCCTTTCCGGTTTGGCGGCAGAGCGATGCCCATAACGTAAAACTGATCGGCGCTGATGTCGAGGATGTCGCGCATCAGTTGATTTTGTCTTTCTGCATTCGCGGTTTCCTTGAGCTGGTTATAAAGGGCCAGCTGCTTTTGGACCGCTTCAGGTGGCGTCATGGCATCGGGGCTGTTCGGGTTGACGTACCAGTTGGCCCAGCCGGTTGCAAACCATGATGATTCGGCCGACATCGGAAGATAGTTGATCGGGATAACCATGGCATCAAGCCCGCCATCACCGCCCCAGGCACTTGCTTCGTGGTCGTTGCGTTCACGCAGCGAGACGAATTCGTCACGGGGCAGGTTTCTTGCGGTTACGTCGATACCGATATCACGCCAATACTGGATGACGGCATCAAGCATCGCGAACCGGTCGGCACCCTCTGTATCGATGGTGAAGGACAGGCGTTTGCCATCCGGACGCAACAAGAAGCCATCCTGATCCTTTTCCATCAGGCCGGCCTTGGCCAGATAGTCCGTTGCCAGTGCCTGGTCATAATGGATGTATTGGCGGGCAAGTACCGTGTGGTAAAGCGGGCTTTCCGGGCGCGGTGCTGCCTGATGGGGCAGGGCACCGGGCACGAAACGCGCAATGATGTTGTCACGGTCAATCGCATGCGAAAGCGCGATCCGGAAATCCTTGTTCTGGAAAATCTTGCGCAGTACCGGATCCTTGTCATTCAGGTTCAATGACAAGGTCAGAGTGTTCATGTCGCTTTCAATCAGCGTGAAGGGCAACAGATTGTCATTGGCAGCCAGAACTTCGTCCGCGCGTGTGCTGACATGGCGTTCCTGCATATTGACCTTGCCGGCAATCGCGGCATCCCCTGCGGCACTTTTCGACGGAACCAGAGTAAAGGATACCTCGTCGATATAGGGCAGCTGACGTCCGGTCGGATCTATTTTCCAGTAATAGGGATTGCGTTTGGCGATCAATGGATCGTCTTTGCCATAGACACCGGTCAGAACCCAGGCATTCAATGTCGGAACATCGGGATTAAGCCAGCGCGACGGATCGTCGATCGTTCCAGGATTGCCAAAAACATCAATGAAGCGATCTTTCCAACCCGCAAAGCCAAGAGCACGGGCTTCTTGATCGGCGTTCGGATTATATTTGGGCAAAAGCGGTTTTAAAAAATGTGCCGGATAGCTGACCGGTTCAACGCCTTCTGGCCGGGCAAGCGCGGTCGGGAACAGGCCATAAGGCGTGCTGAAGCGGAAGGCGACGGTATTTTCGTCGACTTCATCAATCTGAACGGCGTTTCCGCCAGCCGTCAGCCATTCGGGAACAGCATCGGGAAAGGCCGGGTTCAGCAGAATGTCTTCGTACCAGAACGTAATGTCATCAGCGGTAAATGGCGCGCCATCAGACCAGCGCATGCCAGGACGCAGACGGAAAAAGAACTCGGTCGCGTCACTGCTGGGCTGGAAGGAAAGGGCAACGTTCGGAATGGTCGATGTCCATTGCGGCGTCCAGCGCAAAAGCGGCTCGTAACCGATGTTGCGGATCAACAATGCCTGGTCGCGCTGATCGCGCTGGGCCATTTTCCAGGTGCCGCCATAGACACCAATTCGATCGTTTGGCGTGACAATCATCGGCGTGGTTGGTAGACGATCTTTGACAGGGGGAAGCGTTCCGGCGGCAACTTGCGACGCAAGGACCGGGGATTCACCAAATTCCACAGCACGCGCATCCGGGATGTTGACCAAAATGGTCCCCAGTGCGGCGATCAATATGTACTTAAACTGCTTCAAAGAAACTGAGCCCCCATCGTGTTGCCGTTTGATCGAAGGTATCGGCAAAACTATTCAAAGGTGGTGAATACCCTGAGTGGATACGAAGGTAAATACACCAGTGGGCTTGATAAACCCCAAAATGACAGGAATTGAACTTTCCTCCTGCGAAACAATTTACTTAATTGGATTGTTCTATTGGTGTTTTTACAATGGGTTGTATCGAATGGTTCGGTCTCTATCACGGCAAACCCCGCAGAACTGAAAGGTTTTGACGACAAGTTGAAAACGTTCGAGGGTGCGGAGCGTATTATCCTGGGTTGAGATTTTTTTGGTCACCGGGATCGTTTGCTCATACATATCCTACTAAAGTTTAATATCCGCTAATTTAGGTTTTTCGGCTTCCCGGAAGGCAAAATTATTGAAAGACGGTGCAGTTCCAACGACGAGTCGCCATATTTTGACGAAGAAGCATGTTTGCCATCTGACGAAGGACAGGTCGTGACGGAAAGTGCAAAAAAGCAAACGCAGTCCATTTCGGCCCCATTCATGGGCGGTCCGAAACCTGCGGCGCCGATTCCGAAATATGAACCGGGTTCGGATGCGGTTTTGCGTGATCGTTTGCGTGGCGCATCGTCGGCGGCGTCAATTGTCCCGGTCCAAAATGATGCTGATGGAATCAGTGTTGCGGGCATCGAAGGAATGATCGACCGCAAAAAGGCAAATGTCGCGACAAAGCTTGTTGAAACGGATCCTGATCAGGCGCTTCGGATTATTCGGAACTGGCTTTTGGAAGAATAGGGTTACCCGATCACGCCACCAGCGTGATTGTTGGCGGCAAATTTGTGACATCATCGGTTTGTCTTCCGATAATTCCTTGGCAACAGGTGATTTTTTGTCATGCTGGTGGCTTCCACGCGTAACGGGGGGCGCAAAAGGCCAATGACAGATTTTACCAAACTGATTTCACAACAGTTCACGGCATTTGATCCGGATTATGTGACGCAGCAATCGGCTTTTGCCGCCAAGCTTTCCCCTTTGCAGGACAAGTTGATCGAAATCCAGAAGACCGGCAACAGCATGGCCGCATCCGATCAGCAGATGATCGAATGCAAATGGCTGTTGATGTATACAGCCGACTGGAAAACGCTTTCGACCAAGATTGATGCCTTTGCGGCATCTCTTGATAATCGCGATCAGGACTGGGCCGGGAAACAGGTTGCAAGCGATGGTTCCTGGGGGCCTTGCTACAATCAGTGGTTTCTAAAGGTTGATGCCATGATCGATGCGGTCAATACCCTTGCCGATGAAGGGCAGGCACCGCAATACCCGTTGGCATTTCTTGCTCCGATAGCCACCCCGGAAAAAATGGTCGCGTGGCTTGAAAGTCAAAAAACATCAAAGATTTACGCAGATGGCCTTGATCGTCGCGATGCATTGGGGGCCGTCAGCGCGGCCCTTTCACAAATGTGCTTCAAAAGCGAAATTCGCGACTATTTCCAGGCCAATGTAAAAGGGTTTGATCTGACCCAGGATTACATCGATGCCTATAAAAAGTGGCTTGATCGCTGGCAGGACGGGCAAAGCGGTTATTGGGGCGGGTGGTTCGATACACCCGATCAGGGCGTGCTTAAAAGCAGCGATCTTAGCCTGACCTTCCACAATATTTCCTATCAGCACGGTAAGGTCGATTTATGGACCGAGATTTTCCAAACCACGCTGGCGATCCGCGATGAGGCTTATCCGTTCGGCTGGAAGCACAATGACGATTTCAATAATCACAATAACTATGACGTGACCAAGATCTTCGATCTGGGCTGGTCAAAGGTCGATGCCGATACCCAAAAGGCCGCCGCATCTGACATCGCACTTGTCCTGGACTGGTGTTTGACAAAGTCGATGACACCCGATGGCGGATTTATCGATGACCCGACCTTTTATAATTCGGTCGGGGCTGCTTATTACTACGGTGTTTCGTTCCTTGATCAGGCGGGGTATTTCGGCACAACAGCGCCGTTCTGGACCGACAAGCCGTTCCCCGACGGGCCGGCGCTTTGCTGCAAAATCCAGAAAAACATCAAAGCCGAAGGTCTTGATGACGATGAGGCAAAGGCAGCATTGGAAAAGCTTGTCGATACATGCGGAAATTGCGCCTGAGCGGTTGGGCAAACCGGTCAAATCTGTTTGGGGGTTGGCGAAACAGCGGTGCCGATCCCCATATGGAATAAAGAAGAACAACAACTGGTCACGAGGTTTCGCATGACGGACCGTAAAGACATTGATCTGGCTTCGCTGCGTGCGCGTCTTGAAAAAAGGCGTGCTGATATCTTGGCACATTCAAGCCATTCAGAAGACTATCGAAAACCTGTCGAGCTGGATCAGCAGGCGGTTGGGCGGTTGTCACGTATGGACGCGCTTCAGAACCAGCAGATGCATCTGGAACAGGAACGTCGTCGCAGTGCTGAACTCGACCGGATTGAAAAGACGCTCAAGCGGATGGACGATGACGAATATGGCCATTGTCATAATTGCGGGGAAGACATCGACAAACGGCGTCTGGAATTTGACCCGACCACACCGCTTTGTGTCGAATGTGCAGACAAGGTTCGTCATGTCTGAGGTTTGCAGCCGGCTTTATCGCATCAGCGCGGGGAACTGACGTGTCGCAATGCGATCAACGATACCGGCTGTTATCGCGATACCAAGTTGTTGGTCTGCTGGTTTTGCTTGTCATATGGACATGGCAAAGCCCCGCATATGCGCAAGGGACCTGTGCTCCGGTAAGGTCGCCCAAGGCAATGCTTGAGTTCAATCACAAGGACCCGATGCTTGATCGTCACCGGTCGGTACGATGGTTAAATAGTCGCGCGGGCGGTGGATCGCGTTATCTGGTGGCCGGACTGACCGAATATGAAATGCGGGCATCATTTGACATGCGGTTTGAACCGCGCGAAGTCGGGTTTGGGCGGTATTGTCTGGATCCGGTGCGGGTCAGCCCAAGGGTCGATGTCGTCAAACATCTGGTCTATATCGCATCCGAGCTCGAACGCGGGTCATGCGAATATGATGTGGTTTACGCCCATGAAGGCGAACATGTGAAAGTCAATCAGGGCATGGAAGCCGATATTCGCGCCGCCCTTGATGACCTGGTCAATGATGTCGTGGGCAAGGTCAGTGCGATGTTCCCGCTTTCTGCGGATAATGTGCCATCCGCGATCAAGCGGCTGTTGTCGGAATATGGTCGGGATTTCAAGCGCCGGCTGCGCGATATTGACCGGCGCCGTCGCGAAGAACAGCGCCAGATCGACACCCCCGAAGAATATCAACGACTGTCACTGGCCTGCGGTCCGAATTCAGCATTCCAGACCGTTTTGCAACAAGCCATCCGGTAGTGGGGATATCACCCAGTCTCGTCAGGCAAGGTGTCGGTTTCATCAAGACCAGCCACTTCCCTGATCCCGTCAAGGTCCAGTCGGAAGACATTGCGCGACAAGAATGCAAGCAAGTCCGCCCGCCTGAAATCGGCAATGATCCGGCTGGCCGTTTCGGTGGTGATGCCCAGCATCGCACCGATATCTTCGCGGCCGGGCAACTGACAGGTGCCGGTTTCGGGATCGTTCAGAAACAGACACAGACGGGCCACCCGTTCGCGGGCTGTCCCGGTCGACATCTGGGTCAGCCAGTTATCTGAATCCATCACTGCCTGATGCCAGCGATTAAGGACCTGTTTGTGCAGACGGGGGCTTTCGCGATCCAGTTTCTCGATCACGGCAATCGGAATGCGGCAAAGCTGACTGTCCTGAATGGCTTCGGCGTGATGGGTGAAGCAATCACTGACGATGGCTTCAAGTCCGATGGTGCCGCCGGGTCGCACAAGTCGCACAACCCGTTGATTGCCGTCCGGAAGATAGTGGACAAGTTTTACGAGACCACTGCGCAAGGTATAAATCGATTGGGCCTGATCGCCGGAATTGTAAAGCGTACCGCGTTTCGGAAGAGTAATGTCTTCGACCGGCATATGAACGAGTTTGAAATCCTCGTCCGTCATATTGTTAAACAGCGCAAACTTTCGCACGCCACAATCGCGGCACCGCGCAAGGTCGGGTCGGAATGTATAGCTTACTGAATGGTTCACACGTTCCGCCTATCAAGGAGCTATATACAGGTAGCGTGACGTCAGATGAAAAGTTTAATCAATCCAAACCATTGGCCAATGTACCGGTTTCATTTGTTAAATCAATATAAAGTCGTATCTAGCACGTCACAAACCAGATCGGAACCGGACGATCAGGCGTTGGTGTCGAGCGTGACCAGACCTTTTTCGATTGCGTAACGGACAAGACCGGCAGAACTGTCGATATCAAGTTTGCGCTTGATGTTGCGGCGGTGGGTTTCAACTGTTCGCACACTGATGTCGAGTTCGCGGGCAACGTGCTTGTTACTGGCCCCTTTGGCAAGAAGACGCAAAACGGTTCGTTCGCGCGTCGTCAGCGGCACGCCGTCACTGTTGCTGCCTTCGCCGGCACTGATGCGATCAAAGGTCGAACTGTATGCTTCGCCGCCATTGGCGATGGTTTCAATCGCGCGAACCATGTCGTTGGATGAAACATCCTTAAGGATGAATCCCTTGGCGCCAGCCTGCTGGGCGGTGCGCAGATATTCCGGGTTTTCATGCATCGACAGAATGACAACCTTGGTATCCGGAAGCGTTTCGCGGAACTTTTCGGCGGCCTCAAGCCCGTTCATGACCGGCATTGAAATATCCATCAATACGACATCGGGGCGTAATTCACCGGCCAGCGACAGGGCTTCGACGCCGTTGCTGGCCTCGCCAATGATGTTGATGTGATCAAAACATTCCAGCCGCGAACGAATGCCATCCATCACAAGCGCATGGTCATCGCACAGTAAGATACGCAACGGGCGGTCATTGGAATAGATTTGATTGGCACTGTTCATTGATCGAAACTTGGTCCTGTCGATGGGTATGGTTGCCAGCCCAGATTAACCGCTGATTCGCCCGTCGGGTAGATCATTCTGGCTGGTGGCGGGAATAAATGCGGTAATTTTGGTTCCGTCATCGGGTTCCGAGCGCACGGAAAGACCACCGCCATGGAACTCCATCCGTTCGCGCATGTTGCGCAATCCGATCCCGGCGCGCGGGTCGCGGTTACGGATATAACGGTTGGTTTCAAAGCCCACACCGTTATCGGTGATGCGCATGACCACGCTGGTGCCTTCGCGCTTGATGGATATCTTGATCACGGTTGCGTCGGCATGGCGTTCAATATTGGTCAGTGTTTCCTGCAAGACACGATAAAGCGTTGTCTTTTTGGCCATATCAAGCTGGTTGTCGATATTGTCGATCTTGACTTCCATGAGGATGCCCGACCGGTCCTGCAATTCGGCGCACATGCTTTCGATTGCAGGTTTCAGGCCAAGATCATCAAGCACGGCGGGGCGCAAGTCGCGCGAGATACGCCGGACTTCGTGAATGGCGTCCTGCAACCGTTTGGCGGCCTTTTCCATCGGTTCAATCGCATTTTCGCGGTTCTGCCCGATCCGCGCGATTGCGGTTTCAACCGAATATTTGACCGATACCAGAATCTGACTGATGCCGTCATGCAGTTCGCGCGACACCCGAAGGCGTTCCTGTTCCTGGACATCGACCACGCGATGGGTCAGTTCCTTGAGCTTGGAATCGGCAAGCTTGCGTTCCGAAAGCGTGACCACAGTTCCGGAAATGCCAACCAGCAAGACCGCAAGAATGGTGACACCGATGATCGAAATTGTGGTTTCGCGGATATGGGTGGAGACCTCTGCCTCGATTTCCGTCACCTGTTCGGCAATGTCGTCGATATAGATGCCGGTCCCGATCATCCAGTCCCATTTATCAAGCATCAGCGAATAGGTGATCTTTTCGGTCGGCTCGCCGGTTGATGGCTTTTCCCAGACATGGCGCATGAAATCGCCACCCTTTTCGGCATTGAATATCAGCCCCTGAATGACCGAATTGCCGTTGATGTCACGCAGGTTCCAATAGGTCCGCCCGACCCGCCATGGTTGGGGCGGTTCAACAAGCGCGGTGCCGTCGCGGTCGTAAATGAAGAAATAGCCGTCCTCGCCATAGGTCAGATCTTCGATAATCGCCTTTACCCGTTCCTTGGAAACAGCATCCAGCGGGCTTGCCACCGAATAGATATGGTCAATCGATGCCATGGCGAGCTCAAGATAACTTTTGAGCTCCTCCTTGCGGGCTTCAAGGATGTTGCGTTCAAAAGTCCTGATTTCGGCTTCGGCCAGTCTTTCAGCCTGCGCAAAGACCAGCCATGAGATGGCCGATGCGGCAAGAACCAGTGGCAAAATGGAAAGCAGCAGGAACTTTAGTCGAAGATTGAGCTTCGGCATGGGCGCGACCGTTCTGGGAATTGGGTGTTTCAGGCGTGGGCGGACAATAACATATCTGTGACAAAAGTCCCCAAAGATCACGGATTTGCACGATACCGTTCACGTGGAAAGGCGATTTTCGTTCCGCATGGTGAAAAGCGGCTGGCCTTGCTTTTGCGTGATTGGTATTACCAATTCATGAGATCATGCTTTGACAGGGAGAGGGCAATGCGCATATACCAGAACCGACGCCTGCCCACCGGGCGCCAAAAGCTCTGGATGCATTGCACAAGATCTCAGCGTGCAGGCATCTTGTTCCGCCACAAAAGGTATGGCGTTGCAGGCATCCCGCACCGCAGCGCATTCCGGGACCATATCGTGGCGTTTCACTTGGTTTTGGCAGGCGCGCACAGGCACGTTCCTGCCAGGAAAATGTGGTAGGAGCCCGGTGTCAATGACGCGTTCTGCACCTAAGCGTATCCGTAAACTTCTGGTCGCCAACCGTGGCGAAATCGCGATTCGTGTTTTGCGAGCTGCCAACGAACTTGGCATTCGCACCGTTGCGATTTTCTCTGACGAGGACCGGTTCGCCCTTCACCGTTTCAAAGCTGATGAAAGCTATACGGTGGGCAAGGGCAACAAACCCATTCGCGCCTATCTGGATATTGAAGACATTCTGCGGGTGGCACGTGATGCCGACGTGGATGCAATCCACCCCGGATATGGTTTCCTGTCTGAAAATCCGGAATTCGCCGATGCCTGTGCCGAGGCCGGAATTCAGTTTATCGGTCCTGATTCCGATGTCATGCGCACGCTTGGCAACAAGGTGTCTGCACGCAATCTGGCCGAAAGTGCAGGCGTGCCTGTCATGCCGGCATCCAGTGCGCTTCCCGAAGACATGAAGGAAGTCACCCGCATCGCCGAGGAAATCGGCTATCCGCTGATGCTCAAAGCCAGTTGGGGCGGCGGTGGCCGCGGTATGCGGGTCATCGAAAATGGCAAGGACCTAGCCAATCAGGTTCTGGCAGCGCGCCGCGAGGCCGAGGCGGCCTTTGGCAATGGCGAAGTGTATTTCGAAAAGCTGATCCGCCGTGCCCGCCACGTTGAAGTTCAGCTTTTGGGAGATACCCACGGTACGTTGGTGCATCTCTATGAGCGCGACTGTTCGGTTCAGCGCCGAAACCAGAAGGTTGTCGAACGTGCACCGGCCCCGTATCTGAATGATGAACAGCGTCAGGAAATCTGTGATGCTGCCATTCGGCTCGGGACGGCGGCAAATTACGTCAATGCCGGTACGGTCGAATTCCTGATGGATGTTGATACATCCAAATTCTATTTCATCGAGGTCAACCCGCGTATTCAGGTCGAACACACCGTGACCGAATGCGTGACCGGCTTTGACCTGGTCAAGGCACAGATCCTGATTGCCCAGGGTGGTCGCATCGGTTTCCCGTCAGAAACCGGTATTCCGTGGCAGGACAAGATCAAGCTGCGTGACCATGCGCTTCAGTGCCGCATCACGACTGAAAACCCGGAAAACAACTTTGTCCCCGATTACGGGATCATCAAGGTTTATCGCGGGGCCAACGGTTTTGGCATTCGTCTGGATGGTGGCACGGCCTATTCCGGGGCGGTGATCACGCCGTTCTATGACAGTATGCTGGAAAAGGTCACCGCATGGGGTAGCACCCCGCGCGAAGCCGTTGACCGTATGGACCGTGCATTGCGCGAATTTCGAATTCGTGGTGTTGCGACCAACCTGGCCTTCCTGGAAAACCTGATCAATCATCCGAAATTCCGCGCGGGTGAATATACCACGCGGTTTATTGATGAAACGCCCGATCTGTTCAAGTTCGTGCGCCGTCGTGACCGTGCAACGCGTTTGCTGCGCTTCATTGGCGAGGTCGCGGTCAATGGCAACCCGGAAGTCGAAGGCCGCGTTGTCCCGACCAATCTGCATGATCCGGTCATGCCGAAATCGATTGATCTGGGTGAGATTCGTCCGGGCACCAAGCAAAAGCTTGATCAATTGGGGCCGGAAGGTTTTTCACGCTGGATGAAAGATCAGGAACGTGTCCTGATTACCGATACCACCATGCGTGATGCGCATCAGTCGCTTCTGGCAACGCGTATGCGTACCTATGACATGCTTGAAATTGCGCCATATTATGCGCACGGCCTTCCGGAACTGTTTTCGCTGGAATGCTGGGGCGGGGCGACGTTTGATGTTGCCATGCGCTTCCTGAAAGAAGATCCGTGGGACCGTCTGGTCAAGCTGCGCGAACGGGTGCCAAACATCCTGACCCAGATGTTGCTGCGGGCGTCAAACGCGGTGGGATATACCAACTATCCTGACAATGCGGTGGACTACTTCGTCAAACAGGCGGCTGAACATGGCATGGATGTTTTCCGTGTGTTTGATTCCCTGAACTGGGTAGAAAACATGAAGGTCGCGATGGAATCGGTTCTTAAGACCGATAAACTTTGCGAAGCGACCATTTGTTATACCGGCGATATCTATGACAAGAGCCGCCCGAAATATAACCTTGATTACTATGTGAATATGGCGCGCGAGCTTGAAAAATCTGGTGCGCATATTCTGGGCCTTAAGGACATGGCCGGGGTTATGCGGCCAGCAGCGGCGACCGAGCTGATCAAGGCGCTTAAGGATACGGTCAATATCCCGATCCATTTCCACACCCATGATACCAGCGGCATTTCCGCGGCAACGGTAATTGCAGCGATTGATGCCGGGGTGGATGCGGTTGATGCCGCAATGGATTCAATGTCGGGTCTGACATCGCAGCCAAGCCTGGGCTCGATTGCCAATAACTATATCGGTCAGCCGCGTGATCCGGGGCTCAAGGCCGAGGCACTTAAGGAAGTGTCGACATATTGGGAACAGGTCCGTCGTTACTATGCCGGCTTTGAAAGCGACATTCGCAGCGGCACGTCCGATGTCTATGTCCATGAAATGCCCGGCGGCCAATATACCAACCTGCGTCAGCAGGCCCGTGCATTGGGGATCGAGGATCGCTGGCCCGAAGTTTCCAAGGCCTATGCCGCGGTCAACAAGATGTTTGGTGATGTCGTCAAGGTCACGCCAAGCTCCAAGGTGGTTGGCGATATGGCACTGATGATGGTGACATCGGGCCTGTCCGAGGAAGACGTTCTTGATCCCAAAAAGGATATCGCCTTCCCCGACAGTGTGATTTCGTTCTTCCGCGGTGAAATCGGCCAGCCGGTCGGCGGCTTCCCGCCCGCCCTTCAGCGCAAGGTGCTTAAGGGCGCCGAGGCGCTGACAGATCGTCCGGGCAAGTCATTGCCGCCGATTGATTTCGAGGCCACCCGCAAGGAAATCGAAAAGAAAACGCACCGCAGCAACATCAGCGATGCCGAAGTGGTATCCTATGTGATGTATCCCAAGGTGTTCCTTGATTATGCCGAACATCGCAGTCACCACGCCGATGTATCCATTCTGCCAACACCGGTCTTCTTCTATGGGATGAACCAGAATCAGGAAATCTCGGTTGATCTGGAAAAGGGCAAAACCCTTGTCATCCGATATTTGGCGACGTCCGAATTCGGTGACGAAGAAGGCCATCGCACAGTGTTCTTCGAACTGAATGGCCAACCCCGCACAGTCAAGGTCGCGGACAAGACGCTGGCGGCTTCGGGCAAGGCAAAACCGAAGGCCGAAGACGGCAACAAGCTGCATGTCGCAGCCCCGATGCCGGGTCTTGTGGTCGAGGTACATGTCGCCGAAGGCCAGAAGGTCAAGTCCGGGGACGTGATGTGTTCACTTGAAGCCATGAAAATGGAAACCGCAGTTCACGCGGAAAAGGACGGTATCGTGGCCAAAATCCACGCACCGGCCGGTACACAGGTCGACAGCAAGGATTTGCTGGTCGAATTGAAGGAGTAACTACCGATGCTTAGGATGCCTGAGCCGAACCACAACACACTTGCGCGTCGCAAGGACATTATTGCGGCCATGCGTGACATTGTTCCCGCAACCGGCGGCGTAATCGTCGATGAGGATCAGCTCAGGCCCTATGAATGTGACGGGTTGATGGCTTATCGCCAGCTCCCGATGATTGTGGTCCTGCCCGAAAATACCGGGCAGGTCGCAGCCATTCTTAAATATTGTCACGAAAACAAGGTGCGCATTGTCCCGCGCGGGGCCGGTACCGGACTTTCCGGCGGGGCTTTGCCGATGGCTGATGCCATCACGATTTCGATGATGAAGTTCAACCGCGTTCTTGAAATTGACTGGGACAACCGGGCGGCTGTTGTGCAGCCCGGTGTCACCAATCTGGGGATCACCCGCGCTGTCGAACATAAGGGTTTCTATTACGCGCCGGACCCGTCCAGCCAGATTGCCTGTTCGATTGGCGGCAATATCGCCGAAAATTCCGGCGGCGTGCATTGCCTGAAATACGGTTTGACGACCAATAATGTGTTGGGCGTTGAAATGGTCACGATCGAAGGCGAAATCCTGCGCGTCGGCGGCAAGGGCCTGGATCAGGCGGGATATGACCTGCTTGGTCTGATCACCGGATCCGAAGGGTTGCTTGGCATCGTAACCGAGGTCACGGTTCGTATTTTGCGTAAACCCGAAACGGCACGCGCGCTGTTGCTTGGGTTCAATTCATCGGAAGAAGGCGGTAAATGCGTGGCGGCCATCATTGCCGCCGGCATCATTCCGGGCGGCCTTGAGATGATGGATGCCCCGGCGATCAAGGCGACCGAGGATTTCGTCCATGCGGGATATCCGCTGGATGTGGAGGCATTGCTTCTGGTCGAGCTGGATGGACCCCAGGTCGAAGTTGATTACCTGATTGATCGGGTCGGCAAGATCGCGACCGATTGTGGCGCGATCTATTCACGAATTTCCGAGAATGAGGAAGAAAGGCTTCTGTTCTGGTCGGGGCGCAAGAATGCCTTTCCGGCCATCGGGCGCATTTCCCCCGATTATATGTGTATGGACGGCACAATCCCGCGCGGCCGTCTGGCCGAAGTCCTGACCGGGATGCAGGAATTGTCCAAGCGACACGGCCTTGGCGTTGCCAACGTCTTTCATGCCGGTGATGGCAATTTGCATCCGCTGATCATGTTTGATGCCAACAAGGCCGGCGATCTTGAAAAGGCCGAGGCATTCGGTGCCGACATCTTGAAACTGTGTGTCGAGGTTGGCGGCGTGCTGTCTGGCGAACATGGCATCGGCGTCGAAAAACGTGATCTGATGGGCGAAATGTTCACCCAAGACGACATGATGCATCAGGAACGGATCAAGATGGCCTTTGACGAGGATCAGCTTCTTAATCCGGGCAAGGTATTCCCGACCTTGCATGGCTGTGGCGAGCTCAAGACACTTCATGCCAAGGCCGTCGCCGACAAATTCCCGGATATCCCGCGCTTCTAGGTCGGAATTCAAACAAGACCGTCGATCATAAGACGCAACAATAAAGCCAAATATCAGCATGTCGTTTCCCGCAAATCCGGCATGTCTGGTTCAGGAGAGGAAAAGAGAGACCGCCATGGCGGAAATTTTGACACCCACCACCCCGGAACAACTGCGCGATGCCGTTGGCTGGGCGCTTGGTTCCCGGACCCCGCTTGAAATCATCGGATCAGGATCAAAACGCGCGTTTGGACATGCCGTAAAGACCAATGCGGTGCTTGATTGTTCGAAATTGTCCGGAATTCTGTTTTATGAGCCCGAAGAATTGGTGATATCGGCCCATGCCGGGACGCCACTGGCCGATATCAAGGCTGCTTTGGCTGAAAAGAACCAACAATTCCATTTTGAACCCGGAAACTTTCCGGAACTTCTTGGCAGCGGGAACGCGCCGGATGCCGGAACGATCGGCGGCCTTGTTGCATGTAACCTTGCTGGGCCGCGCCGGATCAAGGTCGGGTCGGCCCGTGATCATCTTTTGGGGTTCCAGGCAGTGTCAGGCCGTGCCGAAGATTTCAAATCGGGTGGCCGGGTGATGAAAAACGTCACCGGTTTTGATTTGTCCAAACTGATGTCGGGATCGTTCGGAACGCTTGGTGTCATGCATACCGTGACCTTGAAGGTCATGCCCTGTGACGAACAGTCGGCAACCGTTATCGTTGCCTGTGATGATCCGAAAAAGGCAGGCAAGGCAATGACTGCCGCGATGGGAAGCGAGAACGAAGTTTCCGGCGCGGCCTGGATTTCGGCGGCTGATATCGCAGGGCTTGAAATTCCGGTGGCTTCTGAATTCGGGTCGGGGCTTGTTGTCTTGCGGGTCGAAGGACCAAAGCCATCCGTCGCCTGGCGGGCCGAGGCGCTTTGCAAGGCATTGGCATCTTTTGGTGAAACCCATGAACTGGCTGACAGCTACAGCCACCGTGTCTGGCAATATGTTGCCGATGCAAGACCGTTTGTTGAAACGTCAGGTGCGGCAAGCCTTTTGTGGCGGGTGTCGGTCCCACCGGCAATCGGCGGTGATGTTTGCGCGCAGTTGCAAGATGTCACGGGCGGTCGGGCAATGATGGATTGGGCCGGTGGTTTGATCTGGTTGGCGCTTGATGATGCCGACGCGATGGCAAACCGGATTCGCGAGATTGCAGAAATGGCAGGCGGGCAGGCCAATCTGGTCCGGGCCCCTGAAAGGATGCGTGAAACAGTGCCGGTGTTCCATCCCGAAAGTCCTGCACTTGCGCGCATCAACGCCAAGATCAAAGAAAACTTTGATCCGGAAGGCATCCTTAATCCGGGACGACTGATGCCCGGCACCCAGATTGCGGAGGGCGCGTAATGCAGACGAATTTCAGCACCGCCCAACTTGAAAATCCGATGTTTGCCGAAAGCGAACAGATTTTGCGCAAATGTGTGCATTGCGGCTTTTGTACTGCGACCTGCCCGACTTTTGTAACGTTGGGGGATGAACTCGACAGTCCGCGTGGGCGTATTTATCTGATCAAGGACATGCTGGAAAATGACAAGCCGGCAACGGATCGGGTTGTAAAACATCTGGACCGTTGTCTGTCATGTCTGTCTTGCACCAGTACCTGCCCGTCGGGTGTTGACTACATGCATTTGATCGACAACGCGCGGGCCCACATCGAAGAAACCTATGAACGTCCGCTTGGTGATCGTCTGTTGCGCAAACTGCTTGCGCTTGTCGTGCCCAACCCGACCCTGTTCCGGTTGTCGATGATCGGGGCAAAAATGGCGGCACCTTTTGCGCGCCTGATGCCGGGCCGTCTTAAGGGCATGGTGAAAATGGGCGCGCGCCACATGGCCCCGCCGAGCTGGGTGGACAAACCGCAAATCATTCCGGCCATCGGTCCGCGCAAGGGACGGGTGGCAATTTTGACGGGATGTGCCCAGCAGGTTCTTGAAACGGAAATCAACGAATCGACGGTTCGTCTATTGACCCGGCTTGGGATCGAAGTTGTGGTCGCCAAGGGTGCGGGCTGTTGCGGGTCGCTTGTCCATCACATGGGCAAGGAAGAAAAATCCCACCATCAGGCCAAAGGCAATATTGATGCCTGGTGTGCGGAAATCGACGGCGAGGGGCTTGATGCCATTGTCATTACCGCATCTGGTTGCGGCACCACGGTCAAGGATTACGGGCATATGTTGCGCAATGATGCCACCTATGCGCAAAAGGCCGCCACGGTGTCTGCCTTGGCCAAGGATATCACCGAATATCTTGCCGGGCTTGATATCGAAGACAATGTGTTTGCCAATGCGACACATGGTGGTCCGCGCGTTGCCTATCATTCCGCCTGTTCGATGCAGCATGGCCAAAAAATCACGCGCCCGCCACGCGATCTTTTGAAAATGGCCGGGTATGAGGTGCTTGAAATTGCCGAAGGCCATTTGTGCTGTGGCTCGGCCGGTGTCTATAACCTGTTGCAGCCCGAAATTGCGGGCAAACTCCAGGAACGCAAACGCGGCAATATTCGCGCGACCCAACCTGATCTGGTGGCAACGGGCAATATTGGCTGCATGGTTCAGATTGAAACCGACGACCTTAAGGTCATTCATACTGTGCAGTTGCTTGACTGGGCGGCAGGTGGGCCGGTGCCCGAAAAGCTGCGCGACCGGATTGGCGCAGCAAGCCTGGCGTCCTGACCCCGGTCCGGATGCTGCGGGGAAAAACTTCCCTGGGCCATTAATAAAAGAAGACGAAATATAAAAAGACGGCGGGGAATCCTGCCGTCTTTTTTACATAAGGATCGCAATGCGCGATCACGAACTGGTCACTTGGCGTGTCGGCCGGTTAATGCCGGCTCAGGATTCTTCCTTGCCCAAAAGGCTTTGTGCGATGCCTTCGGCGGCCGATCCTTCGTTGCCGTCTTCGGCATATGCTGCGGTCTTGTCGCGAATCCACTGTATTGCGGCGGCATCGTCAATTTCGACCTTTTGCGCGACAAGCGCCAGAATCGCCTCGATCGCCAGAACGTGGGATGCCACGTTATTTACTGCGACATGCAGATCATCGATATGCCGGGATGCTGCTTCGGACATTTCGCCGAGTTCCCCTGACAGTTTCTGGATCAGTTCCTGAATCTCGTCGATCGATGCGTTGCTCATGTCGTTCTCCTGATGATGCCGCCCGGTCGTGCGAGCGGCGTTTTGCTGTCCCTGATGCACAGTTGCGTGGATTGCCTGTCATGTAAAGAGGGCGCCGGGATTATTCCTGAACCGTGTGGCCGCATCTTTGCCCGATCAGCCGGAACCATCAAATGTGACAGTTTTTGTTACAGTGTGTCGCCAATTGGCCCGCCAAGGCAGAAAACCGGTCGGATTTGACGTGATTTCTGCCGGGCCGTGATTCTTTTATATCATTGATATTTATCGATAAATCACGGCGTTTTTACTGCTCTGATACGTTGTCACATAACGTTAACAAAAGCGACACAATACCGTAAGCACCCAGCGTTAGAGTCCGCCTCGCAGATCGTTGCACCGTTCCGAAGTGGAACAACCATTGGGGAATATACCATGAAGAAGACTCTTGCTGTTGCGGCGCTGATGAGCGTTGCCTTTGCTGGCGCTGCCCAGGCACGTGACCAGATTCGTATCGTTGGTTCGTCCACCGTTTTCCCGTTTGCAACCGCAGTTGCAGAAGAATTCGGTAAAACCACCTCGTTCAAAACCCCGGTTATTGAATCGACCGGTTCTGGCGGTGGTTTGAAGCTGTTCTGTGCAGGTGTTGGCGAACAGCACCCGGACATCACCAACGCTTCGCGTCGCATCAAGAAGTCCGAAGTTGAAACTTGTGCAAAGAACGGCATCTCCGAAGTTACCGAAGTTAAAGTCGGTTACGACGGTATCGTTCTGTCGAACTCGAACGAAGCACCTGAAATCGATCTGACCAAAGAACAGATCTTCCTGGCGCTTGCCAAAACCGTTCCGTCCAAAGACGGCAAGTCGCTTGTAGACAACTTCTACAGCACCTGGTCGGAAATCGATCCGAGCCTGCCGGACGTTAAAATCGAAGTTCTCGGCCCGCCGCCGACCTCCGGTACCCGTGATGCCTTCACCGAGCTGGTACTCGAAGAAGCTTGCGATGCCTTCCCGGCGATTGCTGCTCTGAAAGACAGCAACAAAGAACAGCACAAAGCAGTTTGCGCCGGCGTTCGTGAAGACGGTGCCTATGTTGAAGCTGGTGAGAACGACAACCTGATCGTTCAGAAGCTTGAAGCAAACCACGACGCGCTTGGCATCTTCGGTTTCTCCTTCCTCGACCAGAATGGCGACAAGCTTCAGGGTTCGAAAATCGAAGGCGTTTCGCCGACCTTCGAAGCCATCTCGGCTGGTGACTATCCGGTTTCGCGTTCGCTTTACTTCTACGTAAAGAACGCACACGTCGGCACCATCCCGGGTATGAAAGAATACCTCGCAGAATTCACCTCTGACAAAGCATTCGGTGACGAAGGTTACCTTGCTGACCGCGGTCTGATCCCGATGGATGCCGCCGAGCGTGAAGCTGTACGCAACGCTGCGATGAACCTTTCGCCGCTGAGCATGTAACGCGATCTTTCAACCGATGGCGGCTAATGCTGCCATCGGTTTCTTTGTTTCCAGGCTTGATTAATTTATTGTTTTTGTCCTATTGGCCTCTCATCTGATTACTACAGGCTCACCTGGCAAACGGATTTAACGTAATGTCCCTGTCTTTCCTGTTGCTCGCGGTTGCTGCACTTTGTGCATTGTCCTTCTATTTCGGGCGCCAGCGGGCCGTTGCCCTTTCGGGTGGACGCTACAGCAATCTTCATTCTCTTCCGGCTCATTACGGGACATATGTTGCCCTGTGGTGCGGCCTTCCTGCTTTGCTGTTGCTGTTCGTCTGGCACACGTTCCAGGGATCGGTCATCGAAGCGATGATCATTGCCGATCTGCCTGCAGAAATCACATCTGACAGCGGTCAGCTGTCGCTTGCACTCAACAGCATTTCGTTGATTGCGGCGGGGAATGGTCAGCATCTGACTGTTTCACCCGAAGTTGTCGATGCCGGTCGCCGTCTTGCGAATTTGCAGTCGATTGCCAACGCAGCACTGATTGTCGTGATGCTGTGTGGTGCGGTTATCGGGGTTTCGCTTTCCTATCGCAAAATTTCGCCGGAACTGCGCGCACGCAACAACGTCGAACGCATTTCGCGCTGGGTGATGATTGCCTGTTCGGCGATTGCAATCCTGTCTACGGTCGGAATTGTGTTTTCGCTTCTGTTCGAAGCACTGCACTTCTTTAGCAAGATCAACCCGCTTGAATTCCTGTTCGGTCTGGAATGGAGCCCGCAGACGGCCATTCGCGCCGACCAGGTCGCATCCGAAGGCGCATTCGGTGCCATTCCGCTGTTTGTCGGAACGCTTCTGATTACCGTGATTGCAATGTGTGTTGCAGTTCCGGTTGGATTGTTCTCGGCCATTTATATGGGGGAATACGCATCCCCGAAATTCCGTGCGGTTGCCAAACCGGCACTGGAAATTCTGGCTGGTGTTCCGACTGTTGTTTACGGCTTTTTCGCAGCCCTTACGGTTGCGCCGTTCCTGCGCAACAATGGTGCGATCCTTGGTCTTGATGTCAGTTCGGAAAGCGCGCTGGCGGCGGGGCTTGTCATGGGGGTCATGATCATCCCGTTCGTATCGTCGCTTTCGGATGATGTGATGTCACAGGTGCCCAAATCGCTGCGTGACGGGTCGTATGGTTTGGGCGCAACCAAATCCGAAACCATCCGCCACGTGATTTTCCCGGCGGCTTTGCCCGGGATTGTCGGTGCGGTTCTTCTGGCTGTGTCGCGCGCAATTGGTGAAACGATGATTGTGGTGATGGCCGCAGGTCTTGCAGCCAACATGACGGTCAACCCGCTTCAGGCCGTGACGACTGTGACTGTGCAGATTGTTACTCTTCTGGTCGGCGACCAGGAATTTGACAGTGCAAAAACCCTCTCAGCCTTTGCGTTGGGGCTGGTTCTTTTCCTTGTCACCTTGGGCTTGAACGTATTTGCCCTTAAGGTAGTTCAGAAGTATCGCGAGAAATATGACTGATATGGCATCCCTTATGGAAGACAGAGCCGCAGCAAAGGTGATTTCGGACAAAATGCACAAGCCCGTAGACTGGGACAGCCCGAAGATCGCACGTAACATCAAAAAGCGTTACGCAGCTGAGCGTCGTTTTAAAATCTATGGACTAAGCGCGATCGGTGTTGCGCTTCTGGCCTTGTTTGTTCTGGGTTTCTCTATTGTCTCCAAAGGCTATAGCGCATTCTTCCAGACCTACATTCAGCTTGAAGTTCACTTTGATCCGGCGGAAATCGATCCTGACAGGACGGGTGATCCGGCCGTTATCGGCAAGGCCAACTTTGACGGCCTGATCAAGCAGTCCCTGCGTGAACGGTTCCCCGAAGTAACCAGCCGCCGCGATCGCCGTGATCTGTATGGCATCGTGTCAGGTGGTGCGTCCTATGATCTGCGTGAACGGGTTATGGAAAACCCGAACCTGATCGGGCAGACCCGCAAGATCTGGCTGATTTCCGGTGACGATTTCGACATGCTCAACAAAGGCTATATCGATGCCGAAGTTGATGAAAGCAGCCGTCGTCTCAATGACCAGGAAATCGGATGGTACAATGCACTGGTCGAAGACGGTGCGGTCGAAAAGCAGTTCCATGCCCGCTTCTTTACCAGTGGTGACTCCCGCGAGCCGGAACTTGCCGGTATCTGGGGGGCGGCTGTCGGGTCGTTCTATACCCTGCTTGTAACCTTGGCCCTGTCCTTCCCGATCGGGGTTCTTGCCGCGGTCTATCTTGAAGAATTCGCACCGAAGAACCGGTTCACGACCATTGTTGAGGTCAATATCAACAACCTTGCTGCTGTGCCGTCGATTGTGTTCGGTCTGCTTGGTCTTGAGGTCTATCTCAATGTCATGCATCTGCCGCGTTCGGCCCCGGTTGTCGGCGGCTTGACCCTGGCTCTGATGACCTTGCCGACCATCATCATTGCGTCGCGTGCAGCGATCAAGGCGGTTCCGCCGTCAATACGCCAGGCGGCCCTTGGTCTTGGTGCCTCGCCGGTTCAGACCGTAACCCACCATGTGCTGCCGCTGGCGATGCCGGGCATTCTGACCGGGACGATCATTGGGATGGCACAGGCACTTGGTGAAACGGCACCGCTTTTGATGATCGGCATGGTTGCCTTCATCGTTGATATCCCGGGTGGTGCACTTGATCCGGCAACGGTTCTGCCGGTCCAGATCTATCTGTGGGCAGACAGCCCGGAACGTGCCTTTGTCGAGAAAACCTCGGCAGCGATTATGGTGTTGCTGGCCTTCCTGATCCTGATGAATGGACTGGCTGTGTATCTGCGCAAAAAATTTGAACGGAAGTGGTAAAATGGCTGCTGTATCCCAGAGCGCAATGACGGCAGAGCCGTCGGTCGCAAGCCCGAAAATGACGGCACGTGACCTTAATCTTTTCTATAGCGACAACCAGGCGCTGTTCGATGTCAATCTGGATATCGTCGAACGTCAGGTTACCGCTTTGATTGGCCCGTCGGGTTGTGGCAAGTCGACCTTCCTGCGGTGTATGAACCGCATGAACGACACGATTGATGGTGTGACCATCAATGGCAAGGTGACCCTTGATGGCCGCGATATCTATGACAAGCGGATCGACGTTGTTCAGCTGCGCGCACGTATCGGGATGGTGTTCCAGAAACCGAACCCGTTCCCGAAATCGATCTATGACAACGTGGCCTATGGCCCGCGTATTCATGGTCTGGTCAATTCGCGTGACGAACTTGATGAAATTGTCATGACCTCGCTTGAGCGTGCCGGTCTTCTCAAGGAAGTCAAAGATCGCCTGCAATCGCCCGCTACCGGTCTTTCGGGTGGTCAGCAGCAGCGTCTTTGCATCGCACGTGCGGTCGCGGTCAGCCCGGAAGTCATTCTGATGGACGAGCCGTGCTCGGCACTTGATCCGATTGCAACGGCAAAGGTCGAAGAGCTGATTGACGAACTGCGTTCGAACTACACGATCGTGATCGTGACGCACTCCATGCAGCAGGCTGCGCGTGTATCGCAGCGGACCGCATTTTTCCACCTTGGCAAGCTGGTAGAAGTTGGTGAAACCGATCAGATCTTCACCAACCCGAAAGACGACCGCACCAAGGGTTACATTACCGGTCGCTTTGGTTAAGCGATACGAGGAGAACGCATAAATGGCTGACGACAAAACACATATCGTGAGTTCGTTCGACGAGGAACTGACCCGTCTGAACAACATCATCTCGCAGATGGGCGGGCTTGCAGAAAGTCAGCTGATCTCTGCGATCCGCTCTATTGTAAAGCGTGACTCGGAACTGGCTGAAAAAGTCATTCTTTCAGACCATCGTATCGATGTTCTCGAACAGGAAGTGCAGGACTTTGCGGTCCGTCTTCTGGCCCTGCGCCAGCCGATGGCTGATGACCTGCGTCAGGTCGTGACGGCGCTTAAGCTGTCCAATGATCTTGAGCGTATTGGTGATTTGGCCAAGAACATTGCCAAACGTGCCCAGGTCCTGAACCAGATCCCGCCGATCCGTCCGGTCCAGGTGATCCCGAATATGGGCAAGCTTGCACAGGAAATCATCAAAGATGTTCTCGACGCCTATATCGAAGGTGACGCCGAAAAGGCGGAACGCGTCTGGGCGCGCGATCAGGAAGTCGATGACATGTACAATTCGCTGTTCCGCGAATTGCTGACCTACATGATGGAAGATCCGCGCAACATTACGGCATCGACCCACATGCTGTTCATCGCCAAGAACATCGAACGTATTGGCGATCATGCCACCAATATCGCCGAAACGATCTATTACCGGATCAAGGGCGAAGACCTGCCGGCAATCGACCGGCCAAAAAATGATGCAGCGAACTTTGCTGTTGTCGAACCGAATGAGTGACACTGGAGCATAGGAAGATGGACCCAACGGTTCTTATCGTCGAGGACGAAGCTGCAATCGTAACCATGTTGCGCTACAACCTCGAACGTGAGGGGATGCAGGTTGTCGAAGCCGGTGACGGTGACGAAGCGTTGAAAATTCTTGCTGAAACGCATGTTGATCTTGTCCTTCTGGACTGGATGTTGCCGGTCATGTCGGGGATCGAGGTTTGCCGTCAGATCCGCCGCAAACCCGAAAGCCGCGATTTGCCGGTCATCATGGTGACTGCGCGCGGCGAAGAAGGGGATCGCATTCGCGGCCTTGATACCGGTGCTGATGACTATGTCACCAAACCGTTCGCGATTGGCGAGTTGCTGGCACGTATTCGCGCACTTCTGCGCCGATCCGGTCCGGCGCAACCACAAGGGCAGTTGGTCTATTCCGATATCGAAATGGATCTTGCCGCCCATCGCGTCAGCCGTAATGGCAAGGCCATCCACCTTGGTCCGACCGAATTTCGTCTTCTGCGTTACTTCCTTGAACATCCGGGGCGTGTTTTCTCCCGCGAGCAGCTTTTGAATGCTGTTTGGGGGCCGAACATTTATGTCGAAACCCGCACGGTTGATGTGCATATCCGCCGCCTGCGCAAGGCCCTGAATGATGTCAAAGGTACCCGCGACATCATCCGGACGGTTCGGGCAGCCGGCTATGCGCTGGACTCGGAAACTGCGGCCTGATTGATCCGGCCACAAGGCCGGGCTGCTGGCTAGTTGGATGGCTCGTCGGAAAAAATTCTGACACTCAGATCAAACAAAACCCCCGTTGCCACAGGCCGCGGGGGTTTTGCATTTAGCTGTCTTTAGCTTTGCCGCGTGTGGTGCGTTTTGACCCGGATGTTGCCGATTTGTCTGATGACGCTGTCTTTGTCGCCGGTTTGCGGGGCGCTGCTTTTTTGGCCGATGTGGTTTTGCCCGACGTTGTTTTGGTTGCGGCGGGTTTTGTCGCAACCTTGCGCGCGGTTGCTTTCTTTGGCATGGCACGCGACGCAGGTTTCTTTGCCGTCGGTTTGGGTTTTGCGGTTTGCGCAGCCGTGCCAGATGCCTTTGTTGTTTTCGCGGTCGCCGGGGATGCAGATGCCACGGATGCAGGTGCCGCGGATGATGTCGTCTCTGGTGCGACTTCTGATGCCGGTGCTGCTTGTGCCGGTTCCGGGGCTTTTTTACGCTGGGTCCTTGGTGCCAGTTCGTTCATCAACAACATGTCGGCGCGCCGGAACTTGGCGATTTCGGCATCAATGTCTTCTTGTGGCACGTCACAGGCCGACAGCACATGATCCGAAAGCCGAAGGCCGGTTTCCAGTACTTCGGGAATTGCCGCATCGGCCCCGCTGCGCGACAGCGGACCGATATGGGTGATGTCCTGGGCGCGGGCAAAGATCTTGAGATGCGGATAATGCTGACGTAGAAGCGCCACGGTCTTTTCGGTTGCATGCGGGTTACCCATGGCAACAACCGCGATACGGGCTTCATCGGTGTGGGCGGCGCGGAATGTTTCCGGGCGTGACCCATCGGCAAAGAATACGGGAAGTCCCTCTGCACGGCCGCGCGATACCTGTTGGGCATCACTGTCGAGAACAATGAACGGAATATCGCGGGTTTTCAAAAGACGCGCCAAAACCCGACCAACACGCCCGCTGCCGATGACCAGAACATGCTGGTGGATGCCTTCGGTTTCATCCGAGATCGGGCCAAGCTGGTCGTCTTCCTTGGGGTGCAGCTTTTCCTCGATCCGGTGACCAAGATTGATCAGGGTCGGTGTCAATGCCATCGACAAGGCAACCACCGGGATCAGCATCGCGGCAAGATCACGCGGAATTGCACCATTCTGGGCCGCCAGTGCAAACATGACGAATGCAAATTCACCGCCTGCTGCCAGGCTCATCGCAACACGAAGGGCCGAACCCCGTTCAAACCGGATCGCCAAGGACAAGACAAACAGAACGGCCGTCTTGATCAGAAGCAATGCAATCAGCCACAGCAGCACACTGCCAAACTGTTCATAGACGACATTGGCATTGACCGACATCCCGACCGACATAAAGAACAGCGACAGGAAAACGCCACGGAATGGCGCGATATCGGCTTCGATCTGATGGCGGAATTCGGTTTCGGCCAGCATCACACCGGCAATGAACGCGCCAAGTGCCATCGAAAGTCCGGAAACTTCGGTCAGGGTGCTGGCGGCAAGAACAACGAACAGGGTGCCAATCGCAAACAGTTCCGGGTTTTTAAGCGACGCGATATAGCGAAACAGATGCGGCAAAAGATACCGTCCTGCGACCAGAAGCAGGGCGACAGAACCGAAGCCAAGAAGAATGCTGATCCACGGGCTGGTTTCGGTACCGGCATTGCCCGCCGCCTGAACCATGATCAGGAACGGACCAACCGCCACGTCCTGGACCAGGAGGATTGCAAGGGCGGCCCGCCCGAAACGGGTATTGAGCTGCCGGTCATCGGACAACTGTTTAAGGATAATCGCGGTTGATGACAGGGCCAGCGCACCGGCAATAACAAGGGATGCCGCCAATGGCAGATCAAGCAGCGCCAGAACGCCCATGATCGCAGCCATTGAAACCAGGATCTGCAACAGGCCGAGTGCTGCAAACCGCCCGCCAATGACGCGCAATCGTTCGCGCGACAGTTCAAGCCCGATCATGAACAGCAGGAAGACGACCCCCAGTTCGGCAACTGTGGAAATGTCTTCGCGTTCGGTAATCAGTCCAAACCCGAATGGCCCGATGCAAAATCCGCCGATCAGAAAACCGATAATCGAATTGGCGCGCAAACGATGCGCGATGGGTACTGCAACCACAGCCGCAGCAAGGATCAGGAACAGCTCGAACAGAACGCTGTGATGCATGGTCAGAATCGATCCGGCAAAGCAGATAAATATTTGAAAACAACGAGATGATCAGGATAGCGGAATTGAACGGTATCGTCCTGTGGAAATTTGACGATGCCAAGGCAATTAACCCGTACCGGTTTGATCTGTTTCAAGGCTTGTCTTGTTGGTTTGACCTAATGCGCCGGGCGGGGAATTCAATTGTGTGCTGTGAAAATTGTCATGCCCTGATGACTTGCCAATCCCGGTGCCAGATGCCATGTTCCGCGGGCCTGATCAGGTCCATATAATTGACACCCAATAAGAGCAAACGCGTCTTGGAACAGCTTATCCCCTATCTTCAGATTATCGCCGGTCTTGTCCTGTTGACGGCTGGTGGCGAATTTATCGTGCGTGGTGCCGTTGGATTGGCTCTTTTGCTTGGGGTGTCAAAAGTCATTGTCGGTTTGACGATCGTTGCGGCCGGGACATCGGCGCCGGAATTTGTCGTGTCATTGAACGCATCGCTCAAAGGAACGGCCGATATTGCGATGGGCAATGTGGTCGGTTCCAATATTGCCAATATCCTGCTGATCCTCGGTGCGGTTGCGGTGCTTAAACCGGTTGCGGCAGGACGCATCACGGTTGTTCGCGATGGCGGCACCATGCTGCTGGGCACCGTTTTGTTCATCGCACTTTGCATGTTCGGGGCGATTGACCGGTGGGCCGGGGCCCTGATGCTGTGTGTGTTGGCGGCTATCTGGTATTTCACCTACAAGCATGACAAAAACATGCCCAGCGAAGCCAGCCATTTGCATGAAGAAGAAGTCGATGAAGTTGGCGAGGTGCCCAAAGGTTGGGCCAAGCCGCTTGCGGCAACCCTGATCGGGATTGTCGCACTGATGTTCGGGGCGGAATGGCTTGTTGACGGTGGCGTTGCCGTTGCCCGGCAGTTCGGTGTTTCCGAGGCCGTTATCGGTTTGACGCTGGTTGCGTTCGGAACGTCATTGCCCGAACTTGCGGCATCTGTGGTCGCGGCATTCCGTGGTCATTCAGACGTTGCACTTGGCAACGTGCTGGGTTCGAACCTTTTGAACCTTCTGGTGATTATTGGCGGGGTGTCGCTTATTGCGCCAATTCCGGTGCCGGAACAGATTTTGAATTCCGATTTGTGGATCATGCTGGCGGTAACCGTCGGGTTGCTTGCTGTTGCCTATGCGTTTCGCAAAATTTCGCGCGTTACCGGAAGTGCATTTGTGATTGCCTATTTGGTTTATGTCTTCCAACTTGTAGCAGCCTGAAGACCGGCTTGGTTGAATTGACAGACGCATAAAGGGATCCGCAGAAAATGACTGCACAGGTGCCCAAAAACGTTTTGATTACAGGTGCAGCTAAACGCATCGGTCGGGCCCTGTCGCTTGATCTGGCGCGAAATGGCTATGATGTAGCGCTGCACTGTCATCATTCGCGCAAGGATGCCGAAAGCCTGGCCGAGGAAATCCGTGCATTTGGCCGACGCGCCTGTGTGATTTCCGCCGATCTCGCCAACGAAGAAGACACCCACCGGATTGTGCGCGAAGCACAGGCGGCCTTGGGGCCGATTGCGGTTCTGATCAATAATGCGTCGACATTTGAATATGATGACATTCAATCGGCCACCCGCGAAAGCTGGGACCTCCATATGGAGGCCAATCTGCGGGCGCCGTTTGTTCTGTCACAGGAATTTGCCAAACGCCTGCCCGACGATGTCAAAGGCCTGATCGTCAATATTATCGATCAGCGGGTCTGGAATCTGAACCCGCATTTCGTGACCTATACATTGTCAAAGGCCGGGTTGTGGACCTTGACCCAGACCCTTGCACTGGCATTGGCGCCGAAAATTCGTGTTAATGCGATCGGGCCGGGTCCGGCTTTGCCTAGTAGCCGACAAACACAGGACATTTTCGATCAGCAGTGCGAGAAAACCCCGCTTAAAGTCGGGACAAACCCGCAAGAGATTTGCGACGCGGTTCGATTTTTCCTTGCCGCGCCTGCCATCACCGGGCAAATGTTAGCCCTTGACGGCGGGCAGCACCTTGATTGGGCGCCCAGTGGCAATAATGACAAGCCAATCGAATGATGTCAGGCATGATGGTCTGACATCGGCCGGACGGGGAGGGCAGCACAAGGCGCCCATACCCAAAAGCAGCACAAGGAAGACCCGACTATGACCGCAGGCCTGAAACAGGATGCCAAAATTACGACATTGCCTTTTGCCGATCTGCCCCATGCAGACCGGGCCGGCAGCCTGCGCCGTGTCTTTGTGCGCGATATGGTCATTCATACCTCGATCGGTGTTTATGACCATGAGAAGGAAGCCCCGCAACGGGTCCGGATCAATCTTGATCTGGCAGTCCTCGAAGGGGACGGGGTTCAGAATGACGATATCACCACGGTCCTGAGCTACGAGGATCTTGTGGTTGGGACCCGACGCATCTGCCAGGATGGTCATGTGAACCTTGTGGAAACCCTTGGGGAAAAACTTGCGGATATGTGCCTTGCTGATCCGCGCGTGCGCAAGGTGATCGTCCGGGTTGAAAAGCTCGACGTTTTTGAAGACGTCTCGGCGGTCGGGGTCGAAATCGAACGGCACAATATCGCGCGTTGATTTACGCCCGATTTCGTTAAAAAATTTACTTTTTCAAACCGGCGGACCAAGGGACTCTGTGATTCCCTTGGGGCGAATCGCAGCAGTCCTTATGCACAAGCATTTGGCGAGATGGAATCAAAGGAAAATATTCGATTTTTACGGCTGTATTACCGAATGATTTCATGTTGACAGTTATTTTTGATATATAAATCAATGACTTAACTGTTTTGCTCAATATTTGGGCACTTCACAGAAAGTTAAGACTCTCAAGGGGTGCAGGAAGAAGCCCCCCTATTACCCACATAGTTATCCACAGTCTTGGTGGACATCTTTTTTCCGCCACGATTCCCTGACGCGGTGTTGCGATGTTAATCTTTTCGGCTATGTTCCAAAGCCCGGCCAGATTGTGACGGCCGTCACAACTTTGGATGTATTTGTCTGATTGCGGAGTGCCTTTATGAAGCCTGATGCCCCCTCCGAAAACCCGAACGGGGAAGCTGCCCCGGGGCGGGAAATCGGTTTGTCCCTTGAAGGTGACGAAAACCGGGGCGGGGCCGCGCGTGGTGTCGAGGCAATCAAATACGCCCTGAAAACCATGCCGGGTGCACCGGGCGTTTACCGGATGCTCGATGACAAGGACCGGGTACTTTATGTCGGCAAGGCCAAGAACCTTAAAAAGCGTGTGGTGGCCTATACCCGCATCATGCAATTGCCGATCCGGATTGCCCGTATGGTCGCCCAGACGGTCCGGATGGAAATCATCACCACTCATACCGAGGCCGAAGCCCTTCTTCTTGAATCCAACCTGATCAAGAAGCTCAAGCCGCGTTACAACATTCTTTTGCGAGATGACAAAAGCTTTCCCTATATCCTGATCACCGAAGATCATGATTACCCGCGCATCGTCAAACATCGCGGGGCACGCGCCAAGGATGGCAGCTGTTTTGGGCCTTTTGCGTCTGCCTGGGCGGTGAACAATACGATCAACCATTTGCAGCGCGCATTCCTGTTGCGGTCCTGTACCGATGCGGTTTTCTCGAACCGGTCGCGCCCGTGTTTGCTGTATCAAATCAAACGGTGTGCAGCACCCTGTGTCGACCGCATATCCAAGCCGGAATATGACGGGCTTGTTGATATCTGCCGTGACTTCCTGACCGGCCGCAGCCAGAAAATCCTCAAGCAGCTTGAAGCTGATATGATGGCGGCGTCCGAGCGCATGGAATTCGAACAGGCCGCGATGTATCGCGACCGCATCCGGGCATTAAGCCAGATCAGATCGCACCAAGACATCAATCTTGAAGGCGTCGAGGAAGCAGACGTCATTGCCCTGCATCAGGAAGGCGGACAAAGCTGTGTGCAGGTGTTCTTTTTCCGGTCTGGATCAAACTATGGCAACCGGTCCTATTTTCCGCGCCATGAACAGTCTGCGGAAATTCCCGAAATCCTGTCGGCCTTTGTCGGGCAGTTCTATGCCGATAAGCCCGCACCCAAACAGATTTTCCTGTCTCACGAGATCGAAGGCCAGGAACTGGTCGAAAATGCACTGGGCATCAATAACAACCGCAAGATCGAGTTGCTGGTGCCCAAACGGGGCGGCAAACGCAAACTGGTCGAGCATGCCCTGACCAACGCCAAGGATGCGCTGGGACGCCGTCTTGCCGAAAGTGCAACACAGCGCAAGCTGCTTGAAGACCTTGCTGACAAGCTTGATCTGGAAAGCACGCCCGAACGGATCGAGGTTTACGATAACTCCCACACTCAGGGGACCAACATGGTGGGCGGGATGATTGTGGCCGGACCGGAAGGCTTTATGAAAAACGCCTATCGCAAATTCAACATCAAGGGCGACATCGCACCGGGTGATGACTTTGCCATGATGCGCGAAGTTCTGACCCGTCGGTTTGCACGCGCCCAAAAAGAAGACCCGGATCGTGAAAATGGCACCTGGCCGGACCTGTGTCTGCTTGACGGTGGTTTGGGGCAGCTTGGCGTTGCGCGCGAGGTCCTCGAAGATCTTGGCATCGAAGATGTGATGCTGGTTGGTGTCGCCAAGGGTGTTGATCGAAATGCCGGTAAGGAAGTTCTTCACATCCCGGGCAAGGCACCGGTACGTCTTGATATGAAAGACCCGGTTCTTTATTTCATCCAGCGCCTGCGCGACGAAGCGCACCGTTGGGCGATCGGAACCCACCGGGCAAAACGGGCCAAGCAGATCGGCAAAAGTGTTCTGGATTCGGTTCCGGGTGTTGGTGGTGCGCGCAAAAAGGCGCTTTTGCATCGTTTCGGATCGGCCCGCGGGGTTGCCGATGCCGGTCTTTCGGATCTTGAGGCAGTCGAGGGCATCAGTGCCGCCCTGGCGCGAAAGATCTACGATCATTTCCACGAAAATGACTGATAACCTGTTGCTGATGTCTTGCTTTTTGGCGGCAGGCGGGTAATACCCCGTGTGCATATTGCCGTCCCGGCAGCGCGCTTTTGTGCGATCAACGATCTCAGCTTAAGGAAACAAATGCGATATTTTCCTTCCTGGTCTTTGACCCGGTCTTCAACAGTCATGCCTGATGAACGTCTGCCGTGGGGTGAGATGTTCCCGATGGGATTGCAGCATCTTGTTGCCATGTCTGGTGCCACAATTCTTGGCCCGCTTCTGATGGGATTTGATCCCAATCTGGCCATTCTGTTTTCCGGTATCGGAACCCTGATTTTCTTCATCTGTACTGCCGGTCGGGTGCCAAGTTATCTGGGCTCGTCCTTTGCGTTTATCGCGGTTGTCATTGCTGCGACGGGATATGCGGGGACCGGTCCGAACCCCGATATCGGGGGCGCGCTTGGTGGTATCATTGCAGCCGGGGCGCTTTATGTCGCCATCGGTCTGGTTGTTATGGCAACCGGGACCGGGTGGGTTGAAAAACTGATGCCGCCTGCGGTGACAGGTGCCGTCGGTGCGGCCATTGGCTTGAACCTTGCGCCAGTGGGGATCAGTGGCATCACAGGTGACAATATGCACATGCTGGTGGCGCTTCTGACCCTGTTGTCGGTTGCTGCTGTTTCTGTCTATGCACCTGTTGCGTTGCGCCGTATTTCGATTCTGGTCGGTATTTTGGCGGGTTATGGACTGGTTCTTGTTCTGGGGAATGGTCTGGGACTGATGCCGGGTGTTGATTTTTCTGGTCTTGCGCACGCCGCCTGGTTTGGCATGCCGGATTTCGTCGCACCGCGTTTTGAAAGTTCCGCCATGGTCATGATCGCACCGGTGGCCTTCATTTTGGTGGCTGAAAACCTTGGTCATATCAAGGCAATCGGCGGCATGACCAAACAGAATATGGATCGTTATATCGGCCGCGGTTTTGTTGGCGACGGCTTGGCGACCATGCTGGCTGGCTCGGGCGGTGGCACGGGTGTGACCACCTATGTTGAAAATATGGGTGTCATGGCGGTCACACGCGTTTTCTCGACCCTGATTTTCGTCATTGCAGCGGTGATTGCCATTTTGCTTGGGTTCTCTCCGAAATTCGGGGCATTGCTGCACACAATTCCGGCACCGGTTCTGGGCGGGCTTGGTGTGGCTGTGTTCGGACTGATTGCCGCAGCAATGGTCCGTTTGTGGGTTGATAACCAAGTTGATTTTTCTGATCCGCGCAACCTGTTTACGGTTGGTATTACCCTGATTTTCGGTGGTGGCGACTTTACCGTGACGTTCGGTGGTTTTGCGATTGGCGGGATTGGAACGGCTACTCTGGCTGCGATCATTCTTTATCAGGTCCTGAGCATCGGCCGGAAAAAGAAAGACGCCATAGCCGCTTAGGTAAATGACTTGGGCCGTGTCTCAGTTTTATGGCCATTGAACACGGCCCTTGTCGTCATGGACCCAAGGCTTTAATAATTGCGCGGCTTCGGGGTGCAAATCCCTCTGGCCGGAA
Source organism: Thalassospira sp. CH_XMU1420-2 (assembly GCF_037029325.1). Taxonomy (NCBI): domain Bacteria; kingdom Pseudomonadati; phylum Pseudomonadota; class Alphaproteobacteria; order Rhodospirillales; family Thalassospiraceae; genus Thalassospira; species Thalassospira sp. CH_XMU1420-2. The sequence continues at coordinate 582,251 of NZ_JAYMEG010000001.1, forward strand.
ATTGTCGCCCTAAATACCCGCAAACAGGCCTGTTCATGAAAAACCAGATTCCCAATCTGCTGACCTTGTCGCGCATCATCGTGATCCCGGCACTGGTCGCATCGTTTTACATTGACGGCCCGGTTGGCAACTGGATCGGTTTTGCGCTGTTTGCCTTTGCCGGGGTGACCGATTTCTTTGACGGTTATCTGGCGCGCAGCATGAATGTGGTTTCTCCGCTTGGCCGGTTCCTTGATCCGATTGCGGACAAGTTACTGGTGGCTGCAGCCCTTATGATGATGGTGGCGTTTGAACGCATTGCCGGTCTTGCGGTATTGCCGGCTGTCGTGATCATGTGCCGCGAAATCATGGTTTCGGGCTTGCGCGAACATCTTGCCGAACTGAAGGTGCCGCTTCCGGTGACGGTGCTTGCCAAATGGAAAACAACCGCCCAAATTCTGGCGATCGGCTTTCTTCTGGTCGGGGATGCGTCGCCCGATATGATCCCGTCGATCCTGATTGGTGATATCTTGCTGTGGATTGCGGGGATTGTGACGGTTCAGACCGGCTATATCTATTTGCGGACCGGGCTTAAGCATCTCGACTGAGTTTCGAATTACCGGACTGGGGCCATGTCGCGCGTTTCTGTTCAACAACATGATTTTGACCCGGGGGCAGAACTGTCTGCACTGACCGATGGTCGCACCGACATCGGGGCTGCTGTCAGTTTTGTCGGACTGGTACGTGATCTTCATGGCGATGATCGGGTATCAAGCCTGACGCTGGATCATTATCCCGGCATGACAGAACGCGAACTTGAAAAAATCGCGGACGAAGCATCACAACGCTGGCCGCTTGATGATGTTCGCATTGTTCATCGTTTCGGCAAAATGCTGCCAGGCGATCGCATCGTGCTCGTCATCACCTTGTCCGCACATCGACGTGCCGCGTTCGAGGCCTGCGATTTCATTATGGATTTCCTGAAAACCCGGGCACCATTCTGGAAACGTGAAGAAACGCCAGAAGGTGAAAAATGGGTCACCGCAAAGGCATCGGACGACGCCGATGCCGATCGGTGGAACTGAGGCCAGGTCGCCCCTTAAGACCCATCAGACGAATTTCAAAATCAGCGCCACCATCGATGACAAGGCGGTTTGCAGCGTGGCTGCATCATTTACCTTGTTCCGCAAATCCTGCATGGCGGCGACATCCTGATCGCTTACGGTAATGGTACCTTGCAGCTGCTTGGTGCGCAGGGTGACAATCAGTTCCGCAGCCTGATCAAGTTTGGGTTTGGTGGCGATCTTTTGATCAATGCTTGCGGATTGGTAGGTCACCAATGCCTGTTGATAGGCCTGTTCGGCGGCTGAGATCAGGGTGTCGATATTCTCGGTCATGTGATGATCCCCGGCTTTACTGTGTTGCAGTTTCAAGCAGGCCCGTGCCCTGCGTGACAAGTTCTTGCGGACTGAGCTTGTTGATCTGATCGGCAAGGGTGATGCCCTGTTCAACAGCCCCGATCAGGGATGCGACATCCAGTCTGGCGTAATTGTCGATCTGTCCCTGCAATTTGTCGCCAAGTTTTGTCGCAGTCAAAAATGCCCGCAAAGTTTTGGACTGCATTGCCTGTTCTTCTGCCAGAAGGCCTTGCCAGCGTTGCCACCAGATCTGGTATTCCAGGTCGCGCGCTTCGGGGTCGTTGCTGTCATCCGTTCGGAATGTATTAAGCTCTGCGATCAGTGTGCTGCGTCTTGTCAGATATGTCGGCGGATTGCGCGCAAAATCACTGGTGATGGTTGCCAGTTGCGTGCGCAGCTTTTCCAGTATCGGTCCCGATTGGGTAACAGCAGATGTACCAAGTGCGGAACCGGCTTCGATATTGTCAAAGATGGCGACGAATTGCTGATACTGATTGCGCAGATCACGAAGCGTTGCTGTCCATTGATCGCGCACGGTCGGGGATATCTTGACCGCATCCGGATCCAGAAGTGTTTCGATATTTGATGGTGTGACAGGCCCGGTGAATGCAGCCATGTTGCGCACAAATTCATCACGCTGTGCATCCGCCGATTTGGGGAAGGGGGCAAACTGGGCACTGAAGGCGGCATCATATCCGTCAAAGGCGGTTTCGGTTGCCGTGCCAAACTGTGTGACCGAAAGTTTGAGTGTCTCGGCCTTCTGGCTGCATGCGGCAAGCAGACCGATGACGGTGACAAGGGCACCGTTACGAATGATGCGTTTGAATGTGCAAAACATCTTTTGTCCCCGCGATGAATTTGATGGTCATCAGACGCGGACAGACCGGGTTTGTGATGCAAAACAAAACGCCGCAACAGCAATTGCGGCGTTTGTCAGATCGGAAACAGGAAAGATAGGCTATTTGCTCAGCATGAACAGGGCCTGATTGCCAAAGAAATTGGCAAAGCCCGAATGACTGTCCATTGAAACACGCGATCCGCTTTCATTCAGAACCATTGATCGTTCGATCTTGAGATTCATTTCATTACACAAGGCGACAAAGTCCCGTACGGTGCAGAAATGGATGTTTGGCGTTTCATACCACATGATCGGAAGGTTCGGGTTTTGCGGCATCCGACCGCGGAACATCAGGTCAAACCGCGCACGCCAATGTCCGAAATTCGGAAAGGACACAATCGCCTTGTTGCCGATACGCAGCAATTCCGACAGGACTTCTTTCGGGCGATGGGTGGCCTGAAGGGTCTGGCTGAGGATCGCGTAATCGAACGCGCCATCCGGATAATCGCCAAGATCGCGATCCGCATCCCCCTGCATCACAGGAAGCCCCTGTGCGACGCAATTGCGCACCCCTTCGTTGGAAAGTTCAAGACCGCGGCCATCGACATTTTTGGTACGGGTCAAATAGCCAAGAAGCTCCCCGTCACTGCACCCGATATCAAGAACACGTGTGCCGGGCTCGACCATGTCGGCGATCAGCTGAAGATCGACACGGATGCGGTCGCTATGTGCCGGAAGCGACGGGTTGCCGGCGGCATTTGAAACAGTATTGGTCATGATTATTTCAGTCCCCGGCTTTCGGCAGCACCATCGATAAAGCCGCTCAGAACCATGTGGAAATCGGGTTCATCAAGTAGGAAGGCATCATGGCCCTTGTCACTTTCGATCTCGACACAGCTGACATTACACGATGCCGCATTCAATGCATGGGCAAGGGTCCGGCTTTCAGCGGTGGTAAAGCACCAGTCGCTTGAGAACGAGATAACGCAGAACCGGGTTTTGCAGCCGGTAAAGGCCTCGGCGAGCCTGCCGTCATATTCTATCGACAGATCGAAGTAATCCATCGCACGGGTGATATAAAGGTAACTGTTGGCGTCAAATCGGTCGACAAAGCTTTTGCCCTGATGACGCAAATAGCTTTCGACCTGAAAATCATGGTCAAAACTGTATGTGATTGCGCCGCGGTTTTGAAGCTTGCGGCCGAATTTGCGATGCAGGGCCGGCTGTGACAGATAGGTGATATGTGCGGTCATGCGTGCAACGGCCAGACCACGCGCCGGTTTCTTGCCTTCGAGCAGATAATTGCCCCCGCACCAGTCCGGATCGGCCATGACGGCCTGACGACCGACTTCGTGGAAGGCGATATTTTGCGCGGAATGGCGGAATGATGTTGCAATCGGGGCTGCGGCAAAAACGCGCTCCGGATAGCTTTTGCACCATTCAAGGACCTGCATTCCGCCCATGGAACCGCCGATCACTGCAAACAACGTATCAATGCCCAGCGCATCAATCAGCATGGTCTGGGCGCGCACCATATCGGCAATCGTGATCACCGGGAAATCAAGCCCCCAAGGCTTACCGGTTTCCGGGTTGATATCCTTGGGACCCGTACTTCCAAGACAGCCGCCAATCACGTTGCTGCAAATCACGAAATATTTGTCGGTATCGATGATCTTGCCCGGCCCGACAATTTCACGCCACCAGCCTTCCTTGCCGGTAATCGGATGAACATCATCGGCAACATACTGATCCCCGGTCAGGGCATGACAGACCAGAATCGCGTTTGATTTATCGGCATTGAGTTCGCCATAGGTCTGATAAGCCAGCGTAAAGGGACCAAACTCGACACCGCTATCAAGGCGCAGCTTGTCCGTCTCTCCCAGAACCATATGATGGCCGGGGAGCGGCGGGCGCTTGTCTTTGTTAAGGGCGGTGTTCATGGACGTTGGTTTCCCTGTCATAACGTGACTTTTCGTTAAAACCCGGTTGTGTTTTTGCATTTGTTGCCGAGTTTGCAGAAAATTCGTTTGTTCTAGCTATGAAGCAGACCCGGTTTAGTCAATCTTTTCTTTGCAATTCGGCGGCCCTGTCCTAATACTGTGCGCCGTTCAAAAGAAGAGTAGATTATGGCGTCTGACGATAAAAATTTGGCAAATCTTGACCTTGATGGCTTGCGCGGCGAGATCGATGAAATCGATCAGGCGCTGCAATCGCTGATCATTCGGCGTACCAAAGTAGTCCAGGCCGTCGGGGCCTATAAGGACCGGGTGATTGCTGCTGGTGGCAAGGTCAAGGTGCCCTATCGTCCGGCCCGCGAAGCCCGCATCATGCGGACATTGGTCAATCGTCATGACGGGGCCTTTCCGAAATCGGCACTGATCCAGATCTGGCGCGAAATGATCGCGGCGGGCACAAGGCTTGAAGCGCCATATACGGTTGCATTGTGCCGTAACGCCGATGGTCAGGATTGCTGGGAACTTGCCCGCCTTAACTTTGGCTGTTTGAACGAAATTATCGAATTTGATACCCCGCGCGAAGCATTCGGTGCGCTTGAAGACGGCCGGGCGGCGGTGGGTGTGTTTCCCAAACCCGAATTTGGTGAAGCCATGCCGTGGTGGACGCTGCTGACGGATGATACGGCAGTCAAGGTCGTCTCCAAATTGCCATTTGGCGGTCGCCCGGTCGGGCGCGGCGAACAGACCGAGGGTTTTGTTCTTGCCGCGATTGATCTGGAAGACAGTGGTGATGACAGGACTCTGTTTGTTGTCAGCCTGTCGAAAGAAATATCGATGGATACGGTGCGCAAAAAAATTGCGGATGGTATCGACGGGGCGACAATCCTTGGCTTTTCTGACGATACGGTCGCAGATCGGCGTTTTGTTCTTGTTGATGTGCCGGGATTCTTTTGTAATCGCGCCGATGCGTTCGAGGACACACTCGCAAAACAGGGACTTGCCCCTGAAAGCTTGCGTGTGGTCGGTGCCTATGCGGTGCCGATTTCAGAAGACGCACTGAGTTAACAATTTTTGGCAGGCTGCCATTGGCTGCCGCTTCCTCTGGGAGAACCTAAGTTATGTCTGCGCCCACCCCCCGCCCCGGAATTCTTGATATCGCGCCCTACAAAGGCGGAAAATCCAGCTCTGCTGGTGCCCAGCGCGTGATCAAGCTGTCGTCCAACGAAGGTGCCCTTGGTCCAAGCCCCAAGGCAATGGAGGCCCTTCGCAATACCGCTGATCGTCTGCATCGTTATCCGGATGGTGGTTGTGATCTTTTGCGCAACAAGCTTGCCGAAAAATACGGCCTTGAAGTCGATCAGCTTGTTTGTGGTGCCGGTTCTGATGAATTGCTGACGCTTTTGATCCGTGCCTATGCCGGTCCGGGTGACGAGGTTCTTTATTCGCAGCACGGCTTTTTGATGTATCCGATTGCGGCAATGGGTGTTGGTGCAACCCCGGTCACCGCGCCGGAAACCAACATGACGACCGATGTCGATGCATTGCTTGGCGCTGTTACCGACAAAACCAAGATCGTCTTCGTTGCCAACCCGAACAACCCGACCGGGACCTATATCACCGATGCCGAGATGAAGCGTCTGCGTGATGGCCTGCGCGAAGATATCGTTCTTGTGGTTGATGCGGCCTATGCCGAATTCATGACCGGTCAGGAAGATTACAGCGCGGGCGAAGAACTGGTCAAAGCCGGCAACAACACCGTGATGACCCGGACATTCTCCAAGATTTATGGTCTTGGCGGCATTCGTCTGGGCTGGTGCTATGCGCCGCCGGCAATTGCCGATGTGTTGCAGCGCCTGCGCAATCCGTTCAACGTGCCGTTGCCGACCCAGGAAGCGGGCGTTGCGGCCCTTGATGATGATGATTTCGTCAATGAATGTGTACGCCACAATGCGGAAACGCTTGCCTGGTTCCGTGACGAGATTAATGCGATTGCAGGCCTTAAGGCACATCCGAGCTATGGCAACTTTGTCATGGTCGAATTCCCGGAAGTTGCTGGCAAGGATGCCGATGCCGCCAATGATTTCATGATGGCCCGTGGCGTGATCCCGCGCAAAATCGGTGCCTATGGTTTGCCGCAGATGCTTCGTGTTTCCATCGGCACGAAGGAAGAAATGGAAATCTGCCTTCAGACCATCAAAGACTTTGTGAACCAGTAAAATGACCAATACCGCATCCCAGCCGCTTTTTGATACTGTCGCCTTTATCGGTATGGGCCTGATCGGGTCCTCGATGGCGCGTCGCATCAAACGTGACGGCCTTGCCAACAAGATCACCTGTGCCGTGCGGTCTGAAAAGACCCGCGATCGCGTGCTTGAACTTGGCATCGCCGATGAAGCTTATTGTGACATCAAGGAAGCGGTCGTGGATGCGGATCTGGTGATGATCTGTGCGCCGGTCGGTGCCAACGAAGCCATTGGCGCACAGCTTACCGGTGCCTTGAAAAAGGGTGCGATTGTTTCTGACGTCGGATCGGTCAAGCAATCGGTCATTCGTGACATTGCACCGCATCTTGACGAAGGCGTGCATTTTGTTCCGGGCCATCCGCTTGCCGGGACCGAACATTCCGGTCCGGATTCAGGTTTTCCCGAATTGTTCGAGGAACGCTGGTGCATCCTGACCCCGATTGCGGGCGAACCCGAAAGTGCGACCCAAAAAGTCAAAGCCCTGTGGGAAGCCTGTGGCATGTATGTCGAATGCATGGATGCCGACCATCATGATCGCATTCTGGGGATCACATCGCATCTGCCGCATCTGATTGCCTACACCATCGTCGGTACGGCAACCGATCTTGAAGATGCCCTGCGTCAGGAAGTGATCAAGTTTTCCGCATCGGGTTTCCGTGATTTTACCCGTATTGCGGCATCCGATCCGACCATGTGGCGCGACGTGTTTCTGAACAACCGCGAAGCCGTGCTTGAAGTTCTTGGCCGTTTTCAGGAAGACCTGATGGCATTGCAGCGCGCCATCCGCTGGGGCGAGGGGGACAAACTGTTTGATCTGTTTACCCGCACGCGTGAAATCCGCCGTGGCATTGTCGATGCCGGACAGTATTTCACCAATTTCTCGGCCGAGGGTGAAAACCGCCAAAGCGACGAAAAGGGCAAGAAAAAGCCCACGGAATAATATCGAGACGGCCTGTTATTACAGGCCGTCATTCGGTTGGTGATGCGCCCCATTCTGCACCGCCCGCCGGTTAGAGGGGAAGTCATGTCTGCCACCAACCACCCGGCATTTGGCCGGATCATGCCGTTTGTCTTTGTGTTTCTCTGGAGCACCGGATTTGTCGGCGCCAAATTCGGCCTGCCATATGCCGATCCGTTTGTTTTCCTGTTTGTCCGGTTTGCGATTGTCATTTTGTTGATGGTGCCGGTTGTGATGCTGATGAAGGCAAGATGGCCGTCCTCCTGGCGGGAAGCATCGCATATCGGAACGGCCGGCGTTCTGGTGCATGGCATTTATCTGGGCGGCGTTTTCTGGGCGATTGATACCGGTTTGCCATCCGGCCTTGCCGCACTGATTGTCGGGTTGCAGCCCGTCGTCACGGCATCGGTTGTTGGCAGTCTTCTTGGCGAACGGGTTTCGATGCGCCAGTGGGGTGGACTGGTTCTTGGACTTGTCGGTGTGGCCCTTGTCCTTGTGCCCAAAATTGGCGATGGCATTGGCATTACCCCGTTTGGCATCGGGCTGGCCGTGATGGCCTTGCTGGGGATGACCGCCGGTACATTATATCAAAAGCGTTTCTGTACCGGCATGGACCTGATGAGCGGTACGGTCATTCAATATGTTGCCGCTGCGGCCTTTGTCGGTGTCGTCTCACTGTTCAAGGATGAGCTGACCGTCGAATGGAGCATGAATTTCATTCTGGCGATGGCGTGGCTTGTGCTGGTGCTGTCAATCGGTGCGATCATGTTATTGATGGTTCTGATCAAACAGGGCGAAGCAACCCGGGTCGCCAGCATGTTTTATCTTGTGCCGCCGACTGCTGCTTTCTTTGCGTGGGTTCTGTTTGATGAACATCTTGGTGCGCTCGGATTTGCCGGTTTCGGGGTTGCGGCACTTGGCGTTGCGCTGGTGATTATGAAACGCTAGGCCGGTCAGGCCAGTCTTGCTGCCAGGCAGGCGGCAAGAAGCTGGGCGATGGCTTGTTCCTGCACGCTAAACGGCTGTTGCGGGCGCAGGTAATTCATCGTGCCGACAACCTGTTCGCCCAAAATTACCGGGACATTCATAACCTGATCAAGACCCAGCCCAAGGATGGTTTCGTGGTCGGAGAATGCCCAGCGAATATCGTCAGCACCGCTGCCAAGATTGATGTGGCGATCTATCAGGACCTTTTGTCCCCACGGCGTGTCCTTTTTCGGTTTGCGACCGCCGACCGGGTAAATTTCGGGCATGGTTGACGCTATGCGTTCTACCTCGATCGTGGCGGGGTGGTAACGCATGGCGCTGTATAGTTCGTTTGGGATCGCGTTCGCACAAAGGTCGTGAAACGCTGTATCTGCCGTCGCCGGATCGGTCAGTTGCGCAAACAGTTCGGTCGGAATTTCCATGGTGCCTGTCTCCTGCGTGGTGGTGGCGCGAAGGGGTTAAGCGTTGACTGTTGCGGTGCCGGCACGGCGGGGATCGGCAAAGGCGGTCAGATTGCCGTGTTCATCAGACATGGCGACACAGATCCCGCCAGCCTTCCAGGTTTGTTGCGGCCAGGCTTCCATGTCATGACCGCGCGCTTGCAGTTCCGCGATCGCGGCATCCGGCAGGTCCTGTTCATAAAGAACCTTGTTCGGATAGGCGATGTGGGGGGCAAAGGAGCCGGGATAGGCATAACTTGAAACGCGCGGTTCCAGAATGGCTTCCTTCAGGCCTTTGCCGCGATCCATCATATGGATAAGAACCTGTGCCATTGCCTGGATCTGAATGTCACCGCCCGGGGTTCCCATTGCGATCCATGGTTTGCCATCTTTCAGGCCAAGGATCGGGTTGGGCGTAAGGCGCGGGCGTTTACCCGGTGCCAATGCATTCAGATGCCCCGGGATGGCGCGTGACTGTGACCCGCGCGACGATACGCTCAGTCCTGTGCCGGGAATGACCTGGGTGTCGGAGCTTGGGTCGCTTGGCGTGGCAGAAAACATGTTGCCGTCGCCATCAATCACACTGACATGTGACGTGTCGGCAGAACCGCGCGCATATTCGGGAGTTTCGCCGGCGTTATTGCGATACGCGGCATTGATGTGATCCATGTCGCCCGGGGCGGGCATCGGATCAGAACGGGTTTCTGATATCGTTGCCAGTCGTTGGGCAACAAAAGAGGCATCAAGCAGGGACGCCGGATCAACTTTCATGTAATCGGGGTCGGTGACAAAGGCTTCGCGGTCGGCGAAAACCCGTTTAAGCACCTCAAGCAGGAAATGCCGGTCAATATCGCCATCTGGCGTAAGAATCCGCTCCTTGCCAGCCTTTTCAAGCATGGTCAGTGTTTCAGCCATTGAAATGCCCTGACACCATGCCCCGCAACAGTAAATTTCGCTGCCGCGGAACTTCACCGGAAATGTTGTTTCTTCGCGCACTTCATAGGATGCCATGTCCTCCATGGTCAGAAGACCGCCATTTTCAGCATGGAATGCGGTGATGCGCTGGGCAATTTCACCTTCGTAAAACGCTGCCCTTGCCGCGGCTAATCCGGCTTTGCGGTCACCTTTGGCATTGCGTTCGGCATCGACCATGATTTGCAAACTGTTGGCGAGATCCGTCTGGACAAAGGTTTCGCCAACGACCGGCGGTTTGCCATTGGGCAGGAAAATCTCGGCTGTTGATTCAAATCGCTGATATTCGCGGTGGCGGGATTTAACGAATTCGGAAAGCAATTCGAACACCGGAAAACCGTCACGTGCTGCCTTGATCGCCGGGGCTGCCACATCACCAAAGCGCATGGTGCCAAATTCGGACAGGGCGCGAATCCAGGCGGCCGGGGCGGCGGGGACCACGGTACGCAAAATGCCCTCGGGCACGGAATCGCCGAAATTTTTGTGGAACCATTCGACATTGGCGGCTTTGGGCCAAACACCAACCCCGTCATAGCTTGTAATCCGTCCGGTTTTGCCATCGCGCAAAATGATCGGGGCAACACCGGCAACAGACACAAGTTCGGGGTGAACAACGCCAAGTGCCAGCCCCGCAGCAACGCCGGCATCGATGGCATTGCCGCCTGCGCGCAGCATTGTTTCCGCTGCTTCTGTGGCGATCGGGTGGCCTGTGGCAATGGCGAAGTTATTGGTACTCATAGGTTTTCCTTGAAGTCTTTCCAAAACAGCAAAGACGGGACGCAACGCGCCCAACCGCCGTTATCTTCATAACTGTTTCTATTCTTTAACTACGTAGTTGACAAGTCATAACTAGTTAGTTTTATGATTGTGTCATGAACAAGGAACGCACAACAAACGCACTGAAACGTGTGGCCGCAGAAATGGAAGCCGGTGATGCAAACAGCTCGCTTCCAAAATATGCGCGCCTTGCCGAAGCCTTTTACGGCTGTGTCCGTGATGGTCATTACCTGCCCGGTGATCCTTTGCCGAGCGAGACGGAACTGTGCGACGTCCTTCCGGTTGGTTTAAGCACCGTGCAAAAGGCGCTGGCGCAGCTGGTTGAGCAGGGCATCGTTGTGCGTCGGCGCAAACTCGGGACTTTTATTGCCGATTTCCGAAATCAGGTCCCCGAGGTGCACGTCTATCGGTTTCGCGATCCGGTTACGGGTGAAAACCTGTTGCCCTATACGCGGGGAATCTCGGTCGAAGAAGCCCATACCGAAGAACTCGGACCATTGGCCGCCGGCTTTGAAGGCGATCCGGTCGTGCGACTTGATCGTCTGGTCTGGATCGAGGGCGAACGCCCGGTATTCAGTTCCATTTTCCTGCGCAAGGCCCACGCCGAAGGACTGTCAGACCGTGGTGGTCTGAACAATTTTGACGGGGTTTCGGTCCACCGTCATCTCGCAGAAAAATTCAATCTGCCGACCTTGTCGGTCACACATCGCGTCACGGCGGACGAACTGTCTGCCAAGGCCTGCGCAAACCTTGATCTGGCGGCACCGCATGTTGGCCTGATCTGGGAAGCAACAGATCGCAGTTTCAACGAAAAACAAATTCTTGTGCAGCGTTTCGAACTGCCAAGGGGGCACCGTCCGATGGAAATCATCGAAGGAAAAAAATCGTAAAGATTTTGGAACCTATCACGTCTGGAGAACGAGGAGTTTGAGAATGAAAAAGGTACTGGCGGCAGCTGCAATGCTGGCCTTGAGCACCGGTTCGGCATTCGCCGCAGACTGGAAACCCGACGGACCAATCCGTCTTTGGATCGGTTATGGCGCAGGTGGCGGAACCGATGTTCAGGCCCGTATGCTGGCCAAGGAACTTGAACAGACCCGTGGCTGGATTCTGGTCCCGGAAAACAAATCCGGCGAAGATGGCGCTGTGATGTCTGCACAGCTCAAGAACGAGGCGCCCGATGGCCAGACTCTCGGCTTTGCCATCACCACGACCTATAACTTCGCGCCGATGAACAGCGACAATATCTCGCCCGAAGACTTCACCTATATCACCACCACTGCCGGTTCGCAGATGGCGGTATTGGCGCGGACTTCGTCGGGCTGGAAATCGCTTGATGACGTCAAAGCCGCCGCAGAAGCCGGGGAAACCCTTGTCTGGGCCAACTGGGGCACCCAGGTTGAAGCGGGTGCAGAAGTTATTGCACGTAAACTTGGCATCACTGTTAACCACCTGCGCACAGCAGGCGGCAAAGGTGCCCTGAACGCCGTTGTGGCCGAAGATGCCAACCTGTCCTGGGGCGGCGGTGTTCAGCGTCCGCTGGTCGAAGCTGGCGAACTGACCATTCTGTCGTCGGCCGAAAGCACCCATCTGGTGCAGGCCCCTGATACCCCGACCCTGAAAGAACAGGGTATCGACCTTGATCTTGGCTACAAATACATCATCGTTGCGCCGAAAGGCATGTCTGACGAAGTTCGCGACACCATCGCGGAAGCGGTTGCTGAAATCCTGAATAATCCGGAAAGTGAAACCCGGAAATTCATCGAAAAACAGTATCCGCCGGCACCGGTTATCGAAACCGGCGACGCATTGCGCAAAACCATCATTGATGGCTATGCCGCCAATGTCGAGATGATGAAAGCACTGGTAGAATGAGTGCTTCCCGTCTCGAAGCGCCAGAGAAAAAGGCGCGGTGGAACCTTTGGCTGGGGGTGGGGACACTTGTTTTCTGTGTTCTGTGCTTCACCGTCTGGTTTCCCAATGACATTCGGGGCGGCATTATCGAACGTACGATCTCCGGGCGGATTGCGCCCGGAGACTCCTTCTTTCCGGTGATCCTGGCCGGACTGATGATGCCGCTTGGCTTGTTGCTTACGCTTGGTCACTTTCGTCGCGGTCCGGACAATGCCGGGGAACCGACAGGTGAAATCACGGGCGCCAATATCTTTTTCCTGGTGCAGTTCCTGTTGCTGACTTTTGTCGGGTTGTTCTTCATGTCCAATACCGGCCCGGCGCTGGTATGGGCGTGGAACGGTCTTGGCCTTGGTGTCATTTCGTCTTATCGCGCGGTTTCCACCACATTCCCGATCAATGTCGCTGGCTTCTTCCTGGGCGGAATGGTGATTACCTGCGGCTTTGTTTTCATGACCCGGCATCGTCTGCGTTGGCGTGATGTGCTGATCTGTCTTTTGACCGTGCTGTTTTTGATTCTCGTCTTTAACGGCCTGCTCGAAGACGTGTCGCTGCCGCCCAACCGTAATCTTTAAGGAACGATCATGGAATTGGCGTTTCAATATATCGGGCTGGGCATCCATTCGGTGTTCTTTGATGCCGATGGACAGTTCTGGCTGATGCCGGTCCTGATGGTTCTGACCGGAATTATATCGGGGATCTTCTTTGGTGCCATTCCGGGGCTGAGCGGGCCATTTGCGCTTGCCCTTGCCTTGCCGGTTTTGACATCTGTTTTTGGCTATTCGAACGAAGCATTGCTGCCGGTTTTGGGCTGCCTTGTCGGTCTGATGAAGGGGGCGACGGTTGGCGGTGCTGTGCCGGCCATCCTGTTTAATACGCCAGGCACGCCCGATGCGTTCCTGACGACTGCTGACGGTTATCCGATGGCGCAAAAAGGTCAGGCCCGCAAGGCCATCCAGACCAGCCATTTTGCATCGGTCATGGGCGACAGCTTTTCCGACATCGTGCTGTTTGTAGCCGCACCTGTATTTGCGGTGGCGGTTGAACGTGTTCTTGACCTTCCGGAAAAGTCGGCCCTGATTATCCTGTCGCTTTGTTTCATGGCGGCCGTTGTCGGGAATGCTCCGCTTAAAGGATTGCTTGGCGGGCTTTTGGGGATGCTGCTGTCACTGGTTGGCACAACGCTTTCGGGGAATGGTGTGCGTCTGACCCTTGGCCTTGATGGTCTTGGTTCCGGCGTGCCTTTGACGTCGGCGGTCCTCGGCGTTCTGGTTCTTTCAGAAGTTCTGATCAGTGTCGAAGATATGTCGCGCGCCCGAAAGGCGCGTGAAAGCTTGCCCCAAACGCCTGAAATGGGGCCCTCGCTCACATGGGCGGAACGGTTGCGAATGATGCCGGCAATCCTGCGTTCGGCAAGCATCGGGACTGTCATCGGTGCCCTGCCGGGCATCGGGACCACCACGGCGGCAACGCTTTCCTATGACACGGCCAAGCGTCTTTCCAAAAAGCCCGACGAATTCGGCAAAGGCACGCCCGAAGGCGTGGTTGCAACCGAGGCCGCCAATTCCGCGGTATCGGGTGCCAACCTTATTCCGGTGATGAGCTTGGGCATTCCGGGGAATTTCGCGGCTGTGTTCCTGATCCTTGCGGTCGAGACGATTGGCGATTTCTCGTTTGGTCCATCGGTGTTCAAATTCACCGAGATCAAGGAAATTGACGGCTATGGCATGATCATGAACAAGGATCTGGTCATGGCATTCGGGCTGTTCACGCTGATGGTGATGGGCAATATCTTCAACTGGACCTTTGGCGGGTTTGTCATGCGCTTCCTGGTGCATATGGCCCGCATTCCCAAAGATATCGTCATGCCGCTGATCTTGCTTGTTTCGCTGACAGCTGCCTATGTTCAGGATGGCGGGTATCGTGGTTTGGGTACGGCACTGGTATTTGCCGTCATCGGTTATTTGATCAGACGACTTCAGGTTTCAACGTTGCCATTCGTGATCGGGTTCTTGTTGGCCCCGGCCCTTGAACAATTGATCCGCGGTGCATTCACCGCCAGTGGTGGTGATGCGCTCTTCCTTCTGAAATCGCCAATCGCGGTAATCATGCTGGGACTTTCCGGGTTCCTGATTGTGCGCATGGTTCTTCAGGGACGGCAAAAGGCGGCGTCACAAAGCTAGTTGGGATAACCTGGTCCCTATTTCAGCCCAAACATGGCACCCCGACCGGTGATTTGACCCGGTCGGGGTGTTTATATCTCGGGGCTGCTTTCAGGGTCGGCAAAGAAAGCCATTTCTTTTGTGCTCGGTTGTTTTCAAACAAGTCGAAAATGATTAGGGTCACCTTCCTTGCTGACCAGATGCTTGCAAGACGCTGTAATCAGGCGCGTGCACTGGCAGGAAGGTCTTGTCGCCGGAGGAAATTTTGGTTCAGCACGCAGAAAGATGGGTCTTTGGGTATGGGTCGCTGTTGTGGCGGCCCGGTTTTGAATTTACCGAGCGGTCGCGTGCATTATTGCGTGGCTATCACCGGTCATTCTGCATCTATTCCCATCATTATCGCGGAACGCCCGAAAATCCGGGGCTTGTTCTTGGCCTGAATGCCGGGGGCGAGTGTGTCGGGAATGCATTTCGTATCGCGCCGGAAAACTGGAACGCGGTCAAGGCGTATCTCGATGAACGGGAACTTGTGACCAATACCTATATTCCGGCCGATGTTGAAGTCGAACTTGAGGATGGTCGAACCGTGATTGCGCATACCTATGTCGCCGATCCGACCCATCAGCAATATGCCGGCAATCTTCCGGTGCGTACGGCTGTTGAGATCATTGTTGCTGCACACGGCAATGTTGGCCCCAATCTGGAATATCTTGAAAATACTGTGCAACATCTTGACGAGATGGGCATTGTCGACCCGCCCTTGCATGATCTGATGGATCTGGTTCGGCGCGAATATGGTGAGATCAATATGGGGGCCGGTATCTGATGGCGCAGGGGAATAATCTTACACAGGGCTCTGCTACGGCAACAACCGGTTCGGCTGGTGATCATACCCCGATGACGGTCGCCTATCTGATGCTGATTGCCTGCGCGATGATGTGGGGGTCGAACCATGTGGTGGCGCGCGGTGTCAATGCGACCGTGCCGTTTGAAGCATTGTCATTCTGGCGCTGGGTCGTGGCAGCCGTGATGCTGTTCCCGGTCTGCTTTAAATATTTGCGCCGCGACCTCAAGCTGATGGCACAGCACAAAATGTCGATGTTCCTGATCGGCTTTACCGGCGTGTTCCTGTTTTCGGTCGTGATTTATCTGGCGGCTTATAACACGACGGCGGTTAATACCGGCCTTTTGAATGCGACAACCCCGGTCTGGGTGTTGTTGTTTGCCGCAGTCCTCAGTGCTGACAAGCCCAAGCTCGGGCAATGGGTCGGTGTTCTTGTCGCCGGTGCCGGAACGGCCACCATCATTGCCAAAGGGGACCTTTCGGTCTTTGCGCGGATGGATTTCGTGTCGGGCGATGTGTTTGCGATGATTTCGGCGATGGTGTGGGCCGCCTATTCCATGCTGCTGAAACGTGCGCCCAAGGGGGTTCATCCGCTGAGCCTTGTCTTCGTTTCCGCGCTGGTCGGCTTGTGCTTTTTGACGCCGCTTTATATCTGGTCGATCCTGATTGATGGGGAACCGTTCTTTACCCATCTTGATCCGGCATGGCCCGACATGCTCAAGATTTTCTATATCGGTGCGGGGCCAGCCTTCCTTGGGTATCTGTTCTGGAACAAGGGCGTTTCGGTGGTTGGTCCGGCCAATGCCGGGGTGTTCCTGTATCTGATGCCGGTCTTTGCCAGTGTGCTTGCGATCATCTTCCTTGGGGAAGAATTGCATATGTATCACCTGGGCGGGATTGTTCTGATTGCCTTTGGCATCTGGCAGGCGACGCGCCGCAAAAAATAGACCGCACGGATCGCGATCCGCATTCAATCAAAAAGGCCGGTGACGAATATCACCGGCCTTTTATTTGTTGGGTCTGTATCTGATGTGGCTGTATCGGTTGGGCGGGCCGTGATGGATTTCAGCCATGCCCAAACCGGATCAGGACGCCTTGTCCGAAAGGGTGTCTTGCTGTTTGGCGGCTGCCTGATCGGCCTTTTCCGCGGCAATGTCATCGGATGTCAGCATCGGCAGGTTGAATTCCTGCTGTGCTTCGGCTTCGAGTTCCCGGGTTCGGGTATCGATGCGGTTCTTGATTTCTTTCATAAAGGTCTTGCGATCAAGATCGGGTTCGATCGGCTTCATGAATTCCATCGTGACCTTGCCGCCATATTTCATGAAACTGTGACGCCCCCAGAACATGCCGGAATTCAACGCAACAGGTATCACCTTATATTGCGGGAACGCTTTATACAGCGCATAGATACCCGGATGGTACGGGCGGTCTGAACCGGGTGGTGTTCGCGTTCCTTCCGGGAAGATCACCACCTGGCGGTTTTCTGCCAGTGCTTCGGCGGCACCTTTGATCATGTCCTTAAGGGCGGATCCACCTGCCGAACGGTCAACGGCAATCTGCCCCGAAAGTGTCAGGAACTGTCCAAAGACCGGAATTTTCGTCAGTTCCTTTTTCAGGATATAGGCCGGATCGGTAACCACGGTATGGAAGGTCAGTGTTTCCCACGCAGACTGATGCTTTGCCACCAGAATACAGGGACCATCCGGCAGGTTTTCCAGTCCGGTAATTCGTTTGCGCATGCCTACCGAATAGCGCAGCATGAACTGTACCAGCCGACACCAGGCATGACCGACAAACTGATTGGCCTTGCGCCCAAACAACATTAACGGGATCAGGCTGAGGCACAAAATCGCCGTTCCACCGAAAAACAACACGTTAAACAGTAACGCGCGGAGGGTTCTCATACAGAAAAGTCCTTCATACGCCTTGGGTCTAAACCCACTTACATGATCTTGATATTTACTGCTTTGTAACAGCTATATTGCAATCGGAAAATGCCGATTGTTCAACTGCCTTTGCCTGTTGCATTCGATGCGGAATAATCCTGCGGGGCGGGGGATGCATCACCGGGACCGCGCAAGCCCGGATGATTGCCATCGGGCAACCATTGCAACAGCGTGTTGCGCAGGCTGGCAAACATATATTTGTTGAATTCACTGGCAATCAGCGCCGTGCTTCCCGGGAACCGCCACCAGTTATCGATTTTGACATTATCGGGAAAGACCGGGTGCGGGATGATCTCGACATCGGGCATCAGACTTTTGAATTCAAGCATCGATCGCGGCATGTGATAGTTCGCGGTCACAATGCGAAGGCTTTTATACCCTTCTTCATAGACCCAGACCGCTGTCTCCAGTGCGTTGCCGCGCGTGTTTTCAGCGACATGTCCCAGAACCACACAACAGGATATCAGGCGCGGGTCTGACTTTCCGACCGACAGAAGTTCATCAACTTCAACACCGCGATACACACCGGAAATGAAAAGCTTGTCAGCCATGCCACGGGTCAGCAAACGGCGCCCTTCCGAAAGGCGTTCACTACCCCCGGTCAGAACCACAATGGCATCGGTATGCTGATCGGTGTTTTCGACGGAAACCGGGATCGAGCTGACATACCAGACAAACCCGGCAGCCCACACCAGTGCACATACAATCAACATTGAAAGCAGAAAACGAAACCGGCGGAACCGGCGACGGTGCTGCACGCTGAGCGGTGGCTTATTCATGAATGCGAGCCTGGATAGCAGTGCGCGGGCATGTGTTCGGGTCTCCTGAGGTGGCCAAGGCCATGATCCCAAAAGGGAAGCAGCTCTACAAACGGACTATACGGAGCCGGGCGGCGGGTTACAACATTCGGTGCAATACACGAAGAACCGTGCGTGTTGCTGTGATCCCGGCCACCATCGCAACGATAAAGGGAATGGCCACAATCAGCGCAATGAAAGTCGGGCTAAGGACAAGTGACGGGATCGGCCAGCCAGCCCGCAGACCAAGCCAGGCGATCAGGGCCGATACAGGAAGGGCAATCAGAAGGCCGATCAAGGCCCCGAAAAACGCCAGCCGCTGGTTATGACGTCCGAACTGTTTGGCGATATAGCCGTCCTGCGCCCCGATCAAATGGAGCAATTCAATGATCCGATGATGGATCGAAAGGCCCGAACGGGTTGCAAAAACCACCGAAAGCATGGTGGCCCCGAACAGCACAACAATCAGCAGTGACAAGGCAAGTTCGACCGAGAAAGCGACATCGGCAATGCGTTCGATCCAGATGCGATGATCATCAAGAACCGCCTCGGGCGCAATGACGCCAAGGCGGCTTTCAAGCGCGTCGTAATTGAACCCAGTTTCGGGGGTGATTTCGATAATGCGCGGGATGGGAAGTTCACTGACAACTTCATCCGGGCCAAGCCACGGTTCAAGCAAGGCCGCCATCGTATCAGGGCTGAGTTCCTCGATCCGGGCAATGCCGGGCATGTCGGAGACATCATCAATGATTGCATCAACGGTATTTTGCAGCGCCTGTTCACGTTCATCAGGTGACCGGTTGGCAAGTTCGGTTGGCGGGACCTGAATGGACAGGCTGCCTTCGATCTGGCCAGACCATTGACCAACGCTGTCATGCAGGGCCGCAAGGCCGACAATCGAAAAAGTCAGCAAGGCCACCATCAGGGCGACGATGCTCGGCAAAAAGCGCGAGGATGAATCGCTTTCAAGCGGTAGATGCGATGGATGTGCGCGAAATGCCATGATCGTCGTTTGGTCCTGTTGATCGGTTTGATCTTGTCGTTCAGGTCGTCGTCAGCCGCTGTGGGTGACCTCGTGAAGGGTGCCACCTTCGAGAAGCCACTGCGTATGACCAAATCGCCTGACCAGTTGCCGGTTATGGGTGGCGATCAGAACAGTGGTGCCCAGTTTGTTCAGTTCTTCAAACAGATATAGCAACCGCATGGCGATTCGGTCATCGACGTTCCCCGTCGGCTCATCGGCCAGCAACAGGGCCGGACGGCCGATCACGGCGCGAGCGATGGCGACACGTTGTTGTTGACCACCCGAAAGTCGTGATGGTTGGGCATTGATATGATCGCCCAAACCGACCCATTCGAGAAGTTCGGTCACGTTTTTGCGGATTTGCAGATCCTCAACCCCGGCGACCCGCAACGGCAAGGCAACGTTTTCAAAGGTCGTCAGGTGATTGATCAGACGGAAGTCCTGAAAGACGACGCCGATTTTTCGGCGAATCGCAGGCAGTTCTTCGCGCGGGATGCGGATATTGTCGCGACCGAAAATATTGATTTCGCCACGGGTTTGACGCAACGCCAGATATAAAAGTCGCATCAGCGTCGATTTGCCCGCCCCGGAAGCCCCGGTCAGGAAATGGAAACTACCACGGCCCAAAGAAAAATTCAGGTCGCGCAAAATTTCCGGCCCGGATTCGTATCGGACCCCGACATTCCTGAAACTGACAACTTCGGTCAAAATCGGTGCTCCATCTGGCAGAATGACGGTCTACATTGGCGTGTGCCGGGGCAAATGATCAAGGGTTTCTCTATGGTCTGGCACGGTTGGAATTCACGTTTGCCATGACAATATCGGAAATGACCAAATCGGTTTACCCGGATTTCGTATGCTTTCGGATGCCATGTTCGCAGCAATTAGGCAACGATTAGACACCCAAATCCGGGCAGCTTCTGTTATCTGTACTTAACAGTCTGTTAAATCGCGGCTATTTACATATAGTGTAATTCACTGCTGACGTGATTGGGGGATCGTCAGTCGTGCATGCTTTGTTGTCCCCGATGTTTGATGCCGCTGTCATCGAAATGCCAGGTTTGCAATGATCATTACTTGCCCAGAGTGTTCAAAGAAATACTCAGTTAAAACAGAAGCAATCGGTCCAAAAGGCCGAACCGTGCGCTGTAAAAGCTGCGGCAATAGCTGGCATCAGGACCCGCCGGGGGCAAAGAAGCCTGCGCCACAGCCCGCAGCACCGGAAAATGATCTTCCGCCACCCTTCAATCAGGAAGGCTCGCTTGGTGCGGACTTCAATGCCGACCAGATGGGTGGGGGACAAGTTGATCCCGGATTTGAAGAAGCGGACAAGATCCCCGATCCGCCGCCCATTCCCCAGCAGCTGATTCGCAATAATCCCAAGCCCGAACCCAAAAAGAAAAAGGGTATCGTTGGCTGGATCATCTTCCTGTTGCTGATTGGCGGCATTGGTGCGGGTGGCTATTTTGCCAAGGATTACCTGATCAATCTGTGGCCGCCGGTTGCCAAGGTCTATGACATGATCGGGCTTGATGTGCCCCATGTTGGCGAAGGCCTTGATATTCGGGAATTGCCGCCGACCCGTGAAGATGAAGACGGTGTTGATGTTCTGGTCGTCCGTGCCGAGATCGTCAATATCAGCGAAGAACCGCGCGTACTGCCCTATCTTCTGATCGAGCTGCTTGATCCGCTCGATCGTGTGGTCCAGCGCAAAAAGGTTCCGCTGATCTATGACGAATCCAAAGTGCCCGCCGGTGCTGAAATGCCGATGGAACAGCAAATGTTGCCGGTTGGCGAAAGCCTGACGGTCGAAACCAAAATCCGTCGTCCGAACCCGACGGCAACCCGGTTGCAGGTTACCTTCCTTGATCCGCGCGAAGCGGTCGAGCCGTAAGGAACCCGATCGATCAAATCAAAAGGCAGCGTTGTCATACGCTGCCTTTTTTGTGTCTGGGGTACCTTGGTCCTTGTTGGTGGGCTGGTAATGCTCAGAACCGTTTCAGCAATCTGTCGATATATTCCTGTTCGATTTGCGGGCGATCTGGATCACCGGACCGGCGGCGCAATTCCTGAAGGATGCGCCATGCCCGTTCCAGGGTATTCACATCGGGAATGATGGTGGTGCCATCGCCACCGACCGGGCGGCCCAACGGGTCCCGGCGGCCGGTTCCTTCCAAATCTTCGAGCATCGGGGCCATCTGGCTCAGACCTTCAAGTGCGCGGCTGATCTCGCCAATGCCCTGTTGCAAGGCTTCCATCGCCTGTCTTTGGAACTGCAATGCCTCGTGTGAGCGGTTATGTCCAAGCGCATCTGCAGCCCCGCGCATGGCATCAATGACCGTATTCATGCCGCTGACATCACCAAACTGGTTGATACCCGGACTGTTCATGATGTCGGTAGCATCATCGGCAAGACCCTGTTGCTGATTGGCACGTGGAACCGGGCCAGATTGGGCTGATGAATTGTCGCCCTGGTTCATAAGGTCCTGTTGGCGGCGCGCCAGATCACGCATCCCATCAAGCATTTCGCGCAGGGTGGACGTGATGTCCATGCCGCCTTCACCGGTGGTGACCTGCATGTTTTCGACCAGTTCGCGCAGGCGATCAATCAGTTGGCGTGCCTGATCACGCGCACCGGCCCGCATCAGCGCATCAATCTGATCAATGATACGCGAAAGATCCTGCTGTTCGAGGGTGGCGGATGCTTCGGGCTGATCTTCGCCCATCTGGGGACTTTCGCGGGTCAATGCGGCCAGATATTCGTTCAGCGCCTGACGGTATTCCTCGATCAGGCGGGCAATCTCGGTTTCGGTGATATCGGGGTTTTGTAACGCTTCAAGCAGCCGTTCCTCGGCCTCCATCAGGTTGCGTTCGGCAATGCCGTAACTGCCCCGCTCGACCTCCTCGGCAATGTGCCAAAGAAGGCCCGCGACATCCTGATGAACAGCACGGTCATGCAGATTTGCCGCCAGCCGGTTTTCGGCAACCGACAATGCAAGAAACACTCCGATATGCCCATTGAAGGCCTGTGGGGCATAAAGGATTGGCAAGATTGCCTGGTGCATTTCAAGTGCACGCTCGGGATAACGTAACAGCCCGCGTCGGATGGCAATCAGCTTTTGCGCAACCGGATGGGTGAATTCGCGTTCGGGCAACATCAATGACCTGATGTCGCTTTGTCCGGTTTGACCGGCATTGTCTTGCGACACCAACTGGATATTGACCGGCAATCCCGCCCAGGGATGCGCAACAAGATCAATGAAACGTGGTCCTTCTATACGGGTTGGCATTGCTGTTTGGCTGATGCCTTCGCCGCGAACATCAATCACGATCTTTTCAATCGGGCCATACTGGTCATATGACCCGTCATCGGGGGCAGGCGTGATCACAAGATCAAGCTTCGCCAGGCCGTAATCATCATTGGCCGTATAATCCAGCCGGACATGGTCGCGCCGGGTTATGGCGGGTGAACTGACAAAGGAAAGGTTTGGTGCCTTGTCCGGCACCAGTTCGATATTCAGGGTCAGCCGGTCATTGCCCCAGACAGATATGCGCCACTCACCGGATTGTTCGATTGCTGTTGACAGAACATAGCTGTTTTCACTGCTTTCGGTGAAGTCGCGTGCCCCGTCCGGCGCGGTCAGGGTTGGTTGCCAGATGCTGGAAATGCTGCCATCCAGTGTTGATCCAACCGGGACCTTGACCGTAATGACCTTGCTCTCGGTCGTTGGGGTGGTGTCCGTATCACTTGAAGATGAAGTCGTCCCGCTGTCAGATGAAACTGCATTAAATCGCAATACGCGCGGGACCTGTCCGGTATAGGCCGGCGGGGTGACCCAGAGTGTCGCACTAAAGTCCGCGGCACCAAGGCGTTGCAGGGGGCTGAACGCCTTTGAAAACCGTTCGGATATATGGTCGTGACCGGCAAGCAGCCCGACAAAGATCAATAAAACGGGAATGGCGGTCAGCCCGAAACGGTCAATGCGCGTCAGTGCCGGGATCGGCCGCGGCAGGCGAAGCTGCCCCAGCGTCCTTTCATGCAGACCCAACTGGCGTTGCCACAGGAAACTGGTCAGCGGATCATCTGTTTCATCAATATGATCTTCAAGACTTTGCAACGGGTTGTTTGAAAGCCCGTTTTCGATTTCAAGCCGGTGCAGGATATCGCGTCTTGTTGGCCAGCGGAAATTCCGCCACGGGGCGACTGCGGCAATCATGGTAACGACCGACAAAATCGACAGCAACATGATATGACCGGTGGCCGGCAAAAATTCGAACGTCCCGGTAAGCGTCAATCCACCGGTCAGAAGCACGATCGATAATGACGGGATCAGACAGGGCCAGGCCGCTTCCCATATCATGACCATGCGCGTTCTGCGCACATGGCGTTCCATTCCGGGATAGGGTGGTATCAACGACATGCGACCGGTCGTCCCTGATTGCCAAAAGTTGCGAGATTAATCGCAATGCTACCCTTTAAAGCTTGGGGTTTTGGCAGGACGGGTCAAGCTATTCCCGAAGATGTGGCGGAAATAAAAAGGGTGGCCCGCAATCAACGGACCACCCGGATGTGTTTCAGGACCGGTCTTATGGCTTATGAGTTTCCAAGCCAGGCCGGGATCTGATCCATATTGATCAGCTGATCGATTTCCTGACGCGGGCGCACAATCGCAAAATTGTTGCCCTTGACCAGAACTTCCGGCGTCAATGCGCGGGTGTTATAGGTTGATGACATCACCGCGCCATAGGCACCAGCCGACATGACCGCAACCAGATCACCGGCCTTAAGGTCATCAGGAAGTTTGCGATCCTTGCCAAAGGTGTCACCGGTTTCGCAAACCGGACCAACGACATCGACGGTCGCCTGTACGTCATCTTCGCCCTGTTCATCAACCGGGATGATTTCGTGATAGGCGCTGTATAGTGTCGGACGGATCAGATCGTTCATCGCGGCGTCAAGGATGACAAAGCGTTTGGCTTCGCCGTCTTTGATATACATGACGCGTGACACCATGATCCCGGCATTGCCGGCAATCAGGCGGCCCGGTTCAAGGGTGATGTGGCAGCCAAGATGACCGACCGTTTCGCGCACCATCTGTCCATAGGCATCAGGAAGCGGCGGTGTTTCACCCTGATAGGCAATGCCAAGACCGCCACCAAGATCAAGATTGCGGATTTCAATGCCTTCGGAACGAAGCTGTTCGACCAGATCGGCAAGGCGGGTAAATGCCTCGCGGAAGGGGGTCAGGTCGGTCAACTGGGATCCGATATGCATGGCAATGCCGGTAACCTCGATACCGTCCATGGCCGCAGCATCGCGGTACACTTCAATCGCACGGGTCCAGTCGATGCCAAACTTGTTTTCGGCCTTGCCGGTTGCGATCTTTTCGTGGGTTTTGGCATCGACATGCGGGTTGATGCGCAATGCAATACGCGCCTTTGTCCCCATGTCGATGGCAACACGGTTAAGTTCGACCAGTTCCGGGATGCTTTCGACATTGATCTGCGCGATACCGGCTTCAAGGGCTTCGCGCATTTCGGCGTCGGCTTTGCCCACACCCGAAAAGATGATCTTGGCGGGATCAATACCGGCGCGCAGTGCACGGCGCATCTCGCCAACCGAGACGACATCAGCGCCAGCGCCAAGATTGGCGAGGGTCTTGAGAACCGCCTGGTTCGAGTTCGCCTTGACCGCAAAGCAGACGGTGGCATCAAGCCCCTCGAACGCATCGGCATAGACATTGTAGTGACGTTCAAGCGTCGCGGTCGAATAACAGAAAAACGGCGTGCCGACTTTTTCTGCCATTTCCGGGATCGAGACACCTTCGGCGTGAAGCACGCCATTAATATATTCAAAGTGGTTCATTGCGCCGGGTAGTCCCTTGGATATTCATAACCTTTATCGGTTGGCGGTTCGAGCGGGCCTTTTTTGCCGCAAGCCGCCACCGAAAGACCAAGCATGATTGCCAGTGTGATCACGGTGCCGCGTTTAAGCAAGGCGGGGGTCATTTCAGAAACCTTTCCTTTGCTGCCTTGACGGATTCCTTGACGCGAACCGGTGCAGTTCCGCCAAAGCTCTGGCGGGCGGCGACCGATGCTTCGACAGTCAGAACGTCATATACTGCATTGGTGATTTTCGGCTCGATCCCCTGAAGATCTTCAAGGGAAAGCTGATCAAGATCGCACCCTTTGGACTCTGCCAGTTTCACGGTTGCGCCAACCACATGGTGGGCGTCACGGAACGGCATGCCAAGTTCGGCAACAAGCCAGTCAGCAAGATCGGTTGCGGTGGTGTAACCGGCACCGGCAGCTGCGCGCATGTTATCGGCATAGACCTTCATGTCGGCAACCATGCCGGTCATGGCAGCAACGCACAGACCCAGATGATCGTGAGCCTCGAATACCGGTTCCTTGTCTTCCTGCATATCCTTGGAATAGGCCAGCGGAAGCCCCTTCATCGACAGCATCAGGGAATTATAGCAGCCAACAATACGGCCGATTTTCGACCGGATCAGTTCGGCGGCATCCGGGTTGCGTTTCTGCGGCATGATGGATGAACCGGTCGAAAACTTGTCGGACATCCCGATAAAGCGGAACTGTGCCGAACACCAGATAACCATTTCCTCGGCCAGGCGCGACAGATGCATGGCGGCAATTGATGCCGCGTTCAGATATTCCAGTGCAAAGTCACGATCCGATACCGCATCAAGCGAGTTCGCCGTCGGGCGATCAAAGCCAAGCGTACTTGCCGTCAGGTGACGGTCAATCGGATAGGGCGTCCCGGCAAGGGCCGCGGACCCCAGCGGGTTTTCATTCACACGCGTCCGGCAATCGGCCACACGACCACGGTCACGACCAAACATTTCAACATAGGCCAGAAGATGATGGCCAAATGTCACCGGCTGGGCCGCCTGAAGATGGGTGAAGCCCGGCATGATGGTTTCAGCATGGGTTTCAGCCTGTGAAATCAGGGCTTCCTGAAGTCCCTTAAGGCCGGCTTCGAGATCGGCAAGGGCAACATCACGGACCCACAGTTTGAAATCGGTTGCGACCTGATCGTTACGCGAACGCGCAGTATGCAGGCGACCAGCCGCCGGGCCGATCAGTTCGCGCAGGCGGCTTTCGACATTCATGTGAATGTCTTCAAGTGCGCTCGAAAACTTGAACTGACCGCTCTCGATTTCTTGAAGGATCTGGTCTAGACCATTGGTTATCTTTTCGCCATCTTCTGCGGGGATGATGTTCTGCTTGACCAGCATCGCGCAGTGGGCTTTGGAGCCCTGGATGTCCTGGGCATAAAGGCGCTTGTCAAAGCCGATGGAAGCATTGATTTCTTCCATGATGGCAGACGGTCCTGCTTCAAAGCGACCTCCCCACAGGGAGTTGGCGTTTTTCTGGTCGGTAGCGTTTTGATCGGTCATCTTGATCCGCAGTATTGGAAGGTGGGTGTTGTGAAGGCTTTGCTTCGTTACGTAAAACTGGGCGTGATTGTCGCCATATCGGGCATTTATGCAACCCCTGCCTTTGCAGATACGCAATTACCACAAGAACTTTCAAAGATGGTGGCGCCATCTGATGATGGTTCTTTGCCAGATGGCGTTACCTTTGTTGATGAAAATGGCGATGAAAAACAGCTTAACCAACTGAAAGGTCAGGTTATTCTGGTAAATCTGTGGGCGACCTGGTGTGTGCCCTGTGTCAAGGAAATGCCGGAACTTGACCGACTGGCTGCGGAAATGGATGGAAAGCCGTTCCGTGTTCTTGCCCTTAGTCAGGATCGTGGCGGGGCGGCTGCCGTTACGGAATTCTTTGAAAAGAATGGAATCGACAATCTGGATGTCGTTCTTGACCCGCGCGGGACAACCGCCCGCAAAATGGGGGCGCGCGGTCTTCCGACCAGTTTCGTGATTGATGGTCACGGTGTGGTGCGCGGCAAGCTCGAAGGCATCGCGCGCTGGGATGCCCCCGATGTCATTTCCTATTTTAACGATCTGATCGAACAGACATCCTGATCTCAGAACCGCAAGCCGCCATCAGTTTCCTGGTTCCAGTAAGGCAAGAACCTGATCAAGGGTGGGGGCGGCATCGCCGGCCCCGTTTCGGGTGGTTGCCAGTGCGCCGGTCGCACATGCAAACCGCACGGCATCTGGAAGGGCCTGCCCGTTATGCAGGGCAACCGCAAGTCCGGCATTAAAGCAATCCCCCGCACCGACCGTATCAATGGCACTGACGGTAAAAGACGCGACCAGCCCCGACATGTCGGGTGTTGAATAATAGGCGCCTTCACGCCCCATTTTAATGATCACGGTTTTGGGACCCATGTCATGAAGGACCTTTGCGGCCTTCTTTGCGCTGGCTTCATCAACCGGTTCGATGCCCGTCATGGCGCGGCATTCGGTGCTGTTGGGGGTGACGATATCGGTCAGCGCCAAAAGATCGCGCATCACCATGTGATCGGGTACGGGGGCGGGATCAAGCATGATTTTTGCCCCGCCTTCACGCGCATATTTGATCGCGCAATCGACAGCGACCACCGGGCATTCAAGTTGCAGCAGCAAATAGTCGCAGTCGCGCAGATAATCCTGTTTTTCATGCAAATCGCCACGGGTCATCGTCATGTTGGCACCGCCAACGACCGTGATCATGTTTTCACCGGCTTCATCAATTGAAATCAGGGCCGTACCCGTCTGTGCGGCATCGGCAATGATCAGGTGGCTGGTATCGATGCCTTCGGCGGCAAGGCTGGTCACCAGTTGCCGGCCGAGTGCATCGTCACCGATCTTTGATATGAAAACGGGGGAAACGCCAAGACGTGCGATGGCCAGCGCCTGGTTACATCCCTTGCCCCCGGGGCCCGAGATATATTCCTTTGCCGGGACGGTCTGACCCGGTTTCGGAAGCTTGGCTACGCGTGCTGCGAAATCAATGTTCGAGCTTCCGACAACTGCAATACTCATGGACTATCCAAATGGTCGAAAATTAATACTCGTACTAATGTTGGTGTTAAATCATTGGTTTAAAGAAGGCAGGAGATTAATTTACTCATGATCGCGGGCGTCTTCGGAAATATGTGCGGTTGGTGCGTCGGGAAGGTCATTTTCAATCGGGCGTAAATTCATCGGCCAGTGCATTATAAAGCCTGCGGAACTTTGCAAAGCGCGGCTGATAGGATGCATGTCGTGACGTGTCCGGTTCGATAATTTCCTCGATAACCGGTTTCAGGCATACATCTTCGACTGCTTCCTGTGTCAGGGCCAGTCGCGCCAGACGTGCGGCACCGAATGCCGGACCTTTGGCCGCACCTTCATATCGGGCAAGGGGCGTGCCCATGATGTCGGATATCAACTGGATCCAGTAACGGCTTCTTGCGCCGCCACCAATCACACCGGGCAGGGCACAGCGGGTCCCGGCGGCATGCAGACGCGATTGTGCGTCACTCAGTGCAAAGGCCACTCCTTCGAGAACCGATTGCACCATGGCTTCGCGCGATGTGTCACTGCCCAGGCCAAAAAACACCCCGCGCGCATAGGGATTGTTATGCGGTGTCCGTTCCCCGTTCAGATAGGGCAGAAAGACGATATCGGCGGGCTTATGATGCTGGGCCTCAACCCGTTTCAGCAAACTGCCAATATCACTTTCGCCAAGCAACTTTGCCGCCCATTGCAGGCAACTGGCCCCGTTCAGCAGAACGGCCATCTGGAACCAGTGGGCCGGAATGGCATGGGTGAAGCTGTGCAGAAGTTCTTCGGGTTTTGGGCGGTATTTGTCCGATGCGACAAAAATCTGTGAAGATGTGCCAAGCGATATGAACCCGTCACCGTGACTGACGGCACCAACACCAATGCCGCCGGTCGCGGCATCACCCCCGCCACCGGCAATGATGACGTCACCCTTCATGCCCCAGCGTTTGACAAGTTCGGCCCGCAAAGTTCCGGTAATGTCCGATCCTTCGACCAGTTCGGGGATTTGGTCCATCGAAAGCCCGCAGGCATCGATCGCTGCCCTGTTCCAGCTGCGGCTTTCTTCATCAAGCCACAAGGTCCCGGCCGCATCGGACATTTCCGTTACCTTGTCACCAGACAGGCAAAACCGGATATAGTCCTTGGGCAACAGGATGGTGCGTACTTTGGCAAAGATGTCGGGTTCATGTTTTTGCAGCCACAGCATTTTCGGTGCAGTCATGCCCGGCATGGTCGCGACACCGGCCCTTGTCCCGAGATCGGGCAGCATGGCATCAAGTTTGTCACACTCGGCCTTGGCACGGCCGTCATTCCACAGAATTGCCGGGCGCAACGGTTTGTCATTTTCATCAAGCAACGTCGCGCCATGCATCTGTCCGGACAGGCCAATCGCGCGGGTGGCGGCAACAGCCCCCGGATTTTGATGGTGCAGGGCATCAATCGCGCGCAATGTCGCGTCCCACCAGTCATCGGGGTTCTGTTCGCTCCAGAACGGGTGGGGGTTTGATACCGACAAAGGAATATCTGTCTCGGCAACCGTGGCCGAGTGTTCGTCAATCAGCAATGCCTTGACGGCCGATGTGCCGACATCAATTCCGAGATACATTTTCGGACGGCCTCCAGACTTCTTTTGTCATTTTGTCCCGCATTCCATCCGTGCGGGTTTTAACGGACCTTATTCCAGATGGTTGGCGGTCCGATTGCAACAAAAAAAGCCGCTGAACAAAACAGCGGCTTTAATTTGAAAATGCGAATGTTTTAAAGCAGTCCCTAGCGGGTCGGGACCGGCTCATCACCGCTGTAATCATAGAAACCGCGGCCAACCTTGCGGCCGAGCCAGCCTGCTTCGACATATTTGACCAGAAGCGGGCACGGGCGATACTTGGTGTCGGCCAGACCATCATGCAGAACATGCATGATCGAAAGACAGGTATCCAAACCGATAAAGTCTGCCAGTTGCAGCGGACCCATCGGGTGGTTTGCACCCAGACGCATTGCGGTATCGATGGATTCGACGTTCCCCACACCTTCATAAAGCGTGTAGATCGCTTCGTTGATCATCGGAAGAAGGATACGGTTGACGATGAAAGCCGGGAAATCTTCGGCACTTGCCGTGTCTTTGCCCAGTTTCTTGGTCAATTCATGAATGGTGCGATAGGTGGTTTCATCCGTGGCAATGCCGCGGATCAGTTCCACCAGCTTCATCAGCGGCACCGGGTTCATGAAGTGCATGCCCATGAATTTCGCCGGGCGGTCCGTATAGGATGCCAGACGCGTCACCGAGATCGACGAAGTGTTGGTTGCGATGATGGCTTCGGGGCCAAGAACCGGGCAAAGCGCCTTGAAGATCTGTTTCTTGATCTCTTCATTTTCGGTTGCCGCTTCGATCACCAGATCGCAGTCCGAAAGGAAGCTGTATTCCGTTCCGGTTGAGACCCGCGCAAGTGCGGAATCTTTTTGCGCTGCGGTAATCAGTTCTTTTTTGACCTGACGGTCCATGTTCTTGTCCATCAGGCCAAGCGCCTTATCAAGGGCGTCCTGCGAGATGTCGAGAATTCGGACGTCGTAACCGGCAAGTGCGATCACATGGGCAATGCCATTGCCCATTTGACCGGCGCCAATTACGCCAATGGTTTTGATATCTTCCAACGAAGCCATTTGTTCCCCACTCGTCCCCTAGGGTCAAAACAACAGTATGCATTGCTTTGACCCTAATCGGGATCAGATTATTTGTCGAGTTCACTCGCCAGTGCGGGAAGGGCTTCGAACAGGTCACCGACAAGGCCGTAATCCGCCACCGAGAAGATCGGCGCTTCTTCGTCCTTGTTGATTGCAACGATGACCTTGCTGTCCTTCATGCCGGCAAGGTGCTGAATAGCACCCGAAATGCCTACAGCAATGTATAGCTGCGGTGCAACAACTTTGCCGGTCTGACCGACCTGCCAGTCGTTCGGAGCATATCCGGCATCAACCGCAGCGCGTGATGCGCCAATGGCTGCGCTCAGTTTGTCGGCAATCGGTTCGATCAGATGGAAGTTTTCAGCCGATCCCATGCCGCGACCACCGGAAATGACGACGCTTGCCGCGGTCAGTTCCGGACGTTCCGACTCGGTCAGTTCCTGGCCGACGAAGCTGGACTTGCCGGCATCGGAAACAACGGAAACGTCTTCGATGGCAGCAGATCCGCCTTCAGCAGCAACCGGATCAAAGCCTGTGGTACGAACCGTGATCAGTTTCAGGCTGTCTGCCGACTGCACGGTTGCCAGTGCGTTACCGGCATAGATCGGACGGACAAAGGTATCGGCGCTTTCAACATCGGTGATGTCGGAAATCTGCGCGACGTCTTTCAATGCCGCAACGCGCGGCATGAAGTTTTTACCGGAAGTCGAGGCCGGAACCAGAATGTGGCTGTAGCCATCGGCAAGTTCGCAAACCAGACCGGCCATGTTTTCAGCCAGGAAGTGGCCATAGGCGGCATTGTCTGCGATCAGTACCTTGGAAACACCGGCAACTTTTGCGGCTGCTTCGGCAACGCCGCGGCAGTTTTCACCAGCAACGAGGATGGCAATGTCGCCACCGATCTTCTGTGCGGCTGCAACGGTGTTAAGCGTGCCGCCCTTCAGTTCGGTATTGTCGTGTTCGGCAATAACAAGAATGCTCATTTGATTGATCCCCGCTTAGATTACTTTTGCTTCGTTGCGGAGCTTGTCGACAAGCTCTGCGACGTCGGCAACTTTGACACCTGCCTGACGTGCCGGCGGTTCCGTCACTTTCAGGGTTTTCAGGCGCGGCGCGGTATCAACACCAAGATCGGCCGGGCTCAGGGTATCGAGCGGCTTTTTCTTGGCTTTCATGATGTTTGGCAGCGACGCATAGCGCGGCTCATTGAGGCGCAGGTCGGTGGTGACGATTGCCGGAAGGTCGAGCTTGACGGTTTCAAGACCGCCATCAACTTCACGGGTAACGTCAAGTTTGCCGTCAGCAACGGCAACTTTGGATGCGAAAGTACCCTGCGGCCAATCCAGCAAAGCAGCCAGCATCTGGCCAGTCTGGTTGGCGTCATCGTCAATCGCCTGCTTGCCGAGGATCACAAGATCCGGGCTTTCCTTGGCGACGACTTCTTTCAGGAGTTTTGCAACGGCAAGCGGTTGCAGCTCATCCTCGGTTTCGACCAGAATGCCGCGATCGGCACCCATGGCAAGGGCGGTGCGCAGGGTCTCCTGGCACTGTTTAACGCCGAGCGATACGGCAACCACTTCGGTCGCGGTACCTGCTTCCTTGAGGCGGACAGCCTCTTCAACGGCGATTTCGTCAAACGGGTTCATGGACATTTTGACGTTGTTCAATTCAACGCCAGACTGGTCCTGTTTGACTCGGATCTTGACGTTGTAATCCACAACGCGCTTAACGGCGACAAGAACCTTCATGACAGACCTGTTCGTTTTTGTTGTCGAAACTATGGGCTTTCTGCTCCCTGCCGAGGCAGTTCGCTGCGGCCCGCATGTTACTGTTTTCCCCGCGATGCACAATAGGGGGTGCTACGCAGGTTGTCAATTTACGTAAAGAGGTTGACGTTAACGATAACTTCTTTACTGATTTTTTGATGCCCTTCGCAACCTTGATACGGCACAAAGCCGCCAAATGACAGGGGTTTGTCCAAATATTTTCGTCAGCGTGTCAGGCCGGGGTGCCACAAAATGTCATCCTTGCCGCCGTTATTTGCGTGGCGGGCAAGAACAAACATATGGTCCGACAGCCGGTTGATATAGCGAACGCATTCCGGGTTGATCGGCTCGACCCCGGCCAGTTCAACAATAAGCCGTTCGGCGCGGCGTGATACGGTGCGGACCACATGAAGCTGTGCCGAAAGCGCACTGCCACCCGGCAGGACAAAGGATTTCAGCGGATCAAGGTCGGCATTGATCTGATCGATTTCCTGTTCAAGGCGTTCGGTCTGGGTTGCGGTGATGCGAAGGGCGGGCTGTTCGGGATTGTCATCCGATCCGTCACCCGGGGTGCAAAGGTCCGCACCCAGATCAAAAAGATCATTCTGGATTCGGGCGAGCATCGCATCTATGTCGCCATCCGCATGCAGCCGGGCGACACCGATGAATGCGTTGGTTTCATCAACCGTGCCATAGGCCTCGACGCGGACTGAATTTTTGGGGACGCGTGTCCCGTTGCCAAGGGCGGTTTTGCCCTTGTCGCCGGATTTCGTGTAGATGCGGGTCAGTTGAACCATGTGTCGTCCATTAATGCGCAAGATGTCATAAAAATTGAAAACGGTCGCAGATGCCTATTTGCCAAGTGCCATCATCGACAGAATGAACAAAAGCAACAATGCGACGGCCTGAAGCAGCACGCGAAGCTGCATCAGTTTGTTGGATTTGCGTGCATCCTTGCCGCGGGCCATTGAAATGATCCCCATCACGAGAACACCGGCAACGGCGGCCATCGCGACCAGCACGCCAATTTGAAGAAATGCGGTCATCTGTCTTCTTCCCTGTCTGTTGCCTGCTGATGGTCACCTGAAAACAGGGGCCGCAATCGGAACAAGCCGAACTTGCCGCAGGTCGAATTTATTGATGCCATCTTACGGGCGGCGTCATGCTGCGCCAAACCGGGACCGCAGGCAACTGGTGGATAGAAACTTTTCGACATTATCGGGCATTTTGATTTTCCGGTGCGGCAAAGTCACGGCGATCGATTTTGAATTTCTTGATACGGGACGCCAGCGTGGTTGGTTTGATATCAAGAAGTGCCGCGGCCCCGTCCGGGCCAAAAACCTTGCCCTGCGTCTGTCTCAGGGCATGGGTGATATTGTCATATTCGCTCTGTTGCATTTCAGCGCGCGTCAAAATGGTCCGGGCGGGCTGGGTATCCCGATCGGCTTTGGACGCGGGGGATGGTTTTTTGCCGTCCCGGGTGCTGAAATCGGGAAGATCGAAATGCAATTTTCCGTCATGGGCCAGGATGGCTGCGCGTTCGATCACGTTTTCAAGTTCGCGGGCATTTCCGGGCCAGCCATAATTTTGCAAAACATGAACCTGTCCCTTGGTCAGGGTGGGTTGGGCAATGTTCAGGCGCTGGCAGATATTACGCAGGAAATGCGCGGCCAGGGGCGGAATGTCATCGGGCCGTTCACGAAGCGGTCGACATTCAATCGGAAACACATTGAGGCGGAAATAAAGGTCCTCGCGAAACCGCCCCTGACGGACTTCTTCCTTAAGGTCGCGGTTGGTGGCGGCAATCAGGCGGACATTGACCTCGCGTGTGCGTTCTTCGCCGATGCGCTCAAACTTCTGATCTTGCAGAACCCGCAAAAGCTTGCCCTGAAGTTCCAGCGGGATTTCACCAACCTCATCCAGGAACAGGGTGCCGCCATCGGCCAGTTCAAAGCGTCCGACACGGTCGCGAATGGCGCCGGTAAAGGCCCCGCGCACATGCCCGAAAAATTCGCTTTCAAACAGTTCATGGGGGATGGCCGCGCAATTCACGCGCACCAGAACGCGATCAGATCGAGTGCTGGCCTGATGGATGGCGCGCGCGATCAATTCCTTGCCGGTGCCGGATTCCCCGGTGATCAGAACGTTGGCGTCAGTCGGTGCAACCAGATCAATCTGTTTGAGCGCGCCTTGAATGGCATCCGATTGCCCGATGATTTCATGGTGATTGTTGGTCGACAGGATTTCTTCCTGAAGATAGGCGTTTTCAAGTTCAAGCCGTTCACGAAGACGGTCGACCTCGGCAAGGGCGGCGTGCAGTTTTTCTTCGGCGATTTTGCGTTCGGTAATGTCGCGAAACACGATCACCGCCCCGATGACCAGACCATGGTCGCGAATGGGGGTGGATGTGTATTCGACGCGGATCGGTTTGCCATCGCTGCGCCAGAAGACTTCATCATCAACCCGCCTTACGATGCCCTCGCGGAATGCATTGTAAATCGGGCAGTGTTCGGCGTGATAGGGTTCGCCATCAACATGGGAATGGTGAATGATCGAATGGATTTCCTTGCCCACCAGTTCCTCGGCAGTCCAGCCCAGCATGCGTTCGGCCGCCGGATTGACAAAGGTGGTCACCCCGTCCGAATTCACGCCGTAAATGCCTTCGCCTGCCGCCCCCAGGATCAGCTGGTTCTCGCGTTCGATCTCGCGGAAGAACCGTTCGGCGCGTCGCCATTCGGCAATACCTTCGCGCAGGTAATCGTCGGCCTCGGAGTCAACATCCCGGCGGTGGCGGGCATCAAGATCCGATATCGTCACCGTAAGATATTCTTCATCGCCAAGCGTGATGGCGCGGGCTTCATGTTCAAGTTTCAGTTGGGTGCCGTCCGGTCGGGTCAGGTCCAGTCCGCGGGTCCAGGCAAATCCGTGATAAAGGGCGGCTTCGCTGAACACGACAAGGCTTGGCACCTGTCCCTTGTGCAGGGCGCTCATTTTCAGGGATATGAGGGCGTCTATGCTGCGGCCCAGCAATTTTGCCGCCGCCTCATTGGCGAACACGATGCTGTCGGTTTTGGGGTGAACCAGAATTGTCGGATGCGTATGCGCCAAAAGAGCCTGCAGATGGAGCGGCTCCAAAGACGTTGAAACAGATTGGTTTACGTCATGGTTCATACGAATTTCCTACGATAATTCGTAATTATGGTTACGAATTATCGTAAATTACGATTTTTCGTATATGTGAAGACTGCCTGTCATCATCCCCTGAGTCCAGCATTTTCAACGAAAGTTCCGCATTGCAGCAAACTGGCACGACGGTTGCTCTTATCCTGACTGAATGTCTGGTGCTGTTCTGGTCTGGACAGCGAAACAACACAGGGGGTGATCAAATGTCAGTTAAAAGTCTGGGCGATCCATTTAGCGGTGATTCCGACCTGCGGCACAGCAAATCGTGCGGTTGTGATATGTGCGCGTCAATGGGCGGGCATCACCAAGCGGATCATGATCATGGTGTAAAGCACGATCTGGCGTCGATGCCTGCTCATAGCGATATGGCAGCAAAGGCACCGGAAAGCAGCGAAGAAATCCTTGATCGCGCCATCGACAGCGCGATTGTCCGTTCGGTTTTCTGCCACAACGAAATTTCGCGTCGTTCCTTTGCCAAGATGGTTGGCGGCAGCACCATGATGGCGGCATTGGCATCGGTATTGCCAATCGACAAGGTCAAGGCAGCGATCCTTGATGATCTGGGGACACCGGAAAAATCCAAGCTTAATATCGGCTTTGTGCCGATCACCTGTGCCACGCCGATCATCATGGCGCAGCCAATGGGCTTCTATGAAAAATACGGTCTTGATGTTGATGTCATCAAAACCGCGGGCTGGGCGGTGGCCCGCGACAAGTCGCTGAACAATGAATATGACGCGTCGCACATGCTGACCCCGATGCCGCTGGCGATTTCGATGGGGGCGGGTTCAACCGCGACCCCGTTCCTGATGCCGGCTGTTGAAAACATCAATGGTCAGGCCATCGTGCTGCACAATGACCATCTGGATAAGCGCGACCCCAAACAGTGGAAAGGCTTCAAGTTTGGTGTGCCGTTCGAATATTCGATGCACAACTTCCTGCTGCGTTATTATGTCGCTGAACATGGTCTGGACCCGGATAAGGACATCCAGATCCGCGTTGTTCCGCCGCCCGAGATGGTGGCAAACCTGCGTGCCGGTAACCTTGACGGGTATCTGTCACCCGATCCGTTTAACCAGCGTGCGGTATGGGAAAAAATCGGTTTCCTGCACACCCTGACCAAGGATATCTGGGAAGGCCATCCGTGCTGTGCATTTGCCTGTTCCAAGGCCTTTTCCGAAGAACTGCCAAATACCTATGGCGCGCTTTTGAAATCCATTGTCGATGCGACCCAATACGCGGCCAAGCCCGAAAACCGCAAGGAAATTTCGGCGGCGATTGCCCCGGCCAACTATCTGAACCAGCCGGTTCCGGTCATTGAACAGGTCCTGACCGGACGTTATGCCGATGGTCTGGGCGAAGTGAAAAACGTCCCTGATCGCATCGATTTCGATCCGTTCCCATGGCATTCGATGGGTGTATGGATTCTGACCCAGATGAAGCGCTGGGGCTATATCGAAGGCGATATCGATTACAAGAAAATCGCCGAGGAAGTCTATGTCGCGACCGATTGTGCCAAGGTGATGAAAGACCTTGGCTATGAAGCCCCGACGTCGACCTACAAGTCCTATACCATCATGGGCAAAACCTTTGATCCCGATCAGCCCGAAGCCTATGTCAACAGCTTTGCGATTGGCAAAGGGGTAAGCTGACATGCTGGCATCGTTGAATGCCAGGGCTTTGGTTTTGTCACTCGTGCTATTGGCGGTCTTCCTTGGCCTTTGGGAGGCCGCCAGCCCGAAACAGAACATTTCTGGCGAACTGACAGAATATGAACTTCTGATGGGTGGGGCCGAACCCAAGGCGGCCGTGCCGCCACCCTCGGCAGTGATCGGCAAGGCATGGGAAGAACTTAGCAATCCTTTCTATGATGCTGGCCCCAACGACAAGGGGATTGGCATCCAGATCGGCTATTCGCTTTATCGGGTTCTTTCGGGATATTTCCTTGCTGCGGCGCTGGCCATTCCGGTCGGGTTCCTGATCGGAATGTCGCCTCTGATGTATAAGGCGCTTGATCCGTTTATTCAGGTGCTAAGACCCATTTCCCCGCTGGCGTGGATGCCTTTGGCCCTGTTTGTCATTCAGGACAGTCAGGCATCAGCAATCTTTGTCATCTTCATCTGTTCGATCTGGCCGATGCTGATCAATACGGCATTCGGTGTGGCCGGGGTGCGCAAGGACTGGGTCAATGTGGCGCGAACCCACGAACTGGGTCCTTTCAAAACCGCATGGATCGTCATCCTGCCCGCTGCGGCACCAACCATTCTGACCGGAATGCGCATTTCCATCGGGATTGCCTGGCTGGTGATTGTCGCCGCCGAGATGCTCGTGGGCGGTACCGGCATTGGCTACTACGTCTGGAATGAATGGAACAACCTTGATCTGACCAGTGTGGTGTTCTCGATCCTGATGATCGGGGTTGTCGGCATGTTGCTTGATACGGCCTTCGCCTATTGCGCACGCCTTGTGCAGTACCAGGAATAAGGAGACCAGATATGTCGACACCATTCCTGAGTGTTCAAAACCTTACCAAACGTTTTCAGGCCCCCAAGGGTGGCGAAAGCCTGACGGTATTTGAAAACGTCAATCTCGGGATTGAGAAGGGCGAGTTTGTTTGCATCATCGGCCATTCCGGCTGTGGCAAATCAACCATCCTGAACATTCTTGCGGGTCTTGATGAACCAAGCGACGGCGCGGTCATCATGAATGGCAAGGAAGTTTCCGGGCCCAGTCTGGATCGCGGGATCGTGTTTCAGAACTATTCCCTGCTGCCATGGTTGTCCGCACTCAAGAACGTCACTTTTGCCGTTCAGGCGCGCTACAAATCCTGGAGCAAAAAGCAGGTTCACGATCATTCAATGAAATATCTCGAAATGGTCGGCCTTGCGGGCGGGGCGGAATTGCGCAAGCCATCACAACTGTCTGGCGGGATGCGTCAGCGTGTATCGATTGCACGTGCCTTTGCCATTCAGCCGGAACTGCTTTTGCTCGATGAGCCGTTCGGCGCACTTGATGCGCTGACCCGTGGCAGCATCCAGGACGAGTTGATCCGCATCTGGTCGGGATCGGACCAGACGGTCTTTATGATCACCCATGATGTTGATGAGGCCATCCTGCTTGCGGATCGCATTTTGTTGATGACCAACGGTCCCTATGCCCGGGTTGCCGAGTCCGTTCAGGTCGAAATCGAACGACCGCGTGAACGGGCCAATATCATCCATCATCCAGACTATTACGACATCCGCAATCACCTGGTGGAGTTCCTGGCCACACGGTCGCGCGAACTTGCCGGGAAACAGGACGATGATGCGAATTCCGCACCAAAAGTCGTCAGGTTCGGGGCAAATGCCGGGGCGGAAATCTCATCAGAAACAGGCAGCAAGTCCGGCACGCGCAAGCGTGCGGTCAATCGTGCCGATTAATCAAAACAACGTGCTGTATCAGAAGTGGAGAAAACCCATGAAAAAAGCTGACGTCAAAGAACTCATTCTCGAAGCGAAAAAGGTCAAAGGGCTCGGTTGGGAAGAGATCGCAAGCAAGATCGGTATGTCCCCGGTTTGGACAACTTCCGTATGCTTTGGCATGAATTCGGCGCCAAAGGACAAGGCCGACATGCTGGTTGCCCTGTTTGACCTGCCGCCCGAAGCATCGGCAGTCATTCAGGAATGCCCGATGAAAATCTGGGACCAGGCGGTCCCGACCGA
The DNA here is from genome assembly GCF_037029325.1 of Thalassospira sp. CH_XMU1420-2. NCBI lineage: Bacteria > Pseudomonadati > Pseudomonadota > Alphaproteobacteria > Rhodospirillales > Thalassospiraceae > Thalassospira > Thalassospira sp. CH_XMU1420-2. The sequence goes on from NZ_JAYMEG010000001.1 coordinate 621,794, forward strand.
TCCAGCCATCTATCGTCTGTATGAAATCGTTGGTGTTTACGGCGAAACCATCAAGGAAATCATCCACGAGAAATTCGGCGACGGCATCATGAGTGCAATCGATTACGAAATGTATATCGAACGCAAGGAAGACCCGAAAGGTGACCGTGTCGTGATCACCCTTGATGGCAAATTCCTGAAATACCGCGCCTGGTAAGGATATCTTCCGGTGTGGAATTGGCGGTGCCGATGTGGTTATCATCGAATGCCGCAGTCCGGTCAGGCCCGTTTGCATGTGCATTCGGGCCTGCTCCGTATGGGTGTTGTGAAAGTCTTGTCGGATGCTACTGGCGAAAAGGATGCGATCTGCTAAATCCTGAAGATATGTAATTGCCTGTATGCAATGCCTGATTTGGTTTTGCGTATCGGCCAAACAACAAGGATCAAATTCAGATGGCTGACCTTTCCGCATTCGACATCACCAAACGCTGGCCGGCAAAGAACCCCGATATTCTGCAGCTTTATTCATTCCCGACCCCCAACGGGGTAAAGGTTTCGATTATGCTCGAAGAAATCGGTCTTCCCTATGAAGCCCACACCATCAAAATCGGTGAAGATGAAACCTGGACCCCGGAATTTCTGTCGCTGAACCCGAATGGCAAAATCCCCGCCATTCTTGATCCGAACGGCCCGGATGGAAAACCGTTCGGCCTTTTTGAATCCGGGGCGATCTTGCAATATCTTGCCGAAAAATCCGGAAAGCTGTTGCCTGCTGATCCGGCACGGCGGATGGAAACCATCCAGTGGGTCTATTTCCAGATGGCCGGACTGGGCCCGATTTTCGGGCAACTTGGCTTTTTCCACAAATTTGCCGGCAAAGAGATCGAAGATAAACGCCCGCTGACCCGTTATGTAAATGAATCCAAACGGCTTTTGGGTGTTCTAGAAACCCGTCTTGACGGGCGTGACTGGATCATGGGCGATGAATATACCATTGCCGATATCGCAATCCTTGGCTGGGTCCGCAATCTGATCGGATTTTACGAGGCAGGTGATCTGGTGGCTTATGACACGCTCAAAAACGTACCGGCATGGCTTGAACGTGGTCTTGCGCGTCCTGCTGTTCAGCGCGGTCTTGATATCCCGGCACGGCCATAAGGTCCGGGTTGCCTGAGCAGTCTCAAAATTGACCGGATGGTCAGAAATGCTTTCCATCCGGTCTGGCTATCATTAATTAGGGGACGATACTATTCGTTACGCCACCACTGAACCCAAGAGATTGATTAATGACCAGCCGCATCAAGGACGCAGCACTTGCCGCCCAGATCAATGACGAAACGCTTGCATGGCGCGAAGTCATCTGTCCGGTAACGGCGAAATACGGAAACTATGTCGCCAAGCGCGATTTGCGCGACAAAACGATTGTCAGTTTCCAGCACGTGCTTGAAGACACCATTCCGACCCTGTTGCCGTTTGTGAAGGCGGGTGCGAAGGTCAAGGTCGGGGCGTGCAACCCCGACAGTACCGATGATGTTGCGGCGGCCTATCTGGCGGCAAACGGGGTTGAGGTTCATGCCTTTTCGGGCATGACACCCGAAGAATATGCCAAAAGCATCGATATCCTGTCGTCCGAGCCGGCTGATATTGTCGCTGACATGGGTGGGGAGCTGATCGAGGCTTTTGTCAAAAAGGGCCATAAGGTCGATGGTGCGCTTGAAGCCACGACGACGGGTGTTCACCGCGTTGAAAAGCTTGATTATTCATTCCCGGTCTTTAACTGGAACGACATCGCGATCAAGGATCGCCTGCATAACCGCCATCACGTGGCACAGGAAATGTGGCCGGTCTTTTCCAATGTAACCGGGTTGGCGCTTTATGGTCGTTCGGTTCTGGTGATCGGGTTTGGGCCGGTGGGGCGCGGTGTTGCCGAACGTGCGCGCAATCTTGGTGCGGTGGTCTCGGTTGCCGAATGCGATCCGGTGCGCGCCCTTGAAGCCCAGCATCACGGATGCCGTGTCGTCAGCCTTGAAGACGGCATCAAGGAATGCGCGATTATTGTGACCGCAACCGGTCTTTCGGGCATTCTGGGTGAAAAGCAGATCAAGCAGGCCCGCCGCGGTGCCATTCTGGTTAATGTCGGTCATTCCAATACCGAGATCGATGTGGCATGGCTCGATACCCAGAAGCGCACCAAAATGCGCCGCTATATCGAAAAATTCGAATTCGATAACAGCCGCGAAGTCTATTTGCTCAACCGTGGCAGTCTTTTGAACCTGGCACCGGGCATGGGTGGTTCGGGCAAGGATCTGTTCGATCCGTTTTCCGCAATTCTGATCCGCGGAATTGACTGGTTGGCATCGGGCGGGGCCAATGCGTTCAAACCGGGATTTTATGATTACCCGGCCGAGATCGAACGCGAAATCGCCGAGGCGATCCTGCATTCGCACAGTTGACGGCGGCACGCCCTTGCAAGGATGTTAGCGCTAACATTAAAGCCCCCGGCCAAAAATGGTCGGGGGCTTTTTTATAGTTTGCTCGGTCCAAAGGGTCAGGCGCGGTACCCGATACGCAGGTTGCCCCACTGTTCGCCATTCACGATGATCGGGACGTCGCATTCCTTCATAAAGACCACACTGTCGCCCATGTCGCGGAAATAGGTCTGCAACAGGTGCGGTTTGGTGTTGCGCGCGGCCACCAGCCCGGCCCGGTCATCAAAGATCCGCCGGTTACGGCAATTGCCCATGTTCCAGGCGGCTTCGCCCGGGCGCTGCGGCTGGCTATAGATCTTGTTATGGGTCGGAAGATAGCCGTTAATATCCACACCGGCGGCGAACACGATATGCTTGTCCTTTTCAAGAATAGCTTCCTGAAGCGGGGTGAAATGCCGATCCGTGAACGGGATATAGGGCGTCATGAACTGTTTGGGGTCACTGCCTTCGATCAGTTCATAGCGCGGATTGAACAGGTCTTCGTGTTTGATTTCATTGTTGCGAAGGCCGTTCTCAAGCACCTTGGCCAGATCTTGTGACAGTTGTTTGCCAAGTTCGGCGATCTTGCTGTCGTGATCGTGGGTTTTCTTGAGGTGATTGAGAATGACCTGGTTGGCCTTGTCGTCGACTTCGGTAAACTGAACATGGGTTCCAAGTGCCGAAACGGCCTTGATCACGCCATGCAGAACCGTGCCATCCACCATGGTGATCGTGACGTGCTTGTTGCGGTCCTTGTCACTGGCATCAATGCGCGCAAGCAACCCGGCCAGTGACATATCGGCGGTAACGCCATTGCGGACGTCACCATTTCCGAAATCGAAAGAAAGATCGACCGCGATCGGGACGCGTTCTTCGTGACGCCGGTTTGCGCTTTCGGTACTGCGAAGTACGGTACGGAACCGGCTTTCCATTTCATTGATGTCTTTGCGAATATTGGAAGCCAGAATGCGCAGATTCTCGGCGGTTTCGCTGGCGTTTTGTGATTTCACGCTGGCCAGTTCGATATCACCGGAAATGCCCCGCATATGGGTTGATACTTCCTGTGCGCTAGTTGAAATTTCGGCGATCGCGGCGGTCTGCTGTTCGACCGATGCCGAAATATCCGCTGAAAGCTGGCTGACTTCATCAATCGCGCCACCGATTCCTTCGATTGCGGTGACGGCTTCTGATGTTGCCCCCTGAATGGCTGTGATCTGGGAATTGATATCAAGGATTGCCTTTTCGGTCTGTGTCGCAAGGTTTTTGACCTCGTTGGCGACCACAGCAAATCCTTTGCCGGCATCCCCGGCACGGGCGGCCTCGATCGTGGCGTTCAGTGCCAGCATTTTCGTCTGATCGGAAATGCGTTTGACGATATCGACAACCTTGCCGATTTCACTGGCGGTTTCCGACAGGCTGTTCATCGTCTGGGATGTTTCCTGGGCACGGATAACGGCCTGTCCGGCAATATCGTTTGTTTTGTGGATGCGGTCGGCAATGCCATGGCTGGATGCCTGCAATTCCTCGGTCGCGGATGCGACCGTGGCAACGTTGCTGCTGGCGACTTCCGTGGTGGCGGTAATGCGTTCGACCAGTTGCGACAATTCACCGGCATCACTTTCCATGGTTTGCGCCACATCGTTGGTGCGCCCGGCCTGAAAGCCGACTTCGGAAATGATGTTGTCGGTTTCACGTTCGATGATCTCGGACATCGACTGGATTTCCGACGATGCGCGATGCTGGGCGATCTGTTTTTGCTGATCAGCCATAAGACAGGCCATATCAGCCATCAGAACACACCGTGCCGCATCATTAAGGGCGGGCGACGGTCGAATGCCCTTGGTCCGCGACGCCAGCGTGACGCAATTTGCTGCCGACTTGTAATAGGCAAGCACGATGGCATCGGGTGTCAGATTGGCGGTGGCTTCTGCCAAAACATGTTTGGCAAAACACTGATTGAAAGCATCAGCAGAACCGGCAGATGCCATTGCCCGAAACTGCTGGGCAAGACCCGAGACAAGCGTCTGCGGCGCATTCCTGTCGACGCTGCTTTGTCCTGATCCAAGCAGTTCGGTCACCAGGCCTTCTGCGATCTGATCAGCATGCTGATCGAACAGGTCCTTGGCTTCACCTGTTCGCGCATAGATTGTGGTTTCCGGCATTGCAGAGGCGTAATTCATTGAAACGTCTCTCCCCTTTTCCCTAAAAGGCAATTGGGCCTGTTTTGCACAGATTTTTAGGCTTCTGTGTTTGCTTAATTTCAGTCTATCACCACAGGTAAGTGGTAAATATATCATACTTTAGGTTGATATAGAAAAGCGGCCCGTCAAGGTTGACGGGCCAAGTTTGCCCTCGTTGATCACAGGGGCCACGGTTCGCAATGAAAATAAGGTTCGGCTTTCAATCTGTTAGCCGGTTATCGACCCAACAATCCGCGGGTCACAACTTGCGCCTGAATTTCGGCGGCACCTTCAAAAATGTTGAGGATACGGGCATCGCAAAGCACGCGACTGATCTGATATTCCAGCGCATAGCCATTGCCGCCATGAATCTGAAGCGCGTTATCAGCATTTGACCAGGCAACCCGTGCCCCCAGAAGCTTCGCCATGCCTGCTTCAATGTCGCAGCGGATATCCTGATCTTTTTCAAGTGCCGAGAAATAGGTGAGCTGGCGGGCAATCATGGTTTCAACAACCATCCATGCAACTTTGCCGTACACCCGAGGGAAGCTGAAAAGCGGTTTGGAAAACTGGACGCGATCTTTGGCGTAGCGCATGCCGATCTCAAGCGCGTTCTGGGCAACGCCGACTGCACGTGCAGCTGTTTGAATGCGGGCCGACTCAAAGGTTGCCATAAGTTGCTTGAAGCCCTGGCCTTCTTCACCGCCCAGAAGGTTGGCGGTCGGGACTTCAAACCCGTCAAAGGACAGCTCGTATTCCTTCATGCCGCGATAGCCAAGAACCTCGATCTCACCGCCAGACATGCCGTTGGCGGGGAACGGGTCGTCATCGGTGCCGCGCGGCTTTTCGGCCAGAAGCATCGACAACCCGCGATAACCGGCCTCATCATGGTTGGTGCGCGTCAAAAGCGTCATCAGATCGGACCGTGCCGCATGGGTGATCCATGTCTTGTTCCCGGTCACCTTATAGGTGTCGCCATCCTTGATCGCGCGGGTACGCAGATGGGCAAGGTCGGAGCCGTTATTGGGTTCGGTAAAGACCGCCGTTGGCAGGATTTCACCCGATGCCAGTTTGGGCAGGTAATGTTCCTTTTGTGCATCCGTGCCGCCAAGGCGGATCAGTTCCGCAGCAATTTCGGAACGGGTACCAAGCGATCCCACCCCGATATAGCCGCGCGACAGTTCTTCGGTCACGACACACATCGCGGTTTTGCCCATGCCAAGTCCGCCGAATTCTTCGGGGATGGTCAGGCCGAAAACGCCGAGCTCCGACATTTCAGTCACAATTTCAATCGGGATCAACTCGTCGCGTTCATGCCAGCCATGGGCATGGGGCGTTACTTTTTCTTCGACAAACCGCCGGAATTGGTCGCGGACAAGATCCAGTGTTTCGTCTTCCAGGCCGGTTTCGCCAAAGCGACCGGTATCAAGACTGTCTTCGATTTCAGTGGCAATGGCGCGGCGCGCAGCGTCAGAATTACCATGGGCTGACAGAACAGAAACCGCGCGACTTGAACAGAAGGTCTGAATATCGGTTTCGGAAACACCCAGTGTGGTCAGACGAATGATTTCGCCCTGCGACATAGGAATGCCGCCCTTGATCTGGGCAAGATATTCGCCAAAGGCGACTTGCAGGATCAGGGTTTCAAGATGCCCGCGTTTGCCCTGTGTGACCAGCTTGTCCGACCATGCCTTCATCTGTTGAAGGGCGGTGACATAGGTCGTGAACCAGGCAAAGCCATGGGCGGCAAACTGATGTTCGTCAAAGGCATTGGCATCAATACGGCCATCAATGGTGACCCGGGCGCGAATGGCATTTTCGGTGGCATCATAAAGCGATGCCAGTGCAGCCAGTGCATCGTCGCAAAGCTGGTCAAGATCAGGAAGCAGGGCGGTATCAGTCATTGGCTTGGTCCTTTGCCCGGCAATCGTGTGGGGCGATTGCACTGGTCGAAAACGGATATCTTGGTCGAAAAGGGTGGTGGCACCCCGCACGCGGATCGGGCGAGAACGCGCTTGGGGTGCCAGCAATCAGTCAAAGGCCGGGACGGCTGCGCCCCGATGTGGGATTAACCTTCGACTGCTTCTTCAAGGGTGCGCATGCCCGGCCGCTTGGCCTGAACCAGAACCGCCATGTTCCCCGGTTTATGTTCGTTGCGCATCATTTTCATATGTGCGCGCGGAATATCTTCCCAACTGAAAACTTCGGACATGCTGGGATCAAGGCGGCGCTCGATCACCAGTTTGTTAGCCTGTGCCGCCTGTTTCAGGTTGGCAAAGTGGCTGCCCTGAATGCGTTTCTGGCGCATCCAGACAAAGCGCGCATCAAAGGTCAGGTTAAACCCGGTTGTCCCGGCACAGAACACGACCATGCCGCCACGTTTGACCACGTTGCATGATACCGGGAAGGTTTGTTCGCCCGGATGTTCAAAGACGATATCAACGTCATTGCCCTTGCCGGTGATTTCCCAGATCGCTTTGCCGAATTTGCGGACTTCTTTCATATAGTCGCCAAATTCCGGACCATTGACCGTGGGAAGCTGGCCCCAGCAATTGAAATCCTTGCGATTGATGACGGCCTTGGCCCCAAGTCCAAGGACAAAGTCGCGCTTTGCTTCGTCTGAAATCACCCCGATCGCATTGGCCCCGGCGGTGGTGATCAACTGGATCGCCATGGAACCAAGCCCCCCGGACGCCCCCCAGACCAGAACATTATGCCCCGGACGCAGGATATGCGGGCGATGCCCGAACAACATGCGGTATGCGGTGGCAAGGGTGAGCGTGTAGCACGCACTTTCTTCCCAGGTCAGATGTTTGGGGCGCGGCATCAATTGCTGTGCCTGGACACAGGTGAACTGTGCGAATGACCCATCCGGGGTTTCATAGCCCCAGATGCGCTGGGTCGGGGACAGCATCGGGTCGCCGCCGTTACATTCTTCGTCGTCGCCATCATCCTGATTGCAGTGGATGACGACTTCATCGCCGACCTTCCAGCGGGTAACTTTTGACCCGACCGCCCAAACAATGCCCGACGCATCAGACCCGGCAATATGGAACGGGCAGTCATGGGAATTGAAAACCGAGATCGGTTTACCAAGGGACGCCCAGATACCGTTGTAATTGACGCCCGCCGCCATCACGAGAACCAGGACCTCGTGGCTGTCTGGCTGGGTGACCGGCAGAACTTCACATTGCATGGCGGTATCGGGTTCGCCGTGGCGTTCTTCGCGAATCGCCCATGCATACATATTTTTGGGCACATGACCCAGCGGCGGGATTTCGCCGATTTCATAAAGATCTTTTTCTTCCTGACCGCCACGGAAAGGCAGCACTTCAGCAGTGGTGTTCATGGCCTTCACTCCTTCTTCAGGGTCGATCCGGATGGCAGGGTAATAAAATTACCTATGCTGCGTTGCGGTCGACGAAACCTCCAAGCCACAGAATTTGTTTTATTTTCCCTGGGCATTCCCCGGATTTCTGCGGTTTGCATGCAGAATGAACCGAGGCGATATTTGTTTTCGCTTTTATCGCGTTGCACAAATTGTTATATAATTACCCAAGTTATGTCTAGTATATAATTTAATAACGTTCAGGCGTAATTATCGAAAAGCCAAAAGGTAATAAAAATACAAGAGGTCGTGATGTCGATGGAAAATAAGCGCAGCGCAGCAAAGCAGGATCGTGATCGGCCCTGGCTGATCCGGACATATGCGGGGCATAGCTCGGCCTCGGCTTCCAATGCCCTGTATCGTCAAAACCTGGCCAAGGGGCAGACGGGGCTTTCCGTCGCATTCGATTTGCCGACCCAGACCGGATACGATTCGGACCATATTCTGGCACGTGGTGAAGTGGGCAAGGTCGGGGTGCCGGTCGCCCACCTTGGGGACATGATGACGCTGTTTGACGGCATCCCGCTTGATCAGATGAATACATCGATGACGATCAACGCCCCGGCGGCCTGGCTTTTGTCACTTTATATTGCGGTTGCCGAAAAGCAGGGAACAGCGCGCGACAGCCTTCAGGGCACGACCCAAAACGACATCATCAAGGAATATCTGTCACGCGGGACATATATCTTCCCGCCCGCACCCAGCCTGAAACTGATTACCGACGTTGCGGCATTTACCTATCGCGAGGTGCCTAAATGGAATCCGATGAATGTGTGTTCGTACCATCTGCAGGAAGCCGGGGCGACGGCGGAACAGGAATTGGCCTATGCACTGGCAACGGCGATTGCGGTTCTTGATGCGGTTCGCGATTCGGGTCAGGTCCCTGAAGAAGATTTTGCCAAGGTTGTCGGGCGTATTTCATTCTTTGTGAATGCCGGTATTCGCTTTGTGACCGAGATCTGCAAGATGCGGGCATTCTGCGAACTTTGGGATGAAATCACGCAGGATCGCTATGGCATTGAAGATGCAAAATATCGCCGGTTCCGGTATGGGGTGCAGGTCAATTCGCTTGGCCTGACCGAACAGCAGCCGGAAAACAACGTCTATCGCATCCTGATCGAAATGCTGGCCGTGGTGCTTTCCAAGAATGCGCGTGCGCGTGCGGTGCAATTGCCCGCCTGGAACGAGGCGCTTGGGCTCCCGCGCCCGTGGGATCAGCAATGGTCACTGCGCCTGCAACAGATCATGGCCTATGAAACCGATCTTCTGGAATATGAGGACCTGTTTGACGGCAACCCGGCGGTTGAGCGCAAGGTCGGTGCCCTTAAGGAAGGGGCGCGCGCGGAACTGGCAAAGATCGATGCCATGGGGGGGGCGATTGCGGCTGTTGATCGCGGGTACATGAAACAGGAACTGGTGCGCTCCAACGCCCGCCGTTTGGCGGATATCGAAAGCGGACTGACCAAAGTGATCGGTGTGAATGCCTTTACCGAAACCGAACCATCGCCGCTGACATCGGGTGAAAAATCGATCCTGACGGTCGATGACATGGCCGAGCAGGAGCAGATCGAAAAACTCAAAGCTTGGCGCTCGGACCGTGATCAGGCGACGGTCGCCAAGAATCTTGAGGCCCTTAAATCCGCCGCCAGCGAAGGGCGCAACATCATGGAAAGTTCAATCGCCTGTGCCCATGCCGGTGTAACGACCGGGGAATGGTCGGAAACGCTTCGCGACGTATTTGGCGAATATCGTGCCCCAACCGGTATTACGTCGATGATTGTCACGGGCGATGCACAGGACATCCAGACCCTTCGTGACCGGGTTGATGAAGTGTCTGACAGGCTTGGCGAACGCATGAAAATGCTGGTCGGGAAACCGGGGCTGGATGGTCATTCCAACGGTGCAGAACAGATCGCGGTCAAGGCCGGAGACGCCGGTATCGAAGTTCTTTACGAGGGTATTCGCTGGACACCCGATGCACTGGTTCGCAATGCGATTGACGAAGGAGCCCATGTAATCGGGCTTTCGATCCTGTCGGGGTCGCATGTGCCATTGGTGCGCGAAGTGGTCAATGGCTTGCGCGCAGAAGGGGCCGGTCACATCCCCGTCGTGGTCGGCGGGATCATCCCCGAGGCCGATATGCTTGTTTTGCGGCAAATGGGGGTGGCAGCCGTCTATACGCCCAAGGATTATCAGCTGGTCCGGGTGATTTCGGAGATTGTCGATCTTGTTGATCGCAAGTCGTCGGACCGCCCATCGTCAACGGGCACGCACCCAAATGATGATGCCGGGCGCAGCGCAACGGTGTATTAGGCGGCCTTTATCCCGCTGAAAATGCCAGAATCTGGCTGATCTGGGTTAAGGGTCGGCCGGATTCCTTGTGCCAGTGGTCAAGGGCGGCCTGGACTGATGCGAAATCCTTGTTCGATGACGGCATCTTGGTAATCACGCCTTCGGTCTTTAGTGCCTCAATGACGTCGTTGGAAAAAATCGGCGTATCCATACCAATACGGCGCAGGGCAACCTGCCCGGTTTTGCCGCCAAGCCGTGATCCGCCTTTTTGGACAAGGCGCAAATTGTCGCAATAATCGGGAAGCTTCCAACTGGCAAAGAATGCGCCGACTGATCCATGGTTGTCGGCAAGGTCGCGCAGGAAACGGGCATTTTCACCAATTGATTTGATCTTTGGCCCATGGGCGACAATGCCGTCAACCTTAAGCAGGCGTTCGACATCTTCGTCATGCATCATCGACAGTCGGCCGATATCGAAACCGTCAAAGACTTCTTCAAACCGTGGCCATTTGTTTTCGATCACTTTCCAGCTGAAACCGGCCTGAAAAACCGATTTGCTGAATTCTGACAGCCAGCGATCATTGGCAATCGCGGCGATTTCATTGCGTGGTCTGGGGGTGACGAGGGCCGCGGAAAGTGCGGCTTCGCTTCCTTTACGGGCGATGGCGACTTGTTCTATTTCGAGAAACGGGCGCATGGGGTGTCTTGTCCCTTGAACGAAAAAACAGCCAAAGCAATGCCAAGGCTGTTTTCAAGAATATCGGGTGTGATCAGGACTTTGCAGCAACCCGTTCGGGCACGCGACTGTGGCGGTCACTGACCCAGCTTTCGAATGTGGTGGCCGGGAGCGGTTTGGAGAACAGGAAGCCCTGAATGAAATCACAGCCCTTTTCACGCAGATATTCAAGCTGTTCGACTTCTTCCACGCCTTCGGCAACCACTTCAAGATTAAGGCTGTGGCCAAGACCGATCACCGCATCTACAATTGCCTTGTCATCAAGATCGACATGGATGTCATTCACAAACGACCGGTCGATCTTGATCGAGCCAACCGGGAAGCGTTTTAGATAGTTCAGGGACGAATAACCGGTACCAAAGTCATCAATTGCGATCATCACGCCAAGCGCCTTAAGCTCCTTCAGCGTTGAAACCGCCTTTTCCGGGTTGTTCATCAGGATCGATTCAGTGATCTCAAGTTCAAGCGTACCTTCCGGAAGGGCGGTGTCCTTGACGATTTTGGTAACACTTTCGACCAGTTCGGCATCCTGGAACTGCGCAGGTGACAGGTTCACCGCAATCCGCATCCCGGGCAGTGACGAATCACGCCATGCCTGCGTCTGTTTGCAGGCCTTTTCAAGAACCCATGCACCAAGCCGGTTGATCAGGCCGCATTCCTCGGCCACCGAGATGAATTCGCCCGGCAGGATCAGGCCGCGCTCAGGGTGATGCCAGCGAACAAGCGCCTCTGCACCGACAACCTTTTCCGTCCGGCAATCAATTTTGGGCTGATAATAAAGTTCGAGCTGATCCTGTTCGAGCGCGTTGCGCAGATCTTCCTCGATGGTTTTGCGTTCCTTGACCCGTTCATGCATCGACGGCAGGAAGAAGCGGTAATTGTTGCGTCCTTCTGCCTTGGCCGCATACATCGCCATATCGGCGTTTTTGACCAGCTGTTCGGGGTTCTCGCCGTCTTCCGGGAACAGGGTAATGCCGACACTGGCCGTTGAATGCAGCCGGATGCCCCGGCAATCAAACGGCTGGGACAGCTCGTCAATGATGCGCTGGGCAAGGGCGATGGTGTCTTCGATATTCTGAACGTCAGTCTGAATGATCGCAAACTCGTCCCCGCCAAGGCGTGCTGCGGTATCTGAATCGCGGATGATCCGCGACAGACGCTGACCCATTTCCTGAATCATCAGGTCACCAACATCATGGCCAAAGTGGTCATTGATGTCCTTGAACCGGTCAAGGTCAACAAACAGAACCGTGACACCGCGCTGGAACCGGCGGGCCGACAGCAATGCCTGACGCAGGCGGTCAAGGAACAGGGTGCGGTTCGGAAGGCTGGTCAGCACATCATGAACGGCCAGATGGCGCATCCGTGCTTCGGTCTGTTTGCGTTCGGTAATGTCGGTATAGGTCGCGACATAGCCGCCGCCGGGCATCGGGTTGTGATCAACCTGAATAACGCGCCCATTGGGGCGGGTGCGTTCCATGCGATAGGGTTCGCGACGTCGTGCAATGGCAACACGATCGGAAATCAGGGCCTGAATGCTGACATCGCCATATTCGCCGCGTTCGCCGTTATAGCGCAGAATATCGGAAAGCGGCGTGCCTTCCTTGACCAGATCACGCGGCAGATTAAGCAGCTCGATATAGCGTTCGTTCCAGACCATAAGATTAAGGTCCTGATCAAACAGGCAGATACCCTGACCGATATTGTGAAGGGTCGCTTCGAGAAGGGCCTGCTTGCGCTGGGCTTCTTCCTGTGCCTGACCTTGCAGGGCGACCATTTCGTTATATTCGCGGATCAGAAGGCCAAGCTCGTCCGAACTGTTCCATTCCACCGGACGGCGCAAGCGGCCATGCTTGGTCATTCGAATGGAATGCAAAAGACGGTTCAGCGGTTCCTTGATCGACCGTTTGTTTGCGATCAGCAGGCTGGCGGCAACCACTGCGATCAGCAATCCAAACAGGATCATGTCAATGGCAATTCGGCGGAACAGAAGGTCCTGAACACGGGCATCAGTAAAGTAGATGACCAGTTCGCCGACATCATGACGCACATTGTTACGTTCGAAATAGACGCGGCGTGACAGACGCAATGTATCGGCCAGTTCGGATTGCGAAACGCCGGTATGGGCAAATTCGGTGCCGTCCGCACCAAGAGCCTGCACCGCGACGATATCACGGTCCCGCGCCATCGCGTTCAAAGCAGATTCGATATTGTCGACATCAAGATACCAGAACGGGGTTGCCAGAACGCGGGCATTGATGTCTGCGGTCTGTTCAACTTTGCCATTCAGATCATCGCGCAGAACTTTGTAACTGACATAGCCAAACACAATAAACAGGGCGAGCGAGAACAGGGAAACCAGCGGCAATGCTATGAATAGCAACCGACTGCTCAAAGACTTCCGTTGTAAAAAGCCGTATGATCCGCGCGACAAGCGTTCTCTCCTGGACACCCAACTTTTGGCTAGTCAGATATACTTTACTCGACGTTCTTATAGGAGCCAACACTCCGATGATTGAGTCGACTCAACCCGGAAGTTGGTCGAAACGCAAGTTTGATTTTATTTTCCTGATAAATAAATAGTTGCAACAACCTGCATCGTCTATTTTGGGGCGAAGTGCTGAAGCTTCAAGCGTTTGTCGGCACAAGACCGAAAATATCACGATTTTGGAACCGCCATCCGGGCCAGTTCGTCGCATCGTTCGTTCTCGGGATGGCCGGCGTGACCCTTGACCCAGTGCCATTCAACCTTGTGCGGTTTCAGGGCATCAAGCAGGCGTTGCCACAGCTCGACATTCTTGACGGGCTTCTTGTCCGCCGTCTTCCAGCCGCGCTTCTGCCAGCCGAAAATCCATTTGGTGATGCCGTCTCGGACATAGCTGCTGTCGGTATAAATATCGACCACACAGGGGCGTTTAAGCGCCTCAAGCGCGCTGATTGCCGCCATCATTTCCATGCGGTTATTGGTGGTTTCGGGATCACCCCCCGAAAGTTCCTTTTCCACACCCTTGAACCGAAGGATCGCCCCCCAGCCACCAGGGCCCGGATTGCCGCTGCATGCGCCGTCGGTGTAAATTTCGACGTGATTGTCGCCGCCATTTTGTGAATTCATCTCGTGGTATCCTTAGTCAAGTCCATAGGCGGCAGCATTGTCCACCCGTTGATGGAAACGCAGTTTATTGATGTATTCACGGGGATTTTTGGGCGTAACCAGGGCGTCTTTGGGGGTGTTGACCCAGTCATAAAGACGGGTCAGCAAAAAGCGCAGGCTTGCACCACGGGCCAGAACCGGCAAAGCGGCAATTTCCGCATCACCAAGCGACCGTACCTTGCCATATTGCGACAAAAGGTTCTTGGCCTTGGTGACGTTAAAGCTGTTGTCAGGTTCGAAGCACCAGGCATTCATGCAAATCGCAATGTCGTAGCAAAGCAGATCATTGCACGCGAAATAGAAATCAATCAGCCCCGATACGTCTTCCTTACCCGGGAAGAAGAAAACATTGTCCGGGAACAGATCGGCATGAATGACCCCCTTGGGCAGGTCATGGGGCCAGTTTGCTTCGAGATAGTCGATCTCGTCACCGATCATTTTGCCAAGACCGGGTTCGACATCATCGGCATGTTCCCGGCAACTTTCGACCAAACCACGCCATCCCTTGACGCTCAGCGCGTTGGGAAGATGCATTTCAAAATCCAGACCGGCGATATGCAGCTTGGCCAATGCCGTGCCAAGACCCGCACAATGATGGGGAAGGATGCGCCGTGGCGACATGCCTTGTAAGAAGGATGTGATTGCTGCGGGCCGGCCGCACAGGCGACGAAGCGCAACACCGTCAGTGCCATGAATCGGGGTCGGACAGTTCAGCCCCTTGGCCGACAGATGATCCATCAGGCCCAGATAAAAGGGCAGGTCGTCCGGATTAACGCGTTTCTCATACAGGGTCAGGATGAATGGCGCCTCGGTCGTCTGAAGCAGGAAGTTGGTGTTTTCGACACCTTCTGCGATGCCCTTGAACGAGACAACATCACCGATGTCATATTCGGCGACAAAACGGGCGATGTCTTCGTCTGAAACGTCGGTATAGACGGCCATTGGATTTAACGTGGTCCTGAACTTGAAAAGTAAGCAGCTATAATATCTTAGCTGGCAAGCTGACGTGGCAATTTGAATGTCACGTTCTCGTCGGTCAAGGTAATGGTTTCGACCGTGACGTCATAACGTTCGCGGCAGGCATCAATCACTTCCTCGACCAGAATTTCCGGGGCAGAGGCACCGGCCGTAATGCCAAGGGTGCTGATACCGTCAAGCTTGTTCCAGTCAATGTCATGCGCCCGTTCGACCAGAACCGAACGCGTGCATCCTTCGCGCTTGGCGACTTCAACCAGCCGGTTGGAGTTTGACGAATTCGGTGCGCCGAGAACCAGGATCGCATCGGCCTTTTCGGCAATCAGTTTGACAGCATGCTGACGGTTGGTCGTGGCATAGCAGATGTCTTCCTTTTTCGGGACCGAAATCGCCGGGAAGCGGCGCTGAAGGATCTCGATGATCTTGGCCGTGTCATCAAGTGACAGGGTCGTCTGGGTCACGAAAGCAAGGTTTTCGGGATTTTCGACTTCAAGATTTTCTGCATCTTCTTCGGTTTCGATCAAGGTCATGCTGCCGACCGGAAGCTGGCCCATCGTGCCGATGACTTCAGGGTGGCCGGCATGGCCGATCAAAAGAATATGTTTGCCATCTGCAAAATGACGTTCCGCACCGCGATGGACCTTTGATACCAGCGGGCAGGTCGCATCAAGATATTCAAGCTTGCGGGTTTCGGCGGCTTCGGGGACGGATTTCGGGACCCCGTGGGCCGAAAAGATGACCGGCACACCATCGGGAACCGCGTCCAGTTCATCAACAAAAACAGCGCCCATATCACGAAGGCGATCGACGACAAATTTGTTGTGGACGATTTCGTGACGGACATAAACCGGCGCACCATATTTTTCGAGCGCCTTTTCCACGATCTCAATCGCACGATCTACCCCGGCGCAGAAGCCGCGCGGGTTGGCAAGAACGATCCGAAGACTGGCTTTGTCAGGCATGATACGGGTCCGGTTTCCAAATTGTGCCGGGACAAGCCCGCTGCACTTATTCAAACGTTCTCGTTACATAACCTGCCTGACCTTGTGGCGCAATGACTGAGCACCGATCACCTCGGGAACAATTGCACCCGATTTTGTGTTTTCATTTCGTGGCAATCGTCGAAGCGGGTTGTGCGGCTTACGGCGAAAGAATAGACTGCGCCACGACAGTGCAGATCATGCATATGTCAGAAAACAGATGGTTTGATAGAGGCTTGGATGACGATCGGTAACGGACTGCGGCGCGTTTGTGCATTGGGGATGGTCTCGGTTGGAGGATTGCTTGCAGCATGCAGCAGTAACCCGTTTGAAGAGCAGCCTGTTCCGACCTGCCCGGCAGCCTATCTGCCAAAGGATACGGCAAAGCTTGTTCAGTTCGCTGGCAGTGGCAAGGATCTGACCGATGTGATCGTCGAGGCAGAGTTCACCGGATATCTTGGTGACTGTGGCTATGACCTTGATGACAAGACGCTTGATGTCATCATCAGCCCGATCATTACGGCCGAATTGGGCCCGGCGGCACAGGGGCGTTCGGCATCGTTCAAATATTTCGTCGCCCTTCGCGATCCCGATGGAAAGTTTGTTCAGAAGTCGGTGTTTGATGTGACAATGCCGTTTGCGGACAATCTTAATATGGCGCGTTACCGTGACGAGCAGGTCACCCTGTCTGTTCCGCTTGATGATGTCTGGGCCGGTCCCGACTACGAGATTTATCTCGGATTCCAGCTAAGTGCCGATCAGCTCGACTATAATCGTCGTTTCGGTACGAACTGACCGCGGCGGGTTGAAAACCTGCCCGGGTGATTGCCCGAATTTTGGGGCTGGTCGACCGGGAACGAAATACGTATAAGGACGCATACCCAAGTGATCCCCGTGGGAGAGTGCCACGGTCCATAACGGATTGCGCGGACGCCGAAGGAGCAACCACCCCGGAAACTCTCAGGCAAACGGACCGCGGGGAGATGGGACTCTGGAAAGCAGGCGGCATCAATTTGAATTGCCGGTGACCGCCTCGCCGAAGATGTAAGCAGACCGTCGCGACAAGTCGGCTGTGATTCTTTCAGGCTCCAAGACAGAGGGGGAATGTGGTTGGCCATTGGTCGGCTATGTTTCGCAACGACTGTCCGGGAGACCTTGATGGCCGATCATCAGCCAGAACTGCTTAAAACCGCCCTTTATGACCTCCATGTGGAACTTGGCGCCAAAATGGTGCCATTCGCCGGATATGACATGCCGGTTCAATACCCGTTGGGTGTTAAGGGCGAACATCTTCATACGCGTGCCAAGGCCGGACTTTTTGATGTGTCCCACATGGGGCAGGTTCGTCTGACCGGTGAAAACCGTGTCGCGGAACTTGAAAAACTGGTGCCTGGCGATATCGCGATCCTGAAACCGGGGCGCACCCGTTATTCGACCTTCACCCAGGACGATGGCACGATCCTTGACGATCTGATGATCACCAATGCCGGTGACAGCCTGTTTCTGGTGATCAATGCGGCGTGCAAGGATGACGATATTGTTCACATGCGTGCCAACCTTGGTGACGGCGTTTCCCTTGAAGAAATTGATGACCGTGCGCTGATGGCGCTTCAGGGGCCAGAGGCAGCCAATGTTCTGGCGCGCTTTGCCCCGGCTGTTGCCGATCTGAAATTCATGAGCTTTGCCGAGATTGATATTGCCGGCATTGCCTGCTTTGTCACGCGTTCGGGGTATACCGGCGAAGACGGGTATGAAATTTCCGTGCCCAATGATCGCGCCGAAGAACTTGCGCGCAAATTGCTGGCCGAGGAAGAAGTCGAGGCAATCGGTCTTGGTGCCCGTGATTCCCTGCGTCTGGAAGCAGGGCTTTGCCTTTATGGCAATGACATTGACACCACCACGACCCCGGTCGAGGCCGATCTGAACTGGATCATCAACAAGCGCCGCCGCGAAGAAGGCGGTTTCAAAGGCGCGGATGTCATTCTTGATCAGCTGGCAAACGGGGCGGATCGCAAACGTGTCGGCATCAAGCCCGAAGGCAAGGCGCCTGCACGCGAACATACCCAGATTTTGAACAGCGACGGCGAAGAGATCGGCGAAATCACATCAGGTGGTTTTGGCCCGTCCGTCGATGGCCCGATTGCAATGGGCTATGTCGCAATTGAATTTTCCGAACCGGGCACCAAGGTCGATCTTATGGTGCGCGGCAAGGCCCGTCCGGCAGAGGTGGTTGAACTCCCGTTCGCACCGCATCGCTATTTCCGCGGCTGATTGCTGCAAATCTTGAGAATGTGCGGCGTGTGCCGCCTCGCAGACAACCGATCAACAGGGACAAAGATCATGGCTAAGAAATTCTCGCAGGAACATGAATGGATCGAGCTCGAAGACGGTATCGCAACCGTCGGCATCACCGATTACGCGCAGCAGTCGCTGGGCGATATCGTGTATGTCGAGCTTCCTGAAATCGGCAAGAAACTGACCAAGGACGGTGATGCCGCCGTTGTTGAATCGGTCAAGGCCGCAAGCGATGTTTATGCCCCGCTTGATGGTGAAGTTGTTGAAATCAACGAAGAACTTGATGCCAACCCGGCACTGGTGAACGAAGCACCGGAAACCGATGGCTGGTTCTTTAAAATGTCGCTGACTGATGAGTCCCAGCTTGATGAGCTGATGGATGAAGCAGCCTATAAAGACTTCGTCGAAGGTCTGTAAGTATGCGTTATCTTCCCCTGACACGTGCTGATCGCGCCGCGATGCTTGAAACCATCGGGGCGTCATCGGTTGATGAACTTTACAGTGACGTGCCCGAAGGCGCGTTGCTTGATGCGCCGGTTGACCTGCCGCATCATCTCGGTGAAATGCAGGTCGAACGCGACATGCAGGCACTGGCGGCTAAAAATATCGGTACTTCAAGTGCGCCAAGTTTTCTGGGTGCCGGTGCGTATCGCCACCATGTTCCTGCGACGGTTGACTATGTCATTCAGCGTGGTGAATTCCTGACGGCATATACGCCCTATCAGCCGGAAATCGCACAGGGTACGTTGCAGTATCTGTTCGAATTCCAGACCCAGGTGGCATCGATCACCGGCATGGATGTGGCAAACGCATCGATGTGGGATGGGGCAACGTCCTGTGCCGAAGCCGTTCTGATGGCCTGCCGTGCGACCCGTCGCAAAAAGGCTGTTCTGTCCGGTGGTCTGCACCCGCACTACCGCGAAGTTACCGAAACCTATTGCCAGTATAGCGATACCGAAGTTGCCGGACGTGATGGCAACCCCGAACAGCAGGCAACGGTCGAAGAACTTGGCGAACTGATCGATGATCAGACTGCCTGCGTGGTTGTTCAGTATCCGGACGTCTTTGGCCGCATTCAGGACCACACCCGTCTTGCCGATCTTTGCCATGCCAAGGGCGCGCTTCTGGTTGTTGTCTTTACCGAAGCAGTTGCATTCGGTGCGATCAAATCACCGGGCAGCTTTGGCGCAGATATCGTTTGCGGCGAAGGTCAGTCGATCGGTAACGCCCTGAACTATGGCGGGCCGTATGTCGGTCTGTTCGCCACCACCCAGAAACTGGTCCGTCAGATGCCGGGTCGTCTTTGTGGTGAAACGGTTGATCAGGACGGCAAGCGTGGCTTTGTTCTGACCCTTTCGACCCGTGAACAGCATATCCGTCGTGAAAAGGCGACCTCGAACATCTGCACCAACTCGGGCCTGTGTTCGCTGGCATTCACGGTGCATATGAGCCTGCTTGGCGAAGACGGTTATCGCCGTCTGGCAACGTTGAACCATGAAAATGCCTGCAAGGCCGCAGACGCGATTGACGCGGTTCCGGGCGCATCGGTGGTCAATGACAGCTTCTTTAACGAATTCACTGTCAAGCTGACCAAGCCGGCGGCCGAGGTGGTCGAAGCACTGGTTGCCAAAGGCGTTCTGGGCGGTGTTCCGCTGTCGCGTCTTTATCCGAACCGTTCGGATCTTGATAACTACCTTCTGGTTGCGGTTACCGAAACCAATACCGACGAAGATATCGCAGCCCTTGCGGGCGCATTGAAGGAGGTGCTGGCATGACGTTCGCAACCCATACCGGCAACCGTGGACTTATTCTGGAAGAAAAGCTGATCTTTGAACAGGGTCAGCCGGGCCGTACCGGTGTTGATCTTCCGGAACCCAAAGGAACCAAGTCGCGTCTTGGCGGTCTTGACCGTGACAGCAATGTCGGCCTTCCGGGCCTGTCCGAGCCGCAGGTAGTGCGTCACTTTACCCGCCTGTCGCAGAAAAACTTCGGTATTGATTCCGGCTTCTTCCCGCTGGGATCGTGCACCATGAAGCATAACCCGCGTCTGAACGAAAAAGTCGCGCGTTTGCCCGGTCTTTCCGACCTGCATCCGATGCAGCCCGAAAGCACCGTTCAGGGTGCACTGGAACTGATTGATACCTGTGCGCACTGGTTGTTGGTTCTGACCGGCATGCCAACGGTTTCCATGTCACCGGCTGCCGGTGCACAGGGCGAACTGTGTGGCATGATGGCGATCCGTGCCGCCCTTGATGCGCGCGGTGAAAACCGTCGTCGTGTTCTGGTGCCGGAATCCGCACACGGAACCAACCCGGCAACGGCTGCTGCTTGTGGCTTTACTGTGGACTCGATCCCGGCAACCGAAGATGGCCGTGTTGACTTGGCCGCATTCGAAGCCAAGCTTGGTGACGATGTCGCGGGTATCATGCTGACCAACCCGAATACCTGTGGTCTGTTTGAACGTGACGTTCGCAAGATTGCCGATCTGGTGCATGCAGCAGGCGGTTACTTCTATTGCGATGGTGCGAACTTCAACGCCATTGTCGGTCGTGTTCGCCCGGCCGATCTTGGCATTGATGCGATGCATATCAACCTGCACAAGACCTTCTCGACCCCGCATGGCGGCGGTGGACCGGGTTCCGGGCCGGTTGTGTTTTCCGAGGCATTGGCACCCTATGCGCCGATCCCCTATGTCGTGCGCAATGAAAACGGCTTCCATCTGGTTGAAACCGCAGACGAAAATGACGGCATGAAGCCGTTTGGCCGTCTGAAGGGTTTCCATGGTCAGATGGGCATGTTCATCCGTGCTTTAACCTATATGAAGAGTCACGGTGCAGATGGTCTGCGTCAGGCATCCGGTGATGCGGTTCTCAATGCCAACTATCTGCTCGCACGTCTCAAGGAAAAGCTCAGCGTGGCTTTCCCGGGCTATTGCATGCACGAAGCCCTGTTTGATGACAGCTTCCTTAAGGATACCGGTGTTTCGACACTGGATCTGGCCAAGGCGATCATCGACGAGGGGTTCCACCCGATGACCATGTATTTCCCGCTGGTTGTCCATGGGGCATTGCTGATTGAACCAACCGAAACCGAAACCAAGGAATCGATCGATCAGTTCTGTGATGCGGTGTTGTCACTGGTGGCAAAAGCCGAGTCGGGTGATGCCGAATTCTTCAAGAATGCGCCGTATCTGACCCCGCGTCGCCGTCTTGATGAAACGGCGGCTGCGCGTAAGCCTGTTTTGCGCTGGCAACCGGAAACGGCTTGATACACAACGCTACTACCTGTCTGCGAACACCCCGGCCAATCGCCGGGGTGTTCTTTTTCAAGGACTTGTACTTGAAACACATTGGACTTGTTGCAATCTGCACCCTTATACTTGTTCGAAAGGTAATGAACGACACCGTCAAACGGTGCGTTTGGGGATTTGGTGAATGGGCCTTGCCCGTTCTGGAGGTTTGAAGTCGATCATGTCGCGTCGTGTTCAGAAGGTGTTTACTGCAGAACGTCGGTTAAAAGAGCGAACAGGTGGGGTCGTTGAAGATTGGTCGGATTCCTTTTTCGATCCGACGCTTGAAAGCGGAATGGGTGCAGGCGACGCAATGTCGGCATCCCTGCCATCGCCAAAGCCGGCTGCGGAACCGTCTGAACTGACACAGGCAGTTCTTGATGAAATCCGCGCGCTGCGTGGGGAAGTATCGCAACTGCGTGAAGCGGTGGCATCGGGCGGAACCATCAATGCAGATTCGGTTGCCGCAGCACCGGTGGCCTCAAATGATGCGCCGGTTGACGAGCTGCCCGATCCGGTTTCAAGCAACTTCACCCACAGCAACCGTCCCGGCGCTTCCGAGCCCGACCGCGATGATCTGGAACTGATCCGGACCCAGATCGCAGAAATGAACGAACATATTCACAAGGCCAAGATCCAGATCGCGTCGCTACGTCATCCAAAGGCGTCTGATGACCGTCTGATCAGTGCAGCATCCGAACTTGATGCCATTGTCAAAGATACCGAAATGGCAACCCACACCATTCTGGAATCTGCCGAACAGATTGATGATCTGGCGATGACGCTGAAGAATTCCGCACCAAGCGAATTCGTGGCCGATCACGTTGAACAGATTGCCTTTATCGTTACCAAAATCTTTGAATCCTGTAACTTCCAGGACATTACCGGACAGCGCATCAACAAGGTTGTGCGCACACTCGAATTCGTCGAAGAACGCGTCCACAACATGATCCTGATCTGGGGCGAGGATGCATTTGCAGACCTTCCGGTTCCTGAAAGTTCTGAAAAGGACAATCCGGTCGAAGATGCCGACTTGTTGAATGGTCCGCAACTTGAGGGCGAAGGCATCAGTCAGGACGACATCGACAAATTGTTCGATTAGGGATGAATTTCTTGTTTTTATTCCTATATTTGCGGTAACAGACGTACACGATCCTTCCGAAGAAGAA
The DNA here is from genome assembly GCF_037029325.1 of Thalassospira sp. CH_XMU1420-2. Taxonomy (NCBI): domain Bacteria; kingdom Pseudomonadati; phylum Pseudomonadota; class Alphaproteobacteria; order Rhodospirillales; family Thalassospiraceae; genus Thalassospira; species Thalassospira sp. CH_XMU1420-2. Next base: position 644,696 of record NZ_JAYMEG010000001.1, read on the forward strand.
GGTTGACGGCCGTGACTAAGGATCTGACGTCAACTAATCGTTTACATATGTTGGGATAGGTTTACACCTATAAGAATAAGAAGCGTTGTTGGGATGCGTGTAACACACGGTTGCACGCGTTTTGGCGTGCTTGGAGGTTGCTATGGGATTTTGGTCTCTTGGTGCTATTCGCCAGCCTAAGGCTCAGGATATCAAATGGCGAAAGAGCCCGCGCGGAGAATATTACCGCCTGTTCATGATCGACGACATCAAAGAGCTCGGTCTGGATGGTGTCGGCGGGGTTTATCTGTTGTGGCATGGCGGTCTGAAGCCATCATGGCTGGTTGCCGGCGCGACAGAGGATTTGGGGCACAGTTTTGCCGAACTGATGCGCGATCCGGACATTCGTGAATATGACGGCCGTGGTGGCGTCTTCATGAGCTGGTCGCCGATCAAGGGCAACTTCCGCGAGGGCGTTGTGCATTTCATTGCAAAACACACCAATCCGACCTTTGAATGTGATTACGACGAAAGCGAAGATCCGATCCCGGTTCTTTTGCCGCGCTAGTCGCGCGGGCATGATCGTCTGTCATATTGCATGAAAAGAAAAGCTCCGCAGGTATCTGCGGAGCTTTCTCTGTTGTGGTGATCAGATCGACCGGATCGGATCAGAGTTTCTCAAGAACCGCTTCTGCGCTGGAAACTTCGAACACACCGGGTTCTTCAACAGCAAGATGGGTGACTTTGCCGTTATCGACGATCATGGCAAAGCGGTTGGCGCGTTTGCCAAGGCCACGACCGGTAAGATCAAGTTCAAGGCCGGTGGCATCAACAAATGACAGATCACCGTCCGACAGCATGGTGATGTTGTCGGCCTTTTCGCTTACCGACCATGCCTGAAGTACAAAGGCATCGTTCGACGCCAGGCAGGCGATTTCATCAACACCCTTTGCCTTGATCTCGTCAGCCTTGGCGACAAAACCCGGCAGATGTTTTGCCGAACAGGTCGGGGTATAGGCGCCCGGCACTGCAAACAGGACCACTTTGCGGCCTGCGAAGAATTCCTTGGAATTGACAGCTTCGGGGCCGTCACTGGTCGCGCGGAACAGGGTAACGTCCGGGATCTCGTTGCCGACTGTGATGGTCATGGGTATCTCCGTTTGATGGCGCAATCCCGTTGACTGCGCGGTGGAACTCTTGGACCTGAATCAAACACCAAATTCGCAGGACATTCAATGCCATCGAACAGAGTTTTTAGGAACTTTGATTCAGGCCGATGCATGATGGCGATCATGCATGGTCGCAAACAAATGTGGTTACGCACCGCCTTTTGCGATCTTGGCCCCGTCACCGACCCCTGCCTTTTGCAGCGCATCCAGGACGGCATCAACGCTTAGCAACTCGGAAAGAAGAATGCCATCCGTTGCATCCGGACCAAATACCGCATTGAACGGAATGCCAAACCGGCCATAGGAGGCCAGATAATCCGCGATTTCCTGATCCGGGCGGGTCCAGTCAGCCTGCATCAACACCACATTGTCTGCACCAAGTGCCCGGGCAACTTCGGATGTTTCAAGCACCAGCTTCTTGTTGACCTGACAGGTCACGCACCATTCGGCAGTAACATCGACCAGAACCGTTTTGCCATTTGCAATCAATGCCGGAATGGTATCAGGGGCAAATGCCTGCCATTCAAGCTGACCATTGCTGCGGGCCATGGTTGCCTGTTGCGGCGGTTTGGCAAATCCCGGGGCAAACAGCGCGACCAGAAATCCGGTCACTGCAAGTGCCGTAAAGGTAAAGCGCCGACGCAATTTTTCTGTGCGCGAACGTGCCCATACAAACAGACTGCCAGCAACAAGTCCGCCACCGACCGCAATGGCGCCGCCAAACCCGATCTGGACAGACAGAATACCCAGAAGCCAAATGGCTGTTCCGATCAGCGCCAGACCCAGAACAATCTTGACCACATTCATCCAGCGTCCGGGTTTGGGCAGAAGGCGTGCAACACCGGGCCGGATCGCAATGGCAAGATAGGGCAGGGCAAGACCGACACCCAGCAGGGTGAAAATCAGAAAGATGTCAAACAGGCTGCCAGCCAGCGCAAAGCCGATTGCCGTTCCAAGAAATGGCGCCGAACACGGCGTTGCCAGCAAGGTGGCAAACATGCCGGTCAGGAAGTGGCTGCTCAGATGGCGGCCACGGCTTTGCTGGTCGGTAATGGCATCATTTGCCACGTTGCCAAGTTCGCTGGGACCGGAAATCTCAAACAGTCCCCACATATTCAGGGCAAATACCGCAAGGATGATTGTCATCACGGTCAGGAACAGTGGCTGCTGGAACTGAATGCCCCAGCCGATTGATCCCCCCGCCAGCTTGATCGCGACCAGGGCGGCGGCAATCAGCCAGAAAGACGTTACGATCCCGGCTGCACTGGCCAGGAAACCCGACCGGATATGCTTGGTATCCTCGGCCCGCATATTGATCACGGACATGACCTTGATCGACAGAACCGGCAACACACAGGGCATCACATTCAAAATAAGCCCACCCAAAAGGGCAAATATCGCGATCAGCCAGATACTGGTGGTGTCCGCCGATGATACGCCCGCTTGGGTCGATGCGGTCGATGACTGGGCGGTTCCAACGGTGACGGGTTGTTCAATAGACAGCGGCCCGGCAATCACGGTGACGGTCAGGGCAGCCTGATCAAGAGATTGCCCGTCCGCAAGCCCGAAGACAGGTAGTTCGAAATATGACAGGTCCGGTGATGATCCTGCTGGCTCCGAAACCGCCGTTGGTGTCCCGAACCCGGCACGCAGATCGCTTTCAATCAGGATGTCGTCAACGCTGACATCGGCATCGGTCAGGCCCGAAATACCAAGACGCAAAACCGGCTGTTCAGATCCGCTATGCGCTGTAATGCTGTTGACCGAGATCGGAAGATCCGTACCCCGCAACGGTACGCGCGAAACGAACTTTTCGATCTGATGGGCCTGATTGCTGGCAACGGACGCGCTGCTATCGGCTGCGGTCGCCGGAATGTCGAGATTGAAGTTCGCACTTGCCGGGATGCAGATGTCACTGCAAACCAGATAATCCACATTCAGCCGGACGGATGCCGGCTGGTCCGGGTTGGGAATGGCAACATCAATCGGCAGAATGATCTGGTTTTTGTAGCCGAATGTTTCCAGCCCGAAGATCGAAAATCGGTGAGGGGCCGGCCACAGGATGGTGGCATCGCCAATATTTTCCGATCCGGTCCAGTCAAGTTGCGGCGGGAACCCGGCATCGCCGGCACTGCGCCAATAGATTTTCCAGTCCGGCTGCAATTCGAATTCAAGCCCCAGACGCAATGTGTCTGAGCCGTTTGTGCGGGTTTGGGCACTGATCAGGCGAACCGATGCAAAATCCTCATCGGTCCAGGCGGTCGTCATATCCTGTGCCGCATTGGCGGTGCCAAACGAACTGACGGACAGGATCGTCACCGCAAAAAGAACTGTAAAACGAATGATCAGGTGGCGCAGCACGTCTTGGTCCTTGAATTGCCGATATTCGGTATCCCGAGATTGCACCGTCGATGTGGCGCAATATGGGCAGATATCTTTGACTTGAAGGCGTAATCCTCTGTGGCGATCAAATCAAGCCACGACTATGTGACCGGTTTATCATTCATGGTCGGGCATCGCCCGAATTTGCGGGCTTTGGGCGATCAAAGTTTCGCGAAAAAGTTGGCGATCCGGCCTTTGCGTTCCTACATCTTCAATAGGTGGAAAGGGCTTTTGATATGCATATTATGTGGCCCTTTCCGGGGTTCTTGATGGTAATGGAACACCAATCGCGCTAGGCTTGATGAAACAGGACAGAAAGAGTTACGAGATGGCTGAGCGTATCGATACAGGCGAATATCTTGGTGGGAAGCTGCTGGTGGCGATGCCCGGCATGCGTGATCCGCGTTTTTCGCAAAGTGTTGTCTATATCTGCGCACATAACCAGGACGGGGCGATGGGACTTGTCATCAACCGTGTGATTGACAGCATCACATTCCCCGAACTTCTTGAGCAGCTTGGCATTGCCCGGCCTGCGCCCACCATCGAAGACATCCAGGTCCATTTTGGCGGGCCGGTTGAAAGCAGCCGGGGCTTTGTCCTGCATTCCACCGATTTCTCGAACGAGGCAACCCTGCATGTCGATCCGGGCGTTTCGGTGACGGCGACGGTTGATATTCTTGAACAGATTGCCTTGGGCGAAGGCCCCAAAAGCCGCATTCTCGCACTTGGATATGCCGGTTGGCGCAGTGGCCAGCTTGAAAGCGAAATCCTTGCCAACGGATGGCTTCATGTGGATGCCGACCCGGATCTTCTGTTTGATGTCGACTGCGAAGACAAATGGGAACAGGCCTTTTCCAAGCTGGGCTTTGCCCCCGAATTGCTGTCTGGCGAAGCCGGTCACGCCTGATCTTTTCCAATGCGCCAATCATGGCCGGGATCAGAGTAACCAAAGAGATCTGGCAAAAAAACAGCCTGCCAGTTTGGCAGGCTTTGTTGTTTTTGTTTGCTCTGTCCCTGATCAGTCGAACAGGGCGTCGATTTCTTCCTGTGAGAAGATCTGATCGACTTCGTCCTGGCTGACACGTTCGGCGTTTTGCGGTGCCTTGGTGACAGTCTTGTCAAGGTTATCGAGCCCTTTGGGATCGGCGGGCAGATCAAATTCGCCGAAGTCGTCATCGCCCCAGATCTCGATCACGCGGTTCACGCGTTCCTCGATATATTTCATGGTATTGACGACCTTGGTAATGCGCTGGCCGGTCAGATCCTGGAAGTTACAGGATTCAAACACCTTGACCACCAGCTCCACGATGTCGTCTGCCAGACCCTGGGTATATTCATCCGGGGCAGCCGAGCGAATATTGTGGGCAACAGCATCGATTTTTTCGACGGTTTCAAGGATGTTTGCCGTTGCGTCCTCGGTCGCGGCAACAACCGAATCAAGTTCGCCCTTTACGATATTGATACGCGTGCCGCTGCTGTCTTCGGGCGCGGTATAAAGGGCTGCGATTTCGCGTTTGGTTTCCTGGATCGAGTTGGCCAGTGCGCGAATTTCGGTTTTCAGAAGTCGCAATTCAGTTCGCGCATCTTCCTGTTCGCTGTCGGTCGGACGGGCATTGGCCTTTTTCTGCTCTTCGATCATGATGCGAATGTCGGCAAGCAGTTCAAGCTTGAGGTCCTCGATCGCGGTATGCAGCGATGAAACATCCGCGCTACCACCACCCTGGCCGTCCGTTGGCATCTCGGTCGGGAAAGCGACCATGTCGCTCATGTTCTCAAGCTTGTTGAGAAGCCGCATCTCGGCGGTAAAAAGTCTTTTGCTGCCTTGACGTGCCATTGGCGAACCTCTGTCTTTTATCTGTCGGCATCCGGTGAGCCGCGCGGTTGCGAAGTGAATTACTACGGATGAGGGGCAGGATGCATACGTTTGGGTAGAATAGTCCGCAAAGCATATCACGCCAACCAAATTCATTTATCTGATATGCGACAATTTCCCTGTGTTTCAAGGTGTCTGACTGTGATTTCCGCACAGGAGCCATCATTGCCGGGTCAACGGGACCGAATTGCGAATCGCGTTCCCAAACAGGCGCTTACCCGTTTGAACCGTCGTAATCTGGTGTCGCAAATGCAAACTTCAATATGACGTAGCGGCAGGACGGAACAAAACACCGCTTTTGGCATGGCAGCCGATCGCGCGGATGCTTTATCCATTGGTTGAAGGGATTTTAAACTGACTTTCTGATTATATTGCAGGGCAGCAATTCACGGTCGAATAGATCATGTCTGACCGGAATGGCGGTTTTTCTATCTAAGGGTGGGTATTTTCGAACGTTTTTAGTGAAACCAGAGCGATAATTTGAGGTGTTATCAAATACATTTTTTGTGCATCGCAGCGAGGTTTTTTCTGGAACAGGTGTCGAAGATACGCTATTTGCCTGCCTTACAGATGTACTTTCGGGTGCAGGCTTATTAAGAATAAGATATGTCAGAGGAAATGCTCTGGTCTGATCTGTTGGTAATCTTTGGTTGAGACGTGATAATGTCCTTGAGAGGGGGCGATATATATCGGATCAGCCATCGCAGGATCAGAGGCAGAGACGATTGAGGCATATCGCCTTGAGATGTAATGCGAGGGGGCAGATTCGCATGTCGATCAAGAAGCTATTTCCCATCTTTCTGTTGGGATTGGCGGTACTCGTCGGGTTTGACAGTTCAGCACTTGCTGTTGGACAGCCCGAGCCATGGCAGCTTGGGCTGCAGGAGCCGGTTTCGCCTGTGGCTGTCGAAGGCCATGAATTCTTTATTTTGCTGACGTGGCTGATGACGATCATTACCGTGATCGTTCTTTTGCTGCTGCTTTATGTGCTTTTCCGCTTCAGTGCGAAACGCAATCCGGTGCCGTCGAAAACAACGCACCACACCCTTCTTGAAGTGGTCTGGACGGTTGTTCCGGTTCTTATCCTCCTTGTCATTGCGATCCCGTCGTTCCGTCTGCTGTATTTCGCAGACCGTGTCGAAGATGCCGATCTGACGCTCAAGATCATCGGCAAGCAATGGTACTGGACCTATGAGTACCCCGATAACGGCAACTTCACCTTTGATTCGCTTATGATCGACGAAGAAACCGCTGTCGCCGAAGGCAAGAACCGCCTTCTGGATGTCGACAATCCGGTTGTTTTGCCAGTGGACCAGAATATCCGTCTGATCATGACATCCGATGACGTGATCCATAACTGGGCCATGCCGTCACTCTTCATCAAGCTTGATGCCGTACCGGGCCGTCTGAATGAAACCTGGACCCGCATCCCGGCCGAATATGCCGGTACGACATTCTATGGTCAGTGTTCCGAGCTTTGCGGTGTGAACCACGCCTATATGCCGATCGCGGTCAAAGCTGTTACCATGGAAGAATACGAGGCCTGGGTAGCCAAGGCCCAAGAACAGTTCGCATCTGCTGACCTGCCGTCATCGGTATCAGTGGCATCGGCAGAGTGAGGGAGAGATTGATGGCTCACGCTGACACACATGATCACGATCATACCCCCGGCTTCTTTACCCGTTGGTTCCTGTCAACCAACCATAAGGATATCGGGACGCTTTATCTTGTTTTCTCAGTGATCGCCGGTTTGATCGGTGGCGCGTTTTCCGTCTGGTTCCGTATGGAGCTGGCGCATCCGGGAACCCAGATCATTGAAGACCACCAGTTCTTTAACGTGCTCGTGACCGCACACGGCATGATCATGGTGTTCTTTGTTGTCATGCCCGCCATGATTGGCGGTTTTGGCAACTGGTTCGTTCCGATCATGATCGGGGCGCCCGACATGGCGTTCCCGCGTTTGAACAACATTTCGTTCTGGCTGATTGTTCCGGCCTTTATCCTGCTGATGCTGTCGGCTGTGGTTGGCAGTGGCGCGGGTACCGGCTGGACGGTTTATCCGCCGCTTTCGGGGGTTCTCGGACATCCCGATGCATCGGTGGATATGGCGATCTTTGCCCTGCACCTTGCAGGGGCCAGCTCGATCCTTGGTGCGGTGAACTTCATCACCACCATTTTCAACATGCGTGCGCCGGGCATGACCCTGCACAAGATGCCGCTGTTTGCCTGGGCGATGCTGGTCACAGCATTCCTGCTGCTGCTGGCTGTGCCGGTTCTGGGTGGCGCGATTACCATGCTTCTGACCGACCGTAACTTTGGCACGGACTTCTTCAATCCGGCCGGTGGCGGTGACCCGATCCTGTATCAGCACCTGTTCTGGTTCTTCGGGCATCCGGAAGTTTACATCATGATCCTGCCGGGCTTCGGCATCATCAGCCACATCATTTCGACCTTCTCGCGCAAGCCGGTCTTTGGTTACCTCGGCATGGCTTATGCGATGGTTGCGATTGGTGTTGTCGGCTTTATCGTGTGGGCGCACCACATGTATACGGTCGGTATGGATGTTGACACCCGTGCATATTTCACCGCGGCAACGATGGTGATTGCGGTGCCTACCGGGGTCAAGATTTTCTCGTGGATCGCGACCATGTGGGGTGGTTCCATCACCTTGCGGGCGCCGATGCTTTGGGCGATCGGCTTTATCTTCCTGTTCACTGTGGGCGGTGTGACAGGTGTGATGCTGGCCAACTCGGGCATGGATTTGCCGCTGCATGACACCTATTTCGTTGTGGCGCACTTCCACTATGTTCTGTCGCTTGGTGCGGTCTTCTCGATCTTTGCCGGATTCTATTACTGGTTCAGCAAAATGTCGGGATACGAGATTTCCGACCTTGGTGCGAAGATCCATTTCTGGCTCTTCTTCATCGGCGTCAACCTGACCTTCTTCCCGCAGCACTTCCTGGGCCTTGCCGGCATGCCACGTCGTTATGCCGACTACCCGGATGCGTTCGCAGGCTGGAACCTTGTATCGTCTTACGGTGCCTATATTTCCTTTGCTTCAACCATCTTCTTCCTCGGTGTGGTGGCGCATGCCTTCATCCGTGGCAAGAAAGCCGAAGCAAACCCGTATGGCGAAGGGGCAGATACCCTGGAATGGACTGTCAGCTCGCCGCCGCCGTTCCATACCTTTGACGAACTGCCGCGTATCAAGTAAGTGACACTGGTTTAAGTCCCCCGCAAACCGCGCTTTGCGGGGGGCGCCTTACCGCCCCAAAAAGAGAAGACCAGAGTTCCATGACCAAGCAGGTTGCCGACCAGACCCTTGCGCTTGAAAACGCAGCTCAGCTGCCGATTTCCGAGGTGCGCGACTATATAGCGTTGCTGAAACCCGGTGTAATGACCCTTGTGGTTTTCACCGGTGCTGTTGGTCTGTTGATTGCCCCGGGTTCCATTCATCCGTTTTTGGGACTCGTCGCAATCGCCTGTATCGCTGTTGCCAGCGGTGCGGCTGCTTCGATTAACATGTGGTACGACCGCGACATCGATATCCACATGAAACGCACCCAGAACCGGCCGATCCCGGCCGGGCGGGTTCCGGCAGACGAAGCCCTGTCACTGGGCATTGCGCTGTCGATTGTTTCGGTAACCGTGATGGCGGTTGCCATCAATATTGCGGCTGCTGTTTTGCTGGCGGTGTCGATCGCGTTCTACGTGTTCGTTTACACCATGTGGCTGAAACGCAGCACACCACAGAATATCGTCATTGGCGGTGCCGCCGGGGCATTCCCCCCGATGATCGGCTGGGCGTCGGTGACAGGCGGGATCGATCTGAATTCGATTGCGCTGTTTATGATTATCTTTATGTGGACGCCGCCGCATTTCTGGGCCCTGGCCCTGTTCCGTTGCGGTGACTACGCAAAGGTCGGTGTGCCGATGATGCCGGTGGTCGCCGGTGAAGCGGCAACCAAAAAGCAGATGCTGATCTATACCCTTTTGCTGTTGCCGGTAACGTTTGTTCCGGTGGCAACCGGGTTGCTTGGTGTCTTTTATGGTGCGACGGCGGCCTTTACCGGGCTGCTGTTCTTGCGCCATGCGATCCGCGTGCTGCGCGATGCTGAAGAACGCGCACCGCACAAGATGTTTGGATATTCCATCCTGTATCTGTTTGTCCTGTTCGGGGCGATGGTTGCAGATGTTTGGCTGGTTGGATTTATGGCATGAGCGAACAGGCACAGCATAACAAGGCCGAGCTTGAAGCGTTTCTTGCCAAGCGCAAAAAGAAGAACCTTGTCTTCCTGATCATTCTTGGTGGTCTGGCGGTTCTGTTTTTTGCAATCACGATTTTGAAGATGAGCTAGGAACCAGGGCACGATGACCGATCAGAAGCCGATTGATAAAACAAAGGCGCAGAACAGGAAAATCCTGTTTAGCTGCGTGTTTGTTGTCGGTGCGATGGTCGGTCTGGCCTATGCGTCGGTCCCGCTTTACAAACTGTTTTGCCAGGTTACCGGTTTTGGCGGCACGACCCAGGTGGCAACGGAGGCCCCAGTTGAGGTTTCTGAAAAAACCATCAAGGTGCGGTTCAATGCCGATGTGAATTCCGGCCTGAACTGGCAGTTCAAACCGGAACAGCGCGAGATCACGGTTCGTCTTGGCGAAGATAATCTGGCCTATTACATGGCCGAAAACATGTCTGTTCAGCCGATCACCGGACAGGCGGTTTACAATGTTACACCACTTAAGGCAGGGCAATATTTCAACAAGATCGCATGTTTCTGTTTTGACGAGCAAACCCTTGAACCGGGGCAGCGCGTCGACATGCCGGTCAGTTTCTATGTTGATCCCGCCATTGCAGAAGACATCAATACCCAGGACGTGAAGACAATTACCCTGTCCTATACCTTCTTCAAGGCAGAAGCCTCGGTCGAAGCGGCGGACGGGAATGAAGATCAGGGAGGCTGACAGACCCCGTTTTTGGGTGCTGTTGTCTCGGTTTAACAAAGCGAACTTGAGTTTCTTTTGTAAGGATTGAGGGGGGCAAGGAATGAGTGATCATGCTCAGAAACATCCGTTCCACCTGGTAGACCCAAGCCCGTGGCCGCTTGTTGCGGCAGCATCGGCCGGTCTTTTCACTGGTGGCATGGTCATGTTCATGCATTCGGATCGTGCACCGGCCGATTTCTGGCTGGCGGCAATCGGGATTGCAGGCATCCTGTTTGTGATGTTCCGTTGGTGGAGCAACGTGATCAGCGAGTCAAAGATTTACCATAACAAGGTCGTTCAGATCGGCCTGCGCTATGGCATGTCGCTGTTCATCGCATCCGAAGTGATGTTCTTTGTCGCCTTCTTCTGGGCATTCTTCCACAACGCCTTTGTGATCTTCAGCCCCGGTGTGACCGAATGGCCGCCGGCCGGTGTCGAGGTTCTGGATCCATGGGATCTGCCGTTCCTCAATACCCTGATCCTGCTGTTGTCGGGCTGCACCCTGACCTGGGCGCATCATGGCATCATCGAAGGCAAGAAAAAGGACCTGGTACAGGGTCTGGCATTGACGGTGGCCCTTGGCGTTATCTTCCTGTGCCTTCAGGCTTATGAATATAGCCATGCGGCATTCGGCTTTGCCGACAACATCTATTCCTCGACCTTCTACATGGCGACCGGTTTCCACGGCTTCCACGTGTTTGTCGGAACGGTGTTCCTGGCAGTTTGCCTTGTCCGCGCGATGAAGGACGGCTTTAAGCCGGATCATCATTTCGGTCTTGAGGCAGCAGCATGGTACTGGCACTTCGTTGACGTTGTGTGGCTGTTCCTGTTCTTTGCCGTTTACATCTGGGGCGGCGAATAAGCCGCCCTGATCCGCTTTGCCGGGTCAAAGATCATGGATGATTATTATCCAAACATTTCCCCCATCCGGACCGGGCTAGCATGCAAATGCCCCCGATGCGGTGGGGGAAAATTGTTTCAGGGCTATTTGACCGTTCGCGAACGTTGCGAAGTCTGCGGGCTGGATTTGCGGGGACATGATGCTGGGGATGGACCGGCGGTGTTTCTGATCTTTATTCTCGGATTTCTGGTCGTTCCCATGGCACTTTGGGTGGAGATGCGCTATATGCCGCCTTTGTGGTTGCACGCGCTTTTATGGGGCCCTGTGATTGTTGGTGTGACACTGGTCTTGCTACGACCGTTAAAAGGTCTCATGGTGGCGCTGCAATATCGTCATAGATCGACATCCCAACAGGACTGATTTCAGTTAATGCCTTTACTTACTTCGCGCCCAAGTCTGGCGATGAAAATTTGCGTCGGATTGTCTCTGGTGATCCTGCTGGGTCTTGGAACCTGGCAAATGGACAGACTTTTCTGGAAACAGGGTCTGATTGATCAGCGCCACGCCCAGGCCGAATTGCCGCCGATCCCGGTTCCGGTGGATACAGCTGTTGATCCCGATATGGCATTCCGTGCCGCCTTTGCCGAAGGCCGTTACCTGAATGATCAGGAAAAATACCTGATGGCGCGCACCCGGCGCGGCAATGTCGGTTTCCAGTTGATCACGCCGCTTGAACAGGAAGATGGCCGCATCATTCTTGTCAATCGCGGTTGGGTTCCGACCGACTATCGTGATCCGAAAACCCGCCCGGAAAGTTTGATCGAAGAACCGGTACATGTCACCGGTGTGCTGCGTCTGCCCAAAACCAAACACTGGGCACAGCCCGAAAACGACGCGCTTGCCAATCAATGGTTCTATGTCGATGTTGATCACATGGCCGAAGACAGCGGTGCGGAACTTGCCAGCCGATACTATCTGGAACTTGACGAAACAGAGGTTCCCAGCGGGCTTCCGATTGGCGGCCAGGCCAAGGTCGAACTGCCAAACAACCACCTTGAATATGCGATTACCTGGTACAGCCTTGCGCTGTCGCTGATTGTGATCTTCGTGTTCTATCACCGCCGCCCGGTTGAGAACAAAGAAGACAACAGCAACGGTAATGCCGCCTGACCGCCGGTGTCTGCCGTAACGGTGGTCAGCCGCAAAACTGACCACCGAAATTGCCCTGCTGTCAGGGTATCATTTGCCCGACATTTTCCGTTTACCAAAGACCAAAAGGCGCGTTGTCCGTACCCGGTCTGCGCACAGGAGCCCCGATGACCAAAGCATATCAACAGCTCGAAGCCCGTTTTCGTCGCATGAATGTGTTGTCCGATGTCAGTGGAATGCTGCATTGGGATATGGCTGCGATCATGCCGAATGGCGGCGCAGAAGCACGTTCCGAACAGCTTGCGACGCTAAGCGTTCTGAATAACGAACTGATCAATGCACCTGATATGGGGGACCTGTTGGCGGCGGCCGAAGACGAGGATCTTGATCGCTGGCAGAAGGCCAATCTGGCCGAAATGAAACGCGAATGGGTGCATGGCACAGCTGTCCCCGCCGATCTGGTCGAAAAAATGTCGCGTGCGGAAACCGGCTGCGAAGTTGCATGGCGCACAGCGCGCGCAGAAAACGACTTCAAAGGGCTGCTTCCGAAATTGCAGGAAGTTCTTGATCTGTCGATCGAGGCTGGAAAAGCCAAGGCCGAAGCCCTTGGTACATCGGTTTATGACGCGTTGCTTGATCAATATGATCCGATGATGCGTTCCGAACGGATTGACAGCCTGTTTGCTGAACTTGAAGCGTTCCTGCCCGACTTTACTGCCGATGTGATCGAACGCCAGAAGGCCGAAGAAAAGCCGATCTCGCCCACCGGCCCGTTCCCGATTGAAACCCAGAACAAGGTCGGTCTGGATTTGATGAAGGCGGTCGGGTTCGATTTCGACCACGGGCGCCTTGATATTTCGCACCATCCGTTCTGTGGCGGTATTCCCGACGATGTACGGATCACCACCCGATATGATGTGAATGATTTTACCTCGGCGATCATGGGGGTTCTGCACGAAACCGGACATGCCATGTATGAACGTGGACTTCCCAAAGACTGGCGTAACCAGCCGGTGGGCAAGGCGCGCGGCATGACCATGCATGAAAGCCAGTCGCTTCTGGTTGAAATGCAGGCCTGCCGGTCCGAGGAATTCCTGACCTATGCCGGTCCTGTCTTCAAACAGGCCTTTGGCGGCGACGATGCGTCCTGGAGTGCATCAAATCTGCACCGCCTTTATACCCGGGTTGAACCGGGGCTTATTCGGGTCGATGCGGACGAAGTTACCTATCCTGCCCATGTCATCCTGCGTTATCGGCTGGAACGTGCCCTGATTGAAGGGGACATGAAGCTTGCCGATTTGCCCGGTGCCTGGAACGATATGATGCAGAAGCTGCTTGGTATCACGCCGCCCGATGATCGTGACGGCTGCTTGCAGGATATCCACTGGCCGTCCGGGGCATGGGGTTATTTCCCGACCTACACGCTTGGTGCGATGGCGGCAGCACAGATTTTTGCGGCTGCCAAAAAAGCCAATCCGGAAATCCCGGAGGCCTTGGCCCGCGGGGCGTTTGGTCCGCTGATGCAGTGGCTTGAACAGAATATCCATAGCCAGGCATCAAGCCGTTCAACCGACGAAATCCTGCAAGAAGCGACCGGAAGTGCTCTTGGTGTTGATGCCTTCAAGGCCCACATGATCAGCCGGTACGGTGCGTAAATTCGATTGAATGCATGTGGTAATGTGCTAGCATTTTTGCGGCTACGGATTTCCGAATAATGATAAGCGGTTATCCGTTGCCTTATCCCTTTTCAGGCGTCATGGGCATTGCAGTCACATGGGAATAACCGACGGTAACAAGAAGGTCATGGACCGGCAGGTCTTTGCCATGGATCAGGTTATTTTCCGGGAAGGCAAACCGGGAAACGCGGCCTATGTGGTTCAGGAAGGCAAAGTCGAAGTCTTCAAGACGCTTAATGGTGACGAGGAAGTCATTCTTGGCACGATCGAAGCCGGCGGACTGTTTGGTGAACTGGCTCTTGTTGATAACAAGCCGCGCATGGCATCGGCACGGGCAACCGAACGCACGGTGCTGATTGCGATCAACCGCCAGACATTTGAAAAAAAGATGGCGGGATCGGACCGTTTCATCAAGGCGATCCTGCGAATCCTGCTTGGCAACTACCGGACCGTGGTACGGCGTGCCGCCCTTGCCGAGGCCAAGCTGAAAGAACACGGCATTCCGATCGACAATTAGGACGGCATATCAGCCAGCCATGTGACATGCCTTGCGCGATAATGCGTATGACACGGCAGACCTGCTTGATTGTCCCTTGACTATATTGGCCCAAACCCTCACTAACTCAGGCGTTGGAGTGTGTTTTGGCGCGATTTGTGTCCGGACGCACGGAACTGGTATTCGCCTTATGCAGGAGCAGGTCTAGTGCGCTATGTCAGCACGCGGGGAAGTGCCCCCGTTTTGCAGTTCGATGAAGTTCTTCTTGCCGGTCTGGCCCGTGACGGTGGTCTTTATGTCCCTGAAACCTGGCCGACCTTTTCCAAGGATGACATTCGTGCGCTGCGAACTCTGACATATGCCGAAGTCGCCTTTAAGGTGATCCAGCCATTTGTTGCGGGCACCGTTGATGACGATGCCCTTAAGGCCATTCTTGAAGATACCTATAACGGGTTTGACCACGAAGCCGTGGCACCGCTCAAGCAGCTTGGTGCCAATGACTGGGTGATGGAACTGTTCCATGGTCCGACCCTGGCATTCAAGGATTATGCGCTTCAGGTGGTTGGTCGTCTGTTTGACCATGTTCTGGCCAAACGTGGCGAACGTATCACGATTGTTGGTGCGACGTCCGGTGATACCGGCTCGGCTGCGATCGAGGCCTGCCGTGATCGTGAAAATATCGATATTTTCATTCTGCATCCCAAGGGCCGCGTTTCCGAAGTTCAGCGTCGTCAGATGACGACCATCCTGTCTGACAACGTCCACAACATTGCGGTCGAAGGATCGTTTGATGATTGTCAGGATCTGGTCAAGGCGCTGTTCAATGATCACGGCTTCCGGGATGAAGTTGGCCTGTCTGCGGTCAATTCGATCAACTGGGCACGCATCATGTGCCAGATCGCCTATTATTTCTGGGCAGGTGTGCAGCTTGGATCGCCGGAACGCGAAATTTCGTTCTCTGTGCCGTCGGGCAACTTTGGCAATGTCTATGCCGGTTATGCCGCGATGCAGATGGGCCTTCCGATCAAGCAGTTTGTTGTTGGTGCAAACCGCAATGACATTCTGGCCCGCTTCTTTGAAAGCGGTGTGATGAAGATGGAAGGTGTCGAACCATCGCTTAGCCCGTCGATGGATATTCAGGTCAGCTCGAACTTTGAACGTTTGATGTTTGACCTGTATGACCGCGATGGTCTGGCAATCGCCGAAATGCTGACCAAGTTCCGTGAAACCGGTGTGATGGAAATGTCGCAGGGGCAGTTTGCCCGTGCGCGTGAACATTTTGACGGTTACCGTCTGGATGATGATGCGACCAAGGCCGCAATCAAGGACATCCTTGAAACCAGTGGTGAACTGGTTGATCCGCATTCCGTGATCGGCATTGTTTCGGGCCGTGAATGCAATCGTGACAAGTCGGTGCCGATGGTGGCACTGGCAACCGCACATCCGGCGAAATTCCCCGACGCGGTAAAGCAGGCATCGGGTATCTACCCGGACTTGCCGCCGCGTCTGTCTGATCTATATGACCGACCAGAAAAGGTCGAACCCATGTCCAATGATGTGGCGGCCTTGATGGCGCATGTCCGTAAAAACCGGCGTGCGGCCTGAAGGTACGCAGACATCGGGAAAGACGTGAAAAACAGGAGTAATGCTATATGACAGTCGAGCTTACCCAGCTTGACAATGGGATGATTGTCGCGACGGACCGCCTTGACCATGTGCAGTCTGTTGCCCTTGGTACATGGGTTGATGTTGGTGCGCGTAACGAGACACCTGATATCAACGGCATTTCCCATATGCTTGAACATATGGCCTTCAAGGGCACGCGCCGGCGTTCCGCACTTCAGATTTCCGAAGAAATCGAAGCTGTCGGCGGGCAGATGAATGCCTATACGTCGCGTGAAAATACGGCCTATTACTGCAAGGTCCTGCACGAAGACCAGGAACTGGCGATCGATGTGATTGCCGATATCCTTCAGCATTCCACACTGGATGCCAAGGAACTGGAACGTGAACGTCAGGTAATCTTGCAGGAAATCGGTCAGGCCAACGATACCCCCGACGACATCATTTTCGACTATTTCCAGGAAACCGCCCTGCCAAATCAGGCTTTGGGCCGTTCGATCCTGGGTAGTCCGGAAAATGTATCGTCGCTGACACGCGATCATTTGTTTGATTACATGTCGCGCCGTTACAGCCCGAAACGCATGGTATTTTCGGCATCGGGCAAGGTCGAACATGATCGTGTCGTCGATATGGTGGCATCGAAATTCGACAGCCTGCCGGCCCATGAAGATCACGAGATGGAGCCGCTCAAATACGAAGGCGGCAGCCGGATCGAAAACCGCAAACTTGAACAGGTGCATGTGATTTTCGGTCTTCCGACCGTGTCCTACACCGATGACAGTTTCTATGACCTTCAGGTGTTCAATACCCTTCTGGGCGGGGGCATGTCGTCGCGCCTGTTTCAGGAAATCCGTGAAAAACGCGGTCTGGTCTATTCGGTCTATAGTTTCTCGTCGCATTATGTTGATGGGGGGCTGTTCTCGATCTATGCGGGGACCGGGGCCAATGATATTGGCGAGCTGATGCCGGTCATGTGTGACGAGCTGGTCCGTGCGACCGATGATCTGACCGAAGAAGAAGTCACGCGCGCACGTGCACAGCTTAAAGCATCTGTGGTCATGGCGATGGAAAGCAATTCCGGTCGTTGTGAAACCCTTGCCCGTCAGATCCAGATTTTCGGCCGCCCGCAAACCATGGAAGAAATCGTCGCCAAGATTGACGGGGTTGATCTTGAAAGTGTTCGCCGTTCCGGCAAGGCGCTTCTGGATGGCAAACCAACCATCACCGCCCTTGGGCCGGTTGACCAGATGCCGGCATATGATGATCTTGCCGCCCGTCTTCGCGGCTGATTGTATCGGAATATTTGATTTTCGACGGCACATGTCCAATCGGGCATGTGCCGTTTCTTTTTGCTGCCCGGCACTTACTGGTGTATCCCCATATCAATCAGGATGACGGGGTAAACTCCATGCAATACGCCTTTGATATTGGTGGTTCAAAAATCGAATTTGGTGTGTTCGGTGAGGCGGGTGAAGTCCTGCTTCATAGCAAAACCCCGACACCAAGGGATGACCGTGACGCGTTCGTAGCAACCATCCGTGATGTTATCGACGACGCGGATCGTGAATTTGGCAGCCGTCCCGATATCGGCATCAGCTTTGCCGGCGGGCTGGACCCACAGACCGGTGCCGTGATTTCAGCCAACATACCCGCGATCAAGGGGTGGTCACTGGCAAGCGAACTTTCAGCAATTCTGAACCGCCATGTTCTGGTTGAAAATGATGCGGACTGCTTTGCACTTGCCGAAGCCATCAGCGGTGCGGGCAAGGATGCACGCACGGTTTTTGCAATTATCCTGGGCACCGGGGTTGGTGGCGGCATTGTCGTGAATGGTGAATTCATCGGCGGGCGCAGCGGCATACGCGGCGAATGGGGCCATGGCAATGACGTTACCGGTACCCTTATTCGCAACGGTTTGGCACCGGTGGTGTGCGGTTGCGGGCAAACCGGGTGCCTTGATGCCTGGGGCGGGGCGCGCGGTCTTGAACATATCCATCGTCAGATCAGTGGTAATCCTGCGTCGAGTTTCGACATTACCGATGCCTGGCGGACCGATGATGCCGTGGCCAGCCGTTCGGTTGAAATCTATTGCGAACTGGTGGCGCGCGAATTGGCGCTGATGGTTAATGTTATTGATCCGGACTGTATTCCGGTTGGTGGCGGGATGGCATCAGAACCGGCATTGATTGCCCGGATCGATGGGCTGGTTCGCGACCGCGTATTGGGGCGTTATGATGATCGGCTGGTTGTTCCCGGTCATTTCGCCAAGGATGGCGGTCTGCGCGGTGCGGCAATGCTGCATGCCAATCAAAGCCCGTCAGCCGCGCAGGGTGGGGTTTAAGCGGAAATGACTTTATCGGAAACACCGGATCGGGTTGCTGGCCGGGTACTTGAAGTTTGTGTTGAAAGTTTTCAGGACGCGGTGCTGGCCGTTGATGCGGGTGCTGATCGTATTGAATATTGTTCTGCACTGGCACTGGGCGGGCTTACGCCAAGTCCCGGGGCGCTTGCAATGATCGGCAACATCAAGGCCCCATGCATGGTCATGATCCGTCCGCGTCCGGACAATTTTTGCTATGACGCCAACGATTGCGCGATCATGAAGCACGAAATCGCAATGGCCCGTGCGTGCGGGGCGGCCGGTGTTGTCTTTGGGGCAACGGATGATGCAGGGCAGCTTGATACTGACATCTTGCGCGATCTGATGGCGGAATGTGCTGGCTTGCAAGTCACCTTGCACCGCGCCTTTGACGAAGTGCATGATCAGTTCGGTGCCTTGGAGCAGGCGATAGATCTTGGATTTGAGCGGATATTGACAAGTGGTGGTGCACCCGATGCCATCACCGGCATTGACCGGATTGCGGCGCTGACTGAACGTGCGGCCGGGCGCATCGTCATTCTTCCGGGGGCGGGGATATCGTCAGCGAATGCCGCTGACATCCTGAACAAATCCGGCGCGCACGAGCTTCATGCGTCGTGCAAGGCCGATGTCGCAGCAAAAGAAGATGGGGCGGGCCGTGTTAAGGTGGCCCCTGATCGCGTGCGTGCCCTTAAAAACGCGATGGATATCTGATCACGCCAAACGGCCGGCTTGGTTGTTTGATGCAGATCTTCGGGACGGAACCCCTATTCACAGGTATGATACGGGTCTAATCTTAATAGGGCAGGGCCGGTAATTGTTCGTTAAGGGGGCTGGCCTAAAGCTACGTTTCTGATGCGCGCCATCGCCGACGGGCGGCTTTGGTGGTAAATGGTGCAACGTTTGGTGAGATAATGAATACAGAACAAAAAGGTGCGGTCACGGGGGCGGCCAATGAAACAGCACACCAGAAGGCAACCGAAAACGCCCTGAGTGCGTTGCACCGGATCACGTCATCGCGCGATTTGAATTTTGAACAACGTGTTGATGCAATCCTCAAGCTTGGAACCGGGCATTTCGGTTTGCCGATTGGCATTTTCAGCAAGATTATCGACGACCAATACGAGATTCAGCAGGCCCTGCATCCGGAAAATGCCCTGACGCCGGGGACCAGTTTTGAACTTGGGAATACCTATTGCGCCCATGTGGTGCAGGCCGATGACGTTTGCGGTTTCCATCATGTCGGTGAAAGTGACATCAAAACGCATCCCTGCTATCAGAATTTCGGGCTTGAGGCCTATCTCGGTGCGCCGATCATGGTTGATGGCGAACGGTACGGGACCTTGAACTTTTCAAGCCCGCAGCCGACCCGTCCCTTCACCGGCGAAGATATCGAACTGGTTCGCCTGTTTGCATCCTGGCTTGGTCATGCCATTGCCCGTGTGGCGGATTTGCATGCGCTTGAAACCGCGCGCAAGGAACTTGAACATCTTGCAACCCGTGACAGTCTGACCGGGCTTTATAACCGGCGCTATATGCAAGATTGCCTGAAATCCGAACTCGAACGTACCAAACGCTATGGCAAGCAGTTCGTTGTCGGGCTTCTGGATTTCGACAATTTCAAAAAACTTAATGATGATTACGGTCACGATACCGGCGACAAGGCATTGAAACTGTTCGCCAAGGTTTCTTCGGCCCTGATGCGCGACACCGATATCATTGCGCGCTGGGGGAATGAAGAATTCCTGATCCTGATGCCCGAAACCGGGGCAGCCGGGGCGCTCAAATATCTTCAGCGCCTGACTGATCGCGTGCGCGAGTCCGATTTCCATGCCGGTGACGAAGAACTCCAGCTTAGCCTGAGCATCGGACTGGGAATTGCCGAACCTGATGACACTGTTGATTCGCTTGTCGCCCGCGCGGATATCGCGATGTATGAATCCAAACAGGTCGGCCGCGACACCATTCGCCAACGCGAACTTGATTGATTGCTTGGGGGGGCTGAACTGTCACCCGTTTAGGGTCAAAAAGAAAACCGCTTTGAGGAAAACCTCAAAGCGGTTCGTCTTGGCTGGGGCGGTAGGATTCGAACCTACGGTACACGATACCAAAAACCGATGCCTTACCACTTGGCCACGCCCCATCAGCGTGTGTGGCGCGGAAAATAGCGTCCCCGCGACAAGAGTGCAACCCTCTATTTGAAGGTTTTTTTATCCGGGCCTCAGTCGGGAAAAGATGCGCCGATATTTGACAGAACGCGCGCTTCCTGACACACGATCCGGGTGGGCGAAATCCACCAGTCAGGATGCTGTTCTGCGATGGCCCGCGCGGCTTTTTCGGCCTGTTCATCGGTGTCGTAAATCCCGAAACAGGTCGCCCCGCTGCCTGACATCCGTGCAAGAAGACAGCCTTCTTCACGTGCCAAAGCATTCAGCACGTCGCAAATCTCGGGCAGGATGCTGGTTGCGGCAAGTGTCAGGTCATTACCGCATTCCGACAGCGCATCGGCAAGCGATGCGCCGCTTGTGAATACGCGGCTGACATCCCAAAGCCCGGAAATAGAAAAACCTTCATCTTCACGGGCCCGGAAAATTTCCGGTGTCGACACCGCCTTCCCGGGATTGACCAGTAATATCGGGATGGGCGGCAAATCGGGCAGATCGGTAAGTTCTTCACCGATACCCGACATCAGACACGTCTTGCCATGAAGGCAAACCGGAACATCGGCACCAAGCGCCAGTGCAATTTCCGCCAATCTGTCCTGATCGATATCGAGTTGCCACATGTCGCATAAAAGCCGGATGGCACTTGCCGCATCGGCCGAACCGCCGCCGATCCCCGATGCAACAGGAAGGCGCTTATCAAGGACAAGATCCGCGCCAAGTTCGGTACCGCTTTCTGCCTGAAGCATGCGCGCGGCCCGAACGACCAGATTGTTGTCGGTATCTTCAAGCGCCAAGCTTGCCGACATCGGACCGGTAATGGTCAGGTTGATGGCACCATCGTCACGGCATTCCCCGCTCAGCACATCGCCGGTCGCGGTAAAGCAGACAAGGCTTTCAAGCAGATGATAGCCATCATCGCGTTTGCCGGTGACATGAAGGAACAGATTGATCTTTGCTGGAGCCTGTTCGCTATAGGTCGCAGACATGGATGTTTCTTCCCGAATTGATCAGTTCACGACAATTGGGGCAACGCTTGGCACCTGGCCATTGATTTTGGCTTCGACGGTGGCGCGAAGTTCTTCTGTCGGATTGAATGAAAGCGCGCGGTGCCACTGGAAGCGGGCTTCGTGATACCGCCCGATCTGCCAATAGGCATCACCAAGATGATCATTGATGGTCGGATCATCAGGTTTAAGCTCCACAGCCTTTTCAAGCTGGATAACCGCGTCTTCGAACCGGCCAAGCTTGTAATAGACCCAGCCAAGACTGTCGACGATATAGCCGTCTTCCGGTTGCAATTCGACGGCGCGTTTGAGCATGTCTTCGGCCTTGTCGAAATTCATTCCCATATCAACCCAGCTATATCCAAGATAGTTCAGGACATAGGGCTGTTCGGGTTCAATTTCGAGAGCAAGTAGGAAGTCTGCTTCGGCCTTTTTCCAGTCACCGGCCCGTTCATGGGCAATGCCGCGACGATACAGCAAACGCCATCCGACAACGGTATCACCGCCAAGACGTTCAATCGCCTTGTTATAGGCATCGGCCGCCTTGGCGTATTCCCCCTGAATGCGCAGGATGTCACCAAGCTGGATCAGCGCATCAGGTCTGTCTTTGCGTTCGGAAACCATGTCTTCGAGGATATCGATCGCGCGTTCGGCCTGACCGATCTGCTCAAGACTGGATGCCGTGCGAAGGCGGGCATTCCAGCTGTGCGGCGAACTATGCGGGATCGCGCCATAGATCGTGATTGCCGCATCATAGCGTCCCTGGATTTCCATTACTTCGCCGACAAGCAGTCGGGTAATGTCGTCATAGGGGCGCAATGACAGCGAATATCTGGCCATCAGCAACGCCGGATCAACGGCATTTTCCTGACTAAGAAGGGTCGCAATATCCAGATAGGCCTCAGCCAGACCGGTGGCCGGCGTCAACATGGTTGCAAGCGGCGGTTCACCGCGCTTAAGCCGTTCAAGATGGAACGGCATGGCAAGTGACTGCGGATGGCGATCCATATAGCTTTGATAAAGCAGGGCGGCCTTCTGGACCTGACCTTTGCGCTCGAATACCGCGCCAAGGGCCTCGGCCGCGCGCAGGGGCGCATCCGCCGGATCACCATAGGCACTGGCAAGCGCACGTTCGGCCCCGTCGAAATCATCGAAATAGGCCAGGATCAGGCCGCGATGATATTCCGAAAGCGGGTTAAGCGCACCATTGCCCTGAATTTCATTCAATGCCGACAGCGCCTTGGACTTTTCATTCAATCCCGCATACAGCCATGCCTTGGCCAATGGCGCGATAAGGGCATTGATGCCCCGTTGCGGCAGTTCCGATACTACATCAATTGCATCTTGCAACCTGTCATCGCGGATGGCGTCATCCATGACAGTCAGTGCTGCAAACAGGTCTTCGGAATTTTCACGTTGCAGATCGGTCGCGATTGAACTGGCATCGGCAATCCGGCCATCACTGATCAGGGCAAGAAACGCCCGGCGACGCAATTCTGCATTGGCAGGTTCAAGTTCATGCGCCCGCAAAAGATATTGCGCAGCATAGCTCGACTGGTTTTCAAGCTGGGCTGCTTTCCCGGCAAGGAAATTGCCCGAAAAACCATCAGATTGCGGATACTGGAATTCTGCCTGTTCGGGATGCTGTGGCAATGAGCTACAGGCCGAAAGAGCAAGTGCCGTCATCGGGATGATGATGTGTAACAGTTGACGTTTCAAAGGCTTGTCCTGCGTCCGCAATTCGGGTTCGGTGCCGTCAGGTATTGAACAACACCATGTTGAATTTCGGGTTTAGCCTACTCAGTCGGCAATTATAAGGCAAAGCATTTGCAACACGTAATCACGTGCAAAGCCGATGCAAAGTCAAAATCACGGAAAAATTGGCAAAAACCGTTATGGGCAACAGGTCCGGGCCCTAGCAATAAAGCGGGCGTTTGGCCGGTATATCAAGCTGCTTGCCGATGATTTCGCGCGCCTGTTTGCCAAATTGCGATCGCTGGCCAACCGGGGCCACTGTTTCAAGGATCGACATTGCCTTGTCCAGTCCAAGTGCCTTGGCAAGGAACCATCCGGCAAGATAACCAGATGACAGGCAGCCGCCACTGGTGACAATATTGCCCTGTGCAACCAGAGGCCTGTCTTCGACCACGGTATCAGTACGCGCCAGAAGCGGCCGGGTTTTGGTATCCGTGGTGATGGTTGCAGGCAACAGTCCCATCCGGTACAGGAAAAGCACACCTGAACATTGCGTGCCGATCAGTTGTCGCGACGGATCAAGCGACAATTCTCCGATCAGGGCAGCGTCATCAATATGTTCGCGGGTATTGATGCCACTTCCGATCAGCACGGCATCTGCTTCCTGAACAAAGGAAAGCGGCTTTTGCACGGTGACGGAAACACCATTCATTGATGTCACCGTGTCACCGGGGGCTGTGATTGCAGCACTGACGCCATCGGCCTTTGCACGGTTCAGAATGGACAAGGCGACAAAACTGTCGATCTCGTTAAAACCGTCAAGTGTCACGATTGCAATCTTCATGTCCGTCTAACCGCTAATGAAAAGGGCGGCTATTGAACGCGCAGATTGAAAGCTGCACAAGAAAAAACTTGTATACGGCCCTGCGGCTTGCCGGCGTCAGGCTGAGCCGAGATATTCATCCACCAGCGTGATCCAGTATGTCACGCCATAAGGGATGGCATCGTCGTTAAAATTATAGGCCGCGTTATGCAGCAAACAATTGCCGTCGGTCGGCCCGTTGCCAAGCAAGACATAGCTGCCGGGTTTTGCATTGAGCATGAAGGCGAAATCTTCGCTGGCCATTGATGATTCCGGATTGGGATCGACCTTGTCTTCGCCAACGGTCCTGTAGGCCGCGGCTTGGGCAATTGCGGTTTCGGCTTCACTATTGATGGTTGCCGGATAACGGCGCTGATACATCATACGCGCGCTGCATCCGAATGCCTCGGCCGTGGCGTTTACAACGGTCTTCAGCCGTTCTTCCACCAGATCCTGAACCACGGGTGAGAATGTTCGAACAGTCCCGCGAATGGTTGCGGTATCGGGAATGACGTTCCAGGTGTCACCGCCTGAAATCTGGGTTGGCGAGATGACGGCACTTTCAAGCGGATTGACGTTGCGTGCCGTAATCGTCTGAAGGGCAAGCAGGAGCTGACCGGCTGCCGTGATCGGATCGCGACCCAGATGGGGCATGGCCGCATGGCATCCCTTGCCATCAATGTTGATTTCAAAAACGTCGTAACTTGCCATCATCGGCCCGGCTTTCATCGCCATGGTACCGACATCGCGTCCGGGCCAGTTATGCATGCCGAAAATCGCATCGACCGGGTGGCTGTCGAAAAGACCTTCATTGACCATTTCACGTCCGCCGCCTTCGTTTTCTTCGGCAGGCTGGAAAATGAAATCGACGGTTCCGGCAAAGTCGGGGGCCTCGGACAGGATTTTGGCGGCACCCAACAGCATCGCCATATGGCCGTCATGACCACAGGCATGCATTTTGCCCGGATGTTTGGATGCATAGGGCAGATTGGTCATTTCATGAATATCAAGCGCGTCCATGTCGGCGCGCAAACCAATCCGTTTGCCGTCACCCTTGTTGCCTTTCAATGTTGCAATCACACCGGTTTTTGCCATGCCGGTTGAAACTTCAAGGCCAAAGGATGTCAGCTTTTCCGCGATGAAGGCGCTGGTCAGCGTTTCTTCAAATGCGGTTTCGGGGTGAGCATGCAGATGTTGACGCCAGGATTTGAACTCATCAGCAAGTTGGGTGGCACGAGGATGAGGGGAGCGATTGGAGTCAGTCATCTGCATACTCTATAGCGTGTCATCAAGGGCGGGTTTCAGACATTGCCAGGCGGCACATTCTGATCCGCGATAAACGGGGACAAAGCTGCCCCCGTTTATATGGTCATAAGAAGTGTGTTCGAAGGTGATCAGGCACCCTGAAGGCGCAGGATCAACTCGGCCACCAGAACAGAACCGGCATAGGTGCCAAGGAACACAAGGCATGCAACCAGTGCCAGCTTCCAGCCGGAATGTTTGGCAACCTCGATTTCCTTCTTGGCGATCGCAAAACCGGCATAGGCAAGGGCCGGGGTCGCGAGTGCAAGGAAGTTGACCGATTTGGCCTGTGCAACGATCCATTCCGAACCCGGTGTCCAGGGCAGGGTCGCAACGATCCCGACCAACGAAATCCAAGCAACACTCGGAAGATAGAACGGTGCAAAACGGGTCAGCAGCAAGCCGACCATGGTGATCAGGTAAATCACCACCATGCCGACAAAGCCATCCGCCAGCGGAATGGCCGGACCAACCGTATTCATGACCAGACCGACAAGGCAGACAATGATCAGGGTGACAGCATGATCGGCAAGATCAATGTTCGGACGGGTGCGTTCCATTGCGATTGCGCTATCGGACATGATCAGGCCTCCTTCTTGCTTGCGTTGGCGAGATCGTTCTTGCCCGCAGTCGCGTTATAAAGTTTTTCAACAATCGGAAGTGCGATGAACAGGCCGGCATACAGCCCGGTCGCATAGGTCAGAAGGTTGCTTGCACCAGCCAGTGCAAGGATTTCGTCCTTCATTGTCGGAACGACTTCGGTCAGTGCCCCGGTGCAGGCCGCCATCATTGAACCACTGCCAATACCGCAGGCCATTGCAAGTGCACGCGGATCAAACAGATCGCTGCTGGCGAAAAGCGAGGCCAGAATGGCGAAAATAAAGGTGCCAAACAGGGTGCCGATAACATAAACACCCATGACGCCGGTACCTTCCGGGCTTTTCAGGGTATAGCGGTCAGCAATGATCGCAAGGTTGGGTTCACGCGCGATCGAGAATGTCGCACCGATTGCCTCGCGGCCCATTTTCATGCCCCAAACCGCAAGCGGGAAGGCCAGAATGATGGTGCCAAGGTTGCCCAGTTCCTGCAACAGAAGTGCCGGGCCGGCTTCGATGATGGTTTCGATTGCCGGGCCGATGGTGGTGCCGAACTTCGCAATGAACGGCATGATCGCAATCACGATCAGGGGCGATGCGGCTTTGACTTCTTTCTGGCGAATGAACTTGCCGAGTGCCGGTACAACATTCGGGTTCAGCACCGCTGACATCACAAAGGCATAAAGCAGCGGCAGCAAAAGAATTGCCCCGATGCCAAACGAAATTTTCTGAATACCGATCAGTTCGGCAATGGCGCCGAGTACGATAACGGCAAGATGAAGCCGCCAAAGCTCCAACTGTCCCCGAAGCGCGTTCATTTTCAAGTCTCCTTGACGTGGCGTGTTCGACGCAACTTCGCCCGGAGTTCGAAAGAAGCCAGACTGTTGCATCATCCCTGCGGCATCCGGGTATTGGCAGATTTCACATTTTTGCCATTTTCTGAACCCGGAATTTTGTCTGACAATGAAAACTAGGCGGGGGCTGGGCAAGTGCCATTTTGGGATGCGTCTGTTGCCGAAATGGCAACATGTATGTCGGGCTCAGGCATGCTCTTCGGGATACCAGGCCGATCCGAATGCTTCCATCCGGTCGCGGATCATGCCGGTAACGGCCCTTACAGCGGCAGTTTTCGGGCGTCCCTTGCGCACCAGAAGATGTGATGGCACACGCGCCAGAAACGGGTCTGTCATCGGGACTGCCACCACCTCGCCGCGGCGCAATTGGCGCGATACCGCAAAGGCCGGAAGAAACGTGATCCCGCCACCCGACAGCACGAAATGAACCGCAACATTGATCGAATCGGCGATCAGAAACGCGTCCTGGGCAACGCGGTTACCCTGATCGACATTGGCCAGAAGTTTGGCCACGCCAAAATGCGGATTAAGGAGCGCGCTGGGATAATTCAGCGTATCCGACAGCGTGCAACTTTCCTTGTTGGCCAACTCGAACCCCGGCGGCACAAGTGCGCAAAGCGGTGCGTGGTCTTCTGCCAGAAGTTCAAGTTCGGGCGTTCCGGGCGGGTTGAAGACAAGCCCCATATCGTAGTCGTCACGCAGGATTCCATGGGTGATTTTCTCCGTACCGGCGACATCGATTTCAAGGCGGATATCGGGGAACTCGTCACGCAACGGGCGCACAACATGATTGACCAGATCGACAACAAATCCCTCGCCCGTGGCAATACGGACAGTACCGGCAATCGCCCCTCGTGCCGCCGCCAGTTCAACCGAAAAGGCTTCGTCCATCTCAAACCGGCGCCGGGCGTGGGCTGCGACCATGTGGCCAGCTTCGGTAAAGATGATACCGCGTTTGGTTCGTTCCATCAAAAGCGTTTCGAGATGGGCTTCAAGGGCCGCGATCTGGCGACTGATGGCTGATGGCGCAATACGCAGATTTTCTGCGGCGGTCCGGATCGATCCGGCTTCAAAAACGGCCAGGAAATAACGAAGCGGCTTGTCGTCGATCTTCATGATGAAATACTGCGCAAATGTGGTTGGCCAGACTGCTGGCGTGATGGTGATCACCTAATCAGAGCATATGTGTTGCTGTTTCGGCAACAATATGTTCCGCCAATTGATCTTGAGTTCGTCGGGTATCCACCGGAAAGTCGACGGGCAAAATCAAAAAATCACATCGGACCGCATCGGTGTTGTGGCGGGAAGACCTGGGTCTTCACCGGCTGAGCCCGGCTGTCTGAAACCAAAGAGGCATTTTTCGTGAGTAATCCAGAAACCGGCACCATCGGTGTCATCGGGCTTGGCAATATGGGGCTTGGCATGGCCCGGACTCTGCTGCGCGACGGTTTTCCCGTCATCGGGTTTGATCTGTCTGCGGAACGCCAGGCGGAAGCCGCACTTGCCGGGGCGACCATTGTTGCCAGTGTCAGTGAACTGTATGCAGCCTGCAAAACCGTCATCCTGTCTTTGCCAACGGCAAATCATGTTCGCATGGTGCTGACCGGTGATGCCGGCCTGACATCCTGTGATATCGACGGGCGACTGGTGATTGACACCACAACGTCCGAGCCCGATGTGACTCGCGAAATCGACGGGGTCTTGCGCGGGTTGGGGCATATCCTGATCGATGCCCCGGTCAGTGGCGGTCCGGCGGGGGCCAATAGTGGTCAATTGACCATGATGGTTGGTGGCGATGATGCCGATGTTGCGCGCGCCATGCCGATTCTGGAATCGTTGGGTGGCAAGATCACCCATGTCGGACCGGTTGGTGCCGGGCATGCGGTCAAGATCGTCAATAACATGCTTGTCGCATCCCATCTTCTGACCATGAGCGAGGCCGTAAGGCTCGGCAATGCAGCAGGTGTGACAACGGAAAACCTGATTGCGGCCCTGAATGCCGGATCCGGGCGCAGCGCCATCAGCGAAGTCAATTATCCGAAATGGGTGATGAACGGGGCCTTTGACAGCGGCTTTACCATGGGCTTGATGCGCAAGGATGTCCGTCTTGCCATGGCCTTGGCCCGGGACAAGGACGTTGCACTGCCGGTTTGTGAACTGGCCGGGCAGATTTGGGCAGCCAGTTCCGAGCTGCTGGCAGACGATGCCGATTTCAACCGCATCACCGAATGCGATCCCACCCATGCAGGAGTCAAATCATGACCGGTGAAACCAATCTGATTGCCCGCGACTATCACAAGGCAATGAACCCGTTTTTCGGCACGACTGAAATCGGAAGCTGGGTCAATGGTGCGATGATGTACGGCACAGGCGACATGTTCGAACTGATCGACCCGGCAACCGGCAAGGCGTTTCTTACGCTTAAGGATGCGGGGGCTGATGTCGTGAATGCGGCGATGGATGCCGCCGTTGCCGGGCAGAAAGTCTGGTGGGGAATGACCGGGGCAGAACGCGGTCGCATCATGTGGCGGATCGGACAGCTGGTCCGCGATCAGCTTGAAGAACTGGCACTGCTTGAAACTGTTTCGGCAGGCAAGCCGATCCGCGATACCCGGGTCGAGGTCCTTAAAGTCGCCGAGATGTTTGAATATTATGCCGGCTGGGCTGACAAGCTTCATGGCGATGTTATTCCGGTTCCGACCAGCCATTTGAACTATACCCGCCCGGAACCATATGGTGTGGTCACGCAAATCACACCCTGGAATGCGCCGATCTTTACTGCGGGCTGGCAGCTTGCCCCGGCGCTTTGCACGGGCAATGCGGCGGTTCTCAAACCATCGGAAATGACGCCGCTTACCTCGCTTGCGCTTGGTGTTCTGTCCAAAAAGGCCGGGCTGCCCGATGGCGTGATCACGGTTCTGACCGGGCTTGGTGCGACCACCGGTGTTGCGGCAACCACCCATGATGCCACGCGCAAGGTGGTCTTTGTCGGATCGCCGCGGACCGGGGCCATCATTGCCGGGCAGGCCGCACAGAATGTTGTTCCCTGCGTTCTCGAACTTGGTGGCAAGTCGGCCAATATCGTGTTTGGCGATGCCGATCTGAAACGTGCCGTGATTGGCGCACAGGCCGCGATTTTTAGCGGTGCAGGTCAAAGCTGTGTGGCAGGTTCGCGTTTGTTGGTTCAGCGCAACGTGGTTGATCGTTTTCTTGATATGCTGGTTGCCGGGGCGAACCAGATCCCTGTCGGTGATCCGATGGATGTCGCAACCCAGATCGGACCGATCAACAATGATGTCCAGTATCAGACGGTCCGTCGACTGGTCGCAAGTGGTCAGGCCGAAGGTGCGCAGTTGCTTGCTGGTGGTGAACGCCCGGATGGGGATGCCTATCAGGATGGTTATTTCCTGCGTCCGACCGTGTTGGGCAATGTTCGCAACGATATGAATATCGCACGCGAGGAAATCTTTGGTCCGGTTCTGTCGGTGATCCCGTTTGATGACGAAGCCGAGGCCGTGGCGATCGCCAATGACAGCAAGTTCGGTCTGGCCGGTGCGGTCTGGACCCAGTCGGTTGACCGGGCGCATCGGGTTGCGGCCAATGTCCGGGCCGGGACGTTCTGGATCAACAGCTACAAGACGATCAATGTCATGTCGCCATTTGGCGGTTTCGGTGCCAGCGGCTATGGCCGGTCCAGCGGCAAGGAAGGCTTGATGGAATATATGCAGCCCAAAAGTGTCTGGACCGAAACAGCGGCAAATCCGCCGGCCGCTTTTGGCTATGCCCCGGAATAAACTGCAATCATCAGACTATTATGAAAAAGGGCCGCATCATGCGGCCCTTTTGTATGAGGATAAGCTTCAAGCAGCTTACATGTTGGGATAGTTCGGCCCACCGCCACCTTCGGGCACCACCCAGACGATGTTCTGGGTCGGGTCCTTGATGTCGCAGGTTTTGCAATGAACGCAGTTCTGCGCATTGATCTGCAACCGTTTGCCGCCCTTGTCTTCGTCTTCGACGAATTCATAAACACCAGCCGGGCAGAACCGTGCTTCCGGTCCGTCATAGACCGCAAGGTTGGTATTAACCGGCACGCTGTCATCTTTCAGCGTCAGGTGAATGGGCTGGTCTTCGCTGTGGTTGGTGTTTGACAGGAAGACCGATGACAGCTTGTCAAAGCTGATTTTGCCATCCGGCTTCGGATAGTCGATCTTGGGCATTTCGGCTGCCGGCTTCAGGCACGAATGATCCTCGTGGTTTTTGAAGGTCCAGGGCGCCTTGCCGCCAAACAGATATGTATCAACCGCACTATAGGCCATGCCGCCCCAAAAGCCCCATTTGGCAAAGCTCGGACGGATGTTGCGGACCTTGTGCAGTTCCGGATAGACCCAGCTGTTTTCCAAACGCGACGGATAGCTGTCCATCTGAGCTGGGGCTTCATCAGCACTCAGGGCCTCAAACGCGGCCTCGGCGGCCAGCATCCCGGTCTTCATTGCGGTGTGCGACCCTTTGATCTTGGGCACATTCATGAAACCGGCCGAACAGCCAATCAGGCAACCGCCCGGGAAAACAAGATCAGGGATCGACTGGAACCCGCCTTCGTTCAATGCACGCGCACCATAGGAAATGCGGCGGCCCTTTTCGAAAATCTTGCGGATTTCCGGATGGGTCTTGAAGCGCTGGAACTCGTCAAACGGGCTTAAATGCGGGTTTTCGTAATCAAGGCCGATGACAAAGCCGACCACCACCTGATTGTTATCGAGATGATACAGGAAGGACCCGCCATAGGTTTTCTTGTCCAGCGGCCAGCCAACGGTGTGCTGGATCAGGCCTTCTTTATGAACTTCCGGGTCAACTTCCCAAAGTTCCTTGATGCCGATGCCATAGGTCTGCGGATCGGAATTCTTGCGCAGGTCAAATTTCTTGATCAGCTGTTCGGAAAGCGATCCACGGCAACCTTCGGCAAAGAAGGTATATTTCGCATGAAGTTCCATGCCCGGTTCATGGTTCGGGCCCGGCGTGCCATCACGCTGCAAGCCCATATCGCCAGTGGCGATACCCTTGACCGAACCGTCTTCGTTAAACAGAACTTCGGCGGCGGCAAAACCCGGATAAACTTCAACACCAAGGGCCTCGGCCTGTTCGCCAAGCCAGCGGCACACATTGCCAAGGCTGACAATGTAGTTGCCCTTGTTATGCATCTGCGGCGGGGTTGGCAGCTTTTTCGCGCCGGTTTCGCTCAGCATCAGGAACTGGTCTTCGCCAGCCGGAACATTCAGCGGTGCGCCGCGCTCTTTCCAGTCCGGGAAAAGTTCATTCATGGAGCGGGGCTCCATCACAGCACCCGAAAGGGTGTGCGCGCCGACTTCGGAACCCTTTTCAACCACACAAACGGTGATTTCTTTTTCATGTTCCTGGGCGAGTTGCATCAGTTTGATGGCAGCCGACAGACCGGATACACCAGCCCCGACGACAACCACGTCAAATTCCATGGATTCGCGTTCCATATGGCCTCTCTCCTTTGGCTGCCACCTTTTTCGAACTGTTTTCGTCCGTTTGGTTGCAGACCGGTATTCACCGATCAGGGTCTCGCCCAAGCCCTGATTTCTCACATTTGTCGCTTAATCGGTATAGCTATACCGATTTGACGCGCGTTTGTATATGGTACATATGGACCAAAATCGTTAAAGTCGGTCAAAATCCATCGCACCAATCACGCGTGCGCCGCAACATACACCGCCTTTGTGTAGATGAGCAATCCAATTACAGATTTTGATGTAAATAATCTCGATCCGTTTCAGGCCCTGGTCTGGCAATATGAAATGGGCGTGGACGAAGCAATCGCAGACGAGCCGCTTGATCGTTTCAAGGCATCGGAAAGCCTGACACGCAATGCTGCCAATCGTCCGGGATTTGCGCCGCAATCCCCGACCGGCGCGCGCCGTGGTCCGGCACAGGCAGCCCGTCCTGCGGCATTGGCCGGTGCCGGTCCCGCACCGGTGCCCCCGGGGGCCGATGGCGGGTTTTTGCTGTCAGATACACCACACGAAGCCCGTCAGTCCGCCCGTGATGCGGCTGCTGCGGCAAGCAATCTGGACGAATTGAAGGCCGCGATTGAAAAGTTCGAAGGCTGCGCGCTTAAGAAATCAGCAAGCAATACGGTCTTCGGGACCGGAAATGTTGAAGCCAAGCTGGTGCTGGTCGGCGAGGCGCCAGGGGCAGAGGAGGACCGACAGGGTCTTCCATTCGTCGGGCCAAGCGGGAAGTTGCTTGATGCCATGTTGCGGTCGATCGGACTTGCGCGTGAGGAAGTCTATATCACCAATATTCTGCCCTGGCGTCCGCCGGGCAACCGTCAGCCGACCACAGCCGAGGTCGCGGTATGTGAGCCGTTTGTACGTCGTCATCTTGAACTGATCGGCCCCAGCGTCGTGGTCTGTCTGGGGGGCAGTTCGGCCAAAACCCTGATGGAAGAGGATCGCGGCATCACGCGGTTACGCGGAACATGGAAAGAGCTGATGTTTGGCGATGGGGCAAAGGCCGATCTGACGGCAATGTTCCACCCGGCATATTTGCTGCGTACGCCCGAACAAAAGCGCCTTGCATGGCGTGATTTGCGCGCGATTGCGCAAAAGCTTTAAGGAAATGGCGATAAATTTGGCGTACGCATGGGTGCTATGCATCCGTTCGGGTGCCAGAAATCCGTCACGCCAAGTGATTGATTCCAGATAAATGATTTCGCGGTTTGGGCGTTTGCTGGTATAAAAGGCGCCGTTGCACCGGGGGGAACACCGCAGGCAACGGGTTGCGAGACCAAACTGCTTCGGGATAAATACGCGGCTTTAAAGCAAAGCCTCGTTGGGGATATTGATTTTGATCGAAGCAATAAGAACAAGCCTGCCGGGTGTGAAACGCACACTAAGGCAGGGCCTCTTAATCGCTATGTTTGGCACCATGACGACGGTCATGGTTGCGCCGTCACCTGCTGTTGCTGACACGCAGGAACAGGCTGCTTTGGGCGGGCCGGAACTTGACGATGCGCTGTCGATCCTTATTCCCAAGCCGCTGTCCGATCGTGACGCCGAACTTTACGAACAGATTTTTGCCGTTCAGGAACAGGGGCGCTGGAAAGATGCAGACCGCCTGATTTCGCGCCTGTCTGACGATGTTCTGATGGGGCATGTGCTGGCGCAACGTTATCTTCATCCGACGGCATATCGTTCCCGCTACAAGGAACTCAAGGATTGGCTGGCAAGTTATGCCGATCTTCCGCAGGCCCCGCGCATTTACAAGCTTGCCCTGACGCGCCGCGGATCTGCCAGCTATCCGAAAAAGCCGGTCGGAAGCTATGTTTCGGGTGCGGGGTATGATTACGAAGATATTTCGCCCTATTACCACAAATCGACCAAGAAGCTGTCAGCACCACAGCGTTCCCGCCTTTCGACGCTTAAAAGTCGTATCCGCCACCGGATTGGCAGTGGATGGCCGACCGGCGCGCTTCAGGTTCTCGAAAGTCAGGAAGCAAAACGCCTGTTTGATGCCTATGAGCAGGATCAGGCACGCGCATCTATTGCATCGGGATATTATTATTTCGGCAAGCCTGACCTGGCGCTGAAACTTGCGGGTGACGCGGCCAAGCGGTCGGGCAAATATTTGCCGCAGGCCCACTGGACTGCGGGCCTTACCGCATGGCGTTTGGGCAAGATGGATACCGCACACAAACATTTTGCGGCACTCAGCACCAATAAATATGCATCAAGCTGGACACGCACAGCCGGTGCGTTCTGGGCGGCGCGTATCGATCTTGCGGCCGGTCGTTTTGAAGAAGCCGACAAGATGCTGAACCGTGCGGCGGAATATCCGCGCTCCTTCTATGGGCAGCTTGCCATGCGTGCCCTTGGTCGGGATGACGTGTTTGACTGGGACAGTCTTGAGCTTGACGAAAACCGTGCCAACAAGTTGAAGCTTGATCCGCATGGTCGTCGTGCACTGGCATTGTTGCAGGTGGGGCAACGTGATGAAGCCGAACGCGAATTGCGCAAGGCTGCGGCCAAGGATGATGATGGCCTGCGCCGCGCTGTTCTGGCATTGACCGATACTGCGAATTTCGCGTCGCTGACCATGCGTCTTGGCAGTTATATCGCGCAGAAAACCGGGGACGTATTTGTAAACGCCCTTTATCCGGTGCCGCCATGGTCGCCCGAAGGCGGCTATGAGGTCGACCGTGCGCTGATCTATGCGTTCATGCGCCAGGAATCCGGATTTAACACCGATGCGCGCAGCCATGCCGGCGCGCGCGGTTTGATGCAGCTGATGCCGGCCACCGCAAGCTATATCGGCAATACCCGTTATCGCGGTGCCAAACGCGCCGAACTGTATGAACCGGAAATCAACCTGTCGCTTGGGCAGAAATATGTTGACCATTTGCTTGAACAGAACGGTGTTGATAACGGCTTTTTGCAGTTGATGGCGGCCTATAACGGCGGGATCGGCAATCTGGGCCGCTGGCAAAAGGCGCTTAAGGACAATGTTGATCCGCTGTATTTCATCGAAAGCATCCCGTCGCGCGAGACGCGTCTGTTTATCGAACGTGTGATGGCCAATCTTTGGATGTATCGGTCGCGCTTTGGTCAGGAAGCACCGTCGCTTGATCTTCTTGCCGCCGGGCAGTGGCCAACATATCAGCCACAAGATGGTGACAGCGATCATGGCTTGACCGCGCAACGTTAAGCACCAGATACCTTTCATGACCGGCAATAACGCCAGCACGCCGCAAGATAACGGCAGCAAAAGCAAGAACCGTACCCCGGATGAGGGAACGGTTCTTGATCGTATCAAAATGCCGCCAATGAGCGGCGAAGAAGCCCTGCGTCGGTTTCATGAAAACGGTCATTCATCAGACGGGCAGGGGCCGGAAACCGGTCAAAGCGACTTTGCCGGGCTTCATCCGCTGATGAAGCTGGTATCGCTTGGCGGGACATTGTTGATGATCACCGCCCTGCTTCTTGGTGTACTGTATCTGTTCGGGGCGTGATCCCGGTTCTGATCTAGTCGCTGATAAAGGTCGCTGTTTTACTGGGTGTCGGTTCTGGCATCTGAAAGGGCCTGAAGCGTCTTGATTTCGCCCTGGGTGGCGTTGGCCAGCGGATCATCCTTTGGCAAATCCCGATACAGATCACGAAGCACGCGCAAAGCTTGTTCGGGTTTGTCATTTTGTTTCAGCATCATGCCGTAATAATACCGCGCAAGCAGATGATTGGGCATCTGACCCAATGCATGCAGAACCAGATCACGTGACGTACTGTCGATCTGACCGTTCTGGGCGGTAATCCGGGTATCGGCATATTCGATTGCCAGTAACGGATTATGCCCGGAAAGCGCATAGGCCTGGGCAAAGGCGGCAACCGCACGTTCGATATTGCCAAGGCGCAATGACCCGCGTGCCAGGGCCACCCAGCCCTGAAGATTGCGGGGATTCACTTCAAGCGACAGCACGATCTGGTTCAACAGTCGCTGGATTTGCTGATCGGTCTTGTAATTGGGATCGGTCACATTCCCGGCAACAGCGGCGGCGGCTGCAAGGTTGCGTTCCCCAGCCCGTTCGGCAAACGGCTTGGCGGGCAGGGATGGATTGCCAATGACCAGATAGATACCAAACGCCACCAGCACCGGCGCGACGGCCATGGTCAGCCGACGCGGTGAAAATACCTTGTCACCGCATTTGGGAAGGCTTGCGTAAAGAACCGCAATTCCGATCAATGCCAGTAAAGACAGACCAATCCAGGTCACCGGTCACCTCCGGCAGGATGGTGATATTTCCCGACAAGGCACCGCATCAGGATTTTTTATCTCCGTTTGAGGTACCCAAAATCTCGTCAAGACGGGCCTGTTCATCACGCGACAGCGATGTTGTCGCGTTTGATGCTTCGCGCTGCTTGCGACGATAAAAGGCAAAAACCGCCAGAAGCGCCAGAATTGCCAGAACCGCCGGACTTGCCCACAGAATATAGGTTTCCGGTTTCAGCGGCGGGTTAAGCAGAACATAATCCCCATACCGCGCGACAATGTAATCGATGGCTTCTTCGTTGGTGTCGCCGGCAATCAGGCGTTCACGAACAAGCACACGCAGATCGCGCGCAAGTTCGGCATCGGAATCATCAATTGACTGGTTCTGACAGACAAGGCAACGCAGTTCCTGACTGATGTCGCGGGCACGTTTTTCCAGAACCGGGTTCGATAACATTTCATCGGGATTAACCGCCCATGCCGGTGTGCCGGCCATAAGCCCAACAACCAGGCCAAATGCACCGATCATGGTCAAAAGACGACGGGTCATTCTTTTAACTCCGCGATTTTGGGCAGAAGCACATCTTCAAGAACATCTGCGGTTACCGGGCCGACATGTTTGTATCTGATCTGGCCTGCACCATCGATGATGAATGTTTCGGGCACGCCATAGACGCCAAAATCAATTCCGGTGCGTCCCGACAAATCCATGCCGACCGCGGCGTAGGGATCACCAAGTTCAGCCAGCCACTTGACACCGTCCTGCGGGTCTTTTTCCTTGTAGTTCAGGCCATAGACCGGCACATCGGCTTCGCGTGACAGACGTTTGATCAACGGATGTTCGGCACGGCAAGGAATGCACCAGCTGGCAAAGACGTTCAGAACCGAAACTTCGCCCTTGGTAACATCGGCACGCGACAGTCCGGCTTCACGCCCGGGAAGTGGCGGCAAGGAGAATTCCGGTGCAGGCTTGTCGATCAGGACAGAGGGCACAACAGAAGAGTCCTTGTCGATATTCATCAGGAAAACCCCGGCGAGTGCCGCAAACAGAACCAGCGGGATCACGGCGATCGAAAATCTCATGAAGCGGAAACTCCGTTCTTCTGAAAACGCAGGAAGATGCGCGTAAGGATGCTTATGGTTCCACCCGTCAGCATCAAAATCATGCCCGCCCAGACCCAGGGCATCATTGGCAGGAACCGGACCGAAACAACCCGACCGCCATCATCGCCCCTGTCCCCGATCGAGACATGCAGATCCCCGTCACGGCCATGCCAGATACCGGCTTCGCGTGTTTCAACGCCGCGGATCGGGTAATACCGGATTTCGGGGAAAAGTTCGGTTACCGGCAGCGCATGTCGATACAGGATAAAGGTCGCCTGACGCGTGGCATAGTTTTCCCCGGCAAGCAAAGCCACACCCTCATATTGCAGGTTATAGGGGCCAGCCTGAATGCTTTGACCCGCCCGTGCGGAAACAACAACCTGTTCTTCCCAGACGCTGCTTGCCGCCCCGCCAGCCAGCATCACGGCCAAGCCGATATGGGCAAGGGTCATGCTCAGATAACGTGGGCCAAGCAGTTGCAGATTGCGGTATTTGCTTTCGCCGTGATCGGGTTGGCGCCACAATCTGGCCCACAGATCACTCAGCGACGCTGTCAAAATCCATCCGGCCAGTCCGATCCCGATCAAAGGTGCGGGTGACAGATCGATAAAGCGGATCGATACAAACAGCACGATGATGATCGACAGGATTGCCGCCAGCTTCATGCGCCGTCCGATCATCCACATTTCATCCTGTCGCCAGCGCAAGGTCGGGGCAAAGCCCATCAGAAACAGCAACGGAACAACAATCGGCACCAGTACTTCGACATAGAACGGGCCGCCAACCGTGATGTTTTCACCATCAAGCCAGCGCAAAACCAGGGGGTAAATCGTCCCGATCAGTACCACAGCAGCAATCAGTGCCAGCATCACACTGTTGATGAACATGCTGCTTTCGCGCGACAGCAATTCAAAAGGACGCGGTTCACCGAGTTCGTCACCCCGGCGCCAGAACAGATAGTAGGACCCTGCAAATATCGCGCAAAACCCGACCAGAAGCGCAATACTGTCATTGGGCTTCATCAGGGTTTCATTGAGCGGACCAAACAGATCGGACCGCGTCAGATACACCCCGAACCAGCCAACAGCCAGTGCAGAAAGCCCAAGGAACGCAGTCCAGCCCTTAAGGGTTTCGGTTTTTTCCAGAACCGCCCGGCAATGCACAAGCGCGGTGGTCAAAAGCCATGGCAATAACAGGCTGTTTTCTGCTGTGTCCCAATACCACCAATTTCCCCATGCCTGCTGGCTATAGGATCGATAGGCATTGATCGCAATCGCCGCCCCCAGCGCAACCCATGATGCAATCACCCAAAACCGCAAGGTTTCTGCAATCCGGCGATCAAATTTCCGGCCCAGCAATCCTGATAGCGTCAGGGCATAAATCACCATGAGTCCGGCAAGACCCAGATACAAAAACGGTTCACGCAGAACCCGCAGAACATCCTGGCTTTGCGGGTTCATCCCGCGCCCGTCAAGCGGTGCCACGGCAACACGCAGGAACGGATCAGCATCAATCAGGGTCGCAAGGCCAAGCACACCAACCAGCAGGCCAAGCACGGACATCGCATTGTAAAACAGTGTCCGGTCATCATCCTGTCCATAGGTCGATTGACCCGCCCCGAAAAGCTGCATGGCCAACACAATATTGACCAGTGATGCCGCAAGAAGCCACAGGATCATCGCCCCGCCATCCGGGGTAAAGGCCGCACCGATCCGGAAAAGAAGCGGGGTGGATGAGTGACTGACATTTGCAACAATCGGCAGGCTGAAATCGCTGACGATAAAGGCATGCAGCAACGCCGCCTGTGCAACGATTGCCATCAGCAATAATCCGGCAGGCAGAACAAGATAGTGCCCCGGTCGGGATATCTGGCTGTCAAATGGCAGCGGTGCTGAAACCGGTCCTGATCCGTTTAATTCAGGGGAAATGCCGTTGGGGCCGGTCGCGGCGAGAACGGTCGGGCGTCCCTGCAAGGTCGCGCGTATGGACGACCGCAGCCAAAGCGGGCTGAACAGCACAGCCTGCCCAAAGCCTGTCACCACAATCAGGAGCAGGGCAAAATGTCCGAGTTCTGCAAGCATCTCCGTCTAAGGCTTCCCCGAATTGATCCCCGATGACATATCTGGCGGTGTGACGGGACACTGATGGCACAGTTATGTCAAAGACAGGTTTTTCTTACGCGTTTGGTTTGACTTTATGACCACAGAATGTGGCTTAATTGCGCATCTGTTCCGCATTTTTGGCTTCGATTTCTTCCCAGTAGCCGCTTTTCTTAAGCGATTCTGCGACTTCGGGCGGCATATAGTTTTCATCATGCTTTGCCAGAACTTCCGATGCAACAAAGGTCCCGTCAGATGACATGTGGCCTTCGGCGACAACGCCCTGACCTTCGCGGAAAAGGTCGGGCAAGATGCCGCTATAGGAAATCGGGACGGTTTGCGCCATGTCTGTTACGGCAAAGGCAATGGTTTTGCCGTCCTGAAGCTTTTGAACAGACCCTTCGACGACCAGTCCTCCGATCCGCAGACGCTGGTCCGGATCAATCGGGGATTTTTCGATGATTTCGGTCGGGCTGAAGAAGAAGACAACCGAATCTTCAAAGGCGGTC
The DNA here is from genome assembly GCF_037029325.1 of Thalassospira sp. CH_XMU1420-2. NCBI lineage: Bacteria > Pseudomonadati > Pseudomonadota > Alphaproteobacteria > Rhodospirillales > Thalassospiraceae > Thalassospira > Thalassospira sp. CH_XMU1420-2. The sequence continues at coordinate 685,202 of NZ_JAYMEG010000001.1, forward strand.
AGTATGAGTGCCGCTGCACCGGCTACGGCCAAAAGAGCCGCACCGATGATATACATGCGTTGGCGTTTGCGGGCTTTTGCACGGGAAAGTGACACAGTTATTCTCCGGTCAGGGTGCCTTTGGGGCTTTTTTGTTTCGGCGTGTCCGACGCGATTGCAGCACGGCTTCCAGCTGGTCGCGTTCAATGCGGCTGTTGCGCAGACTGCGCAAGGTCGCCACCAACAAGGCAATCATGGCAATTGCCGTGATGGCATAACTGCCCCAGATATAGCCGCCATATCCGCCCATTGAGAAGAATTCACTCATTGGCTGGCCTCCGCGTTGTGACCCGCATCATAGCTTGGGGTGTCGGTATTCTGGCCGGGGGATCGTTCATCAAACATCCCCGAAAGCTGCAATGCCCGGATACGCCGTTCATTGAGTTCAAGCCGTACCCGCAAAATCAGCATGACAAAGTAATAGCAGGTAAATCCAAGGATCATCAGCGCAAGCGGCAACTGCATGCTGGGATCAACCGTCGGGCCGTCCATGCGCACGATAGAGGCCGGCTGATGCAGGGTATTCCACCAGTCGACCGAAAATTTGACGATCGGCACATTGACCGCCCCGACCAGTGCCAGTGCCGATCCGGCCTTGGACCCGCGTTCGGGGTCATCAAATGCATTTACCAGCGCGATATAGCCAAGATACAGGAACAGCAAAATCAGCATCGAGGTCAGGCGCGCATCCCATACCCACCAGGTGCCCCACATCGGTTCACCCCACAATGATCCGGTAATCAGGCACAATGCCGTAAAGGTGGCACCGATCGGGGCCGTGGCACGCGCGCAGATATCGGCCAGCGGGTGTTTCCAGATCAGGCTCATGGCACCGCACACCGCCATGCCGACATAACAGAACAACCCCATCCAGGCCGCCGGGACATGCAGATACATGATCCGGACCGTATCGCCCTGCTGATAATCAACCGGGGATGCGAAAAGCGCAAAATAAAGCCCAGCGGCAATCAGGATCGCCGTCGCCCCGGACAGCCACGGCAATAGCGGGTCGGTCAGCTTCAGAAAAACACTTGGTTTGGCAAAACGATGCATATTCTTCTGTCCGTTATTCCATTGCCTGACGCACCGCATGGGCGGTGGCAAATGGCGTTGCTGCCAGTGCGATCAGCAAAATGGCAGCCATGATCTGTAACTGTGCGGTGGCCGAAATGCCCAGCAAGGCGGCCTCGACCGCGCCGGCCCCGAAAATCAGAACCGGGATATAAAGCGGCAAGACCAGAAGCGACACCAGAACCCCGCCACGCCGTGCTCCCAAAATAAGTGCCGCCCCAATCGCTCCGATCAGACTAAGAGCCGGAGTACCTAGCAGCATGGCAAGCATCAGGGTAACAAATCCGTCCTGATCCATATTGAGCATCACGGCCATCAACGGGGCTGCAATGATCAATGGCAAGCCGGTGGTCAGCCAATGCGCACATACCTTGCCCAGGACCAGCAATTCCAGTGAAACCGGCGACAGGGTCAAAAGTTCAAGCGTGCCGTCCTCATAATCGGTCTGAAAGACCCGCTCAAGCGACAGCATCGCTGCCAGAAGCGCCGATACCCAGATCACCCCGGATGCAATCCGGGCCAGAATATTGGCTTCCGGGCCGACGCCGAACGGAAACAATGTGGTGGTCACAATAAAGAAGGCAACCACCATGACCGAATCTGCCCCCTGACGCAGTGCAAGACGCAGGTCGCGCTGTAAAATGGCAAGGAAACCGTTCATTGGGCGGCCTCCTGTGCGGATATCGGGGCTGATCCGTCCATTTCCGGATGTTCGATTAGCCATTCGACCATCGGAATGGCAAATTCATCCAGATCAAGCACGGTTGGCGCATCGACATCCAGATCAATATGTGTCGAATAGATCACAATGCCGCCACGCGCCCGAAATTCGGCAATCAGTCGGGCGACTTCGCCACAGCTTTCGCGATCCAGTCCGACGGTCGGTTCATCAAGCAGCCAAAGATCACTTTGACCGATCAGAATACGGGCAAGGGCAGTGCGGCGTTTCTGTCCGCTTGAAAGATAACGGCCAGCGACCCGTGACAGGTGATGAATGTCAAGCGCATCAAGGGCCGCATCAATTTCACCATCAAGGTCATCGACCCCGCGCATCTGTCCCCAAAGCCGTAAGTTGTCGCGCACGGACAGCACCGGTTTGACGGCATCCTGGTGGCCAAGATATTGCAGCCGGGCTTGATGGCCGATGCGGTCTTCGAGGATGTTTTCACCGTCCCAGCAAATCTGCCCGGCGCGCGGTGACAACAATCCGGCCATGACCCGTAACAGGCTGGATTTTCCGGCACCGTTCCGGCCACGCAGCACAATCGCGTCACCGGATCGGGCGGCAAAGGATAGGCCGCCAAATACCAGTCGCTCGCCGCGTAGGCAGGTCAAATCAGAACCGCTAAAATCTGCCATGTAACCCGTTCAATAGTCAGTGTCTCAGCCGTGGTCGCCGTATTCTATAACGCGTTTAGGCTGATTATCCATTCTTTAACCGAGCGCGGCCGCGATGGCTTTGTTTCAAATCAATCCAAACAAGGTCGGGAAAGATTGGCACGCACTGGTGCGGACATATCAGGGGACGGGTTTCCAACCGGTGAATGTTTGGGCAAATGAAATGACATATAAAAGGGGGCGTTAAAGGCGTTCGGGGGGCAGCGGATTTTAATAGCGGATGACAGATGCCGAGATGATCGGGCCACCATTTCCGTTCTGAACCAGAACAGCAATGCCACCGTCGCAGGCCTTTGTCATGGCAAACGGAATGTCTTTTGATGATCCGTCCCATGGACCAAGGTCGATCATCTCGCGGACGACATTGGCATGTACCAGCCGTTTCCCGGCATTCTCGCCCGATAGAACGTCACGCTGGTGTTCGCGGTCAAAACCGATGATCCAGATACGATGGGCATTTCCCGAGCCCGGCATTGTGAGGTTGCGCAGTGCGACCGTACCGCGGGTGGGCAGATCGGTGCTGTCTGATGCCAGTGTGATTGCCGAGATGTCCTTTAAACCGGGCAGGGAATCGGCGGTCGACTCGATACGCCGTTTTGCGGTTGCCTGAACCACATTGTCACCATTGATAATGACCTGAGGGGTATAGACATACCGTTCGCGCATCCGATTGGCATAGTCGCGTTGCCGGTCGCTGTATCGGGAATCGGAAAACGGATCTGTCCAGCCCAGATAGTTCCAGTAATCGACATGGTATGACAGTGCCAGAAGATCTGTATGTTCCTGATTTATCTGATAAAGAACACGATCTGCTGGCGGGCAGGAGTTGCATCCTTGCGAGGTGTAAAGCTCTATCACGGCGTGGGGCGTTGTGCTTTCGGCGGCATATGCCGGGCCGGAAAGCATCATTAGCGCCAGTGCAAGCATGCAGATGATGGGGCGAATATGTTTCATGCCCATCATCATGCCCGAGAACTGCCATCAACCCCTAATCACAAGGCCTTGAAAGCAACGGGAAGACCAAAAGGGCGGATTCTTGCGCTTTTTGGGTGAATTTCGAAATGAGATTTCCAAAGATTGATGTTAATAGCTGCGGACCAATCGGGACCACCTTGAGGGAACGGTCGCAACGCATCGGGTGAATTCGCCTGTGCGTTAAATGATAAAAATCTGGAATCGGTCTGCCGGCGGGAGCTTCATCCGGCAATTCCGGTCCGAAACAAGGTTTGCAGGTTAATGATGAAACGTGAACACTGGGGCTCGCGCCTCGGCTTTATTCTGGCAGCTGCGGGGTCGGCCGTCGGACTTGGGAATATCTGGAAGTTCCCGTATATGGCGGGCGAAAACGGCGGTGGCGCCTTCCTGATTATTTATCTGGCACTGGTCTTTACCATCGGGATTTCGGTCATGCTGGCCGAATTCGTGATTGGCCGCATGTCTGAAAAGAATGCGATTGGCGCGTTCGCCAAGCTCAAAGGCGGTCTTTGGCCGGTCATCGGGTTCTTTGGTGTGGCTGCTGCCTTTATCATTCTGTCCTTCTATAGTGTCGTCGCTGGCTGGACGATTTCCTATATGATCAAATCGATCACCGGTGCGCTGGCGATCGAAGATCCGGCCGCTCTGGGAAGCCTGTTTGGTGATTTCATTTCCGATCCGGTTTCGCCGCTGATCTTCCATGCGATCTTTATGGCGCTGACGATTTTCGTGGTTCTGGCCGGTGTTGGTTCCGGGATTGAACGCGCATCGAAAATCCTGATGCCGGCCCTGTTTGCACTTCTGATCATTCTGATCATCCGTTCGGTCACGCTGCCTGGTGGTGGCGAAGGTGTTGCCTTCCTGCTGTCGCCGGACTTTTCCAAAGTAACCTGGGAAACTGTATCGGGTGCGTTGTCGCAGGCATTCTTCTCGCTCTCGCTCGGTATGGGGGCGATGATCACCTATGGCTCGTACCTGTCGAAGAAAGAAAACATCGCCGGTTCTGCCGGTTGGGTGACGCTGCTTGATACCGCAGTTGCCGTGATGGCGGGTCTTTTGATCCTGCCGGCGGTCTTTGCATTCGGCTTTGATCCGAGTGCCGGTCCCGGCCTGACCTTCATCACGCTTCCGGCTGTGTTTGCGCATATGCCGATGGGCTCGCTGTTTGCCTTTATGTTCTTCCTGCTTCTGGGGATTGCGGCTTTGACTTCGGCGGTATCAATCCTTGAAGTGGTTGTGGCCTATTTCGTTGATGACCGTGGTGTCAGCCGCAAAACGGCGGCCATCGTGGTTGGCGTGATCATTTTTGCGCTCGGTATCCCGTCTTCGCTGTCGCTTGGCGTGATGTCGGATGTCACCATCTTTGGCAAAAGCTTCTTTGATCTGATGGACTTCATCAGTTCGAACCTGCTGTTGCCGATCGGTGGCCTGTTCATTTCGCTGTTTGTTGGCTGGGTCATCTGGGGCAAGGCCAAAGAAGAAATCGCAGCGCATGACGGTATCGTCCCGATGTGGATCAATGCCTGGGGACTGATTGTCAAATTCGTTGCCCCGGTTGCGATTGCTTTCATCCTGCTGAAGGGGCTTGGTATCTTCTAGGATCAGAAGAACCGGTTCATGAAGTTTGAAAGGGCGGGATTATTCCCGCCCTTTTGCTTTTGGGCTTAGCCATCCGTTGCGGTGGCAAGCCTTGAAATATCCTGTGCGCTCATTGGTCGGCCAAGCAGGTAACCCTGCACAAGGTCGCACCCGGCATCCCGCAGAACTTCAAGCTGGCGGTCGTTTTCAACCCCTTCGGCAATGCAGGTTTTGCCAAGGTTGCGCGCCATATTGATGATGGTGATTGCCAATGTCCGGCCTTCTTCGCCGCGATCGATGTCGGTGACAAAACTGCGATCGAGCTTGATCTGATCAAATGGCAGGGTCCGCAGATAGCTCAGGCTGGAAAAGCCGGTGCCAAAATCATCAAGCGAAATGCGAATGCCCAGATCCTGGATACGCTGAAGTTTGGCACGCATGTCGGCCATATCGCGCATGAACAGGCTTTCGGTGACTTCGATTTCAAGCCGGTCGGCAGACAACCCCTTGTCGACCAAAATGGCCCGCAGCTGTTCTGCAAGATCGACCGTGCCATAGAATTGCTGAACCGACACATTCACCGCCAGCCGCAGATTGTGCAGACCTTCGCTGCGCCAGTTGACCAGTTGACGACAGGCCGTGCGCATGACCCAGCGACCCAGCTCGCCGATGACGCCGATTTCTTCGGCAACCGGGATAAAGGTCGATGGCGGGATATGTTCCCCACTTGCCGTTGTCCATCTTGCCAAGGCTTCGACACCGCATAACTGGCCGGTTTTGGTGTCAAATTGCGGTTGATAGGCAAGATGGAGTTCATTGTTATCAAGCGCGCGCCGCAACGCCGTTTCAAGTGCCAGATCAGCACCCTTCTGACTTTGCAGCGACACGCTGAACCGGCCGACCCGGTTGCGTCCCTGTTCCTTTGCCTGAAGCATGGCAATTTCAACACAGCGCAAAAGATTGCTGGTGTCATTGGCATCCTTGGGAAAAGAGGCAATGCCGATGCTGGCCGAAAGATAAAGGTCATCACCCTTGCTGGTCAGATGCGGTTCGCCAAGCCGGACAAGAACGCGTTCGGCAAGGTTCAGGGCTTCTTGTTCGGTTTTTATGTCGGGCAGGATGGCGGCATATTCATCGGCACCGACACGGGCCATGACCGCATCATGGCCAAGTTCTCGGCTGATGCGTCGGGATACTTCGACCAGAACATCATCCCCGGCATTGTGCCCCAGTGCGTTGTTGACGCGCTGAAAGTTATCAAGATCCAGCATCATGACAGTCAATGGCCGGCCATGCTGTCGGGCGCGCCCGACATGAAGCGACAGCAATTCCGAAAAACGTCGGCGGTTGGGCATGCCGGTCAGTTCGTCGGTAAAGGCAATCCGAAGGATATCTTCGCGGTTTTTCTCGCGTTCACTGATGTCGGTAAAGATCGATGCATAATGGCTTATGGTGCCATCGCTGTCGCGGATGGCCATGATCGAAAGCCATTCCGGGAATGTTTCACCCGATTTGCGACGGTTCCAGATCTCGCCTTCCCATTTTCCGGTCCGGGCAAGTTCGACCCACATCTGGCGATAGAAGTCCTTGCTTTGGCGACCGGACTGCAAAATGCTCGGGTTCTTGCCAATGACTTCTTCGGCCTGATAACCGGTGACACGGGTAAAGGCGGGATTGACGGCCTCGATCTCGGCGCGGGCGTTACAGACCATGACGCAGTCCGGCGAGTTTTCAATCAGCTTGCGGGCAAGTGCAAGTGACTGGCGGGCCTTGACCAGTTCGCTGTCGCTGTCATCATTGATGTTGTTCAGATAGATCAGATAGTCCTGCTCGATAAATTCAAGCAGATCGGCAAAGGACAGAACGCCGATGATTTCCCGGTGCTGGTTATGAACAACAAGGTGGCGGATGTTTTTGCGCAACATGATGGTGCGCGCATCATTAAGGTTCACATCCCCGTTAATGACCATAACCGGGCGGGTGGCGATATCACCTGCTGTCAGGCCATCATTGTCGTCGGCAAACCCGCGCAGGATATCGCGTTCGGTAATGATACCGGTTTGCTGATCGACCGGCAGGTCGGCAGGAAAGCCGGTAACGATGGCGCTGTCGCATTTTTCGCCATGCATGCGGTGTCGCAATTCCGACACAGGCATCCGGGCATCGACAAAGATTGTCGACCGTCGGACCGCATCGGCAACGTCATTGGCGCTGAACGGCTTTTTGTTGCTGATCTGCCGGATCAGATCGGTCCGGCTGATGATGCCGACCAGACAATCGTTTTCATCGACGGTGACCAGGTGGCGGACATTGCGTTCGCGCATCCTGACGATGGCTGATTGCGGGCTGGCATGGATGGATATGGTGTGAACCGGATGCGACATGCGCATCTCGACAGGTTGCGACAGCACAGCTTTGCTGTTGGCTGGTAACGACAACAGGTCGTGCTCTGTCAGTATTCCGACCGGTTTGTTCGACTGTACCACAATGATGGAACTGCTGTTGGCATTGCGCATTTTGGTGACGGCTTGCGCAAGTGGCGTTGCAGGTGAGCAACTTAAAACAGTTCCGGGTGACAGCGTACCGACCGTCAGACCAAAAGACCGGTCTTCGGCTGGGGTAGGGCGTATCATTTGATCCTGCTCAGAAGACAATTCGAATTGCACCTGACTTAGCAGACAACAAGCAGTTTAGGATTGTTTTGGATCAAGGACACATGCCGGAATTGTTTCGCCGGTTTTGACATCAACCGGAAATAAAACACCCCGCCGGACGAAACCGGCGGGGTGTCTTTTGGTCAGCGTCTGACTTCGTGCTGAAATCAGGCAGCTTTCATCATGTTACGCAGAACGAACTGCAAGATGCCGCCGTTCTGGTAGTAGAGAACTTCGTTCTCGGTATCGATACGGCAGGTGGCAACGAATTCTTCGGTGCTGCCATCTTTGCGCGTGATGCGAACCGTAACGTCCTGAAGCGGGGTGATACCATCACCGATGCCAAGGACATCAAAGGTTTCAGAACCATCAAGCTTGTAGGTCGCACGACCCTCACCGTTTTTGAACTGCAGCGGCAGAACGCCCATGCAGACCAGGTTGGTGCGGTGAATACGTTCGAAGCTTTCCGCGATCACAGCTTTGACGCCAAGCAGGTTGGTGCCTTTTGCTGCCCAGTCACGCGAAGAACCGGTGCCGTATTCTTTACCGGCGACGACAACCAGCGGGGTGCCTTCGGCCTGATAGCGCATGGCAACGTCATAAACCCAGCCCTGTTCACCCGACGGGTAATGGACCGAGATGCCGCCTTCGGTGCCCGGTGCCATTTCGTTACGAATACGAATGTTGGCAAAGGTACCGCGCATCATGACTTCGTGGTTACCACGACGTGCGCCATAGGAGTTGAAGTCACGAACCGCAACGCCATTCGCCTTGAGGTATTCACCTGCCGGGCTTTCTTCCTTGATCGAACCGGCCGGAGAAATGTGGTCGGTGGTAACAGAGTCACCCAGGATCAGGAGCGGACGCGCACCGTGGACTTCTGCGAAGTCGTTTGGCTCTGCCGCCATGTTGACGAAGTAAGGCGGGTTCTGGACGTAGGTGGATTTGCCATCCCACGCGAAGGTTTCGCCTTCGGTGATTTCGATGGCCTGCCACGGCTTCGGACCAGCAAAGATGTTGTCGTAACGCTCTTTGTACATCGCAGCCGAAATCGACGACGCAATGGTGTCGGCAATTTCTTTGTTGCTCGGCCAGATGTCTTTGAGGAAGACGTCATTGCCGTTCTTGTCGGTACCGATCGGGTCGTTGTTCAGATCGACCTTCAGGTTACCGGCAAGGGCATAGGCAACAACCAGCGGCGGCGAGGCAAGGTAGTTTGCCTTGACGTGCGGGCTGATACGGCCTTCGAAGTTACGGTTACCCGAAAGAACGGCGGTAACGAGCATGTCGTTGCCGTCAATTGCTTCGGCGATCGGACCGGCAAGCGGACCGGAGTTACCGATACAGGTGGTGCAACCGAAACCGGCAACGTTAAAGCCAAGCTGATCCAGGTAATCCTGAAGGCCGGCTTTTTCGAGGTAGTCGGCAACAACCAGCGAACCCGGTGCAAGCGAGGTTTTCACCCACGGTTTGCGGTTCAGGCCAAGCTCGACAGCTTTTTTCGCCAGCAGACCGGCTGCGATCAGCACGCTCGGGTTCGAGGTGTTGGTGCAGGACGTGATTGCGGCGATGACGACGTTACCGTCTTTCATTTCGAAGTTTTCATTCGAAACCGGAACGGAGCGATCAGCATCTACACCCGGTGCCATGTCGGCAAAGGTGCCATTGAAGCTCGATACGGCGTCTTTAAGAAGAACGCGGTCCTGCGGACGCTTCGGACCCGACAGGGCCGGCTCGACGGTCGAGATGTCAAGTTCAAGCGTTGCAGTGTATTCTGCTTCGAAGCCCGGCTCGCGCCACATGCCCTGTTCTTTGGCATATGCTTCAACCAGGGCAATCTGGTCTTCGTCACGGCCGGTTGAACGCATGTAGTTAAGCGTTTCGTCATCGATCGGGAAGAAGCCACAGGTCGCACCATATTCCGGTGCCATGTTACCGATGGTCGCACGGTCCGGCAGGCTCATGTGGTCAAGTGCATCGCCATAGAATTCGACGAATTTGCCGACAACGCCTTTTTCACGCAGCATCTGAACGACGCGCAGAACAAGGTCGGTTGCGGTGATGCCTTCTTTCATGGTGCCGGTCAGCTTGAAGCCGACGACTTCCGGGATCAGCATCGAGATCGGCTGGCCAAGCATTGCTGCTTCGGCTTCCAGACCACCAACACCCCAACCAAGAACAGCAAGGCCGTTCACCATGGTGGTGTGGGAATCGGTGCCGACCAGGGTATCAGGATATGCAACGGTCTTGCCGTCTTCGTCCTTGCCGGTCCAGACGACCTTGGCAAGATGTTCGACGTTGACCTGGTGGCAGATGCCTGCGCCCGGCGGAACGATGCGGAAGTTGTTGAACGCGTTCTGACCCCAACGCAGGAAGCCATAACGTTCGCCGTTACGTTCGAACTCGACTTCCATGTTTTTGTCGAGTGCATCATCGGTGCCGAAGAAGTCGATCATGACCGAGTGGTCAATGACGAGATCAACCGGTGAAAGCGGGTTCACCTTCTGGGCGTCGCCACCCATGTTGACAACGGCATCGCGCATTGCGGCAAGGTCAACGACGGCGGGAACGCCGGTGAAGTCCTGCATCAGAACGCGGGCCGGACGATAGTTGATCTCATGGCTGCTCTTGCGGGCTTTGAGCCAGTCTACAACAGCCTGAACATCGTCGGTTTTGACAGTGAAGTCATCTTCATAGCGCAGAAGGTTCTCAAGAACGACTTTCAGCGTGAAGGGAAGTTTGGAAACGTCGCCGAGTTTTTCGGAAGCAACTTTGAGGCTGTAATAGTCGACGGAATTATCCCCGACTTTCAGCGTGCGGCGCGTTTTCAGGTTGTCTTTGCCACAAATGGACATCAGACCCTCCTCAAGGTGGTTAAAAGGGCTTGTCGTGACAAGACACCCCGACCGTCGGAGCGCCGAGCGGTGGGCTATCTGTGTTGCGTGACGCGGGTCACGGCTACATATGCATGTGCACCGGGGTTACACCACAATTCCCTGTGAAAGTCCAGACCCAGTGAAGGGGTATTCAGTAAAACCCGCTGATCACAGCATATTGGCAAAGTCCAACAAGCATCGGTAAACCTTTGATCGATATGTGAAGGCGCATTTCGCCTTTCAATAGGGGCTGTTCGGGGGCCGAGTCTGTTGCTGACCATATTGCTTGCGTGTTTTCGGGGTATGTCGGGGGTGCGGTGGTGCGCCGATTGCGAACGAGGATACCAGACGCCGTAAAAGCCCGCCCCGAATCCGTTCCGATTCGATCAATCGCGCTGATCTGGATCCGCCTTATTCGGGGGCATTCACCCGGTAAATATTGTGCGGTGCATGATCGCGAAAATTTTTTGCAATGCGACGTGCGCGGGGCTGTCTAACTGATCTCGCCGTCAGATTACGTTACGTAATCAAGGGTGGAAAGATACTGTGCGGTAGGCGAATTTAAATTGTGCAGTGCGAATTTGTAGAAAAGTCTCAATCCCTTGCTGATCATTGCATTGACGCAATATGCTGAAATTGGTACTTAAATGCCTATTAAATGTGTCAGGCCCGGTTTCCGTAAGGTCAGGGTCCCAAAAAAATCCGACACATCATCAGGGAAACTGAATATCGGTTCGCAAATTTCACCAAGATGAACCCGAAATGTGGTTCTGCGGCATTTGCGGCCCAAGTCAGGGAGGAATGCGACGGCATGACGTCACAGAGTCCTATTTTACAGATCAGCGATGTGTCGCTGGTTTTCGGCGGTGTACGTGCGCTGAGTGATGTCAGCTTTTCCGTCCAGCCGGGCGAACTGTTTTCGATCATCGGCCCGAACGGCGCGGGCAAGACGTCCATGCTGAACTGCGTGTCCGGGCGTTACACCCCGACCACCGGATCGGTATCGTTCAAAGGTCAGGATGTTACGGGGCTTAAACCCAATGATCGTGCCGAACTGGGCATCGGTCGTACATTCCAGAACCTGGCGCTGTTTGGTCATATGAATGTTCTCGATAACATCATGGTCGGTCGCCATCATCTTTTGAAAAACAACTTCCTGAACGGGCCGCTTTACTGGTTTGGCGGTGCGCAAAAGGAAGAACTCGAACACCGTCGCTTCTGCGAAGACGTGATCGATTTTCTTGAAATTTCCCATATCCGCAAGGCAACGGCCGGTACGCTTTCATATGGTCTGCGCAAACGCGTCGAGCTGGCGCGTGCTGTTGCACTGCGTCCTGATCTGATCCTGCTTGATGAGCCGATGGCGGGCATGAACCTCGAAGAAAAAGAGGACATGGCGCGCTTTATCATCGACCTCAATGAAGAATGGGGCATGACGGTTGTGATGATTGAACATGACATGGGTGTTGTCATGGATATCTCGAACCGGGTCATGGTTCTCGACTTCGGACGCAAGATTGCCGAAGGCCTCCCCGACGAGGTGATGGCCAACAGTCACGTCAAGAAGGCCTATCTGGGTGAAGAAGACGACGAAACGGATGAAGACGAGCAGGTGGCCTGATCATGAGCAGCAATATCCCCGATTATGCCGACGTGCAGTCGCTTGATACCTTCCCGAAAGTGCTGGCCTATAATGCGCGCAACTGGGGTGGTGACGTTGCCATGCGCGAAAAGGAATTCGGCATCTGGCAGGAATTCACCTGGAAAGATTACAATGACCGCGTCAAATGGATGACGCTTGGCATGCGTGCGCTTGGCATCGGGCAGGGCGATGTCGTCGGCATCATCGGTGAAAACCGTCCGGAATGGGTTTGGGGCGAAATTGCTGCCCACGCCCTTCGCGGAATGTCGGTCGGTCTGTATCAGGACAGCCTTCACGAAGAAGTCGCCTATCTGATCACCTATTCCGGTGCCCGTATCCTGATCGCCGAAGACGAAGAACAGTGTGACAAGCTGATCGAACTTGGCGACGACATTCCGACCGTGGAACATATCGTTTATTGCGATCCGCGCGGGATGCGCAAATATGACGATCCGCGTTTGATGGATGTCGAAAAGCTTTACGAGCTTGGCCGCGAACTCGAAGAAAAAAATCCCGGTATCTATGACCAGATGGTCGCCGATACCAAGGGTGATGAGTGCGCGATCCTGTGCACGACATCGGGCACGACATCCAAGCCGAAAATGGCGATGCTCAATTCCGGTGATTTTCTGGATCATTGCGCGGCGTATCTGCGTGCTGACCCGAAATATCCGGGTGACAACTATGTATCTGTCCTGCCGCTTCCGTGGATTATGGAACAGGTCTATGTGGTTGGTCAGTCGCTGGTCAGTCGCCAGATCGTCAATTTCGTCGAAGAGCAGGAAACCATGATGGCCGACCTGCGCGAAATTGGACCGAACTTCGTGCTGCTTGCGCCGCGCGTCTGGGAAACCATTGCCGCCGATGTGCGGGCCCGGATGATGGATTCAACGCCGTTCAAGCAAAAGATGTTTGATTTCGGCATGGCTCTGGCTCGCACGGCACTCGACAATGGCGGTCATTCCAAGATGGCCGACGTCATTTTGATGAATGCGCTCAAAGACCGTCTTGGTTTTTCCAACCTGCGGTCAGCCGCAACCGGCGGGGCGGCGATTGGTCCGGAAACCTTCAAGTTCTTCCATGCGATGGGTGTTCCGCTGCGTCAGCTTTATGGCCAGACCGAACTTTGTGGCGCCTACACCATTCATCAGCCCGATGATATCGATTTTGATACGGTCGGTGTTGCCTTTGACAATTCCGACATCCAGGTCATCAATACCGATGAAAACGGGGTTGGCGAAATCGTTGCCCGTACGTCGGGCATGTTCACCGGATATTACAAAAACCAGTCCGCCTATGACGAAGATGTCAGAGATGGCTGGATGCATACCGGTGATGCTGGTTACTTCAAGAAAGAAAACAATCATCTGGTTGTGATTGATCGCATGAAGGATCTGGCGGAAACCTCGACCGGGGTGCGCTATTCGCCACAGTTTATTGAAAACAAACTGAAATTCTCGCCCTTCATTGCCGAGGCCGTGATCCTTGGCAAGGATCTTCCGTTCCTGTCGACCATGATCTGTATTCGTTATTCGATCATGGCAAAATGGGCCGAACAGCGCGGGATTGCCTTTACCAACTATACCAACCTGTCCGCCCAGCCGCAGGTCTATGACATGATCACCGAGGAAATCCGCGAGGTGAACAAGACCCTGCCAGAGGCACAGCGCATCAAACGCTTCCTGCTTCTTTACAAGGAACTGGATGCCGATGACGGCGAACTGACCCGTACGCGCAAGGTGCGCCGTGGCGTGGTTGCCGAAAAATACGCCGACATCATCGATGCGGTTTATGCCGGCAATGACAAGGTTGATATCGACACCATGATCACCTTCCAGGACGGGTCGAAGACCCGCATCCAGACAAGCGTGAAGGTCGTCGATCTCGAAGATAACAAGGTCGCACAGACGGCCCCGAAAGCCGCCGAATAAGGCAGCAGCAAAACTGTGGTCCCGATCACCGGATCGCGGACCGCCATTACAGGGATGGCAACATGAATTTCGAACTTCTGTTCCAGCTTCTGCTGAACGGGTTGATCGTCGGGACGCTGTATGGTGTCGTCGCGATGTGCTTCGTGCTCATCTATAAATCAACCCAGATCGTTAACTTTGCCCAGGGCGAGTTTCTGCTGATTGGCGCGTGGGTTTGCTATGCGTTCCTTGTGGAAATGAGTATGCCCTTCTGGCTGGGTTTCCTGTTTACGCTGCTGTTTATGATGGCGTTTGGCATCATTCTTCAGATGGTTGTCTTGCGGCCCATGATTGGCGAACCGATCATTTCCGTGATCATGGTGACCATCGGGCTTTCGATCTTTTTCCAGGCGGCAACCAAATGGATTTTCGGGGCCACCACAGCAACTTATCCGCAGGTGTTTGAGACCCGCTCGATCAACCTTCTGGGGATGCAGATCGAAACCGCCTACATCATGAGCTTCGTGATCTCGTTGTTCATCATGGCCGGGTTCTACTGGTTCTTTAAATATTCCAAGCTTGGCCTCGCAATGCGCGCAACCGCCTTTGATCAGCAGGTCGCCCAAAGCCTTGGCATTTCGGTCAAAACCGTCTTTGCGATGTCTTGGGCGATTTCGGCCCTGGTGTCGGGGATCGCCGGTATCGTGATCGGGATGGTCAATGGTGTGTCTTCGGCCCTGTCGGTGATCGGGATCAAGGTGTTCCCGGCGGTTATTCTGGGCGGGCTTGATTCCATTGTTGGTGCGATTGTCGGTGGTGTGATCATCGGTCTTCTTGAAAACACGGCCGAGTTTGTGGATGGCCAGTATCTGAACTGGGGCAACCTGTTCTCGATCGCGCCGTTCTATGTGCTGATTATCATTCTGTGCATCAAGCCATATGGCCTGTTTGGCACCAAAGACATCGAACGTATCTAAGGGACGAGGAAAAGTACTATGGCTGGATTTTCGATGCGTCCCTGCGGTGATTTCCGAACGACCTATCGTCAGGATACCCGCATTTACGATACGACCTATATCCGCAACGCCGCGATCCTTGGCATTCTTGCGGTGGCAATGATCCCGTTTGTTCTGGATGGCTATTACGTCAACCTGTTCATCCAGATCTCGTACTTTGCGATTGCGGCACTTGGATTGAATATCCTGGTCGGTTTTACAGGTCAGATTTCCCTGGGCCATGCGGCGTTCTTTGGTTTTGGCGCCTTTGCATCGGCCTGGATCAACAACACGACCGGTATTCCGGTATTGCTGTCCATTCCGCTAGCCGGGCTGATGACGGCGGCTGTTGGCATGCTGTTTGGTCTGCCCGCGGCCCGGATCAAGGGGCTTTATCTGGCGATTGCGACCCTGGCGGCCCAGTTCATTCTTGAAGATTTCTTTGCCCGTGCCGAATGGTTTACCGGTGGTTCGTACGGGGCTGCGGCCAACCCGATCAATGTGTTCGGCTATGAAATTCTTGATGATTTCAGCTTCTTCTATGTGTCGCTGTTCTTCCTGGTGCTGATGTATCTGTTGGGCACCAACCTGATGCGGACCCGTGATGGTCGTGCCTTTGTTGCGGTACGTGACCATTACCTGTCGGCTGAAATCATGGGCATCAATCTGACGAAATACCGCCTGATGAGCTTTGCCATCTCGTCCTTCTATGCCGGTGTCGGCGGGGCGATGTACGGGCATTATCTCGGCTTTGTTTCGGCCGAAGGTTTCACCATTCTGCTGTCGATCCAGTTCCTTGGCATGATCATTATCGGTGGTCTCGGATCGGTTAAAGGCACCCTGATGGGAACTGTCTTTATGGTGCTTCTGCCCGAAGTCATGGAAAGCGGTGTCAGCGCATTAAGCGTTTTTGAATGGGCAAGTTCGACGGCCGTGACCGACGGGCTGGCTTATATCAAGGAGATGGCAATTGGTCTGGCCATCATCCTGTTCCTGATCTTTGAGCCGGATGGGCTTGCCCATCGCTGGCAACAGATCAGGGCGTACTGGAAGCTTTATCCCTTCTCGTACTGATAAAGACCCCGAACCCGGCCCGCTTAAAAACAAAAAAGGGCCGGGACCACAACGGGGAGACCGGGAGGCTATCTTTGATGAAAACGTCCAAGGGAGACGTCGTTATGAAGAGACTGATTGCTGCGACCGCGATGGTTGCAACCGGCTTGTCGTTCTCGGCAGCCAAAGCAGACGAAGTATTTGTCGGCCATCTGATGGATATTACCGGTGCGACCGGCTTTATCGGCAAGTTCTATGCTGATGGTGTGCGTGATGCGCTGTCTTACATCAACACCCATGGCGGGATTGACGGTACGGTTCTGGATTCTGAATCGGTTGACTATGCCTACAAGGTTCCCCAGGCGATTGCGAACTACAAGAAATGGCGTTCGCGCAACAACATGGTTGCCATGCAGGGCTGGGGCACAGGCGATACCGAAGCACTGATCAGCTTCGTTGCCAAGGACAAGGTTCCTGTCTACTCGGCATCCTATTCCGGTCACCTGACCGACCCGACCGCGAAAAACCCGAAAACGGCAAAACCGGCACCGTATAACTTCTTCTATGGCGCATCCTATTCCGATGCCTGCCGTGCAATGGTTCAGTGGGCTGCTGAAGACTGGAAAAACTCCGGTGGTTCGGGCAAGCCGGTCTTTTCGCATATCGGGGACAACCACCCGTATCCGAACGCACCGAAAGAAGCATGTGCAGAATATGCCAACGAGCTTGGCTTTGAAGTAACCGCACCGGTTGTTGTTTCGATGAAGCCGGGTGACTTCAAGGCACAATGCCTGACCCTGAAAGAAGCCGGGACCAACTATGGGTATCTTGGCAACCTTGGCCCGTCGGTTGTGTCGCTGGTGAAATCCTGTGACACGGTTGGCGCGACCCCGAAATGGCTGGCCAACATCTGGGCGGGTGACTACGAAACGCTCAAAACCATTGGCGATGTTGAAAACTACGTCTTCCCGGCCATGACCAGCTTCTGGACCGACGAAGGCGTTCCGGGCATGGATCTGGTCCGCGAAATCTCCAAGATGTCTGATCGTTCGGGCACCGAGTTCCGCACCCACCATTACATCCGTGGCATTTGCTCGGCCTATTACATGAAAGAAGCCATGGAATGGGCAAAGGCCAATGGCGGCATTACCGGTGAAAACATCAAGGCCGGCATGTATGCCCGCACCAACTGGGTCCCCAAAGGCCTTGAAGGTGTGTGCATGGAAGCAACCTGGACTGCCGAAGACCATCGCGGCATCAACACCGTCAACATCTATAACGGCAGCGCCAAAGGTGGCGAAGTCACGGTCAAAAAAGAAAC
Source organism: Thalassospira sp. CH_XMU1420-2 (assembly GCF_037029325.1). Classification (NCBI taxonomy): domain Bacteria; kingdom Pseudomonadati; phylum Pseudomonadota; class Alphaproteobacteria; order Rhodospirillales; family Thalassospiraceae; genus Thalassospira; species Thalassospira sp. CH_XMU1420-2. Next base: position 702,713 of record NZ_JAYMEG010000001.1, read on the forward strand.
GACCGTTACCCTGCCGCGTCGTGACGACTGGCTCGGTTACTAAGACCTGAGTCCAGACAGACGAATGTCTCCCAGTCTGTTCGGGGGCAAGGCATAAGACGCAAGATGCCTTGTCCCCGACAGGGGGGATCACCAAGCGATAATTCGAAGGGGACACCATGGCAGAGCCCGCCCGCAAAATTGAGACCGCCGAACCGATGCTGTCGGTCAATAACATCGAAGTTGTTTATGACGAGGTCATCCTTGTCCTGCGCGGCGTATCGCTGGAAGTTCCGCAAGGCAAGATCGTCACCCTTCTGGGGCCGAACGGTGCTGGCAAGTCGACCACGCTTAAGGCGATTTCAGGTTTGCTGAAAACCGAAGACGGCGAAGTCACCCGTGGCGACATCAATTTCATGGGCCAGCAGATCGCCAATGGCAGCCCGGAAGAAATCGTGCGTTCCGGCCTGTTCCAGGTGATGGAAGGCCGCCGCATTATTGAAGACATGACCTGTATCGAAAACCTGCGTCTGGGGGCCTATACCCGCAAGGACAAGGGCGTCAAAGACGATATCGAAATGGTCTTTGAATATTTCCCGCGCCTGAAGGAACGCACCGGGCTTGCCGGCTATCTGTCGGGCGGCGAACAGCAGATGCTGGCAATCGGCCGGTCCCTGATGGCGCGTCCGAAAATGATCCTGCTTGATGAACCGTCAATGGGTTTGTCGCCGCTTCTGGTCAAGGAAGTGTTCGGGATTATCGAAAAGATCAATCGCGAACAGGGCATCACGATGCTGATCGTTGAACAGAATGCCAACTTTGCGCTTAAGGTTGCCGACTATGGCTATATCATGGAAAGTGGCAAAGTGGTTCTTGACGGTACCCGCGACGAGCTTTTGAACAACGAAGACGTCAAGGAATTCTATCTTGGCGGTGGTTCCGAAGAACGCAAAAGCTTCAAGAACATCAAGTCCTACAAGCGCCGCAAGCGTTGGCTGTAACGGCCTGAATGCTTTGGTGACGGAATTTTGAAGAAAGACGGGCAGGATGCTGACGACATATTACGACGCACGTGAAACGCGCAATCCCGCAGACCGCGAAGCCGGTCTGATGGCGGCACTGCCGCGCATCCTTCATCATGCAAAGGAAAAGTCGGCCGGTTATGGCCGCATTCTTGCCGATATCGACCCGCGAACGATTACATCGCGTGATGCGCTGGCAACCTTGCCGGTAACCCGCAAATCCGATCTGATCGATGCCCAGGCCCGGGAACTTCCCCTTGCCGGATTGAATGCAACGCCGGTTCCGGCGATGGCGCGCATGTTCCAAAGCCCCGGCCCGATCTATGATCCGCAGGGAAAAGGCGATGACTGGTGGCGCATGGGGCGTGCGTTCTTTGCGGCCGGTTTCCGTCCGGGCGATATCGTGCATAACTGCCTGTCCTATCACCTGACACCGGGTGGGTTCATTTTCGACAGCGGGGCGCGTGCCTGTGGCTGTGTGGTCGTACCGGCCGGCGTCGGGCAAAGCGAAGCCCAGGTCAAAGCAATCAGCGATCTCAAACCGGCTGGCTATAGCGGCACGCCTTCTTTCCTGAAAATCCTGATGGAAAAGGCCGATGAACTCGGCGCCGATATTTCATCGATCAAGCGTGCCCTTGTTTCGGGCGAAGCATTGCCGCCGTCGTTGCGCGACTGGTTTGCGGAACGCGGGATTGCGATGCTGCAATGTTATGCCAGTGCCGACCTTGGTCTGATTGCCTATGAAAGTGACGCCAAGGACGGCATGATCATTGCCGAAGACATTATCCTTGAAATCGTGCGCCCGGGCACCGGGGAACCGGTTGCGGATGGTGAAGTCGGCGAAGTGGTGGTCACGACCCTGAATATGGATTATCCGCTGATCCGGTTTGCCACGGGTGATCTTTCGGCGATTGCTGTTGGGCAAAGCCCGTGCGGGCGCACCAATGACCGGATCAAGGGATGGATGGGCCGTGCCGATCAAACCACCAAGGTCAAAGGCATGTTTGTCCATCCAAGTCAGGTTGCCGAAATCGTCAAACGCCACGACGCCATCACCAAGGCACGTCTGGTTGTAACCCGTGAAAATGACAATGATGTCATGACCCTTCTGTGCGAAGGCAACGAGGCATCAGCAGATCTGGACGCGATTGGTGAAACCATGGCCGGTGTTTGCAAGCTGCGCGGCGTGGTTGCCTTTAACCCGTCCGGAACATTGCCAAATGACGGCAAGGTCATTGATGACCGGCGCGATCACGGATAATCGCGCCGATAGTGCCAAATTTTATTCCCGCTCGGGATAACTTGCGCCGTCCGGTCTGACCGGGCGGTGTTTTTTTAGGACACCGCTGTTCCGATCTGCACCACAAGTCCACCTGCCAATATCAGGAATATCACACCGATCAGGGCATTTTTCGGGGTCAGTATCGATGTCTTGCTGCCGTGATGATCATGTCCGTGGTCATGTTCGTGATCATGATCGTGGTTGTGACCATGTCCGCCGGAGCCGGCTTTTTGTGCCAGTGCACGCAACCGGATCAAAACGGCTGCCAGTACAAATGCCGCAATATTCAGGAACAATGTGTAATTGACGCCAAATGCGCTGATTTCGGCAATGTCACGGCTGCTTTCGGGGACCTGGTCAAGTGCCGCAAAGGCATAATGCAGAAGCAACGCCGTTGCGACGATACTGACATACATCACACCCGCAATATAAAGCGCGGTCTTCCAGCCGTAATAGCGTGCATTCACTTTCACCAGCGGCGGGACCATCAAATCGGAATAGATAAAGCCCATAATACCGGCAAAACTGACGCCGCCTGCACTTAGAACGGTGGCAAGCGGGATATTGCCCATGGACCCGATAAAGGTCGCAGCGGCAACAAACGGGGCAATCAATGCGTTTTCCAACACCCGCAGGAACGGCAAATCGGCACCGCTTGCGCCATCATCGGCAAGAAACAGCGTCTGCCAAACATGGTCTGGCACAAACACCGCAATAAATCCGGCAACGGTAAAACCGATCAGGATTTCACGCCAAACCATCTGCCATTCCATGACGAAACGGTTGCCGACCTGTTGCCATCCCTCGATCGATGCAATGCGTTTTTTCCAGTCGAAATCGTCATCCTCATGGCCGGTCGCGTCATCTGCATGATCGCGGGCCTTGTCAATCAGTTTGGTCGGATATGTCAGACGGATCAGGATTGCCGAAATCACGATCATGATGATGCCACCGACGATCTCTGCGACCAGAAACTGCCATCCGAGAAACAGAAAGATCAGAACGCCCAGTTCAATGACCAGATTGGTCGATGCAAACATAAAAGCGACGGTTGCGATAAAATGCGCGCCTTTCTGAAAAAGCGATCTCGCAGCGGACAGCGCGGCAAAAGAACAGGAACTTGAAAGCGCGCCAAACATCCCGGCCAGTGAAATGCTTTTGGCACCGCCATCGCCCATATGGTCAACCAGTCGGCGTTTGGGCACAAAGACCTGGATTGCAGCACTGATGGCATAGCCAAGAACGAAAGCCCAAAGCGCATTCCAGAAAAAACCAAGGGCCGTTACAACGCCATTTGCATATTGATCAAGAATGTTCATTTCTGCTCTGCCGTCCGCTCGGAATTGGAAATTCATCGGGATAAACATCTAACGGTCAGAATTTCAAAGAGTTCCAAGATAGGTTTTTGTCCGCATCTGTGTATGATGTGCAAAACATCAAACATGTCGGGGGGACAATGGCGCGCACGGGCAAAGGCTTTGCCGTTACAATGATTACGGTTTGCCAGTTAATGGCACTTGCCCTGTGGTTTTCGGCGACCGCGGTGCTGCCGCAATTGCGCAGCGAATTTGATATCGGCGCGTTGCAGTCTTCGCTGTTTACCAGTTCGGTTCTTCTTGGCTTTGTGCTGGGGACGGTAACCAGTGCGGTTTTCGGATTGGCCGACCGGATCGAACCGCGTCGTTTCTGGGCCGCGTCGGCAATCATTGCCGCAACCGCCAATATCCTGATCCTTGTGGTGCCGATTGATGGTGTGGTGGTGATCTTGCTGCGCTTGATCACCGGCATATGCATGGCGGGCATCTATCCGATCGGCATGAAAATGGTTGCGACTTGGTCGCGGGGCGATACCGGATTTCTGGTCGGGCTTCTGGTTGGGGCGTTGACCATGGGCTCTGCCTTGCCGCATCTGTTTTCGGTGGCGGTTCCCCTTGATTGGCGATTGGTGATCGTAACGGCAAGTGTGTCGGCCTATCTGGCGGCCTTTGCCGTTTTGTTTGTGCATCTGGGGGGAACACCAGGAAGGTCGCCGCGATTTGATCCGCGCATGGTCGGTAAAATCTGGTCCAACAAGCCATTGCGCCATGCCTGTTATGGTTATTTCGGGCATATGTGGGAACTTTATGCCATGTGGGGCTGGATCGGGTTGTTCCTGTATGGGGCCTATTCAGACCGGATGGTCGATAATCCCGGCATGTGGTCGGCATTATCCACCTTTGCCATCGTCGGGATCGGGGCGTTCGGATCGCTTGCCGGGGGATATTATGCCGACCGGATCGGGCGGACGACCGTTACAATTACCGCCATGGTCATCAGTGGTGCCTGCGCACTGGTTGCCGGTGCCTTCGGGGATGCGCCGTTTGCGGTCCTTCTTCTGATTTGCATTGTCTGGGGTATTTCGGTGGTGGCGGATTCCGCACAGTTTTCATCCTGCGTGATTGAACTGGCCGATCCCCATCAGGTCGGAACAGCATTGACCCTGCAAAATGCCATCGGGTTCCTGATCGCGCTGGTATCGATCCATCTGGTGCCGGTTGTGGCTGACTGGGCCGGTTGGTGGGGGGCGTTTGCCATGCTGTCGATCGGGCCGGTGGCCGGCACAATTGCCATGATCCGTCTGCGCATGATGCCCGAAGCATCGCTTCTGGCTGGCGGGCGGAAATAACCCGGCAGTTGAAAACGCCAAAATCACGGGTGATCATCTTCACTTGACAGTCAGAAGGTGAAAATCTGCGCCGTTTGGGTTTTCTTGACCATTTTCTGAACAAATATTACCTTCTGCCGGAATTTTCTTGCTGTCTCGCGTTGGGGGCGATGCGGCGATTATCCAAAAATAAGGGTCTTTCATGAGTCTCACCCTCATTGTTTTGCTTCCCTTCATTGGGGCGGTCTTGCCCGCCATAATGATCAGGGCCGGGCGCAATGCATGTGCAACTGCCACCGGTTCTGTCACACTGCTTGCCCTGATCCTTTTGATGGCAAAGGCCCCAGCGGTCATTGCCGGCGAGGTATTTCAGGTCAGTTATAATTGGCTGCCGGAACTGGGTCTGAATGTGACCTTCTTCCTGGATGGTCTTGGATTGCTGTTTGCGACACTGATCCTTGGCATCGGTTTGCTGATTATCATATATGCGCGGTTCTATCTGTCAAAGAACGATCCCATGGGGCGCTTCTATGTGTTCCTGCTCCTGTTCCAGGGAGCCATGGTCGGTATCGTTCTTTCCGATAATATTCTGCTGCTGCTGATTTTCTGGGAACTGACATCCCTGTCATCGTTCCTGCTGATCGGGTACTGGAAACATCTGCCAGAAGGCCGTCAGGGCGCGCGCATGGCGCTTGCCGTGACCGGTGCTGGTGGTTTGGCGATGATTGCGGGGATGCTGATCCTTGGCGATATTGTCGGCTCCTATAACCTGACCGATATTCTTGCCAATGCCGATCTGATCCAGGCATCGCCGATGTATGTTCCGGCACTGGTTCTGATCCTTTTGGGCTGTTTCACCAAATCGGCACAGTTCCCGTTCCATTTCTGGCTTCCCCATGCCATGGCCGCACCGACCCCGGTTTCGGCCTATCTGCATTCGGCAACCATGGTCAAGGCCGGCATCTTCCTGATGGCGCGCATGTGGCCGGTTCTGTCGGGCACACCGGAATGGTTCTATATCGTGGCGACCGCTGGTCTGGTCACGATGGTTCTGGGTGCATGGATCGCGATCTTCAAACATGACCTTAAGGGACTTCTGGCCTATTCGACGGTCAGTCACCTTGGTCTTGTCACCATGCTGTTTGGTTTCGGAACACCGATGGCGGCAGTTGCCGGTGTTTTCCACATCATCAACCATGCGACCTTCAAGGCAGCCCTGTTTATGACGGCGGGTATCGTCGACCATGAAACGGGAACCCGTGATATTCGCCGGTTTGGCGGATTGCTGAACCTGATGCCGATTGCCGGGACCATCGGCATTATCTCGGCGGCATCGATGGCCGGTGTCATTCCGTTTAACGGCTTCCTGTCCAAGGAAATGATGCTGGAAGAAGCTTGGCATACGGTCTGGTTCGATCAGAACTGGCTTGTGCCGCTGCTTGCCACGATTGGTGCTATCTTCTCGGTTGCCTATTCCTTCCGGTTTATCTTCCATGTCTGGCTGGGCAAGCCGCGTGATGAAAACCTTCCGCATCATCCGCATGACCCGCCGTTCGGCATGTGGGCGCCGCCTGCATTCCTGACCGTTCTTGTGGTTCTGATCGGCCTGTTCCCGGCAACCATTGCCGGTCCGCTGGTAGCGGCGACCTCCGGTGCGGTGATTGGCGGGGAACTGCCGGAATATCATCTGGCACTTTGGCATGGTTTGACCCCGGCACTTGGCATGAGCGCGATTGCCCTGGTTCTGGGGGCGCTTTTGTTGATGCGTCATGCGGGGCTTCTGTCGGCGACCGCAAACCTGTCGCGTCCCGATGCCAAATCCATGTTTGATTGCGCAATGGCCAAGCTGGTGGCACTCAGCCGTTTTGTCTCGGACAACCTGCATAATGGCTCCTTGCAGCGTTATCTGGCGATCATGGTGGTTTCGGCTGTGGCAATCGGTGTTTCGGGCTTTTATGCCAAACCCGATTACCTGTCGGGTTCGCGTGAACTTCTTGAAGTTTCACCGCCGGCGGCCATTGCCTGGCTGTTGCTGGTCGTGACCTGTATCGCGTCGGTCTTCATGCATCACAACCGGTTGCTGACATTGCTTCTGGTCGGTGTCATCGGCCTGATCGTGTCACTTGGCTTCATCTATCTGTCGGCACCGGACCTTGCCCTGACGCAGATCTCGGTCGAGGTGGTGACGGTCATCCTGATGTTGCTGGCACTCAATATCCTGCCCAAGGAAACGCCAAAGGAAAGCCTGCCAGGCCGCAAGATGCGCGACGGGATTGTTTCCATTGCTGCGGGGCTTGGCATTGGCGGCGCCATCTGGGCGATCATGACACGTGATCTGCCCAACTCGATTTCGGCTTATCATCTGGCCAATTCGAAAACAGAAGGCGGCGGTACGAACGTTGTGAACGTGATCCTCGTCGACTTCCGTGGCTTTGATACCTTTGGCGAGATCATCGTTCTGGGCATTGCGGCACTGTCGATCTTTGCCTTGATTGAAACCGTCACCCAGGGCGAAGCCGCCAAGCGTCTTGCCAACTGGGTTGTCGATAATCGCCGGTCGGCTGATCGCCATCCGATGATGATGGTGGTGGCAACGCGCGTGATGTTGCCGCTGTCGCTGATGGTGGGTGTTTACATCTTCCTGCGTGGCCATAACGAGCCGGGCGGTGGCTTTATCGCCGGTCTGGTCGTTTCGGTTGCGCTGGTCATGCAATATATGGCGTCGGGCTTTGGCTGGACCCAGAACCGCATGAAGGTGAACTATCACGGCATGATCGGTCTGGGCGTGATTGCAGCGGCAATTACCGGTGTTTCAGCATGGGTTGCGGGGCTTCCGTTCCTGACCAGCGGTTTCACCCATGTTCATCTGCCGATTGTTGGCGAATTTGAACTGGCATCTGCCATGGGCTTTGACCTTGGCGTGTTCCTGACCGTGGTCGGGGCGGTGATGCTGGCCCTTGCCAAACTGTCACAGGTTGAACGCATGGCCGAACATGTCGATGTGAACCTTGATCCGATGGATCACGATCCGTCTGCATCTGTACCAACCCCGGAAAAGGAGGCCTGATATGGAGTTTCTTGTAGCAAGCAGTATTGGGCTTCTGACCACGTGCGGCACGTATCTGTTGCTGCGCGGGCGGACTTTCCCGGTGGTGATCGGTCTGGCCTTGCTGTCCTATGCGGTGAACGTGTTCCTGTTCGCGATGGGCCGCCTGACGATCAATATGCCGCCGATCCTGCGTGATGGTGTGACCGAATATACCGATCCGTTGCCCCAGGCACTTGTCCTGACGGCGATTGTGATTTCGTTCGGCATGACCGCCCTGATCGTTGTTCTGTCGATCCGGGCTTATCTTGAAATCGGCAATGACCATGTTGACGGTCGCCCGGTTGGCGAGCCATCCGAAGCAGGAGATAAAAACTGATGGGTGACTGGATTGTTGTTCCCATAGTGCTGCCCGCCGTGATGGCCGCCCTGATTGTTCTGGCGGTCCGTCACGACATTTTGTTGCAGCGCGTATTTTCGATCACGGCGACCGTGGCCCTTGTGGCGGTGACGCTGTCACTGGTGGTTTTTGCCAATGGCAATGACCCGGAAATGTACGCCTTGTCGAACTGGCCGGCACCGTTTGGGATCGTGCTGGTGCTGGATCGCCTGTCAGCGATGATGGTGTTCCTGACATCGCTTCTGGGACTTGGTGTTGTCCTGTTTGCTTCAAGCGAATGGGATCAGCGCGGCAAGCATTTCCATGCCCTGTTCCAGTTCCAGCTGATGGGGGTCAATGGTGCGTTCCTGACCGGTGACGTATTCAACCTGTTCGTGTTCTTCGAAGTTCTGCTGATCGCGTCATACGGCCTGATGCTGCATGGCGCAGGGGCTGAACGGCTGAAAGCCGGCATGCAATATATCGTGATTAACCTGACGGGATCGTCGCTGTTCCTGATCGGGGTTGGCATGATCTATTCCGTGACCGGTACGCTGAATATGGCCGATCTCGCGGTTCAGGTGGCCAATGTCGCGCCGGGTGATGCCGCTCTGTTGCGGGCTGGTGCGCTGGTCTTGCTTCTGGTGTTCTGTGTCAAGGCGGCACTGGTTCCGATCCATTTCTGGCTTCCGGGAACCTATGCCAATGCACCGGCACCGGTTGCTGCCCTGTTTGCCATCATGACCAAGGTCGGTGCCTATTCCGTACTGCGTGTCTATTCACTGGCCTTTGGCGATGCGGCCGGGGACATGGCGTGGCTTGCACAGCCGTATCTGATGCCGGCAGCTTTGATCACGCTTGTTCTGGGCATGGTCGGCGTGGTCGCGGTAAAACGTCTTAACGGGCTGATCGCCTTTTCGGTGATCGGGTCGATGGGAACACTGCTGATTGCCATTGCCCTGTTCACACCCGAAAGTATTGCGGCGGGCCTTTATTACCTGTTGCATTCGACCTTCTCGGGCGCGGCCCTGTTCCTGATTGCTGATCTGGTGGTGTCACGTCGCGGCCAGTTTGGCGACAGCCTGCATACCGCACCGACATTCCATCAGTCGGGCTTCCTGGCTGTTCTGTTCTTTGTCGGGGCGATTGCCATGGCCGGTATGCCGCCACTAAGCGGCTTTATCGGTAAACTTCAGATCCTTGATGCGGCGCGTGGAAGTGACGCCATGGTCTGGATCTGGGCGATCATTCTGGTGACGTCACTGCTGTGCATTATCGGTTTTGGCCGGGCGGGCAGTGTCCTGTTCTGGAAAAGTGCGTCGGTCGAAGGTGAAATCACGGTCGAAGGCGCGAAATGGCCGGTTCTGCCGATCATTGCCACGTGCGGCATGCTGGGTGGACTGGTTGCCCTGACGGTCTTTGCCGGTCCGATTACCGATTATCTGCACGGTGTTGCTGCGCAGATCTTTGATACATCGGGCTATATCCAGGCGGTGCTGGGCGAAGGTGCCCTGGCATTGCTGGGCCAGTAAGCGGAAAGGACAAGGAACATAATGATGAAACGTTATCTCCCCCATCCGCTTTTGACACTGGCCTTGCTGGTGGTGTGGGTGTTTCTGGTCAACGAGGTTTCGGCAGGTGCCGTTATCTTCGGCCTTATTCTTGCGGTCATCATTCCGTTGATCACCGCCAGTTTCTGGCCGGCCCGTCCCAAGGTGGGCAACGCCTATGCCATTTGCGAATATGGTCTGGTGGTTTTGTGGGACATTCTGGTGGCAAACGTCATTGTTGCCGGTTTGATCCTGTTTCGCAAAACCGAAAGCCTTGAGTCAAAATGCGTTGTCGTTCCGCTTGATCTGACCTCTCCAGAGGCGATCACGACCCTTGCCGGAACCATCACCATGACGCCGGGCACGGTGACCATCGATTTGAGTGCCGATGCCAAAAGCCTTCTGGTTCATTGCCTGCATGCCCCCGATCCACAGGGCGTGATCGATGACATCAAGAACCGCTACGAACGCCGTCTGAAGGAGATCTTCGAATGATCGAATATGCACTGAATTTCGGCTTTGTCTGTGTGGCGCTTGCGCTTTTGATGAACCTGTATCGCCTGACCGTGGGGCCGACCACGGCCGACCGGGTTCTGGCGGTTGATACGATGGCGATCAATGCGATTGCGCTTCTGGTGCTGTATGGCATCGGAAAATCAACGGCGATGTATTTCGAAGGCGCGTTGCTGTTTGCAATGTTCGGGTTTGTTTCAACTGTGGCCTATTGCAAGTTCGTCTTGCGTGGCGACATCATCGAATAAGGGAGCGATAAGATGCCGTTTGTTGTTGAACTCATCATTTCGCTTCTGATCGTGATTGGCGGGGCTTTCTTGCTGATCGGGTCTTTCGGGATGATCAAACTCAAAGAACTGCTGCCGCGTCTGCACGCACCGACCAAGGCCAGTACTGTCGGGCTTGGCGGCGTGTTGATCGCGTCAATGCTGTTCTTCTGGGTTGAACGTGGCCATTTCACCATTCACGAATTGCTGATTACGCTGTTCATTTTCCTGACAGCACCCATCACCGCAAATCTGATTGCCAAGGCCTATATGCTGCTGAATGTCGATCCGCACAAGGATCTTCCGCCATCCAAGCAGGATGAAGGCTGGGCCACCTTTGACCCGATCGGACCCGAAGGTTACGACCCAAGCGAAGAATACAAGGAAAAGGAAACCTGAAAGGCAGGGGACCTTTAATTGATCAAACGGCACCGGTTATCCGGTGCCGTTTTTTGTTATGCTGGTGCGTGAATTCACCCCAAGGAAGCCGCCCGGACAAACTGCGATATTGTCGGTCACCGGGCAGCTTGCTATGACGGTGGAAAGAGAGAGTGACCAGAAACATGCCGGACTTTACCATCGAAGATCAGTATAGCGGGCGTATTGCCGGGATCGACGAAGTCGGCCGCGGGCCACTGGCGGGCCCGGTGGTGGCGGCCGCGGTCATCTTGCCGCGGGATGCAAGATTGCCCGATATTCTGGTTGCCGAACTCAATGATTCCAAAAAGCTGTCAGCCAAAAAGCGCGACAAGCTTTTTGGCGTGATCATGGAATGCGCCGAAGTCGGTATCGGGGCGGCATCTGTTCGTGAAATTGACCAGATCAATATTTTGCAGGCAACCTATGTCGCCATGCGCCGCGCGGTCGGCCGTTTGGCAGTGGTGCCCGATCAGGCACTGGTGGATGGTAATCGTGATCCCGGTTTGCCATGCCATGTCGAAACCGTGGTCAAGGGCGACAGCAAATCCTTGTCAATTGCCGCAGCATCAATTGTGGCCAAGGTCGTGCGCGATCGCGCCATGGCACGGCTTGCAACGCGCTATCCCTTTTTTGGCTGGGAAGGCAATGCGGGGTACGGGGTGAAAAAACACATGGCCGGGCTTGGCGAAGTCGGACCAACCCCGCATCACCGCAAAAGCTTCAAACCGGTTGCCGATCTTTTTGATGCCATGATGGACCGGGCTTGAAGCGATCAGGGTGCCGGTTATCGTGATCCTTGTCGGCGCTAAGCCAGCGCCAGAGCATTGCGCGCGACAATATGGGCACGCACAAGGTCCGTACTGTCTTCTTCGCGACTGACCGCGGCAAAGCCGTTGGCATGGCGCAGCTCGACCCGTTCATGGACCCGGCATTCTGTTCTGAACTGGATATCAAGACTTTCGGGATGGAAATCAGGACGGCTGTTTTGCCCCGAAACCCCCAGCACCCACTGCATCAGGCGCACATTATTGACATGCCCATACAGATCAAGGTCCGATGGCCGTGCCTTGATCGTGTCAATTGCGGGCAGGGGATCGGTGGTAAAGGCCGGGCGCAAGGGCGGTTCAATCAGTTTGGGGCCGGGCGGATCAGGCAGGCGTTCTTCAATCCAGTCCGGCCATTGGGCTGCGCGCCGTTCGCGCAGGTCAAACATCACCCAGTAACTTTGCGCAACGCCGATCACATCCCCCTTGCTGTTCGACAGGCGGAAATCGCGGGTCGCAACCCGGCGCGATACGCCTGACGGCCAGGTTTCAATCAGGATTTCCTCGCCATTGCCGGGATAGTCGCGGATATGGATCACCATACGCGCCAGAACCCATGCAATGCCCTGATCAACCGTATCGTCATAAGCCAGTTTCAGGATCCGCGCGCCCCAACCGGCGGCATCCTGCATATAGTCGGCAAGGGCTGGCATCATGACTTTGCCGTTTTCACCAATTTCGGAATAGCGCACACGATAGGTGCCTTTCCAACCGCAATTGGTCGGCAGGGGGGCTTTGGCGATGTGATCCCAGTCGATGATCATGTTCTGAACCTGAATGTCATGTCCGTTCGGTTTTAAAAGCCCGTTACAGCCGGTGTAGCCTGGATGGAAAGGGCTGTGTGCCTTTGGCCACTAGCTGGGCCTCAGTCGATCGGGCGTTGGCGCATTTTCTTTATATCGCCGCGCTTTTTCTTGGTTTCAACGCGTTTGCGCTTGGCCGAAAGGGACGGGCGGGTTTTGACGCGGTATTTCTTGCGCTCGGCAGCCTTGCGCAACAGGGCCAGCAACCTTTCAATGGCGTCCTGCTTGTTGCGTTCCTGGGTTCGGTGTCGCTGGGCGTCAAAGATGATTTCACCGTCATTGGTCAGCTTGCTTCCGGCCAGTTCGCGCAACCGGTCGCGCACCCGTTGGGGCAGTTCGGTCAAATCATCAATGCGGACCCGCATCTGGACCGCACTGGACACCTTGTTGACATTCTGCCCGCCGGGACCCGATGCACGGACGAACTGAAAATGCAGATGGCGTTCATCCAGATAAAGGCCATTTTCAATTTCAAGCATGGTCAACCGTTCGGAATCATAAGGTGTCAAAGAGGGTAAAAATAACTGAGTGTAATGGTCGGCTATTTGTTGAATTTCGCAATCGCAGCGCCTAAATTACCTTTCCTAGCCTGTCAGGGGTGGAACGGACTGTAAACAGGAAATCTATGGTGCGTATAGCGCATATCTATCTTGCCCTTGGATGGCTTTCGGTTGGTCTTGGCGTGATCGGAATCTTTTTGCCGCTTTTGCCGACCACACCCTTCATGTTGCTGGCGGCCTGGCTGTTTGCCAAGGGATCGCCGCGTCTGCATGACTGGATTTGCAATCACCCACGTTTTGGTACGTCGATCCGTCAATGGAATGAACATGGCGTGATCAACCGTCGGGCCAAGCTTCTTGCCATGCTGGCCTTTCTGGTGGTGATTACCGCATCCCTGATCTTTATCGAAAACCGCTGGATCGTGATGATCCAGTTGCTGGTCGCCTTGCCGGTCAGCTGTTTTATCCTGTCTCGGCCATCCGATGTCAGCCTGTCAAAGGCGTCTGCATCCCCGTCCGGGTCGGTCGGGCCCGGACAGTAACAGCGGTTGGCGATAACCGGGACGAGGCGAATTAACCGGCCTTTTTGCGACCAAGTTCTTCCTGACAGGTTTCTTCCAGTTTATCGAGCTCGTCCAGTGTGGCGTCGATGTCTTCGCGTTGCTTGCGCAAGGTTTCGCGACGTTCATTGATCTTGTCGACAAGGGTGGTTAACTGCGTGATTTCGCTGCGATCACCGTCATACAGATCAAGCAGGTCTCGGATTTCCTTAAGCGAAAAGCCAAGCCGCTTGCCGCGCATGATCAGGCGCAACCGCACGCGATCACGTTGGCTATAGATGCGCGTCTGGCCATGGCGTTCGGGGGAAATCAGTTCCTGATCTTCGTAAAACCGGATGGTTCGGGTGGTGACTTCGAACTCGCGGGCAAGATCGGTGATAGAGTAACTGTCGGTCATGGTAGCTCAATCATCTTTACGCTTACGTAAACTGCAAGCTACATGCTTTCGGATGTCGCGACAATCGGCAATTCCTTGGGCAACTCGACACAGAAGGTGCTGCCTTCGCCAACATTGCTGGTAACGCTAAGTATTCCGCCATGCCGGTCGGTGATCTTTTTACAGATCGCAAGACCAATTCCCGTGCCGGCATAATCACCATATCCGTGCAGGCGTTTGAAAATCTCGAAAATGGTTTCGTGATACTGGGGATCAATGCCGATCCCGTTATCTTCGACAAAAATCCGGTGACTGTTCGGGGTGTCGGCGGAAAAAATCCGCACCCGGCCATTTTGCGGATCGCTGTATTTCAACCCGTTCGACACAAGATTCTGGAACAGCAACAGCAACTGGCTGGCATCGCCCATGACCGTTGGCAGGTGATCTTCGCGGATGATGTTGCCTTCCGGGGCCGATCCGGCGCGTTTGAAGTTGGCAACAATCGCATCAAACAGATCATCAAGCGGTACCGGGTGAAACGGCTTGCCGTGGCGCCCGACCCGCGACAGGGTCAGAAGATCGTCAATCATGCGCTGGGTGCCATCAACCGCGTAATGGATGAACTCATCGGCGGTATCATCAAGTTTGCCCTCATAGCGCCGGGCAATAAGCTGGGTATAGCTCGACACCATGCGAAGCGGTTCCTGCAAGTCATGGGACGCCGCATAGGCGAACTGTTCAAGTTCGCTGTTGGACCGTTCAAGCTCGGCCATGGTGCGCTGGATTTCCATCTCATGGCGCTTGCGCTGGGAAATGTCACGCAGGGTGATGATGTAATGATATCGCTGATCCGCCGAAAAATGACTGATCGCAACTTCCAGCGGGACACTGCGCCCGGTTTTGGTAAGAGCCAGGACTTCGATGACGCCAGTACCAAGATCGGTCAGAAGCCGGTTGGGTGGGGGCGGCGTGATTGCGATATGATCACTGTCAGGAAGCAGGAACCGGATAATATTGCGCAATTCGGGATCGCCATCCGGTCCGCAAAGTTCCTGTGCCCGGGAATTCAGTGGTTCGATATTGCCATCGTCGGACGCCACAAGAATGGCATCGATGGTGTTTTGCAAAATCGCCTTTGTGCGGTCTTCGCTGCGTTTTGACTGGGTAACCAGTTCGGCCAGTTCAGCAGCCTGTTTGCGCAACAGACGGTCGCGCTGTACGGCAAGGGTCACGTCCCGAATGATCAGCGAACATAATGTGCCATTGCTTTTGGTTTTGATCGGATGGACGCGGATCGATTGTTCCATGCGATCAAAGCTTGCGGCAAATTGCGGCAATGGCGAAAGCGGCAAGGCCCCCTGATTAAGCGACGGTGAAATCACCGCGGGCATTCCGAATTTCAGGCAATCCTCGATGGCAAGGCTGACGCGTCCCATCCGTGTTTCGGGAAAGATATCATGAAGCGCCTTGCCCAGAACCTCGTCGGCGCGCAATCCCGAACGGGTCTGCATCCACTGGTTCCAGTGACAAACGGTCCGGTCCGGGGCAAGCGCAACCAAACCGGTATCGGCCGTATCAAGCAATGCGGCAAACAATTCTGCGGCATTGCCTTCACGATCAAGATCGAATGACGGCGTTGCGTCCTTTTGGGGCTTGGACGATGGCTTTTTCATTCACCTCACCGGTTAACCAAGCGAATTGGCAAGAAAGCGACGAACCAGTTCACGCAGCATCTGAATGGAATCCAGATCCATGACAAACAGAACATACCCGTCAATGTCGTTATGACGCAGCATAAACTGAACATGCAGGATCATCAGGACCGGCATGCTGCCGGCATTAAGTTCGGCCTGATCAACGTCAAGCAGCGACCGGCTTTCACGTTTGCGAAATGACGGCATTGAACAGTTGATCGGTTCACCAAGCACATTCGAAATGCTGCCAAGACAGGCATTCAGAATGATGTTGCCGACCTCCATCAGGGCTTCCTGTTCAAGATCGGTCAGGGTATCAAGCGGCACTTCGACCTTCAGTAGACTGCGCACCAGCTCCAGGCTGCGTTCTTCGGGAAAGACCAGCATGGCTTCGCCCTTGAACGGGCCGTCAAATGTCTGACTGACCGCCGAGACAACCTCGGTCGGGGCCTTGGCAAGTTCCGTATCGGAAAAACGTTCGACAAATGTAATACGCGGGACAGTAAGTTCGACGGGCTGTTCGACCATCTCGGACAATGACGACGCTGCGCGACCAACCCCGATATTGATCAATTCGCTGATGGTGTCATGTTCAAGTTCGCTAAGGTCGATCATCTGGACGCTTCCTGCGCCAGAATGAAGTCACGCATTTTTTCCTCGGTCGGTGGCTTTGCAAGGAATTCAAGGCCAAGGTTTGCAGCCTTTTTCTGAATTTCCTGCTGAATGTTGGCAGTCAGAAGGGCGATTACCGAGTCCGGGAACCGTCCACGCAATTGTTCGCCCAGCTCCAGCCCGTTCATCCCCGGCATGTTGAAATCAAGCAGTAAATAGTCATACGACTTGCCTTCAACCATTTCGAGCGCCTTGCTGGCATCTTCGGCCTCGTCAATTTCCCAGTCGGTAAAGTTGCTGGAAATGAAAGCCTTGACCAGAAGGCGGGCAAATTTGCTGTCATCGACAAGCAGAACGGAACGTTGTTGGGCCATATGTCTTCTCAGGTAACCGGTTCAATGTGTATCGGGGCTGCGATTATAGTTCAGTCTCGGCATTTGCGGAAAGTCGCAGGATATGTTTGACGATTTCCTGGGGCGGTTGCGGGGTGGCAATCAGGAAACCTTGAACTTCGTCACATTCACTTTCGCGCAAGAATGCCATCTGTTCTTTGGTTTCCACACCTTCTGCAATGACCTTAAGGCCAAGATTGTGGCCCATAACGATGATGGTTCGCGTAATCGCGGCATCATCGGTATCGATTGTCACGTCCCGCACAAAGGATCGATCAATCTTGATCGAATTGATCGGCAACCGTTTCAGATAGGCAAGGGACGAATAGCCTGTCCCGAAATCATCAACGGCAATCTGCAACCCCAAATGACGCAGTTCTTCAAGAATGGCGGCCGATTTCTTGATTTCCTGCATCATCACCGTTTCGGTTACTTCCAGAACGATGCGTGCGGCCGGGGTGCCTGTGTCGGTCAATATTCGAGATATGGTTTCTGTAATTCTGCCTTCAATAAGCTGTCGGGGCGACAGGTTGATTGCGATCGGCAGTGGCGGGACTGATTGCGCGTCCCATTCTGCGATCTGGCGGCAGACTTCCGCGATCACCCATTCGCCGATTTTGCCAATCAGGCCGGTTTCTTCTGCGACCGGAATAAATTGCATCGGCGAAATATAGCCGCGCCCGGGCTGTTTCCAGCGGATCAGTGCCTCGAGGCCGGAAATCCGGTTGGTACGCAGATCGACCTTGGGCTGGTAATGCAGCTCGAACTGATTTTGGGCCAGGGCTTCGCGCAGATCATTTTCGATCACCAGACGCGCCATGGCACTTTCATTCATCGTCTTGGTAAAGAAGTGATAGGTGCCCCCGCCGCCGGATTTCGCACTATACATCGCGGTGTCGGCATTGCGCATCAGGGCCGGGAAATCTTCGCCATCCGATGGATAAAGCGCAATCCCGATCGATGGCGACACAAACAGAACGCGTCCCTTGATGTCAAATGCCGGTGCCAGTGCATCAAGTACGGCTTGTGACAGAATGGCGGCGTCCTGGGTTTCTTTCAGATCGGGAATAATGATCAGGAACTCATCACCGCCAAGCCGACCGACGATTTCCTGGCGACCGATCACTTTCTGCAAGCGTCCGGCGACTGCCTTGAGCAACAGGTCCCCGACGTCATGGCCCAGACTGTCATTGATGACCTTGAACCGGTCAAGATCGATAAACAGCACAGCCGTCGCACCGTGCCGCGTGCTGCTTGCTTCCTTGTGCTTGTCGAGTGCCTTTGACAGGCTGGATTCAAGCATGCTGCGGTTCGGAAGGTTGGTCAGCGTGTCGTGGTTGGCCATATAGACCAACTGTTCCTCATAGCGTTTGCGCACCGTGATGTCGGTCAGGACCGCGGTCATCATCGGCGTTGCCGCATCCGGGATCATGCGCAGTGCAATCGAAACATCAATTTCGGTCTGGTCGGCGCGTCTGATCGGAAGCGTCAGGCGTTTTTCCGTCGTCTGATTGTCCGAAGACTGGGCTGCAAGTTCTTCCAGACTGTGCTCCAAAAGCGGAATGGCGCGCGGCATCAGGAATTCGTGCAATGTTCGGCCTTGCGGCGTTTCATCGCGCATCAGGCCAAGAAGCTGCTTGGTTGCCCCGTTATATTCAACAATCCGGCCGGTCGGGGTGATTGTCAGGATACCGTCCGCAACGTTCTGTACAATCGCGGTCAGCTGGTTTTCACGGTCACGGACCTGTTGTTCGGTGGTGCGCAGCTTATCAAGTGTTGCTGAAATACGTTCGATCAGTCCCCGCGTGGTCCGAAGGATCATGCCCAGTTCGTCGCGGTCATGATTTTCGGGGATGACAATGGCATCGGGGGTCGGGTTTTGCGGATCAATTTTGCGCAGCAGACTTGAAACCCGCAGCAGCGGCTTGGTCAGGGTGACGTAGAAAAAGACAACCAGAATAAGACCAAGAATCAGGTTGCGCAGGATGCCCGATGTCAGAATGCGGGTGGCGCGATTAAGAAACCCGTCCGCGATCATGTCCGTATCGATCTTGACGCTCAGATGGCCAACCAGATCGCGTCCGCTTCCGGTTTCAAGCGGGATTTCATATTCCTGGTTTTCACCAAACATCAGTTTGGTCAGGACCGTACGGTTGGAGCTGACCTGCTGTTCGGTCTTTTGGGCTAGAATATTGTTGAAATTGTCCCGCAGAACCGCCGCATAGACCGGTTCATATTCAAAAAGGCCGGAAACCACGCGTGCGGCAAGTGTCTCATCAAGGCCGTATGCCGCCTGTGTCGCGGATTCGCGCAATGTCGCCAGAACCTGCATGACGGTGCGGTCAATCAGGCTCTTTTCTTCGCGCAAATCCCAGACAATCTGGATGCCGCTGAAAAGCAGGCCGATCAGCAAGGTAAGGGCAACCGCGATCCTTGCCTGTTTTACAGACAAGCGATCCCGCCATTTAAGCCGTTGCTGATCAAGGCTTTTGTCAGGCACGCGTAACCCCAAAAATCCGCAGTTCCCACTCAATCAGAAGCACACTATGGCTTTGCGGGGGTAAAAGCAATTATCCGCGGCGTCTGCAAACTGGAAAATTGTGAAGAAATCTGTATGTTCTGCGCTGCTTTGTCGTGTGCGGTCCCGAAATACCGGATGTCGCCACGCCGCATCGCATCACGTAATCTATACTACGCAAAAAAATGGGATTTTATTGGAGTTGCACACAACAGCTGTGCGTGATAACCCAATCCCCAGAGAGAGAACAAGGCCAAGCGCGGGTGCAGCCGCAACATGGCCTCGCAACCTGTACGGAGTTACACCATGACCTATGTGGTGACGGAAAACTGCATCAAGTGTAAGTATCAGGACTGCGTCGAGGTTTGCCCCGTCGATTGCTTCTATGAAGGTGAGAACTTCCTGGTTATTCACCCTGATGAATGCATCGATTGCGGTGTCTGCGAACCCGAATGCCCCGCCGAAGCGATTATTCCCGATACTGAGCCGAATCTGGACAACTGGTTGGAAATCAACCGAAAGTTCGCGGAAGTTTGGCCCAATATCACCCGCAAAGGTGATGCGCCGGCTGATGCTGATGAATGGAACGGTAAAACCGGCAAGACCGAATTGCTCAGCGAAGCGCCGGGCGAAGGCGACTGATTGTCGGACTAACCCCCCAGATTACATACGGTTTTTAACCCGTTGGCATATGCCAGCGGGTTAAATGCATGGCTGCATTGAGCCATTAGCGCCGAAAAAATCTGTGAACCAGTGGCGTGTTGTGCTATTGTGGGCAACTCGCGTTAAGGGCTCGACAGGCTCGTTCCGAATTGCCGGATTTCCGTTTTTTGTATTCCTGTCTGAAACCGCGACTTCGCCAAAAGCTTGGTCGTGTGCAGCTCTTCGCGTCACTGGGTCTATATTGTTACAGTTGAATGACCAGGCCTGAATGGGCCGGAAGGATGCTTGATGTCGGATAAGTTGCCCTTTGCTGTTGGCGATTATGTTGTTTACCCCGCACACGGCGTTGGCTGTGTTGGTGGCCTGGAAACCCAGGAAATCGCGGGTCAGGAATTGCGCCTTTATGTAATTACCTTTGAATCCAGCCGCATGACTTTGCGCGTGCCGGTTAACAAGGTGGGTAACTCCGGTCTGCGTAAACTTTCCTCCAAAAAGCAGATGGACTCGGCGTTGATTACGCTTAAGGGTCGTGCACGTGTCAAACGCACCATGTGGTCGCGCCGTGCACAGGAATACGAAGCAAAGATCAATTCCGGTGATCCGGTCTCCATTGCCGAAGTTGTGCGCGATCTGCATCGCAGCGCGACCCAGCCGGAACAGTCCTTCTCCGAACGCCAGATCTATGAAGCTGCTTTCGAGCGCCTTGTTGACGAACTGGCCGCGATCGAAAAGATCGACAAGGACAAGGCATCGGGCAAGCTCGAAAAGCTTCTGCAAAAAGCTGCCTGATTGAATAAGTCAGCTATACAACTATTTATAAAAGCCGGCCCGCAAGCTATCCTTGGGCCGGTTTTATTTTTGTTTTAGGCAGGTTACAGCGATGAGTGCAGTTCTGGCGCCGATAAAACCGGCCGAGAGAATCTGGGTTGTCGGCGCAATCAATGGCGATCACGGTGCGTTGCGTACCGTTCATCAGAAGCTTGCTGAACGTATCACACCCGGAGACAGGCTTGTCTATCTTGGCAATTACTGGGGGGATGGCACGGCGGAATCCGTTGTTGCGACCATCAACGAATTGCTTCTGTTCCGTCGTTATTTCATCGCCCTGGACGGGGTTGATATCGCCGATATCGCCTTTTTGCGCGGTGCGGCCGAAGAAATGCTGTCGAAATTGCAGCAGATCCAGTTTGCCCCCAATCCCGGCGAAGTCTTTGACTGGATGTTGACCCGCGGTATTGCCGGAACAACCCGTGCCTATGGTTTTGATCCGGCGCATGTCCAGTCGATCATGCGTCAGGGCGCGCACGCCATTTCGCAATGGACGTCCCAGTTTTCCGATGCATTGCGCCGCCACAGCGGGCATAGCGCATTGCTATCCGACCTCAAACATGCGGCCTATACCACGGATGGTCGTCTGATCTTTGTTCATGCCGGGCTTGATGGTTCACGCCCTCTTACCGGTCAGACCGATACGTTCTGGTGGGGCGGCTCGATGTTTGAGGCAATTACCGAACGTTATTACGACTGCGCGCGTATTGTCCGCGGTGCATCACTTTCGCAGACCGGGCTTCAGGAACGTGAATTTACCCTGTCGGTGGATGGTGGTGCCGGGCGGGGCGGTGTACTGATCGCGCTGGCCCTTGATGGTCAGGGCAAAATCATCGAACAGGTTACAAGCGACGCCTGATCGTGCGCCCGGATCTCTGGTCTGTTTCGACCAAAAAAGGCAGCATTTTCATGCTGCCTTTTGCTGTTTTGGCCTGCTTGCGTCTAGTGACGGACAACCTTGACCAGGGATCCGGTTTCAGGGGCTTCGCCCTCGCGCAATCCGTTAATGGTGGCAAAGGTTTCCGCCGGTGCGCGGTCAACCTGCATGTCGTCGATAAATGTCTGCAAGCTATATTCCGGGTTCACAGCACGGACCTTGATCCGAAGCGGGGTATAGATCTTCTTCTCGTTCGTGCTCAGCGACCGGAAGCTATAGGTCGTATGCCGCAGGGGCAGGTTATAACTTTCGGTTTGATCAAGCGGGGTGATGAACAGGAACTGATAGGCGGAATCGCCATGGCGGATGACCACCACGCGCAATCTTGCCGATCCCGATCGCAGGGACACATCCGTGCTGCCGGTGGCAGCTTCCAGCCCGTTAATATCGATCATCTCGACATCGCGAAGCGAAATCTTGCTTGAGAAGCCGCTTTCAAGATAACGGTCCAGTCGGGTGTCCTTGGCCTTTGGTGCGCCTTCAAAGACAATTTGGGCCCCTTTGCCGTCGGTCGCAATGACGGCGGATGGCTGGTTGTTGATGGTAAAGCCTTCGGGCACTTCAAACCGGAAGCCAAGGGGAACATGGACGAATTCCCGGCCACGAACATAGCCCTGATCCGGGCCATCCCCGTAAAGGATACCATCAATCGCTGTCATGTAGCGGACCGTGCCCAGTTCGGGATTCTGAACTGCGGTGACATTGGCGCTTTGATGGGCCTGCTCGATACGGTCAAGGGTTCTCGGGTGGGTTGCCATAAAGTCATACTGGTCAACATCATCGGCCGAACGCCCGGCAAGAACCGCCTGCAAGCGCGAATGGGCGCGCAGTTTTTCAAGGAATGTCGCCATGGCATCCGGATCGTACCCGGCCCGCGTGATATAGCGTACGCCAAGCATGTCGGCTTCAAATTCATGCTCACGCGAGAACGATTTAAGATAGGCACTCGCCCCGGTATTGATCAGTTCGCCAGCCCCGTTGCCAATCGCAATTGACAGGCCACCGGCCAGAATCTGGGTCAGGACACCACGGCTGTATCGCTGTGCCGAATGGCGGGCGACAACGTGACCGATTTCATGGGCAATGACGCCGGCCAGTTCAGCTTCGTTGGTGGCAAGGGCGGCCAGACCACGCGTGATATAGACATACCCGCCCGGCAGGGCGAATGCGTTGACCACCGGGGAATCAAGAACCGTGAAGGTGAATTTCTCATTCGGGGTTTCGGAAACGGCAACCAGCTTTTCACCGATTTCGGTGACATAGCTTTGCAGATCCTTTTCCGTATATTGGCCACCGAACTCCTTGACCATTTTCGGGTGTTCCTGCGACCCGATTTTCTTTTCCTCGTCAGGCGACATAAAGGCGGTGAAGCTGTCCTCACCTGTTGCGCGGTTGGTCGAGCAGCCAGCAAGTGCCGTGCTGAGCGCAACAGCAGTCAGAAGTGCCATCAGGTGCTTGTTGGGACTGAACTTAAACCAGCTCATTGATACCTTTCCTCATGTCGCTCTGCCGCGTAAGCTGCAGGTCATTGTCAGCGAAACCAAGTGGGAATTGGTAGCGCGTGTTCCAAGATCATTCAACAGATTCACAGTTTTCGAACAGACATCCAAAATGGGGAAATTTTACGGTCATGCCAAAGGCCGGTTTTTCCTGCCGGTTTCTGCTCGCAACAATAATGACCATTGGGACCCTGTTTCCCATTGATGGTCATGCCGGTCCGGATTGGCAATGCGGTGTTGCGGCAAATCATGACATTGCAAAATCCGTGCAGTCTGATCAGGCCGATCGCAACTGGCATGAAATATCCCAAATCGATATTCACCACGTTGATCAACTAGCGGCTTCCGACTTGCCAGATGTGACGTTTCGACTGGCCGATGTCGAATTTGTCCCGGAATACCAAGATCTGGCATTGAACTGGCTTCAGGCGACGTCTCGCGAAAGTGACAAGGCGCTTTTGCTTCTGGATGATCCGGATTTTCTGAGGCGCCGACCGGCATGGATCACAAGTAGGCCTTCTGGCGGGCTTGGTGGCGACAACAGTGTGCCATGGTCGCAACGGTTGCTTTTGGCCGGCCTGGTGATGGCATTGCCGCAGACCGGTTCTGATGTCGGATCTTTGATGGATGCCGAAGATACCGCGATCCGGCAAAGGGCAGGTATCTGGTCAATCCGGGATGCCCGTCATGCTTATTTTGTTGCCGCAAATGCAGATGTGGATGATGCGCAACCATCGGGTATCCCGTCGGTAGAGGATGCGATTGGCCGGTTTGTGGTTGTTGATGGGGTCGTTCGCTCGGTCGAGCATCAGGAATGGCGCAGCTACCTGAATTTCGGGGGCGATTGGCGCAGTGATTTTACCATTGCACTGGATGATGCAGTCCGGCGCAGCATCGCAGGGGGTGACAACTTCGAAAAGGTGATGGATCGCTGGTCCGGGCGGAAAGTCCGGGTGCGCGGCGTTATTGAAAGTCGCGGTGGCCCCTATGTCTCTTTGGAAAATCCGGACTGGCTTTGTGTTCAACCGGAATAGAAGCTTGTGTTTGTTCCCCCGGTCATGAGACTTCTAGATATGCGTTGCCACCAGCAAATTGCACATTCTCATTTCCGCTCAGACACAAAGAGGTTCCTGCGTGCTCTATCCCGAAATTGCGCCCCGAATGACGGGGATGTTGTCACGTGACGATGGTCACGAAATCTATTGGGAAGAAGTCGGCACCCCCGACGGTATTCCGGTCATCTTTCTTCACGGTGGGCCAGGGGCCGGGATTTCTCCCAATAGTCGCCGATTTTTCGACCCTGAAAAATATCGCGTCATTCTGTTTGATCAGCGCGGCTCCGGAAAATCAAAGCCGTTCGGAAGCCTTGAAAACAACACCACCGACCACTTGATCGGTGATATCGAAGCGCTGCGCGAAAGTCGGGGGATTGATAAATGGCTGGTCTTTGGCGGGTCCTGGGGATCGACATTGGCGCTGGCCTATGGCCAGGCATGCCCGGATCGCGTCCTGGCCTTTGTGTTGCGCGGCATTTTCCTTGGTCGTGAAACCGAAATTGCCTGGTTTATGGATGGCATGGGGCGCTTTTTCCCCGAAGTCGAACGCAGTTTCTTGGCAACCGCCGGATTTGACGCGCATCCCGGCTGGCAACGAATGCTGGACCGCTATGCCGAGATTTTCGCAGGCAAGGATGGCGAGGACGCCGCGATTGATGCCGCACGTGTCTGGTCGGCCTATGAAGCTACCTGCTGTACTCTTTTGCCGGATCACGGTCTGGTCGAAGATTTCGAAGGCGATGAAATCGCACTCGCGCTGGCAAAACTTGAACATCATTATTTTGTCCATCGCTGCTTCTTCGAACCTGACCAGCTTCTTCGGAATTTGAACCGGATTTCCCATTTGCCTGCTGTCATTGTGCAGGGGCGCTATGACGTTGTGTGTCCGCCAATGTCGGCATTTGAACTGCACAATGCATGGGCCGGATCAAGGATGGTGATTGTCGACGATGCCGGGCATGCAGCCAGTGAACCGGGGATTGTTCGCGAGCTTGTCCGGGCAACCGATTCATTCGATGGCAAAAATTTTGCGGGAAATTGATGTATTTACACCAATGTGTGGTTGAGTTTGCCGCATGCTTGGTTAGTATGTCCGACGTATTGATCCAGTGGGGACTTGATTAATGAAAATGACTTTGGGGAAACTGCTTGCAGTTTGCGTCTTTTTTGGCTTTGTAAACGCGGCATCTGCGCAAGAAATTCTTGGCAATGACAAAGATTCCGGGCTTCTCGAATTTTCGACCGGCATGGTCGATATCACTCAGGATGAAGAAGCTGCCGAATTCCGCATCAATTACCGCGCCCAGCACGCGATGTTTGACGTAACCCGCCCGATTGGCGGCGTGATGGTAACGTCGGAAGGTGCGGTTCATGGGTATGGCGGGCTTGCGGTTGACGTGCTTTGGGGCGACCATTTCGTCTCGAGCGTCTATACCTCGGTCGGTGCTTACCACCAGGGAAATGGCGAAGACCTCGGACACTGGATCGAATTCCGTTCCGGTCTTGAACTTGGCTTCCGCTTCGACAGCCACGAACGTCTCAGCCTCGGGATTGCCCACATTTCGAACGCCAGCATCGGCGACGAAAACCCGGGTACAGAAATCCTTTCTCTGACCTATTCCTTCCCGATTGATCGCCTTTTTGACTGATCAACGCATATTGCGTCAGTCTGAAAAGACCGAATGGAATAATCAGCAAGAGCCTTGGAAAGAGAAACTTCTTCCCAAGGCTCTTGTTGCTTTTGCGGTCTTCATCACCGATTGGTATGAGGGGAGCCAAGCATTCCTGCGATCGGTCATATGATAACCTCCCGGATTGATCACCGGCAGAATTGCTGCTAATTGAAGGCCTCTTTTGTGGTGTGCGCCCGTAGCTCAGCAGGATAGAGCACCAGATTCCTAATCTGGGGGCCACAGGTTCGAATCCTGTCGGGCGCACCATCCTTTCAGGCCTTGATGTGCGGATTTTGATCCGTTCTGGTCTTCACGCCTATAGCTTGAAAGCCATCAGGTTTCTTCTCATATCCATATTATGTGCGACTGCTCTGAACATAACGGGCCGCAATGCCATAATACAGGGCCGGGAGGAAACAATGACAAACTGGATCAGGCTTCCCAACAGCGAAGGTGCCTGCACGCCGCAATCCGATACGCGATCTGATCAGCCAACCTATCAAAGGCACATCGGACGCAAGGGTTTTCAAGGGCCATCAGCCCAGATCTATCATCGCCATCCCCCGGTCGGTTGGGCAACCTTTGAAGGGCCATTGCGTCCGCGGGCCTTTGATCTGGCAAAGCTCGCCCCCGGTCCGGCCTGCCCGTTACAGGCAAGGCGCATTTTGCGCAGTGACAGTATGGAAGTTCGTTACTGGAAAACCGATGCCAAAATGCATGCCCTGTCACGCAATGCCGATGGTGATACCCTGATGTTCGTCCATAATGGCGAGGGGGCGCTATTTTGCGATTACGGGCATTTGCCCTATCGGGATGGTGATTACATTTTGCTGCCGCGCGGCACCGCCTGGCGGGTGGAACCGGCCGGTCATTGCGAGTTCATGCTGATCGAGGCAACGGCCGATGCGTTTGGATTGCCTGAACCCGGCACCATGGCCGGTGGCACGCCACTGGACCCGATGATGTTCACCGTGCCGCGCATTGATGACACATTTCGCGCCCAGCAGGATGATGCATTCTGGGAAATTCACATCAAACGCAAAGGTCAGGTGTCAACGCTGACATATCCCTATAACCCGCTTGATGCCGCCGGCTGGGAAGGTGATCTGTGTGTCGTCAAACTGAATTGGCGTGATCTCAGGCGGCAAAATGGGTCGGGGCACAAGGTCCCGCCAGCAGCTTATTGTACCTTTGTTGCCAGCACGTTTTCAGTCAGTACCTTTGTGCCCAAGGTCGGTGAAGGCCAATCCGGCATGTTGCGTGTGCCGTTTTATCATTCCAACGAGGATATGGACGAATTTGTCTTTTATCATCGTGGTGAATTCTTCAGCCGCGGGGAAATAAAGGCCGGCATGGCAACATTCCATCCAAGTGGCTTTCCGCACGGTCCGCATCCGAAATCCTATCAGGAAAAAATGATCAAGGCGCCGGTCGAAACAGATGAAGTGGCCGTCATGATCGATAGTCACGATTTCCTGGCGGTGGACGACTCAATCCCTGATGGTGCGGAATGGAAGGCCTATGTCAAAACCTGGGAAAAGTCGCAGGAAACCCTATAAGGTCTTGATCCCGCCCATGGGGGAATGGCACTCTCGGTCGGCAGTCGGATGCCGCAAAACTTGCGAAAGGTTGTTAATGTTATTGTCAACTTGTCGGGTTAATTTATGCTGAGTAACAAATGTAGGATTTGTGTGTTTACACAGGCCGGTCTGCACTGCACCCGACAGTCTGCCGTCTGGCTGTAACACGCTTATCATATGGCGAAAATCAATAGCGCCGCACAGGTTGACCAAAGTCCAGAATGACCAAACAGAAGATCGTCAAATCCGTCAGTCATAAAACTCCTGAACCGTCCCAGGCGCCGGAAGATCCGTTGGCATGTTTGCCCAACACCTTTCTGTCGCGCGGGGTGCGGACGCCGTTTACGACCAAAACCCTGCGCTATGCGCGTGTGGCGGCGGGCAAGGGCGGGCGATCCATGATCATGCTGCCCGGCCTTGCCGGTGGTCTGGGGACTTATGAATTGCCACTCGATACCCTGCGCGAGGTTTTTGATCTCTCCGTGCATGACCGCATGCTGTTTGACCGTTTGCTGGAACTAGAAGACATTCGCCCGGGCACCGTTCTTGAGCAGGCACGTGCGGTTGCGGTAACCGGCGTTGGCGGGGTCGAACTGGCAAGAACTGCGATTGAGCGCGGCGGGTCGGAAAAGTCATCGCGTGAATTGGGCCAGCTGGCTGTCCTGCATCAGGCCCTGCGCCAGCTTGGCGGAAGCGCCGTTCAGGATATGCAGCGCGAAGAATTGCTGACCATGGAAGGTCAGGTCCGCGCGCGCAAGGCCCTGAACCGCTTTGCATCCGAACATAAAGTCGCCAATGACACCATCATCGACAGCCTTGGTGAATGGAGCACAATGATCGCCCCGGTCGGGCTTGAGCTTGATGGCTGCAAGGGGCCGTTACGAGTACTGACCAACGGTCTTGCGAAATTTGCAAATGACGTCGAGGAATGGGCGAATTCCGAACAATCCGATTTCCGCTTTATGGCCGGGCGTATTTCCAGTGCGACAACCGCGACCTATAAGCACGCCCTGAAATGTGTCGAGGAAGTCGATAGCTGGAACCGCGAACTGGGCAAGGTTCTGACCGATTGGGAACGGGCCAAGCAGGATATCGGCAAGACCATCGAAAAATTGTGGTGGCTTCTTGATGGCTGGCAGGAAATGATCGACCTGTGGCATAAAAGACCGGTGGCAGATCGGGTTAAGCAGCGCGAGATCATCGAAGAAGTCGCAAGTTTCGCACCTGTACTCCCGGTCGAGGAAATTACGACCGCAGAACAGCAATTCTGGATCGATATTCGCGTCAACCAGATGCTGTGGGCCGGTGAATTGCGCAAGTTGGGCAGTGGGGAAATTGATGCCGATATGGTGGATCGTCTCGAACGCTTCAGGAGACAGTCTGCATGAAGATTGAAGACGCAGGTAATCTTGGTGTTTCGCAACTCGGGCAACTGTTTGAATCCTTAAGCGGTTCTGAAATCGCACGATTTACCCGTGCGATTGAAAGCGATCGCGCAGACCCCAAATTGCCGCTCCCCCATGAAACCATTTTGCAAATCCTGCGTCCGCGTCTTGCTTCGCTCAAACCCGAACGCTATCCAACCCCGATGCGTCAATTCTGCGATCCGTTCGAAGACCTTCTGACGTCGGGCGAGGCCAGTGAAAAAAGCATCCGCATCAGTCGTTCATCCCTGATTCCGATCTGGCGGGTGGTCACCGGTGCGAATGATCCGGAATTTGCCGAGGCCATGAAGGAAATTGATGCGGCGGCGGGCAAGCGCGATACAACAAGCCTTGCCGCAGCTGAAAGCAAGCTGTGGAAGGCAGGCGCACGGATCATCGAAGATCAGATCGCCCGGTCCCACGGCGGGATAAAGGAAGAACGCGCCCTTGCAACGAGCCTTGGATCGCGCGTCCATCTGAAGGCCTTTGCCGAAGTCGGCCGTATTTTGAATGTGGGCGAAGAAATCGCCCAGGTGCGTGCGCGTTTTCCGTCGGCGCCGATCAGGGGGCTTGATGCCAACGACGTTACCTGGCTGCGTGACCGGTTTGTGGAAATTTCAAAAAACAAACCCGGGTTCGAGCCGATGTTCCTGTTGGCCGTACTTGCCCGGTTGCTCCGTCCAAGTGAACTGTTCAAACTGATCCGTGTCTTGTCGACAAAGGCCGATGACAGCACGATTGAAAAGACCAATCTGGCCGAGACCGGCGACCTGATCATTGATCTGCTGGCTGAAACCGTGACCGAGATCGAACAGGGTGTTGTCACCGGCAAGGATGAGGCACATATCCTGTCGCTGGCGCGCTGGTACGCATCCGAATTCACCCGCATCACCCGCGAATTCAAAATTCGCAAGGATGGCCGTTGGGGTGAAAAGCTTCTGGAAACGCGCCGTCGAGTATCGCGCGCCCTGGCTGATACGATGTTTGGCGCAACCCCGGAACGCGTGATTGACGCACTGCCCAAAATGGAAGTCCGGCAGGGGCCCGGTTCCGGCGTGAAGGGCTTGGCGCGACCGTTGTTTGCGCAGGATTTTGACGATGAAAAAGTCTTGGCCGCGGAAAAGTCGGCCGAAGCAATCGCGGAAACTGCCCGGATTTCGGACGTGCTGGCCGCACAAAGTTCGGCTGCCAAGGCGGTGGTTGAGCTTAAGAAAAAGCTCAATCAGATTGGGCGTGCAGGTGTTGACGGTATGGGCCGTTTGACGCCCGAAGAAATCCCCAATGCACAACGCAATCTGATGGCAACAGTGCGGTTGCTTGAAATCGTTGATGGCCCTGAAGACGCCGATGTTTTGCGCCGTCGCGGCATGTCGGCCATTCGCGCTCTTACCAGCCAAAAGGCAAGCTGATCGTTTGATCCTTGCCTTTGCCATCCATCAGGTTTTCGTACCCGCCGTTTTTCCCGCCAACTGTGATGCCGTATCAAGCTGATCAAGCCAGCTCATGAAGGCGCGGATCTTGGGAAGGCGCGCGCGTGATGACGGGCAGCAGGCGTAATAATGAAACGGGCTTGCCTTTGGCGGGCCAAACGGGGCAACGATCCGGCCCGATTTAAGTTCATCCTCAATCGCGAATGTCGGCAATAGGGCGACGCCAAGTCCGGCTGCTGCGGCCTGCATGGCCATGGTGAAATGCTCGAATTTCGGGCCGTTTTCGCCGTCGATATCACGCAACCCGCTGGCATCAAGCCAGTCGGCCCAGCCACGCGGGCGGGTGGCAATATGCAATAATGGAAAATGGCGCAGGTCATCGGCAGAAGGCGGATGATCCAGATTGGCGATCAATTGCGGTCCGCAAATCGGCACCATTTCCTCGCCATGCAGGATATGGGCTTCTAGATCGGACCAACTGCCCTGACCAAACAGAACCGCGATATCGATCTGTTCGCGATCAAAATCGGGCATTCCGATCCGTGAGATGAAATTGATCGCGATTTCCGGATGCTTGGTGCGAAATTGCGGCAATAATGGAATAAGGCACCGCGATCCGAATGTTGGCGGGGCGGCCACCGTCAGAACCCCGCTTTCCGATCCGCCCGAAAGAACGGTCAGGGTCGCACTTTCCAGCTGATCAAGGGCCGGGCGGATGGATTGCAGGTAACTTTCCCCTTCAGGTGTCAAGACAAGACGTTGCTTCTCGCGGGCAAAAAGCTTGCATCCCAGCCAGTTTTCAAGCCCCTGAATCTGCCGGCTGACCGCGCTTTGGGTCAGATATAACTCATCAGCCGCGCGTGACGCACTGCCGAACCGGG
This sequence comes from Thalassospira sp. CH_XMU1420-2, assembly GCF_037029325.1. Classification (NCBI taxonomy): domain Bacteria; kingdom Pseudomonadati; phylum Pseudomonadota; class Alphaproteobacteria; order Rhodospirillales; family Thalassospiraceae; genus Thalassospira; species Thalassospira sp. CH_XMU1420-2. Next base: position 734,063 of record NZ_JAYMEG010000001.1, read on the forward strand.
CGGTTTGTTCAAAGCAACTTAGCGCCTTGAGACTGGGGATACGACGGCTCAATCGTCACCTTTGACTTGTTGGATATCTCAAAGTTTATGAGTTTTTTGCATAAACTACATCGCTTTTATCATTTGCAACTTTGTCTGCCAATTCCTAGCTTAACGGCATAAGCAAATAAGCTTACAGGGGTAGCGTCATCTCGCCCTTCTATGGCGCTGCCCCTGCTTTCTATCGAAAAATTCATAAAAGGATCAGGCAAATGGCAAGCCGCGCACCGTTTCATTGGGAAGATCCGCTCCTGCTTGAAGAGCAGTTGAGCGAAGAGGAACGCATGATCCGCGATGCGGCCCGTGCATATTGTCAGGAAAACCTGCAAACCCGCGTTCTCGAAGCAAACCGTCATGAAATTTTCCACCGTGAAATCATGACCGAGATGGGTGAACTTGGCCTGCTTGGCCCGACCATCCCCGAGGAATACGGCGGACCGGGTGTAAACCACGTGGCCTATGGTCTGGTTGCACGTGAAGTCGAACGCGTTGATTCCGGCTATCGTTCGGCAATGTCGGTTCAGAGCTCGCTGGTGATGCATCCGATCTTTGCTTATGGCAGCGAAGAACAGCGCAAGAAATATCTGCCGAAACTGGCAACCGGTGAATTCGTTGGCTGCTTTGGCCTGACCGAGCCGGACCATGGTTCCGATCCGGGTGGCATGAAAACCCGTGCCCGCAAGACCGAGGGTGGCTTCACCCTGACCGGGTCGAAAATGTGGATCACCAACAGCCCGATCGCCGACGTCTTTGTCGTCTGGGCCAAGGATGACGAAGGCGTCATTCGCGGCTTTATCCTTGAAAAGGATATGAACGGCCTGTCGGCTCCGAAAATCGAAGGCAAGTTTTCGCTGCGTGCGTCGATCACCGGCGAAATCGTCATGGACAATGTCTTCGTGCCCGAAGAAAACATGCTGCCGAATGCCAAGGGCCTTGGCGGTCCGTTCGGTTGCCTGAACAAGGCCCGTTATGGCATCGCATGGGGTGCAATGGGTGCGGCTGAATTCTGCTGGCACGCGGCGCGTCAATATACCCTTGATCGCAAACAATTTGGTCGTCCGCTTGCCGCCAATCAGCTGATTCAGCTGAAACTGGCAAACATGCAGACCGAAATCACCCTTGGTCTTCAGGGCGCGCTTCAGCTGGGCCGTCTGCTTGATGCAGGCAAAGGCGCACCGGAAGCGATTTCGCTGATGAAGCGTAACAACTGTGGCAAGGCACTCGACATTGCCCGTGTTGCCCGTGACATGCATGGCGGTAACGGTATTGCGGATGAATTCCATGTCATCCGTCATTCGATGAACCTTGAAGCGGTCAATACCTACGAAGGTACCCACGATGTTCACGCCCTGATCCTGGGCCGTGCACAGACCGGCATTCAGGCCTTCTCCGCCGAAGGCTGATCAAGTTTTGACCGGGCGGCAGCAGCAATGTTGCCGCCCGTATTGATTCTGCGACATGTTTCCAAATCGACTTTCGGGATATTCAAATGACTGGCGCACTTTCCGGGCTTCGTGTTCTTGATCTTTCGCGTGTGTTGGCCGGACCATGGGCCAGCCAGACCCTGGCCGATATGGGGGCCGAGGTCATCAAGATCGAACGTCCCGGTGCCGGTGATGATACGCGCGGCTGGGGACCGCCCTTTGCCAAGGATGCCAACGGAAATGACACCACCGAGGCCGCCTATTATCTGACGGCCAACCGTGGCAAAAAGTCGCTGACGATTGACATCACCAAGCCCGAAGGTCAGGAAATCGTTCGCAATATCGCGGCCCAAAGCGATGTGGTTCTGGAAAATTTCAAGGTCGGTGGTCTTGCCAAATACGGTCTTGATTACGCGACCCTGTCGGCAATCAATCCCAAGCTTGTTTATTGTTCGATCACCGGATTTGGTCAGGATGGCCCCTATAAGGATCGCCCGGGGTATGATTTCATGATCCAGGGCATGGGCGGCCTGATGAGCATCACCGGTGCACCCGATAGCGCCCCGGGTGGTCAACCGATGAAGGTCGGTGTGGCGGTTGCCGATATCTTTACCGGCCTTTATGCGACGATCGGCATTTTGGCGGCACTTCGTCATCGTGATGCAACCGGCGAAGGCCAGTATATTGATCTTGCCCTGCTTGATGTGCAGGCCGCAGTTCTTGCCAATCAGGCGATGAATTACCTGACAACCGGCAATGCGCCGGGGCGTCTGGGTAATGCGCATCCCAATATCGTGCCATATGAAGCCTTCCCGAGTGCCGATGGCTATCTGATCCTGGCGGTCGGCAATGACAGTCAATTCAAAAGTTTCTGTGCGGTGGCGGGGCTGGACGATTTACCGGCTGATGAACGCTATGCCACCAACCGCAATCGTGTCGCCAACCGCGATACGTTGGTGCCATTGATCCGTCAGGCCATGGTTTTGAAAACCACCGATGAATGGATCGCGGCCCTTGAAAAGGCCAATGTGCCGTGCGGGCCGATCAATACCCTTGATCGTGTTTTTGACAATCCGCAGGTCAAACATCGTGGGCTGGTCAAACATCTTGATCACCCGACGGCCGGCACCGTGCCGACGGTTGGCAATCCGATCAGGTTTTCCAAAACGCCGATTGCGGATGAAAAAGCCCCGCCGATGCTGGGGCAGCATAGCGACGAAATCCTGCGCAAGGTCGCCGACCTGAGTGACGATCAAATTGCCAAACTGCGCGACGCAGGAATTGTCTGATCTGGAATTTTCGGATGGAACGGCGCAACACCTTTGGATTGTTGGATCCGGTGATGCGCCTTCCTATGGTTGAATGGTGCGCTGCACATTATTTTGTAAAGGGTCGCCCTGACGCAATTGCAGTCACTTAAAGCGGCCATTCGCGGCGGATGCTGCGGAATTTATACAATCTACGGTGTTCTCCTTATCCCGCATTTGAAACTCTCCGAAGATTTTATATCATTTTAAAAAATACATATCGGGGATGTGCATGTCAGAAGTTGTAATTTCGGCACGCTCAGTCAGTAAAATTTTTGGCTCGGGTGCAGATAAGGTTACCGCGTTGGATGCGGTATCGGTTGATATCTTTCAGAACGAATTTTTCACAATGCTTGGTCCATCGGGCTGTGGCAAAACCACTTTGTTGCGCTTGATTGGCGGCTTTGAAGAAGCAAGTTCGGGCAAAATTCTGCTCGAAGGCAATGAACTGAATGATTTGCCGCCCTATAAACGGCCGATTAACACGGTTTTTCAGTCCTATGCGCTGTTTCCGCATCTGACTGTGCGCCAGAACATCACATTCGGGCTGGAAATGCAGGGCATTGATCGCGCCAAGGCCAACCACCGGGCTGACGAGATGCTCGAACTGGTGCGACTGGCCCAATATGGTGACCGAGTGCCAAGCCAGCTTTCCGGTGGTCAGCAACAACGCATCGCCCTTGCGCGTGCATTGGCACCGGCCCCCAAGGTGCTGTTGCTTGATGAACCGCTTTCAGCACTGGATCTTAAACTGCGCAAGGAAATGCAGGTTGAACTGAAACGTCTTCAGACCGAAACCGGCATTACCTTTGTCTTTGTCACACATGATCAGGAAGAAGCGCTGGCGATGTCTGACCGGATCGCGGTCATGCAATTTGGCAAGATCCAGCAGATCGGTGCACCGCGCGAAATTTATGACGAACCGACTGATCGTTTTGTTGCCGACTTTATCGGCGACAGTAACTTTTTGCCCGGCAATCTTGTCGCGGCCGCGGATGGCAAACATGCGCTGACGCTTGCCAATCAGCATGTCATCGAACTTCCATCCGTAAGGTCAGGCCAGAAAACCGGCGATGTTACCATTTCGATCCGTCCGGAACGGCTTGGACTGGTGGCCGAAAACCTTGCCGATCAGACCCATCTGATGGGATCAGTCAAATCCGTGATCTATTTTGGCACGGACACGACCTATGAAATCGATCTGGGCAATGATCAGACAGTCAAGGTGCGTACCCAGAACGGCACCGGCGCCATGGATGATTTCGGCCGGGGTGAACGGGTCGGGGTGCATGTGCCTGCCGATGCCATCCGGGTGTTGGTGGACTGATCATGAAAGCAATGCTGCGATCCAAACGGTTCTGGCTGATTGCACCTGCGGTTCTTTATATCGGCTTCTTCATGGCCGTGCCGCTGGTGCAGATGGCCTATGTCTCGATCCTTGAACGGGGCGATTATGGCGGGGTGAACTGGGGCGTGTTTTCGATGGACGCCTATGTCAGTTTCCTGTTTGAACGCGATCTGATGGATAATCTGGTGCTCAACACCGATTACCTTCAGGTTTTCGCCCGGTCCTTCGGGCTGTCGGCCATGACCACGGTCTTTGCGCTGATCCTCGGGTTCCCGACGGCCTTTTATATTTCGACCCAACCCCAGGGACGGCGAAATTTCCTGATCTTTCTGGTTACCATTCCGTTCTGGACCAACATTCTGGTCCGCAACTATGCCTGGATGCTGCTGCTGCGCAATGGCGGTCTGGTCGACGGTATGCTGGGCTGGATCGGTATCGAAACCGGCGGGCTTGATATCCTGTATACGCCCTATGCCGTCTCGATTGGTCTGACCTACACCTATTTGCCATTCATGGTGTTGCCGATCTATGCCAGCCTTGAAAAGCTTGATCATCGTCTGGTCGAGGCAGCCTTTGATCTGGGGGCCGACAAGCGCCGCGCGATGAGCCGGGTGATCCTGCCGCTTGCGGCACCGGGCATTGCGGCCGGGTGCATTCTTGTGTTCATTCCGTGCCTTGGGGCCTATGTCACGCCTGAATTGCTGGGCGGGGGCAAGTTCATGATGATTGCCAATCTGATTGGCAGCCAGTTCGGGGCTGCGCGCAACTGGCCGCTTGGTGCTGGGCTTGGTTTTGTCCTTCTCGCCCTGGTTCTGATCGCGATGATGGTCTATTCGCTTAAATTCAAATCATTGCCGGAGGAAAGCCGATGAAAGTCGATGTTTCCAACCCGCTTTGGCGTTTCCGCGGGATCACATCCACGGCAATGTTCTTTTTTGCCTATCTTTATCTGCCAATCGTCATTTTGCTGGCGCTGTCGTTTAATGAAAACAAGCTGGCAACGATCTGGACGGGCTTTACCACCGACTGGTATGTCACGGCCCTTTCCAATGACGATATGCTGCGTGCGGCCAAAAATTCGATCATTGTGGCCGTTTCGGCGACCATTCTTGCCACCGTTGCCGCGACCTTTGCTGCAATGGGTATGGCGCGCGGACGGTTCCGCGGGGAAGTCGGCGTATCGGCAATGCTGGTTCTGCCGTTGCTGGTGCCCGAAATCGTTACCGCGATTGCCACATTGCTGTTCTTTGTGGCACTTGGCATCAAGCTTGGCCTGATTACCGTGATCATTGCGCATACGGTCTTTTGCATTCCCTTTGCCTATTTGCCGATCCGTGCCCGTCTCGAAGGGATGGACCCCGCATTGGCCGAGGCGGCAAATGATCTTTATGCCAATGAATGGCAGGCCTTCAGGCGCGTGACCATGCCGTTGCTTTGGCCCGGGATTTTGTCGGGGGCGATGTTGTCCTTCATCATCTCGCTTGATGATTTCGTCATTTCCTATTTCGTCGGCGGAGCCGGGGCGACAACGCTTCCGATCTATATTTTCGGCATGATCCGCATCGGTATCACCCCGGAAGTCAACGCGGTTTCCGCAATGATGCTGATTGTCTCGATCGTGTTTGTCAGCATCTCGTTCCTGATAGATCGCATTCGGTATTGATCGAAAAATGGACGCCCGGTTTCCGGACGGGTCGGGCATCCGAACAACAAGCAATGAACCGTCCTTAATTGGGAGTCTCACAATGAAACTACGTTCCGTAATTCTGGGAGCATCCGCAATGGCCGTTTTGTCGGTTGGGTCGGCAAAGGCGGATGGCGAACTGTTTTTATATAACTGGTCGAACTATTTCCCGCCTGCATTGATGGAAAAGTTCGAAAAGGAAACCGGCATCAAGGTGACCCTTGATGTGTATGATTCCAACGAAACCATGTTGGCAAAGCTGCAAGCTGGTGCATCTGGCTATGACATTGCCGTGGCATCCGACTACATGGTCGATGTCATGATCAAGGAAGGCCTTGCGACCAAGTTTGATGCCAAGTCGCTTGAGAATTTCAAGAATGTCGCAAAGCCCCATGACACCATGAAATATGATACCGACCGCGAATATTCGGTCACCTATCTGTGGGGAACGACCGGCTTTACCTATGACGGTTCGGTGGTTGATGGCGAACTTGAACGAAGCTGGAAAGAATTCTTTGAACCGCGCGAAGAATTCCGCGGCAAGATCGGTGCCTTGAACGACGAGGTCGAAATGTTCAATGCCGCGTCCTATTACGCAGGCGTTGAAAAATGCACCGAAGACCCGGCCGAAGCCCAGAAGGTTCTTGATGTCCTTCTCAAGCAAAAGCCCTATATCGCGGTTTACAGCTCCGAAGGCACGATTGACCGCATGTCGGCCCGCGAAGTCCAGATGCATATGCAGTGGAATGGCGCTGCCCATCGGACCAAGGAAAGCATCCCGGAGGCCGTCTTTGTCTATCCGAAGGAAGGTCTGACCTATTGGGCTGACCACTTTGTCATTCCGACCGGTGCGCCGAACCTGGAAAATGCCAAGACCTTCATCAACTGGATGATGAAACCGGAAAACGCGGCAGAGGCTTCGAATTATGCCGGTTACATGAACTCGATCAAGGGGACTGGCGAATTCATGGATCCGTCGCTCAATTCCGATCCGGCTGTGAACATGCCAGAAGAATATGCAGATCTTCTGATCCCGTCACAGAACTGCTCGGTCAAGGCGCGCGATTTGCGTAACCGTGTCTGGACCAAACTTAAAAACTAGGTCCGGTTTTAGCCGGTCTTGATGATCCGGCCCGGGCAATGTTCGGGCTGGATCATAATTTTGAATACACGATGTGAATTGAACTGGCAGGAACCCCTGATCATGACCGCTGCGGCTTCTCTTACCGAACATGTGACTTTGGCACTTTGGGCGACCAATCTTGGCCGCAAGGTCACGGATATGGCCGACTGGGCCGCGCATGTTGATGCCCAGATGGCAACGGCCGCCGCCAAAGGGGCAAAGATCTTTGTTCTGCCGGAATATGCCAGCGAACAATGGCTGGCTTTCAAGCCCGACGGTCTGCAAACCGGTCAGGAAATCGCATGGATGGCCGACCTTGCCCCCGAGGCCCGCAAACACGCCGCTGCGCTTGCCAAAAAGCACGACATGCTTCTGGTAGCGGGCAGCATGCCCTGGCACATCGACCCTAAAAATCCGGCAGGCGGCCAAACCAATAGTGCGATGATCTTTACCCCGGAAGGGGATGCGATCATTCAGGACAAATTGTCACTGACCCCGGGGGAACAGGAACCGGAAAACTGGTTTTTGACACCGGGCAAGGCATTCAATGTGATTGAATGGCGCGGTCTGACGGTTGCCGTTCTGATTTGCCTTGATATCGAAATGCCGGCTTTGTCCTGTTTGCTTGCGCCGCTTGATATTGATGTTTTGCTCGTGCCGTCGATGACCATGACGCCGTCGGGCTATAACCGGGTGTTCGGTTGCGCAAAAGCGCGCGCGGTTGAACTGATGACCGTTGTTGCGGCTTGCGGCACGACGGGAACGGCGATCAACACAACCAACAACCCGACCAACTATTCGGGATGTTCGGTCTTTACCCCGTGCGAACCACAACTGGGTCATAGCGGCCTGTTTGCCCGGGCAGAACCCGGTTTCGATGATGGCGCGGACGGGCCGCTTCTGATCGCAGAAGACGTTCCTGTCGGGCTGATCCGGTCCCTGCGTAACGGTGATGCCGAAGTCTGGCCGGGCGGCTGGTCGGCAGCGCATGTTTCTGTGCACAAACATGGATGACGGCGTTTGACCAAGGCCCTGATGTGGTGGGCTTTACGAAAGCTGAATCATCCCCACGATGTGAAAAACCTGCGATCCCGGTTGTCTGATCGCAGGTTTTGCGCGATGAAGGGCCAAAGGAAAGTTTTCCGGTAATAGGCACGGTCATCCATGCCATTGCCGGGACATCAATAAATGCAGGAGCGGGCAATATGAAAATCGCGGTTATGGGGGCAGGGGCCGTTGGCTGTTATTACGGGGCGATGCTGGCGCGTGCAGGTCACGACGTCACCCTGATCGGGCGTCCCAACCATGTCGAGGCGATGAACCGCGATGGCCTGTTGCTCGATTTCGGGACGTCGCAGGAATATGTCGCGGTAACAGCGGCCAGTGATGCCGCAGCGATTGCCGGGGCGGAACTCGTTCTGTTTTGCGTCAAATCGACCGATACCCAATCGGCTGGCGAACAGATCAAACCGTTCATTTCGCCCGATACCATTGTTCTAAGCTTGCAAAACGGTGTCGATAATGCCGAACGGCTTGGTGCTGTTCTGGGGCAGCCTGTCATTCCCGTGGTGGTCTATGTTGCCACCAGCATGGGGGGGGCTGGTCACGTCAAGCATCACGGGCGCGGGGAACTGGTTTTCGGACCGTCCGATCAAAGCCAGCTGGTTGCGGATACCCTGCGTCCGGCCGGTATCCCGGTCGAGATTTCCGAAAACGCCCCCGGCGCCCTGTGGGCCAAGATGATCCTGAATTGTGCCTATAACGCGCTGTCTGCCATTACCCAGCTTCCTTATGGAAAACTGGTCGAAGGGGACGGTGTCTGGGATGTGATGCGTAATGCGGTTGATGAATGTCTTGCCGTGGCAAAGGCCGATGGTGTCACCGTGCCGGGCAATGTCTGGGAAGCGATCGAAAAAATTGCCGCCACCATGCCTGCACAATTTTCCTCAACCGCGCAGGATCTGGCGCGCGGAAAGCCCAGCGAGATTGACTATCTTAACGGCTATATCGTGCGCAAGGGCCGGGAACTTGGCATTCCGACCCCGACCAATCTGACCTTGTATGCCCTTACCAAGCTTCAGGAAGGCAAAAAGGCGATCTAGGGTCTTCGGACCCTTTTTTGTCTTCGGCGTGATGGTGCTCGTTATTCGGCCGCTATTCAGCTGGTGTCTTGGCCGGTGCGGTCGGGGGCGCATCTGAAAGTGTCCCCGCATCAACTACCGGTGCGGTTTTGGCAAGCTGGCGTTTGGCCAAATCGACAAGCCGGTCATTGAACATCACCAGGGCCGCGGCCAGAACGATCAGGACCGCCCCCATCAGGCTTACGGGGGCCGGCAGCACACCAAATACCAGAAGATCAAGCGCGATCGCCCAGATCATCGCGGTGTATTCAAATGCCGAAAGCGTTGAAACCGGTGCACGTGCCAATGCTTCTGTCATGGCGATATGGGCAAGCCCGCCGGTCAGTCCCGCCCCGATCAGCCAGACCAGATTGCCCGATGACACCGGTGCCCAGCCAAACGGAATGGTCAAAAGTCCGCCAATCGAACAGACAAGTGCAAAGTAAAAGGCAATCGTGCCCGATGGTTCGGTCGTGGTCAGGGCCTTGATCTGGGTCTTGGCAAAGGCGGTGGTAATTGCAAAGGCAATTCCGGCCCCGATCCCGATCATCGTTTCATGATCAAGCCCCGGTGTTGAAATCATCGGCCACAGGATCAGAAACACCCCGGCAAACCCGGCAACGGTCGCGCCCGTAACCAGCCAGCCCGGATTTTCACGCAACACAATGATTGCAACCGGGATCACCACAAGCGGGGCCAGAAAGCCCAGCGCGGTGGCCAGTGCCAGCGGAAGATATGCCAGCGACACAAAGGAAAGAAACATCGAAACGCCACCAAATGTGCTGCGTTTGAGGTGCCCCCAAGGCCGCTTGGTTCTGAGCGCGCGCGGAAATTCATGGCGCCACATCAGATACAGCACGATCGGCACAATCGCGACAGAGCTGCGCCAGAACATGATCTGGCCGACCGGCGCTTCAAGGGACGCCATGCGGACAAACAGGCTCATGATGGCAAACAAGCCGGTTGCTGCCAGACGTAATCCTATGCCGGTCCAAACACTGTTCATTGCTGATAACTCCGGGGGCGCTGATGTAATCAATAGCGGAGTTTGGCGACATTCGATGAATGACAAATTCTCATGTCTGGGCTGATAAAAATTTACATGTCGAAATTGTAATGGGGATGCCGCGACTGCTTGTTACAAATTCTGGACGCTTTGCGCATAAATATGGACCGCTGGAATAGTGACAGGCCCGGGAATGGTCCAAACTGTCGGAGATCACGAATAGTACCAATGGCAATGAAACCGTTTCATGACGCATTGGTGCAGGTCGTCAACCAAGTAGGGAAGACCGGCAAATGCAGAACGTATCTGAAGTGCGTCGTGATGATCCACTGGTATATGGCCGATTCAGCAATCAGCGGCCCGTCGTGATCCTTGAACAAAATCAGGAAAATCTGGACCACCTGATCGATCAGTATCTTGGACTGGCCGATATCATTCTGGTGCCCAATGCCTATATCGGCTTGCGGATGATCAAGCTTTTCAAATCCGAAGACGTGGAAATTCTGGCGATCGAAGGATTGTTCGGGCACGACGCCATCTGCAAATCCGACACCAAGATTACCGGTATCTGGAAAATCTGACGCGATTGCGTTTCGTATCTGATCAGTGCGTGCTGTTGCCTTGCAAAGACCGCACCAGGTCACTAGCCAAGACCGTGTATCCAGTTTTCAAACTGTTTGTTGACCAGCCCGGCAATGCACTGGGTTTTGCGGGAATGGATCGCGGCCCCGTTCCGGACTTCACCCGGTGTGGCGTCATACTTGTCGCGAAATGCCCGGATGAAGCTGGCGTCACTCGAAAAGCCGCATTCCAGTGCAATGTCATAAATCGAAGACCGCGCAGAATGCGGATCATTCAAAAGCGATATTGCCTTACGCAGCCGCATGTCACGGACATAGGTATAAACCCCGCCATAGGGCGCGAAATAGTTATAAAGCTTGGACCGTGATACCCCCAAATCCTGGGCCGCCCGCCGTGGATTGAGGTCCGGCGAACACAGATTTTCACGGAAATAACGCCGCATCTTGACCATGCTCAGGATGTTCTGGCGTTCATGGCTGCTATCGGCGGTCTGGCTGCTGACCGAATTCAAACAGGTCGCCAGCATGGTGGGGAACATCTTTTCAAATATTTGGGCTTGCTGATGGCCAAGTTCACAGACATTGCGCTGAAGCGACAGAACCATGTCACGGATGATCTGCACCATCGGGTCATCGGGCGCCAAAAAGCGCATGCAATGGTCATCGGGATGCTGCAAATGGTCTTCAAGCAGGGCCCGCGGAATCACAAGATTAAGTGTCAGATGATCGCTTGTCTGTGCCGTGAAGGGCTGGGTCAGGTCATAAATAAGAATGCCGCCGGGTTTAAGCCTGTCATGCCCACGCGATGTTTCGCATTCGATCTCGCCACGCTGATAGACGCCGATGCCGTAATGATCCATGCCATTGCCGACAATCTGTTGATAGCCACGGCGCCATTGCTGCTGGCGGGACTCAACTTCCATCAACATCAAGGAACCAAACAGATGGGATCGGATCGTTGTTCGGAAATCATCTTCCCGAACCTGTTTTTCGGCATCTACATCGAAAAGACAGGATATCGACTCTTTCCAGACCGGAAAACGGTCCTGCATCGGCAGATTGTCGACAGTGAAGAACGTGCTGGTGGTTCCAGCAGAATCTTGATCCGGTTGCATCTTGCTACCCCAATTGCCTACGTGGCGGACACTTACAACGAATGTATGCGGTGTGGATTGGGTCAGGCGTACTTGCCTATCCACAGGTCGAGATTAAGTAAACTAACGAATGAGGTAAAGCTATTAAATTCGGATAATTTAAATTAGTTTATTCTGATTTAATGGTCTGTGCCGTAATTGGCTATGACACATCCCGATCGCCTCCTTTCCCCCCGACATCGATGTGCCTGATCGTGATCATCACTTGGTGATACGTCGCGTTACCCGACGCTGCGTATTGCAGGAAACCATGTGTGATGACGGTCATTGTTTTTGCCGCATTTTTAATTTGCAGCTTTTCTAATTTAACTACAGCCAATCGCCATCCGGTGCAAAAGACCTTTGGTATAGCGGGCGTCAATTTGCCTATCCCCAAGGGTGGGTCCAAAGGTATGGACGTTACGGAACAGGCGGTTTTTCGATGATTTTTGGACTCAATGCAAAGCGATTTGGACGCCGTGTGCATTGGACAACCACAAGCTGTGCTAAACAAGCGCATCAAAATATAAAGCTCTGCGGTCGATTGAAGAAACAGCGGGGCATTCGGGGCAACGCTGAGATTTCTCTCTGGGGGAGAACATGAATTCAGTCGATTCACACCCGGCACGTCGGAAAGGAGAGCGCAACTTCTCTGATCCGGGACGTGACTGGGGGCCGGCCTGCCATATTGTGCCAGGTCGCCGCATTAACGAACCCAATTACAAGGCCGGGAACAGTCCGGTGGCCTTGCTGGCGCGGTCGCGGTCCAATTTTGATCTGATCGCCGAAAGCAGCAAGGAAATTGCCGATGGACCGCCGCCCTCTGATCCGTATGAGGCAATGGCCATGGCAATGATCCGCACCATCGGTGAAAGTGTCTCGGTTCTCAAAAGCATTGCCGATGTGATGCCGACCCTTGATCGGATGCTTGTTGGTCGTGATGGCGAAAGTCTGCATGAAGAAGCCCTTCGAGACAAAACCGGCAGCGCATCTGACAAGGCTTCTGAAAAAGCCCGGGCAGAAGGCAAGGCAAATGCCCTTTGCTGGTCATCGGACATGATGGTTGAAATTCACAATCTGTGTGCCCAGAACCGCAAATCCGGACAGGCCCACGCCAAAGCCATCCGCCGATATGACATCGATCCCGAACCCGACAATGACATCTTTCCGCCGCTGCGCAATTTCAGTAACGATTGACGTTGCACGGGATGGCGGGCCGGGTTTTCCGGGCTGGCATCGCGGGATGATCAGCGGAAATAGCCGCCCGGTGTGCGTCCGGTAACCTTACGGAACATGGCGATGAAGGCGGATGGCGTTTCGTAGCCAAGATCAAGCGCGATCTCGGTGACAGGGCGGTCATTCGCCAGTTTTTCAAGTGCATAAAGCAGGCGCAGTTTTTGGCGCCAATCGCGAAACGGCATCCCGGTTTCGCGCAGAAACAGCCGTGCCAATGTGCGTGATGACGCCCCGCAGATGCGCGACCAGTCATCCAGGGTGCGGTTATCTGCCGGGTTTTCAAGCAGCGCGTCGCAAATCTTGCCAAGCCGCGCGTCCTTCGGGGCCGGAAGATGCAGGTTTTCCTGGTCCGGCGCCCGTAATTGATCAAGCAGAACCCGCATCAAACGGCCTTCTGCGCCATCTTCGTCATATTCGATCGGAATTTCGGTTGCCGCACGGATCAGTTCACGCAACAGCGGACTGACATCAAGTACCATGCACCGATCAGGCAGGTTCACCGGCGCAGTGCGGTCAATATAGATATGGCGCGCACGGGTAAAGGTCGCATGGGTCACGGCGTGTTCAAGATGGGGCGGCACCCAGACCGCGCGTTGTGGCGGCACGATCCATATCCCGGCTTCGGTAATGACCTTCATCGTCCCTTCGGATGCGTAAATCAGTTGGCACCAGTCATGGCTGTGCGCGCCGATGCTGTGCCCGGCGGGCACGTCGCTCATACGGACATAGATCGGGCGCGGCAACGCATAGGGGCGCGGACGGATATGGTTGGCTTCGTCAATCGGGGTTGGACGGTCCATCGGAACGCCTCGTGTGTCTGTTTTGCGATATATGATGGCAGATTATCGTAAGACAGACGGACTGCAATAGGTTTAATTTGGTTTCATTCCAAAACATACGATGCGTGACAGCGGAACCGCCACCAATGCGGCCCAGTCCGGGGAGACAAAATGTCCAAGGAAGAAATCATACCCGAAGCCTCCAACCACGCGGCCCCGATCGGTGAGGTGTCCGACGCGGCGGCGGCCGGTGTCCCGGTCTATAAGGGCTGGCGCAATCCGGAAGTTCTTCTGATTGTGATGGCCGCAGCCATGCCATTGTCCTTTTCGACATGGATGGCGCTTTTGAACAACTTTTCGATCGAGATGGCGGACTTTACGGGACGTGAGATCGGAATTTTGCAGTCCCTGCGTGAAATTCCGGGGTTCCTTGCCTTTACCGCGATCTTTGTCTTGCTGGTACTGCGCGAACAGACATTTGCGTTGCTGTCCTTGCTGGTCCTAGGGGTCGGGGTGGCAATTTCGGGATATTTCCCGACGGTGATTGGTCTGTATTGCACCACGGTTCTGATGTCGATTGGCTTCCATTATTTTGAAACCATGCAACAGGCGCTTTCCTTGCAGTGGGTCAAAAAGGAACGCACCGCCATGGTGATGGGCAAACAGCTTTCGGCGAAGTCGATTTCATCGCTTGTGATGTTCGGGGTTGTCTGGCTGATGCTGGAAATCTTCGATGTCGACTATCGTTATGTCTATCTGTTTGGCGGCGCGCTGACGGTGATTGCGGCGTTGTTTGTCTGGGGCGCTTTCCCGAAATTCTCCGATGCCCATCCGCAAACCAAAAAGCTGATCTTGCGCAAACGCTACTGGCTTTATTATGCGCTGACCTTCATGAGCGGCGCCCGACGCCAGATCTTTACCGTGTTTGCCGGCTTCCTGATGGTTGAAAAGTTCGGATATGACGCGGCAACCATCACGTTGCTGTATCTACTGAACCACGCGATCAACATGTTCCTCGCACCCAAGATCGGCAAGCTGATCGGCAAATGGGGGGAACGCCGTGCCCTGACCTTTGAATATATCGGTCTGTTCATCGTGTTCGTCTCCTATGCCTTTGTTGACAACCATGTGGTTGCCGGTGGCCTTTATGTGATCGATCATCTGTTCTTTGCCATGGCAATCGCCATCAAGACCTATTTCCAGAAGATCGCCGATCCGGCCGATATTTCGTCAACAGCAGGGGTCAGCTTCACGATCAACCATATCGCAGCGGTCTTCATTCCTGCGGCATTCGGATTGTTGTGGCTGTTTTCGCCAAGTGCGGTGTTCCTGGCCGGTGCGGCGATGGCGGCTGTGTCGCTGGTGCTTGCGCTTAATGTGCCCCATGATCCGGAACCTGGGAACGAAGTGGTGCGGGGCTACAAATCGCCGCATGCCGTTCCTGCCTGATCTCAATGGCCTTTTTGGCGCTTTGTTTCAAATCCGGAAACGCCCGTGCAGATGCGCGGGCGTTTCCATTTGTATTTGCCCCATCTTTTTCGCAAAATCTTCAAAACCTGACCATCTGAACAAGAATAAAGTTGATCGACCGAGCACTCGAACAGGGAAAAGACCCATGACATTCATCCACAAGGCAGGCCTTCGCACCGCTGGCGCATCCGCGATCGGACTTTCGCTGGCATTGCTCAGCGGCACAGCACTGGCCGACAGCACGGTTTCGCTGCGTATCCTCGAAACCACGGATATTCACACCCATCTGGTCAATTATGATTATTACCGTGATGGTGAATCGGACACGGTCGGTCTGGCAAAGGTCGCGACCTTGCTCAAGACCGCACGCGGCGAGGCAGAAAATGTCGTCTTTGTTGATAACGGTGATCTGATCCAGGGCAATCCGCTTGGCGATTACATGGCCAAGGAACGCGGCCTGAAAAAGGGCGAAACCCATCCGGTCTACAAGGCAATGAACCTGCTGGGCTATGACGCGGCCAATCTCGGGAACCATGAATTCAATTACGGGATGGAGTTCCTTGAAACCGCGATTGCCGGGGCAAACTTCCCGTATGTTAGCGCTAACATCTTTGTTGATGATGGTGATGGCAATGCCGAAAATGACAAACCCTATTTCCAGCCCTATGTGCTGCTTGATCGCGAATTTGTCGATGACGAAGGTAAAAGCCACAAGGCAAAGGTCGGGGTGATCGGGTTTGTCCCGCCTCAGATCATGCAATGGGACAAGGCCAATCTGGAAGGTAAGGTCTTTACCAAGGACATTGTTGAAATGGCCGAAAAATATGTCCCGGAAATGCGTGAAAAGGGGGCTGACATTGTCATTGCCGTTCCGCATTCCGGTCTTTCGACCATGGAACGCCACGGCATGGAAGAAAACGCTACCTATTACCTGTCAAAGGTCGATGGCATTGACGCCATCCTGTTTGGTCATGCCCATACGGTCTTCCCGTCCGATGCCTTTTCCGATCTTGAAGGTGTCGATATCGCCAAAGGCACGATCAATGGTGTTGCCGCGGTAATGCCGGGCTTCTGGGGCAGTCATCTTGGCGTGATTGATCTGACGCTCAATGTTTCTGATGCGGGGGAATGGACCGTCGTTGACAGCCTGTCAGACGCCCGCCCGATCTATCAGCGCGAAGGCCGTACCATCACCCCGCTGGTTGAAGCCGATCCCGAAATCATCGCCGCGGTCAAGGAAGAGCACGAAGGAACGATCGCCTATATGCGCGAAGGTGTGGGTACGACATCGGCCCCGATCAACAGTTTCTTTGCGCTGGTGGCCGATGATCCCTCGATCCAGATCGTGACCAATGCCCAGAAATGGTATCTGGAAAAGATCCTGAACGGATCGGAATATGACGGCATTCCGATCCTGTCGGCCGGGGCACCGTTCAAGGCCGGCGGGCGTGGTGGTCCGGACTATTTCACCGACATCCCCGAAGGCAAGATCGCGCTTAAAAACGTGGCTGATCTTTATATCTATCCCAACACGGTGCGTGCGGTTCTGCTGAATGGTGATCAGGTCCGTGAATGGCTTGAAATGTCGGCGGGCCAGTTCAATCAGATTGACCCGAACAACAGCGATGAACAGCCGCTGATCAACCCTGATTTCCCGACCTATAACTATGACGTGATTGACGGGGTGACCTATCAGATCGATGTGACCAAACCTGCCCGCTATAACAAGGCCGGTGAAGTGGTGAATGCCGATAGTCACCGCATCGTCAATCTGAGCTTTGATGGCAAACCGGTTACCGCAGATCAGCAGTTTGTCGTTGCGACCAATAACTATCGCGCTGGCGGTGGCGGCAATTTCCCGGGACTGGACGGATCGACCATCATTGTCGAGGCCCCCGATGAAAACCGCACGGTTCTTGCCAACTATATCCTGACTGAAAAGGAAATCGATCCCAAGGCCGATGGCAACTGGACCTTTGCCCCGATTGGCGATGCGTCCAAGGTGACCTTTGTCACCAGCCCCAAGGCATCGGCGGCCGCCAATGCCCCGGACAATATCAGCTTTATCGGTGAGGATCAGGACGGCTTTGCCAAATATGTCCTGCAGACCAAATAGTCTGTCTGCTTGTTTCGCATCATAACAATGCACCATAAGAAAAGCCGCCCGGCGAAACGGGCGGCTTTTTTATTCGGGCGGGCATTCTATCCCGATCAAATGTTATTTCTTGTTGGCGGCCTGCGGACCTTTGCCACCCTGACCCTGCTGTGCAGGCGGGTTGTCTTCACGCGGGTTCTTACCGTTCAGATAAGCCTGTGCGCAATGTTCTTCGCAATAGGGCTTGCTCGGGACGATCTTCTTGCCACAGAAGTGGAAGTCATCATCGCCCGGGTCGCCAAACGGCCAGCGGCACATGCCAGCACCAAGATCAAAGATCGAGATACCTTTGCTCTGTTGTTTGGGGGCCGGGGCTTTCTTCTGTTCAGCTTCCTCTGCACGGCGCTGAATCGGAGACGGGCGTTTGGGCAGGCCAAGGCGGTGTGCCTTACCTACGACGGCATTCTTGCCAACACCCAGTTCTTCACCGATGCGTGCCGTGGTCCAGCCCTGATTCCAGAGCGAGGTCAGCAATTCAATCTTTTCCGGCGTCCAGCTCATTTCGAGTATATTCCGTGTTCCGTTGCCTGCCGGACGGTTTTATTCCCGTCAGCAGTTGCTTATTGTCCGATGTCAAACAGGGATACAGAGGTATCCGCTAATATCTCGTAACGCAAGGGTCTTGGAGATTCGCACCCCGGCCCGTATGCGAGAACAGCGCAATTTGCATGTTGAAGCAGCAATGTAAAGAGGGGATCGCACTTTGGTCTGGTTTTTCATCTCGCTCGCGGTTTTCCTTGGGGCACATATCATTCCCGGTCTGCTCAGGGGTAAAATCGTCGGTCTGATCGGGTATCGGGCCTATGTTGTTGGTTTCTCACTTGTTTCGACCATCCTGTTTGCATGGGTCATTCACGAGGTGATCGCAGCAGAGTCGTCATGGCTTTGGGATTTTCATCCTGTGCGTGCAAAACTGTTGATTATCATCATGTTACCCGCTTCTATTTTGTGGGCCTGCGCCATTCTTCAACCCTGTCCGTTGTCAATCGGGCGTCGATCCGGCTTTGATCCGGACCGTCCGGGCATCAATCTTTTTTGCCGTCATCCTTTGTTGCTGGGCGTGATGCTGTGGGGGGCTGGCCATGTCGTTGCCAATGGCGATTTGGTGGCAGTGATCTTTTTTGGCGGCAGTGCAGTCTTTGCCCTGATCGGATTTTGGCGCATGGAGAAAATCCGCCTGCGTGACATGTCTGCGGCCCGTCGGGATGCAATTTTACAAGGGACTCGGCGGTTTTCGCCGTCCGGGCTGCTCAAAGGGGCGATCAGGTGGCGTGATCTGCTGCTTGGTTGTGTGATTTATGCCGTGCTTCTGGGCGGGCATGCCCATGTGATCGGGGTCAATCCGCTTGAATTGGCCGGTTGGTAGGGGCACTCGCAGCGCAAGGCTTGTCAGCCCCGGCGATCAAAGGGATACTGTGGCAAAGGCATACCGCAAAGATATGTCCCGCGTTTGTCGCTTTTGGCAATCGCGGGCACAACCAAGCGAGGTATCATGACGTCTCCCCAACTCGCGACCAATCTTGCCAGATTTGCAGAAATAGAAGGCCGTCATCCAAGGCTTCTTCTGGCCACCGCCTCGTCCGAGGAACAGGCCCATCACAAACATGTCGCCACCCTGTTTGCCGATGGCGGTTTTGATGTGGATGTCGCCCCGCCGCATTCCGATGCCCAGTCAATTGCCCGCCAGGTTATTGATTGCGATGCCGACATGCTGGTGCTGATCCGAACATCCATGACATCCCCGGACCGGGTCAGTGTTGCCGATCTGATCTCGGCACTTGATGCGATGGATGCGGAATATGTCAAATTCGGCATTGTTGGCCATTCGGATGATCCGGCGCGTGCGAATGTCGATTTTGTCTGTGATCTTGAACATCTTCAGACAGCCGATTGCGAAGCGCTGATTGCCTATATTCTGGCAGTTGAAGAAGGCCGTGTTGCACAACATATTTAAATCATTGCCGGTTTCGCGCACGAAGCCGGGCAATGATTTCGAAACCCTTTATGTGCATAATGGTTGAATCCCCGTGCGGGAAAAATAATCGAAGGATCAATTGATGGGATTGCTCAAGGAAACGCTGATGCGCGTCTTTGTCGGCAAGAAGGGCCGCGATGCCATTCGTGCCTATAACGATGCGCAATCCCTTCAGGTCCGTGACCCGGCGACCGCCGAACAGGCGGCCGCCCAGGCCCGTCAGGCGCGGCGCATCGAAGACCGTGCCCTTGCCCATCAGGATGAAGGCATGTCGCTTGAAGAAGCACGCGCCCTTGCCCTGGCCGAGACCCTGACAGAACAGTCAGACACCCCGCACACCGAAATCATGAAGGCCCTGAATGCGGCTGATGCCAAACTTGGCAAACAAAAAAGCAAAATCCCGACCGAAGCCGATGAACGCCGTCAGGAACTGATCAACGAGGCGGTAAAGGCCCTGCGCAGCAAGCAGGGTGATCTAGACCGGCTCGATCCCGACTTGCGTGCCAAACTGACCGTGATGGCGGTGGGGGCGTTGATGGGCGGACCCAATACGCGCCAATAACCAAGCTAACCGGGCAGGCACGCATCAATGCCGCCCTGTTTCGATACGGATTTGCATATGGCACCCGGTTACGGGTGCTTTTTTGTCGGTGGGGCAGGGATCGCAGGTCAGAAACCGGGACGGAACGGAACAGAACGCCTGGGACAAACTGTCAGACATTTAACGGGCGATGCAGCCCGCTTAGAAGTTCGCCATAGCTTGGTTCATTGTCTGCGGTCAGATAGCCGTGGCGGATCAGGAAATCAATCACCACCAGTGCGCAATTGAACTTGAAATCAAAACCCGACCGGACAATTTCTGCGACCTCGGCAAGGGGCAGCAATTCGAACCGATCAACTTCGCCGTCGGTACATTGTGGAATGAAATCTTCTGGCAGTTCGAGATCGAAATTGATCATGACATCGGGTTTCAGTCCTTCGGCAGTCTCATAAAGATATGAAACTGCCCCGATCGGGCGGACATGGCGGGACAGGCTTTCGGGAATGCCGGCTTCTTCGGCGCATTCCTTGATCATGTTTTCGCGAAAACCAAGCCCGGTCGGCTGGCCACCGGCAACCATATTGTCAAGCATCCCGGGATAGGTCGGCTTGTCCTTGGCGCGATGGGCAATCCACATATGAATCCCGTCGGATTTGCGCACAAAGCCGTTCATATGCACGCCCCACGACCGGCACCCGAAATAGGGCATTGCAAACCGGTCCAACTGACAAAGTGGGGGATCGGACAACTGATTGCGGATGTCGAACTTTTCACCGTGAAGCCGTTTGATCACCCCCTGTTCGCACAGGCGGCGGGTCGCATCGACAAGGACTTCGTTGCGATGTTCCGGCGTTTCGATATGCGCGGCAAAGCCGTATTCGCCATTCTCGTCGCGGATGAAATCCGATCCAAGTGCGGTAAGTGCCGTGGCAAAGTCCGACCGAATGGCCCCGACCGGCTGATCATCAATGCGAAACCGCGCATAGCGCGACAGGTTGGCGTTGTTGCAGGCATTGATATGGACAAGATAAGCCAATTGGGACTCCTGTCGGGTGGAACGCGCTGCCCGGTGGGGCAGCGCTGCGACCGCGACAGCCTACGCGCTCAGTGCAGAATTGGAATAGCCTTTTTCCGATGTCAGCACCGTGTTGACGTGCACAACCTGACGCAGACAGCGCGCGATATGTTCTGCCACCTTGGTTTCAAGCTGCTGGACCTGAATGTCGATCTGCAGTTCTTCGAAACCGCGATTGCCGTCGGCAACGGTGGAATGCCAACTGGCCGGGACCAGATTGCGCTTGGCAAACAGTTCAAGAACGCGCGGCATCACATCGGGTTCAGCAGCCGCATGAACAGAAAAGCAATAAACGGATTTTGGGGTGCGTGCGTCTTCTTGGGACGCCGCAAAACCATGATTGGTCATGACAATGCTCACGGATTTTCAGTGCATCAAACAGGCGAACAGGTACGTCCCGGTGTCCTTAGACAACCGGGCAGATAATTCGCGTAATGATGGCAGTGAAAATGTGGCGGTTGGTCATGAAGCTATCTAAGCAGGGTGGATTTCAGAACCGGCTGGTTTGAAACAGATCACAGGATGATGAAGGCGATAACTGGATCAGAGAACCAGTAGCGATGCAATCAGGGCCACAATGGTGCCTGCGAACAGGATTTCCATCGAACGGGCAATTTGCTGTTCACGAGCAACGGCGATAGCAACGGCTTTGCGCTTATTCATCATATTCACTCCGTCTTCTGACAGGTAGCTTGTTCGTGCCAACAGGGCACTCGACAAATATATGCAGGGCAATGGCCGCGATACAAGGCTTGTGAGTCAAAAAACGTCAAAAAACTTTCAACTGCGTGGAAAAGGTCGCTTTTTTCTCGTCGAATTTGTCACAAATCGGCTTTTTGCAGTGCGATCCCCCCGAGGATAGGGGGAATCGCCCGCAACCTGATTAAACGGTTTCGATGCCGCTTTGCCGATTCGCCGGTTTTTTGCCGCTTTTGGCGGGTTCCGGCGCTGGTTCGGGCGCGGGTATCTGGGGGTGAACGATATGGGCGTAATCGCTGATCGGGCGCGGATGACCAAACATGTATCCCTGAACTGCCCGGCAATCGTGATCGGTCAGGAAGTTGGCCTGTTCATCGGTTTCGACACCTTCGGCAATGACATCAAGCGCCAGGTCACGGCTCAGATTTATGACGGCCCGGACAATCGCCCCGGCCTGGGCATTGCCCACCAGCTTGGTGACAAAGGACTGGTCGATCTTGATGCGGTCAACCGGGAAGTTCTGCAAGGTCGCCAGCGATGAATAGCCGGTCCCGAAATCATCCATGGCGATCCGCACACCAAGTTTCTTGATGTCGGAAAGGATCTTCATCGAACGTGCCGGGTTGTGGATCAGGGCGGTTTCGGTGACTTCAAGCTCAAGACGCTTGGGATCAAGACCGCTTTCCTCAAGGATGGCGGCAACCACTTCGGGCAGTTCATGTTTCTGAAGCTGAACTGCTGAAAGATTGACCCCGATGCCAAGCGGCTTGTCCCAGCCGGCCGCCTCAAAGCAGGCGGTGCGCAAGACCCATTCGCCCAGCGGAATGATCAGGCCGGTTTCCTCGGCGATCGGAATGAAACGGCCCGGCGGAACCTGGCCAAGTTCGGCATCCTTCCAGCGCAGCAACGCTTCGAATGACTGGATTTCCTTGTCATCGGCATGGCATTGCGGCTGGTAATAAAGTTCAAGCTGCTCGTTTTCGAGTGCCACCCGAAGATTGGACGCCAGCTGGCGCTTGAAACGGTATTCTTCATCCATTTCGGAAGAATAGAACACCACATCATTGCCGCCCGATTGCTTGACCCGATACATCGCAAGATCGGCATGGAACAGGATGCTTTCGGCATCGGCACCGTCTTGCGGATAATGGGCAACCCCGATGCTGGCCGAC
Source organism: Thalassospira sp. CH_XMU1420-2 (assembly GCF_037029325.1). Lineage (NCBI taxonomy): Bacteria > Pseudomonadati > Pseudomonadota > Alphaproteobacteria > Rhodospirillales > Thalassospiraceae > Thalassospira > Thalassospira sp. CH_XMU1420-2. Next base: position 756,930 of record NZ_JAYMEG010000001.1, read on the forward strand.
AATTTGGCGCGGTTTTCCTGATTGATAAAGATCGGAAGTGCGATGCAATCGAGGATCTTCTGTGCAACTTCCTGGGTATGGGTCTTGATGCTGTTGGGGTTGGTGCGGTTCTGATGATGCAACAACACCACAAATTCGTCACCGCCAACTCGGGCAATGGTCAGTTCATCACTGATCAGTTTGCCCAGCCGTTCACCAAGTTCACGCAGCGCATGGTCCCCGGCGATATGGCCGAAACTGTCGTTAAGTTCCTTGAAATGGTCGAAATCGACACACATCACGGTGGTCGGAACGCCGGTTTCGTCTGATTCCTGAAGCGCCTCTGACAGACGGTCGTTAAAGGTCGTCCGGTTCAGAAGTTTGGTCAGTGAATCATGTTCGGCCAGGAACCGGATATGCTTTTCCGCCGCATAGCGTTCACGCAGGTCGCGCAGACCGAAAATGGTGGTGTCATCGGCAATGTCATCGGCCGGAATTTCACGGCGAATGACTTCAACCGGAAGCTCTTTCTGGTTTTCCAGCCGCAAGGACGTCTCGACATAATTCAGGTTGCCCTGCTGAAATGCCAATGGCGTTTCCGGAAGCCAGCGCGCCAAGAAGTCCTGATCGATAACGTCATGCTGTTTGGTCCCGGTCAGGCGCAGGAAGCTTTCATTCACATCAATGATCCGCCCGTTCTGGGTCAGGACCAGGGCCTCGATCGCGGAATCGCCAAGGATGTGCATGCGGTTGTTGATATGGGCGCGCATCTGGCGGTCAACCAGTGCGGTGACAAAGCCGATCGCAATCAGAAGGGCAGCGACAATCGCAACGCCAATCGCCAGATATTGCTGCGAAATCAGCTGGGCCGGAACCGGAACCGTCGGGTCCGGGGTAACAATAAGGGCACCCATCGCACTGAAATGCATGGTTGCAACGGCAACGGTCAGATTGACCTTGCCCAGAAGCTTTTGTTTGGGCGTCCGCGCCGGGCCGGCCAGCCACAGCGAAATCATCCCGAACACCGCCCCCATCAGAATGGCTGCGATGACGATATCCATATGCCAGCTGATGACGCCCGGCACGCTCATGGCCATCATGCCGGTGAAATGCATCGCCGAAATGCCCAGACCGACAACCAGGCCCCCGACCAGCCGCGACAGCAACAAATGCGGTCCGGCGACCGATGCAATCGAAAAGCCGAACATGGTTGCGCCAATGGCAATCACAAGCGACGTTGCGGTCAGAACGGGCTCATATCCGACCGGCAAGACCGGGTCATAAGCCAGCATCGCGATAAAGTGGGTGGCCCAGATGCCGCCACCGGTGACTACGCCGGTCAGAAACAGCCATGCAAACCGTTGCTGCAACCGCCCCATACAGGCGCGCGCATACAGGTTAAAGGCCGTATGAATTCCGCCCAGGCCGATTGCGATGGCAACCAGAACCAATACAATGTCATGCTGGGTCGCTAGGCAGTCATATATTCTATACATTCAGACGCCGATAAATTTCATTATTCAATGGTTTCAATGCGTAAGGCCGCTTGCTGATTTGATTTTAATTCCTGAATTACAATCAACGCAAATGATAATGTAATGTCCGTGCAATTGTTTTCGCGAATACAGGAATTCGGACCGGAATTTGTTTAGTAAAATTCCACGTTTACTGTTTTACGGCTGCGTATCAATTGCAGATCACGCAGTAAAATACCGGCGGTTCATTTGGTTGCGTTTTGCGCATACCAAATGGATCGCGCCCGGTCTGGCCGGGCGCGGTGGGGGACTGATTTGGGTTGAAGTATAACGGCCTAGCGGATCGTCAGATCGGTTTGCCCGATTGTCCTTGGCTGTTTGCCTGGGCGGGTGAAAATGACTTCGCCGGTATAGTTGCCCGATGGCCATGCAGCACCCGGCCGGTCCATATTGATATAGAACCACTTGGCGCGTGGTCCCTGATCATTGGGCTGATCAATTACAAAGTCGCGATGCCCGCCCTTGCCGGTCGGGGTCTGCAAGCTCAGCCGGATGACGTCGCCATTATTGGCCCCGATCAGATAAGCCCAGAAATAAAGTCCGGGGCTTGTGCGGGGCAGTTCGGTTTCCTTGCCATAGCCGCGCTTGATATCGGATGCGTTCGGGCGCGCCATTGAAAAGCCGTGCCCGTAAAGCGTGATGTCATGATAGGTCAGCTGGGCACGCGCCGATGACGACCACAGTACAGCCTGATCGGCCGAACACTGGCTGCGGTCGCTTGATCCCATTGCCGATCCGCTGAACGGATCCACAAGCTGGCCATCCTTGCGCAAGTTGAAATGCAGATGCGGGAATGTTGCCTGACCGGACATGCCGATTTCGGCAATCATCTGTCCGCGTGTGACCCGGTCGCCTTTCTTGACCGCGATCGAGCCGCGCCGCAAATGGCAATACTGACTTTGCCAGCCATCGGCATGGTCGATCAAAACCCCGTTGCCACATTCGATGCCATCCAGACTGTTTTTGGCAAGTCGGCCTGAATCAATGTCTTCGACCCCTTCGCGCAGGGCAACCACCGTGCCATCGGCAACAGACCGGACAGAAATACCTTCGAGCATGGTGGCTTCGTCGGGAACGGAAAAATCGGTGCCGCGATGACCGTCATAGGTCGTGGTGCCACAGGCATAATCACGGATTTCCGGGCCAGGATCGTGATCGACATAATGGACGATGTCACATGTATTGTTCGGGCAATCGACCGGAAGATCAAAGGGCGGCCCATCTGCCTTTGCCAGACCACCAAGGGACAGGGTTGCGAACACGGTCAGAAAAAGTGTCCGTAAATGTCCGGATGGGTGTGGCATGGGGCCTCCTTGTTATTATCAAACTGTTTAAAACTGCGATTTATCACGAAACACTTATTATCTAACACAAAGGTGATGCATCTGCGACGCGCAAGATATTGTTCGTAAGGGCAGGTATCGCTATCAATTCCTATATGGTGATCAAACCCGCCGGGGTGGCAAATTCTTGTCAAACAGCTGTGCGGACCAACGACCAGGGCATTTTGGAATGGATCAGAACGGATTGCTGAGACTGGGGATTTTCGCGGCCATTCTTGCTGTCATGGCCTTGTGGGAAGCCATCGCCCCCTATCGTCCCAAGGAAGTGGTGCGGCGGCCTATGCGCTGGCTGACCAATTTCGGGTTGCTGCTGGTCAGTGCGGCACTTGCGCGCTTTACCATTGGTGCGGTGATGATTGCGACGGCCATCTGGGCACAGCAACAGGGGCTTGGACTGAACAACCTGGTGGGGATGCCGGCACTTCTGGGCGGGGTGATTACGATCATCGTGCTTGATTGCGCCATATATTGGCAGCACCGCCTGGCCCATATGATCCCGATTTTGTGGCGGTTTCATCGCGTGCATCATTGTGATGTCGAATTTGATGTCACAACGGCCGTGCGCTTTCACCCGTTCGAAATTGTGGCCTCGGCGCTTTATAAATCCTTTTTCGTTTTGCTGATCGGGGCCGACCCGTGGGCGGTGGTGATTTATGAAAGCATGCTAAGCGGTTTTGCCCTGTTCAATCATGGCAATGTCCATCTGCCCAAAAGTCTGGATCGTGCGTTGCGGTTATTGATCGTCACACCGGACATGCACCGGGTGCACCATTCCAGCGTCATGGATGAAACCAACAGCAATTATGGAAACATCCTGTCGGTCTGGGATCGGCTGTTTGTCAGCTATACCGATCACACCCGGACCAATGATCATGACATGCAGATCGGGCTTGAAGAATTCCGTGACCGCAACAGCCAAAGCTTGCTTGGCGTGTTGTGGTTGCCGTTCCGTCAGCCATAATCAGGCCGGCACGATCCCGCGCACCGCAAGGGCCGATGCCACAAGGGACCGCCGCCCGTCCGGTTTGCCACCAAGATAGGCCCGCATGGTGGCCTGCTGGATTTCATGGGCAAGATCGGCGGGCTGGTTGGCAAAGAAATTCCGGATCAGGCTGTGTGCCCCCATCAGGGCCTGCCAGTAATCGTCGAAATCGATAAAATCCATCCTGACGGCCAGTGTGGCTGTCGAAACATCTTCCAGTCCCGCATCGGACCAAAGATCAAAAAGATCGTCTTCATCCTGATAGGGAACATCAAAGACCTTGGCGCGCAATTCTTCGCCTTCGCCATCGGCAAGCAGCGCCGCCACATCCAGAAACAGCCGGATGAATGTCAGGCCCCCGACACGGTCCCAGACGGTTGCGGCAATCCGGCCTTTGGCACGGGTGACCCGGACCATTTCGCCAACTGCACCAGCCGGTCCGTCAAGATCGTTCAACAGAAGCTGGGAAAAGGCTGTGTCAAAGCTGTCATCCGCAAAGGGAAGGGCGGTGGCATCCCCGGTCTCGAACCGTACGTTCGGCGCGGAATTGCGCAGCGCGTCGGTCATATAGTCGGGCATCACGTCAATCCCGACAATGTCGGCCTTGGGATAACGGGTGGCCGCGGCCAATGTAAGACTGCCGGTACCGCACCCGACATCCACCAGCGCCCCGCAAGACGGGGCCGCGACAAAATCAAGGAAACTGCGCGACAAACGGCGGCTCCATCGGCCCATTGCGATTTCATAGGTATCGGCAATTGTCATGTTCATCGGGTGTTGTTTCCTTCGGGCTGGCGGCCGGTTGGCGGCATCTTTTTTGTGGTTATGACGGATGCCCCACACATCAGCCAAGTACCTGATGTGTCGCTGATTTCATTTATTGCAAGTCCAACAGTTTTGCCTATTCGACGAAATAGGGATTGCCCAAATTTCAAATTGCGCAATAAAGTTACAAATGCTGCGATGCAAAATTAACCATAAGCGCGATAACGCGTTGGTCAAATCCGACCATGACAGGCAAGGAAGGTGAGGAAATGAAAGATTTGAACGGACTGGAAGGGCTGTATCTCGAAGATCTCGAGGTGGGGCTGGCCGCAAGCTATGCCAAAACCGTGACGGAAACCGATATCGTCATGTTTGCCGGCCTGTCGGGGGATACCAACCCGGTCCATCTCAATGATGAATATGCCCGGACCACGATGTTTGAAGGCCGCATTGCCCATGGGATGTTGTCGGCCGGCTTCATTTCCACGGTTCTTGGGACGCGCCTGCCGGGGCCCGGCACGATTTATCTGTCACAGAACCTGCAATTCAAGGCACCGGTACGGATCGGCGATACCGTCACGGCCAAGGTTATCGTGCGTGAAATCATTGCCGGTAAAAAGCGCGCGATCCTTGAAACCAATTGCTATGTCGGGGATCGCTGCGTGATTTCGGGCGAAGCAACCGTCATGGTGCCAAGCCGCGGTTAACCGATGATCTGGCGCAGGCGGATGTTTGTTCGCCTGCCGCTTGCAGCCCCAAAGACGCTTCCTTATCTGGATGATCTTGACGGCTGTCGTATCAGCCATGCAGGACGGGCTGCGCTTTTTTAGCGGAAAAGTCTTTACGCTCCGGGGGCGGGACCTTTATAGCTGCCTGCTGGATTTGCCGATATGCGATCGGCTGACATGGGTAAAAGCAGCAAAGAGAGACCGGCGCGGATGCGCGTTTTTCGATCTTTTGAAAACCTGACCGATGAGGCGCGCGGCGCTGTTGTGGCGATCGGCAATTTTGACGGTTTGCATCTGGGGCATCAGACGCTTCTGGATCAGGCACGCAAAATTGCCCGCGATCTCGGTGTGCCGCTTGCGATCCTGACATTCGAGCCCCATCCGCGCATGTTGTTCCGTGCCGATGATCCGCCATTTCGCCTGACCTCGGCCGAGGATCGCGAAACCGCTGCGGGCAGCATCGATATCGATCTGTTTTACGAGGCCGAGTTCAATCGCAAATTCGCCGCCATGAGTGCCGAAGAATTCATCGAACGCGTTCTGGTCAAGGGACTTGGCGTCAAACATGTGGTGGTCGGCTGGGATTTCTGCTTTGGCAAGGGCCGGGCAGGCAATGTCGATCTGTTGCGTGCCATCGGCGAGAAATCCGGATTTGGCGTGACCGCGGTCGAAGCTGTGACCCACGATAACGGGATCATTTATTCGTCGACCGCCATCCGTCAGGCCCTGCGCGAAGGCCGCCCCGAAGACGCCGCCCACCTTCTGGGGCGTCCGTGGGAAATTGCCGGGATTGTTGCCCATGGTGATGCGCGTGGTCGGACGATCGGCTTCCCGACGGCCAATGTCGCGCTTGGCGATCACTTGCGTCCGAAATTCGGGGTTTATGCCATCGAGCTTGGCCTGATTTCTGATGCGGATGGCCAGACGGTTGAACGCTGGGTGCCCGGAGTCGCCAATATTGGTGTAAGGCCAAGCTTTGGCGGCGATGACGATGCCGGGCTCGAAGCACACCTGTTTGACTTCGATCAGGACATCTATGATCGCCACGTGCGGGTCCGTTTGCACGGCTTTATCCGGGGCGAACAGAAGTTCGACGGGCTTGATGCCCTTAAGGCCCAGATTGCGGCTGATGTGATTGCAGCCAAAGAGATTCTCGGCAAGATTTGAATTTGTCGACGAACCCGCTATGATCCGCGCGCTTTTTGCGGATTCACCGGGGGTTCGCCCTTTTAATTTGTTCAAGACGACAGGACCGTCACGATGAGTGTCGAATACAAGAAAACCGTTATCCTGCCCCAGACCGATTTCCCGATGCGGGCGGGTTTGCCAAAGATGGAGCCCACCCTGCTCGAGCAGTGGAAGAAAGAGGACCTCTATGGCAAAATTCGCGGTATTTCTGCCGACCGTGAAATGTTTGTCCTGCATGATGGCCCCCCCTATGCGAACGGCCATCTGCATATCGGTCATGCGCTGAACAAAATCCTGAAAGACGTCATCACCCGTTCCCAGCAGATGCTGGGCAAGAACGCAGTTTACGTTCCGGGTTGGGATTGCCACGGTCTTCCGATTGAATGGAAAATCGAAGAACAGTATCGCGCCAAGGGCAAGAACAAGGATGATGTTCCGATTGCCGAATTCCGCAAGGAATGCCGCGAGTTCGCCCAGAAATGGCTTGATGTCCAGCGCGAAGAATTCAAACGTCTTGGCGTGATGGGTGACTGGGACAATCCCTATGTCACCATGGATTACAAGGCCGAGGCATCGATTGCCCGCGAACTTGGCAAATTCCTGATGAACGGGTCGCTCTATATGGGCTCCAAGCCGGTCATGTGGTCGGTGGTCGAAAAGACCGCCCTTGCCGAGGCCGAAGTCGAATATCACGACCATACCTCCAAAACCATTCATGTGCGTTTTCCGGTCACCGAGACCAAGGTTGATGTCCTGAAAGACGCCACCATCGTCATCTGGACCACCACCCCCTGGACCATTCCGGGCAACCGCGCAATTTCCTATGGTGCGGAAATCGAATATGCGGTGATCGAAGTCACCGAAACGGCTGAAGAAGCATGGGCCACCGTTGGCGAGAAAATGGCGGTTTGTACCGACCTTCTTGAAGACTTGTGCAAAAACGGTCGCATCACCGGGCACAAGGTTGTCGGCACCTTCAAGGGTGCAGACCTTGACGGCACGGTTGCGGCCCATCCGTTCCGCGGGCAGGGTTATGACTTTGACGTGCCGCTTCTCGCAGCTGATTATGTCACGACCGATACCGGTACCGGCTTTGTCCATACTGCACCGACCCACGGCCCTGACGATTACCAGACCGGTCTGAAATACGGTCTGGAAATTCCGGAAATGGTGGATGGTGACGGTGCCTATTACCCGACCGTTCCGATGTTTGCCGGCAAGCGCATCTATGATGAAAACGGCAAGGAAGCCGACGCCAACGAAGCCGTCATCGCCAAACTGATCGAAGTTGGCGCATTGCTGTCGCGTGGCCGTCTCAAGCACTCCTATCCGTGCTCCTGGCGTTCCAAGGCCCCGATCATCTATCGCACCACGCCGCAATGGTTCATTTCCATGCAGGATAACGACCTCCGTGAAAAGGCGCTCAAGGCGATTGATGAAACCCGCTTTGTGCCCGAAGCCGGTCGCAACCGTCTGCATTCCATGATCGCCAACCGTCCGGACTGGTGCGTATCGCGTCAGCGCGCATGGGGGGTGCCGATCACGGTATTCATTGATAAAAATACCCGTCAGCCGCTTCGTGATCAGGGGGTGCTGGATCGCGTGTATGAAGCCTTCTGCGAAGAAGGTGCTGATGCATGGTTCACCCGCGATCCGCAGGACTTCCTGGGCGACAAATACGACGCGGCGAACTATGAACAGGTCACCGACGTTCTTGACGTCTGGTTTGATTCCGGTTCGACCCATGCCTTCGTGCTCGAAGAACGCCAGGACCTTAAATGGCCGGCGGACCTTTATCTCGAAGGATCGGATCAGCATCGCGGCTGGTTCCACAGCTCGCTTCTGGAATCATGCGGAACCCGCGGTCGCGCGCCGTATGAAGCAGTTCTGACCCACGGCTTTGTTCTGGACGGTGAAGGCCGCAAGATGTCCAAGTCGCTGGGCAACGTGATTGCGCCAAATGACATCATCAACAAGCTTGGTGCCGACATCCTGCGTCTGTGGGTCGTCAGTTCCGACTATCACGATGATCTGCGCATCAGCCACGAAATCATTCAGCGCCATTCCGACATCTATCGTCGTCTGCGCAACACCCTGCGCTTCCTGTTGGGGAACCTTGCCGGCTTTGATGATGCGGAAAAAGTTGCTGATAACGAACTGCCGGAACTTGAACGCTGGGTCCTGCATCGTCTGAGCCACCTTGACGATATGGTGCGCAAGACGACGGCTGATTTCGACTTCCACACCATGTTCATCGAACTGCACAACTTCTGTGCGCTCGACATGTCGGCCTTCTATCTTGATATCCGCAAGGACGCGCTTTATTGCGATGCGCCAAGCAGCCTGCGCCGTCGTGCGGCCCGCACGGTCATGGATCGCGTGTTTGATTGCCTTGTGCGCTGGCTGGCACCGGTTCTGTGCTTTACCGCCGATGAGGCATGGCGTGCACGTTATGGTGCGGAAAGCTCGGTCCATTCGGAAACCTTCAACACGGTATCGGATGGCTGGAAAGACGAAGCTCTTGCTGCCAAATGGGCAAAGATCCGCAAGCTGCGTCGTGTTGTCACCGGTGCGCTGGAACTTGAACGTGCGGAAAAACGCATTGGTGCCAGCCTCGATGCCGCGCCCAAGGTTTACGCAACGGCTGAATATGTCGAAGCACTTGACGGCCTTAATCTTGCCGAAATCGCCATTACATCTGACATCGAACTGATCACGGGTGACGCACCGGATGGTGCCTATACCCTTGATGATGTTGCAGGTGTTGGTGTTGTTCCGGCGCTGGCAGATGGCGAAAAATGCGAACGTTGCTGGCAGACCTTGCCGGAAGTCGGCAGCCACGCAGAACATAAAACCGTCTGTAACCGCTGTGCAGATGCCGTTGATGAAATGGGAATTACCGCGGACCAGTAAGGTCTGTGGTTTCTGGTATCAGCCCTGCCTTGGTGCAGGCTGATACCGGCAAGTCAGAAAGAGTATCAATGAAACATCGTGCCTTTGTGTTTGGTCTGATCGTCATTGCGATTGTGTTTGGTGTCGACCAGTGGACCAAGGCCCTTGCCATTGACGGCTTGTCCAATCCGTTTCGGGTGATTGAAGTCACGCCATTCATGAATTTTGTTCTGGCATGGAACCCGGGCGTGTCGTTCGGCCTGTTCCAGGGGCAGGCCCCCTGGGTGATGATTGCGGTGACTGCTGCGATCACCATCGGGTTTGGTGTCTGGATGTGGCGGACGCGTGATTCCATGCTGCGTCTGGCGCTGGCCATGATTGTCGGCGGTGCGATCGGCAACCTTGTCGACCGCTTGCGCCACGGGGCTGTGACCGACTTTATCGATCTGCATGTTGCCGGTTATCACTGGCCGGTCTTCAACGTCGCTGACAGTGCAATTACGGTTGGTGCCGCGCTACTGTTGATCGATTCCCTTTTTGGCGGTAAAAAATCTGCCTGATGAATTTTTGGCCGGGTGATCTGATCCCGGTCCCGGAGTGGTAAAGAGGCACAAATGGCCCGGAAGCTTACGACCAGTATTTTCAGAATTGCGCTGCTTGGCGGACTTGCACTTGGTGTTTCCGGTTGTGAATCGACCCGTGAAACCTTTGGCCTGAACAAACAGTCCCCGGACGAGTTCCAGGTCGTTTCGCGTGCGCCGCTCAGCCTGCCGCCTGATTTCACCATGCGCGTTCCTGAACCGGGTGCGTCCCGTCCGCAGACCGGCTCGACCACCGATCAGGCGCGCCGCATTCTGGTTGGCGATGACCCGACCAAGGTCAAACGCGACATTTCCGGCACCGGCAGCAAAGGCCAGGTTGCGCTGTTGTCTGCATCGGGCGCGCAATATGCCGATCCGGAAATCCGTTCGACCGTCGATCGTGAAACCTCGATCTTTATTTCCGAAAGCGAAAGCGTGATCGACGATCTGCTGTTCTGGCAGGAAAAACAGGATCCGAATTCCGTTGTTGATCCGGCTGCCGAGGCAAAGCGCATCCGCGACCAGCAGGCATTGGGGGATAATGTCTCGGGCGGTGGGTCGACCCCGGTGATCGAGCGCAAGCAAAAAGGCTGGCTGGAAGACATTTTCTGATCTGATTGTGATCGGACCGGCCGCTTTGCAGCGACATACGAAAATTTGAACAGAATGAACAAGGGCGCGGAGATTTCGCGCCCTTGTTCTGTCATATTCGCTTTTTAAGAAATTCGGGATAGACGCCTGATATCGAATGGGATGACGTAATGAGAATTCCAAGACTTTCCGTAATCTCGATGCGCGACCATACAGTTGCCGGCTTGCTGGCAGCGGTCATGGTGGCATTGATCCCGAATATGTCCGCAGCCGCGGTCTTCAGCCCCCAGACAGCGACCCTTGATAACGGCATGCAGGTGGTGCTGGTGGAAAACCACCGGGCGCCTGTCGTGACCCAGATGGTCTGGTACAAGGTCGGTTCGGCCGACGAGCCGCTTGGCGTATCGGGCATTGCCCATTTTCTCGAACATCTGATGTTCAAGGGCACCAACGACATTGCCCCGGGCGACTTTTCGAAAATTGTTGCGCGCAATGGCGGCAATGACAATGCCTTTACCACCTGGGACTATACCGGGTATTTCCAGAATATCGCACGCGACCGCCTTGATCTGGTGATGAAGATGGAAGCCGACCGCATGACCAATCTTCAGCTGTCTGACGATGTGGTTCTGCCCGAACGCGATGTGATTATCGAAGAACGCCGGTCGCGGATTGATAACAATCCCGGTGCGCTTCTGGGCGAACAGATGCGGGCAAGTCTTTACATGGCCCATCCCTATGGCCGGTCGATTATTGGCTGGCGCAACGAGATGGAACAGCTTTCGACCGAAGATGCGCTTGATTTCTATCGCAAATGGTATGCACCCAATAACGCCATTCTGGTTGTGGCCGGTGACATCACCATGGATGAATTGCTGCCCATGGCCGAAAAATATTACGGCGTAATTCCGCGTGGTGATGTTCTGACCCGCAACCGGGTCAAGGAACCGGTCCAGCACGCCCCGCGCAAAGTCACCATGCATGATCCGCGCGTTGGTCAGGCATCGATGTCGCGCTATTACCTTGCGCCGTCCTATCACAGCGACAATGCGGCTGATGCCGCCCCGCTTGAAGTGCTCAGTGAAATTATCGGGTCTGGCACCACCAGCCGTTTCTTCAAGTCGCTTGTCGTTGATCAGGCCATCGCGACCAGCGTCGGGACCTTCTATGACCCGGTTGCGGTCGATCTTGCCAGTTTTGGTGTCTATGCCGTGCCGCGTGACGATGTCGAACTGGCCGATCTTGAAAAGGCGGTCGATGACCAGATTGCCGATGTCATTGCCAATGGCGTGACCGAAGACGAACTGGCCCGCGCCAAGCAGAAGTTGCTTGATAGTGCGGTCTTTGCCCGTGATTCACTTTCGGCAGGCGCACGTGTTCTGGGCAAATCGCTTGCGGTTGGTCTGACGGTCGATCAGGTCGAAAGCTGGCCGGACCGGATTTCGGCGGTCACTGTTGATCAGGTCAACGACGCCGCCAAGCGCGTCTTTAATGACAAGCAATCTGTCACCGGCTGGCTGATGCCGCCAAAAGACGGACCGGTTTCCGGCCGGGGTCCGGCACTGCCCATCGATTCCGGCGCAGGAGTACATTGATATGAACCAGATCGTGAAACACGCCGCCGGTCTTGCCGTTGCGGCCCTGACCTTTGTCGGTATCAGCCAGTCTGCCCACGCGGTCGAAGTCCAGGAAGTCATTTCCAAAGGCGGCATTCGCGCCTGGCTGATCGAAGACCATATGAACCCGCTGATGACGATGGATATCGCCTTTACCGGTGCGGGGGCGGCAACCGATCCGGCTGACAAGCTTGGTCTTGCCAATATGGTTTCGGGCCTGATTGACGAAGGGGCCGGCGCCATGGACAGTCAGACTTTCCGCGGCGAGATGGAAAACCGTTCAATCAGCCTGACCTTTGATGCCGGTCGCGATGATGTTTCCGGGTCCCTGACCACGCTGACCCGCGAACGCGATACCGCAATTGATCTTCTGCGTCTGGCCTTGGCCGAACCGCGTTTCGATGACGAGGCGGTCGAGCGTATCCGTTCGCAAATCATTGCCGGTCTGAAACGGGCGGAAAATGATCCGGGTGACATTGCCAGCCGGACATTCTTCAGCTCGATCTTTGGCGATCATCCCTATGCCCGTCCGGTTTCGGGCACCTTTGAAACGGTTGCGTCGCTCAATGCCAATGATTTCCGCAATTTCGTCGGGCGTGCCTTTGCAAAGGACAATCTGATCATTGGTGTTGCCGGTGATATCACGGCCGACGAACTCGGCCCGCTGCTTGACGAGGCCTTTGGCAGTCTGCCTGAACACAGTGACCTTCCTGAAACTCCTGATGTGACCCCGGCCTTTGGTGGTCTTGATGTGGTTGATCAGGACATCCCGCAAAGCCAGGCAATCTGGGGGCAAAAGGGCATCAAACGCACCGATCCTGATTTCTATGCGGCCTATGTCATGAACTACATTCTCGGTGGGGGCGGTTTTTCATCGCGCCTGACCGAAGAAGTGCGTGAAAAGCGTGGCCTTGCCTATGGGGTTTATAGCTACCTTGCCAATCTGGACCATGCCGAAATGGTGATGGGCGGGGTTGCCACGCGCAATGACGCGATTGGCCAAAGCCTGTCTTTGATCAGCACCGAATGGACCAAGATGAAGGAAAAGGGCGTTACCCAGGAAGAACTCGATAACGCCAAATCTTATCTGACCGGGGCCTTCCCGCTGCGCTTTACCAGTCTTGGCAATCTGTCGGGCATGCTGGTCGGCATGCAGAAAGAAGACCTTGGCATGGATTTCCTTGATCGTCGCAACAGCCTTGTTGATGCCGTCACCCTTGATGACGTCAACCGCGTTGCCGCCGAACTGATGGACCCGGCCAATGTGACGGTGACCGTGGTTGGCAAACCCGAAGGCGATCTGGCCTTCTGATCCGTCAGTCACATCTAAAAATGTCAAAGCGCGGTGAAAGGGATTTCGCCGCGCTTTGTGCTTTGATAGGTTCAAGGCAACCAAGATAAACAATCCGAACATCACGAGCATTGCCTTCATCATGACCCTGCGCGTCCTGCCCCAGAACCTGATCAACCAGATTGCCGCCGGTGAGGTGGTCGAACGCCCGGCTGCGGCGTTAAAGGAGCTGGTTGAAAACGCGCTTGATGCCGGGGCCACCAGGGTCGATGTCAATCTGCGTGATGGTGGGCGGACGCTTTTGTCGATCACTGATGACGGCAAGGGCATGACGCCCGAGGAACTGTCGCTTGCGGTTGAACGTCATGCGACGTCAAAGTTGCCCGATGATGATTTGTTCAATATCGGGTTCATGGGGTTTCGTGGCGAAGCATTGCCATCAATCGGTTCTGTATCGCGGATGCGCCTGACCAGCCGGGTGCGGGGCTCTGAAAATGCCTGGTCGCTCAGCATTGAAGGCGGGGCAAAGGGCGAACCGGAACCGGCCGCCCATCCCTATGGCACTCGGGTCGAGGTCCGCGATCTTTTCTATGCCACCCCGGCGCGTCTGAAATTCCTCAAGACCGCGCGCACCGAACAGATGTATGCGCGCGAAATTATGGACCGCCTTGCCATGGCACGGCCCGATGTCGGTTTTACCCTGACGGGCGATGGTAATAAATCGATCCTGAATTACCCGGCCTGTGAAGGCGATCTGTTTGATGCGCGCCTCAAACGCCTTGGCGCTGTCATGGGCCGCGAGTTTCAGGAAAATGCCCTTCAGATCGAAGCCGAACGCGAAGGCATCCGTTTGACCGGCTATGCCGGTGTGCCGACCCTGAACCGTGGCAATGCCCAGATGCAGTTCATGTTTGTCAATGGCCGCCCGGTCAAAGACCGGCTGTTGCAGGGGGCGGTGCGCGGTGCCTATCAGGATTTCCTGGCGCGGGATCGTCATCCGTTGCTGGCGCTGTTCTTTGAATTGTCGCCGCGCGATGTTGACGTCAACGTCCATCCCGGCAAGACCGAAGTCCGTTTCCGTGATCCGGGCCTTGTCCGTGGTCTGATTGTCGGGGCGCTCAAACATGCATTGGCCGGGGCGGGGCACCGGGCCTCGACCACGGTTGCCGATATGGCACTTGGGGCGGTTCGCCGCGAAGGTGAGGGACCCTCACTTCCGTATGGTGGGGCTGCACGCAGCGGTGGCGGCAGCGGCTTTAACATCGGGCAGTATCAACCCAGTATTCCAAGCCATGCGGCGGTCGAACGCAATTATGCCGCCCAGTCCCCGGTCGATTCCGGGGCGGGATATGGCGGTCTGTTTGATCGCGGGCGGGATTTTGCCGGGACACCGGATGATGCGCGCGATACCGGCAGTGACGGTTTTGCCGCGGCGGCGGCCGCGGCGTTGTCGGGCGGCTATGACAGTGCCGCACCGTCGGCCCGCATTGATCATATTGCCGATGAAGGCAAGTTTGTCGATCATCCGCTTGGTGCTGCGCGCGGGCAGGTCCATGCCAATTACATCATTGCCCAGACCCGCGACGGTCTGGTGATTGTCGATCAGCACGCCGCCCATGAACGCATTGTCTATGAACGGATGAAGGCCGATCTTGCCGCCAATGGTGTCAAGCGTCAGGGATTGCTGCTGCCCGAAGTGGTCGAACTGGACGAAGCATCGGCTGACCGCATTGCCGACCGCGCCGAAGAATTCGCCGAACTCGGACTGGTGATCGAACCGTTCGGCCCCGGTGCCATCGTGGTGCGCGAAGTCCCTGCCATGCTGGGCAAGGTCGATGTTGCCGCCCTGGTCCGTGACATGGCCGACGAGATCGCCGAACTGGGGCAGGGCATGGCGCTAAAAGACCGCCTGATGTATGTCTGCGCGACCATGGCATGCCACGGGTCGGTGCGTTCGGGACGCAAACTCAATGCCGATGAAATGAATGCACTTTTGCGCCAGATGGAAGCCACCCCGCATTCCGGGCAGTGCAACCACGGGCGCCCGACCTATGTCGAACTGAAACTTCATGACATCGAAAAGATGTTCGGCCGCCGATAGGGGCCGCCTTAATCACGCAGTTTAAGATTGCGGGGAAGGCGGGTATTGGCATTGACCCGCGCGCGCTGAATTTGTTCGGCAAACAGTCCGCGCGTGCCGGTAAGATCCGCATCGCGAAAATCGGTCCCGGCCAGATTGGTGCCGCTCAGATCGCAATTAAGCAAATGCTGGCCCCGGAAACTGGCATTCGAAAGATCCGATCCCAGAAATACCGTGTTGCGCAGCATCGCATCATTGAAACGTGCCCCCGAAAGGCGGCTTGCCGCAAGATTGGCACTATCAAGATTGCTTTCGATGAAATCGGCCCCGGTCAGGTTACAGCGCCGAAGAACCGCATCCTTGCAATTGGCGCGCTTGAAACTGGCAAAGGGAAGGCCGCAGCGGCTCAGATCAATGCCTTCAAGTTCGGCTTCACGCAGATCGGCATGGTCAATCGACATGACCGTGCCTTCCTTGCCACCGGTATCAACCCAAAGCTTGTGACTGATCAAGGCTTCATGCAGATCGATTTCAACCAGCTCTTCGCTGTCGTCATCTGCTGCGGTTTCGATCGGGTCGTCATCGGGTTCTTCGGTCTCGGGCTCTTCGGTGGCCGGTTCGATAACCGGGGACAATGCCTCGCGTGCGGACTGTACGGCTTCGATATTCTGGGGGCCGGTATCGCGGTCATGGGCGATCGGCACTTCGGGAAGGTCGCTGTCATCAAAGACCTGCCCGCTGCCATTCAGCCGTGCCTGCACATTGGCAACTTCGATGGTGTCGCTCATTCCGGCCAGGGGGGATTTGTCATCGCCGATATCGGCAACGGTTTCCACGGGCTGTGCGCTTTTGGCGGTGGCCGGCTTGCCAACCGCCGCCCGACGACGCGCGGGGGCAGGACTTGCACTGGCGACAGGCGGGGTTTCAAGCATTGCGGCCTTGATGCGGTCACGCTTGCGGCGGCCGGGATTTTCCGGGGTGGTTTCTTCGACCGGGGTGGTGGTCTGTGACGGGGTCTTTGTCGCCGGGGCTTTGGGCATGGTGGTACCCGCCCGGATCATGTCCTGTGGCCGGGCCGGACCGAAATAGTTTTCCTTAAGAACGAAACGGCGCGGTGACCGCATGACCGTTTCAATGATCTTGCGCAGCCGTTTGGGATCAATCGGCTGACGAAACACTCCTTCGATCCCGGCATCGACCGCATCGCGCATGCCGCGGCGGTCAAGTTTTGGCGCACCAAGAAGGATCGGGACCGTGCGGCCGATCGGGTTTTCGTCGCTTCCGGAATCGCGAATGGCGCGAATGGTCGAAATGCCGCGCATGCCATCAAGATACAATCCGACAAGAACCAGCTCCGGGTGCATTTCACCGATCAGCTCGACAGTCTTTTCGCGGTCGTCGCAATGGATGAAATTGCCAAAGCCAAGCGGTTCGATTGCTTCGCGGGCGGCAAGCATGTTCCGTTCACTGTAGTCGGCATACAGGATCGTTTTGTTTTTATTGTCCTTGCTCGCCATGTTCCGCGATTTCCCTTATTCGCAAGCCGGTTCCTGTCCCGGGAATGTCCGGCCTTTTTGCGCGTAATTGTTACTGTGCGGACGGAATGCTGAACGAGCGCCGCGGCAATGTGGAGCCCGGCGTGTCGGCGGTGTTGCCTGTGCCGCTACCCGCCCCGCCTGCACCGGGATTGTCGATGCTGAAGGTTCCTGAACCGGAACTGCCGGTATCGGGCGCATCAAAGTCCGTCGCATCAGTATCGTTTACGCTTTCTCCGCTTCCTGTTGCACCATCGGGTGCATTTGTTTCGACCATCTGGATGGTGATTTCCACACGCCGGTTTTCGGACCGCCCTTCGGGGGTGTCGTTGCTGGCGATCGGGCGGCTGTCACCATAGCCCTGAATAACCATCCGTCTGGGGTCCGTTCCGTTCTGATCAATCAGAAAATGCAAAACCGATGTCGCACGTGCTGCGGAAAGGTCCCAGTTTGATATATAGGGAGACGAAGACGATACCGGAATATTATCCGTATGACCCGCCACCAGAACTTCGCCCTCTGTCTGGTTGATGACCGGTGCCAGCCGATTGAGGATGGCGGCAAATTCTTCGGTCATGCCCGATGATCCAGACGGAAAGGCCAGCTCGTTCGGAAAGCGGATCACGACTTCGCCGTCAATGCGTTCTAGGCCGACCTGATCTTCCAGGCTCATATTCTCAAGAACGCTTTCAAGCGTTTCTTCAAGGGCCTCGGCCTTTTGTTCCTTGGTGTCGGTTTTCTCGATTTCGATTTTCGGGGTTTCTGCCTGCGGAATTTCCGAAACCACGCGCGGACTGTCGGGGGTTGGCGCCTTAAGCGACTTGCCGACAATCGACCCGTCCAGTTCGATCACCCCGGCCAACTGGTCCTGTTTGGAAAAGCCGAATGCGGCTTTGACCGATCCGGCGATCTGCTTGTAGCGGATGACATCCATCTCGGCAAAAGTCAGCAACAGAACAAACAGAACAAGCAGCAATGACATCAGATCGGCGAACGTCGCCATCCAAGCCGGTGCGCCTGCTGCGGGTTTCTTGGCCATGGGTCTATACCGCTACCTGAAGATCAGATGACAGCATTCTTATTCTCCGTCTTCCGCATCAGCGGGCACGCCACCCGGAAGATATGGACCAAGAATTTCTTTCATCACCATCGGGCTCTGGCTTGCCTGGATCTGGACGACCGATTCAATGATCAGCTGTTTGGTGTTGCGCAGGCGATCGACCTTAAGGGCCAGCTTGTCGGCAATCGGCAGCGCAATCAGGTTGGCCAGAACCGCGCCATAGAATGTTGTCAGCATAGCAATTGCCATTGCCGGGCCAATCGCATCCGGGTCCGAAAGGTTGGCCAGCATCTGCACCAGACCAACCAGGGTTCCGATCATGCCGAATGCCGGTGCGGTATCGCCGATCCCGCGGAACATCAGTTCGCCAAGCTCGTCATTCTGGATCGATTTTTCCACTTCGCTTGAAATCGAACTTCTGATCACTTCGCCGCTGTGACCATCCACACACATGCGGATGCCGCGCGCCATGATTTCGTTTTCGACTTCAACATTTTCGAGCCCCAGCAGACCGTTCTTGCGGACCAGACCGGCAAGTTCGATGGCCTTTTCATAGATCGAAAGCGGGTCTTCCTTGGGGTTCTTGAATGCAATACCCACCCCGATTTTCAGCGACTTTATGACGTCGCGCATCGGGAACTTGATCAGGGTCGCGGCCGCAGTCCCGCCGAACACAACCATGACGGATGGAATATCAACAAAAGAATCAAGGCTGCCGCCCATCATGATGGCGCCAAAAATAACGCCAGCCCCGGCGATAATCCCAATGAGTGTAGCTATATCCATGTCGGTTATTTGTATCCGGCGTTAAAACTTTTGTTTCGAAGCGTGCTTGATGAAAATTGGCAAAGAACGCGCGGCAGCGGGCGTAAATTTCAATTGCCGTGCGGTTGCATTTCTAAAGTCCATACTGACCCCATTACATAAAAGCAGGATTTTAGGTGCTGCACTCCTCAAAATTGGGTTTCTACAACCTGTTTTCCAGAACCAAACGATAACTTCCTGCGTTACGGCGCGGAATGGACCAAACAAAAAGAGCCGCCCGATTGTAAAATTACGGCATTAGGTTAGGGGATGCTATACCTTTGGCATTAAATGTTTGTTGCCAGAAATCGCCGCGCGGTCAACCCCGCCGTAAGGATAATCCGACTTGATCAAGCGATGTAGGCACAGTCTGGCAAACCGGCCCTGAACAGCGCATGGCCGGTATCGCCGCGATCATGCGGTCGCGTGATTGGATGGGGCTGTTTTTATTGTCAGCCCTATTGCCCGATTGCCCAATTGCCCGGCTGTATGATGACCCGGCTGGCAGGTTATCCCAGCTCGAACGATGAAATGCCGAACGTCATATCAAGGTTCAGCTTGGGTGCTGCTCCCTTATACATGCGCGCGGTTTCGAACTCGGCAATCATCTGATGGTCATCGACCAGTTCGCGGGCCGCCTGGTTGGGTTCGGGAATATCAAGATAGACCTTGCCGTCCTGATTGTCGCGGTTTTGCAAAAGGGCGCCAAACAGGGTCCGGGCATCTTGTGCATTGGTTGCGAAAAGCGGCCCGACCTTGTGACCTTCTTTACACGGGCGGATCACGCCATAGCCACGAAGTCCCATCGGCCCTTTAAGGGCCAGTGCCGTATGGTTGTCATTGCCGATCCAGCCACGCAGGAATTCGATCCGGCTTTCGGCAAACAGATTGCAGGTCTGCTCAAAGGCATCGACAACGGCGATGTCATCAATCGCCAGGGCAAACAGATCATCATCAGCCGGGGCACTGGCATGGACCACCCCGCCAAAGCGGATATTGCGATGGGCAAATTCAAAGCCCGACTTGCGGTAATTGTCCTGCTGATCGACAACACCATCAAGCCCGATGGTTTTCATGACGCTGTCATCAAGAACCGTCTGCCACAATTTATAACCAAGACCCGATCCACGCCGGTCCGGGCGGCAGATGTAAAACCCGACAAAGCCGAAATCGGAACTGTATTGAACCGCGGAAATCACCGCGGCCATGCCCTGTTTGTCAAAGGCACTCCAGAAACCGTCAGGATCGGTATTGTAAAACACCTCGGCATCGGCAAGTCCGGGATTCCAGCCCTCATTGGCGGCCCATTCAACGGCCAGCGGGAATTCGAATGATTTCAGGCGGCGGATCTTGTCTGTCATGGCGATGTCTTCAATCTTCCGGATCGATAATCAACTGGGTCACAAGCCCGTCCCTTTACAGGATCGTCGGATAAACATCCAGTGGCAGAGCCGGGGCAGGGCCGGTTAATTTGGTTTGAATGGTCGATCGAAGTTTATATTTGCAAACGCCGACGTCAAACCCCTTGTGCGAATGCCAATAGGCTTGGCGTGATATCACCATGGTTTCACAAACATGAACGCAGCCATTCCAAGCGGACCAACTGGTTCCCGGCCTTTCACGGTGGCGGAAAAATCCTGATAAATATTGTTGAGAATGCCTATCACTTTTATTATCAATAGGCCTCCGTGGTTTTATCCCAACACCATCGCGCCGAGGCCCCAATGCCGTCCTCCATCCTGACTGCAACCACCCGCATCAATTTGCCCGAAAGTGCCGCTTTGATCCGGCAGACTGCCGACTATTACAAAAGTCATGATTGCGATGTGCAGGGGGATGACATCGCAACGCGCATTTCGGTATCGATCGGGCATATCAAATTGTGCAGCCGTGAAAACGGTCTTGATGTGGAAGTCGGGGCAACGACAGAGGTCGGCGTGGTCCAGATGAAGGCCGCGATCATTTCACTGCTTCAACAGGGTGCTGCACCGGGTACCAGTTTCGACTGCCGCTGGAAGGGGGCAGGGCAAAGCAACGGCAAACTTCCGAACTTTCGCGAATTGACCGTTGGCGCGATCACCGATCTGTCGCCCCATATGCGACGCCTGCGTCTGCACGGGGTCGATATGGGCGCCTATGAGCAGGAAGGCATTCATGTCCGTCTTCTGATCCCGCCAAGTGGCAAGGCCCAGCCGAAATGGCCGACGCTGGCTGAAAATGGCATGCCGGTCTGGCCAAGCGGTGATGATCTGGTCGAACAGCGGGTCTATACCATTCGCGACATTGATGCTGCGGGCGGCTGGGTGGATGTCGATTTTGTCATGCATGGTGATAACGGGCCGGGTTCGGCCTTTGCCCTGCATGCGCGTCCGGGCGATCTGGTGGCGATGACCGGGCCGCTTGGCAATGACCTGCCGGCTTCTGACTGGATGCTGTTTGCCGGGGATGAAACGGCCCTTCCGGCGATCGGGCGTTATCTGAATGAAATGCCTGCCGATGTGACGGGCCATGCGCTGATCGAAGTGGGCAGCAAGGATGACATTATTCCGCTTGCCACCAAAAGCGGGATCAAGGTGACCTGGATCCTGCGCGACAGTGTCGAAGAAGTCACCCACAGCCTGATTCAGGATGCAATTCGCGCTGTCGAAGTGCCGCGTGATGGTCGTGCAATCTATTGCTGGGCCGGTGTGGAAAATGCCGATTACAAGCCGATCCACACCTACTGGCGCAAGGAACTTGGCCTTGGGCGTGATCAATGCACGGCCATGACATTCTGGCGCAAGACCGACCAGGCCTGACCGATATGGCCTAACGTTTTGTTGCCACCCTGGCATGCAGGGTGGGGGCGAAATGGGCAATCGCATCATCCAGACCGATCAGGATTTCGGGCGCATGGGCGATGACGGGTGCAAGTGTCCCGGCCTCGGCGGCGCTGCGAAGTTCGGTAATCGCGCGGACAAGTTCAAGATTGGTCGGCGTGACATTGGCGGCAATGGCCTTGGCATGTGCGCCGATCATGCGACGTGTTGCCAGAAACGCTGCCACTTCCTGATCTGTCGTGATGCTTTTGCCATCTGATGTCGGGTCCAGCGCATAGCGCACCGACAGGCCGGTCATATGCGACCGGTCGGCAAACAGGGCTGATGTGATCATGCGAAATGCGATGATATCAGCGATCAGCCCGTCACGGTTTTGACCCGTTGCAATTTGATCCAGTGCGAAAAGATCGGCATCGCGTTCGTCGCGGTGGCTTTCTATATCGTCACCGCCAAAATGATCGGGCTGGCAATGGCGGATCTCATGATAGATCAGCCAGCGATATGTTACGGCGGGATCCGTGCCATAGGACAATCTTTTCCCAAACCAGCCACGCATCAGTTCGGCAAATATTTCGTTGCCGCTTTGCGGGGTGACATTTTCCGGGACAAAAATCTGACAGGTGGCAATCTGTTGGCCATTTTGCTGACCGGTAACGGTAAAGGGTGATCGCGGCAATTTGGCAAATGTCTTGTCTGGGTCCTTGATATTGGCAAGTCCCAGTGTCTCATCCATCCGCGCCAGAAACGCCGCACGATCCCTGAAAACAAACAGATCGATATTGCCAAACCGCTGCAATTCGTCACGGATGTCGCCATCCGTCGGGGCGTTACCGATCTGTTGTGCGACCGCGGACGGGACGCCAGACCAAAGCACGATCAGGACAGTCAGGATGGCCGTGAAAGTGATCCTAAAACTGGTCCTGAAAAATGCCCTGACAGTCGGGCGTGCCGGATGTGGGGGATGTTTGATCATCCCTTCATTATGGGGGCTTTGACCGGCTGATACGATAGCAATCGGTCACATTTGATGTTTTGTAACCGATTTCGGGTGTCTCAGGCTTCGGCGCGCTGACCGGTTCGTTTGCGTTGCGGCCCGAACAGGCAGGTCAGGATCAGGATGATCCCCGAAATGGTGGCAATCATGCCCGCGGCACTGACCGCATAGGGCGATCCGAACCAGCCCGGCCCGTATCCGGCAAAGACATATCCGAGCACTGCGGAAATAACCGCAAACACCACCGACCAGCCAACCTGTCGGCCGAGCTGATTGGTCATCAGGCGCGCACTGGCCGGCGGGCAGACAAACATCGCAATGACAATGATCGAACCGACCGCATCAAACGCCGCAACAGCGGCAATTGCGGTTGCCACTACAAGCGCAAAGCTGAGCAGTCTGGTGCGAATGCCGATTGCCTCGGCAAAGGCGGCGTCAAAGGTCGATATCTTGAGCTCCTTCCAGAACAACAGGATAAACAACCCGATGCCGACCAGAACAATCGCCAGACGGGGCAATTGCGGTGGCAATGTCGCAAGGGCTGCTGGATCAAACAGCGATCCCCATCCCTCGGCATCAAACCAGATCAGGCTTTCCAGATTGCCCAGAAGCGCATGTTGCACATCGATATGAACCGAACTGGTATCGGTGACTTCAAGAAACAGAACGCCTGCTGCGAACAATGTGGTGAAAACCAGCCCCATCGCCGCCCCCGGTTCAACCCGGCCAAGGCGTTTGACGATTTCGATCATCACAACCGCGATGATTGCCGCCACACCGGCACCAAGCATCATCGGAACCGCGGTGATGGTTCCGGTCACCAGAAACGCCCCGACAATACCGGGCAGAACCACATGGCTGATCGCATCGCCAATCAGTGCCTGGCGACGCAGCAACAGGAAATTCCCCGGAAGCGCACAGGCAACTGCTGCCAGAATGCCGATTACAATCGGACTCAGGCTCAGCTGGACAAACTCGGGGCCAAGGGCTGTGATAAGATCGTCGATCATGCCTTTGCTCCGTTTTGGGCTGCGATGATGCGATCGATCTCGTCAATCTGGTCGGGGGTCATCATGCGTTCGATCGGGGTCAACCCGTCATAGCGTTCAATGGCGGAATCATCGGGCAGCATGCGCCGCGCAACCGCCCAGCGTGCCTCGTCACGGGCGGCTTTTTGTGCCGCGACCCGGCCGCGCGCAGTGGCAACCCCGTCACGCCGGATCATGCCCGACCGCCGCAGGATACGCAGGGTCAATCCGTCATAGATCGGTTCACGCCGTGCAAGTGACAGCAACCCCTGGCGACGGTGGACCCGGCGCTGGAAACGTTGATGACGAAGTGCCGATGCCAACCCGCCACGCAACGGCGAAAACAGGGCAGAAACCAGGAAAAAGCCAAAGGCAATCAAAACAATGATCGGCCCGGTCGGAAGTGATGCCTCGGCTGCGGAAAGAACAGCGCCGATATATCCCGAAAGCCCGCCAACCGCGGCGGCAATGCCGATCATTGGTCCAACCTGATTGGTCCAGAACCGTGCGGTTACCGGTGGAATGATCAACAGGGCAACAATCAGGATCAGCCCGACAATCTTGAGCCCGATCACCGTCACAATCAGCGCCAGCCCCATCATCGCCAGATCGATATTGCGCACATTGACGCCCGTGGTCGCGGCATATTCCGGATCAAAGGCCACAAGCGTCATCGGGCGGCGCAACAGAAACACGAATGCGGCGGCCAGTGCGCCGGCAATGGCGATGGTCATGGCCTCGGAAATCAGCATCCCGGCCGTTGATCCCAAAAGGAAGTTTTCAAGTCCGGCCTGACGGCCCGATGACATGGTCTGGATCACGGTCAACAGGACAATGCCAAACCCGAAAAACACCGACAGTACCGCACCGATTGCCGCATCCTCGGTCAGGCGGGTTTTGCGCGTGATCCATTCGACCATCAAAAGCCCGATCGCCGATGACACGGCTGACCCGATGATCAAACCCGGAAGCCATCGTCCGTCGCTGCCAAACGCGACCATGATCATAAAGGCAAGACCCACACCCGGAAGGGTCGCATGGCTGATGGCATCAGACACAAGGGCGCGTTTGCGCAGGAAAATAAACGCCCCGGCACTGCCCGCAGACAGGCCAAGCAACCCTGCGCCAACCGCGACCAGGGCGCTGTTATATCCGGCCTGAAGAAACAGGGCGCTTATGAAATACTCGATAAAACTCATGACGATATCTGCCTTTGCCCGTCGCTGCCCGTCTATGCCAGATGCAATTCGTCGATATGGGTTGCGGCCAGACGCCCGCCATAGGTTTCCTGAAGGTTCTCGGCGGTAAAGGTGGTTTCAACCGGGCCTTCGGCAATGCGCCGGACATTGATCAGAAGCACACGGTCGAAATATTCCGGCACGGTCGACAGATCATGATGCACGCAAACAACCGTGCGGCCTTCGGCCTTCAGTTCCTTCAGAACCGATACAATGGCGCGTTCGGTGGCGGCATCCACCCCGGCAAACGGCTCATCGAGCAAATAGAATTCCGCATTCTGGGCCAGTGCGCGGGCCAGGAAGACACGCTGTTGCTGTCCGCCGGAAAGCTGGCCGATCTGACGGTGGGCGAAATCGGCCATGCCGACCCGCTCAAGGCAGTCCATCGCCTGTTCGCGGTGGCGCGATCGCCAGAGCCGGAACAGCCCGACCGATCCGTAAAGCCCCATCAGGACCACATCAATGACGCGGGCCGGAAAGTCCCAGTCAACGCTAGCGCGCTGGGGCACATAGGCAACCCGGTCGCGGGCCTCGGCAAACAGTTTGCCGAAAATGCGGACCTCGCCCGACAGGCGCGGCACAACACCAAGCGCACCTTTCAAAAAGGTCGATTTTCCCGCCCCGTTCGGACCGATGATCGCGGTCATGGACCCGGCCGGGATCGAGGCATCAACCGAAAACACCGCCGGCTTGTTGCCATAGGAAACGGTCAGACCGCGCACGGTCAGTGGCGCGTCCTTGGCCGCGACATCAACGATTTTGCCGGACTCTGCAACCAGTTTGGCATTGCTCATGGGGGCTTCCTTGTTCGCTTGTGCGTACATTGTCTTGGCTGGCATCAAATATTGTCTGATCAGGACCCGGCCGCAAGTTTACCCTGAAACCCGTCTTGTGGGGCGGTGCCGCCAAGGGCACGGGTGATCAGGGTAACGTTATGGTCGATCATGCCGATATAGGTCCCTTCATAGGTTCCCGGTTCGCCCATCGCATCGGAAAACAGGGTGCCGCCAATCACCACATTCTGACCCCGCGCAGCCGCGCCTTCGATCAGGGCGCGCACATTGCGCTCAGGCACCGAGCTTTCGACAAACACCGCCGAGATTTTGCGATCAACGATGGTGTTGACCAGGTCTTCGACCCGGCGCAGGCCCGCTTCGGATTCCGTTGAAATGCCCTGGATGCCCAGCACGTCAAAGTCATAGCCGCGCCCGAAATAGCTGAATGCGTCATGGGCGGTCAAAAGAACCCGGCTTTTCTCCGGGACGGTGACCGTGACCTTTTTCATATAGTCGATCAGCTTGGCGATCTCGGCAATATGGTGGTCCGCATTGGCGCGATATGTGGCTTCACCCTCGGGATCGGTTTTGATCAGGGCATCGCGCACGGCCAGAACGACGGTTTCCCACAATTGCGGGTCCATCCAGACATGCGGGTCATAACGGCCCTTGTATTCGGCATGGCTCAGAAGCTTGTCCTTGGCGATGGCCTCGCCAACCGCGACGACATTGCGGCGCTTTTCCAGATCAAGGAAGAATTCCTCAAGCTGCGCTTCAAGATACAGTCCGTGCCACAAAACAAGATCGGCACGCGCCATGGCGGCGATGTCGCTTCGGGTCTGGCGATAGGAATGCGGGTCAACCCCGGGCCCCATCAAGGCCTTGACCTCGGCCCGGTCGCCAGCAACCTGGCGCGCGGCATCGGCGATCATGGAAGTGGTGGCAACAACATTCAGCGGCTTTGCCATGGCATGACCGGCACCGGCCAAAAGACCGGCTGCAAGGATAAGGGCGCTCAGCAAAATGGGGCGTGAGGATCGGAAAAGGCTCATCAGATGTCCCGAAAGCAAATTGAAATCAGTCCAGCGAATACCCACTATTTATGTGCGGACTTTTAAAGTTAGTCAAGGCTAAATTGATTTTTGCCAACTTAGTTGTTATGAAGGTTGCGGGACAGAAATTGGAGAGATCAATGGGCGACAAAGCCGTGGTAAATCCGCGTCACAACAAGGCCGAAGTCTTCGCCCGCCTGCGCGACGCGCATGCCAGGGAAGTGACCGAGGATTACGTTGAAATGATCGGCGACCTTATCGCCGAGGAAGGCGAGGCCCGCTCGGTCGCCCTTGCCGAACGCTTCGGCGTGACGGCCGCAACCGTAAACAACACCATCAAGCGCCTCGAGCGCGACGGCTTCGTCACATCACGCCCCTATCGTGCAATTTTTCTGACCGAAAAAGGCGAAGCACTCGCTAAAAAGTGTCGCGAACGCCACCAGATCGTCTATAACTTCCTGGTATCCATCGGCGTTGACCCCGAAATCGCAGAATTCGACGCCGAGGGGATAGAACACCATGTCAGCGAGGAGACGTTGGCGGTCTTCCGCTCTAAATCTGTCAAGTAATCTTTGGGATTGTTATTGTTCAATGACAGTTTAAGAAAAAGTGAAATGAAAAACTTGAAAATGAATAATTTATTGGCCGATTTTATTGCGTGTTTTTGATGTTTTTATGTGAAATGCAATTTTGTAAATGTTTTTATTTCTTGCAGAAGTATGTTGCGCTTGACTGATTTTTTTTCGGCGAGTGGAATTTTAAGAGTTTAAGGGAATGTTGTTATGATCAAAGGTTTGAATTTCGCGCTGATTGGTGCTGCAGGATATATTGCGCCACGACATATGAAAGCTATCAAGGAATTGCATGGGAATTTGGTCGCTGCTGTCGACACAAATGACTCTGTTGGAATTATTGATAGCTACTTTCCGGACGCGCGCTTCTTTGTCGAATTTGAGAGGTTTGATCGGCATGTCGACAAGTTGCGTCGTCGAGGCGAGAAAATTGATTACGTAAGTATATGTTCGCCTAATTATCTGCACGATGCCCATGTGCGATTTGCATTGCGTGCAAATGCAGATGCAATCTGTGAGAAACCACTTGTTTTAAATCCCTGGAATCTTGATGGTCTAAAGGAGATTGAGGAAAGTACAGGGCGCAGGGTTTACTCAATTCTCCAGCTGCGATTGCACCCAGCGATCTTGGCGATTAAGAAGCGGGTTGAAAGTTACCCTGATGTCATTCATGAGGTCGATTTGACGTATGTGACCTCTCGAGGGGGGTGGTATCACGTTTCATGGAAGGGTGACGAACACAAGTCAGGGGGGGTGGCTACCAATATTGGCGTCCACTTTTTTGATATGCTTTCGTTTGTTTTCGGTAGATTGCAAAATTCGGTTATGCACCTAAGGGAGCCCTCCCGAGCTGCCGGGTATTTGGAATTCGAAAAGGCCCGCGTGCGTTGGTACATGTCTGTTGACGCGTCAGACCTTCCTGAAGATGTGCAGGGTAAGCAACCAACTTACCGCTCAATTACCGTGGATGGTGAAGAGATTGAATTTTCCGGCGGGTTCACGGATTTGCATACAAAAAGTTATGAGAAAATCATAGCAGGTGATGGGTTTGGTGTTGAAGATGTTCGCCCATCAATCGATCTTGTTTCTCGTATTCGCTCCTGTGAACTGGCACCGAATTTAGGCGAGCGTCATCCTTTGGTTCAAAGGAGATAGGATAATGGCTAAAGATAGCGCCGGTGTTGCTGTGTTCGTGCACGAAAGTTCTTATGTGGATGAGCCAAGTATTATTGGTCGTGGTACCAAAATTTGGCATTTTTCACATATCTTATCGAATGTTTCGATCGGGAAAAATTGTGTACTGGGCCAAAACGTTGTCGTCGGTCCAAACGTGGTGGTCGGGGACAATTGTAAGATTCAAAACAATGTTAGCTTGTTTGATGGTGTTGAACTCGAAGAAGGGGTGTTTTGCGGGCCGTCCTGCGTGTTTACCAACGTGAACAATCCACGGGCGACTATCATCCGTAGGGACGAGTTTCGAAAAACTTTGGTTAAAAGGGGGGCGACTATTGGTGCGAATGCAACCATCGTATGCGGACATACGCTGGGAGAATACTGTTTTGTCGCCGCAGGTGCCGTCATAACCGACGATGTGCCACCATTTGCTCTGATGGCGGGGGTTCCCGCAAAGCAAATAGGATGGATGTCGGCAGCTGGCGGAAAACTCGGATCAGACCTTGTTTGCCCGATCGACGGGACCCAATACGAGCTGTTACCTAGCGGGAAACTTCTCAAAGTACACTGATAAACTTTGCTCGCTCTCCGGGCAAAGCAAGGGAAAATATGTAAGGAAAAGATAGTGGATATTCGTGGCAAAAAGTTTGTCGTGGTCGGTGGTGCAGGGCTGATTGGGTCTCACACGGTCGACGAACTAATCAAAGAAGACGTTTCAGAGGTTGTTGTGTACGACAATCTTTCCAGAGGTTCGGAAGAAAACCTTCGAGAAGCACTCAAAGATCCCAGAGTCAAAATTTATGAAGTTGGGGGAGATATCTGCCAGCAAGACATACTTAACTCTGCATTTGAAGGGACTGATGGAGTATTTCATTTTGCAGCCCTTTGGCTTCTACAATGCCATGAATATCCTCGGTCTGCCTTCAACGTAAATATTGAAGGTACTTTCAATGTCTTGGAAGCTGCTGTGCAGAATAATGTGAAGCGTTTGGTGTATTCTTCCTCCGCTTCGGTTTATGGCGACGCTTTGATGGAGCCGATGAACGAAGATCATCCATTCAACAACCGAAATTTCTACGGTGCAACCAAGATTGCTGGCGAAGCAATGGCGACAGCTTTTCACTATCGCTACGGCTTGCCTGTGGTTGGATTGCGCTACATGAATGTCTATGGCCCCCGACAGGACTATCACGGCGCATATATTGCTGTGATAATGAAAATGTTGGACGCTATTGATAACGGCGAAGGCCCGACGATTTTGGGTGACGGATCAGAAGCATTTGACTTTGTTGCGGTTAGGGATTGTGCCAAAGCTAATGTGTGCGCAATGAAATCCGATGCCGTTGGCCGCTATTACAATGTTGGCACAGGTGTCAGGACATCGCTGAAGGAGCTTGCGGAGATGCTCGTAGAGCTGACTGGTTGTGATAAGCCTATTCAATACAAAGAGCGTAGCCAAGCAACACTGGTTAGAAATCGCATCGGATGTCCAGTCCGGGCCAGTCAGGAAATCGACTTTGACTACTCTATCGATTTGATGGAAGGACTGAAGGAGTTGATTGATTGGCGTGCCAAACACATTGCGGAAGTTGCAAAACGCCGTTCGCGTAGTCGCGACTGACGCTTTGAGGGATCAGAAAAATGACCAAACAAGTGTCAAAGCCGAATATACAAATCGCCTTACCATGCACGGGCGAGGA
This sequence comes from Thalassospira sp. CH_XMU1420-2, assembly GCF_037029325.1. Taxonomy (NCBI): domain Bacteria; kingdom Pseudomonadati; phylum Pseudomonadota; class Alphaproteobacteria; order Rhodospirillales; family Thalassospiraceae; genus Thalassospira; species Thalassospira sp. CH_XMU1420-2. Next base: position 787,252 of record NZ_JAYMEG010000001.1, read on the forward strand.
GGAATGGGAGTCGGTGAAAGCCCCGATTTTGGGGGGCTGGCTTACTCAGGGACCGAAGGTCGCGGAGTTTGAAAGCCTCTTTGCTGAGAAGCATAATGTCGCGCACGCACTTGCTACCACATCCTGTACAACGGCACTTCATTTAGCTCTTGTCGCAATCGGAGTGGGGCCGGGAGATGAAGTGATTGTTCCTGCATTCACCTGGGTTGCAACAGCGAACGTTGTTTTATACTGCGGGGCTACACCCGTTTTTGCAGATGTAAATCGTGACACATTTAATATTGATGTTGCAGATGCTATTGCAAAAGTAACCGAGAAAACGAAGGCTGTCATCCCAGTGCACTTGTTTGGTTTGTGCGCTGATATCGATAAACTCAGACGGGGATTGCCAAGTCACGTAAAGGTGATCGAAGATGCAGCATGTGCCGCTGGCGCAATCTACAATGGGAGAAGTGCTGGCACCTTGGGTGATGCAGCTGCTTTTAGCTTTCATCCTCGAAAGTCGATCACGACCGGTGAGGGCGGTATGTTCACCTCTGTCAATACGGAAATTGCCAGTCTTGCAGAAATGCTTCGAAATCATGGTGCTTCTGTAAGTGAAGAGCAACGGCACGCAGGGCCGCGTCCTTATTTGCTTCCTGAATTCAATATCCTTGGTTTCAATTACAGAATGACCGATATCCAAGGTGCGATCGGGATTGTTCAGCTGTCAAAATTAGATGGTTTTATTAAAGAGCGTTCAGTTTGGGCAAAATATTACCGAGAGGAATTGTCGGAGATTGAGTGGCTTTCAGTGCCAAACGAACCAGATGGCGGCAGGCATGCATGGCAAGCATTCGTTTTGTATGTGGATCCAGAAAAAGCACCATTTAGTAGAAATGATATTATGGAGCGTTTGCAGGGGCTTGGGATTGCGACGCGCCCAGGAACACATGCTGTGCACATGCTAAATTATTACCGAGACCGCTTCGCTCTTCATCCAGACGATTTTCCAGGTGCTAGAGATTGCGATCGAAATACTATGGCGATCCCATTGCATAATAAGATGTCATCAGACGACTATAAACGGGTTATTAGTGCAATTAAGAGTATCGGAAATTCTTAAGATGGATGATTGGTATTCGAGATTGCTGCATTTGGCCGCCTCTATCCAAGAAGGTGAGCGTAAGCAGATCAACGGCGTTGATATGGTAATGGCGCGAGGATTGCTTCGTAATCCCTCCGTGGCATCTGTTTCTCAAAAACAAACTGAGTCTGTGTTTGGTTACAAGTGGAAAAAGCGGGAAACTTTTGAAGGTGGATTGCCTGCTCGTATGCGGGAATGGCTGATTGAAAAGTATGGAGATGTCCCCAATACAAAATACTTTAAGGATTATGGTGATCAAGTAGTTGTATTGGATGCAGGCTGTGGTGCCGCTCTTTCTGCGTTAGCGTTGTTTGAGCCGGCTTTGAAGCGTATGCGCTATGTTGGTGTAGATATTTCCGAAGCTGTAGACGTGGCAAAGCAGCGCTTTGAAGAAATCGGTAGTCAGGCTCTATTTGTGCAATCTGATCTACAAAACATTCCGCTCCCCAAAAACTCGGTCGATGTAATCTTTTCCGAAGGTGTCTTGCATCATACCGATGATACAAAACGAGCTTTTATGTCTTTGTTGCCTCACCTGAAGTCAGGTGGGCGTATGGTTTTTTATGTATACCGAAAAAAGGGTCCGATCCGCGAATTCACTGATGACTATATTCGTGAAAAATTACAGACGATGTCACCCGATGACGCTTGGTCTGCCATTGAGCCTTTGACTGAACTTGGTATAGCTCTTGGGGAGATGAATATTGAAATAGATGTCCCCAAGGATATTGATGTTTTGGATATTCCTGCTGGTAAAATTAATCTCCAAAGATTGTTTTATTGGCATGTATTTAAAATTATGTATCGCACAGATCTGACTTTCGATGAAATGCAACATATCAACTTTGATTGGTATGCGCCCAAAAACGCACATAGGCACTCGATTGAAGAAGTGCGAGGGTGGTGCGAAGAAGCCGGGCTTGTGATTGAGCGCGAGCATGTTGAGATGGCTGGGATATCTATTATAGCGCGAAAAGTATGAGAACATGTGTGGTCTTACGGGATATTTGAACCTAAATGGTAGTCCGGCCTCCGCGCGACTTGTCCAAGCAATGGCACAAAACATTGCCCATCGTGGTCCAGATGATTCAGGAGTCTATGTTTCAGGGTCTATAGCGCTTGCCCATCGCAGGTTGTCCATCATTGACCTCTCGTCAGCGGGTCATCAACCGATGGTGTCTCCATGTAATCGATATACCGTTGTATACAATGGAGAGATATATAATTTTCAAGAACTGCGTGCCGAACTTCAGTCCAAAGGGTTATCTTTTGTATCCCATTCAGATACCGAAGTTTTATTGCGTGGTTTTGAGTTTTGGGGGCAAGAAGTTGTTAAAAAGATAAATGGGATGTTTGCATTCGCAGTCTGGGACAATGAATACCAGCGCCTTTTTCTTGCCAGAGACCGCTATGGGGTCAAGCCGCTGTACCTAGGACTTGTGGATGATGCATTTCTATTTGGCTCAGAAATCAAATCATTTTTTCCACACCCATCATTTGAAGTGTGTCTGGATGAAAGTGGACTAAAAGAATACTTTACTTTTCAAAATCTATTTTCGGATAAGACTTTATTTAAAGATGTGAGCTTGTTGCCTCCTGGGCATTTTGTTTGGGTGGATGCGAAAGCGAGCGCCGAGAAAATTGGAACGCCAGTTCAGTATTGGGACTACCATTTTGAGCAACCCCAATCAGTAGCCTCTCGTGCTGACTATCTCGAAGAACTTGACCGTTTGTTCGTCCAAGCTGTTTCAAGACAGCTTGTCAGTGATGTTGATATCGGGAGTTATTTGTCAGGAGGAATGGATTCCGGCTCAATAACAGCCATCGCCTCTAGAGAGATAGGTAATCTGCGTACCTTTACAATTGGCTTTGACAAGTACTCTGCCTCGGGGATAGAAGTTGCCTTAGACGAGCGCGAGATGGCGGAGTTTATGTCGTATAAGCTGGGTACAGAACATTATGAAATGGTTCTGAAGGCTGGCGACATGGAGCGTTGTATGAAGGATCTTGTCTGGCATCTAGAGGAGCCTCGTGTCGGCCAAAGCTATCCGAATTTTCATGCAGCAAAACTAGCCGGTAAATTTGGGAAAGTGGTCTTGTCTGGGACCGGTGGCGACGAATTATTCGGTGGATACCCGTGGCGTTATTACCGAGCCGTCGTGAATGACGATTTTCAACATTATGTGGGGAAATACTTCAACTATTGGAAGCGATTAATTCCAGATGAAGTCGCTTCAGAATTTTTCGCTCCAATGGACAGAGAGAAAGGTGTTGATGATCCCAGGGAAATTTTTGAAGGGGTTTTTAAATCTCACGCAGAGACTTTGATAACTCCCCAAGATTACGTAAACCACTCACTCTATTTCGAAGCCAAGACATTCTTGAACGGGCTATTGGTGGTCGAGGATAAGTTGTCGATGGCGCACAGTTTGGAGACGAGGGTCCCTTTTCTAGATAACGATTTGGTCGATTTCGCAATGGCTTTACCGGTTGAGATGAAGTTAGGGAACCTAAGGGATGTGGTTTCGTTAAACGAAAATGAGCCTGGACGAAAAACATCAATGTATTTTCAGAAAACCCGGGATGGGAAATTGTTGCTCAGAGAGGCGATGGAACGCTATATCCCGAGCGATATAACCCAGAATATAAAGCAAGGGTTCTCAGCACCAGATGCTAGCTGGTATAAAGGCGAAAGCATTGAATACGTGCGGAAAAAACTATTGAACCCGCATGCTGGAATTTACGAGTATTTGGATCGACGAACGGTGCAGGGATTGGTCGAAGATCACCTTCGTGGCCGCGCAAATAGGCGACTGCTAATTTGGTCGCTCCTGTATTTTGAAGAGTGGATTGATATTTTTATGAAAAACGAAACATCCAAAATATCTGTTCCTCATTCCCAAAATTATGCGTGAACAATGAAATACGTTATCGTCAACACTGGCGTAGGCAATGTTCGTTCTGTCGCGAACATGTTAAAGCGGGCGAAGGTCGTTGCAACTATCAGTGATGACCCAAAGGTTATGGAATCTGCTGACGCGATTTTACTGCCGGGAGTTGGTAGCTATGACGCAGCTATACGCAGATTTAAATCAGCGGGAATTGTTGATGTATTGAACGAGCATGCCTTAGTAAAAAATACTCCTATTTTGGGTATTTGTTTAGGGATGCAGTTGTTGGCGAGCGGTAGTGAAGAAGGCAATGAGCCCGGCTTCGGCTGGATACCAGGGGAGCTCAAGCGAATTCCCAAAGTGGGTGTGGAGGGCGTGCCGGTTAGGGTGCCCCATATGGGGTGGAATATTATCGAACAGTTCGAGAACAATGTGCTGTACGACAATATGGGTTCGGAGCCGAGGTTTTATTTCGATCATTCTTACTGTTTTATTGCTGAACGTGACGATTACTATTGCGGGTCAGTGGTGCATGGTGTGAGATTTGCCGCGGGAATAAGAAAAGGAAACATTTTTGGTGTTCAATTCCACCCGGAGAAAAGCCACCGGTTTGGGTTGGCGCTGTTCGAGAACTTTGTGCGGTTTGTCGATAAGCATAACTCAGTGACAATAGGGTGCTGATCTGTGGAAAAGAGATTTTCAGATGATCTGATGCGTGCCTACTTGGTGCGAGATAATGAGCTCCTTGAGGAATTCAAAAGAAGCTTGCCGCTCCAAGACGCTTTGGATGATCGCTGGGAGCGAGCGAGGCGGCTGGGGTTCGATGAGGGAGTAAGCATCTATAATAGTGCTGTTGTTTTTAGCGACGTTGCCGTTGGCTCCGGGACCTGGATTGGCCCATATGTAATCCTGGATGGTTCTGGTGGAGGGATAGAGATCGGTAGTACATGCTCGATTTCTTCAGGAGTATATATCTACACTCATGATACATTGGGATGGGCATTGTCCGGCGGGAAAAGTCAGCCACGTAGAGGTGCTGTCAAAATTGGAAATTGCTGCTACATCGCGAGCCAATCAATTATTTCTGCTGGGGTAACTATTGGTGACCGCTGCGTGATTTCAGCGAATAGTTTTGTAAATAGAGACGTTCCGGATAATACAATTGTTGGTGGCAGTCCCGCAAAAAAAATTGGGCATGTAGAAATGGCTGACGGCGAGCCCGTTTTGATATTTGAAAACGGTAAGAGAGTTGCGGTCGCAAACCAGGGTGGTAGCCGGTTGTGAAGATTGAAAACGTACTAACCGAAATACTTGGGCTTATAAATCAAGAGAGCTTTGGTGGTCGTGCTGCGCCTGTAGTGAGTATTTCAGATGAAACTACTACAGATGAAAATGGAAATTTGCGTGGTGAGCTCGAAGTGAAAATTGCTCGACGTGATGGTGAAATGGTTTTACTTCATCAGAAATCATTGCATGGCATAAGCTCTGAGAGTGAGCTCAAAGATATGTTGGCCGATGTGCTAAGTAAAGTTTTGGCTAGCCACAGTAAGTGGCCAAGATAATTGAAATTTGGAGGGTAGCCGTTGGGTGTTCTGAGTAAGGCGCGTACAGTTTACAGAATCGCGCGTGCAAACCCAAAAGGGTGGAAGTCGTATGTATGGAACACAGGTATGGCCCAAATGGGCTTAACTTGGCCACTCATGTCACCCGTGTACTTGTCGATTGAGCCTACCAACGCTTGTAATGCCAAGTGTCCAGTTTGCGAAACGGGAAAAAATGAAATGTCCCGCCGGAAAGGTATGCTTGATAAAGATGTTTATGAACGTTTTATTGATCAAGTGGCACCTACCACTAATTCTTTGCTCCTTTATTTTATGGGCGAGACTTTTTTGCATAAGCATGCATACGATATGATCCGATATGCAAGAGATCGGGATATTTACGTCGAGACTTGCACAAATGGCGATTTCGTAGATGCAAAAGGCGTCATTTATTCTGATATCAACAAAATCAGTTTTCAATTAGGTGGTATGACAGAGGAAACTCACCAGCGCTATCGCGTGGGCACGAGTTTGGCAGCTGCACAGCAAAAGCTCTTGGAACTCATCGAAGAGCGTAAAAAACATCCAGAATCGAATGTTCAGATTGAGGTCGGCTTTATCGTTATGCGTCATAACGAACATGAAGTCGATGAGTTCCTTGATTGGGCAAAAAATATAGGTGTTGATATTGCGAACATAGTGGATCCATGTGTTCGCAATATGCTGGAAGCATATGCTTATCTGCCGAAAAATCGTAAGTACTGGTTCTATGATGAAGTCGAATTTGAAAAGGGAACACTAAAACCAAAAGTTTTGCCCGATAATGAATGTGGATGGATTTGGAATTCTCTCCAGATAAACTGGAATGGGGATGCCGTTCCATGTTGTAGAGACCCAAATGGGAAACATATTTTAGGTAATGTATTCGAGGAAGGGCTTCATGCGGTTTTTAATGGAAAGCGTGCGCGTGAATTCCGAAATAAAATTCTAAAGGACCAGGGAAGTATTGACATATGTCAGCTTTGTTCTGGGTATGGCCTGCCTACCATGCAAAAGGAAAAACCTGTGAATTTTTCGGTTGTGCATCATACAACCAGTCCTGAGCAGGCCGAGAATATTGATCGTATTGCTCAGCAAGCAATACAAAGATAGCCAAGTTTAAGAGTGTGTTTCGTGATTCCATTTATTGATCTTCAAAGCCAAAGACAGAAAATTTCGTCAGAAATAGATGTCGCGATTACAAAAGTCTTGGATCATGGACAATTTGTCATGGGCCCTGAGGTGACTAAACTTGAAGAAAATTTGGCATCTTTTAGCGGTTCGAAATATGTCTTTTCCTGTGCAAATGGCACAGATGCTTTGCAGTTGGCTTTGATGGCACTCGGTGTAGGGCCGGGTGACGCTGTATTTGCTCCGTCTTTTACGTTTGTGGCAACCGTAGAGGCAGTGAGGTTGGTTGGTGCACAGCCGGTATTTGTGGATGTGGATCAAAAGACTTTCAACATGTGTCCGGATAGTTTGGCAGCGGCTGTGGGCAAAATAGTCCAAGATGGTGAGTTGCATCCAAAGGCGATCATCCCTGTGGATTTATTTGGACAACCAGCCGACTATGATGAAATCCTTCAGGTGGCTGATCGCTACAGTTTAAAAGTAGTGGCTGATGCGGCGCAGAGTTTTGGTGCAAGCTACAGGGGAAAGAATGTTGGGCAGCTGGGGCATATTGCAACCACGAGTTTTTTCCCCGCAAAGCCATTGGGGTGTTATGGGGATGGTGGGGCAATTTTCACCGACGATGAAGAACTTGCATCTGAAGTTAGGTCGCTGAGGAACCACGGGCAGGGTATCGATCGATACGATAACGTGAAAGTGGGTCTCAACAGTCGTTTGGACACTATCCAAGCTGCAATTTTGTTGGAAAAACTTAAAATTTTTCCGTCTGAAATCATTAATCGCGACAAAGTAGCGCACTTTTACTCGCAACAAATACCCGAAGAATTAGGTCGACAAGTGGTGATGTCTGGCGCTTCGTCGGTGTGGGCACAATATACGGTGTTTTGCGAGGAAAGAGATTCTATTCGGGACGGTTTGTCGAAGCTTGGTATTCCCACAGCTGTTTACTACCCGAAGCCTAACCACCTACAAACACCCTACCTTTCTGCAATTCGTTCTCCAACAGGGTTGCGGAACACAGAATATCTTCAAGAACGCGTATTTAGCTTGCCGATGCATCCATATCTAACTGAAGAAACACAAACTCAGATCATGACAGGACTGAAGAACACCTTGTCGTCCAGGTAGCGCTGAGCATTTTAAAAATTATTTTGGTGGTTCATGACTGTACCCACATACATACATCCGACAGCAGAGGTTAGTCCAAAGAGCTCGATTGGTAGTGGTTCGTCGATCTGGAACTGGACCAAGGTTCGGGAGGGAGCGACAATTGGATCCGCAGTTAACATTGGACAGGGTGTGTACATTGATTTCAATACTGAAGTAGGTGATCGCACGAAGATTCAAAATGGTGTATCAGTTTACAACGGTGTAACTATCGGATCTGACGTTTTTGTTGGTCCCAATGTTTCATTTACAAATGACCTAACACCGCGTGCCCACAATCAAAATTGGAAAGTGTCGGAAACTATCGTCGAAGATGGTGCGAGTATCGGTGCGAATGCCACTATTGTGTGTGGCATCAAGCTTGGGCGGCATTGTATGATTGCTGCCGGAGCTGTTGTCACTGCAAATGTACCTCCGCATGCCTTGGTTATGGGCTGTCCGGCACGCATTGTTGACTACGTGACAATAAGTGGCCAACGGCTATACGTGCAAGATCTGGAAACCATTCCTGAACCACGAAAATTGAATGACAAACAAGTTGGATGACATGCCGCCTATGCAAAAAAAGCAACTATCAGAAGGCATCTTAAACGTTGCTGTCATTGGTACGGGCGTCATGGGCCAGAACCATTTACGTGTCTATGAGGGATTAAAAGGCGTAAAACTAGTTGGTTTGTATGATGTCGATAAGCACAAAGCATCGACCCTCGCACAACACTATAACTGCGTCTCCTTTGATGAGTTGACGGATATCGTCGGAGTGGTTGACGCCGTTAGCATCTGTACCCCCTCCGTTACTCATCATGTGTACGGGCAATTCTTTCTTAGCAATGGTGTGCATTGTTTGATTGAGAAGCCGCTGGCTGCTTCACAAACCGAGTGTGAGGAATTGATCCGATCCGCAGAGAAGGCGGGTGTTAAACTGCTGGTTGGTCATATTGAGCGTTTCAATCCCGCTGTTCAACAAGTGTTCTCAATGCTACAGCAGGGAGCCAAAATCCAAGCTATCGAAGCCCGGCGGCTTAGTTCAGTCAGTGCGAGAATTAAGGATGTCGACGTCGTTATGGACCTCATGGTCCACGATTTAGATATTGTACTAGCGTTGGCAAGCAGTCCGGTTAGCAAGGTTTACGCCTCCGAAGTTAAAACAGATGTAACTTCGGGCGGGGATTACGTGACCGGATTGTTAGAGTTTGAATCCGGAGTATCAGCAACAGTCATTGCAAGTAGAATGTCCCAAAATCCTGTTCGCAAACTGACCGTCACGACTGATCGAGGTGCAGTTGAAGTGGATTATCAGAATCAGAGTGCCGACGTTTATCTGAAAACATCCACAATTGACAGAGGAGACGGTAGTCCATTCGGACAGTATGCGTCAGGGATTTCGATGGAGAGTGTGCAAATCCGTCGGCAGGAACCTTTGCAGTTAGAGCTCAGTCATTTTGTCGACATCATTAATCATGATTTGGAGCCTTTTGTATCGGGGCACCAAGCTTTGGATGCGCTTAAAGTTGTTTGGAAAATGCAAAATATTATTACGTGCGGTAGGTAAAAATGACCGAATTTCTGAAAAAGGATTTTGAAGGGCTGCGTGTTCTGGTGACCGGTGGAGCCGGATTTATTGGAAGTCATTTAGTGGACTCCTTATTAGAAGCAAACTGCGCTCTGGTTGCGGTTGTGGACAATTTGTTTTTAGGAAAATTAGAGAATTTAGAACAAGCTCAGAATTACGGCGAAAAATTCCGGTTTTATCGAGAGGATGCAGCTGAATTCTCTGCGCTAGACGCTGTAATGAGAGAAGTGAAGCCTGATGTTGTATTTAATCTCGCCACGAAAGCCTTATTGTATTCATTCTTCAACCCAGCAGGGGCTTGCCGAGTAAATTTAGATATTGCGCTTAATTTGGCAGAATTACTTAGGTTGGAAAGATACCAGCGATTAATACATGTATCCACATCAGAGGTATACGGAACAGCAATGACTGTTCCGATGTCAGAAAATCACCCGCTACTTGCTGAGACAACTTATGCGGCGGGGAAGGCAGCTGCCGACCTCGCTTTAGCGTCGTACGTTAACCAATATAATTTGAATATTACAACGGTTAGACCATTTAACAATTATGGTCCGAGGCAAAATGACGGACAGTTGGCGGCGATTATCCCTATCACAGCTAAAAGGCTGATGGAGGGAAAGCCTCCTATTATTCAGGGTGATGGTTTGCAAACTCGAGATTTTGTGTATGTGACTGATACGGTCGCTGGACTGATGCGTTTTGCCATTTCTGGCGATACTACCAGAGGTCAAATTTATAATTTGGCAAGCGGAAGAGAAACTACAATTAAGGAACTCGTGACCCAAATCTGCCGCTATTTCAATTATAAAGGTGAAATAGAATGGCAACCAGCGAGATCAGCAGATGTCCGTCGCCATTTGGCCGGGGTTGACAAAGCTCGATCCGCAATTGGAGCCGTAGGAACCACAGCCCTTGAGCAAGGCCTGGAACAAACCCTCGATTGGTACCGGGGACGAAATAGCAGATGATTCCTCTCATTAAGCCAGATATCAATTTCAGCGAAGTCGCAAGTGACATCAAAGATGTACTCGAAAGCGGTATGCTCACCTCAGGCAAGTTTGTGAGGGAATTTGAAGAGAAATTTGCTGAATACATAGGTGTAAAATATGCGCTGACGACTACTTCGGCTACGACGGCTTTGCATATGAGTTTAGTTGCCAGAGGGATTTCCGTTGGCGACGAAGTCTTGGTTTCAGACTTTACATTTCCCGCTTCGGGCAATGCCATTGCGCAGTGTGGAGCAACGCCGGTGCTGGTTGACTGCATTCCGGGGCGCTTCGATCTAGATTTGGATGACGCGCGCAGAAAGGTTTCTGCAAAGACTAAAGCGATCATGGTTGTGCATCCTTTTGGACAACCGGTTTCATCGGTTGAACTTAACGCCTTTTCTCTGGAAACAGGACTGTGGGTGCTAGAGGATGCAGCTTGTGCCGTGACGGCCACCTCTAACGGCACGAGATGCGGCGCAATTGGTGGAGCTGGATGCTTTAGCTTTCATCCCCGCAAAATTTTGACTACCGGCGAAGGTGGGATGATCACGACAGACAATGACGAGCTATTTGAGAAGCTGATGGTTCTCAGGAGCCATGGAGGCCAGAAGCTCGACGTTGGTTTTGAGTTCATTGAACATGGCTTCAACTATCGAATGAGTGAGTTGCAGGCTGTGCTCGGCATAGCGCAGCTCCAGAAGATTCAGGAAATCGTTGCTGAGCGGAAGAGAATATCTAAGATATACATGGACATGCTTGCTCCAATGAGTGCCGTCAGTATTCCGCTATCAGATGACGAAAGCGCATGCTCTTTTCAATCATTCGTTATTCTTTTGGAACAAAGCATCGATAGAAACGCTGTTATAGACCGGATGCGGCAGATGGGGATCGAAACGATGCTTGGCACCTACGCCATGCATGCACAACCCGCATTTTCGAAGTTTGGGTATAGGCCGGGAGACTTGTCGGAATCATATTTTGCACAGAACCAGAGCCTTACTCTGCCCTTGGTAAAGGGCATGACAGAAGTTGACGTTGAATTTGTTGTAAGCGGTCTGCAGTCGGCGATATCCTGACATGAAAGAAGAGCCTGCAAATATTTGCGAGATGCCTAAGTCACCAACCTTTTTGGTATGTGGTGCTGCTCAAGCGGGAACTAGCTATCTCAGCACTTCCATATCTGAGCATCCCGAGATTTTTATGCCTGTTAAAACTACTCCGGAGCCCCATTTTTTCTTGAAGGACTGGGAATATGAGAAGGGTTTCGGCAGTTATCTCCAAGAGTGGTTTTCAGGGGTCGGGGCGGAGAATGCAATAGGCGAAAAATCATCATCTTATCTTTATGGCGGCGAGGTTGTAGCTCGGCGTATAATCAACGCTGTACCCAGTGTGAAATTGATTGTGATGCTGCGTGATCCAGTTGAACGGGCTTGGGCAAATTACCGTTTTACTGCCCTCAACGGTTTGGAGCCCTATAGTTTTGAAGATGCAATCAGATATGAATCCAAGAGAAATTCGAGTGCTCAAGGTCGTTGGAAGACTATTAAGCCTTTCGACTATACTGGTAGGAGTATGTACGGTAAGCAAATAGAAGCGTTTCTGCGTGTTTTCCCGCGGGAACAGCTGTTGGTGTTAAAGTCTGAAGATTTTAGAGCAGATAGCGCTGGCGGGTTCAAGAAAGTCTTCGACTTCCTTGGAGTAGAGAATTCATTTCTACCAAAGAAAATGCCGCAGTTTAACAGTCCTAATGTGATTAGCCCGGAAATCCAATCGCAATGCCGAAGCGTGTTCGGCGATCGTTTTGGAGAAGTACTTAGGTATGTGAGAGCGCGAAATTCTGACTGTTCTTCTATAGTAAGAAATAGTTGCGAAGAAGAAGCTCTAAGCCGCCTAAAAGAAAACATTACTGAAGAGGCGCACGTAATCCCGGACCGATTACAGGCCCAACTTCGTCGCTTGTTTCATGATGATGTGATTAAACTTAGTAATATTGTCGACTTCTCCGTCGACGACTGGATTTAGAAACGCATGATTTAGCTGCGGATTAAATGTGACCTGCTATTTATGCTAAAACGGAATTATGTTTAGCCTGTAACATCTGTTCACAGGGCTGTGTTCCGTGAATATTTCTACGAGATGCAAGAGGAAGTTATGGAATTTTCAAATATTCAACGTTGTTCAAGGTGTATATACGACGAAACTGTCCCTTTGATAAAGTTCAATGAAGACGGTTTGTGCAACTATTGCGAAATTCACGACAAATTGTGCAAACAATATCCTGATGGAAAAGATGGCGAAGCGGCTTTGCAAAGTCTTGTCGTAAAGATTAAGGAGTCTGCGAAAGGAAAAAAATATGATTGCGTAGTCGGAGTTAGTGGTGGCTGTGATTCATCATATCTGATTGTTCGTCTGGTTGAACTTGGACTCAAGCCATTAGCAGTTCATTTTGATAATACATGGAACTCAGAAATTGCCACTCAGAACATTTATAAAGTGTTGGACAGTCTCAATGTCGATTTGGAGACATATGTAGTAAATAGTAAAGAATTCGATGATATTTTGAAGTCATTTATGCTTGCAGGTACTAATCATGTAAATGCTGCAACTGATATTGGCCTGGCTTCAGTGATGTATGCAGCCGCAGCTAAGCACGGTTTGAAGTATATTGTAGAGGGACATTCGTTCCGTACAGAAGGGATAGCCCCTTTGAATTGGGCGTATATGGATGGTCGTTATATCACTTCCATTCATGATAAGTTTGGTAGTCTCCCGCGTAAAACATTTCCCAATATGTCGCTATCTCAATTCATTTATTGGACAGCGGTAAAAGGCATCAAGCGCGTGCGGCCGCTTTACAACATGTCGTACCCAAAAGAGCAGGTTAAAGAAATGCTTGCCAAAGAGTATGGTTGGGAATGGTACGGTGGTCATCATTTGGAAAACAGGTTTGTTGCCTTTGCTCATCAGTACATTTTCCCGAAAAGATGGAATTACGACCTCCGTTATTTGGGGCATGCGGCTCTTTGCAGATCGGGCCAGCTGACCCAAGAAGAGGCGCTCCAACTCTTGGAAAACGAAGTTGTATGTCCGCCGGAATTTATTGACCTTGTTAAAAAGCGTATGAATTGGACTGACGAAGAGTTTGATCGAGTTATGTCCTTGCCCAAAAAAACTTGGACAGACTTTCCAACTTATAAAAAGCACTTTGAGTTGCTGCGCCCCCTATTTAGCGTGTTAGTCAGAGCAGGGCGTGTACCCGAAAGCTTTTATATGAAGTTCTGCTTCAAAAACCAACTCGGCGAGAATGAATAACAAGAGCGATCTAAAGGTCTACATAATTGCCGAGAGGCAACCGATTGTTTTTGGTTGGAATGTGCTATGGGTTTCCGAAATGAACGTATAAGAGTCTTTTTGGGTTTTACAGACACTTGTGGTGTTTATCGTAGCATTGAGCAATCTCTTCTAATGCAAGGGCATCGAGCCTATTTTCTCAATTTAGGAACGGATCTTCGACACGGATCCTCTCACACAGCTCTGATCCCAAGTGTTTTCCGGCGAGCTTACGACCTTGCACACTGCGAGGCCGATGGGGGCGCATTTTTCCAAAGCTGGCTTGGAAAATGGCTCTATAAGCCGGCATTGATCCTTCTTTCTGTTTGGATAGCTCTTAGCTTTGATGTGCTTTTAATAAAATCTGGTGCATGTCTGACTAACTCGAGGCTAGAGCTTCGGCTTGCGAAGCTTTTAGGTCGTAAAGTCATATACAGCTATCATGGTTCAGACTCGCGACCATTTTATCTGGGATACACAAGCACTCGGGAAAACTATCAAGAGAAGCTCAATGAACTAGAGGCCTTCAAGGCTATTTTACTAAAAAATGAGGAACTGGCTGATGTAATTATCGACAGCCCCTCATCTGCTCATCTGCATGCAAAGCGATGCTGCCTTAGGCAAGTCATCTTTAACCCGGTACCAGATGATCTGTTTCAGGGCCGAAAAATTGCTGGTGAAGAGGGACGGCCATTGAGATTGCTGCACGCACCGAGTGATCCATTATTGAAAGGAACTGACGTAATCCGCCGTGCAATCATGGACTTGAAATCAAAAGGTTATTGCTTCGAATACAAGGAACTTAAGGGAGTTTCAAACAAACAAGTTATCGAAGAAATTTTAGCCTCAGATATCATCGTTGATGAAATGTATAGTGACAACTATGCCGGGATTTTTGCGCTAGAAGGGCTTGCTGCCAAAAAAGTCGTCGTAGTCGGAGGTTACGCCTTCGAGCACCTTGATAGTTATGTGCCGGAGTGGGCTCGGGCGCCTACAGTTCGAACTCGTCCGGAAGAGTTGGCAGCCGTATTGGAAACTCTGATAACCGACGAGAAACTACGTCTAAGCTTTAGGGATAAAGCAGAAGCATATACTAGGGGTACTGTCAGCCCCAAAGCGGTCGTAGAGCGCTTGTTGACTTTGGCGCGTGGGGCTGCGCCTTCTGAATGGTTCTTTGACCCCGGAACTATACAATACATTGACGGCGCTGCGGCGCCTGTTGAGGAGATTTACGAGAATATCCGCAGAGTATATCAGCTGAATGAGGGGCGAACCTTTTTGGTCGATGATAAAAAAACGTTACACAAGTTACTTGTATCTACAGGAAGTTCAATTCCGGGAGGCGAGGGATGCTGATCCCACGCATCATTCCATGCCTTTTGATCGATCAAGGGGGAATGGTAAAAACACGTAAGTTCAAAAAAAAGACTTACCTCGGTGATCCGGTAAACGTGATAAATCTATTTAATAAATTTGAAGTAGATGAACTAGTGTTACTAGATATTGCAGCTTCCAAGTTAAATTGTGAGCCTGACGTGGGGTTGGTCGAGCAAGTAGCAGAAGAATGTTGGGTGCCTCTTACCTATGGTGGAGGTATTAAAAGTTTAAATCATATAGAGAAGCTAATTCGAGCCGGTGTGGAAAAGGTGGTGCTTGGCACAGAGGCGGCAAAAAATATCGATTTCGTTAGGGATGCAGCAAAGGAATTTGGTTCCCAGTGTATTGTTGGCAGTATTGACGCGAAGCAAAAAATGTTTGGTGGATACGAGTGTGTATTTTTAGGCGGGACTAAGCCCATGAACGTCACACCAGACCAACGAGCGCGACAATTGGCCGATGCCGGAGCAGGGGAAATCTTGCTTCAAAGCGTAAACCGTGATGGCGAGATGATAGGGTATGATTTGAAACTAATTTCCGCGGTAACAGCCGCTACGGATGTTCCTGTTGTGGCCTGTAGTGGTGCTGGATGTCGGGAAGATTTGTTGCTACCTATCTCAGAATGCGCAGCGTCTGCTTCTGCAGCGGGAAGCTTATTTGTTTTTTCTGGTAAAGAGCGCGGAGTTTTAATTAACTTTCCAGAAAGAAACGAGATCGAGGCATTGTTGAAGCCGTGTTTATAAGTCGAATTGTGTCTAGTGATGTTTGAATTCGTAATAGGTGTGGTTCTACTGGTCCCTATGTTTGTTATGCTTAGGGTGTTACCGATTTTGGGGGATAGGTATCAAGGCTGTGACGCATATAATATCTTGTTAAATGCAGAAGCTTTTCGGAAAAGTTGGAAACTGCCTATCGTTGTTGAGCCGGAGTTGTTTGTCCTGGAAAGACCGGAGCAGTGGTATCCACCAGGATTCATAATATTATGCGCGTTAATCCCCAAAAAGATTTTAAATAAATACTTTTGGGTGGTTAATCATATCGTGGACTGTGTTTCCGCGCTCGTACTATATGGTGTGGCCGTACATTTTGGTGCGGGAGTGCCGTTGGCGTTGTTGTTCGCGCTATTGTACGGGATCTCGGCAGGTCTTGTAATCGAGTTTTCGGCTCTGAATGTAAGACCATTTGGTCTTTTGCTGTTTAACGTATTGATGTGCTTGTCGTATGCGGGTGTTTACCGCGGAGAATATGACAGTATACTGCTATTTCTATTGTTATTGGTGTGCGTTTTATTATTCTTTAGTCACAAACTGTCGCTACAGCAATTGTGGTTTACTCTACCAGTCGTGTCTTTCATGACGATGGAGTTTGAATTTATTTTAATTGTTCTTGCGATATACTGCTTGCCTTTTGTGATTTGGCCGTCTGGAGCCCGTAGGATAGTTGTCGGTCATTGGAACATCGTTTTATTTTGGGCTAGAAACTGGAAAAATTTGGGAGCACATATTGTTCGTCAATCGCCGGTTTATGGCGGAAATCATAATTCGACCAGTTTTTATGACCAAAAAAATGAAGCCGGTGCCATAGGTTTCTTGAAAAATACCCTTCATCAGAACTACTTTCTATTTCCATTCATTGTTATTTTCGTAGAAGGAAATTACGGAGAAAATCAATATTTCTTGTATTTCTTGTCGGCGTGGGTGTCGTCTGTGTACATTTTAGGTTTTTCTGTGCATTTCTTTAAGTGTTTACGAGGAATTGGTTTAGGGCGGCAGTATTTTAAGTTTTCGTTGTTCCCTGCATTGTGTGGTTGTGCAATTGGGATTTCGGGGGAGAGTTCTGCGTTTGCAATCGGGCTCACGATCTGCTGTGCAATTTTAACTTGCCGCCAATACTTATTGATTCTTAGAACCAATATGAAGCGCAGCAACCTTGCGACAGAAGGGGCTGCTGATAACAGTTTGAGAGACATCCTCCACACGATTGCGGAAGACGGTGAGGTGTGCGTCATGTGTTTTCCAGTCCATCTTTGTGATTTTGTTGCATACAAAACGCAGAAACGTGTCTATTGGGGGACCCATAGCGATGTGTTCGATGTCCGACTGGAGCAGTTCTTTCCCGTATTGAAGAAGGACCTAAGCTACTATGTCAAAGATGGGGTCAATCGATTATTGCTGGATAGTAGATATGTTGCCCCTGAAGAACTTCGGATGAAGGGCGAGAGGCTACTGATGAAATCTGATGCATATTATTTGTATGATATCAGTACAATACAGCCGCTGGAGAAAGTATGACTGAAGCTAGAACGCATGAGGTAGAGGTAAAGATCTGCACGCGTTGTGTATATGACGAACACGTTCCGAATATCACTTTTGATAAAGAGGGTGTGTGCAATTTCTGCAAGTTGCATGATTCCCTCGAAGATCAATACCCGAACAAAGGCGCAAAAGGTCAAGAGGAACTGGCTAAACTCATTTCAGAAATGAAACAAGCCGGGAAGGGAAAGAAGTTCGACTGCGTTGTCGGTGTTTCGGGCGGCTGTGACTCAAGTTATTTATTGCATGTCCTTGTCAGAGAAGGGGTGCGTCCATTAGCTGTACATTTTGATAATACCTGGAATTCACCGGTAGCGACTCAGAATATCCACAAGATAGTCAGTGCGCTTGACATAGAGTTGTCGACATACGTTGTTAACAACAAAGAATACGATGACATCTACAGAGCATTTATGGCAGCTGGGGTCGCGGATATTGAAGCGCCTACAGACATAGGCTTTATCTCTGCGCTTTATCTGGCCGCGGAAAAACACGGAATTAAACACCTTGTCGAAGGTCACTCATTCCGGACGGAGGGAGTTTCTCCTCTTGGTTGGCTATATATGGACGGTAAATATATAGAGTCAGTGCATAAAGCATTCGGCAAGCTACCGATGAAAACTTACCCTAATATGACTCTTTCTCGTTTTCTGCGCTGGGTGATCGTCCGCGGTATCAAAAGAGTACGACCGCTATATTACATGGACTACGACAAGTCGGAAACAAAGAAGCTTCTTGCTGAGCGATATGGTTGGGAGTGGTACGGAGGGCATCACTTAGAGAATAGATTTACGGCTTTTTATCATAGTTACTTCATGCCGAAACGGTTTGGCGTGGATCAAAGGGCAAACGGGTACGCGGCGCTGGCGAGATCTGGTCAAATGTCTCGCGTTGACGCTCTGGCAGCGCTGAGAGAGCCTCCGCATCTTGAAGATGAAATCCTGGATCTGGTAAAAAAGCGCCTTAGCTTCTCTGGAGCAGAATTTGAGAAGGTGATGAGCCAGCCGCTCAAAAGCTGGAGAGATTTTAAAACTTACAAGAAAACTTTTGAAAGACTTCGCCCCTTGTTCTACATCCTTACAAAAATTGGCCGGGTCCCTGAAAGTTTTTACATTAAATTCTGTTTTCCTTGGAAGAAAATGGGCGATATTACCTCAGAAAGATCCAAGTTGAGGTAAGTGAAAGTCAATGAGCATTACAACAAAGCCCGTCGTGTTGAACGTTATGGACTCAAGCCTCGTTGATCTGGAGCGAAAAGGGGTACTTCAGTCTGTTTGCCGTCTGTACAATCCACAAGGAGCTTGGCAGAGAGTGTTGCATTTCACCCCGCATGAGCGGGACTTACAGTTACGCGGCTTTTTAGAACCTTATGGTATTGAGGTTTACTCTCATGGCGTTGAAGGGCTTTCCCCGCTTAAGGCATTGAGAACAACCTATCGTTTCTGGAAAATTTTAAAATCTGAAAAGGTCGACATCGTTCGTGGAAGGTTGCCCTACCTTGGAAGTTTGATGGCTGGCATTGCTTCCAGGTTGAGAGGTGTTCCATTCGTAGTGTCACTTGGGGGTGATAATAGAATTGTTCAAGAAAAGAATAAGCAATACAACTACAATAATCGCTTTCTGTCCTATGGGATCGAATGGCTAGTTCTCAAGTTGGCTAATTCTATCATTGTCCCGAATATATATACCGCAAGATATGTATCAAAGATTATTGGAAGTCGAAACGCAGAAACAAAGTGCGTCAGAATCCCTTGGTTGTCAGATCCGGTGACAAAAAAATCCGCGTATGAGAGCAAGTGGGGAGAGCACAAGCAAATCGTTATCGTGGGTTTTTTGAATAAATATAAATTTACCGATGTGATTTTTGATGCACTAAAACTCCTGTTCAGCCAGAATCAGATGGACGTCAAAGGGTGGAATATTGTCTTTTGCGGTGATGGTCCACTTAAAGAGGCCGGAGAGGAATTATTTAAAGATTGCAGCCAAGTTAAGTTCGTGGGATGGACTCAAAGAGAAAAAGTTCACGATTATCTAAATAGTGCGGGAATTGTGTTAGTACCGATGTCGGGTTTTGTTCTTCTTGAGGCTGCGTCTCTTGGAAAGGTGGTTGTCACCAGTGATGTTGAATGGCATCGCGAAATGATTTGTGACGGTGACACAGGAAGGGTGGTGGTCGCAACAGACCCGCAGGCGTGGTGTGATGCTATTGTGGATCTAATTTGTAATTTTGATCGTGCCACGAAAATGGGTGCTAAGCTTAAGGTGTTGTACGATCAAGATTACAGCCCAAAGGCGTCAATCGCGGCAGAGGTGGAGTTATATGGAAGGCTGACTTCCTGGGGGCAGAAATGAAGATACTTACAGTTGTTGGCGCGCGTCCCCAATACATTAAGGCTGCTCCTCTTTCTAAAGAATTTTCTAAGGTAGGGATTGAAGAGTATATTGTCGATACAGGACAACATTACGATCCTGCCATGGCAGGCAATTTTTTTTCAGAATTGGGCTTGCCGATTCCACGGTTTTCTTTGGGAATTGGAAGTGGCTCTCACGGGCAGATGACGGGGCGAATGCTTGAGCAATTGGAGCAGGTTTTTTGCGAGGTCAAGCCAGACGCTGTGGTTGTGTTTGGCGACACGAACAGCACGCTAGCCGGGGCACTTGCTGCTGTGAAGCTATCCATGCCTATTGTTCACGTGGAAGCGGGATTGAGAAGTTTTCGTGCTGAGATGCCTGAAGAAATCAACCGCAAGCTAACTGATCATATGGCATCAGTTTTATTGTGTCCTAATGCCGTGGCTGTTGAAAACCTCAAACGAGAGGGTATCGCTGGTGACGAAAATAGTGCCGAACTTGCCCAAATTAATGGCCGAATCGACTGGAATTTGAAAAAAGGGCCTCTGGTATGTAACGTAGGGGATATAATGGTCGACGGCCTGCGGTCAGTTCTCAGTAATAATATTAATTTAGATGTGTTTCACGAGATAACAGATAAAGAATACGTGCTTGTTACATTGCATAGGGCTGAAAGTACGGATGATGATGATGTATTCAGATATCTTGTGAATGGTATTATAGAGCTTTCAAATAGTATTGATGTTATTTTTCCTGTTCACCCGCGGACTCTGAAAAAATTAATCGAAACAGGATTACTTGAGCGTATTAAGCGTTCTAATGTAAGTTTGCTTGAGCCTCTTTCGTATACTAAATTTATTGCGTTGCAGTCCCGTGCGCGTGTCATCGTCACGGACTCCGGAGGGGTACAGAAAGAGGCGTATCTTTTAGCGAGGCCATGTATAACTCTGAGAGATGAGACAGAGTGGACTGAAACTGTTCTGACTGGATGGAACCAGTTGATCGGCCGCTATCCAGAAAAATTGGTTGACCGTGTGTTGTCTGCGACTGCTCCGAGCGGTCCGCAAAAAGATCTGTTTGGTGATGGCAGAGCAGCTATTCGAATAGCTGCATGCATCCAGTCTATCAAATACACTTATTAGTTATATTCAATATATGAGATGATTACCGATATGAATTCGGCGAAAAGTTTAGAGGAAGTAAACAACATAAAGGCATTATACCTAACATTTAATGTCAAATTTATGGATCCGACACGAGAGCTATTATTAAAAGTGTTGTCATTTTCTTGTGATCTTGATGTTTACGGCCCTGGATTCACCAGCGCATCTATATTGTCCAAGGGGATTGATGACTACGTCGCGTGCAACGGCCCTTATGATATAATAATAACCGACGAATATGTATTACAGTCTTTCAATATGGAAGACATAAGCTCTAACCGGTTCGTCAACCATGCTTGCCGATTTGATCGAAGTTTACTAATTGAGGCAGTAAAATGGCGAGAATTTCTAAGTGCATATCAAGGGGCGCGGGTGATTGCCTTGATGCAATCGGATTATTATAATTTTACGAATGTTCATATCGAAAGACTTCAGGAGTTAGGCGACTACTTCATTACCTGGGGCGAAGAGTTCATTTTTTCTAAATATGCTTTGGAATCGGAAAACATTCCAATCTGGGGTGTGGACGCCGATATCTATTCTAAATGGGAAGATAACTATTTAGATTTTCTAAAGCAAAATCCCCAAGCAATTATTTCATGTCCGCAGTTCGTTGCTCGTGACGAGGGAAGCGATCTGCCGCTACATCGCAGATCACGGGATTGGGCCTGTCTGGGAGCGGATTACAACGCTCGCGTAATTGCAAGAAAGATACTGGATGCCGAGGGATTTCAGCGACCAGGAAGGTGGATGCCACTTGCTTTCGCGCTCGCGAGTAAGGTTGGGTTCAATATGTATAATAAATACTGGACTCTTTCCGCCATTCAAGGTGGATTCCGACGGGCTCTACGCTCAGCCAAATTTACGTACACCTGTGGTAGTGTGCTTCGGTGGCCAATTAGAAAGTTTTTCGAGGTGCCTGTAAACGGCTCAGTGCTTGTATGCGACAAACCGAAGGGTTTTGATTGTCTTGGATTCGAAGACCGTATCAGTGCGGTAGTCTGCCGCCCGGAAGAAGTCATGGATGCACACTGGTGGCTTAGTTCTAACTTGGATAGAGCGCAGGAAATTGCTGACTCAGGACGTGCGCTTGTTTTGGAGCAGCACAGTGTCATGGCTAGGTCAAAGCAGATTGAACAAGCATTTAGTCTTATTAAGGATCAAAAGTTTTTTGGCTCTGAGTGGGTTGCTGGACAGTTTCAGCTTAAATCGATGTAAGCGAATTTTAGAAAATGAATTTTGACAAAGTGAGTAACGTTAGGTTTTTTTTGAATGTATAAGACAACATTGTTGGATGCTTGGTCATTGTTGGGATGGAAATTGCCATTGCTGGCTCTGGTGATGCTTGTGTCCTCAATGTTGGAGGGAATAGGATTGTCGATGCTTGTACCTCTCCTCTCCCAGTTGGGGATAGATCACGCGAGCGGGGAGGCAGGTGGCGCATTGCAGGGGGGTATCTCCCGCATTTTGTCTGTGCTCAGTATTCCAAATGAACTTGGCGCTCTTATGGCAGTTCTCGTCGTAATTTTGTTGCTGCAAGTGGCATCCACCTTTGCCCTGAAATTTTTAGAAGCGTATTCCACAACGAGATACACAGCCATGTGGCAAGAAAGCCTTTTTAGCTCGGTAATTAATGCGAGCTGGTCTTTTTTGCAGGGTTCAAAGCCGGAAGCGCAAGTTAACCAAATACTAACAGAGTCTTCGCGAAACTCAGCGGCACTTAGCTTGTTGTTGCAGATGATGAATAGCTGCTTCTACATTTTAGTGTATGCAATCATAGCGTGTTTAACTGCGTGGCAGGTTGTTGCTGGTTTAATCGTTGTCGGAGTTGCGATATTTCTACTCACCCGACCACTTAGTGACCTCAGCAGGAGAACCAGTTCTGAGGTTACAGCTGTTTCCGAGGCGCTGTACGGTAGCGTGCAAGATTTTCTGCAGAATGCGAAGCTCGTGAAGGCGACAGCAACAGAATTGACCGCGATCAGGGACGTTAAGCAAGCAATTGAACGGTATAGAAATATATTTTTTCGGTCAGGAGTTATTCCAGCGGTTACGCAGGCGGTATACATGGGCCTTGGCTATGTCTTGCTTGCCACGGGTGTTTGGTTCGGAATAGCAAGGGCTGAGATACCTGTCTCTGCAGTAATCGTAACGATCTACATTTTTTTGCGCTTGTATACCCAGTTGGCAAACTGTCAGCAATTGAAACAATCTTATTTACTATCGGCGTCAGCGCTCACGAATTGTCAAAATGAACTTGCTAACGCAAATGCGGCAGCAGAGCATCAAAATAGTCATGAGGGTAAGTTTTCGTCGACCGGTGCCGCAGAGATCGATGTCAAAGATGTATCCGTAGTTTACGATGACATTAATGCATTGAAGCATTTGTCAATAAAGATTGCGGCAGGAAGCGTGATTGGTCTTGTCGGGGCATCTGGTGCTGGTAAATCAACATTAGTGGACTTGATTGTTGGCTTGGCAGTTCCGGCAGATGGAGAGTTGATGGTCGATGGAAAGCCACTGAAAACATTCCCAATTGGGGATTGGAGGCGCCGGATCGGTTATGTTTCTCAAGAGACGTTGATTATAAAAGGAACTGTCGCGAGCAACATCGCGTGGGGAGATGTTGATGCCAGTTTCGAAGATATTGAGCGCGCAGCTAGATTGGCAAACGCTCACGAATTTATCATGGGAATGCCGGACGGCTATCATACCGTTATAGGTGGACGTGCGGTTAGGATGTCCGGGGGGCAGCGACAGAGAATTGGCCTTGCCAGAGCTTTGCTCGGCGCAAAAAAGCTGCTCATACTGGATGAGGCTACAAGTGCGTTGGATGCGGAAAGTGAAAGCAAGCTCCTTCAGGCAGTAGATGAATTACGTGGTGAGATTTCGATAGTTATGGTTGCTCACAGGCTATCAACACTCAAAAATGTCGATAGAATATATGTCCTAGACGAGGGCAGAGTAATTGAAAGCGGCACATTGAAGGAACTGTTGTCTGTGAAGGGCAAGTTTTCACAGCTTTGGTCATTGCAGTTTTCTGCAGGAAGCGACGGTGAGGGAAGTCGTCGATGAAACTCATAACGGCAAAAGATTGTAGTGGTTTTTTAAAGGTACCTCTTCTTGGCAAGAACTGCGCTGTTGTTGGCCCAAAGTCGATAGCGGGCATATCGGAGAATTCCATTGTATTTCTATCTAAAAACAGCGAAGAGGCAGTAAAGGTTATAAATTCCACCGAAAGTGTGGTCTGTGTAACTACAGAAAGTATAGCGCGAGACTTGAGATGCACCGTCATAGTGCACCCAAATCCGCGTTTAGCATTCTCACTGCTTGTGACCGAATTTTTCGTTATAAAGAAGACCGCCGTCATTAGCGATAAAGCTGAAATTGATGCTACAGCAGCATTTGAGGACGGTGTTAGTGTCGGACCATTCTCAGTAGTTGGAAAAAATGTAAAGATCGGAAGTGCAACAAGTATTTCTGAGAATGTTGTGATTGGGGATAATGTCGTTATTGGAAAAAACTGTATTATCAAGCCAAATACGACGATCGGCGCTAGCGGATTTGGTTTTTCCAAGAATTTTGACGGAGATCCAGTAGGCTTTCCTCACATTGGAAATGTTGTTATCGGTAACGATGTTGAAATAGGTGCTAATTGCACTGTAGTGCGTGCAGCTTTGGATACGACTACGATCGGAGATGCTGTGAAAACCGATGATCACGTGCATATAGCCCACAATTGTATCATTGGAAAACGAACGTTTCTTGCGGCTGGTGTGGTTGTTTGTGGCAGTTGTAACGTTGGTGCTGACGTTTGGATAAGCCCCAATTCGACAGTGATAGATTATTGTACGATAGGTGATGGTGCTTTCATCGGTCTTGGTAGCGTAGTCAGAAAACCTGTTTCGCAAGGGGAAAGGGTGTTTGGCGTGCCAGCAAATCCGATCGGTCGAAGAAAACTTTAAGAATGAAGTGTCAATGGTAATTGCTACTGAGTTTACCGAGCAGAAATACAGTGAATTGGTGTTAGAGGCTGTTTCAAAGTATCACTTTGATGGCAGTGATTTTAGGTCCGATGTTCCAAGCGTGTGTTGGCGACATGACGTCGACTACAGCCCCCATCGTGCTTTAGCGATGGCAAAAATAGAAGGTGCTGCTGGAGCTAAATGTGTATATCATTTTCTGTGTTCAAGTAGGTATTACAATATTTTAGAGCCAGAAATTTCCAATATTTGTCGTGAAATCGTTTCACTAGGGCATGAAATTGGTCTCCATTTTGATATGGACGTCCTTGGATCTTCTCCTGTTACTGAGAGTTTTCTTCTAGATCGAGTCTTAATGGAAAAAAATCTATTGTCTCAGGTTTTGGGCTGCGATCTTGTCTCGTTTTCGTTTCACAATCACGTATTACATTTGGAAAAGATTGTAGAGTCTGAACTTATTTGCGGCATGAGAAATCTAGCCAGCCCGAAATTTTATGAGCAAGCAAAGTATTTATCTGATTCCAATGGTATTTGGAGAGGTGAGACGCTCAAGGAGCTATTGTCCGGACCTTGTTATCCTAAGCTGCATATCCTAACGCATCCTGTTTGGTGGACTCCGGACCCGTTAGTGCCGGTGCAATGCGTTAGTAGGGCGGTGGAAGGAAGGGCTGTGGCAAATAAAACTTTGTATATCAAGATTATGCAGCGAGACGGCCGTTTAACGCAAATAGGCGAGCTAATTGGATTAACCGAGCAAGATCTGCAATTGGCCGGACTGAATGCTCACGAAAAATTACAGGATTAGTATGTCAGAACTACGTTTTGAATTTGGGCGAAACTGGAAATCCTTTTCAAAATCGCTAGATGAAGAACGTATCAGATCTTCTGTTATTAATTTACAGAGATTGCTTCAGGAAGATGACCTTAAAGGCAAGACATTCCTTGATGTTGGATCGGGAAGCGGCTTGAGTAGTGTTGCTGCTGCGAAGCTTGGCGCAAGACTGTTTAGCTTTGACTACGATAAGAATTCAGTTGATAGCACCCGGCAAAACTTGAGCCAATATTGCAAAGGTGGAAGCTATGAAGTCCAACAGGGGTCAGCTATTAATCCGGAATATATGACCAAACTCGGTCATTTTGATGTCGTGTATTCATGGGGGGTACTGCATCATACCGGTGAAATGTGGAATGGAATTGATTTGGCTTCTAAATGCGTCAAACCCGGTGGAAAGTTCGCTCTAGCGATCTATAACGATCAGGGTGGAGCCAGTAATCGGTGGAAGTCGATAAAGAAGACGTACGTAAATCTACCTGGTTTTCTACAGCTAGGATTGGTTCTATTTGTCGCAACGTATTTCGAAGTGAGATCAAGCTTAATCCGACTGATCCGAATGCAAAATCCTCTTCCATTCAAGGATTGGGCGAGCCGAAAAGACGATCGAGGGATGTCCGTTTGGCATGATTTAGTGGATTGGGTTGGAGGGTATCCATTCGAGGTTGCAAAACCGGATGAAATTTTCGTTTTTCTAAAAGATCGCGGGTTCCAGCTGGAGAGCATGAAAACTTGCGGTGGTGGACATGGCTGTAATGAATTCTTGTTCACGAAGATAGATTGATGAGTAGGCGCAGTGTTGTCTATTTGACTGGGGGCTTCTCAATCGGGGGCACGGAGAGGCATTTGGCGACGATTTTGCCTTTTCTCAGTGATCTAGGTTACGACATAAATGTTATAAGTCTTGGTCCGGATGGGCCAATGAGTGAGCCTATCCGCGAAGCGGGAATAAATATTTTTCAAGTTTCGCCGCAAGGCCGATTCAATATACCGAAGCTTCGAGGCATATATGCGATATTGAAGCAATTGTCGGAAGTTAGATCAATTGTGAAGGATATCTCACCAGATATCCTTCATTGCTTCCTTGGTATGCCCAGTATCATTGGTGCATTGACTTATAAAAAATCCCCAAAATGCAATCTAATCATCAGCAAGAGAAATCAACTGTCGCGTCCGGATTCATTTTATAAGGAAGGGGTCGTAGAACTAATTGCTATGAAAATGGCAAAAGTTGTTATGGCACATTCTTCCGTTGTTCGAGATGAGTTGATCAATGCGGGCATAGACGCCAAGAAACTGAGAATAGTACATAATGGTATTAATAAACTACCATATGAACTTGCCCGGATACGGAGACAAGAGCTCCGTATACACTATGGATGGGCTCAAGAGGTTGTTTTCGTTATGTTAGCGAATTTAATTCCATATAAAGGGCACAGCTTTTTATTTGATGCTTTGGAAAGGCTTCAAAGTTGTGAGTTCGGAAATGCGCCTTGGCGGGTAGTGCTGGTTGGGACAGGGCAAAGTGAATACGAGGCATTTTTGCGTGAACGTGTCCGGCAGGCAAACCTGAGTGCAAAGGTTTCTTTTTTAGGTCGTAGAGAAGACACCGCAGAGATTTTGGCAGCGTCGGATGTAGGTTTGCTGCTATCGGATCATGAGGGTTTTTCAAATGCTGTATTGGAATATATGGCTTCAGGTCTGCCGACAATAGCGACCGCAGTTGGTGGTAATATAGATGCTGTCAAAGACGGTTTGTCCGGCAAGTTAATAAAGGCACGCGACGCTTGTGGCCTCGAGGAGGCTATTAGATATTTCTTCATTAACGAAGTTGATAGAATAAGTATTGGAAGCGAGGCGAAATTATTTCTTGAGGATAGGTTTAGTTTGAGAATGTGTGTGGAAGGATACGACCAAGTATACTCCGAGCTGTTGCAGTAGCCATATGATTGGTTTTTGGTAGTAATTTATTTTTTCTAGTGAGCGAAGATGTGTGGCGTCGCAGGGTTTGTATTTCCAAACAATAATTTTTCGAAAAAATATATGGAAAGTCTTTCCGTCTCAATGGGCAATGCGATAGCTCATCGTGGTCCAGACGGCTCAGGTGTTTGGTTGGATGTTGAAAGGGGCGTCGGATTGGTGCACAGGCGCTTGTCAATTATTGACCTCTCGCCTGCCGGAAGTCAGCCTATGTTGTCGGACAATGGCCGATTTGTCATTGTGTATAATGGTGAAGTCTATAACTGCGAAGAAATACGTGAGGCGCTACGCGCTTGTGGCGTAAATAGCTATCGCGGGCATTCTGATACCGAGGTCATCCTAGAAGCTATTTCTCAGTGGGGGATTGAGGAAACATTTAGGAAAATGAACGGGATGTTTGCTTGTGCGGTGTGGGATCGTAGGGAGGCAAAACTTTCGCTGGTTCGTGATAGGCTGGGTATTAAGCCTCTTTATTGGGCGGTCCAGCACGGTAAGGTGTTTTTTGCGTCTGAACTGAAGGCTCTTTATCAAAACACCGAATGGGCAGGTTGCATCGATCGGGGGGCGTTGGCCAGTTATTTGCGCCATGGCTATGTTCAGGGACCTTGGACTATCCATCAGGGTGTGGAAAAACTTAAGCCGGGTTGTGTTGTTACAATTGAACCTTCGACCGGAAAAATTGAGCGCCAATCTTTCTGGGACATGAAAGATGTAGTAAAATACGGGTGCGAGAACCAATTCCAGGGTAGTGCACGGGATGCCGTTGACAGTCTAGAGGATTTATTGTCTGACGCGATCCAAAGGCAGATGGTCTCAGATGTGCCCTTGGGAGCGTTTTTATCTGGGGGGATTGACTCTTCTGTTGTAACGGCATTGATGCAGCGATCTTCCTCTCGGCCAGTTAAGACGTTTTCAATCGGTTTTGAGGAAGCAGGTTATAATGAAGCTCAACATGCCGCAGAGATAGCAAAACATCTTGGATCCGACCACACCGAGCTGTATGTGTCTGCGCAGGATGCCCTTGATGTCATTCCCAAGCTTGCTGATATATATGATGAGCCATTTGCGGACTCGTCCCAAATTCCGACCTATTTAGTGTCAGAAATGACCCAGAAGCACGTGACTGTCGCCTTGAGTGGCGACGGAGGGGATGAGCTGTTTGCTGGGTATTCGCGTTATTTCCAGACCTTGAAAAGGCGGGAAGTGCTTCGAAGGATCCCGGAAGGGGTTCGTTCAGTGGTAGCATCTGTGCTGCGATCTTTGCCCGGCAAGGCGTTAAACAAAATTCAACGTAGGTTATCAGTTTTTCCTGACCGCCCAAATATTGGCGGAAAATTGAACTTGCTTGGTGAGTTTCTGTCGGATGAAGGGCTGGCGATGTATCGTCAAGCTTTGTGTCATTGGCATGATCCTGAGCAAGTGATATTGCAGAGTCACGAGACAAAAGGAATCCTGTGGTCTGATGATTTATTCGACATTGCGCCCAGTCTTTTAAAATTGATGCGATATTTGGACACCTGCAGCTATCTTCCTGATGATATTTTGACCAAGGTAGATCGTGCTAGTATGGCTGTGTCTCTTGAAGCGCGGGTTCCGCTGTTGGATCACAGGGTAGTGGAATTTGCGTGGGCATTACCCGACGAAATCTTATTGAAAGACGGCGAGGGAAAGTGGCCGCTCAGGCAGGTTTTGGATCGATATGTGCCGCGAGAGCTAAGTGATCGACCCAAAATGGGTTTTGGGGTGCCATTGGACAAGTGGCTGAGAGGTCCTTTGCGTGAGTGGGCTGAAGAATTATTGAGTCAGCATAGTTTGAGTGAGTACGGCCTGGTCAATCCAAGACCAGTATTGCAGATGTGGAAAGATCATGTCTCAGGCAAAGGAAACTACCAATATCAATTGTGGGATATAATAATGTTGCAAAGTTGGTCTAGGAGATACCTCTGATTATTGATGGTATCCTGCGTGCGTGAAGTCGTATTGTGGATTGTGATTATTTCAATAGAGACTGGTACAATGTCACATATTCTCTGACACAGTTATTTATCGAAAAATGCTGTATTGCCCTTCTGCGACCAAGTGATCCCATGCTTTTGCGCAGCTCATCGTCATTTACAAGCTGGATTATTCTGGTAGCCAAGGAGTCTGGATCTTTTATAGGAACAACAAAGCCAGTTTTGTCGTGTAAAACGGCTTCTTTGTTGCCGCCGGCGTCTGTAACAATCATTGGAAGAGAGCTGGCCATTGCTTCCAATATGGCATTGGAAAACCCTTCTTGATGCGAGACAAGGAGGCCGATGTCGGCAGCAGATAGGTAGTCTTGTACGTTATCAGAAGGTCCGATAAAGTTGACGTTGCTGCCTAAGCCTAATTTGTCAGTTGTTTTTTGTAATTCTTTTCCTATCCCATCATCTCTTCCAACAATCAAAAGTGTCCATTCTTCTCTTAAATGTGTCTGTGCTATCTTTAGGGCGTCTAGAAGATCATTATGACCTTTGTACGGAATTAGGTTTGCTACAATTATTAGGGTAACTGTATTTTCATTAATTTTTAAGCGTCTTCTTAATTTGGTTCTTTCATGCAAGACAGTCCTATCTGTATCAATGCCATTGTAAATTAATTTTACACGCTCCTTCGGTGCACTTTCATGTGAAATTAGTTGTTGCACTATATTTTGGGAGTTTCCCAAAATTGCGTCCATTCTCTTATGGAGGTAGGATTCAAGTAACTTGATCCACGGTTTTCCGGCCATATACGTGTTTTGGCTTCGTCGACTCATTACTTTCTTTATATTGTAGAATGGTAGGGAAAGGGGCCCCGCTAACCAATAGCTTGCTGGCAAGAATATATGGAGAATTTTTGGGCGCTGTCGGATGAGATGCAAGATGAATTGAAGAGATATTAGTCCTAGTCGTGCTGTTCTTATGATTAAATTACGGCGACTGGTTGAACTCAACTCTATCCATGGTGTGAATAGCCTCACGCCACCGTTTTCCAGCTCGCCTTTGAGGGGGCCGGATCCAGACAGTAAAAATAGGCTTATTTCATATCCTTGTTCAACGAGCCTTGGTAGTACCTTGGCTAGGTGAGTTTCGCAGCCACCCCGTTCGAGGCTTCCAATTACGACAAGTATGGACCTGCTTCCATTTTTGAGCATGCATAGTTCCCGGGGGTAGAAAATTGATGACCTATACCATGAATTCCAGATGTTTACAGTAATCTTGAAAAGGGAAATGGTAGAATTGAGGGGGGGGGTACCAAGATCAAAGGAATAAGTTCTCAGTCTCTCGGCATCAACCGAGTGTGTTCAGCCTAGTCGGAATGCGGTAGGCTTCTTCTTGCACTGGAAAAATGGCGGAGAGGGTGGGATTCGAACCCACGGTACTATTGCTAGTACAACGGTTTTCGAGACCGCCCCGTTCGACCACTCCGGCACCTCTCCGCATGTGTGGTCTTGGCGTTCGACGCGGTGTTTAACGGTCCTTGCGCCATATTGCAAGAGGGAAATCGCAATTCCGGTGACTCTTTTTTGCGCGGCGGGGGGGGCTTTGCTCTTTGGTGCCCCTTCCCGGCTTTGCCGCCGGTTTCCGGTTCTGGTTGATTTGATGCGGGGGCGCTTGTCGCCTGGCGTTGTGATTGTATCGGCGTGACCCGTGCCGGGGATGGGGTGACCCGTGATCGTGCCCTGCATCAAAAGCAGGGCAGACCCCCGCGCCATCATGCGGGAATGTGCGGGTTTGCGATGCTTTGGCGATGACTCAATTGTTGACTCGTCGGGTCAAAAGGGGTAATTCACCCGTTCCTCGCAGCGGTTCGGTATCTGTTAGCAGCGGCACCGAGCTGCGCGTTTGTGTTTCCAGAATGTTTTTCAGGAACTTTTAGATGTACGCAATCATCAAAACTGGCGGCAAACAGTATAAAGTTGCTGCCAACGACGTTATCAAAGTCGAAAAGATCGCTGCCCAGGCCGGTGACACCGTGAAACTTGAAGAAGTTCTCATGGTTGCTGGCGACGGTGCGCCGAAAGTTGGTGCTCCGTTGGTCAAAGGTGCTTCTGTTACCGCAGAAGTTCTCGAGCAGGCCAAGGGCGACAAGGTGATCGTTTTCAAGAAAAAGCGCCGGCACAACTACCGTCGCAAAAATGGTCATCGCCAGAACCTGACTGTTCTGCGCATCAAGGACATCAAAGCCTGATTTCATCAGGTCAAGATGCAGTTTTAGGAGAGTTTCATGGCTCATAAGAAAGCTGGTGGTAGTTCGCGTAACGGTCGTGACTCCGAAGGTCGCCGTCTCGGCGTGAAAAAATTCGGTGGTCAGGCAGTTGTCGCAGGCAACATCCTCGTTCGTCAGCGTGGCACGAAGTTCCATGCCGGTGACAATGTTGGCCTCGCCAAAGACCACACCCTGTTTGCGACTGTGGACGGTTCCGTCCAGTTCAAGTCGGGCTTCAAGGGTCGTACCTACGTAACCGTCGTTCCGGCAGAGGCGTAAGCCTCCCGTCGGGTGCGATTTACGTACCGAATTTAGCAAGGGAGGAATGAGCAATCATTCCTCCCTTGTTGTATGTGATATAGAATTCCCGATCCCGTCGAGGCGCAGCCCCGTTGCGCGCCGGGACCGACAATATAAAATGGGCACCGCCCGAAGGACCGGTTATGAAGTTTCTCGATGAAGCCAAGATTTATGTGCGCAGTGGCCGCGGCGGTGCCGGTTCGGTCAGCTTCCGCCGTGAAAAATATATCGAGTATGGCGGGCCCGACGGCGGCGATGGCGGCCGCGGCGGCGACGTCATTCTCGAGGCGGTCGAAAACCTCAATACTCTGATCGATTTCCGTTATCAGCAGCACTTCAAGGCCGAAGTCGGCATGCATGGCATGGGCCGGCAGCGTACCGGCCGTTCGGGCAAATCCATCACGATCAAGGTCCCGGTCGGGACACAGGTCCTGGCCGAAGATCGCGAAACCCTGATCGTCGATATGATCGAACCGGGACAGACCTATATGCTGTGCCGGGGGGGCGATGGCGGGCGTGGCAACACCCATTTCAAATCCTCCACCAACCAGGCCCCGCGCCGCGCCGAAGAAGGCTGGCCGGCCGAGGAAATGTGGGTCTGGCTGCGTCTGAAACTGATCGCCGATGCCGGTCTGGTCGGGCTGCCCAATGCCGGCAAGTCGACCTTCCTTGCCGCATCGTCGCATGCGCGTCCGAAAATCGCCGATTATCCCTTCACCACCCTGCATCCGCAGCTTGGCGTCGTGAATGTCGATGACCGCGAATTTGTCCTGGCCGATATCCCCGGTCTGATCGAAGGCGCGTCCGAGGGCAAGGGCATCGGGACCCGCTTCCTGGGCCATATCGAACGGTGCGAAGTTCTGGTTCATCTGATCGACTGTGCCGAGGAAGACCCGGTCGCGACCTATAAAACCGTGCGTGAAGAGCTTGAAAACTACGCCGATGTTCTGGTCGACAAGCCCGAAATCGTCGCGCTGTCCAAAGCCGATCAGCTGCTGCCCGAAATGGTCGAGGAACAGCGCCAGATCCTTGAAAAGGGTATCGGCAAGAAAGTCTATGTGGTGTCCGGCGTGACCCAGCAGGGCATCAAGGATATCCACCGGCAAATTCGCGACCATATTGATGGCGAACGTGAACGCCGCGCCATGGAAGGTCGCGAGGATAAGGGATTCCAGCCGTGAGCCTTCAGCACGCTGTTCTGAGTGATGCAAAACGTCTGATCATCAAGGTCGGCTCGGCCCTTCTGGTCGATGAAAATACCGGCAAGCTGCGCCGTGCCTGGCTCGAAGCACTGGCCGATGATATCGCCTATCTGCGCGAACGCGGGGTAGAGGTGATTGTGGTGTCTAGTGGTGCGATCGCCCTTGGTCGTCGCTTGCTTGGGCTGGATCACCGCACCATCAGTCTGGCCGACAAACAGGCCGCCGCCGCCACCGGCCAGATCAGCCTGTCACAGGTCTGGCAGGAAGCCTTGGGCCGCAACGGCCTGACCATGGCACAGGTTCTGGTCACGCTTGAGGATATGGAAGGCCGCCGTCGTTATCTTAATGCGCGCGGAACGCTCAATGCGCTTCTGGCCCGTGGGGCCGTGCCGCTGATCAACGAGAATGATACCGTCGCGACCGAGGAAATCCGCTTTGGCGATAATGATCGTCTTGGCGCCAAGGTCGCGCACATGATCTCGGCCGATACGCTGGTGTTGCTGTCTGATATTGACGGGCTTTATACCGCCGATCCGCGCAAGAACCCGGATGCGACACTGATCCCCGAAGTCCGCGAACTGACCCCGGAAATCTTTGATATGGCCGGTGTCGCACCGACCATGTATAGCTCCGGCGGGATGGTCACAAAACTTCAGGCCGCCGAAATCGCCATGAAGGCCGGTTGCCGCATGATCATTGCGCGCGGCACCATCTATCATCCGCTAAAAGCCCAGCTCGATGGTGCACCCAATACCGTCTTCCTGCCCAGCGAAAGCCCCCTTGCTGCCCGTCGGCACTGGATTGCGACCTCGCTCAAGGCGACCGGGGCGATCATTGTTGATGCCGGCGCGGCAAAGGCGATCGCAGCGGGCAAAAACCTTCTGGCGGCCGGGATTACCGGTGTTGATGGCCGGTTCAAGCATGGGGATGCGGTGCGCATTCTTGACGCCGATGGTCATCAGATCGCGCGCGGCATTACGTCCTATGGCGCTGAAGAAACCCGTCTTCTGATGGGCCATGCATCGGGCGATATCGAAGCCACCCTTGGCTTCACCCGCGGCAATGCCGTGATCCATTCCGATGATTTGGTGATTGCCGACCAATAGGGCGCGTCTTCACCGCGCTTCGGGGTGATAGAATGATTGTGGCTTCTGCGCGCTTATGCAGAAGTCACCACTACCGGCAATCACCTTGCCGGTTTCAAGCCGTATGCCCGTCGCCTTGCCAAAGCCCTTAAGCACCGCACCGCGTTCATCGGCAATCGGGTGTTTGAATGATCCACCCGCGGCAAGTTCGACCGACTGCACGCTGATCTGGCCCAGAATCTGGCAGCCATCCCCCAACACGCATTGACCATCCATGTCGATGGTGCCGCGATACCGGCCAAACGACCCGATGCGGATCATCGCATCCGGGTGCGCTGTCGTGATGGTTACGCTGCCCGGGTCAAAGATGTTTTCATCCCCGATCCTGATCGGTCCAGTTTACGCCATGACGGTGGTGCCGCTGGCAAACATGTTGCCATTGCCGATCATTAATTTGGCATGCTGGTCTGCCTCAAGACGGATATTGGGATGCAGGATATTGTGTGTCCCGATCGTGATGTGCCGCGAAACAAGGGTCGAGAACGGATCAAATACAATATTGCCCGACCGGCCAAGCGCGATGGTCTCGGTAATGCCGAGATATCCGGCCTCGTGCCGGTATCGGTCGATTTGATCAATCATCTGATCGGGCGTCATGTCGGGTCTGCCTTGTGCCGGTTTTGCCAAGACTACAATGACCTGGCCGTTCGGCAAGGCATAAAAAAAGGCTGCCCACCTTTAACTGGGGCAGCCTTTTTTCAAAGCGGCGCTGACGTTCGAAATGAACTCAGGCAGCCTGATCAGCAAGGGCACGAGCCATCTGGCTCAGAGCTTCCTGATGTTTTTCATGCTTGATGCTCGCAAAGTTGCGGGCCAGCTCAAGGCACATGCGTTGACGTGCGTTAAGCTCGGTTTCCTGATTGCCGTCGAGCCCTTCATAGAAGTAGCTGACCGGAACGCCCAAGACCTGAGAGATTTCATACAGGCGACCGGCAGAGATACGGTTGATGCCGCGCTCATACTTGTGGGCCTGCTGGTAGGTGACGCCGATCAGATCAGCCATCTGCTGCTGGGAAAGGCCCAGCATGATGCGGCGTTCGCGAATACGCTGACCAACATAACGGTCAGTGTCAGTAGCGCGGTTTGCGCGCTTCGGTTCTTCGTTTGCAGCAATCTCAGTCATATTATAATCCGTTATCAACCGCCAGTTATAGATCCCCACTTTGGATGCTGTTGGGCTTGTTTGTTTTGTGCCCAATGAACACCGGATCGCAGCACTGTAGATGCACTGCGATTTGATGATCTGTATCTGAACTTTGGTCAGATAATCGTTACAGCAATCCGCCAGAAGCTAGCTATATAGGTCAATTGAGCTGTCTTTGTCTAGTCCAGAAGGCGAAAAAAAGACGTGGGTTTCTACGCCGTAAGGTTTGGAGTTCCGTGCATAGCTGGCATGCATTTCCTGAATGACCGGCGGTTGCAAAAGGTTTTCCTGTGGTAAGAGCTGCCCCAAAAACTGCGTCCAGAATGCTGCACTGCCCCCAAGATCATGGGGTTGCAACCACGCGCCACCATCCTGCGTGATTTCCCTGACGGGTGAAATTCGCGCAAGTTGATCTATTCCGATCCCGGCAGGACCATCCGTTCCGGTGCTCGCAGACGGATTCCTGCGGGCCGGTTGCATGGGTATCGGTGTGATCGCGGTCATGTGTTTTTCGGTCTACGGGGTTAAAACTGCCTGTCTGGTTCGGGACTCCGTGTGTTTCAGGGCGTGATCGGCCATTTGCCCGGCAAAAATTGCCGCCTTTCGGCGGTGCCGGACGGGTTCAAAGAGTTAACAAAAAGTTTATGCAAGAATTCTGCCGACAGATGCGGTCCCCCGTTGCCGCAACAAAGCAGCGCGCGGCAAAAGACAAAATCCGCCAGCTACCAGCCACCAGGCATCAAGGGCCAAGCAACGGGCAGGGTCTTTGGTCTTGCGCTTGGGGACTTAGGCTTAGGCTTGGACATGCGGAAGACCGGCGCGCCAGCACAAGGCCAACCGGCATCCGTCGTCACAGACGGCATCCGTCTGCTTCTCACGGGCGGTAAGCATGACGGGGTAGGTTGCCGGATGCCCCCGGATGCCCAAGGCTGCCCGGTGGGCGAGAAGGGCCGTGGGGGATAAGCGTTTGAATATGAGTTGGGATGGACTTGGGGGCAGTCGTCGGGGATCGCTGGGATGGTCATCGGCGAGCCACGGGAAGAGTATCCTGCTGCCTGACACGTCTGATCCCGCATCGCGCGCCAAATCCCCTGATGTCACGCGCATCTTGCCGACCGGCATGTCATCGCGCCTTGTCGATCACAGCGACCGGGGAATGCGGCATGAAAAAAGCGGGATCGCCCGATGCGACCCCGCTTTTGAATTCTGTCGTCTGTGACGATTGATGCCTATTTGTCGGACTTGCCACCGGCCAGACTGTTAAGCTGTGCCTGCATCGCTTCAAGCTGGCTTTTAAGCTCGTTAAGGGACGCATCGGACGGCGCGCTTGCAGGCGCGGTCGGTTTGGTCGGGGTGGCACCGGGCTGTCCGCCATTTTCATTTTCCTGAAGGAACGGCGAGAACATTTTCATCGTCTGTTCAAACAGCGCGATATTCTGTTTGTTCATTTCCTCGAACTGGCCGAACGGGAACATGCCCTGCATCGTGCCCTGCATATATTCGCGCATCTGTTCCTGATTATGACCAAAGGCGCGCATCGCCTGTTCAAGATAGCTTGGCACAAGCCCCTGAAGGCTGTCGCCATAGAACCCGATCAACTGGCGCAGGAAGCTGATCGGCAAAAGGTTCTGCCCTTTGTTCTCTTCCTCGACGATGATCTGGGTCAGCACCGGACGGGTGATGTCTTCGCCCGACTTGGCGTCATAGACCACAAAGTCGGTATTTTCTTTGACCATCTGTGAAAGGTGATCAAGCGTCACATAGGAACTGGTGGCCGTGTTATAGAGACGGCGGTTCGCATATTTCTTGATTACGATGCGGTCCTGATCATCTGATTTCTTGGTGGTCATGGCGTCTTTCCTGCTTCCCTGTTTCCCGGACGTCTGGCTGGCGAATGTTTGTAACGGTGGCTTTCTGCCTGATTTGCGTGTGCACAATTTACGATGTTGCGCAGCATTTTCGATTTTGCATTCGCTCAGAAGACAACAAGATTGCCGCGATTTTTCCAATGTGTCCAGTATTCAACGCGAAGTGCGGTGCGAAAAACAACTTGCGATATCGTTTATTGCTGCGCAGCACGGGAATTCGTTTTCCCCGAGCAGCCAACGATCTATAGTATTTGCCAGAACAAAGGCTTTGTATCAGGGACCGCAAAAAGGCCGCACCCATGACGACCGGAAAGGACAACCGGGATCACCCGAAAAGTTCGGATCAACCATCGCCCGCATCTGATCGATCATCGGATGACGAAAAACTCGAAAATCTTGCCACCCGTTTCCTGGCCCTGTGGCGTGAACAGGTCGCGGCAACCGCCGACGGGGCCGATGCCGCAAGCGCGATCGGGCGTCTTTATGCATCCCTGGGGGCTGATACCACCCGCATGGGCGAAGGGTTCGAAGCCTGGGGCAAGCTGATCGGTCAAATGGCCATGGGCCAACAGGCCGACCCAAAATCGACCCATCCGTTTGCCGGGGCGATGGGGGCGGCGGCGTCCAACCCGCTGATGGCAATGATGGATCAAATGGCAAAGGCCGCCCGCGATTTGCCGTCACAGCCCTTTGGCGGTGCGATGCCGTTCCCGCCCGGAATGGCGGAAATGGCCGGCATGTCGGGCATGTCCGGCATGACCGGCATGAAGCCCGGTGCGGCAACTGCACCCGGTTCGGATGGCAAAGCTGCGGATCACAAAACAGACACCGCCGAAAAAGCTGATGCCGGGACTGGCGGGGCTACCGGGACTACCGGAAAAGCATCGCCTGCGGCGGCACCGCCAGCCGGGGCGACACCGGACGATCGGCCGTCACCGGCCAAATCACGCAAAAAAACGACGGCTGCAAAAAATGCTGCAAAGGGGCAGGGGAAGAATGATCAGTCCGATGCGACCAAAACCGCTTCCGCCAAAAAGGCAAAGTCAGAAACGGGCAGGGCCACGGCCGCTTCCGATGCACATGGCAGTCGAGATGACGAGCTGGCTCAGCTCGCGCGCCGCATTGCCGATCTTTCTGAAACAATTGCTGCCCTGGAAGCCGGAACTGAAGGAACAGGCGGAAAACCTCCTTCGCGAGATTGAAGCCTTCCATCCTGACGATATCGCCCAGGCCCTGGATCGTGTCGCCTTTGACCGGCATGCCGGATTTCATGACGGGGTGCGGTCCTATCAGCGCCATCCCTATCGCCGCCCGCGCGACGGGGCCGATGGCGATATTCCGGTCATCTGGGAAGACGGATCTACCCGCGTATATGATTATGGTGCCCTGAGCCCCGATGATGATCAGGCGGTGGGCAAATATGTGTTGCTGGTGCCATCGCTGGTCAATCGCGGCTATATCCTTGATCTCAACGAGAAACGCAGCTTTGCCCGCTATCTCGCCAAATGCGGCTATCGCCCGCTTCTGGTTGAATGGGGCTATCCGGGGCTTGATGAAGCCAATTTCGGACTTGATGATTATATCGCTGCCCGTCTGGTGACCATCCTTCAGGATGTCGCCGATATGAATGGCGGGCCGGTTCCGGTGGTCGGCTATTGCATGGGCGGGGTGCTGGCACTGGCGGCGACACTTCTGGACCCGGCACAGGTTTCAAAGCTTGTTCTGCTCGCCACCCCGTGGGACTTCATGGCGGCCGGCCCGACCCAGTCGCGCATTGCGGCCGCCTTTGCGCCGTCACTGCCCCATATGCTGGCCATTCATGACACCCTGCCGGTCGATGTGCTGCAAAGCCTGTTTGCCAGCCTCGATCCCTTCATGATTGGCGAAAAGTTCCGCCGTTTTGGTCAGATGGCAACCGATTCCGCCCGGGCCCATGATTTCGTGGCCCTTGAAGACTGGCTTAATGACGGGGTGCCGTTAACGCGTCGGGTGTCGGTCGATTGCCTGATCGGCTGGTATGTCGAAAACAAACCGGCCAAGGGCGAATGGCAGATTGACGGCATTGATATCAATCCGGCGGATTTGTCCTGTCCGGTGCTGGCGGTCATTCCGGAAAATGACCGTATCGTGCCACCCGAAAGTGCGAAGGCGCTGTTTGATGCCTTCCCCGAAGATCTGCGCACCGAACTTCACCCGTCAAGCGGCCATATCGGCATGATGGTCGGATCGCGCGCCGAAAAATCAACGTGGGAACCGGTGGCCAAATGGCTGGCAGGTGACAGGCCCGTCCCATAATCAGCCTGATGTATCGGTCACCAGTTGATCGGGTTTAGGGTCGGGTTTGCGGTCCCAGCGAATGGTAAGGCGCGCCAGAAGCGCGATGATGATCAATGTCAGGACCACCCGCCCGACCAGAACCACCCAGATATCGGCACCAAGTGCCAGCATGATCGCCGTATCCTCGATCAATGAATGCGACAGCGACAACCAGCTCAGTGACAGGAACAGCGTGCGCGGCGGGTAATTGTTCTTGCGCGCATCATCAATGATCAGCGCCCCGCCAAATGTCAGACCCAGCAACACACCAATGGTCGTGACCGGGGCGACATCACGCGACAGGCCCGACACCCGCAGGATCGGCGACAGGACAAGGGTGAACTTGTCGGTAAGCCCCGTGACCTTCATGACATCCAGCACCACCAGAAGCGCGGTGATCACGGCAAAACTGACAATCAGCGACTTGACGGTCTGCACCACCCAGTCCCCCCAACCGGCAAGCCCTGATGCGGTTTCACTGACCGTGCTTCCGGCCATCCATGAAAAATCCACCGGCTCGGACAGCCAGCCGGTCATATTGCTGACCCATGTGACCAATGCGCCATACCCGATGGCCGCCCCGACCCGAAGGGCCGTGGTGGCAATAAGGCTGGCACCGGCCCGTTTGACAATCGCCTGTTCGACCGGAAGACC
The DNA here is from genome assembly GCF_037029325.1 of Thalassospira sp. CH_XMU1420-2. Taxonomy (NCBI): domain Bacteria; kingdom Pseudomonadati; phylum Pseudomonadota; class Alphaproteobacteria; order Rhodospirillales; family Thalassospiraceae; genus Thalassospira; species Thalassospira sp. CH_XMU1420-2. The sequence goes on from NZ_JAYMEG010000001.1 coordinate 827,879, forward strand.
ATGGGCAAACAGCATCATGGCGCAAAGCGCGCTTAACTGTGCGGCCGTCATATCAAGATGGGCCGATAACCCGATAAAGGCCCCAACCGCGCCATACATGCTGACCAGCGCGCAGGTCGCCCAGATCAGGCCCGCCTCGGCCGGCAATCCGATCAATGACATCACCGGCGTCAAAAGATCCGACGCCACCTTGATCGCGCCGAATTCCTCGGCAATGCGGACAATGATCATCACCGGCAGCATCACCTTCATCAGGGTGATGAAAAGTTTCTGGCTGCGATTGATCAGATCAAAAACATAACGTTGCATGGCACGGGTCATCGGGGCGGTTATCCGTTGGTCATGATGTGGCGGGCCCTTTGGCGCGCGCAAGGATCACATCCGAGCAGGTTGCGGTTGGGGCGGTGGCAGTGGAGTGAATGATCCTCCCGGCATCTCTGGGGCAAAGATGCCGGTCTGTCCATCCTGTTCTTTGACAGTCTTTGACAGGGGCTCAAACCTGTCATCTCGATTTGTTCGCTGGTGGGCGAGGGTCTCTGATGCCCGGATCATGCCATGCGTTCCCGAGGGGCGGGCGGCGAATTTGCGCAAACGCACGCAATGTGGCAGCGTTGTGTGATAAAATCGCGCTTTGGAGTTGCGTGGCTATGGCCGAACTGGATCAGATCGATATGAAAATTTTGCGTCTGTTGCAGACAGATGCAGACATCCCCAATGCCGAGCTGGCCGAACGGATCGGCCTTTCGCCATCGGCCTGCTTGCGCCGGGTCGCCAGGCTGCGTGAAAACGGGGTGATTCGCAAAACAGTCGCTGTCATTGATCCGGCCTTTGTCGGTCGGCCCCTGACCGCGGTGATCAATCTTGAATTCCACCGGCATGGCAATCGCTATCGCCAGGATTTCATTGCCAAGGTCCGCGACCTCGCCGCTGTTCAGCAATGCTACCTTGTCACCGGCGAAGTCACCGGCGTTCTGGTTTTGCATATGCGTGACATGGCCGAATATACCGCCCTGTGTGAAACGCTTTTTGACGCCGATGACAATATCGTCTGGTATCGGACCTATATTGTGACAGAAGTCCTAAAAGATGAACCGGGGCTTGCGATCTAGGGGCGCAAGGCGCACACTCTTAATCACAGGTTATGCAAAGACGTGGCGTAAATCGGCTTTGGGGTGTGGTCCGGCGGGGCTGTCCGAAAGTGGTAGGCATCAATGCTTGGAAAATTGTTGCAGTGCGATAATATCGTCACAGGACCATGTCTGGGCAGAAATGAAAAATCGTTGCCCGGTCCAGGGAAACGTAATCAGGAATAATCGGAGGGTTTCATGACCGACGTCGTAATTGTGGGTGCAGCACGTACACCAATCGGCGCATTCAGTGGCACGCTGGCGAATACGCCAGCACATGATCTGGGTGCTGTTGCCATCAAGGCTGCACTGGAACGCGCGGGCGTTGAAGGGGACGCGGTGGATGAAGTCATCCTCGGCCAGGTTCTCACAGGTGGTCAGGGGCAGAACCCCGCCCGTCAGGCCGCCATCGGTGCGGGCATCTCGGATCGCGCAACCGCCTTTTTGATCAACCAGGTCTGTGGTTCGGGTCTGCGCACGGTGGCCCTTGCCGCCCAGCAGATCATGACCGGGGACGCCAATATCGTGGTTGCCGGTGGTCAGGAAAACATGTCGCTTTCAACCCATGTCGCACATCTGCGCGCCGGGCATAAAATGGGCGATGTCAAATTCATCGACAGCATGATCAAGGACGGCCTGTGGTGTGCTTTCAACGGCTATCACATGGGCAACACGGCTGAAAACATTGCCGCCAAATGGGGCATTTCGCGCGAAGAACAGGACGCCTTTGCTACCGGTTCCCAGAACAAGGCCGAAGCCGCCCAGAAATCCGGCCGCTTCAATGATGAAATCGCCGCGGTAACCATCGCCAACCGCAAGGGCGATATCGTCTTTGATACCGATGAATATCCGCGCCATGGTGCAACTGCCGAAGGCATGGCCAAATTGCGCCCGGCCTTTGACAAGGAAGGCACGGTCACGGCCGGCAACGCATCGGGCATCAATGACGGGGCTGCTGCCCTTGTTGTGATGTCAGCAGCCGAGGCTGCCAAACGTGGCCTGACCCCGCTTGCAACAATCAAAAGCTGGGCGACGGCGGGTGTTGATCCGGCCATCATGGGATCAGGTCCGATCCCGGCCTCGAAAAAGGCCCTTGAAAAAGCCGGCTGGTCGGCCGCCGACCTTGACCTGATCGAAGCCAACGAAGCCTTCGCCGCCCAGGCAATTGCGGTCAATCGCGACATGGGCTGGGATACCGACAAGGTTAACGTCAATGGCGGGGCGATTGCGCTTGGCCATCCGATCGGGGCATCGGGCGCACGTGTCTTCACCACGCTGCTGTATGAAATGCAGAAACGCGACGCGAAAAAAGGTCTCGCGACGCTTTGCATCGGTGGCGGCATGGGAGTTGCGCTGTGCGTCGAGCGCTAACGCAAGTTTCTGACTGAATTTTCTGCTGCGCGGGGCGTCCTCTTGAATGGGGGAGGCCCCGTTTGCATTTCAGAAAGTCATGCTGCAGTGCGACGAAAGACTAAACCGACCGGCTGACATAGATCATGGAGAGGTAATAAAATTACATATATAAGGTAGTTTATGGATTAAAGTTACGTGCGTCGTAGAAGGGCAAACTACGAGACTCGTTATGAAGACAGGCTTGATGAACGAAGTTTAGGGAGGCGACCATGACAAAAACAGCACTGGTAACCGGTGGAACCCGCGGTATTGGCAAGGCAATCAGCCTGGCGCTCAAGGATGCGGGCTATACCGTTGTTGCGAACTATGCTGGCAATGACGAGGCCGCAAAGGCCTTCAGCGATGAAACAGGCATTGCAACCTGCAAATGGAGCGTCGCGGATCCCGATGGCTGTGCGGCTGGCATCGCCAAGGTCGAGGCCGATATTGGCCCGATCGATATTCTGATCAACAATGCCGGCATCACCCGTGACGGTTTCATGCATAAAATGGAAACCGAACAATGGCATGCGGTGATCGAAACCAATCTCAGCTCGCTATTCTATATGACCAAACCGGTTCTTGAAGGCATGCGGGCCCGCGGCTTTGGCCGCATTGTCAATATTTCCTCGATCAACGGGCAGGCCGGCCAGTTCGGCCAGACCAACTATTCCGCGGCCAAGGCCGGTGTGCACGGCTTTACCAAGGCGCTTGCCCAGGAAGTCGCGCGCAAGGGCATTACGGTTAACACCATCGCGCCGGGCTATATTAATACCGACATGGTGGCTGCTGTCCCGGAAAAGGTTCTCGAAGGCATCGTTGCCAAAATCCCGGTCGGGCGACTGGGCGAAGCCGACGAAATCGCCCAGGCGATCCTCTATCTTTGCGGCCCGAATTCCGGCTTCATCACCGGTTCCTGCCTGTCGATCAATGGCGGTCAGCACATGTTCTGATCCCGCCTGCGCCGGACCAAAAAACAACGCCCCGCAGAAAAATTTGCGGGGCGTTTTGTCTATCCGGGATCAGGCTGCCAATACATCCCTGGTCGCGACGATCTTGGCAAAGGTATCACCCAGCATGGTCAGTTCGTGGCGATGCAGGTCAGCGGCCGGAATTGCCTTGCCGCTGATGGCATCGGGCAGATCGCGGGTGGTGGCGGCATCCGATACCACCGTGACCCCGTATCCCTTTTCATCGGCGACCCGGGCGGTGGTTGATACACAAACATGTGTCATGAAGCCGGTGATCACCACCTGCCTGAAACCGCTCTGTTGCAACAGTTCGTCAAGTCCGGTGCCGCCAAACGAACTTGGGACCGATTTGGTCAGGATTGCCTCACCCTCCTTGGGGGCAACCTCGGCCATGATTGCGGCATAGGGGCCGCTTGGATCAAACAGGCCCGTTGCGTGATGCTGAATATGGATAACGGTCCCGCCCTGTGTCCGCCAATGGCTCAGAAGTTTCTGAATATTGGCCAGTGCGGGCTCAAGACCCGACAGTTGCAGTTTGCCGCTGCGGTATTCTTCCTGTGCGTCAATCACGATCAGGGCGGCATCATCGGGTGTTCCGGTCACAAGACTTGCCCCGGCAAGATCAAAAATGGTTTTCGCAGTCATTTTCGGCATCCTTTGTTTGTTTCGCTGATGCCCCATCATGTCTCTGCGAAATTGCATTATCCATCGGCAATATTTCGATTATAATCTGCAAAAATGCAGATGAATGGAATGTGTGATGTCACTTGATTGGGAAGGATTGCGGACCTTTGCCCATGTCTGTCAGGCCGGGAATATGAGTGCCGCTGCCCGTGAACTCGGGGTGAACCAGACGACGGTGGCGCGCCGCATTGCCCGGCTGGAAGAATGGGTGGGCTATGCCATTTTGCACCGGGATGGTCGTGCGCTGGCACCAACCGCCCGTGCGCAGGTCCTGTTGCAAACCGCCCAACACATGCAGGACACGGTATCGGATTTGCTGACACGCGATCCGGTTTCCGACCAGGCTGACGGGGCTGTTGGCGGCATTGTGCGCCTGACCGGGGTTGATGCGATTTTACAAGATTGCGTCGCCCCGCATATCGCCGATCTGCATCGACGCTTTCCGAAAATTGCTTTGGAACTGATCGGGGCCAACCGCAATCTCAGCCTGCCACAACGTGAAACCGATATCGCCATCCGCCTGGCCCGACCCGATAGCGGGGCGTTTCATATCCGCAAGCTCGGTTATCTTGAATATGGCATCTATTGCAATCCGAACGGATTGCCGGCAACTGCGATGGATCCGCAAACCCTGCCATGGATCGACCTTGACGAATTCTTTGCCGACAAGCCCGAACAAAAATGGCTGGCCGATCATTTCCCCGACCGGACGGTCATCGGCTATGCCAATCGCGGATCGATCATGGTTTCTATGATGACGGGGCATGCCTGTTGCGCCCTTTTGCCCCGATGCGTCGGGGATCGCATCGACTTTCTCAGATGCCTCGATACATATCACCCGACCGGTCGCGAAGTCTGGCTTCTAACCCATCAGGAAAAACGCCATCTGCCCCAAGTCCGCGCCGTAACCGACTGGCTGACCGGTATCCTGCTTGACGGGGATTTTATTACACGTTTGTGATTGTGATGGTTGCCGGTTTGCTGGATCTGGCAACCGTCAAGGCATTGGGCAGATCATTATGCTCGGCTTTGGTGATTGCCGATTGATGGTCAAAGCCAAGGCCCTGCCACCGGTCAATCAGGCGTGCGCGCAGGGTTTCTTCAGGCACTTCAAGAAATACCGACAGATCAAAAAGCCCGTGAAGCCCGTTCCATGGTTCCTGATCAAGCAACAGGTAATTGCCTTCGACCAGAATGATGCGGTGGCGCGGCGAAATGGCGCGTGCCGATCCGCGTGATATTTCAAGTGCGCGGTCAAAAACCGGCACATAGATCTCTTCATCTGGGCTATCACGCAGCGCAAGCAGGATGCGTTTCAAGCCCCCGACATCAAAGGTGTGCGGCGCGCCCTTGCGCGATAACAGCCCGCGCTGTTTCAGGATCGCATCATCAAAATGAAAACCGTCCATCGGCACAACAGCAGCACCGGCTTCATCACCCCCCAGATGGTGATAAAGCCGGTCGGACAAATGTGATTTGCCCGATGCTGGTGCCCCGATGATCGCAACCAGGATGCGCTGATCATCAGTTTGTTGTGCGCGGATCATCGCCGCCAGTTCGTCAATGTCGGGTGTCATCTGGGTTGGGTCTTCTGGAATTGATGTCTTGTGGGTTTTTGCGGTTGAACGGGCGGGGCAGGGGGGCTGCCTTGGGCCATCCTGCCCCGCCCGGTTCGGTGTCATATCAGTGTCGAGTCAGCCATCATCGGATCAGGTAGCGGCATCCGCTGCGGGTGGTTCCATGGCCCCGGTCATGAAGGCAACCGCATCGGACATGCTGTAATCATCGGGTTTGATGGTGCAAAGCCGTTTGCCCAGCCGATGGACGTGAATGCGGTCCGCGACCTCGAACACATGGGGCATATTGTGCGAAATCAGCACAATCGGCATGCCGCGCGCCTTCACATCGGCAATCAGATCAAGCACACGCCGGCTTTCCTTCACACCCAGCGCGGCGGTCGGTTCATCCATGATCACGACGCGCGATCCGAATGCCGCTGCCCGCGCGACCGCAACCCCCTGGCGTTGCCCCCCAGAAAGGGTCTCGACCGCCTGGTTGATGTTCTGAATGGTCATCAGGCCAAGCTCGGACAGCTTTTCACGTGCCAGCCGTTGCATTTCCTTGTGATCAAGTGCCCCGAAATATTTGCCCATGAAGCCTTTCTTGCGAAGCTCGCGCCCCATGAACATGTTATCGGCAATCGACAGGGCCGGCGACAGCGCAAGGTTCTGATAAACCGTCTCGATCCCGGCTTCGCGGGCCTCCATCGGTGATGTGAAACCGATTGGCTTGCCATCAAGTTCGATGCTGCCTTCATCAATCGTGATCGCCCCTGAAAGCGCCTTGATCAGCGATGATTTCCCCGCCCCGTTATCGCCGATAACGGCAAGAACCTCGCCGGGATAAAGATCGAAATCGGCATGATCAAGTGCGGTTACCCGGCCATAGCGTTTGACAATCCCGCGTGCCCGAAGAACCGGTTTTGCTGTGTTGCTCATGACGACACCTTTCTGATCCACTGGTCAATGGCCACGGCAATGATGGTCAGCCAGCCAATGGCAAAGACCTGCCACAGAACATCCACCCCCGCGAGACGAAGCCCGGAATTGAACACGCCAACAATCAACGCCCCGATCAGCGGACCGATGATTGATCCGCGCCCGCCAAACAGCGAGATGCCGCCAATCACAACTGCGGTAATCGATTGAAGATTGGCTTCCTGAAAGCTTTGTGGTGAAACCGATCCGACCCGTCCGATCGATGCCCATGCCCCGATGCCGCATACAAGCCCGGCCAGACCATAAACCATGATCAGGGTGCGGTTGGTGCGAATGCCCGAAAGCTCGGCGGCTTCCTTGTCATCGCCAATCGCATAAACATGCCGCCCCCAGCTGGTATGGTTCAGGATGTACCAAAGCACCCCGAAAATCACCAGCATCAGGATCGACCCATAGGTGATGCGTGCCCCGCCAAGCGCGATGCTTTCGCCAAAGAATTTCAAAAGCGGGGCAATTTCATCAAGCGTCTGGCTGCGGATCGACTGCGCGCCCGAAAGCCACAGATTAAGCGCAAAGAAAATATTCCAGGTGCCCAGTGTGACGATGAACGGTGGCAACTTGATCCGGGTGACCAGAAAGCCGTTAAGCCCCCCGGCCGCAATCCCGCCGATACAGCCCGCAATGATCGCAATCGGGGCGGGCACGCCAAGGGTAATGGCAAGCTGGCCCATGATCACCGACATCAGAACCATGATCGCCCCGACCGAAAGATCGATGCCCGCGGTCAGGATGACAAGGCTTTGTGCCGCGGCCAGAATCCCGATGATCGAGACCTGCTGCATGATCAGCGACAGGTTAAAGGGTGAAAAGAATTTGCTGCCTGCAACAAAGCCGAAAATCACGATGGACGCGATCAGAACGATCACCGGTACCATCGTCGGGTTGCCGTGCAGGAAATGCTGCACATTGTCAAACAGGCTGCGTGATTTGTGTTCGAATGTTGCAATGGAGCGGTCACTGGATTCAAGCGACTGCTCGAAATCCTGTTTTTTGCGTGACGACTGAGCTGTATCGCTCATCTGTTCCTCCCGACCTGGTTCGGGTCTGTGCGGGGCAGGGTGCGCGCACGGCCCGGAAGTCACCCGTCCGGTTCTGATGACCGGTTTGGTTTGCGGATGTCGACCAAGTGTAATCTAAAGTGGGACAAGGAGGGCGAACTTCTTGCCGCCCTCCTTCGAAGCGGAAGGGATCCTTAACCCCAGCAGCGATCCGTGCCCTCGGCAACGCTGATTGACGGCACACCGTCAACAGGCTGGTCGGTCACAAGATTGACGCCGGTGTTATAGAAGTTCAGGCCCTGCGAATTCTGCGGTTTTTCACCGCTATCCGCCCATGCCTTGATTGCTTCGATTCCCTTGGACGCCATCAGAAGCGGATATTGCTGGGAGGTCGCACCAATCACGCCATCCTTGACGTTGGCCACACCCGGGCAGCCGCCATCGACCGAAACAATCAGAACGCCTTCTTCCATGCCAAATGCCTTGAGCGCCTCATAGGCACCCGCCGCGGCCGGTTCGTTGATCGTATAGACAACATTGATATCCGGGTCGCGTTGCATAAGGTTTTCCATGGCTTTGCGGCCACCTTCCTCATTGCCGCTGGTCACGTCGTGACCAACGATCCGGGCGTCATCCTCGTCCCCGATCTTGTTGGGGTCCTTGATGTCGATCCCGAAACCTTTCATGAAGCCCTGATCGCGCAAGACATCGACCGACGGCGCACTTGGCGACAGATCAAGCAGCGCGATTTTCGCATCACTTGCCTTGTCGCCCAGTTTGGCCGCCGCCCACTGACCAATCAGCTCGCCTGCCTTGAAATTGTCGGTGGCAAAGGTCGCATCGGCCGCATCGATCGGTTCAAGCGGCGTATCAAGCGCAATCACAAGCAGCCCGGCATCCCGGGCCTTTTTGACCACCGGCACAATCGCCTTGGTGTCCGATGCGGTCAGAAGAATACCCTTGGCCCCCGATGCAATGCAGGACTCGATGGCCTGGACCTGTGTTTCATGGTCGCCATCGATTTTCCCGGCATAGGTCGAAAGATCGATGCCGAGTTCCTCGGCCTTGGCCGAAGCCCCTTCTTTCATTTTGACAAAGAACGGGTTGATGTCGGTTTTGGTGATCAGGCAGGCCCCGATATCGGCAGCCTGTGCCGCATTGGGGGCGGCCGAAAGGCCAAGAGCAAGCGCACCAAGGGTTGCGCCAAGAAGTGCTTTTTTCATGTGTTTCCTCCCAGGGATGAACCTGAATGGCTGATCGGTTTCGACCAGCACCATTTGTTTTCCAACAGATCGTGGCGCGCATTTTCTTCAGGGCCTTCAACCTGTCTGCCGCCTAGCACACACCAATCCGGCGGGGCTGTCAATTAATAAATCCGGTTGATTTATTAATTAATCCTGTCACTCTGAACCGCAATCGGGCATTAAAGGACCCGAGTGGGAGGACCAGATGACGCAAACCATATCGACCAGCCCCGATCAAACAGGGGCGGAAGATCAGGCAGCACGTCCGCTGCATCCGGGCGGTGGCGCCAATCAGCTGCGTGTACGCGCCTATAATGAACGGCTTGTCCTGTCGCTGGTCCGCCGCAATGCCGGTCTGTCGAAGGCCGATATTGCAAGGCTTTCGGGGCTTTCGGCCCAGACGGTTTCCGTGATCATGCGCGCCCTTGAAAAGGACGGGTTGCTCAAACGCGGCACCCCGGTCCGCGGCAAGGTCGGCAAACCCAAAGTTCCGATGGCGCTTAATCCTGACGGGGTATTTTCTTATGGTCTGAAGATCGGCCGGCGCAGTGCCGAACTGATCCTTCTGGATTTTGTCGGCACCGTGCGGGCGTCGCTCAAGGAAGCCTATAAATACCCGACCCCCGATGGCATCCGCCAATTTGTCCGGGACTCGATTGATCGCATCACCGCCGGTCTTGGCACGGATCAGCGCAACCGCATTGCCGGGATCGGCATTGCCGCCCCGTTTGAACTCTGGAACTGGGTTGATGAAGTTGGCGCCCCGGTCGAAGACATGAATGCCTGGCGCGAAGTCGATCTGATCGACACCATCGGTGCCATCGTGCCATTCCCGGTCTTTCAGCAAAATGACGCAACCGCGGCCTGCGGGGCCGAACTGGTCTTTGGCCTTGGGCCGAACTATGCCGACTTTGCCTATTTCTTTATCGGATCGTTTATCGGCGGTGGCGTGGTGCTTAATCAGGCGCTTTATGCCGGGCGTACCGGCAATGCCGGGGCTTTCGGATCAATGCCCGTTTCCTCGCGCAGCGGCCATCCCAGCCAGCTGATCGATCAGGCATCGATCTTTGTGCTTGAAGATATGCTGACCCGCGACGGCCGCGATCCCGCCATGCTGTGGCGCGATCCGGACTACTGGAACACGCTGGGCGAAACCCTTGATATCTGGATCAGCCACACCGCACGCAGTCTGGCAATCGCCATTACCTCGGTCTGTTCGGTGATCGATTTCGAAGCGGTGATTGTCGATGGCGGCTTTCCGCCCGATGTCTGTGCCCGGCTGGTCGCGGCAACCCGGGCGGCCACCAGCGACCTTGACCTTCAGGGCATCGAACGACCCCATATCGAACAGGGCCAGGTCGGCAGTGCCGCGCGTGCCATCGGGGCGGCAAGCCTGCCTTTATTCTCGCGCTATCTGCTTGATCAGAATGTCCTGTTCAAGCAGATGCAATAACCCCGGACCCAGACCCGGCCCCAGACCCAGACCCTGATCCTAGAAACTGTCCTTGCGCTTGCGGATTTCGGCAAAGATATCGACCGGGCTTTGGCCGCTCATGCCGATTGCTGCGGCAACCGACGGCTCATCAGCCCGCAGGAACGGGTTGGTCGCAAGCTCGACATCCAGACGCGACGGAATGGTCGGCAAATTGCGCGCGCGCAGCCCGTCAATATCCTGACAGCGTGCAATCAGGATCGGATTGTCCGGTTCGATGGTTTTGGCAAAGCGCGCATTGGACTGGGTATATTCATGCCCGCAATAGACCTGGGTGCTGCCCGGAAGATCACGGAACTTGCAAAGAGAATCCCACATCTGTGCCGGTGTGCCTTCAAACAACCGCCCGCAGCCCAGCGCAAACAGGCTGTCACCCGAAAACAGCGCAGTAACCGCCGGAAAATAAAACGCGATATGGCCGCTGGTATGGCCCGGAACGTCAAAGACCCGCCCCTTGAGATCCCCGATCAGAACCTGATCCCCCTCGGCGCATGTTTCATCCATATTCGGGATGCGCGCACTTTCCGCCGCCGGACCCAAAAGCTTCGCCCCGTATTTTTCAATCAGTTCGCCATTGCCGCCAATATGGTCATGGTGGTGATGGGTATTGATCACCAGATCAAGGTTCCAGCCCCGTTCCTCAAGGGCGGCAATCACCGGGGCTGCTTCGCCCGGATCAATCACGGCGGTGACGTCGCTGTAATGACAGCGCACAAGATAGGTGTAATTGTCTGAAAGACACGGAATAACGATCACTTCGCCCGCGGCCATGGCGTACCTCTGCACTGAATTTGTGTAATTGCCCCAAGACTATCAGCAAGGACTGTCTTGAAACAATCACCCAAAATCCAAAGATTTTGACATTCTATGCTAGGGTCGGGACCGAACTGTCTGCAAAGATGTTTCCGTGCCGCAAAGGGGATGATAGGTTTACCGAATGCCGCAGGATGTCGTTGATCTTCACCGTTTTTATGCCAGCAGTATCGGTCAGGCCGCCCGTCGCCTGATCCGCAGGCGCCTGCGTGTCATGTGGTCGGATGTGCGGGGCATGCGGGTGCTGGGCTTTGGCTATGCCACTCCCTATCTGCGCCCCTTTATCGGCGAGGCCGAACGCGTCATGGCCTTCATGCCCGCCCGTCAGGGCTGCGTGCACTGGCCCGTGGACGAAGAAAACCGTGTCGCCCTGACCGAAGAAACCATGCTGCCGCTGCCGGACAGTTCGGTTGATCGCATTCTGCTGGTCCATCTGGTCGAACATTCCGATTCCATGCGCCGTCTGATGCGCGAATGCTGGCGGGTCTTGACGCCCAATGGCCGGATCGTGGTCGTGACTCCGAACCGAAGCTCGCTTTGGTCCTGGTCGGAAAAGACGCCGTTTGGTTATGGCCATCCCTATAGCGTGTCCCAATTGCAAAACCTGATGCGCGAAAACATGTTCCTGCCGGTCCAGCACAGCCGCGCGCTGTTCCTGCCACCGACCCAGCGCCGCCTGTTCCTGCGCTGGTCGCAGCTGTTTGAAAATATCGGATCGCGCCTGTTCAAGGCCTTTGCCGGTGTCTCGATCGTCGAAGCCGGCAAACAGCTTTATGCCAGCACCGGCACCCCGTCGCGCAAGCGCCGTCTGGTCCACATTCCGGTAACCGTACCGCCCCTTCGCCCGGCCGAAGGCAATCACCAGCATCAAAAGGACCACGTCCTGTCATCGCGGTCCGCCAGGGTCGATGCCGCCGACGCGGCCGATGATGCGCGGCTTACGGATCGGACCGACAAGCCCGCATGATGTCCGGGCCGGTTTGGCGCCCGGATCGGCAATGATCGGCATTGATCTGCAATGATCTGTTACCTCATGACAATTGACAGACCCGTGCAGTCTTCCCCCATAATAGGGGTATGAATTTCAGAAATGCTGTGCAAAATGCTGTCCGCTTTACGGGGTGCATGCTGGTCGGGGCTGTGCTGACCACATCGCTTTGCGCCCGCGCCGAGCCGGTCCAAAGCAGCAATATTCCGCGCACCATCACCCTTTATGCCGAAGACAGCAACCGTCCCTATGCCTATTTTGACGGAACCGGCGCCGAAGGCATCTATGTGCGCATCCTCAAAAAGGCCTTCGCCAGAATGCCGCAATATCATCTTGATATTGTCAGCGTGCCGTTTCGCCGTGGCATGGAATTGCTCAAGGATGGCAAGATCATGGGGTTTTTCCCGCCCTATGCGCGCAAGGACCGCGACTGGATTGACCGCTATTCGATCCCGATCCTGCGTGAAACGGTCGTCGTCCTGTGCAGCAATGATTACGCGCACAGCCACGATCTCAAAGTCTTTCCGCGCGATTTCAAGGATGCCCGTTTTGCCAATAATGCCGGCTATCGACTGGCGGGCGAGGCATTCTTTGACATGGTCGATGCCGGTGACATCACCCTTGAAGAAGCCAACACAACCGCCAGCAACCTGCGTTTTCTGATGGCCGGGCGGGTTGATTGCTATGTCAATGAACGCATGGCCATTCTGGCGGGAATGCGCGAACTTGCCATCGACAAGAACATGGCGCGCCTGTTCAACGAAACCGCCATCATCGGGCAGGAATTCGGCTTTGTCGCCTATGGCCCGGACCCGGATAATCAGTGGCCCTGGCGCGATCAGTTCGCCGATGACCTCGACAAGGCCCTGGCTGACATGCGCAACCAGGGCGAAATAGACCGGCTGGTTGTCGATTATTTCGCCTACTAGGTGCCGGTTCGCTCTGCTGTTGCCCGTGCCCGCATTGGCTGTCTCGGCCTAGCGCGCCGAAACCGCAAGCCCGATCCCGAAACTGACAAAGATGCTGCCTGAAATGCGCTGGAACCATTTCTTGCCATTCCCGGTCAGGAACTGGCGTGACCGGGCGGCAAACATCGAATAGGCCATGATCGATGAAAACGACATGATGACAAATGTCGTATCCATGATGGCAAATTGCGAAATCAGCGGCGCATTATGGTCAATGAATAACGGGAACAGCGCGGTAAAGAACGCAATGGCCTTGGGATTGCTTGCCGAAACGATGAAACCCTGAACATAAAGGCGCAAGATACCCGGCGCGCGTTTGGGTTCGGTGCTGTTGACCCCTTCGACGGCGGGCAGTCTGCTGTCGCGCCAGAACTTGATGCCCAGCCAGATCAGATAGGCCGCGCCGACATAATGGATGATCGAAAACAGCACGCCCGATGTCATGATCAGCGCGCCCAGACCCAGTGCGGATAACAACCCCATAAGCCCGGTCCCCGTCACACAGCCCAGCGCCCCGATCAGCGACGCACGCGGGCCGAACCGGATGCTGTTGGTAATGCCCAGCATGATGGCCGGGCCGGGGGTCAGGGTGGCGATAAAGACTGCCAGAAAATAAAGGGCGAATTGATCACTGGTCATGCTGGGGCGCTTTCATTGGGGCGGGCTCGATGCCAAACGCCATTCAATGGCATGGTATAAGCGCGGTCAATTACCATGATTGCGCATCAGATGCGCAAAAACAAACAGGCCATCCGAACGACGGATGGCCTGTTCAAAGGTCTTGGGCAGATGACCGAACTTAATGTTCGATATCGCGCCAGATTTTGCGTTTCACCGCATACAACATCGCCGTCAGCACGATCAGGAACAGGATGACCTTAAGGCCAAGCTCCTTGCGGGCTTCAAGTTCCGGCTGTGCCGTCCAGTTCAGGAAGGCAACAACGTCGCGTGCATGCTGTTCCAGGGTTGCCGGGGTTCCATCGGTATATTCGACCGCTTCATCATAAAGCGGCGGTGCCATGGAAATCTGGTGGCCCGGGAAATAGTGGTTATAGGATTTGCCATCGGAAAGATCGAACCCTTCCGGGGCTTCTTCCTCGTAACCGGTCAGAAGCGCGAACACATAGTCCGGCCCCGCGACACGTGCTTTGGTCATCAGGGACAGATCAGGCGGAATTGCCCCGCCGTTCGAAGCAGCCGCAGCCTTTTCGTTCGGGAACGGAGACGGGAAATAATCCGACGGCTTGCCCGGACGGGTAAACATGTCACCATCGTCATTCGGACCGTCTTCAATGTCATATTCCGCCGCAATCGCCTTGATCTGGTCTTCGTTAAATCCAATGCCTTCAAGGTTGCGGAAGGCAATGAACCGCAGGCTGTGACAGCCCGCACAAACGTTTTTATAGACCTGGAAACCACGTTGCAGCTGAGCACGATCATACGTGCCAAACAGACCCTTCCAGCTCCAGTCCTGTGACGGCGGTACCGGGGCGTCCCCGGCAGCCTTGGCTGCGTTACCGGTGAATGCAGTTACCGCGAAGGCGGCAGCAATTGCGGTCAGTGCGAACTTACGCATTTGCACCCTCCTTCAAAACAGACTCACTGATGCTTGCCGGAAGCGGTTTGGTTCTTTCAAGCTTCCCGACCAATGGCATCACAACAAGGAAATGCGCGAAGTAATACAGCGTCGAAAGCTGACCCATCACGATAACCTTAAGACCCGGAATTCCCATGAAATAGTCATCCGGTGCCTTCGCCCCGCAATAGCCGAGGATGAAGGTATCGATCACAAACAGCCAGAAGAACCATTTGTAAACCGGACGGAATTTCGAGCTGCGAACCTTCGAGGTATCAAGCCACGGAATAACGAACAGGATGACGATCGATGCAAACATCGCCAGAACACCAAGCAGCTTTGCCGGGATGCCAAGGATGGTGAAATCGATCGAACGCAGGATCGCATAGAACGGCAGGAAGTACCATTCCGGCACGATGTGCGGCGGGGTTACCAGCGGGTTGGCCGGAATATAGTTGTCCGGGTGGCCAAGGTAATCCGGTGCAAAGAACACAAACGCACAGAAGAAGATCAGGAACACGCCCAGCCCGAACAGATCCTTGATCGTGTAATACGGGTGGAAAGGAATGCTGTCTTGCGGGGTTTTGATTTCAACGCCGGTCGGGTTGTTCGACCGCACACTGTGCAGCGCCCAGACATGCAGGACAACAAGGCCCAGAATGACGAACGGCATCAGATAATGCAGCGAGAAGAACCGGTTCAGCGTCGGGTTATCAACCGAGAAACCGCCCCAAAGCCACGTCACCAGCGGATCGCCAATGATCGGGAAGGCCGAGAACAGGTTGGTAATAACCGTCGCACCCCAGAAGGACATCTGGCCCCAGGGCAGGACATAACCCATGAAAGCAGTCGCCATCATCGCCAGAAGGATCAGGATGCCGATCCACCAAAGCACTTCGCGCGGCGCCTTGTAAGACCCGTAATACAGGCCACGGAAAATATGGATGAAGACACAGATGAAGAACATCGATGCGCCATTCATGTGGATATAACGGATCAGCCAGCCATGGTTCACATCACGCATGATGCGCTCGACCGACTCAAAGGCCATATCGGTATGCGGGGTATAGTTCATTACCAGGAAAACCCCGGTAAGGATCATCGTCACCAGAACAAAGCCCGCCAGGGAACCGAAGTTCCACATATAAGACAGGTTTTTCGGGGTCGGATATTCGTAGGCGGAATGGTGCAGCATGGAGATTACCGGAAGACGGTCATCAACCCATTTCACCACTTTGTTATTCCATTGAGGTGCGCTCATCATACAGCTCCTTAGCCGATACGGACGGTTGTGTCGGTGAGGAAGGTGTAGGTCGGCACCTCAAGATTCTTCGGCGCAGGACCACGGCGGATACGGCCCGACGTATCATAGTGCGAGCCATGGCACGGACAGTACCAACCATCATAATCGCCACGGGCTTCCCCGGTGGCGGTGCCCATCGGGATGCAACCCAGATGGGTGCATACGCCGACAACAATCAGCCATTCCTTTTTCTCGACACGCGCGTCGTCGGCCTGCGGATCGACCAGCTCGTTCAATGCAACCTCGTTGGCTTCATTGATTTCGCGCTCTGTACGATGGCGGATAAAGACCGGTTTGCCTCGCCACATTACCTTGACGGCCTGACCAACCGGGATGTTGGCCAGATTAACCTCGACCGAGGCAAGTGCGAGAACATCTTTGGACGGGTTCATGCTGTCCACGAACGGCCACAACGCAACACCGGTGCCAACGACACCGACGGCAGTGGTCGCCAAGGTCAGGAAATCCCTGCGGTTCTCGTCCGGCTGGTGATCGCCGGATGAATGCACCGTTTGCGACATAATTTATCCCTCTTTCTGCCCCCAAAACAGGCATGTGGATTGCCAAAAGCAAGACTTAGGACATCCTCGTTTGAATTCCCTTGATGAAAATCAAACAATGACGTCACTAAAAGCCTTTAGGCCTGTTTCCGCTCCGTCATACTAACAAAAATTCGGTTTGTTAAGGAGAACTTGGAGTTGCAATTTGTTTGCATTCAATAAGATCATTTGGTTTTGCGGTGCACAATTCGGTAAAACCTAGCGTATTTGCGGGTATCGTGGGCCTTGCGAACCAATGGTTTGGCGCTTTGGTTTTTCTTATTCCAAAAAAGTCTAATAGGGCTATTAACGGGTAATTATATGTCTTCAATGATCTGATTCGACATCGGATCACCAACGATTCTAAAAGTGCGTCATGAGAATTTGTTTATTTGAACCCGACATTCCGCAAAATACCGGAACAATCCTGCGCATGGCGGCCTGTTTCGGATTGCCGGTCGATATTATCGAACCGTGCGGATTTTTGCTGACCTCGGCCGCCCTCAAACGCGCCGGGATGGATTATCTTGGCAAGGCCGATTATATACGCCATGCCGATTGGCGCAGCTTCGTCGAAGCCCGCGATCAGGGCACGGTGCCGGGCCGTCTGGTTCTGCTGACCACCAAGGGGGCCGAACCCTATTGCGATTTCGAATTCCGGCCTGACGATATCCTGATGCTGGGCTCTGAAAGCAAAGGCGTCCCCGATCAGGTCCATAACTATGTCGATGCCCGGGTGGTGATCCCGATGCAGCCCGAAATGCGATCGCTCAATGTGGCGATGGCAACCGCGATGACGCTGGGCGAAGCGCTCCGCCAGACCAACAGCTTTCCAAAGAGGACGTAATGAGCAGCAAGGACGAAACCCTGATCGAAACCCGCAAGAACACCGCAAAGGCGTGGTTCCGTCAGCTGCGCGATGAAATCTGTGCCAGCTTCGAGGCGCTTGAAGACAGCTATGCCGGACCGCTGTCGGACCGTCCGGCCGGGCGGTTCGAACGCACGGTCTGGGAACGCGGCCCGGGCGAGGGCGGTGGTGAAATGTCGGTCATGAAGGGCCGGGTGTTTGAAAAGGTCGGGGTCAATATCTCGACCGTGCATGGCGAGTTTTCCGAAAAATTCCGTGCCGAAATTCCCGGTGCGGCCGAAAACCCGAATTTCTGGGCGGCGGGCATTTCGCTGGTGGCCCATCCTTGTTCGCCCCATGTGCCGGCGGTGCATATGAATACCCGTCATATCGTCACCACCAAGGCATGGTTTGGCGGTGGGGCGGATCTGACGCCGGTCTTCCCGCAAGACGAAGACACCGCCGATTTCCACGGTGCGCTCAAGGCCGCCTGCGATGACCATGGCGATGATTATTACGACCGCTTCAAAAAATGGTGCGATGAATATTTCTGGCTGCCGCACCGCAACGAACCGCGCGGGGTTGGCGGGATTTTCTATGATTATCTCGATGCCGACTGGGATGCAGACTTTGCCTTTACCCAGGATGTCGGCAAGGCGTTTCGCGATATCTATCCGAAACTGGTGGCGCGCCATTACAACAAACCCTGGACCGACGAAGACCGTCAGGCACAGCTGGTCAAACGTGGCCGCTATGTCGAATTCAATCTGCTGCACGACCGCGGCACGCGCTTTGGCCTGATGACCGGTGGCAATACTGAAGCCATCCTGATGTCGCTCCCGCCCGAAGCAAAATGGCCCTAAGCAACATGGCCCCAAGCAAACAAAGACGCCCGAACTGACCAAAGCCATCGGCTGACCCTCAAACGCAGCGATCAAGGCATCACGCCCGCTGCGTTCGCTCCGGCGCCAGCGTCACGCAGGCACTGGCACCACAACGGCACCAGCCCCAGCTCGCGCATCATCCCATCCCCGGCCCCAGCCCCAGCTCTAGCTCTGGCTCCGACCCGAACCCCGCTCCATCACGGCAAAAGCCGGGCCGGGAACATAGCCGGAGCCAGAACGAGAACAAAAGCGATTGCAAAGGTCGTGGAAATGCCGAAAGCCACGGCAACGGCAACGGCAACGGCAACGGCAACGGCAACGGCAACGGCAACGGCAACGGCAAGGGCAAGGGCAAGGGAAGGCAAGGAGGCTAGACAAGGCAAAGCAAAGCTTGCCTAGCCATACGACGGCCTGTTCGCTTTTTCGCGGAGGGCTTTGGGGCTACTGGGTGGAAACGGCCGGGGCTGCGGGCTTGGTCGTTGCGTGCGGGCTGTTCAGGTTGTGCCAGTTCTCGACCGCCGGGTTGATGACGCCGTTATTGACCAGACAGCGGTGGATAAAGCCGTTATCGCGCATCACCCGGATCCCGCGATCGAGTGCGGCAACGACTTTGTCGGCATCATCAAGCTGGTCAGACACCATGAAATGCTGGGTGGCTGGCAGCGACACCTTGATGCCGGTGATCGGGTAAAGCCAAATCCCGTCAATCTCGCGGCCCATATCTTCCTGTGACGAGAATTCAAGCAATGTGAAATCGGCCCGTCCGGCATCAATCAGCGAAAACATCTGTCTGGTTGTCGCCGCACTGATCAGGCTTGCAACCGGCAGGCTTTCAAGAACCTGCCAGTCCAGTCGCCAGGTGCGAATGCCGACCGCGCGCAATGTCCCGATATCTTCGAGTGTTTCCGGCAGATCATCCGCCATAAATCCCGGGCGGGCGTAAAGGCCCTTTTCGATTTCGCCCGACTGAAACAGCGGGGCGGTTTTAAGCGCCCCGTCTGCAGGGGAAATATTGAACACCCAGTCGGTTTTGACATCGGCAATGCCGGCCTGGATCATTTTGCGGCTGCGTTCGGAATTGGGGGACTGCACCGGTACGACCTCGGCTGTGATCCCGCCGGCCGTCAGGGCCTCGCGCAGCAATGTGTAATTCATCAGTGACAGGTTCGACTGCCCCGGAATCCGGCATTTCCGACAGTCTTCCGACCCGCTGTTGATACAGGCGTCCACACCCGCGATATCGGCCTGTTTGACCGGAATGCGGATGGTCTGGATGTGTTCTGGCGGTTTGGCGTCGGCACCGGACACGGACGCAAAAAAACATGCAGCTATGCCCAACACAGACTGCCTGAACCGCATGACGTTCCCTCATTCTCTTTTGTTCTTTATAAATTAGTTTTACCGTAACCAACGGTAAAATACTATCCAAAAGTATTATTCCAAATGGTTGGGTGTGAAGCACGCAACACGCACACATCTCCGGCCAACAGCCTCAGACCATTAGCACAGCACAACCCCCAAAACCCACCCCGGCAAATCATCCCAAAATCCGCGATCCGTCCCGATCCCTCAATCGAAATCGGCAGGTATTTGCGAATGATCGTGCGGCAGTTCCCCGAGATGCTGCTTCATCCATCTGACTTCCTCGGATGCGGTTTTGCCAAAGTGGCGTTTGAATTCCCGACTGAATTGCGACGTGCTGACATAACCGACCGTGTTGGCAACCTCTGCAACCGTCTGGCCTTGGCGTGCCAGCAACAGGCGTGCCTCATGAAGCCGCATGGATTTGATATATTGGCCGGGGCTGCTGCCAAGGAGCCGCCGAAAATGTGCGTGATAGGATGGCACGCTCATCCCTGCTTGGGATGCCAGGTCGGAAATCGATATCGGCTTGGTGAAATTCTCGCGCAGATAGCCAAGACTGCGCATAATCCTTCCTGTGTTGCCACGTTGGGTCAGCGCCGCAATCATGTTGCTGCCTTGCGGGCCGCTCAAAATGCGGAAATACAATTCCCGCAACAGGCCATCGCCGAGGACGGCCGTTTCGACCGGGCTTTGCAGGGCGGTCAGCAACCTGCGCAGAACATCCTGTATTTCACCATCTATTTTGGTCGAGATCAGCGTTTCGGCATCCGCCATCGCGGTGTTTTGCGCCCCGTGCTGTTCAAGCGTGCCAATCACTTCAGCCAAAAGCCGCATGTCAAAATCAAGATATATGGCAAGCAATGGGCGTTCCGGACTGGCAGCAGACTCCATGCGAAAAGGCACAGGGACCGCGACGGCCAGATAATGGTCCTCGTCATATACAAAGACATCGCCATCAAGAATGCCGCGTTTGCTGCCCTGACAGACAAAGACGACGCCGGGCTGATACAGCACCGGAACATTGTGCAGCACGCTTTCACTGCGCAACAGGCGCAGGCCTTTGATCGGCTGCTGGTTATAGCCCTCTTTGGGGGCAAGTGCCGCGGCGAGTTCGGCAAGGTTGGCGGTCGGGCGTTCGGTCATTGCGGTCATTCATAGGATTAGGCATCAAAATTAGCGTATATGGCGTGTATTTCAGCGTGATTTGATAACATTTGACAATTTGTCATCTTATCAAGTCAATGAAAGGATCACGTCTTATGATCAAGCGCTTTTTCATAACCGGTGCCAATTCCGGTTTCGGGTTTGCCATCGCCAAAGCAGCCCTTGATGCAGGCCATATGGTGATTGGCACCGTGCGTTCGGACGCCGCCCGTGCTTACCTGAAGTCTGAACTGCCCGGTCTTTGTCCGGTGCAGATGGATGTCACCGATTTCGATGCCATTCCGGACATTGTCGCGACGGCCGAACATGATTTCGGTCCTGTTGACGTTTTGATCAACAACGCTGGCTACGGCCATGAAGGCGTTCTGGAAGAATCCCCGCTTGATGAAATGCGTCGGCAGTTTGACGTCAATGTCTTTGGTGCGACTGCGGTGGCCAAGGCATTCTTGCCGCGTTTCCGTCAACGCCGTTCCGGTTCCATCGTCAATATCACGTCCATGGGTGGGCTGATAACCATGCCGGGTATTGCCTATTACTGTGGCAGCAAATTCGCCCTTCAGGGGATTTCAGACGTGATGCGCGCTGAAATGGTACCTTTTGGTGTGCATGTCACAGCGGTTTGTCCCGGTTCATTCAGAACCGACTGGGCAGGGCGGTCGATGGTACGAACAGATCGGTCAATCCCGGATTATGACGCCCTGTTCGAACCGATCCGAAAGGCGCGTCTGGAAAAAAGTGGCAAACAATTGGGCAACCCCGACAAGCTGGCGCTTGCCGTGCTTGAACTGGTCAAAATGGATAACCCGCCCGCGCAGTTGCTGTTGGGCAGTGATGCCTATCAGTTGGTGTCCGATAAACTCAACCGCATGCAGGACGAAATCGCCCGATACAAGGATTTGACCATCTCGACAGATGGCTAGATATCAAGTCCGACGGATCGCACGTTGACAGAAAGGCACCATTCTCCCGCGCTGGGGGGGGGCGGCGTGCCTTTCCTTCTTTCTGTGGCTCTTGCCTCATGCCTCCTGCCAGCCAGGGCCAGGACGGAATGCCTCGTTTACGCGTGCTGAATGCAGGGGGCTTGTGCGACGGCAGCCGCGCTAGGGAGAAGCTATATTGTATGAGGAATTAAAATCCTGATTTGCCAATTGATTACAGGTTCTTACGCCTAATCGTGGGTATGGCCGCTAAAGGTGGTTCGGGTCATGGATGGGCGGGTACGGAAATCCTCATACCATTTGCTCAGGGTCGGGCGGCCGGTTTTGAAATCGACCAGATCGCGAAAGGCGATCCAGTCAAGGCCGGTGGCAAGAGCGATATGGCCGATGGTGATCGGATGTTGGGGATCAAGATTTGCTTCGAGATAGTCGAAGGTTTCGATCAGTTTGGCTTTCTGTCCGTCGGCCAGAGGCGGATAGCGTAAAGGTTCCGGGCGGCGCGCGGTTTCCCAGCGATACAGCACCCCGGCATCGCACATGCCCTGTGCCAGGGCATGCAAACGCAAGGCATGCAGCCGTTTTGGCATCTTGTGGGGGATCAGCTTGCGCCCGCCATGCAGCCGGTCGAGATAGTCACAAATCACCAGTGAATCATAAAGCGTCATGCCATCTGGCAGGATCAGCACCGGCACCTTACCCAGCGGATTGGCGGCAAAGATCGCGTCATTGCGATTGGTCGGGCTGGTTTCGTGATGGATAACCTCAAGCCGGTTTTGCAGGCCCGCCTCGATGGCAAAGACCAGTACCTTGCGGGCAAAGGGCGAGTGGGTCTGATACAGAAGCTGGTGGTCGGGTTTTAAATCATCAGACTTTTGGGGCATCGATTTCGGCCTTGGCTGGGGGCTGCGTGCTTGAATGCGACTTAGCCATGCGGTTTGGTGGCAGGCAATAAAAAACCCGGCCCATCAGGACCGGGTTGATTATTTGGCAAAATTTAATAATCGGTGCGATTATTAAATGCAGACTTATTCGGCAGCGACAGCAGCTTTTTCGCCACGGACCAGCGCCATGTAATCTTCCATCAGCGTCTTGCAGACGGTGGCCGGGGTGAATTTGTACTGGCCGATTTCGGCAACCGGGGTGACTTCGGCCGCGGTGCCGGTCAGGAAGCATTCTTCGAAATCTGCCATTTCTTCGGGCATGATGGTCCGTTCAATGACTTCATAACCGCGCGCTTTGGCAAGGCCGATCACGGTACGGCGGGTGATGCCATCCAGGAAGCAATCCGGGGTCGGGGTATGGATTTTGCCATCCTTGACAAAGAAGACGTTCGCACCGGTCGCCTCGGCGACATGACCACGGTAATCAAGCAGCAGGGCATCGGCATAACCCTTGCGCTCTGCCTCGTGCTTGGACAGGGTGCAGATCATGTAAAGACCGGCTGCCTTGGCGTTGGTCGGCGCGGTGTTCGGTGCCGGACGGGCCCATTTCGACAGGTCAAGGCGGATGCCCTTAAGACGTTCTTCCGGTGCGAAATAGCTCGGCCATTCCCAGCAGGCAATCGCCACATTGATGCGGGTCGACTGCGCGGAAACGCCCATCATTTCACTGCCACGCCAGGCAATACGACGGATATAGCCTTCGGTAATGTTGTTGGCAGCAAGGGTTTCGATGACCGCATCATCAAGTTCCTTGGCGCCATAGGGGATCTTCATATCCAGGATTTCACCGGACTTGATCAGGCGTTCGCCATGTTCAGCCAGCTTGAAGACCTTGCCATTGTAGCAACGTTCACCTTCAAAAACCGCACTGCCATAATGGACAGCGTGGCTCAGCACGTGCAAAGTGCTTTCACGCCAAGGTTTTAGTTCACCATTATACCAGATAAAACCATCACGGTTATCGAAGGTTGGAGTCGTCATTTGCCAAATTCCAATTCAAAATCGTTCCTGGACGTAACTTTATGTCCTTATTTGTCTGGTCGAAGTAACATTCATAGATTAATATGTCAATAAAACTGACTTAACGGATAAGCATGGCAGATATCTCTACACGTAAAGTCAATCCGCTTTTCCTGCGGGAAGAAGAGCTTAGGCAGGGCATCGAATTGCTGTTCTATGCCTATCGCGATTTCACCGCGGTCGCGGACCAGATGCTTGAGCAATATAATTTCGGGCGCGCCCATCACCGGGTCATTTATTTTGTCAGCCGCAATCCCGGAATTACTGTCAGTGATCTGTTGTCGATTCTGAAAATCACCAAACAGTCGCTGTCACGCGTGCTGGGCCAACTGGTGCGCGAAGGGTTCATCGAACAGCGCACCGGATTGCAGGACCGCAGACAGCGTTTGCTGACCCTGACCGAAAAGGGGGAGGCGCTTGAACGCGAACTGACCGAAAAGCAGCGCGCCCTGATTGCCGCGGCCTATCGCGAGGCAGGGGCAGAATCGGTCGAAGGGTTCCGCAAGGTGATGCTTGGCATGCTGGGCGAGGAAGACCGCAAGCGGTTCGGCGACGATGGCCCGACCGGATTGCGCCAGCGCGCCGGGTAAAAACGCGCCGGTTAAAAAGCCGCTGCTTGCGGCGTGCAAGTTCCGGTGGCCCATGTTTGATCCTGATGGTTCTGATCGCGGGGCCCTAAGGCGGATGCCCTGTGGTGGATGTTGGGGGCTTGTGTCGGGTCTGATGGCGGTGGAAACGCCCCGGTGGTATGGCCCGTCATTGTGACCGCATCCCAATTATGGCCGTATCGTAGCCGCGTCCCAGCCGTATCACGGTCGGATTATAGCTGCGTCGTGGGTGGGGATCGCGTCGGGATGGCGGGGCGTTGCGCCGATGTTTGATCCGGAAAACTCAATTACGCCATATATTGATATATAAAGTGTCTTGCGTCAGTGGCGCGGGGCACTTTATTGCATGGTTCCATGGTCTTGGCGCCTTGATCCTTACGCTTTTGAAACACTTTATCGCCAAGTTACTGGGCATTGAATGAGATTGATCTCGATCGTTGGGGGCCTGCAATGACTGGTGCTGATCAGCCACATATTCTGGTGGTCGATGATGATGACCGCCTGCGTGATTTGCTGACCCGCTATCTTGGTGAAAACGGGTTTTCTGTCTCGGCTGCGCGGGATGCGGCCCATGCACGGGCAAGCCTGGCCGGGTTGCAATTTGATCTGATCGTTCTTGATGTCCTGATGCCCGGTGAAAAGGGTGTTGATCTTGCGCGCAGCCTGCGCGAATCAGGATCGAAAGTACCGATCCTTTTGCTGACCGCCCTGTCGGAAACCGAGGACCGGATTGCCGGGCTTGAAGCCGGAGTTGATGACTATCTGGCCAAACCGTTCGAGCCGCGCGAACTGGTTCTGCGGATCGAGGCGATCCTGCGCCGTTACGGGGAACAGCCCGAACCGGTCGAACCGACCACAGAGATTGCCCGATCCGATATTGTATGTTTTGGTCGCTTCAGCTTTGATCTTGGTAAAATGACGCTGCAATGCGAGGGCGAGCATGTCTATCTGACAACCGCCGAGCAGGCGTTGCTGGCCGCCCTGATCAAGCGGCGTGGACAAACCACGTCACGCGAACAACTTCATGAAATGATCAGCGGCAATGCCGTTGATCCGGCGGCGTCGCGCAGTATTGATGTGCAGGTGACCCGTCTTCGTCGCAAATTCGAAGAAGACCCGAAACAACCAAGATACTTGCAGACAGTACGTGGTCGGGGCTATGTCCTTTATGCCGATTGAACAAGATCCGAGACCGAGACGGTGGTGATGAAATGAACAGGGAATTGCACTGTGGGTAGTGAACAAAAAAGCCCGATCAAGTCATTGATGCCGACGGGCCTTTTGGGGCGGTCGTTGCTGATTCTGATGACGCCGATGCTGTTGCTGCAAATCGTCACCGTTCTGATCTTTTTCGAACGTCACTGGGATACGGTTGCTCGCCAGCTGAGCCGCGGGCTTGCAGGCGATGTTGCCTATGTCATTGACTATCTGAACGAATATCCCGACGAGGATCATTATCGTTCCCTGCAGCATTCCGCGCGCGCGCATATGCAGCTTGATATCGTTTTCGAACCCAACGAAATTCTGGGTGAGCAAACACTCGATCCCCCGCTTGGACTGGTGTCGGAGGAACTGTTCGTCGCGCTGAGCGAACGGGTGCAGCGGCCATTCTATTTCAATCTTGATCTGGATAACCGCCGCCTGGAAATCCGGGTGCAGTTCAAGGAAGGTGTCCTGTCGATCGTCGCGCCGCGCAAACGGCTTTACAGTTCGACGACCTATATCTTCTTTATGTGGATCGCCGGTTCTGCACTGATCCTGTATGGGGTTGCCGTGATCTTCATGCGCAATCAGGTGCGGCCGATCCGCCGTCTGGCCAAGGCCGCCGATCAGTTCGGCCGCGGGGTCGAGGTTGGCGATTTCAAACCCGAAGGGGCAGCCGAAGTCCGGATGGCGGCAACGTCGTTTATGTCGATGCGTGACCGCATTGCCCGCCATCTGTCGCAAAGAACCGCACTTCTGGCCGGGGTGTCGCATGACTTGCGGACACCATTGACCCGCATGAAGCTTGAACTTGCCATGCAGCAATCATCGCCCGGTGTCGATGCCCTGAAACAGGATGTGATCGATATGGAGCGCATGGTTGATGCCTATCTGGCATTCGCGCGCGGCGAAGAAGGCGAAAAAGCCGAGACAACCGATATCGGCAAGCTTCTGACCGATCAGGTTGGCGAGGCGCTTCGCGACGGGCAGCAGATCGATCTTCATATCGAGGACAGTCTGGAAATGGATGTGCGACCGCAATCCCTGCGCCGCTGCATTTCCAATATCATGTCCAATGCCGGGCGTTATGCCAACAATCTGTCGGTCCGGGCCGGTCGCCGTGGTCAGGATTATGAGATCGTGTTTGATGATGACGGGCCGGGCATCCCGGCCGAAAAGCGCGAAGAAGTCTTCAAACCGTTTTACCGGCTTGAGGAATCGCGCAATCAGGCCACCGGCGGGGTCGGGCTTGGCATGACCATCGCACGTGATTCCGCGCGCGGTCATGGCGGCGATGTGTATCTTGAAGATGCGCCGGGCGGTGGCCTTCGCGTGCGTCTGGTGCTGCCGATCGGCAATTGATCGCGCAATAGCAAAGCAAAAGCCCCGCCAGATCGCGGGGCTTTTTTGTTGCCAGATCCATGCCGGTTTCAGGCATGCGGCAGATGGTGCAATCACCGGGAACGGCGCGCTTAAAAGAAAGTCGCGATTTCCGACAGGTCCTTTTTCTCGGTCGCGTGGGCCGGGATGGTGGCGTCGGACGCGGGATAGCCGGTGACAAGCAGGATATAGGGTTTGTTGTGATCGGGCCGGCCACAGATTTCGGTCAGGAAGCTCATCGGGTTTGGCGTGTGGGTCAGAGTGGCAAGACCGGCACGATGCAGGGCGGCAATCAGAAAACCCGTGGCGATCGATACCGATTCCGGCACGTAATAGTTCTTGCGCAACTTGCCATCGGCAGAGGTGCTTTTGCGTTCGCCAAAGATGCAAATCAGCCAGGGTGCGGTTTCAAGGAACGGTTTGCTGTCATCGGTTCCCAGCGGTTTGAGGGCATCAAGCCATTCTTCGCCAGCGCGACCTTCGTAAAAGGCGCGTTCTTCTTCCTCGGCAGCAAGACGGATTTGCGTTTTCATCGCCGGATCGCCGATTACCGAGAAATGCCATGGCTGATGATTGGCGCCATTCGGTGCGGTACCAGCGGCGCGAATGCAGGTTTCAATAATGTCGCGCGGCACCGGGCGGTCGGAAAAATCGCGCACGGTATGGCGCGTTTTGATGTCGTCATAAAAGGCCTGCGCACGGGCCCGCATGTCGGCAATGTCATATTCCCGATAGTCGGGCAGGGGGATCGGCACAAATTCGGTAGTGAGTTTCTTGGCGGCAGACATGACGCTTCCTGAAATGTTGTTAGTTTAAATTGTCAGACAATCGTAAATGTGATGGTCAGAGCCAGCAAGCGATAAAATATGGCATGCCATGCCATGCCATGCCATGCCTTGCCTTGCCTTGCCTTGCCGTGCCGTGCCGTGCCGTGTCGTGTCGTGTCGGGAAGGGGATGCTATGTGATGCGAGAGCCGCACCCGTTCTGTTGTCAGTGCAGGGGGCGGGTGAAACATTGGAGGCTGGTTTTTTTAATGCCGCGCGGAAGTCAGTCGGACGCCGGGGCGGCGAAATGGTCATCTGACAGGGCCTGGACCAGCTGTCTGGATTGGTCGATGTGGTCGATCATGATGGCTTCGGCCTGTTTGGCGTCATTGGCCCTTACGGCTTCGAGCAACTGGCGGTGGGCGGCATTGGTTGCCAGGACCTTTTCATCGGCAACCAGAACCCGAAATTGCAGCCAATAGACATTGTTGGCGATCCGGCGGAGCTGTTCACGGAGCAATTCATTCCTGCTGACATCGGCAAACAGCATGTGAAAGGCAAGGTTATGGCGCGACATGGCATTGAGGTCACGCGATGCTTCGGCCGCATCAAGCGCGGTCTGGATGGTTTCAAGCGGTGTGATCGCCGATGCAAGGACCGGGGTCGCCAGACGGACAGCCAATCCTTCAAGCGCGCCGCGCACGGTGAAAAGGTCATCAACCTCGCGCCTTGTCATGTGGCGAACACTGACCCCGCGATAGGGCTGGGACAGCAACAGGCCATCCGAGCTGAGCTGACGGAAGGCTTCGCGTACCGAGGGGCGGCTGACATTGAGCTTTTTGGCAAAATCGATTTCCGTCAGCCGTTGTCCGGGCACCAGACGTCCTTCGCGGATGGCGCTGGTAATCGCATCCGCGATTTGCTGAACAGTCAGCGGGTCGGAGTTTTCGGCAACGGATTGCGTCATATATCACCGCATTGAGATGTATCATTGTGTCGCCGCAAGGCAGGGTATATCAAGCCTGCAGAATATCTTGCCAAGCGGGTTCAGTCTGCATACTGTGCCTGATTGTCAGACAATATTCTACACTTAATTTGTATTGTTTTATGTAATTTACACAAAATGACAAGAAATACGGATTGTTTCCTTGCGATATACGTTTGATTGATGTTAAATCGCGCCAACTTGGCATGGAATGCGTGCCGGGATAAAACTCCGTGTTTCCCGCCACGGTTCCACAAACAGACAGACGAAACGGATTGATGTAGCGTTATGGCCAGCAATTTTAACGAAGAAACAGTCACTTACGTCCATCACTGGACTGACACACTCTTCACGTTCAAAACCACCCGCGATCCGGGCTTCCGATTCATCAATGGTCAGTTCGCTATGATCGGACTCGAAGTCGAAGGCAAGCCGCTTCTGCGCGCCTATTCGATGGTCAGTGCAAATTATGACGAAGAGCTTGAATTCTTTTCGATCAAGGTGCCGAACGGCCCGCTGACATCGCGTTTGCAGCACATCAAGGTTGGGGACAAGATTCTGGTCGGGCGCAAGCCGACCGGTACGCTTATTCATGACAACCTGCTTCCGGGCAAGAATCTGTGGCTGCTGTCGACCGGTACCGGTCTGGCACCGTTCATGAGCGTCATTCGCGATTATGAAACCTATGAGCGCTATGAAAAGGTCATCCTTGTTCATGGCTGCCGCGAGGTACGTGAACTGGCCTATCAGGAATTCATTCACAGCGAACTACCCAATAACGAGTTCTTTGGCGAAGATGTCCAGAACAAGCTTCTGTACTATCCGACCGTGACCCGCGAGGAATTCAAAAACCAGGGCCGCATCACCGAACTGATGAAGTCCGGTAAGCTGTATGACGACCTTGGCCTGCCCAAGCCGAGCCTTGAAAATGACCGCTTCATGCTGTGTGGCAACCCGGAAATGATTGCCGACACCCGCCAGATGCTGGTCGAGTGGGGCGGCAAGGAAGGCAACATGAACGAACCCGGTCACTTTGTGATCGAGAAGGCCTTCGTCGAAAAATAAGCTGCCTTTTGCGGGCGGATGATGGCGGTATGTCGTTTGATATGCCGCCATTTTTTATGCCCGGTTTCAGATTCCCTGATAGGTTGCAGTGATCCTCCTCATATGAGGATAGGTTTACTTAGTTCTTTTGTATAGTATCCTATCCTAATGCATCGGGCTGGTTATGGCTAAGTCGTTTTCCTGATGCTGAGTGAGAGGACATCACATGGGACTTTTCGACTTATTCAAGCGTGGTGACGCCCACGCCGCTGCAAGAACGCTTGATGCACTGGAACAATCGCTGGCGGTTATCGAGTTCGATTTGCAGGGCAAGGTTTTGCGCGCAAACAAGAACTTCCTGTCGGTCATGGAATACGAACTATCCGAGATCGTCGGCAAACCGCACGCGATCTTTGTGCCCGAAGACATCCGCAAGAGCCCGGATTACGAGACCTTTTGGTCCGATCTGCGGGCGGGGTCGTTCAAAAGTGCCGCATTCCCGCGAATCACCAAATCAGGTCGCCAGGTCTGGATCGAGGCCACCTATAACCCGGTGCGCGATCGCAAGGGCAAGGTCGTCAAGATCGTCAAATTTGCGTCCGACATCACCAAGCGTCAGGAAATGTTGGCGAGCTTTGAAGGCAAGGTAAATGCCATCAACCGCAGTCAGGCTGTCATCGAGTTCGATCTGAACGGTACGATCCTTGATGCCAATGACAATTTCCTGTCGGTTATGGGTTATCAACTGTCGGAAATTGTCGGCAAGCATCATCGTCTTTTTGTCGACCGTGATTATGCCAAGAGCCAGGAATATGTCGATTTCTGGCGCGAACTGGCCAAGGGCAATTTCTGTTCGCAGCAATTCAAGCGGTTTGCCAAGGGTGGCAAGGAAATCTGGATCGAGGCATCCTATAACCCGATCTTTGACGCCAATGGCGTGCCTTACAAGGTGGTCAAATACGCCATTGATATTACCGATCAGATCACGCTTCTGACCGATCTTAAAAAGATGATCGACAACAATTTCGGCGAAATCGATCGCAGTCTGAGCGACCTTGATCAGCGTTCCAGCGATGCCTATTCGTCCTGCGAAAAAACATCGGCCAACGTCCAGACTGTTGCTGCCGGTGCCGAACAGCTTGCCGCATCGATTTCGGAAATCTCGCGCAGCATGGCAGAAGCCCGCGCAACCACCGATCAGGTGTTCGAGAAATCGATTGCTGCTGGTGCATCGACCGAAAAAATGAACGAAGTGGTCGCCGCCATGGGCAGCATCATCGATGTGATCCAGGACATTGCAGGTCAGATTAACCTGCTTGCGCTGAATGCGACGATTGAATCGGCCCGCGCTGGTGAAGCCGGCAAAGGTTTTGCCGTTGTCGCCAACGAGGTCAAAAGCCTTGCCAATCAGGTCGCCAAGGCAACCGAACAGATCACAAGCGAGATCGAAGGGGTGCAGAGCATTTCGGTCGAAGTATCCGACGTGCTTGGTGCAATCCGCAACGAAGTCGAAGGTGTGTTGAACAATGTGACCACCATTTCGTCAGCTGTTGAGGAGCAAAGTGCCGTGACCCAGCAGGTGTCAAGCAGCATGCAAAGCATGGCAACATCGGTCGAGCAGTTTTCAAGCAGCGTCAATTTCATCCGCGATGCATCGTCCGCAGTACAAAGCAATGTCGGACGGACCCGCGAAGCGGCCCTGGTTCTGGCGCGCTAACGGGCATATCGGCTTTGGCAATGTTGCCAGGGACCATCGATCTGAAAGGGGTCATGACGGGAAACTGTCATGGCCCTTTCCTTTTTGGATGAGGTTCAAAATCCTATCCATAGGTATGTAGTTTACTCCTCAAATGAGGATGTCTGGATAGGGGGCTGGGCGCTATATTCGCCGCAACGAATATTTGCAACGGCGCATAAAGTTGCTTCTCAGGAGATCCGGCCATGAATTCAATCATTTCCATTATTCGCGAAAATATCGATGTCTCGGACGAGCTGATCGCTGCGATAGATGCATCATTCGCTGTGGTGGAGTTTGATCTGGATGGCACAGTGCTGAACGTCAATGAGAGCTTCATGAAGCTGACCGGCTATGAAGAGGACGAGGTTGTCGGACAGCATCATTCGATGTTCCTGCCCGAAGAAATGCTTAATGGCCCGGATTACGAAATGTGCTGGGCGGATTTGCGGGCGGGCAAGCGCAAACAGGTCGAAGTACCGTGCATCACGAAATCCGGGGACCGTATCTGGGTCGAGGAAACCTATGCCCCGGTGCGCAACAGCGATGGCGAACTGGTCAAGATTGTGCGGTTCGGGGTGAATGTCACGGAACGCCATGAAATGGTTGCCGATCTGCAAGGCAAGGTCGGTGCAATCCGCCACAGCCACGCCATCGTCAAATTTGACGCCAATGGCATCATCCTGAATGCCAACCGGCATTTTCTGGCGGCGATGGGCTATGATCTTTCTGAAGTGGTCGGACAGCATCACAGCATGTTCGTTGGCGAGGAATATGCCAAAAGTTCGGCCTATCAGGCGTTCTGGCGGTCGCTTGCCAATGGCGAGTCAAAAATTCGCCAGTTCAAATATTTCGGCAAAGACGGACGGGAAGTCTGGTTCGAGGCGACCTATAGCCCGGTGCTTGATGTCTATGGCGAGGTGATCAAGATCATCAATCTTGCTGTGGATATTACTGACGAGGTCAGCGAGCTGATTGGCTTGAAATCAACGCTTGAGGTCAATTTCGCCGAGGTCGACGAACATATCGAAGGAGTTGATCGCAAATGCGAAACCGCCGAACAGATGTTCCGTCAGGCCCAGGCCCATCTCGAAGCCAGCAATATCGCATCGGGTGTTCTGGTCGGATGTGTTGGTGAAACGCTGGAACGCATGACCGAATTGCGGTCGGTCTCCGACCATGTTTTCGATACGGTCATCGAAGGCGATGTGGCGGCGGTCGCGCTTGAAAATGCGGTCGACAGGTTGCGTGACGGTGCCGGGGAAAATTCCGAACTGGCAGAACAGATCGATAATCTTGATGAATGCGTCACCGAAAGTTCGCGGATCCTGACGTCATTGCGGCTTGAACTGAAGGAGATGCTGAACCGGATGGCGGTGGTGTCGCTGGCGATCGAGAAACATGGCGATGTTACCGGTCAGATGACCAGTGAAATGCACGGCATTCAGACATCGCTTGATGCCGCCCAGAACGCGATTGCAACCATCGGTCAGTCGACAGAGGAAATGGCCCTTACCATCGGCCGGTCGCGGGAAGCATCCGTCGTATTGGCGCGCTAGTCGGGCGAGGCAGCGCGGCAATGAGCGGGACAGGCATGATCGTGCCTGTCCCTTTTTCATACGGGCGAGCATTGCCTAGAACAGGCGCGCCCCATTGGGGACATCCTGATCCGGGCGGATCAGAACGATGCCCTTGTCGTCTTCGCCGTCGGGGAAGCCCAGACACAGGAATTCGGACATGAACGGGCCGACCTGCTTTTTCGGGAAATTGACCACACCGGCGACCTGGCGGCCGATGAGTTTTTCCGGGCTGTAATATTTGGTGATCTGGGCGGATGTTTTCTTGGTCCCGATTTCCGGGCCGAAATCGACCCAAAGCTTCAGGGCCGGGCGGCGGGCTTCGGGGAATTCCTGGGCGTCGATGACAGTACCGACGCGAATATCGACTTTCAGAAAGTCATCAAAACTGATTTCGCTCACTGTGGGGCCTCCTTGTTTTGCGCAAGCTTAGTCGAGGCACTGACCGTAAATCAATCGGTTAAGGTGGGCGCGATATCCGGCAAAAGAAAAATGGCAGGACCAAAAGGCCCTGCCATCAAGTAGATTACGGGAAGTGTTCAGCGAAAAGCTGTTACTTCGCAGCAGCGGTCTTTTCGATCGCTGCCTTGAATTCATCAAGGGATTCGGTAAAGCGAGCCTGCAGAAGAGAAAGAGCTTCTTCCTGGGACTTGGTTACCAGACCAGAGAGTTCCTTGGCGTTCGAAAGTGCTTCTTCGTATGCAGCTTTCGCGGCTTCGGTCTGCTTGGCAGCCGTTGCCATCGGATCGTCAGCGGTAGTAGCAGCGAAATCCTTGCCCTGGGTCTGTACTTTATCCAGCAGCGTTTTGAAGATTTCGCTCTGACGCTGAGCGACAGCCTGGAACCCGTCGAAGGCCACCTTGTTGGCTTTGGTGAGGGCTTCCACGTTTTTACGCTGGAAAGCCATCATTTCGTTCACGTCAACACCCGGAATTTTGAAATCCGCAGTGTATTTGGTGAAGTCGAGGTCAAAGAACGGGTTGGTTGCCTTTTTTGCGGCGGTCATGGTTTTGCACTCCATCAACATTTGCAACAGGTGTGGAATGAGGCGCTATTGTGCGCCGCACAAATTCAACTGCAATATGCCGGAATGCATCCGATCCGTCAAGGATTATTTTGCACTGCACAATAACTTTAAGGTTAATGTTTTGTGTCGTGATGTTCCCATAGGTTGGGTTGTCCGATTTCCTGCGTCAGATCAGAAACTTAGCCATCCGGCACGGATTGCCTGTTCTTATTGACGGGCATCGGTCGGCTGTGTGTCCGCCCGGCGGGATGATTTTTTCGACCGGATCTGCTGGCATTTTTCAGACAGTTTGCGACACAGTCCCGTCGCCTTGCCCAGACCTTTTTCAACCTGTCCGTCCCAACTGGCGGCCTTGGACAATTCCCGATCAAGATAGGCCATGGTCGGGGCAAAGTCGGTGCTGTCATCATCAAGCCAGTGGCGGAATGTTCTGGCATAGATGGCGGTAAGGCCGGCAACCCGAAGGGATCCCTGAAGGCCTGATGTCCGAAAACCGGCAGCTTCAAGCATCCAGCGCATCGATCCGAAATGGCTTTTAATCGCGCGGATCGAGTCTGCGGGCCCCAGATCCCCCCGTGATTTAAGGATCGAGCGCAAGGCATCACGATGGTCGGCCAGGGCGTCAAACCGCGCCATGATCACCGCAATCAGCCGGTCATGGCCGGGTTCGGCAAAGTCATCCTCGTGAAGATCGGCCAGGACTTCGTGGTCGATCCGGGCGATGAAGCGGCGCAGGATATCGGCCTTGCCACCGACATGGGCGTGGCAATCGGCGATGGTCACGCCCGCGGATTGGGCAATGTCGATGATGGTGACGTCATGCCAGCTTTTTTCTGTTGCCAGTTTCAGGGCGGCATCGATCAGGATATTGGGGATATCCTTTTTGGCGGGCATGACGGTCTCCAATCTTTTTGGGTGTCGTTATCAATCAGCCGGCAAGTTCGACCGACCGTTTGCGTGCAGCTTCGACCGCGCGGGTCATCAGTTCGGGCAGGCCGGTTGTCTGATCCATCAGAACATCAAGGGCCGCGGCAGTGGTGCCGCCCGGACTTGTGACATTCTGACGAAGGGTGGCAGCGGTTTCTTCGCTGGCATCAAGCAGGAAGCCAGCCCCGATCACGGTCTGCCGGGCAAGCAGCATGGCCTGTTCTGCCGGAAGGCCGGCTGCTTCGCCAGCCTGTGCCATGGCTTCGACCATATGGAAGATATAGGCCGGACCGCTGCCCGAAAGGGCGGTGACCGCATCCATCAGGCTTTCATCTTCGACCCAGGATACCAGCCCGACCGTGGCCAGCAGGGTTTCGCACATGTCGCGCTGGGCGATGCTGACATTTTCGGTCGGGCACATCACGGTCATGCCGCGCGAAACCGCCGCCGGGGTATTGGGCATGGCGCGCACGATGCGGGCAAGCTCGCCCAGATGGCGTGCGAAAAATTCGATGGTCTTGCCCGCGGCAACCGACAGGAACACGGTTTCTGCCCGGACCAGCGGTTTATAGGCGTCAATCACATCGGGAAGGACCTGTGGCTTGACGGCAAACAGAACGACCTGCGGGATAAAGTCCTGCGGAACATCGGCGACATCGGTGATGCCATTGATGCCATAGCTGGTGGCAAGTTTCTCGGCTGCTTCGGGTTGTTCGACAATATAGACATTGTCGGCCTTGAGCCCCTGGGCCAACCAGCCTTCAAGCATGGCACTTCCCATTTTGCCACAGCCGACCAGTAAAAGACGCGTATTCATGAAATCTGCTCCGCTTTATCCATCGGGTTCTGTTGAGTGTGTTGCGATCAACAGTCGTCAAGCAATGCCGTAGCGATCTTCTCAAGGTGGGTCAAGTCGCAGCGAAGGACAAGTGGTCTTGTCCCGATGCTGTTGAAAAAACAGGTTTTAGCCGCTTTGCGGATGGTTTGGCTGGCAAGTGCGGCCTTTGCCGGATTTTGTTTCGCCCGACCCCGTTCTGCCATGGCGATTACGGGCAATCTGTTGCGCAGGCAAGGCCGCGGAAAGTGGTGAAAAAAATCAACGGCCAACAAGGATGAATGGCAATGGCGTCACGCCCCTGTCAAATCCCGGCGGGGTTTCGGGGCGCGGGTTGGCTGCGGATTGAGTGTCAGGGCGTTGGAATGTCGGGGACTAGCGATATCGCGGGACCGGGGACCCGGCACCGGGTTGGCAGGATAACGGCGATTGAGGCGTCGGGATGTGGGGGCATATCGGGTGCCGGGTTGGTCAATCCATGCTCCGATCTTAACCCCGGTTTCGGCTCCGGCCTCGGTCTCGGCCCCGGTTCCGGCATCCGCCTCAACCGCAGCCTCAGTCTCAGTCTCAGCCTCAGCCTCAACCTCAACCTCAACCTCAACCTCAACCTCAGCCGCAGCTTCATGCTCAGCTTCTGCTTCAACAACGGTGACAGGCGGACATGGGATGCGCGCTGTCTGGCGGTTCGGTTCGGGCCGTGGCGTGCGAGGGCGGTGGGGTTGGGGCGCGGACCTTGTGATCCGGCCGGGGCGCGGCGACCGGCGGGGGATGGGGAGGCAAACTGTCTGGCGCCGCCGCCTTACCTTGCCGGGAGGCGTTGGTGGTGTTGGCGATCACGTGGACGGGGTGCTCGGGCCGGGCCCCGTGACAGGAAGCGGTACTGGACATGGAGGGCAGGTTTCAGATTCGCATGCGCCAAGCACGGACCGGCGATTATGCCGGTCGCGGTTGCAAAGAGATTGGCGGTTTGAGGGGAGGCGGTCTGTTGCGGCCCGGCATTGATCAAAAAGGGCTGGGCCGCACATATGCGAAACATATGCGAAAGGCGGTTTATGCCTGTCCGGCCGGTTCAAGCATGGCGTGGGTCAGGGCTTCGTCAGGTGACTTGCCTTGTCCAAGCACGAAGTTGAAGGCCGGGAAGAAGCGTTCGCATTCCGAAATCGCGATATCGATCAGTTCTTCGAACTGTTCGACCATCGGCGGGACATCGCCACCAAACAGCAGGGTATGACGGAACAGCGGCATGTTTTCTTCGAGCCACAATCCGAAATGCCCGATCCAGAGCTGTTCATTGCATTTGGTCACCAGTTCATACATGCGCGGACGCAGCGGTTCTGGCACAAACAGATCAAAGCAGCAGGCAATATGCAGTGCTTCGGCATCGTCGCGCCAGGTGAAATAGACCAGATAGGTACACCAGTGGGCCGGAATTTCGACCACCACCTCGTCTGAGCTGCGTCGTTCCAGATGCCATTGGTTCGTGCGGGCGATATCTTCGACAAGAAGCAACGGATTTTCGTCGCCCAGGTCGCCAATATCCTCCATTTGGTCGTTCATATATACCCAGCCTGTATCAGCATGTGCGAAAGGGCGCGCACTATATGCCGGTGCCCGCCGTCTTTCAACCGTCCCGCGACGCAGGACAGCAATGAATTTCGGAAATGGGGTCAACCCTGATCCGTTTTATCGGTCTGATCGACCTTTCCGCGATCCTGATAAGACGGTCTGCATCCCTTTATGTGGGGATTAAACCGCGCTTAGGAGTCTTTTTTTGCAGCTGATTTTGATGCGGTGCGTTTTGCCGCCGGTTTGCTGGCCGGTGCCGCGGCGGATTCCGCAGTTTCAAGGCGCTTTTCAAGATCGGTAATGCGGGCTTCAAGCGCATCGATGCGTTCGGCGGCCTTGATGGCAACGTCGTGAACAACGTCGAATTCTTCGCGGGTGACCATATCCATGCCCATCAGGATTTTTTCAAACTGCTGACGGACAAGGGCATCAACTTCGCCTTTGACGCCGGTCATCGTGCCCAGCGCAGAATTGGTCACACGGGTAAGGTCGTCGAGAATGCGGTTGTTGATCTGCATTGTTGTGGTCTCCGGCTTTTGGATCAAAGTGTTGCGCATAATATGGGTGTTTGGCCTGACAGGGCAAGCCGATCATCCGATCAGTCGCAGCAGGTTTTGTTATCAGTTTGACGATATCGTGATTTTAAGTGGCTTTTCTTGCTCCAGATCAGGGGCGGTCCTATAAAGTGACCAGAAAATTTGATTAATGGGTTGAGCCCGCCAGGAGAATGCAATGCTTATCGTCACCGGTGGTGCCGGTTTTATCGGTTCCAATATTGTTGCTGCCCTTGAAGAACGCGGTGAAACCGAAATTATTGTCGTCGATCGTCTGCGCGACGGTATCAAATGGAAAAACATCGCCAAACGCAATCTGCGCGACATTGTTCATCCCGATGATTTGCCGGCATTTCTTGAAAAGCATTCCGGGGATGTCGAGGCCATTTTCCACATGGGCGCGATTTCCGCGACCACGGAAACCGATGCCGACAAGATCCTGAACAACAACCTGAAACTGACGACCTGGCTTTGGGAATGGTGTTCGCGTCATTCCGCGCGCCTGATCTATGCATCCTCTGCCGCGACCTATGGCGATGGCAAACAGGGGTTCGATGACAGCTTTGATGCCGACGATCTGGCAAAGCTGGCACCGCTTAATGCCTATGGCTGGTCGAAACATGCGACCGACCGCCGGTTCCGTCGCATTCTTGATCAGAACGGTTTCCGCCCGAAACAGTGGGCAGGGCTTAAATTCTTTAACGTTTATGGCCCGAACGAGTACCATAAGGGCGGCATGCGGTCGGTCGTCTCGCAGATGTTTGACAAGCTGTCAGCCGGTGAAACGGCCACACTTTTCAAATCCCACCACCCGGATTACGAGGATGGCGGGCAGTTACGCGACTTTGTCTGGGTCGGTGATGTCGTCAATATCATCATGTGGCTGTATGACAATCCGGAAGTCAGCGATCTGTTCAATATCGGGACCGGCAAGGCGCGCAGCTTCAAGGATCTGGCATTGGCGGTGTTTAGCGCCATGGGCAAGGAGCCGGTGATCAATTACATCCCGACGCCTGAAGCCATCCGCGACAAGTACCAGTATTTCACCGAAGCCAATATGGCCAAGCTGCGCAAGGCCGGTTACGCCGCCGAGATGACATCGCTTGAAGAAGGGGTGCGTCTTTATATTCAGGATTATCTCGCGACCGAGGACCCGTTCCGGTAATTGCCGGATGTGTCGCAGCAAGGGCCAAATCGCACGATATCGTCAGCCGGTTTGCCATGATGCTGCCCATATCCTTTGGGACACGAACATCATCCATTTTGACAACTGATTGCCAACCGGAGTTTTCCCGATGCTCAGCCTTGCCTTTCCGGCGATAGACCCGATTGCGATTTCCATCGGCCCGATTGCCATTCGCTGGTATGCGCTGGCCTATATTGCCGGGTTGCTGCTGGGGTGGAAATATGTGGTTTATTACTGCACCAAGACGCCTAAC
The DNA here is from genome assembly GCF_037029325.1 of Thalassospira sp. CH_XMU1420-2. Taxonomy (NCBI): domain Bacteria; kingdom Pseudomonadati; phylum Pseudomonadota; class Alphaproteobacteria; order Rhodospirillales; family Thalassospiraceae; genus Thalassospira; species Thalassospira sp. CH_XMU1420-2. Next base: position 867,336 of record NZ_JAYMEG010000001.1, read on the forward strand.
ATCATGAGCAAACGCGATGTGGATGATTTGCTATTCTGGGCAACGCTTGGTGTGATCCTTGGTGGCCGGTTGGGCTATATCCTGTTTTACAATCTGGATTATTACCTTGAGAACCCGGCCAATATCCTGAAGGTCTGGCAGGGCGGCATGGCATTCCATGGCGGCTTTATGGGGGTGATTGTTGCCATCATCCTGTTTGCGCGCAAACGCGGGATTTCGATCCTTGCCGTGCTGGATGCCGCCGCGGTGGCAACCCCGATCGGTTTGTTCTTTGGCCGGATTGCCAATTTCATCAATGGCGAACTGTTTGGACGCACAACCGATGTGGCCTGGGGGATTGTGTTCCCCAATGGCGGACCCGAACCGCGCCATCCCAGCCAGCTTTATGAAGCAGCCCTTGAAGGGTTGATCCTGTTTGTTGTGCTGTTTGTTCTGTCGCGCAGTGCGTTTGTACGCCATCGCCCGGGTATTCTGGGCGGCACGTTCGTTGCCGGCTATGGCATTTCGCGGATCATTGTCGAATTCTTCCGTCAGCCCGATGCGCAGCTTGGCTTCCTTGCCGGCGGGGCAACCATGGGGCAGCTTCTGTCGGTTCCGATGGTGCTGGTTGGTGTCGGATGTATTGTCTATGCGATGAAATCAGCCCCGATTGAAACCCGCCAGCATCCCAAAGAGGCAGAAGCCGCGTGAGCCAGGTGCCTGAAACCCCGTCGCCACTTCTTGATCATATCAAACGCCGGATCGCGCTTTCCGGGCCGATCAGCATTGCCGATTTCATGAATGAGGCCCTGGCCCATCCGGAATATGGTTATTACCGCAAGCAGGACCCGTTCGGGCGGGCCGGTGACTTTATCACCGCGCCCGAAGTCAGCCAGATGTTTGGCGAACTGATCGGGCTGTGGGCGGCGGTAAGCTGGCAACAGATGGGCTGTCCGCCCAAGATTGATCTGATCGAACTGGGACCGGGGCGCGGCACCTTGATGGCCGATGCCCTGCGGGCGGTGCGCAATGTGCCGGGGTTTGGGGATGCGCTGACCGTGCGGTTTGTCGAAACCAGCCCGGTTTTGCGTACCCATCAGCAAACCGCCATCATGGCATCGGGCATACCGGCAACATGGCATGAAGCGTTTGACGATATTCCGGTCCGTGCGGATGTTCCGGCCATCATCATCGGCAATGAATTCTTTGATGCATTGCCGATCCGCCAGTTCGAGCGCGGCGATCATGGCTGGGCAGAGCGGCTTGTCGGTGTTGATGCCGACAGTGGTGAACTGGGATTTGTACGCGGGCGTGAAACACCGGTGACCGATGCGCTGATCCCTGCGACCTTGCGCGGGTCTGCAAAAAAAGGTGACATCTTTGAAAGCTGCGCGCCGGCAATTGCCATCGCCGATCAGGTCGCGCGCCGTCTGAATGAAACCCACGGGGCGGCACTGTTTATTGATTACGGTCATCCAAGCAGTGCCTTTGGCGATACCTTGCAGGCATTGAAGGGGCATGAATATCATCCGGTCCTGCGTGATCCGGGGGATGCCGATCTGACGGCGCATGTGGATTTTGCCGCCATCGCACGGGCGATGAACGAAGCCGGGGCACGAACCGGTGCGGTTCTGACCCAGGGGACGTTTCTCAGGATGCTGGGCATTGAACAGCGTGCCGAGCTCTTGAAAACCGGTGCCGATGACCAGCAGGCGGTTGCGATTGACCAGGCGCTGGCGCGACTTGTTGATGCCGATCAGATGGGAACGCTTTTTAAAGTTCTGATCGGGTATGGTCGCGAGACCACGCCGCCACCTTGCGTCAGCGGTGTCGCAGGATAAATACCGACCATTCAAACCTTGGAGCCCGCAAACCATGACCCATCCGATCACTGACGGTATTGAACGTTCGTCAAACGGTCTGATCTGGTTTGAAGCCGAACGTCTTTCGGGGAGCGACGGGGTGCGCCACGGGTTCCTGAGCCGCAAGGGCGGGGTCAGTGATGGCATCCATGGCGGGCTGAATGTCGGGTTCGGGTCAGATGATGACAAGAACCGGGTGGCCGAAAACCGGGCCCGCGCGGCATCGGCCTTTGCAACGGATGCGCAAAACCTGACGACGGTGTATCAGGTTCATGGCACCGATGTTGCGGTTCTTGACCGGCCGCTTTCACGTGACGAGGCCCCCAAGGCCGATGCGATGGTGACAGACCGGCCGGGTATCATGCTGGGAATTCTGACCGCCGATTGCACGCCGGTTCTGTTTCATGATCGGGTTGCGGGCGTGATCGGCGCGTGCCATTCCGGATGGCGCGGATCATATGGCGGCATTTCGGCCAGCACGGTTGCGGCGATGGAAAAGCTTGGTGCGAAGCGCGAAAATATCACCGCCGCTGTTGGCCCGTGCATTGCGCGAAAATCCTATGAAGTGGATGGCGCGTTTCGCGAGACCATTCTGGGCGGCCCGGAAGGCAGTGATGATTTGTTCGATCCATCGGTGCGCGACGGGCATTTCATGTTCGATCTGCCCGAATATGTACGCCGCCGGACCATTGCGACCGGTATTGCATCGGTCGAACTGGTGGCGCGCGATACCCTGGCTGAAGAAGACTTGTTTTACAGTTATCGCCGGACCACGCTTCGCAAGGAGCCCGATTATGGCCGGCAACTTTCCGCAATCATGTTAACCGAGGCGTAGGGCCGCAAACGGTCCTGGGGGATACGTCATGCCGCATATGATTATGCTGTTTTTCTTTATGATCATCGTGACCATGGTCGGTTGCGTTTTGATGTGAATATATTAAGTGACGTTATGAAATCGATCCTCCGTTCCCTTGTTCTTTGCATGTTGATGTTGGCGCCGCTGGCGGCGTGTGGTGATTTGCCCCGCCCGTTCGAGGGGGCCGGACGCGAAGGTGATCCGTCGCTTCTGGAATTGCGCGATGCCGGAACGGTTCGGGTCGAGGCAGGGGATGATTTGCCGGACGGGGCATCGGCACATCTGGCGCGGGCGATGGCGCGTGCCCTTCGCAATCGGGATATCCCGGCCTATAGCGACAGTCTGATTGGCGGGGATTATATCCTGCGTCCCAATGTGGTGGCCAATCTGGTCGAAGACGGCGCGAAGCTTGATGTGACCTGGGTTTTGATGAGCCCGGACGGGCTTGCGATCGATACCGCGCGCGCCCAGGGTGAATTGTCTGCCGAACAATGGTTTGCCGACAGTCCGAACGGCCCGGAAGAAAGCAATCTTGCCCTGCCCAAGGAGTTTGCCGAGAAAGTGCGCGAGCTTGACGGCATCAAGGAAAACCCGATCCACAAGACCTATGACGGGCTGGTGGCCGAGTCCGCCGATCAGATTGCCTTTATGATTACCGGCGACCGGTCGGCCTTCAAGGCGGCACCCTTCATGAAGATTGCCCTGATCGATTTTGCCGGTGCGCCGGGTGACGGGAACACCGCCCTTGCGCGGTCCGCCGGGGCCTTGTTGCAGTCAAAGGGCATTCTTGTCGATAACAAGGATATCGGCGAACACAGTGTCATTCTGTCTGCGACCATTGATGTCAGCCCGATTGAAAACGGTCAGAAACCGCCGGTCGACAAGGTTTCGATCGAATGGGTGATCATGGAACCCGATGGCAGTGAGCTTGGCCAGATGAACCAGAACAATGTCGTGCCCCATGGCAGTCTTGATAAATACTGGGGGGCGGTGGCGTCACTTGCGGCACAGGCCGCGGTCGAAACCCTTGAAGGGGTTCTGGGGCAGATTGCCACGCGCAAGCAATTGCAATTGCGCGCAGATAAAAAGACACTTTCGTCGCGATAGGGCAGTTTGAGAACCGGGCGAGAACCGGACAGGAACCGGGAGACGGGCCGGGATGATCGCCTGATGCATGACTGCCTTGTCGTGATTTGTCACTGGGCCCATTTACAGACTGTTAACGGCTGGTTATAAAGCCGCCGCGATCTGCCAAGGTGCGGGTTTGCCTATATATGGTCTTTGAGTGTCGTGAACATGTCGTCGATCCGGGCGGGGTTTCCCCGGTTTCCGGGCTTTTGGGCGACAAGGCAAGCAGGGAACCATCCCGGCAGAATGCACCGACCCGGATTCGCAATAGAATTTGTTTTTTCGCTTTCCCGGCACCCATTAACCGAGGCCCCGCTATGAAGATCCTCGCTGGTAACAGTAACCGCCCGTTGGCTGAGGCAATTGCTGACCATCTGAATCTGCCGCTTACCCGTGCAGATGTTAAGCGTTTCTCCGATGAGGAAATCTGGTGTGAAATTCAGGAAAACGTCCGCGGTGAGGACGTTTTTGTCATTCAGAGCACCTCTTTCCCCGCAAACGACAACCTGATGGAACTTCTGGTGATACTCGACGCGCTGCGTCGTGGGTCTGCACGTCGCATCACGGCTGTCATTCCGTATTTCGGCTATGCCCGTCAGGATCGTAAATCGGGTCCCCGTACCCCGATTTCGGCAAAGCTTGTTGCCAACCTGATCACGGTTGCCGGTGCAGACCGCGTTCTGACCATGGACCTCCACGCCGGTCAGATCCAGGGCTTCTTCGACATTCCGCTTGATAACCTGTTTGCATCGCCGGTTCTGACCAGCGACATCCGCAACAAGTTCGAAGGCCAGAAACTGGTCATCGTCAGCCCGGATGTCGGCGGTGTTGCCCGTGCGCGTTCCGTTGCAAAACGTCTGGATGCCGAACTTGCGATCATTGACAAACGTCGCCCGCAGGCCGGCGTTTCCGAAGTGATGCACGTCATCGGTGACGTCAAGGATGCGGCCTGCATCCTGGTTGACGATATCGTTGATTCGGCCGGCACCCTTTGCAATGCAGCCGGTGCCCTTAAAGAGCGCGGCGCATCGTCGGTTGCGGCATATGTTTCCCACGGTGTCCTGTCGGGCCCGGCGGTCGAACGTATTGCCAATTCGCCGATGACCGAAGTCGTTACCACCGATTCCATCCGGGCTTCGGATGCGGTGCGTGATTGCGCAAAAATCCGACAGCTTCCGATTGCGCCGCTGATGGCAGAAGCCATTCGCCGTATCTCGGAAGAAAAATCTGTTTCCGTTCTTTTCGATTGAGGGTATAAGGCCCTCGCCGCGGTGGCACCCCTGGAGGCCACCGCGCTTGTTTTCGTGGGCTTTCAGCGGTGATTTTCACCAACCTGCGAAGACAATATTTTACTAGTTCAAGGAGATTTTCCGATGGCAAATACTGTTATCTCTGCGGAAATCCGTGAACGGGCCGGAAAGGGGGCCGCCCGTGCCGTGCGTCGTGCCGGTATGGTCCCTGGTGTTATTTATGGTGCAAAACAGGAACCTGTTCTGTTCCAGATTGACCCGCGTCCGCTTTGGAAACTTCTGCATAAGCCGGGCTTCTATTCTCATGTTCTGACTGTTGAAGTCGGCAAAGAGAAATACGAAGTTCTGCCGCGCGACGTTCAGTTCGACAAAGTTACCGACGAAATCATGCACGTTGACCTTCTGCGCTTTGCAAAAGGCCAGACCATCCACGTTGAAGTTCCGGTTCGCTTCGAAAACGAAGAGAAATCCCCGGGCATCAAAAAAGGTGGTGTTCTTAACGTTGTTCGTCACGATGTTGAAGTCATCTGCGCTCCGAATGCAATTCCGGAAGAGCTGGTCTTCGACCTTTCTGGCGTTGAAGTTGGTGACTCGATCCACATTTCGGCAATTACCCTGCCGAAAGGTGTCGAGCTTGCGATCACCGACCGTGACTTCACCGTTGCGACTGTTGCTGCTCCGTCCGCTCTGAAATCGGAAGAAAATGCCGAATCAGACGAAGACGAAGAAGAAGCAACCGAAGAATAAGATCGAGGTCTTACGATGTTTTTGGTGGTTGGATTGGGAAACCCGGGATCGGGATATGCCGCCAATCGCCACAACATTGGCTTCATGGCGGCGGACGAACTCGTCCGCCGCTATTCTTTTGGTCCCTGGCGCAAAAAGTTTCAGGGCCAGATTTCCGAAGGTGAATTGAACGGTCAGAAAGTTCTGGTTCTGAAACCGGAAACCTTCATGAACCTGTCGGGGCAAAGCGTTGGCGAAGTGCTGCGCTTTTATAAAATTCCGGTCGAAAACGTTATTGTTCTTCATGATGAGCTGGATTTGCCACCGGGCAAATTGCGCGTAAAACGCGGCGGCGGACATGGCGGGCATAACGGTTTGCGATCCATTGACGCCCATTGTGGCAAGGAATATCGCCGCGTTCGTCTTGGCATTGGTCATCCCGGGGACAAATCCCGTGTGCATGGCCATGTTCTTGGGGATTTCTCCAAGGCCGAGCAGGATGGCTGGCTGATGACGCTTCTGGACGGTGTTGCCGCCGAATTCGGGCGGCTGGTCAAGGGTGATGACGGTGGCTTTATGAGCAAGGTCTCGGCCATTGTGAACCCGCCCAAGCCAAAGGCACCGAAAAAGGACAAGCCGGATGCCAAGCCGGCCAAAAAGGATGGCGATGCGGATGCCGGTTTGCAAAAGCGCGACGGCGACGGATTGGATGATTTGTCCGGTGCAGCAAAAGTCCGCGTTGAACGTGCGGACACACCGGTCAGCAATGCTGCTTCGGCCATGGCCGAAGCCCTTGCCAAGGCATTTGGCAAAAAGAAATAGTCTTTCGGTCGGGGGCTGCCCGGGCCGATCCTGATGAACAGAAATTCAAGTGACGGAGCCCGAAGATGGGATTCAAATGCGGTATTGTTGGTCTGCCCAACGTTGGCAAATCGACCCTTTTTAACGCCCTGACCCAGACGGCAGCTGCCGAGGCAGCAAACTTCCCGTTCTGCACCATCGAGCCGAATACCGGTCGTGTCAGCGTTCCTGATGATCGTCTGGACAAGATTGCCGCGATTGCAAAATCGGCAAATATCATTCCGACCCAGCTTGAATTCGTTGATATTGCCGGTCTGGTCCGTGGCGCGTCCAAGGGCGAAGGTCTTGGCAACCAGTTCCTTGCCAATATTCGCGAAACCGATGCGATTGTGCATGTTCTGCGGTGCTTTGAAGATGGCGACATCACCCATGTTGACGGATCGGTTGACCCGGTACGTGATGCGGAAACCATCGAGACCGAGTTGATGCTGGCTGATATGGAAAGCCTTGAAAAGCGCGTTCCGGCCTTGCAGAAAAAAGCCCGTTCCAATGACAAGGATGCCAAGCTGGCGCTTGATCTGATCGAGCGCGCGCTTGTGGTTCTGCGCGATGGCCAGCCGGCCCGCGTGGTTGAAATCAATGGCGAGGACGAAGAAAAAGCATTCCGTATGCTGCAACTTCTGACCAGCAAGCCGATCCTTTATGCCTGCAACGTTGATGAAGACAGTGCGGCAGAAGGCAACGAACTTTCGGCCAAGGTTGCCGAAATGGCCGCAGCCCAGGGCGCGCGTTCGGTGGTGATTTCTGCGGCCATTGAATCGGAAGTGGCCCTGCTTGAAAGTGCCGAAGACAAGAAAGAGTTCCTTGAAGGTCTTGGTCTTGAAGAAACCGGTCTGGCCCGTGTCATTCGCGAAGGCTACAAGCTTTTGAAACTTTTGACCTTCTTTACGGTTGGTCCGAAAGAAGCCCGCGCATGGACCGTGCATGAAGGGGCCACTGCACCCAATGCTGCCGGTGTCATCCACACCGATTTCGAGCGCGGCTTTATCAAGGCCGAAACCATTGCCTATGACGATTTCATCGAATTTAATGGCGAAGCCGGTGCGCGCGATAACGGCAAGCTGCGCCAGGAAGGCAAGACCTATATCGTCAAGGATGGCGATATCTTCCACTTTAAATTCAACGTCTAAGCCGTCCGGATTTCGGATCGAATTCAAGGGCCGTCGCACAATGTGCGGCGGCTTTTCCTTTGGGGAACAGCGTTTTTGACGGCAGGGGGCTTGTCAAAGAGGGCGTGAAACAGATTTAATGACCCCAGTTTCGCACCATGATGAGGACCCGATGAACGAACTGAGTACCAATGATCGCATTTTGCTGATTTTCAATTCGGCCACCGGACAGCCGGGGCGGTTGGGAACGGTTTTGCGCAAATATGGTTACGAGTTCGACATTCGCCGTCCGGGCGAAGGCGATGCCTTGCCCGATGACCTGTCGGGCTATCATCTTGTTGTGGTGTTTGGCGGCCCGATGAGTGCCAATGACGATGATCTTGGCAATGTGCAGGCAATCATGGAATTCCTGCCCAAGGTCGTCGAAAGTGACGTTCTGTATCTGGGCATTTGTCTTGGCGCACAGATGATGGCACGCCATCTCGGGGCGGATGTGGAACCCCATCCCGAAGGCTTGACCGAGATCGGATATTACCCGGTGCAGGCAACCGATGCCGGGCGTGATCTTTTCCCCGACGAGATGATGGTCTATCACTGGCACAGCGAAGGGTTCGGATTGCCCGAGGGCGCGGAGCTTGTAGCGACCGGGCCGACATTTCCCCATCAGGCCTATCACATTGATGAACGTATCTGGGGCATTCAGTTTCATCCCGAAGTCGATGATGAAACCCATGAACGCTGGCTTGCCAATGGCGGGGATAAAACCGACCGACCCAATGGTCAGGGACCCGATGAACAACGCGCCGGACGGATCAAATATGATCAGGCATTCGGGGAATGGTTCGAACGGTTTGCCGCCCGGGTTCTGGTCCGTGAACGCACGACCCTTCAGACCGGATAAGGCCCACGCAGGCGCGGATTGGTTCGTGCAGCCGGGCTGATTTGCTAGCGTGATATCAGGCCGTCATGCCCATTCACCGATTTGCCGATTTTTCCATTGCCGGTCAGGGATCAGCAGCCAGTCATCACGCGTCTTGCAGCAGGCTTGTCTGATGGTTCAGCCAGTCCAAAATTGCCTGTCGATCAAGGTCGAGACTTTCGGCAATGCCGCCATGGAAGTCGGCCCAGGCATCGGCATATTCACCGCGCACCCCGACCAGCACCGGCACGCCCAGTTCAAGGGCGCGTGAAATCACATCGCGCAAACCGCGCCCGTCGGCTTCGCTGCGGCCAAAGCGCGCAACAATCAACAGATCACAATCGGTTTCGACATCGCGTTCAAGCTGTTCGGACAGGGATGACAGGGCATCACCATCAAGCTTGCAGCCCTTTGCCATGGCGCCGCGGTTCTTGGTGATCGGCATTTCATCGCCGCTGCGCAGATTGCGGACATAAACCAGTGTGCCGCAGTCCCGGTCCTTGCGCCGTTTTTGCACATAACCGGCGATGCGGTTGGCATCATAGCCCGCTGCGATATCGGCAAGGATATCGTCAATCGGTTGTTTGGGAAGAAACGCAATACCCGCCAGCATCGATCAGAACCGGTCAATGACAGTGACGCCGGTTCCGGCGAAGTGATCCATATTCATCAGCGCGGTGGCGCCTTCGGCAAGGGTGACACGATCGCCGATCAGTTTTTGCGGGGCCAGTTTGCCGGTCATGATCATGTCGACCATGGCATCATAACGGAATGCCTGCATGCCGTGGCTGCCCAGAATTTCAAGTTCATGGGCAACGACCCGATCCATCGGAACTTTGGCATGGGCATGGTCGCCGGTCATCAGGCCGATCTGGATATGCTTGCCACGTTTGCGCAGGGACGCGACAGAGTTAAAGCAGGTCACCGCACTGCCAAGCGCATCGACCGAGACATGCGCACCGCCGCGCGTGATGTCCTTGATCGCGGTCGGGATATCATCAATTGCCGCGGCATTGAGAACCGCATTGGCGCCAAGTTCCTTGGCAAATTCAAGCTTGGCATCGTCAATATCAACCGCCACCACATAGGCCCCGGCGGCGGCGGCAATCATGATTGCAGACAGACCCACACCACCAGCACCATGCACAGCGACGATCTGACCGGCACTGACCTTGCCCTGGTCAATCACGCCACGGAAGCTGGTGGCAAAGCGACAGCCAAGACTGGCGGCAGTTGCGAAATCCATTTCATCGGGCAGGCGCACCAGATTGGTGTCGGCATAGTCAATGGCGACAAATTCGGCAAAACTGCCCCAGTGGGTAAAGCCCGGCTGGAATTGATGGTCACAGACCTGATGATTGCCGCTGTTGCATTCCGGGCAATGACCACAGCCCGATACAAACGGGACGGTGACCCGGTCGCCTTCCTGCCAGCGTTTGATATCCTTGCCGACCGCAACCACGGTTCCGGCAAATTCATGGCCCGGAACATGGGGCAATTGCACATCGGAATCATGACCCATCCAGCCATGCCAGTCACTGCGGCACAGGCCCGTCGCGCCAACCCTGATCACGACACCGCCATTGGTCGGGGTCGGATCGTCAAGTTTCTGGACTTCGATCGGACCCTGATATTCGGTGAAATAGGCGGCGCGCATGGCAATCCTCCGACGGGGTTAGGGGACCCTTATGGGGTGAGTTCAATTATCGTCCGGGTTGGCGTCTTTATGCAAGCGAACAACTTTCGGAACACCAACAGACGGCTTTGTGGGCTGCTTTTGCTTTGGGCCCGTGGCAGGGCGATAGCGCCCCCAGGGTGATGTATCGCGATTGTCGCCTTCCTTGCCCCACGGGCCGCGCTGATCGTCGCGCATGCTGGCATGTTTTGCCGCACGTTCAGCCTCGTAGGCGGCGGCCCATGGCGGGATGTTGGCCCCCGTGCCAGCGTCGCGGGTCTTGCGGCCGGGGCGATAAATGCCAAAGGCCGGGGCGGGGGAGCCGTCATGCCATAGCGGGATGTTGCGATGCTTGAAAAGCGGGATCAGGGCAAGACCGGCAACGAAACCCGCAATATGGGCAACCCAGGCAATGCCGCCATCGGCACCGCTTCCGAAATTGATGATCTGGGTGACAAACCAGAAACCGAGCACGAAAACGGCGGGCACATAGAAAATGAAAACCCAGAAGAACCAGACCAGCACGCGTGCCTTGGGATAAAGCAGGAAATACGCCCCCAGCACACCGGCCAGCGCCCCGGATGCACCGATCATCGGGATATGGGACTGGGTATCAAGCAAACCATGGCCAAGGGCCGCGGCAATGCCGCAAATCAGATAGAACATCAAAAAGCGGAAATGCCCCATCGCATCTTCGACATTGTTTCCGAAGATCCAGAGATAGAGCATATTACCGCCAAGATGCATCCAGCCGCCATGCATGAACATGGCCGAAAAGATCGACAAAAAGCCAAAGCCCGGCGGGAAGGGGGAGAATTCCGGTGGCAAGTCGGCATGGCCGAAAACAATGGCGGGGATTGCGCCATATTGCAGATTGACCAGCTGGGCCGACCGCGGATCAAGCGAGACGGTAAACAGAAACACCACCACATTGAGCGCAATGATTGCGTAGGTCACCCAGGGGGTGATGGTGGTCGGGTTGTTATCCTTGATCGGTAACATCGACGATAAGCCTGTTTCCTGTTTTACCCGTAAAGCAAATCAATGACGCCGGGCAAATCAGGCAACGTCGGCCTGATGCCGCGGGGTAAGCCGATCACGCAAATAGGTTGCCAATTGGCGATATTCACGTTTACGGGCCGAACTTCTGCGCCAGACCATGCCGATGCGCCGGATCGGGACCGGGTTTTCAAACGGCATGATTTTCAAAAGGTCGGGGCGGCGGGCCTCGACTTCAAGCGACATTTCGGGAAGCAGGGTCGATCCGACACCCGCCGCCACCATCTGAACCAGGGTCGACAGGCTGTTGGCCTGGAAGTCAGCGGATTTGCTCCATCCGGCTTTCTGGCAGACTTCAAGGGCCTGATCGCGCAGGCAATGGCCGTCTTCAAGCAGCAAAAGTTTTTCATCCTTGATATCGGAAATTTCAAGGCGGCTTTTGCTGGTCAGCGGGTTGTCGGGGCTGCAGGCAAAGACGAACTGGTCTTCGAACAGATCAAACTCTTCAAGCCAGGCTTCCTCGATCGGAAGGGCAATCAGGGCAAGATCAAGTTTGCCCGCCGACAGAAGCTTGATCAGGTTGCCGGTCTGGTCTTCGCGCAGGAAGGGCTGCAATTTCGGGAAGCCGGACTTGATCTGGGTCATCACATCGGGCAGCAAATACGGACCTATGGTCGGGATGACGCCGATATGGATCGGGCCCGACAGCGGTTCTGTCGCGGCCTGTGCCATGGTGGTCAGTTCGTCGACTTCCTGAAGAATGCTTCGCGCCCGCGAAACGACTTCTTCGCCCAGCGGGGTGATCAGGACCTGACGCTTGTTGCGTTCGACAAGCTGCGCGCCAAGAAGGTTTTCAAGTTCGTTGATTGCCGCAGACAGGCTGGGCTGCGTGATGAAGCAGGCCTCGGCCGCACGGCCAAAATGGCCGCATTCCGCAAGGGCAACTAAGTACTTGAGCTGCTTGATACTTGGTTGGGCAGCCATAAATTTTTCCTATCACCAACTGAGGATTTATCTATTTGTCTTAGTTAGTCCATTTCACTACAAATCGCCAGCAGGGAGTGCATTTTTTGCACTTGCACACAAGATGACGCGGCCTGTCGGGGGCCGTTAATCGGGAATTTTAACTGGGTTATGGAGTACCAAAATAATGCTTACCGTTGGTGATACGCTTCCTGAATTCAATCTGACTGGTGTTTCGGGCAAAACCCCGGACAGCTTCGCACCGGTGACCGACAAGTCCTATGAAGGCAAATGGAAGATCCTGTTCTTCTGGCCGAAAGACTTCACCTTTGTCTGCCCGACCGAAATCGTCGGTTATGGCGAACTGAACGGTGAATTCGAAGACCGTGACGCGGTTCTTCTGGGTTGCTCGACCGACACCGATTTCGTCCATGCAGCATGGCGTACCCACCACGAAGATCTGGGTGACAGCCCGTTCGTATGGCTGGCTGACGAGAAAAAAGAACTGTCGGCAGCCCTTGGTGTTCTGGCGAAAGATGCCGGTGTTGCCCTGCGTGCGACCTTCATCGTCGATCCGGACAACATCATCCGTCACGTCCAGGTTAACGACCTTAACGTTGGTCGTAACCCGCAGGAAGCCCTGCGTATTCTTGATGCACTGCAGACCGACGAACTTTGCCCGTGCAACTGGAACCAGGGTGACGCGACCCTCTAAGTCGTATTTTACGACTTGGTCCAGACCGATTTTGGGGCCGGACACCTGTCCGGTCCCGTTTTCAGCCCATCGGGAAAATTTGATTGATCCATCTGCCGATATGGTCGGCGGCTTGGTGATGGCTGAAGAGTTTTGTGATTTTCGCTTTCAAAGCAGCAATGAATTCAGGGGTTAAACAATGACTTCTATCGTCGAAATCAAAGACGCAATGCCGTCCTATGCCAAGGATCTAAAACTGAACCTGTCGAGCATGGCCAACAATCCGGGCATGACCGACCAGCAGGTTTACGGCACAGCCCTTGCGTGTGCATTCGCATCGCGCAACGCCAAACTGATCAAGGCAGTTGCCGCCGAAGCAAAAGAAAAACTGTCCGAAGAAGCCATTGAAGCTGCCAAGGGTGCAGCGGCAATCATGGGCATGAACAACATCTATTACCGTTTCGTGCATCTGGTTTCGGATGCCGAATACGGTTCGATGCCGGCCCGCCTTCGTATGAACATCATCGGCAAGCCGGGCATCGACAAGGCCGATTTCGAACTGTTTTCGATCGCGGTTTCGGCGATCAACGGTTGCGGCATGTGCATCGATTCCCATGACAAGGTGCTCAAAGGTGCCGGCGTCAAAAAGGAAACCATCCAGAACGCCATCCGTATTGCATCGGTCATTCATGCGGTTGCGGTCGTGATCGACGCCGAAGACGCACTGGCCGAATAAGCCGACAGAATTCGGGCATAGCCCAAGCAAAAGCCCCGGTTGCATGACGCAGCCGGGGCTTTTTTGTTTGGGCGCTAAGTTGGTGTTAGCCATCGACAAGTTCGGCAAGGCCCAGATGCTTGAGGCTGGCGGCAATCACCTGATCGGGTTGATCGAAATGCGGGATGTGGCCGCAATTCTTGATCAGCATTCCGGTCGACGGGCCGCTGACATTGGCGCAGATGGTGTGGACCTGTTCGTCGCTGCCAAACTGGTCATCATCGCCCTGAATGACCAGAAGCGGGCAGGTGATGCTGGCAAGTTCGTCGACCATGTTCCAGTCACGAAAAGCCGGTTGCCGCCAGGTGTCGACCCAGGCGCTGAAAACGGCATCGGTCTGGAAGAAGTGATGGCGTTCAAGTTTGGTTTTCCAGTCGGTATTGGCATAAATGCCCGCCGCATCATTGATGCCGGCAATGGTGACGTCTTCGACAAAGACGTGGGCGGCCTCGGAAATCACCGCAGTGACATTGTCGGGGAAACGGGCGGCGTATTTAAGGGCAATGGTCGCGCCGTCACTGTGACCAAACAGGATGGGTTTGCTTAGTCCCAGTTCGGTGATCAGTCCGTGCAGATAGACATCGCTTTCGGTGTTGTGGAAATCGACCGCACGGGGAATGTCGCCATAGGCATGCGGGTCGGACCGGCCATGGCCGCGCCGTTCATAGACAATGACAGGATGCCGGGTTGCGGTTGCCAGTTTGGCGGGGAAGTCCCGCCACATGCGAATGGTGCCCAGGGCCTCGTGAAGGAAGATAATGGTCGGGGCATCTTCACGAACATCGGCAGGGGTGATCCGCTGACAGAACAGGCTTATTCCGTCGACGGTGGCGTAGAAGTTCTCGTTGATCATGATGTGTCCGATTTATCGGTAATTCAGTGCGTAATTATTGAATTCGATAATGGACAAAAAAACAGGGCCCGGCAAGTGCCGGACCCTGTTTGGTGATCAATGCCCCGAAATATCGGGTGCAGAAACCTTATTTCAGTGCAGCGCAAGCACGTTTGATACGTGCGCATGCTTCGGTAAGGGCCGCATCGGACGTCGCATAGGAAATGCGGAAATACGGAGCCAGACCGAATGCCGAACCCTGAACCGCAGCAACGCCTTCTGCTTCGAGCAGGTAGGTGACGAAGTCGGTGTCGGTTTCGATTTTCTTGCCATCCGGGGTGGTTTTGCCAATCGCGCCCGCGCAAGACGGATAGACGTAAAACGCACCTTCCGGGGTTTTGCACGACAGACCTTCGCATTCGTTCAGAGCTGCGACAACAAGGTCACGGCGCTTTTTGAAGACTTCTGCGCGTTCTTTAAGGAAGTCCTGCGGACCGCTAAGCGCTTCGATCGAAGCAGCCTGGCTGATCGAGGAGGTGTGGGTGCTGGACTGCGACTGGACCTTGTTGATCGCTTTGATCAGGTCTTTCGGGCCGGCAGCATAACCAAGACGCCAGCCGGTCATCGCATAGGATTTCGACACACCGTTACAGGTCAGCGTACGCTCTTTGAGTTTCGGCTCGATCTGGGCGATGGTGGTGAATTCGAAACCGTCATAGACGAGGTGCTCATACATGTCGTCAGACATGACATAGACGTTTTCGTGTTTCAGAAGAACGTCGGCAATCGCACGCAGTTCGGCACGCGAATAAGCCGCACCGGTCGGGTTCGACGGCGAGTTCAGAACAACCCATTTGGTTTTCGGCGTGATCGCGGCTTCGAGCTCGGCGGCGGTGATTTTGAAGTCGTTTTCTTCCTGGCATTCGACCACGACCGGGGTGCCTTCGGCCATCAGGGTCATGTCCGGGTAGGAAACCCAGTACGGAGCCGGGATGATGACTTCGTCGCCCGGGTTCAGCGTTGCAAAGAACGCATTGAACAGGGTCTGTTTGCCACCACAACCAACGGTGATTTCGTCGATGGTGTATTCCAGGTCGTTTTCACGCTTGAACTTCTCGACAATGGCCTTGCGCAGCTCGGGAGTGCCAGCGACCGGAGTGTATTTGGTCTTGCCAGCATCGAGTGCCGCCTTGGCAGCTTCTTTGATGTTGTCGGGGGTATCAAAATCCGGCTCACCTGCGCCAAGGCCGATCACGTCAACGCCTGCTGCCTTGAGTTCAGCGGCCTTGGTGGTTACGGCAATGGTGGGAGATGGTTTGATACGGCTCAAACGGTCGGCAATAAACGCCATTGGTCTGTTTCCCTGGAATGAAAAAAGAAGTGAAAAGAATCGCGTTCTTTCGGATCGGACCCTACGCCTGCCTTAAATGCAATTCAAGGCAGTTTGTCGCGTTTTGCGGGTTCTTTGGGATGAATTTATCCAATTTAACCGTCCACAGGATGTCAGATCGAACAGAACAGAATGCATAACGCGGTAAAATGGTTCTTGTTCCGGCAATCCTGATCCTGACGGCTCCTGACATTTCCTGACAGGAACTGTCAGGGGTGGGGCTTGCGATTGGTGCTATCTGACCTATAACTAGGGGCAAGATCAAACAAGGGATTTGCCCGATGGATGCGCTACCGGAATTTCTGACCAAACGTCGCCCGCCCGTTGAAGGGTCACGGGAATTCAAGCTGGTGACGGAATATCAGCCCGCCGGCGATCAGCCATCCGCGATTGCCGAACTGATGGCGGGCATCAACGAGAATGAACGCGATCAGGTTCTGCTGGGTGTGACCGGGTCGGGCAAGACCTTTACCATGGCCAATATCATCGCCAATACCCAGCGCCCGGCCCTTGTTCTTGCGCCAAACAAGACACTGGCCGCCCAGCTTTATGCCGAGATGAAGGGATTTTTCCCGGAAAACGCGGTCGAGTATTTCGTTTCCTATTACGACTATTACCAGCCCGAAGCCTATATTCCGCGGACCGATACCTATATCGAAAAAGACAGTTCGATTAACGAACAGATCGACCGGATGCGCCACGCTGCAACGCGTGCAATCCTTGAACGCAACGACTGTATCATCGTGGCGTCGGTGTCCTGCATTTACGGTATCGGGGCGGTGGAAACATATCTTGAGATGACCCAGCGCATTTCGGTTGGCGACGAGGTCGATCGCAACGACATCATGAAGCGGCTGGTCGAACTGCAATATACCCGCAATGACGCGGCCTTTTCGCGCGGCACCTTCCGGGTGCGCGGTGACGTGCTTGAGATTTTCCCGGCCCACGCCGAAGACCGGGCATGGCGGGTTTCGATGTTTGGCGACGAGATCGAGGAACTGGCCGAATTCGATCCGCTGACCGGGCATAAATTTGCGACTATGGACTCGGTCACGGTTTATGCAAATTCGCACCATGTGACACCGCGCCCGACCCTTGTGCAGGCGATGGCCGGCATCAAGCAGGAACTGAAAGACCGTCTGGCACAGTTCCGCGAGGAGGGCAAACTTCTTGCCGCCGAGCGCATTGAACAGCGCACGACCTTTGATCTTGAGATGATGGAAACGGTCGGACACTGCAAAGGGATTGAAAACTATTCCCGCTGGTTGTCGGGCCGTAATCCCGGCGATCCGCCGCCGACATTGTTTGAATATCTTCCGGAAAATGCGTTGCTGTTTGTCGATGAAAGCCACGTGGCCGTCCCACAGATCGGCGGCATGTACCGGGGGGACTATAATCGCAAATTCACCCTGGCCGAACATGGGTTCCGCCTGCCAAGCTGTGTTGATAACCGGCCGCTGAAATTCGAGGAATGGGACGCCATGCGCCCGCAAAGCGTGTTTGTTTCGGCAACACCGGGCAATTGGGAAATGGAACGCACCGGTGGTGTCTTTGCCGAACAGGTGATCCGTCCGACCGGTCTTATTGATCCGGTCTGTATTGTCCGTCCGGTTGAAACCCAGGTCGATGATCTTCTGGGTGAGGCCAAGGCATGTGCGGCCAAGGGCCAGCGCGTTCTGGTCACGACCCTGACCAAACGCATGGCCGAGGATTTGACCGAATATCTGCATGAACACGGCATTCGTGTACGGTATCTGCATTCCGACATTGATACGCTTGAACGGATCGAGATCATCCGTGATTTGCGTCTGGGCGTGTTTGACGTTCTGGTTGGCATCAACCTTCTGCGCGAAGGCCTTGATATCCCGGAATGTGCGCTGGTGGCGATCCTTGATGCGGACAAGGAAGGGTTCCTTCGGTCCAAGACATCGCTGGTTCAGACCATTGGTCGCGCGGCGCGTAACGTTGATGGCCGGGTGTTGCTGTATGCCGACAAGATGACCGACAGCCTGGAATATGCGATTGGCGAAACCAACCGCCGCCGTGAAAAGCAGATGGCCTATAACGAGGAACATGGCATCACGCCGGAAACGGTTCGCAGCAAGATCAATGATGTTCTTGAAAGTGTGGCGGAACAGGATTACGTCACGGTCGATACCGGCGTTTCGGGCGACACATTGATTGGTCATAACCTGCGTGCGCATATCGAAGATCTTGAAAAACGGATGCGCGAAGCCGCAGGCAACCTTGAATTCGAAGAGGCCGCCCGCCTGCGTGACGAGGTCAAGCGACTGGAAGACCAGGAACTTGGTCTTGCGGAAGCCGGACCGATGGCGCGAAGCATCGGAACGGCCGGCCCCGGATCAAAATCGGCCAACAAACCGAAATATAAAGGCCGCCGGCGCAAGGGACCATAAGCCGAAAACCAATGCAGAAAACGCAGCATCAGATGGGCGAGCATTGCAAAAACAACGGTTGTTCGGGGTGATTTAGTCCGCATATAAAGCGCCATGACGGGCGACGGGAGTCGCAGTGTTGAAGGGAGCGGGCTCTTTCCCTATCCTGATGTTCTGGTGGCCTTGGAGAACAGCTTTATGCTGCGTCTGAGATCTTGGCTTTTGTGGGTTGCGGTTTGTTTGGCCGGGGCAGGTGGATTGTTTGCCGGTGGCAATGCCGTTGCGCGCGAACTGAGCGTGGTGATCAATCCCGCGCCACCTTATCGCATCGTCAAGGAAACGCCGGACGGGCTTTCATATTCGGGCATTTATGTTGAAGTGGTGCGCGAAGCCGCACGCCGGGTCGGTATTGATCTTGCATTCGAAGTGGTGCCGTTCAGGCGTGCTCTTTACCTGATCGAACGGGGGAAGGCCGATTTGATGTTGGGCCCCAACCGTACCGATGAACGCCAGCAATATATGTATTATTTCGGCGCGGCCTTACCCGACGAGCCAAAGGCGATCTATATCGGGGCGCTTGATGGCGATATCCGAAGCATTCAGGATCTGGGCGCAAAGTCGGTTGGCGTGTTGCGCGGGGCAAATCACAGCCGCCAGCTTGACGAAGTTGCCGATATCCGGCTGGTCGAGGCGGCCGATTATCCGACCCTGTTCAGGATGCTTGATATGCATCGGATCCATGCCTTGATCGTTCCGGAACTTCTGGCGGTTGAACTGATCAGACGCGAAGGGCCGTTTCGCATTCGCAAGGCCGATCTGGTGTTGCAAGGTCAGCCATCCTTTATCGGATTGTCCCGCCAGTCCGCATATTTCACCGATGGCAGCTTTACCGCACTTGAAGCCGCATTGGTTGAAATGCGCCATGACGGCACGTTTGATGAAATCTATGCCCGTTATGCCCAGCCCGCCCAATAGGCAGGCCTGACATTATGCATCCCTGCATCAATCATCCCCATTACGAAACGGGGATGATTGTGCGCCGCCATGGGCAAATTTTCAGGCCGTAATGCCGGTCCCGAAAACCGAACGCGCCGCCCATCAGTAATGATGGCCGGCGCGCATAACGGCAAGATCGGTTGCAAGGAGCGTGTTTGCTGCGCTCTAGGATGACCGGTCACATGAACAGTTTTTCGTTTTCCATGCCCTTGTAGATATCGGCGACATATTCGCCATATCCGTTGTAAATCCGGGTCGGGACGCTTTCGCCATTATTCAGCAGGCGTTCGTAAGCCTGACTCCATCGCGGATGGGGGACTTCGGGGTTTACATTGGCCCAGAAGCCGTATTCATCGCTGTTGATATCTTCCCAGAAACTTTTGGGGCGTTCATCGGTGAAGGTAAAGCGGACGATGGATTTGATGTTTTTGAAACCGTATTTCCACGGGGTGACCAGACGCAAGGGCGCGCCATTTTGTTTGGGCAGTTCTTCGCCGTAAATGCCCGTCGCGATCATGGTCAGTTCATTGGTGGCCTCGGCCAATGAAAGGCCTTCGATATAGGGCCAAGGGTACCAGAATTGACGAAGCCCCGGCATGGTTTCCTTTTGGCTGGCGGTTTCCATTTCGACATATTTGGCGCCTGAAAGCGGTTTGGCAAAATCAACCAGTGCCTTCATCGGGAAGCCCGACCAGGGCACGGTCATGGCCCATGCCTCGACACAGCGGAAACGATAGACCCGTTCTTCGAGCGGCATTTTGCGCACGAGTTCTTCGAAATCGATTTCGATCGGCTTTTCAACCAGCCCGTCAATCTTGACTGTCCAGGGGCGGATATTCATCGCCTGGGCGGCCTGCGAGATCGATTTGTGCGATCCGAATTCATAGAAGTTGTTATAGGTCAGCGCCTTGGCCTTTTCGGTCAGTTCGCGATCCACCGTGTAGGCGGGATTGCGCGATACCGGATAAAGGTCGGCGGTTGATGCCGATCCTTGTGCCAGCGCACTGCCAAGTGGCAGGGACGCGGCGGTCGCACCGATCGATCCGGCGGCAATCCCCTTAAGGAACTGACGGCGGTTCTGGTAGACCGCTTGTGGTGTGGCATCACGTTCAGGAATTTCCCAGCCCTTTTTGCGGCGTATCAGCATGTCGTCCTCCAATTACCCGGTTGGTTCAATGTCCGTGCAAAAGCATCTTTGGGCAAGTCACGCCTCGGTGATCGGTTGGTGAAACCCGGTTTGGCGCGCGGTCCGGTATCTTGGATTTACGGCAAAAGACGGGCTTCTGATCAAAAGATTGATCAATTGATCGTGCGAAGTGATCGGATGGAGGGTAAAGTGATCACAAACAATATTGATCAGGGTGGATGGCGTGTTTGAATTCAAGGATATCGAAATTCTGCAAGATATCGTCAAGGCTGGCGGTTTTCGGGCAGCAGCCCAGAAATACAATCTGTCGCAATCGGCGATTTCGGCCCGGGTTTCGGGGTTGGAAAAGAAACTGGGCATCATGCTGTTTGATCGCAGCAACCGGCAGGTTCGCCTGACGGCGGCGGGTTTGCGCTTTGTCGAGGAAGCCCAGCGCCTGTCACGGGCGCGCGACCGCATCTGGCAGGAATTGACCCATCCGGGCGAATTGAGCGGAACCGTGCGCATCGGTGTTGCCGAAACCATCGTGCATACGCTGTTGACCGATATGCTCAACAAGCTGAAAAACGACTTCCCCAAGGTCCGGTTCGAATTGTCGGTTGATACATCCGGGCAGCTTGGCAAGGCGCTTGAAGATGACGAGATGGATGTCGCGATCATGCTGCGCGAATCCGTGCCCCAAGGTGCGGTGGCAGCCCCGTTAAAACCGGTTGAACTGGGCTGGTATTGCGCCGAAACGATGGAACTGGGGGATGCACCTCTGTCACTAAGTGAGCTGGCAAGCCACGCCATCGTGACATTTCCAAAGGGCACCCCGCCATTCCGCGAGGTCGAAAGCATCTTTGCCGCGCCCGATATTTCCCAGCCGGCATTGCATGGTTCGGCATCGCTTTCGACCGTCAAACATCTGGTGGCGGGGGGCTTCGGGATCGGGGTTTTGCCGACCCTGATGGTCAAGAATTCCGTTTGGGATGAACATATTAAGCAAATCCCGGTCCGCGATGAAGCATCGCTGACGGCGTTGCATTTTGTCATCACCTATTACCCGGAACGCAACCGCGAAATCGGGGCAGCAGTACAGGAAGCAGCAAAACTGTTTGATCAAACTGATCGCTAAATACGATCAAAAATCAGATAAAATGATTTCTTGACAAGATCGGTCCGGTTTCTCAATCTTTACAAAGAGGCAGAGAATGGGACTGAAAAATGAACGCGTCAAAAAGCGCCCCCCGTTCCGTTGACATCGCGAAAGAAGCCATTTCCGCAATTACGCCACTGGCGTTGCGCAAGGCGATCCGTAGCGGCGAACATACAGGGACGACCACCGGTTATTCATCAGGTTACCTTCAGGGCAATCTGGCGATCCTGCCGGCCGACTACGCAGACGAGTTTCTGCAATTCTGTGCAAAGAACCCCAAATCATGCCCGTTGATCGGGATGTCCGAACCGGGATCGCCGTTTATCCCGGCACTGGGCGCGGATCTTGATATTCGCACCGATCTTCCGGGTTATCGCATTTTCCGCGGCAGTGCTGATTACACCAGTGCGACCGATCTGACCGATGTCTGGCGCGATGATCTGGTGACATTCGTTCTGGGTTGTTCGTTTTCGTTTGAAGCGGCAATCACGCGCGGCGGTGTGCCGCTGCGTCACATGGATGCCAACCGCAATGTGCCGATGTATGTGACCAATATCGAAACGTCCCCAGCCGGGCGTTTCCATGGTCCGCTGGTGGTATCGATGCGGTCATTCACCCCGGGCGACGCGATCCGGGCGATCCTGTATTCCGATCGATATCGTCTGGCCCACGGCGCACCGGTTCATATCGGTGACCCGGCCCAGATCGGTATTGCGGATATCATGAAACCGGACTTTGGAGATGAACCCGTCATTCATGAAGGGGACATTCCGGTTTTCTGGGCGTGCGGAGTCACGCCGCAAATGGCAATTCGCAATGTCTTACCCGAATTTGCCATCACGCACGAACCCGGCCTGATGCTTGTGACCGATGTCCTTGCCGAGGCCGCGGAGTTTTCCCTTCAGACCAAACCACACACACACCAATCATAAACGATCTATCAGAGAGGACTTTTCTTATGAAAAAGATGGTTTCTTCGCTTTTGGCGGTTTCTGCCCTGGGTGCAGGTTTTGCCGCAACCCCGGCCTTTGCCGAGGATCTTTCGGTTGTCGGCAGCTGGAGCAGCCTGCCGCTTTACAAACAGTATGAAAGCCCGTTCTGGACCGAAACCCTTCCGGCAGATTCCAACGGCGAATTCAATGTTGAAATGACCACCCATGACCAGATGGGCATCGGTGGCGGTGACGTGTTCCGTATCCTGAGCGACGGCGTTTTTGACGTTGCCATGACTGTTGGCGATTACGCAGTTGGCGATGCGCCGGAGCTTGAAGGCCTTGACGTGCCGCTGGTTGCCAACACCGCAGCCGAAGCAAAAGCAATGGTCGAAGCAGCCCGTCCGATGGTTGATGACATCTTTGCCGATCGTTTCAACGCCAAGGTTCTGGCAGTTGCACCGTACCCGCCGCAGGTTGTTTTCTGTGCCGGTGAAGTCAACACGCTTGCCGATCTTAAAGGCAAGAAAGTCCGTGGTTCGGGCCGTATGACCACCAAGTTCCTGGAAGCACTGGGTGCGACCGGCGTGAACGTTGCCTTCTCGGAAGTTCCGGGCGGTCTTGAGCGTGGTGTTATCGATTGTGCCGTTACCGGTGCCGGTTCGGGCTATAGCGCAGGCTGGTGGGAAGTTTCCGATCACCTGATGACCATTCCGCTTGGCGGTTGGGATCCGGTTGTGACCGCGATGAACATGGACAAATGGAACAGCCTGAGTGCCGAACAGCAGGCCTTCATCATGGATGAAGTCAAAACCAAGTTCGAAGCACCGGCCTGGGCATCGGCGGCAGATGCCCTTAAAAACGATGTTGCCTGCCTGACCGGCAATGGCACCTGCCCGGCAGGTGATGCGGCAAGCATGAAACTGGTTGAAGTTTCCGAAGCCGACGTTGCCAAGGCCAAGGAAATCCTGACCACCACGGTTCTGCCGGAATGGGCAGAGCGCGCAGGTAACGATTGGGTCAAACGCTGGAACGATAGCGTTGGTGCGACCGTCGGTGTTACCGTACCGCTGAACTAATCAATAGTGCATGGCGGAGACCGAGATCGTGACCCAGAAACTGATTGCGGCCATCCGCCGCACAAACCGCATTATCGCGCTGCTCGTCGGACTTGTTCTGATGGGCAGCGTGGCCCTGATCATCGCCGAGATTTTGCTGCGTGAAGTCGGCATATCGCTTGGCGGATCAGAAGAAATTTCAGGTTACGTCATGGCAGGCGTTGCAAGCTGGGGCCTTTCATTTGCCCTGACCGAGCTTGCCCATGTCAGGATTGACCTTATTCGTCTGAAATTGCAGCAGCGCGGCAAGGCGTTCCTTGATCTGCTGGCAATTGTTGCGCTGGCCGCCGTGGCATCGATTGTTGCCATTCAATGCTGGCCGGTGCTGTCCAAGACGATCGAACGCGGATCAACCGCAAACACGCCGCTTGAAACGCCGCTTTGGATTCCGCAGGCCATCTGGTTTTCCGGCTGGCTGTGGTTTGCGGTCTGTTCCTGTGCGCTGGTGATCCTTACCCTTATTCTTTTGATGCGACGCGATCTTGAACAGGCCGATACGCTTGTTGGTGCCCGCTCTGAACTGGAGCTGGAATCATGATTTTTGCTGTTACCGCATCCTTGCTGGGTCTTTTGGCCCTGTCGATCCCGGTGGGGATTGTTCTTTTCCTGTTGGGGATTGGTGTTGATCAGTTCTTTACCCCGTTCCCGTTGTTGCGCGGGTTGGGGCAGGTTGTCTGGTCGTCGTCCAATTCTTCGACCCTGATTGCCATTCCGTTCTTTGTATTGCTGGGTGAAATCCTGGTGCGTGGCGGGATTGCCGCAAAAACCTATGAGGCACTTGATAAGTGGTTCTCATGGCTGCCCGGTGGTCTGATCCATGCCAATATCGGTACGGCAACCATGTTTTCGGCAACCTCGGGGTCATCGGTTGCGACGGCTGCCACCGTTGCGACAGTCGCCATGCCGCAGGCCGAGAAGCTTGGTTATGATCCCAAACTGTTTTCCGGGGCGATTGCCGCCGGCGGTACATTGGGCATCATGATCCCGCCATCGATCAACCTGATTGTTTACGGGTTCCTGACTGAAACATCGATCCCGCGCCTGTTCCTTGCCGGTCTGGTGCCGGGCCTTGTGATGGCGGTGGCCTTCATGCTGGTGACGGCGGCCCTTTGCAAAATCAAACCGTCGCTTGGCGGGCAAAGCCGGTCCTTTACATGGTCGGAACGCATTGTCAGCCTGAAGCATTTGCTGCCTATCCTTGTGCTGTTCTTTGTGGTGATCGGATCGATCTATGCCGGTTGGGCGACCCCCACGGAATCAGCCGCGGTTGGTGTTGCGATTGCACTTGGGATTGCAGCCTTTAACAAGGGTGTATCCAACCAGATGGTCAAAATGTGCCTTTTGGGCACGGTGCGGATTACCGCGATGATCATGCTGGTGATTATCGGCGCCTATTTCCTGAACTTCACCCTGACGGCGGCCGGTATGGGCCGCGAGCTCAAGGAGCTTCTGGTCGGTCTGAACCTGAGCCCGATGGGAACCCTTTTGGTGGTGATCGCGCTTTATATCGTGCTGGGCTTCTTTATCGAGACCCTGTCGCTGATGGTGGCGACCATTCCGATCATTGTGCCGATCATGGTCGGCATGGGGTTTGACAAGGTCTGGTTTGGCATTCTTCTGATCGTTCTGATCGAGATGGCGCTGATTACCCCGCCGGTCGGATTGAACCTTTATGTCGTGCAAGGCGCACGCAAGACCGGACGATTGTCCGAGGTCATGCTGGGTACCATCCCGTTTGTTCTGGTGATGGTGGCGATGATTATCGGTCTGATCTTCCTGCCTGATCTTGCACTGTTCCTGCCGGAATATCTCTGAACCGGGAACGCGCAGACCCCATTTCCCTGAACGGGCCGATAAAGAATGCGGATCCACAACCGATCCGCATTCGGGCCCCGCGTCCGCCTGTTGCATCGCGTATCCGCACCGCGCAACAGGCCGGACGCCCCAAAAAACAAGTTGAACGGGACTATAAAAATGCAGATGAAATTCAGCCTTTCTGGCAAAGAGATCGCCTTTGATATCAGCCATTGCACCGTTGCCGGTTGGACCGGACGCGATGCCAAGGCCATTCAGCATCACATCGACGAGCTGGCCGCAATCGGTGTCAAACCGCCATCAAGCGTTCCGCTTTATTACCGGACGGCATCGGGCATGGTGACCCAGCAGGACGTGATTGAAGTGGTTGGCAAAGGCACATCGGGTGAGATCGAACCGTTCCTGATTGCAAGTGACGGCGTGCTTTATATCGGTCTGGCATCGGATCATACCGACCGTGAACTTGAAGCGCATTCGGTTGCCCTGTCCAAACAGATCTGTGAAAAGCCGGTGGCACGTGACATCTGGCGTTTTGACGAAGTGGCCGACCATATCGAACAGATCGAAATGCGGTCGTGGATTTCGGAAAAGGACGGGGATGACTGGGTTCTGTATCAGGAAGGCACGATTGCCTCGATCCGTCCGTTGACTGACCTGATTGATGGTTCGGGTCTGATGTCATCGGCCCCGGCCGGCAAGGCATCGGTGATGCTGTGCGGGACCCTTGGTGCCAAGGGTGGCGTGCGTCCGGCAAAACGTTTCAAAATGGCGTTGCATGATCCGGTACTTGGTCGCACGATCGAGCATTCTTATGCAATTAATGAACTGCCGGAAATTGCCTGAGCCAGTTTCCGTCTGAAACATAACGATAAAACAAGGATGAGGCAGCCAGATGGGTGCGATGATCGACAAGGCACAAGCAGCAATCGACAAGGTCAATGAACTTGGGGATCTGAAAGGTAAAATCTTTACCGAATTTGACCCGGACCGGATTCTGGCTGCTGCGGCAAAGGCCGAAGAAATGGCTGCTGCCAATCCTGACCTGCCACTGGCCGGGATGCTGGTGTCGATCAAGGACCTGTATGACGAGGCCGGAATTGCCACCACGGCGGCATCCAAGCTTTTGCTTGATCGCGCACCGGCCGATCAGGATTGCGATGTTGTAGCCCAGGTCAAAAAAGCCGGTGCGATCCCGTTCGGGCGCACCAGCCTGAGCGAATTTGCCTATTCCGGTGTCGGGCTTAACCCGCATTACGGCACACCTGGCAATGTGTTCGACCCTGAAGGCATTCCGGGCGGTTCAACATCGGGCGGCGGTTTGACCGTTGCCCATGGTCTGGTTGATTTTGCACTTGGCACCGATACCGGCGGATCGATCCGGATCCCGTCGGCAATTAACGGGCTTTATGGTTTCAAACCCAGCCGGTTGTGCGTTTCGGGCAAGGGCATCCATCCGTTGGCAAAAAGCTTTGATACGCCAGGCCCGCTTGCGCGTGATCTGGAAACCGCGATCACGGTTTTCGAAGTCATGACCGGCAAGACCGTTGCGCAGACTGCTGCGAAATCCATCCGGATCGGTGTGCCGACCAGCGGGTTTGTCGACGGGCTGGATGACCGGGTCAAAGCCGACTTTGCCGCGATTTGTGACAAGCTGAAATCGGCGGGCCATGAACTGGTCGAGATCGAGCTTGGCTTTGTTGCCGAGAATGCGATCCTGAATAAGATGCTGGTGGCGTTTGAAGCCCACGCGATCTATTCGGGGGATTTGGAGGCACTGGAAACGGTCGGTGATCCACGTGTTCTGGCACGGATCAAATTTGCCGAAACCCTGTCCAAGGACGAAATGATCGCAGCCTATGCCAAGCGGGCCGACATTGTTTCGATGTTTAATGCCGCGATGGCCGATGTCGATGTCATGATTGCGCCGACCTTGCCGATGATGGCACCGAAAATTGCCGAGGTCGAAGCCGATTTCGATCATTTGAATGCGCAGATGTTGCGCAATACCAGTTATCTTAATCTGGTTGATGCCTGTGCCATTTCGATCCCGGTCCATGTCGAAGGCGAAACCGTCCCGGCGGCCTTGATGATCGCAGCCCCGCACGGGGCGGATAAAGTGGTCCTGAATGCCGCCCGTCAGATCGATCCGCTGTTTGGCTAAGATCACCTGCCTGACAGATTAAAAAAACGGCCCGGGATTTCCGGGCCGTTTTCTGTTTGGGAAAGATTGATCTGATGATCAGCTTTCAAGCAGGGAACGCAGCATCCAGGCGGTTTTTTCATGAACCTGAATGCGGGCGGTCAGAAGGTCGGCAGTCGCGTCATCGTCCGAGCTGTCGCAAATCGGATAAAGCGACCGCGCGGTCTTGATCACGGTTTCATGGCCCGATACCAGCTGACGGATCATGTCCTTGGCAGCGGGGACACCTTTTTCTTCCTCGATCGAAGACAGTTCGGCATAGGCCGAGAAACTGGCCGGTGCAAAGGCACCCAGCGAACGGATACGTTCGGCGATTTCATCAATCGCGGTGGCCAGTTCGGTATATTGTTCTTCGAACATGGTGTGCAGGGTCTGGAACATCGGACCCGTCACGTTCCAGTGGAAGTTGTGAGTCTTGAGATACAGCGCATAGGAATCAGCCAGAACGCGGCCAAGGCCGTCGGCGATTGCAGTGCGGTTGGTTTCATTGATGCCAATATCAATCTGCATGGTCGATCTCCTTTCGTCGAGGGCGCAACCCACGAAGGTTCTTTGTGTTTCTGTCTTGAGAAGGAGTATGAAACACGCAGAAACGTTACGCCAATCAATAGTTTATTGATTTGCAATAGATCAATTCTATTACAAAAAGTGTGGTTATAGATTGTGTCATGCCAAGGGCTATTTCCCGGCTTTCTGTTGCTGGGTGACGATGGTGTCGGCCTGCTTTCCGGTCAGTTCCTGCATGTGGGAATAGCAGCGTGTGAAAAAGCCGGTTCCCTGTGTCAAAGAACGTAATTCCGTCACCATGTCGGCGGTTTCCGATGTCGGCATCTGAACGTCGATTTCATCCCATCCCTGCCAGCCATCCTTGGCATTGAAGCCAAGAATTTGACCGCGCCGGGTGCTGACCAGCCGCTGGGCCTTGGATGTGAAATCTGACGGGATCGAAATGGTACAGCGATCAACCGGTTCAAGAAGCACCGGACCGGCATTGCCAAGTGCCTCGCCGATGGCGATGCGGCCGGCCATCTGGAAGGCCTGATCGGAACTGTCGACAGTGTGATAGGACCCGTCAACCAGCTTGACGGCGACATCAATCACCGGAAAGCCAAGTGGCCCGCATCGCAAGCCGTCACGAATGCCTTTTTCGACTGCCGAGATATATTGCCGCGGGATGGCGCCACCAACGATATGGTCGCTGAAGTCAAATCCTTCGCCGCGGCCAAGCGGGCGCAGTTCGATTGCCGCATCCCCGAATTGGCCATGTCCGCCGGTTTGTTTTTTGTATCGTCCGCGGGCCGAGGACGGTTTGCGGATGGTTTCCTGATAACCGGTCAGGACCGCCGTCGTGGTGATTTCCAGATGATAGTGATCGCGCAGATGTGCCAGTGCGCATTGCAGGTGAATGTCCCCCTGACCGGCCAGAACCAGTTGTCCGGTGCTGTCATTGTGGGTGAAGCTCAGGGAACGGTCCTGTTCGCATAAATGTCGCAAGGCTTCGGTCAGTTTGACATCATCACCCGGTTTGGTGACTTCAAGCCCGGTTTCATAAAGCGGGGGCAGGGGATCGGGCCATAAACTGTCGATCGGGCCATCGGTTGCAACCAGGCTTCCGGTGCGCAAATGTTCAACGCGCGGCAGGCCGACAATTGCCCCGGTTCGGGCAGCATCAAGTTTTTCATGCTTGTCGGCAAAGATGGTGCAAAGTCCTGACAGCTTGTCCGCACCAAGCGCATCACCGTTTTTAAGACCCCCCGACAGCACGCGCCCGAAGCAGAACCGCCCGGCATGGGACAGATGCAGGGTTTTGAAAATCTGAACGATGGTTTTCTGGTCATCGGGATCCACGCCAAGACGATGGGCACAGACATCCGCCGCAGGGCCTTCGTGGCGCAATGCCTTAAGTAGCCGGATGATCCCGTGATCCTGTTCGGCCGATCCGAAAAACACCGGCACGATCAGATCGCGGCCAAGATCCTGTTTAAGATTGTCATAGATCGTGGCAGGGGCGGGTGTCTGATCTTCGAGAATCTGTTCAAGAAGATCATCATCGAAATCAGCCAGAGTTTCGAGCAGGCCTTCGCGTGCTTCGTCTTCGCGGCTTGCCAGCGTGGAGGGCATGGTAATCAGTTTGGAAGGCTGACCTTCGAGATACTGGTAAGCCCGTTCAGAAACGATATCGACAAAGCCGGTGATGGCATCGTCATGACCATCGCCATCGCGGATCGGTATTTCACGCAGGATCAGGGGGCGTTCGGAAATGGATTGCAGGGCGTCGATATTATCGCGCAATCGCACGCCGGCATGATCGGTCTTGTTGATGAAAATCAGATGGGGGATGCGGTTGCGATCAAGAAATTTCAGGATCGGGGCAACCGTCATCACCCGGGCGGGATCACAATCAACCACGACAATGGCGACATCGCAGATCATCGCGACTTCGCGGGCATCCTGGGCAAAGTCGACCGATCCCGGACAGTCGATAAAATGCCATTCCTCGTCAAGATAGGTGGTCTGGGCGCAGGTGAGTTCGGTACTCATTTCGCGGGTGCGCGATTGGGGATTGTTGTCGCCGACGGTATTGTGGTCGCGGATGGTTCCCTTGCGGTGGATGCGCCCGGTTGCACACAGCAAACTTTCAAAGAGGGAAGTCTTGCCGCTGGAATAGGGGCCGATCAGGGCCGCAACGCGCGGGGGATGGGTGCCGGGTGAAGTGGTCGAACGGGCGGTGCTGGGCATTGGCATCTCCTTGAACAGGAAGACCGATATCCCATGGTGCCGGGCGTGTGTTGCGATCTGTTCCACGCTGCAGCAATCCTGGCAGCCGGTCTGGACGTTTCGAATGCCCGGTTTTGTCCGGGATGTCTTTTTAAGGCAGGGTGGGGACAATGGGCGTCAGGCAAAAGCCGTTTGGTGGATATGCAGCCCTGTTTGCATGTTTCTTGCTGTCCGATACACCCCCTTAAGTAGATCATGGCTTGGGGCATTGGTATCAAGTGGTTGGAGGAAATGTGCCCAGATTTGAACATAATTCGCCCCGAAATGGCCCAATCAGGCCTGTTTTCCTGCCTTGTTCTTCGGTCAAATTCGTTCTTGTCAGTCGAGGACATGGCCAGCCAAATCTGTCCCCCCTCACAAGGCTGGGCCGGTTGTTTTCAGGTTAGTTCCCCCACCTGGAATGCCGCGACTGACAAGGTCTCCCCAAGACCGTAATGACCCCGAATATGTTGGGGCGGGTTTATCCCGCCCCATTTTTTTTATGTCCTGATCCGGGGTGGGGACAGGTGCCGTATTTGCCCCATTTCGCCCGCAAATGGTCATCAAGCGTAGATTTTTAAGCCCCAATTACATGGCAAATTCCTAATTATCGGAAGCGCAAACACCGATGCAGTGCCCTCCCTCACGACGCATCGGGGCCCGAATGAACGTTTTCTCCCCCGAAACGTTCACACCCCACGGGCAAGGCAACGCTTCCGATCGGTCTCCCCAAGACCATCTGTCCCCAAAGCCCGGGCGAGCCCCAAGCTCCCCGGGCCTTTTTTTGTCTGTGGCATGGTGCGCAAACAGAACAGCGATCAGGCCTGTTGCGGGGTTGTTTGTGTCGTGTCGGCGTGACGTGGCTGCGGCGGGGCAATCCCGAATATGCGTGTCGGGGTTTCACGCCCGCGCATGGTGACCTCACCGCGCGAAATCCAGTTCGGGATATCGGCATGATTGCCACAGGCCCTGACGGTGCTTTCTGTGGCCAGGATGTAGCTTCCATATTGTTTGTTCATGCCTTCAAGGCGGGCGGCGATATTGACGTTGTCACCATGGACGGTAAAGGTCAGACGGTTTTCCGATCCGATGGCCCCGATCACGATTTCACCGGTATTGATCCCGCATCGTGTTTTCAGCTTTCCACCGAAACTGTAGACCCGGTTTTCGGACAGTTCCTGAATGGCAAGTGCGGTGCGCACAGCATTCAGCGCATGATCGGCATCCGGGGTGACCGCGTTAAAGGTGATCAGCATGGCATCGCCTTCGAACTGCGTGATC
Organism: Thalassospira sp. CH_XMU1420-2; assembly: GCF_037029325.1. NCBI lineage: Bacteria > Pseudomonadati > Pseudomonadota > Alphaproteobacteria > Rhodospirillales > Thalassospiraceae > Thalassospira > Thalassospira sp. CH_XMU1420-2. Next base: position 899,134 of record NZ_JAYMEG010000001.1, read on the forward strand.
ACACCGCCGAAACGCGAAATGATGGCATTGGTCTGGGTGAAATACTCGTTCAGCATGGTCGCCAGTGCCTGGGGGCTCAGTTTTTCGGAGATGGATGAGAACCCTTCGATATCGGTGAACATCACGGTTGCGCTAACCGCTTCGCCATCGCCGGGTTTGATCTGTTGGTCGGCATGGGTGATGCGATCGGCAATTTCGGGCGATACAAACCGTGACAGGTCGCGGGCGGCAATTTCATCAGTAACCGCACGGATAAAGGACCGTTTGGCACGCATCACCGCAATCGTCAGAACAAGGGTGACCAGAACAATTGCGATGATCTTGTCAATTTCCGCACCGATCAGGATCGAGTTCGAGGTGAGATAGGTGACATAGTCACGGGTGATCATGCTTTGGCCGCCCTCGCTCCAGATCACGTAACCGGCAAGGATCAGCCAGCCCAGCGCGGCCGTGCCGCCGGCAATCAGGATATAGCGCGGATCAAAGCGCAGGCTGCGCAACGCGATAAAGATAAAGACATACATCACCGTCGGCGCTTTGAGATAGAAGCTGGCCGGTTGCATATACTGGATATGGAAGCTCCAGATCAGGACCATCAGAAGCCCGATATCGGCAATCACCGACAAGGTCAGAAAACCGTCGGTCAGGGCATTGCGATAGGCCAGCATCAACCGTTTAAGCGTGAACAGGTAATAAAGCCCCAGCGCCCATGGCACCGGCTGAATGCCATTGGACATGGTGGCACTTGGCGAGATCGCATACAGGCTGGCGAAAATGGTCACCAGCAACAATTGCACCCAGCCAATCAGCTTTTCGCTGTCATGTTGTTGTTTGTCGATCGCGGTCTGAACCCGTTCGGGCAGGTGGGACTGGGCTTTGTTGCCAAACAGGAATGCACCAAGTGTGCTTTTCATTGTGATCGGAATCCCGATTGCTGTGGCCGAAACCATCAGACAATAGCACAGGATTGCTTAACAGACCCGGCAATCGCGCACACGACCAACGGGCATTGTTAATCATCGCCCATTCGCCAAACAGGCCATGCCGGTGCCGGTTAAAGAAGCCGGTGTGCAGATGGGGGGAGGATGCGGGCAAAAAAAAAAGCCGGGCAACAAATGTGCCCGGCAAGTTTATCAGGGAGGCTTCACGTCTGGGAGACGTAGGACCCTTCGCAGGGCCCTGGGTAAGCCGGACAGGGCGTCCGGCTAAGACCGAAATTCGGTCAGGGAGAAAACTCTTTACCGCGGTGCGGTGTTTGCCGCTGCGGTTCGAGAGGGAAGATAGCGTTTTTGCCGGGAAACACCACTGCCAAATTGCTTTTTCAGCCATGCAAAATCTGCATAAATGTTGGGCTGCGAAGATTTGTGGTTTAACTATTTGAAATTGCGCTATTTTATTTGGGCGATCTGTGTCGCTTGCGTGTGAAATGGGCATTTGACCGCGAAATCAATTGTGTAACAGCACAAAAAAAATGCCGGTAGCAGGGGGGCGCTACCGGCAAAGATCAACAGGGAGGCTTACGTCTGGGAGACGTAGGGAATCTTGGGGAAGATTCCGGTGCCGGATTTCGTTCCGACGGACGGATCATGCGGAGATCAGGGAAGCTGAAGCGATCACGATTTCGCGTCTGCTCACAACTTATGATGCAAATGTAAGTATGCTTACTTCCGATTTAAAGTAGAATAAGCTCAGACCAACCATGCAGGGAATGCATGGCAGAAAAATGTCAATAATTTTAAGAAATTATGACCAGCCCCGCGTCTGGCGCATTACAAAACACTTATATTAGCCCCTGATCCGGATGGCTTGTCCGCGCGATTCTGCATGTAACGGACCGTTCTGCGACCCGAAAAACAGCATATGGCGATTCTGTTGGCCAGATATCGGCGGGGATCAACGCCGATCAGGTCGCCTTTTCAAGGGACAGAGATGAATTTGCGTGCCGCATTTGGCGGGTTCGCAAAGCGTGGTCCCGGATTGTTCGTGTATTCCGCGTGTATTCCCGTGATCCGGATATCCGGATCACCCCGGTGAAGGCAGGGGCCATGCGGGCAAGGGCGCAGGCAGTGGGGGCTGGCCGGGGGCCGGGGCCAGCCCCCGCTGACCATGGGGATGGGGCGAAATTATCCATGCGTTGCGCGCAATGCAAAACGGCCCGGCGAAACTGCCGGGCCGTATCAAACGGGATTTGGGTAAGCCTTACGCTATTTATCGGCGCTGGCACTGCTGGCGGCGGCCGCGGCCTTGGCTTTTACCTTGGAGATTTCTTCGATCAGGAAGTCGCGGAACACGGCAATGCGTTTTGAATGGCGCAATTCTTCCGGATAGACGAAATAGGCATCAAAGCTTGGCCCTTCGAGCTCGGGCAGGATGCGGACCAGATTGCTGTTGGTCGGCAGCAGATAATCAGGCAGGGCCGAAATCCCCAGACCGGATTCGGTCGCGCGGAAAATGCCGTAAATATTGTTCAGCTTCAGAATCGGGCGCATGTCCGGTTTGAACTGCTGGGCAGTGGCCATCATCCAGTTGACGTTCGAAACTGGTGGGCGGGCATCCGCACCATAAATGATCAGCCGGTGATCTTTCAGATCTTCGGGTGTCTTGGGCATGCCGTACTGTTTGATATATTCCGGCGACGCAAAGACGTGATAGCGCAGGGTCATCAACTGCCGCTGTACCAGATCGGCCTGACGAGGTGGCTGCATGCGGATGGCGACATCGGCCTCACGCATGGCAAGATCAAGTTCCTCGTCATTGAGGACCAGCGACAGTTCGATTTCCGGATAGCGTTCCAGGAATTCATTGATGCGCGGGGTCAGCCAGGTCGAGCCAAAGGCCACCGTGGTGGTGACTTTCAGCGGGCCGCTCGGGCGTTCCTTGGATTCACGAATGCGGGCTTCGGCCATGGAAAGCTTGGCAAAGACGTCATGGGCGGTGCGATACAGCAACTCGCCCTGTTCGGTCAGAATCAGGCCACGGGCATGGCGATGAAAAAGCGGAACCTTGACGCTTTCTTCAAGCGCGCTGATCTGTCGGCTGACAGCCGACTGGCTCAGATTAAGGTTTTCCCCTGCGTGAGTGAAGCTTCCGGCTTCCGCAACAGCGTGAAATACACGCAGCTTGTCCCAGTCCATAGACCCGCTCCTAGATGTCACTGCCGCACGGCTCTGCGCCAGTCCCCTGATAATACTTCTCTTCTTTTATGGGTAATTTGGTTTCAACACTGTTAAGCGCGTCACACAAACGACCCAAGCCCGTAATTGGGTTCAGACCCTTTACCAATATGAGGCCTGTAGCATTTTCTGCAAGCAGGCATTTTCCGCAATGTTGATTTCGCAGATGCGTGATTCTTTTGAAATGTCAGACGATTGGCGGGATCAGGTAATTTGTAAGCATGAAAAAAGGGGATGCATGTTGCATCCCCTTGCAGGTGTTTCTGACCACTTCGCGCAATCGGGCAATCATCGTGTTTGGCCCGGCGATTGACGTGTTGTCAAAGCACGGTCAATGCCCTGTCAGATCAGGCTTCGTGTTCAGCGATGAACTTTTCGGCCTCAAGCGCGGCCATGCAGCCCATGCCAGCCGCGGTCACGGCCTGACGGTAAATCTTGTCGGTGACATCGCCAGCAGCAAACACACCCGGGACATTGGTCACGGTGCTGCCCGGCTTGACCAGAACATAGTTCTCGTCATCCATGTCGACCTGGCCCTTGAAGATGGCGGTCGCCGGATCATGGCCGATGGCAACAAAGAAGCCGTCCGCCGGAATGTCGGTGACTTCGTCGGTTTTGACATTGCGGACGCGAACCGCCTCGACGCCATCCATCGGGCCGTCACCGCCCAGAATGTCTTCGACAACGCTGTCCCAGACCACGTCGATTTTTTCATGCTTGAGCAGGCGTTCCTGAAGCATCTTTTCGGCACGCAATTCATCGCGACGATGGATCAGGGTAACTTTCGAGCAGATACCGGCAAGATACAGGGCTTCTTCAACGGCGGTATTGCCGCCACCAACAACCGTGACCGGTTTGTTGCGATAGAAGAACCCGTCACAGGTCGCGCATGCCGAAACGCCGCGGCCATTGAATTTTTCTTCGCCCGGAAGGCCAAGCCAGCGTGCCTGCGCACCGGTCGAAATGATCACGGTTTCAGCGATATAGGTATCGCCGGAGTCGCCTTTGCAGACGAACGGACGTTTGGAAAAATCGACCTCGGTGATCAGGTCATGCACCATTTTGGTGCCGACATGTTCAGCCTGTGCCTTCATCTGGTCCATCAGCCACGGACCCTGGATGACATCGGCAAAGCCCGGGAAGTTTTCGACATCGGTGGTGATCGTCAATTGACCACCCGGCTGAAGGCCCATCACCATCATGGGTTCAAGGTTGGCGCGTGCCGCATAGATTGCCGCAGTATAACCGGCAGGGCCGGAGCCGATGATGAGGACTTTGGTCTGATGTTCCTGGGCCATGTTCTTTGTATATGTCCGAGATTGATAAAAGCTGACGTCGAACATATGGGCAGTCCGGACAAGACGCAACCGCTTCACGCAAAGTTTGACCGGCAGATATCGCGTTTTTTGGATGGTGAAATTTTACGCAACAAACCGGTAGTTTCGCCAGACTGTTGAAGGCCGGCGACAATGCCGGAATTCTGCATCGTCAGCGATGCCAAAAAGCGGATTTTACTGCATTTTCAGTTACGGCATCCAAGCGCAAGATTGCATTCTTGCTCGGAATATATTATTGCCAGCAACTTGCCTCGCTGTAATATTGTTTCAATCGGGGTAACTTTCGCGCACAGAATCGAGGAATAAATGCAACGGGTCAAACTCGACAAGATCGACCGCAGAATCCTGCGCGATCTACAGGAAGATGGCCGCATGACCAATGTGGAACTTGCCAGACGTGCAGGTATCTCGGCCCCGCCCTGTTTGCGTCGTGTGCGCGCACTCGAAGAAACCGGATTTATCCAGGGCTATCATGCCGATGTCGATGCGCAGGCGCTTGGCTATAACGTGACGGTGTTTGCGATGGTCGGTCTTGCCAGCCAGGCCGAACATGATTTGCGTGCCTTTGAAGCCCGTGCGGCGCAATGGCCGGAAGTTCGTGAATGCCACATGGTGGCCGGTGAAATGGACTTCCTGCTGAAAATCGTTTCGCACAGCTGGGACGAATATCAGAAATTCCTGACCACCGAACTGACGGTTGCCGAAAACGTCAATCACGTCAAATCGGCATTGTCGATTCGAACCGCAAAGAACATGCCCGGCGTTCCGATTGATATCGACGCCGAAGACTGATCGCTTCGGACATTTGCTGCGTAATGTAAACCGGTGCCAATTTGGCGCCGGTTTTGTTTTTGCACCCTGTTTCCGTGCAACCCGCCATGGGCAGCGCATGCCGCCCGGGTTTATGGGCCGTCGTGCGGCGATATCGCGTGCAGGGTGTGGCTAGCGGACTGATATCATGATGGAAAAACGTGATCGAGCAATACGGTCAAATACACGTGCAGATGAATAACCCTGCTAAACGCAGGGATGAAAATCCTTGTAAAGGATGTGGTTTAGGCATACATACCAAGTACCTATACCAATGGGATAAGTTTTATATCAAAGGTTAGTCATTGGAAGCGTTCAGATCACAGCATCACGCCCGCGAAATTGAACCGGTCATCGATCAGGGATGGTCGGGGATCGTGCCGACAGGTTTATTTGCCCTGTGCGGTGTGGTGTTGCTGGTGCTTTTGTCCTATCGCCCGGCCGATGACATGACCGGTGTCGGTATGGTGTTTCCACTTTCGCTGTCTGAAGATGACATTCTTGCGCAAGTCGGAGCGTCTGGCGGGCGCGTTGTGCGGTTTGGCGGCTTTGGCCATATGGCGGTCGTTGTTCGCGACGATGGTGCCGTCCCGAAGGCCGAAGATTTCGGCGCGATGTTTACCCTGTCTCCGCTGATTGCTTCAGCATGTTTTGAGTCCGGCGATACCAATAACGCCTTTTGACGTCTGGGTGTAAGTCCATGGAAAAGTTACTAGAAATTCGGGCCAACGCGATAAAGACACTGTTCGTGATCCTGGCCCTGCACATCCCGCTTAGCGGGATTGCCGGATATGTCGCCAGCAGTGATGCATGGTCGCCATTGATTGCCAGCGCAGTTTTTGCCGCTGTTGCCTTTGTGGTTTATCGCCTGGCGGGAACGCAGGCACAGGTCACGCGGTTTGTTGTGGCCTCGGCGATGATTTTGCAGGTTGGTGTGCTGGTTTATGCGTTTCGCGGGCATCACTGGCAGATTGACGTGCATATGTATTTCTTTGCTGCCCTTGCGGTTCTTGGCGCGCTGGTATGCTGGAAAACAATTGTCGTTGTGACCGGCGTGATCGCGCTGCATCACCTGATCCTGAATTTTGCGGTGCCTTACTGGGTGTTCCCCGAAGGCGGCCAGTTCTGGCGTGTGGTTTTGCATGCGGTGGTGGTGATTGTCGAAGCGGGCGTTCTGATCTGGTCGTGCAAAAGCCTTTATACCACGCTTGCCAATGCCGAAACCGCACGCAACGAAGCGGTCAAGGCTGCGACCGCGGCCGAAGATCTGTTGGCGCAGAATGAACAATTGCGCAAACAGCGTCAGGTCGAACGCGAACAGTTCAAACGTGAACTGGCCGACCAGATCAGTGCGATGATCGGCAAATCGGCCGGGGCGGTTGATGATGAATCTGTTCAGTTGCAGAAACGTGCACAGCATATGAATGACCGTGCACTGGTTGCAAAGGAAGCATCCAAAGGGGCGGTACACGCGTCTGAAGAAACGTCGCAAAACGTTGAATCAGCGGCATCGGCAGTTGATGAAATCAATGCATCGGCCGAAGAAATCGCCCGCCAGATCGGACGCGCCCGCGAGATTACCGACAATGCGGTGGAGCGGTCAAAAACCGCCAGCGACCGGATCGAATGGTTGTCAAATGCGGCCGAAAAGATTGGCGAAGTCGTCAATCTGATTACCGATATCGCATCCCAGACCAACCTTCTGGCGCTCAACGCGACGATCGAGGCCGCCCGTGCAGGAGAAGCCGGCAAGGGCTTTGCCGTTGTTGCCAACGAGGTCAAAAACCTGGCCAACCAGACCGCGCGGGCAACGGACGAGATCGCCCAGCAAATTTCCGAAATCCAGGCTGCGACCGGGGATTCGGTATCGGCAGTAAACGGGGTTTCCGAAACCATCGGCGATATGGTCGAAGTGGCGGCAACCATTTCGGCCACCATGGAACAGCAGCAAAGTGCAACCCGCGAGATCGCGCACAGTCTGGGCAGCACGGTTGAGGCAACCCGCGATCTGTCGGACCTGATCCATCAATTGTCACAGATTTCGGCCGAAACCGGCGAGATGGCAACCGAACTTCTGGGCAGTGCCGATCATCTGGGATCGGAGGCAACCGATCTTAATCGCAATGTGGAGGCCGTTCTCGAACGGTTGGCCAAAAGCGGTTAAGGCCAGCAGATCCGTTGCCAAAATGGCAGACAGCAGAAAGCCGGGCAAATGTGCCCGGCTTTTTTGTTTGTCGTGACGGGGGCTGAAACGGGGATATCTGGCATGCGGGCATAAAAAAAACGGCCCGATAATCATCGGACCGTTTTGATCACTGGGACATTTCCCGATTTACGAGAAATCGACCTTCAGAATTTCATAGCTTTTGGTGCCGCCCGGGACGGTTACTTCGACGGAATCACCGACAGACTTGCCGATCAACGCACGCCCGATCGGCGAGGTGGTTGAAATGCGGCCAGCATTGATGTCAGCCTCGATCGGGCCGACAACCTGATAGGTGGTTTCCTCGTCGGTATCTTCGTCGACAAGATCAACCTTGGCACCGAACTTCACAACGTTGCCGGCCAGAGACGGCACGTCGATCACTTCGGAACGGCTCAGGACATCTTCGAGCTCGGCAATACGACCTTCGCAGAAACTTTGGCGTTCGCGTGCGGCATGGTATTCGGCGTTTTCCGAAAGATCACCATGTTCGCGTGCTTCCGCGATGGCCTTGATGATTTCAAGACGTTCGACGGACTTGCGATGCTTCAGTTCTTCTTCGAGGCGCTGATGCCCTTGCGGGGTCATTGGTACTTTTTCCATCGCGCTCACAGCCTATTCTTATTAGCGGTCGATACTACAAAATCAACCGCCCGGCATTTTACCGCCGGGCGGTCTGAATTCTTCCGTCAGGTTCGGTAAGGAACCTTAGTACTTGTCCCCAAGATATTCCTGAACCGGACGAACTGCAAGTGCGCCGCGTTTCAGGTTGTCGATGGCGCGCAATGTTGCGCGGGCACCGGCGACAGTGGTGTAGTACGGAATATCATCGGTAAGGGCAGTACGACGGATCGAGAAACTGTCGACCACGGCCTGTTTGCTTTCCGTGGTATTGAATACCAGGTTGATATCGCCGTTCTTCATCATGTCCACGATATGGGGACGTCCTTCCTGTACCTTATTGACCGGGGTGACGTCCAGCCCTTCTTTTTCAAGAGCTTCTGCGGTGCCGTGCGTCGCAACCACGCTAAAGCCAAGGGCAATTGCGTCGCGTGCGAGTTGAACAGCAGCCGGTTTGTCATGATTTTTGACCGAGATGAAGACCTTGCCACCTTGCGGCAGAGTGTGGCCTGCGGCCATCTGTGCCTTGGCAAAGGCGCGACCGAAATCGGTATCAAGGCCCATGACTTCGCCGGTTGAACGCATTTCCGGGCCAAGCAGGGTGTCGACACCCGGGAAGCGGTTGAACGGAAGGACTGCTTCCTTGACGGCGATATGTTTGAACGGACCGTGATCAATGTCAAAGTCGCCCAGTTTTTCGCCCGCCATGATACGTGCGCCGATTTTTGCAATCGGGTTGCCGGTTGCCTTGGCAACGAACGGAACCGTACGCGAAGCGCGCGGGTTAACCTCGATCAGATAGATCGTGTCATCCTTAATCGCGAACTGAACGTTCATCAGACCAACAACATTAAGCGCCTTGGCCAGCTGGACAGTCTGTGCCTTGAGGCGTTCAATCATGGCCTCGTCAAGAGAGTAGGGCGGCAGCGAGCAGGCAGAGTCACCGGAATGGATACCGGCTTCTTCGATATGCTGCATGATGCCCGCGACAAAGACGTTTTCACCATCGGAAACCGCATCGGCATCGATTTCGATCGCATCCTGAAGGAAGCTGTCGATCAGAACCGGGCTTTTGCCGGAAACCTGAACGGCTTCGTGCATGTAGCGCAGCAGGTCTTCGGTGGTGTGAACGATTTCCATCGCACGACCGCCAAGCACGTAAGACGGGCGGATCACGATCGGGTAACCGATGCTTTCGGCAATCTTGACGGCTTCGTCAACCGAACGGGCAATGCCGTTGGCCGGCTGTTTGAGGCCAAGCTTGTTGATCAGCGCTTGGAACCGGTCGCGGTCTTCGGCAAGGTCGATGCTGTCCGGGCTGGTACCAAGGATCGGAATGCCGGCCTTTTCAAGAGCAGCAGAAAGTTTCAGCGGGGTCTGGCCGCCATACTGAACAATCACGCCCATCAGCTCGCCCTTGGACTGTTCAAGCTGGCACAGCTCGATCACGTCTTCGGCGGTCAGCGGTTCGAAATACAGGCGATCGGAGGTGTCATAGTCGGTTGAAACCGTTTCCGGGTTGCAGTTGACCATGATGGCTTCGATGCCTGCTTCGCGCAGCGCATAGGCCGCGTGCACACAGCAATAGTCAAACTCGATGCCCTGACCGATACGGTTCGGACCACCACCAAGAATGATGACTTTCTTGCGGTCGGTGACTTCGGCTTCGTTTTCCGGCTCGAAGAAACCGTCGCCTTCATACATGGAATACATATACGAGGTGCGCGACGGGAATTCGGCAGCACAGGTATCGATGCGTTTGTAAACCGGACGCAGGCCAAGGGCCTGACGGTCAGCACGCACGGTGTCTTCGTCCTTGCCGGCCAGTTCAGCCAGACGGGCATCAGAGAAGCCGAGCTTTTTAAGGCGCAGCAATTCCTGCTTGTCGGTCGGAATGCCGTTGGCGCGGACTTTTTCTTCTTCGGCGACCAGCATTTCAAGCTGTTTGAGATACCAGCGGTCAAACTTGGTAGCCGACTGGATTTCTTCGAGCGTCATGCCATGGCGGAAGGCCTGGGCCGCGTAAAGAATACGGAACGGGATCGGCTGCGTCAGCTGGGCGCGGATTGCGGCCTTGTCCGGGGCGCCTTCGATTTTGACTTCGTTCAAACCGGTAAGGCCGGTTTCCATCGAACGCAGGCCTTTCTGAAGGCTTTCGGCAAAGCTTCCGCCAATCGACATGGCTTCGCCGACCGACTTCATGGCCGTACCCAGAAGCGGTTTGGCGCCCGGGAACTTTTCAAAGGTGAAGCGCGGGATCTTGGTGACGACATAGTCGATGGTCGGCTCGAACGAAGCCGGGGTCACACCGGTAATGTCGTTGTCAAGTTCATCAAGGGTGTAACCAACCGCAAGCTTGGCCGCGATTTTGGCAATCGGGAAGCCGGTTGCCTTGGATGCCAGGGCCGATGAACGCGACACGCGCGGGTTCATTTCAATAACGATCAGACGACCGTCGTCCGGATTGACGGCGAACTGAACGTTGGAACCACCGGTATCAACACCGATCTCGCGGAGCACGGCAAGCGATGCGTCGCGCATGATCTGGTATTCTTTGTCGGTCAGGGTCAGGGCCGGGGCAACCGTGATCGAATCCCCGGTATGAATGCCCATCGGATCGACGTTTTCAATCGAACAGATGATGATGCAGTTATCCGCGCTGTCGCGGACGACTTCCATTTCATATTCTTTCCAGCCGAGAATGGATTCTTCGATCAGAACCGTGTGGGTCGGGGAAATCGCCAGACCGTTGCGCACGATCTGTTCGAATTCTTCACGGTTATAGGCAATGCCGCCGCCTTCGCCGCCAAGGGTGAAGCTCGGACGGATGATTGCCGGCAGACCGGTGATTTCAAGTGCCTTGACCGCATCTTCGAAGGTGCTGACCATCGCAGAACGTGCACTTTCCAGACCGATCTTGTCCATGGCGTCACGGAACAGCTGGCGGTCTTCGGCCTTTTCGATGACGTGCTTTTTCGCACCGATCATTTCCACGCCGTATTTTTCAAGGGTGCCGTCATTGAACAGGGCCAGTGCCGTGTTCAGCGCGGTCTGTCCACCCATGGTCGGCAGAAGCGCGTCCGGGCGTTCCTTTTCGATGATCTTGGCGACCATTGCCGGTTTGATCGGCTCGATATAGGTGGCATCGGCCAGGTTCGGGTCAGTCATGATGGTCGCCGGGTTCGAGTTGACCAGAATGACGCGGTAACCCTCTTCCTTGAGCGCCTTACAGGCCTGGGCGCCGGAATAGTCGAATTCGCAAGCCTGACCAATGACAATCGGGCCAGCACCGATGATGAGGATTGATTTGATATCTGTACGTTTCGGCATGTCGTTTTCCGCTTTTCGCAGGGCGGGCGCGCGTGCTGCACCGCCTCGTTTAAGTCCGTTAATCGCGTATCTTCGGAGCGTGTCCTGATCGGGTGATCAGGATTTTGCTTCTTCGATCAGACCAACGAAACGTTTGAACAGGTAGTGGCTGTCATGCGGCCCCGGCGATGCTTCCGGGTGGTACTGAACCGCAAAGGCCGGTTTGTCTTTGGCGCGCAGCCCGGCAAGGGAGCCGTCAAACAGCGAGAAGTGCGTTGCCTCGACATTGTCGGGCAGGCTGTCCTTGTCGACGACAAAGCCGTGGTTCTGCGAGGTGATCTCGACGACACCGGTGGTGGTGTCCTTGACCGGGTGGTTTGCGCCGCGATGGCCGACATCCATTTTCTTGGTCTTAGCACCAAGCGCCAGGGCCATCATCTGATGACCAAGGCAAATGCCAAAGACCGGCTTGCCGCTATCGATCAGTTTCTTGATGGTCGGAACGGCATATTCGCCGGTTGCCGCAGGGTCACCGGGACCATTTGACAGGAAGATGCCATCCGGGTTCATCGCCAGGACTTCCTCGGCGGTGGTGGTGGCCGGGACGACCGAAACCTTGCAGTCGAGACTTGCGAGGTTGCGCAGGATGTTGCGTTTCACGCCGTAGTCAATGGCAACCACATGGTGTTTTGCATTGCCAAGTTTGCCGTAGCCGCCTTCGCGCGACCACAGGGCTTCATCCCAGTCGTAACCGGAGGTGCAGCTGTTGTCCTTGGCAAGGTCCATGCCCTCAAGACCCGGCCATTCATTGGCCTTGGCGATCAGGGCGGGGATGTCAAAGGTGCCGTCCGGGTTATGGCAGATCACACCGTTCGGTGCGCCTTCGGTACGGATGCGTTTGGTCAGGCGGCGGGTGTCTACACCGGCGATCCCGATGCGGCCATGCTCGGCAAGCCAGTCATTGAAATGTTTGCGCGCACGGTAGTTGGAAGGTTCGGTAATGTCCTGGCGCAGGATGCAGCCAAGGGCGACCGGTTTGGCATTTTCGATATCTTCGTCATTGGTGCCGACGTTACCGATATGCGGGAAGGTAAAGGTGATCATCTGACCGGCATAGGACGGGTCGGTCATGATTTCCTGGTAGCCCGTAATGGAGGTGTTGAAGCAGACTTCACCGACGACCTCTCCTCGGGCCCCGACGCCGCGTCCCCAAAAAACTGAACCATCTGCGAGAACCAGTACGGCAGAAGCACCAGGAGGCGGGGTGTGCGTGGGCGCTGACATTGGCAAATGTCCTTTCGATCTTTCCACGGTGAGACACGGAGTCTTTTTATATATAATAAATGCGGGCAAGCCGATAAAAACGACTGCAATTTGCCTGCATACCGGACATGCGGACGTGCCAAGTCGTTCCCAGCATGTTGAACTGTGCACCGTTGATGCGACAGCGGACCGTGCTGGAAGCGGGGCAAATCGTGATCCCGGTAGGCAAATTGGCGGATGTCTACGGGAGTCGCGGACCCATGTCAAGGACGCATCGAAACTTTTATTTCCCAAGGAAAATCAACGGTTTGCGGGGGAAGGTTTTCTTTGCGTCTTATGCTGTAATGCGGTATGTTCGCTCCTTTCTTCCACAGAATCAGAGATGAGCCATGCTGCGATCGCAGCTTAATGACGCTTTGAAAAAGGCTGTCCTTGCCAAGGATGCCTGCTCCGTTACCACCGTGCGCCTTATTCTGGCAGCACTGAAAGAACGCGATATCGCCGCACGGGGCGAAGGCAACACCGATGGCATTTCGGATGACGAAATCATCAATCTGCTTCAGGCGATGGTGAAACAGCGTCGCGAAAGCATCGAGATGTATACCAAGGGCAACCGTCCCGAGCTTGCCGAACAGGAAGCCGCAGAAATCGCGGTAATCGAGAAATTCCTGCCCGCACAGCTTTCCGATGAGGAAATCGAAGAAGCTGTTCGCGGTACGGTAAGCGAAATCGGTGCGACCTGTCTTAAGGATATGGGGCGCACGATGGCGGCCCTTCGCGAAAAATACAGCGGCACCATGGATTTCGGCAAAGCCGGTGGTGTTGCCAAAAAACTTTTGGGCTAGTCCCGGAAGACCTATCTTTATTTAGAAAGCCGGGCGTGTAAAATCGTCCGGCTTTCGTCGTCCCAGAGCCGGCACTTCGCACAGACGAATTCATAATGCCGCGCCGGGACAAGGACCAACAACAGGGTTGCGCATGTGCGCAACAGCATCATCACGGGATCGGGACATCATGAGCTTTCCCCAGTCGTTTCTGGACGACCTGCGGGCACGGGTCGGACTGGCAGATATTGTCGGTTCATCGGTGAAGCTGATCAAACGCGGCCGGGAATATTCCGGGCTGTGCCCATTCCATTCCGAAAAATCCCCGTCCTTTACGGTCAATGAGCAAAAGGGTTTCTATCACTGCTTTGGCTGCGGGGCGCACGGGGACGTCATCAGTTTTGTGATGAATACCCGCGGGCTGACCTTTGTCGAAGCGGTCGAGGTGCTGGCCAATCAGGTTGGCATGGATGTCCCCAAACCGTCGCGCGAAGCCCAGGAACGCGAACAGAAGGCCAAAACCCTTTACGAGGTGATGGAAGCGGCCTGTGTGTTTTTTGAACGCATGTTGCGCATGCCCGAAGGCAAGGAAGGGCTGGATTATTTTCATCGTCGCGGCCTTGATGACAAAACCATTGCCGAATTCCGCCTGGGCTTTGCGCCCGACAATCGCGGCGCGCTGAAGGCGGCACTCAAACGCGAAGATATCGACGAAAAGCTGATGATCGAGGCCGGGCTTCTGATCGAACCCGAAGATAGCGGCCGGCAAAGCTATGACCGGTTCCGCGGGCGGGTGATGTTCCCGATCCTTGACCGGCGCGGGCGGGTGGTGGCGTTTGGCGGCCGCGTGATGGGCGATGCCAAGCCGAAATACCTTAACAGTCCGGATACACCGCTGTTTCACAAGGGGCGCCTTCTTTATGGCCTGCCCCAGGCGCGCGAAGCTGCCCGTCACGATGCACCGATCATTGTGACCGAGGGCTATATGGATGTCATTGCCCTGCACCGGGCCGGGTTCCGCGGGGCGGTGGCGCCGCTTGGTACCGCGGTTACCGAAGAACAGATTGGCGAACTTTGGAAAATGACCAACGAGCCGATCCTGTGTCTGGACGGGGATGCGGCGGGCAAACGTGCAGCTGTGCGTGCGGCGGAACGGGCACTTCCGATCCTGCGACCGGGCAAGTCATTGCTGTTTTCCATTCTGCCCGAGGGCGAAGACCCCGACAGTCTGATGGGCGCGCCGGGCGGGTTTGAGAATTTCAAAAAGATCATTGAACAGGCCGTGCCACTGGCCGAGCTGGTCTGGCGTATGGATGTGGGGGCGCACAAGATCGATACCCCGGAACGGCGGGCGGCCCTTGAGGCCGATATCAATCAGCGGATTTCGGTGATTGCCGACGAAGCAGTACGCAGCCAGTACAAGTCGATGTTCAGTGATCGCATCTGGAAATTGTTCAAGGGCGACCGCGGCGGCAACACTGCCGGTCGCGGGGCATCTGGCGGCGGTTATCAAAATAAAAAACCCGCACGGGGTGGCAAACGCGGAAAAAATGACCATTTCTGGGGTCCGGCCGGAAAAGCCGTACCGGGCATGTCGCGACCGCCAATGCAGAAGAAGCGCGATCTACAGGACTCCATTCTTTTGCTGACGCTGATCAATCATCCTGCCCTGCATGATGAGATCGGTGAACAGCTTGGAATCTATAGTTGTGCAGACTCCGCGCTTGACAATCTTCGTCGGGCCGTCTTAAAGCTGCTTGATGACGATCCTGGACTTGATTCCGATTCAATCCGGGCTCATTTGGAGCGCGACGGGCTGTCAGAGACAGTTTTGCGGGTGGTTAGTGCGGATGTAATCGCGCACGCTGCTTTCGCCAAGCCCGAAACGCCGCTGGAACGGGCCAGAACGGGTTGGAAACAGGTTTTTTCCATGGCTGTAAGCTCCCTGGAGGACGAAGAGGCAAAATACGCCGTCCGACAGTTGGCAGCAGATATCAGTCAGGAAGAATGGGAGAGGTTTTCTCACAGGCGTGAGGATCTCGCCCGTCGCCGGGAAAAAGTGTTTAAGCTCGACGACTGATCTTTGGGTGCCTTGCATTCAGGATCGGCGATCGGGCTATTTGTGATTTGCGCTGAAAAGACAGTGCGTGGGACAACAACGGTACGAACGTACCCAGCGGGAAACGGGGAATAGATGTCGTCTAAGACTTCGAACGCTGAAGAGAAAAAGAACTCTTCTGAAAACGCAGACGGACCTCTTCTCGATACATATAAAGCGGCCATCAAAAAGCTCATTGCCAAGGGCAAGGAGAAAGGCCACATCTCTGTCGATGAGTTGAACGCGGCACTGCCGTCAGAACATTTCTCCTCTGAGCAGATCGAAGACGTGATGAGCAATCTCAACGAGATGGGCATCAATGTCATCGATGGTGATGAGGCCGATGACAATGATGACGACAACGACGATTCCGACAACGATCCGAGTGGCAATATTTCTGCCGATGATGTTGGCCGTACCGATGACCCGGTACGTATGTATCTGCGCGAGATGGGCAGTGTCGAACTGCTGTCGCGTGAAGGCGAAATCGCCATTGCCAAGCGTATCGAGGCCGGCCGTGACATGATGATTGGCGGGATTTGCGAATCCCCGCTGACCATTCGTGCCATCGTGAACTGGCATGATCAGCTTCAGGCTGGTGAACTTTTGCTCCGTGATGTCATTGACCTTGAAACCACCTATGGCGGTGGCCCGGATGCCGAAATCGGTGCCGAGGAAGGCGAGGACGAAGACGTTGATGCAGAGGCAGATGTCGAAAGCTTTGACTCTGCCAATGATGATGAGGACGAAGACGCCGAAACCGAAACCCCCGATGCGATCGGTGGCGAGGAAACCGAAGAGGAAGAGGACGATGAGTCCGAAGACTCCGAAGGTGAAGAAGGCGGCGAAGGCGATGATGAGGACGAAGACGAGAACGAGCAGGTCAATGTTTCGCTTTCCAAGATGGAAGAGGAACTGACCGAGCAGGTTCTCGAGAAATTCGAACTGATCGCCAAGACCTATGAGAAGCTGCACAAGGCGCAGGAACAGCGTCTGGTGGCGCTGAACAAGGGTGAAACCGTTCCGGCGGCGACCGAGAAGCGCTATACCAAGCTCAAGAACGAGATGGTCGAACTGATGGAAGATGTTCACCTGAACAATTTCCGCATCGAAGAGCTTCTTGACCATTTGACCGGCCTTAACAACCGTCTTCTGGGTCTTGAGGGCAAGCTTCTGCGCTTTGCCGATCGTTGCAAGATCAAGCGTCCGGACTTCGTCAAACAGTATCAGGGCAATGAGCTTGACCCGAACTGGATGGAACGTGTTGCCGGTCTGCCGGGCAAGGGCTGGAAAACCTTTATCGAACGCTATCCCGAAGAAATCGCCAAGCTGCGCGAAGATATCGGTGGTGTTTCGGCCGAGGTCGGACTTCCGATTTCCGAGTTCCGCCGTGTTTACGGTGTTGTAAACAAGGGTGAACGCGAAGCCGGCCGTGCGAAAAAGGAAATGATCGAGGCCAACCTGCGTCTCGTGATTTCGATCGCCAAGAAATATACCAACCGCGGTCTTCAGTTCCTTGACCTTATTCAGGAAGGCAATATCGGCCTGATGAAGGCGGTGGACAAATTCGAATACCGTCGCGGTTACAAATTCTCGACCTATGCGACCTGGTGGATCCGTCAGGCCATTACGCGTTCTATCGCCGACCAGGCCCGTACGATCCGTATTCCGGTTCACATGATCGAAACCATCAACAAGCTGGTGCGTACCTCGCGCCAGATGCTGCATGAAATCGGTCGTGAGCCGACCCCGGAAGAGCTGGCAGAAAAACTTCAGATGCCGCTTGAAAAGGTTCGCAAGGTTCTGAAAATCGCCAAGGAGCCGATCTCGCTCGAAACCCCGATCGGGGACGAGGAAGACAGCCATCTTGGCGATTTCATCGAAGACAAGAACGCCGTTCAGCCGCTTGATGCAGCGATCCAGGCCAACCTGCGTGAAACCACCACGCGCGTTCTGGCATCGCTCACCCCGCGTGAAGAACGTGTTCTGCGTATGCGTTTCGGGATCGGCATGAATACCGACCACACCCTTGAGGAAGTTGGTCAGCAGTTCTCCGTTACCCGTGAACGTATCCGTCAGATTGAGGCAAAAGCACTGCGCAAGCTCAAACACCCGTCGCGCTCGCGCAAGCTGCGGTCGTTCCTCGATTATTAATAGGATTACAGGCGACGTTCGGGCTTGACCTTGGCCGGAAAATCGCTAGTTTTCGGGACCGCACCGGTAATCCGGTGCGGTCTTTTCTTTACCCTGACACATCTTGTCTTGGGGGCCCGTAGCTCAATTGGTTAGAGCCGACCGCTCATAACGGTCTGGTTGGGGGTTCAAGTCCCTCCGGGCCTACCACTTTTCCCGTTGTCGAGTGCCACAAAAGTTGAAATTTTCGCCAGAGAAGATGAAATTCTCGCCGGAAATGATGAAACTGGCACTCGACAATGCATCCCTCTCAATTCCCAAATTTTGTTGCCACCAGTTAAATTCGGCCTAGACCGTTGTTTGCGCGATTCGAGTTCCGCTTTTTGCGTGGAATTTTAAGCCAGAGAATGCCGTAAGTTCGGTCCAAAGGCTTTCCCGAGTCCCCACTCAGTTCTGATCGAAACGCATTGAGGTGGCGTTCGGACAGTTGTTCACAGAAAAAAATGTCACTTAACTAAGTGACATTGCAGCCGCTCAAATAAGGACTGTCTGATTGAGTTTGCAGCCAATCGCTTGAGAGATGGATACATCCTTTGCAATGTAATAATCACTCTCTTACAGGGAAAATATGACCGGTAGAGCAATGGTGCTTCCTCTGTAGGACCCGCGTCAGAATATAAACGCACCTCTTTCACAGATTTTGCAGGATAGAACATTCTGAACTGTGACCTGACCGAGGTTGTCCGAACTTCAGTTGATAAATCCTCGGACCAGACATTGACCGATTGTTAACAAATCGGAATCATTTCAACCCAACAGAAACCAGTTGGGAGCTCCAAACGCAAAAACCGCCACAGAATGTCTGAAGCGGTTGGTTACGTCGCCTAAGCGAGGAATTGTGGAATTTTTCTCCTTTAGCACGTTTCCCCCTGTCAGGCAAGTACTGCGTGTCAATCACGCAACAGGATCACTTTGCCTAAATTCAGCTAAAGGAGATCAAAATGTATGAACCAGCACGCCGGGTTGTCACCCGGAGTAAAGGTCGTGTCGTAGGCTATTTTTACAGCAGGAAGAACCGGAGACAGATCGCGTGGGAGTCACAACTAGAGCGTGATTGCATGCGGGTACTTGATGTGTTGCCCGAGGTCGTCAAGTACAAGGCACAGCCATTCCGCTTCATTTATGAATGCGACGGAAGAAGCCGCTTCTATTATCCCGATATCGAGGTTCTAACCAGAACCGGTCGTAAAATTTTAGAAGTGAAGCCCGTCAAGAAACTCTTTGAGCATGGTGTGCTTGAGAGGCTTGAGCTCATGCGTGAAATGTTGCGTGAGGAAGGATACGGATTTGAAGTCTGGACGGAAGACCAAATCAGGAAAGAGCCGCTTTGGTCAAACGTAAAGCTCTTGCAACCCTACCGGCTGCTTGGAGGCACACTTTACTCCGTCCTGTCAATCTATCGCGCATTCAATGGACACGATCGCATTTCAATCGGTGAACTGGCTAAGGAAGTCAGTGCTGACAATGCGCTGGAAGCAGTCTTGCCATATATCGCAGAGGGAAAACTCTGCGTCGATCTCAATGAGCCGATCACAGCCGACAGTCTAGTTTGGTTCTACGAAGGGGAGATCAAAAAATGAGTATGATCTACATCCCTGTAAATACCAGAGTGTGTCTAGATGCAGAGGTTTACAAGGTAGTTTGTCACACCGAGTCCGACGAGCTGAACCTGACCTGTCTTCGAACAGGTAAACCTCTTTTGATCTCTGCACGAGAGCTGGCTGAGAAAGTGGTTGAGGGAGAGGCGTCTATTGACCAGCAAATACCTGAAATAGATACGTCTCCCAAGGGACAGCTCGAGAAGCGTTTTGACGCCTTCAGTGAAAGTGACAAGGCTGTAGCGAGAGAGCGGCTAAGTTACATCAACAAAGTCGACGAGCTGTTGATCAGCAGTAATTTAACCACGGCGATAAACGAAGTTATCGAGGGCACAGAACGGGACGGAAAAGCTGTCACTCCAAGTTTTAGTGCGATTTGGAGATGGTACAACGACTGGCTAAAAGGTGGCCGAGATATCACCGCTTTGGTTCCGAGGCATCATCTCAAAGGTCGTAAGCCAACATGTATGTGCAATCGGTCTTTTGAAATCCTGCAGGAAGTTGTCGAGGACCACTATCTCGTTCGAACGCCTAAGAACAAGCTTGGCATCTTTAAGTTATTTAAAAGTCGGCTGATGAAGGAGAACAAGCGTTGTCCCGAAGCTGGGAGAATGCACATCCCATCCTCGAGAAGCATCTATCGTTTTTTGGCAGGTCTTAATCCGTATGAAGTGATGGCGGCGCAAAAGGGCCGACGGCAAGCCGATAAAGTGTTTGCTGGTGTCGGACCAGGCATCGTTGCGAAGTTTCCTTTGCACATCGTCCAAGTTGATCACCAGCTTATGGACATAATCCTAAGAACCAAGGATGGAAAGGTAATTGGAAGACCTTGGTTAACCCTAGCCTTGGATCTGTATAGCCGAATGCCTGTTGGGTTTTACGTTAGTTTTGAAAGCCCAGGCTACGTTTCTGTGATGCATTGTTTGAAGCATGCGATCCTTCCAAAAGAAGAGTATCTCAAGCAAGTGCTCGCTCAATTTAAGGCTCAACCCGGCACCACATCGGATGCCAACTTTGCGTCAATCTGGCCCTGTTTTGGGGTGATGGACACTTTGGTGCTCGACAATGCCTTGGAGTTTCACTCGCAAGATCTGCTGGATAGTTGCAGCCAGCTTGCAATTTCAGTGGAGTATAATCCGGCAAGAACCCCTCATTACAAGGGAGCTGTAGAACGTTTCTTCGGAACATTGAATACAAAGTTGATCCATACCCTGCCAGGGACAACTTTCTCTAACCCTGAGCAACGAGGTGATTACAATTCTGGCAAGTCAGCATGCCTAACTATTGAGGACCTAGAGTTCCTTTTGAC
Organism: Thalassospira sp. CH_XMU1420-2; assembly: GCF_037029325.1. Taxonomy (NCBI): domain Bacteria; kingdom Pseudomonadati; phylum Pseudomonadota; class Alphaproteobacteria; order Rhodospirillales; family Thalassospiraceae; genus Thalassospira; species Thalassospira sp. CH_XMU1420-2. The sequence continues at coordinate 919,872 of NZ_JAYMEG010000001.1, forward strand.
GAAGTTTATCGTAGATGAACACGCTGTCACAGAGCACTCTACCCTCAAGCAACTCCCTTTAGAAAAATGGCAGAATGGCGTTCGCGAGCATCCTGTTCGGTTCATCTCGAGCCAGCAAGATGTTGCCGTGTTGCTGTTCAAAGTGAAGGTCAAAAAATTAACCCGAACCGGTATCAGGATCATGGGGTTGAACTATCAGTCGCACAGCCTGCAGCTCCTCCGTCAACGTTTGATGACGAATTCTTCAGGCAAATTTCCCAATCCAGAAGTTCGGATCAAGTTTGATCCAGAAGACCTGGCGACAATTCATGTCGAGGACAGCCGAGCCAAGTTGTTCATTCCTGTGAACTGCACTCTTGAGACTTACGCTCTGCAACTGTCAATTTGGCGTCACCGCCTAATCCGCAGAGCGATGCTTAAACGGGAGTTGGACCTCAGGAAAGCTTCGGAGGACGATTTTCTTGAGATGCGGCAATCCCTGTTTGAGGTTGCTGAAGAGCTCATCGAGAGCCGTCAGAAACGTAAACGCAAGGCAGCCAATCGTTTCACCAGTGAGGAGAAGAAGGCAGGGAACGACAACGGACCGCTTCCAAAGACAGAGCATACCATCGACGAGCAAACTGACGATATCAGTTCTGATGAGACCTTTGCTTCACCGTTCCATTCACCAGAAGAACTGGAGGACGAGTTGAAACGTCGGGGATGGCGTACCTCGCGTGCGGGAGATCCGAACCAGGGCGGAGGTGAGACCGATGCATGAGTTCGAAAACGGATTAACCAACGAACAAGCTATCAAACTCGCTGAATTTCGGGATCGCAGGATTGCTCATGATGCCTTTCAGGATGCGCTGACCAAGATCGCGAATTTCCACCAAACTGGTCGATACGCCTCAAGGCCTGGAATTCTGACTATGGTTGGTGAAACGGGGGCTGGTAAGACCTCTATCATCGAGGACTATTGCAATTTCCACAACAAAAGCGGCCGGTTCAAGAAGGTTCTTTTTGTCATCGTACCTGAAAGCTGCACGGTTAAGAACCTTGCTGCCAGCATTTTGATGGCATTAGGTGACCTGTCGAGTGTGAAAGGCACACGGCAGGACATGGAGCTGAGAATCAAAGATTATATTGGTCGGACTGGCGTTGAATTGCTGATCTTTGACGAGTTCCAGCATCTAACGAACCGCGGTAGTGCACGAAGACAATATGATGCTGCAGACTGGCTAAAGACGCAGGTAGAAATACTGCGAAAACCCATCGTGTTCGCAGGCTTGCCAGAAGTTCACAATATATTCTCTGTGAATCCTCAGCTTGAGACGAGAAGAAATGGAAAAATCGGGATTGAGCCATTCAATCTTGATGCGGAGGAAGCACGAAAGTCCGTGGTTCTCTTTTTCCACATGCTCAATAAGCACCTGCCTTTGCCGAGGCCAGAGGTCTCGGCACTAAATGATCCTGTTGCGATCAAGTATGTCGTTGATGAAAACAAGGGATTGCTTGGATACATGATGCGGACTGTGCATTGTGCGACTGAGCTAGCAATGCTTGAAGGCGATGAAACCCTTCGCCTAAATCATCTTCATGAAGCTGTCCGGATTTTGGGGGCGGTAGAATTTGATGTCGGAGAAGCGACAATCCGACCGGGAAAAAAGAAAACGCCAAAAGACAAAGGCATCGGTAAGGAGGATGATCATGACATCTTCTAAAACGCTTTTGTTCCAGTCTCCACCAATCAAGCATGAGAGCTTAATCGGTTACCTTATCCGTGTTGCAGAACTAAACCGGTATCCCAGAATGTCCTGGATCGGAAATCTGGCTGGTGTGAGCCTAACTGACCAAGCGCAATCGAAAATCGCCGATAAGCTTGGGAAACTCTCCAAAATCATCGGTGTGGCGGAGGATGAGATGAAGTCTCTGTCCTTCTACACAAGCGCACGCGGTAACAACTCTCATGTGATTCTTTCCACAGGTGAAATCATCCCGAGGCAATTCCTCTATTGGCCGAGTGAGCGCGTCTGTTTCTCGTGTTTGAGGGAGAAGGGTTTTGTTTCAGGGCTTTGGGACCTCAAATTTGTCACTCATTGCCCAGAGCATGGAGAGCTTCTCAGGAATGCTTGTCCATCCTGCGGAGAAGATGTCGTTTCTAACAGGGGGCGTGTAGTCCCCTGCCTTCCCGGGTGTCAGTTCAAGGCTGCAACCGCTGAGTGTTCGAGCCCAGTAATAGCCTTGATGCAATTGATCTCTAACAAGTTCATGGGCACACAGTTCGACTTCAGTGCGCAACGGTTGCCAGCTCAGCTGGTCGATGGAGATCTATATTTTCTTCTGCGCACGATATCTTTCTTGTCGACGCGCCTATGGCACGAGAATGAAGATTTGGACGAGAAGTGGCACGAAGAAACCAGTGATATCGTTATTTCAAATGTCGAGCGGGTAGCCGCAGCGCTAGCGAATTGGCCACATGGTTTCTGTGATTTCGTAGATGATGTTTGTGCCGGCAAGGGGGCACCAAGCGGCATGATTGTAATGCACCAGATGTTTGGGAGTTTTTATAAGGCACTGGTGTCACAGCGAACTCAGCTCGGGTTCCTCTTCGATGCTTTACAGGACTATATGAACAACCGGCTGAGTGCGGGTTATGTGAGTGCGCGTGGAAGTCCTGCGGTGTTTAAGGTGAGAGATCGCAGGGCCTTTATGCCGGGGTTTGTTGCCCGCAAACAGCTGGGCGTTGGCAAGCAAGAGTTCAAAAGGCTGGTGGAGCGTAAATATCTCCAGAGCAGGGTATTTGAGACAAACTACGGTCGGATGATCTGTGTTCACCGCGAGAGCGTCAAGGAGTACGGAGAGACCAGAAGCCGTCTTGTGGAACGTAAGCAACTGGCAGATGAGCTCGGGATATCCCAGCATGTGCTGTATTGTCTCAGTGCAGCGAACATCTTGACGCCGATACATTCCCCGGATGGAGACGGTTGGCCGAAGTGGTTCTACGACCGCAAGGTTGTTGACTCTTGGATGACGGATCTGAGAGCAGGTGCAAAACGACCTCCAAAGGTCAAAAAGACACTGCGTTTGGGGCAGGCTGTTGCCAAGTTTAACAAGCAGGGTTTGAGCTACAGCAAGCTTCTGACTGCAATCAATCAAGGTCTCTTGAAGCTGTATGTCCTTCGGAAAGATGAGGAGACGGGTTTACAGGCTCTTCACGTCGACGAAGCTCAGTTGGAAAACTGGTATAGCAACGTCCACTAACAACATTTCGGTAATCTTTGACATAACTTAGTGGAGTGGTCTGATGTCGTTGAACGGTGATGCTCTATCCTTTCCGGCCTCAATTGCAGAGGAAGACTGTGCTCGTCTCAGTGGTCCGGGGTTAAAGGCGTTTTGCCATGTTACATCCGCTTGGGGGCTAAGTAGAAATGACCAAGTCAAGTTGCTTGGGCAGCCCTCAAGGTCAACTTACTACAGATGGCTGAGAAAGCAGAGGTCTGGAGAGCAGTTGGTCATTCCGTATGCCGTACTTATGCGAATTTCGGGGGTGTTGAATGTTCACAGAAGTCTCATAGAGCTGTTTCCGGTCAAAGAGGAGGCGCTAACGTGGCTGAGTGGTAAGCATTTTGCGCAGGATTTTGGCGGACGCGCTCCTTTGGCTGTTTTGTTGGAAACTGAAGACAACGGGATAGACACTGTGGCTAGCTATCTAAATGCGTGGCGTTTCGGATGAAGGAAGCAACTTTTAAGCGGAGTGATGCAGGTAAGAACAAGACTGTGGCTGTCGTATGATTTTTGCGTAATGTCATAGTGCTTGACGCAGCTCGGAAAATATCTAGTTTGTCCAACCGCGTTGGGTTGCGCGCATTTGCGAGCCTGCTCATGCAGGGCCTGTCGCTCAATTTGGTTAGAGCCGACCGCTCATAACGGTCTGGTTGCGAGTTCAAGTCTCGCCGGGCCCACCACTCCCCAATTTTGTGACCAAGAACTTTATTGCCTGTCTCGCGCTAAACTGTTGTGAGCTGAATTGTCATAATTCGGGGTTTTCGAGTAGTCTCGCATTGGAAAATGAGGCAACAATGTTGCTCGGTTGCTGAGCCTTCAGGTCCGTTATGTGGCTCTTTGATGGATCGCTTCTTTCTTCATCGTTCATTTTGGCATGAATCATCGCGTAGGCCGCAACGAGGACCAGAACCGTTATTGGTTCGATGCTGTAGGCGTATTCACCGTTTATTATGAGTGTTCCAGCTGACGCGATCATAACGCTTCCTGCTAATGCTGCACCGAGTAGGCGTGTCGCGCGAAACACAAGAAGTATGGCTGCTGCCCACTCCAAAATTCCAGTGAGATACGGAAACCATGTCGGGTGACCCCATCTTGCGTAATCTGCTTGCGTTACATCAGACGCAAGCAAGTTCATCGTGCCGCCAATGACAAAGAAAACGGCCAGTATCAGCGCGTAAATCGTTAGCAATTCAATTTCTTCATATTTCTCGCTCTGTTGGGTGCTGCTTATCGGTAAGTAGGGATTGGTGATCTCTAAAAAAAAGTCGTTTTGGGTCGGCAGCGTATTGCAATCCAAAGCCCATCCATCTCTCCTTTGAGACATCTGTCCTGTTCGCGAGGAAATCTCGTTTGACATAATGTTAGATATCGAAATATTTAAAAAGAAAAATTCTAAATTGCTTTGATAAAGCACTGAAAAGTCCGGGAGGAAAAATGGAAAAAGTCGAGAATCCTGTTGCATCAGGATCGGAAGGGGTTTGGGGTAGTGACCTGATTGCAGAGATGTTGCGTGCCCTTGATGTGGAATTTGTTGCCCTTAATCCAGGATCAAGCTTCCGCGGTTTGCATGATAGTCTGGTCAACCATCTTGGGAATGAAAATCCCAGAATGCTTCTGTGCCTGCATGAAGAGCATACGGTTGCGATCGCGCATGGTTGGGCGAAGGTTACCGGACGCCCAATGGCGGCCATCGTTCACGCCAATGTCGGGTTGATGCATGCTGCCATGTCGATTTATAACGCTTGGTGTGATCGTGTGCCTGTATTGGTGTTTGGTGCCACCGGTCCCGTCGACGCTGCCGAGCGGCGTCCATGGATTGACTGGATACATACATCCCGTGATCAGGCCGCTTTGGTGCGCCCCTATGTTAAATGGGATGATCAACCCTATTCTATTCGTGCCTCGCTTGAAGCCATGATGCGCGGGGCAACAATTGCAAAAACGGTTCCGATGGCGCCAGTTTACGTTTGTTTTGACGTTTCGGTACAGGAAGAGGAGGTTACCGAATCAATAAGTCTTCCTGATGTCAGTCGTCATGCTTTGCCTGCGCAACCTGCAGCATCACGCGAAACGCTGATCGGATTGCAGACGATGCTTCGAACGGCCAAAGCGCCTGTGTTCCTGATGGGCCGTGTTTCGCGAAACGAGGAAGATTGGACGCGCCGCGTCGCACTCGCTGAGGCATTCAATGCCCGCGTCCTGACCGACATCAAGCTTGGGGCCGCATTTCCGACGGATCACGCGCTCCATACCGGTGCTCCTGGCTTCTTTATGTCGCCAGACGGAGCTCGTGTCCTGAGTGATGCTGACCTGATCGTCAGTTTTGACTGGGTCGATGTTGCGGGTACTCTGAAGCAGGCGGGGTCGAGGACGGAAAATACAAAGATTGTTCAGATTTCCCTCGATCATCAGATCCACAATGGCTGGAGCATGGATCATCAGGCAAATGTCAGGGCTGATCTGCATATCGCTACTGAACCGGATGTGGTTATCAAACAACTTTGCAAAGAAGCTGACATTGCACCAACCAGTAGTCTGGAAAGTCTGCCGGCACTATGCACTGGCGATATCGCAACCCCATCAGCCCCGCTTAACGTAGACAGTCTTGCTGCATCTTTGGGGGAGGCTCTCTCCGAAGAGATCGTGTCGCTTGTTCGGTTGCCGCTTAGCTGGGGTGGTGATCTTTGGCATTTCCGCCACCCACTTGACTACCTTGGCTATGATGGTGGAGCCGGGATTGCGTCGGGTCCGGGTATGCTGGTCGGTGCGGCCTTGGCGCTGCGCGATACAAATCGTCTTCCGGTTGCCGTTTTAGGTGATGGTGATTTCCTAATGGGGGTTTCGGCGTTTTGGACTGCTGCACGCTATGGCATTCCGTTTCTTGCGATCATTGCCAATAACCGGTCTTTCTATAACGATGAAATTCATCAGGAAAAAGTCGCCATCAGTCGCGAACGTCCGGTCGAAAATAAATGGATTGGCCAACATATTGGCGGGCCGGATATCGATTTGGCGGCAATGGCCCGGGCGCAAGGTTTGAGGGCATTTGGTCCTGTGTCCACACCGGAAGAACTAAATGCCGCCATTGAAGAAGCTTTGCCAATCGTCAAGGCGGGAAAAGCCGTCGTGATTGATGCGCGCATAACCCCCGGTTACACGAAAGCTATGTCGTCGGGCATGACGCGTACTGCTGAAGAAACTGCCGAAGGTGACGAAGGGTAATCGTTGGCGTAATGTGCAAACGTGCTTGGCGAGCTCCCGGCTAAGCACGTTTGACACCGGCAAAAGACGGCTGTATCAGTCAATCCGAAAAGCAAGATCAGTTGGTTTTAGGGGCATCCATCAATTTATGGTCGATAGAAAAAACAGAGTTCCGGATTCACGCGAACGTCTTGCGCATATTATCCGGCTGGCAACCCGCGGTTTTAACCGTTCTCTGCAAATACGTCTTGCGTCGCATCACGTGACGTTTGGCCAGTGGATTTTCCTGCGCATCCTGTGGCAGCAGGAGGGTTTGACTCAACGTGAGCTGGCTGAAGAAGCCGGTCTTACCGAGCCAACGACACATACAGCCTTGCAACGTCTTGAAGCGCTTGGCTTTCTTGAAAAACGTACCTTGGCCGGTAATCGCCGCAAACAGCATGTATTCCTGACCAAACGGGGCAAGGAGCTTCGTATCGAGCTTGAACCGCTCGCGATTGAGGTGAACGAGGTTGCCTTGGATGGTTTGACACCAGACGAGGTCGAAACCATCCGTAAGGGCATGTTGGTTATTCTTGAGAATCTCGAGGAAGATGAACGAAAGGCGGGAGAGGAAGGACGTAAAGTCCCACCAACCCGCATTCCGACCTAAGGCTTTCGTTCAGACTGCTGACAGCTTTGCGATCAAGGCATCTGCCGTTGTGATTTCTCGCAGCGGCATTTGGTCCGTTGATGCGTCTGGATTTGCGTCATAGTGCAATCCTTCGCCATCCCAGAACCACCAATATACGACGTTGCCTTGTTTGTCGCGGATTGGCATCCGGAACGTAGGAAAGGTGCTGTCGCTGGCCGGTATTTTCGCGGCACCGACTTTTTCGCCTTTGATCATGTCCTGTTTAAGTGCTGAGAATAGCGGGAGCATGAAGGTGAATTCGGTTTTGCCTTTTGCAAGCTCTGCAATGTTTGCCGGGCGAGCTGGGTGGTGCCCGGGCAAGGCGCGAACTACTTCTGGGTACGCAGGATGGTTATGCGTGACTTGTAAGTAACCAAAGCCTTGGGGGAGCGTGATTTCGATGATATCGCCAGGCTGAAATTGTTTCATTGTTCTACCCCAGTGTGACGTCGAGACCGATATCAAGGGTCGGTGCAGAAATGGTGATCTTGGAACTTGAGATGAAATCAACCCCTGTTTCGGCAACATCCTTGATTGTGTCGATATTGATACCGCCTGATGCCTCAATCCGCGCGCGACCGTTGTTAAGCTTTACCGCTTCTTTCAGACCATCAATTCCGAAGTTGTCGACAAGAATGGTCGTTGCACCGGCGCTTAGCGCTTCTTCGAGCTGTTCAAGTGTGTCGACTTCGATCTCAATCACAACAAGATGCCCGACATAATTGCGCGCGGCTTCGATTGCTTTGGTGATGCTACCGCAAACGGCGATGTGGTTGTCCTTGATCAGAACTGCATCATCAAGGCCAAAGCGATGGTTCGCACCGCCACCACAACGCACAGCGTATTTTTCATAGGCTCGTAAACCCGGCGTGGTTTTACGCGTGCAGCAAATCCTTGCATCTGTGTGCGCAATTAAGTCGGCAAACTTTGCGGTTGTGCTTGCAACGCCAGACAGATGGCAGAGGTAGTTCAGTGCTACCCGCTCGGAGGATAGGATGGCACGTGCGTTTCCTGTCACCCGCGCGATTTCGTCACCTGGTGCGAGCGTATCCCCATCCTTTCGGAAGGCCTCGAATTGGAGCCCCGCACCGGCAAGAGCAAAAGAAGTCCGGGCAAAATCAACACCGCAAAGGCTCCCGGCTTCGCGGGAAACGAGGGATACTTGTGCGCGCAGCTCCGGCCCGATCGTTGCATCGGTGGTCAGATCACCAGCGCGCCCGAGGTCTTCCTTGAGAGCGGCGCGTACGCCCTCTTCGACCAGAATGGCCGGGAGAGAGGGAAATACGCCCGATGTTTTTGCATTATTGGTGGTCATAGGCTGAAAACCTCGCGAGTGGACGGATGGAAGAGTTCATCAATAGAAAGCTTCCGTGGTGAGAGGCCTTGGCGGTAATGGTAGTCAAGGAAGGTTTCGATCACTTTGCGGTTTGGTGCTACTCCATATGGCCACAAATCGTCGCCCAGAAGTTTCTTGGCACGATCAAGGGTGTCTTCGACAAACGGCATGGTGACTTTGGTTGCAGAGGTGTCGCTCAGAGCATCTAAGGCCATTTGCTTGGATTGCGAGAAAGCCTTAAGCAACGCGGCGGGCAGCCATGGATGTTGATCTGCAAGACTTCTCCGGACGCCTAGCACATGCATGATCGGGAAAATGCCGGTGCGGTTGTAGTGGCCCTCAGCTGCAGAAATGCTGTCTGAGAACAGGCGGCCAACATGCGGGTGGCCCTCGTTAAAGCATTTCGGCCAACGCGGGCCGATGAAGCCATCAATCTCGCCATCTGCCAGCATCTGGTTGAGGGTCGCGCCTTCGGGGGCTTGGGTCATTTTGACGTCTTCGGGAAGCTCAACCTTAATCTTTTCCGGGCGGCCCGGGGTGTCCATACCACCACGTACCCAATGGATATCGGATGGTTTTACCCCGTAGTCGTCTTCCAGAATGCCGCGCACCCAAACATTGGCGGTCAGCTGATATTCGGCAATGCCGATCTTGCGGCCCTTTAGATCCTCTGGCTTGTTGATACCCTTGTCCGTGCGAATGTAAACCGAGGTATGCCGGAAGGCGCGAGAGAGAAATACCGGGATCGCCACGTAATGTGCTTCGTTACGGGCAAGCTTCACACAATAAGATGAAAATGAAAGTTCACTTACGTCGAAGTCTTCGTTGCGAAACGCCCGGAAGAACATCTCTTCGGGTGACAGGAGCATCGAGACAGGGTCGACGCCATCAATTTTGACGCGACCATCAAAAATCGGTCTGGTGCGATCATAGTCCCCATAAGCCAGTGAAAGGGTCAGGTTGCTCACGAGTTTCCTCCGGTGTTTGTTTCTTTTGACGGTATTTGATGAACCAATTTCACGGTTCCTGCTGTTTCTGCCGATTGCAGAATTGCGTGACAGGCTTCGAGTGTTGCCAGTCCCCAGCGGCCAGTTTGTGATGGCGGTGCGTTCAGGTGCACCGCACTGATCAGTGCCGAGACAACCTCAGATCGCGGGCCGGCATGCATTGGAGCTGGTATGAACTTTTGTTCAAAATCGCCATGCAACCAAACGCCATCTGCCGTGATGCGCAAATCGCCTCCTTCACAGGAAACAACAATTGGTCCGAAATGTTCATGATGGGGAGCTGGCGGTGGCACTGGTGTCTCCCCATATGTCCGGCCAGATTTAAGGGCGGCTTCCTCTTGCGGGGAGGATACTTTTGAAAGTGCGATGCGGGCCTGACCATAATTGGCAGGGTCTTTGGGGTAACCCAATTCACCAACCCAATCTTGCCAGACGTCTGAATCAAAATGCGCATAGCCCGAATAGGTCAAAGACGCAAAGGCGCCTCCTTCAAAACAGACAAGGGCGCTATACGCACCTTCTGTAGAGCGTTCTGGATCCCAGTTACCAGTAGCTGCCGTAATGGTCTTCACCATGCCGCCGCCCAGAAGCCGGACGATATCAAGCTGATGGACAGCCTGACTAAAGATGACGCCACCACCTTCCGCTGTAACGAGTTCCTCCGGTCTGCGCGGGCGGTACAGAAAGTCGGTATAGTTCAGGGCTTGGATCATTCTGACACGACCAACCTTGCCGGACTGAATGATATCGTGGGCAAGGCTGACGGCTCCATCAAAGCTATGACTTGGTCCCACAATCAGCTGTACGCCAGCCTGCTCGCAGGCCTCGACCATCTTGATGCCATCCTCAAGGCTAATCGCCAGTGGCTTTTCGACGAGCACATGTTTTCCTGCTCGGGCGGCGATTGAAACGTGATCGACATGCATCTGATGCGGCGTTGCGATGTAAACAGCTTCAACGTCTGGGTCAGCACAGATGTCTTCAACGCGGTCATATGTTCGACCGCCGAATTCCTTTTCGAATGCAGCACGCGATGATGCCCGCGGGGCACAGGCAGCGATGAGTTTGACGCGTTCATCGGCAAGCAGGCTTGGCAATGTCAGCATGAACCCGCGTCCGAGCCCGATCACACCCAGACGCAATGGGGGCTGTTCAGACCAGCACTCAGAGTTCGATGACAAGGTTACCCTCCCTGGCGCGGGAGACGCAGATCATGATCTGGCTGTCTTTTTCTTCATCCATCAGCACCATATCGCGATGGTCGACGTCGCCTTCGATCAGCTTGCAGCGGCATGTACCACACGTGCCACTCTCGCATGAGCTGACAGTTTTGATGCCGCTGTCGCGCAAAGCTTCAAGAACAGATCGATCTGCCGGGACCTGTATTGTCTCTCCGGTATTAAGGAGCGTGACCTCAAACGCCTTGTCATCCTCACGGACGGCCTCAACGGCCTTGAAATCCTCGAAATGGACACGCCCTTCCGGCCAGTGACCGGAAATCGCCTTGATTTCTTCCATCAAAAGTGATGGTCCACAGCAATAGACATGGATTTGGCTGGGCTCTTCGAAGTGGTCCCAGAAATCGTAAACCTGTTCAAGGTCGCCATTGTCATGATGGAAGGTAACGTTTGAGCCGAAGGATTCCTTCATCTCGGCCATATATGCCGTATCTTCCGCAGTGCGTGTGCAATAGATGATCTTGAAGGGTTTTCCCTCCATCGTCAGGTGATTGGCCATCGCATAGATAGGTGTGACGCCGATGCCCCCGGCAATCAGAAGGTATTTTGACGCATTTTTCAGGGCAAAGGTGTTCTCGGGCGGCTGGATCGATAACTCGGTTCCTTCAAGCGCCGACTCGTGCATCGAAGAGGATCCGCCACGCGATTCAGGTTCACGTTTTACGGCGATCACATACTCCTCGGGGCTGTGTCCATCATTAACCAGTGAATAGCGGCGCATCGCCCCGGAGGGGGTCTCAACTGTGATGTGCGAGCCGGGTTCAAATGCTGGAAGTTCAATGCCTTCCACGGGAGAAAGCGTAAACTCGCAGATGTGGGGGGTGAGCTCTCGCCGGGCCACAACGCGCATTTTTATGCTTTCTAATTCTATTGACATTTTTTCCTCCCGAATTAACTTTACGCAATAAATTAGATATCTAATAATTTTTGTCAAGTCACTAGACGCCTGTAATCAGGTCATGTATATAAACTTTGATATCTAAGAATAAGCAACACGGAGGAGAGTTCGCGAGATGCTGAGCCATGAGGAGAATGATCTTTTAACCCGCGTCACTGGCGATGCGCCGATGGGCAAGCTGATGCGCCAGCACTGGACGCCGGTCTGTCTGATCGAGGAAGTCGCTGAAGCAGACGGCAAGCCGCTGCTTGTTGAAGCGGTGGGTAACCGTTACGTCGCGTTTCGCGACTCAGAAGGTAAGCTTGGGCTGCTTGACGAGCTTTGCCCGCACCGACGTGCGTCTCTTGTGTTCGGTCGTAATGAGGATTGCGGACTGCGCTGCCTTTATCATGGATGGAAATTCGACGTTGAAGGCAACTGCGTTGCCATGTCGTCCGAACCTGAAGGCAGCCCGCTTCACGAAAAGGTCAAACACAAATCCTATAAAACTGTCGAGTGGGGTGGATTTGTCTGGGCGTGGCTTGGCGAAGAAGAAGGCATGTATCCGTTTTCTCCGCCCGCTTTTGCACCGACCGAAGACACGCAGGTTTCAATCCTGAAAATTCGCATTCCGGCAAACTGGGCACAGATCACTGAAGGTCAGATCGACTCTGCTCACTCTTCCAGCCTGCATTCTTCTGACATGAAACCCGCGCGTGTCGAAGGGGCGTCTGCAGACGATCAGGCGTGGTATCGTCCGTCCACCGACAAGTCGCCGCGCATGCAGACGCAGACAACCAGCTATGGTTTCCACTATGCTGCGATCCGCAAGCCGATCAAAAATGCAGGTACGCATCATTATCTGCGTATTACCGAATACATCGCGCCATACACTGCATTGATTCCGCCGAACAACAATTACAATGTCGCGAGCGTCATCGTACCGATCGATGATGAAACCACGCACTTCCATTTCATCGCGTGGGGTGGGAAGGCCTGCCCGACAACCGAAGAGTGGCGCAAGTTCAACCATGCCCAAAAAGGCATTCATCTGGATGAACGATGGGTTTCCCAGCGACAACTCCACAACAACTTCCTGCAGGACCGGCAAGCGATGAAACTTGGGAACTTTACCGGTGTGCTAGGCATTCCGAACCAGGATATCGTGATGTGGGTTTCTATGGGGGCGATTGTTGACCGGTCTGACGATATCTTGGGCGCATCCGATCTGGCGATTGTCGAGTTTCGTCGTCTGATGGTGGACGCCGCGAGGAAAGTTGATGCCGGCGGTGAAGCCCTTGGAACAACGGAACCAAGAGTCCCCCATGTAAACATCGCTTCGCGTGAGGGAGTTTATCCGCAGACCGTTGATTGGCGTACGCTTGTAGAAGGAGCAAGCGTCGCTGCAGAGTAGTGTTTGCAAGGGCAGGTTCGGCTCCGAATCTGCCCTTCAGATAAAAAAATAACTAAGATATCTAATTTTATTGTTGACGGATCGTACGTCCTGCCATTTAACTTAGATATCTTATAAAAAATAAAATAACGACCTTCCCGCGCACAATAAAAATCGCGGATTTTCCTGGGAGGAAAACAGCATGAAGCCATTAAAAGCTTCTACTGCCGAGGTATTGCTGACTGAGAGAGTTCCCAAAGGGCTCTATTATGGAGGGGCATGGCATCGCGCCGCAAATGCCCAAATCTCGGTCTTTGCGCCGTCTACCGGAACTGAAATCGCAAAGGTAGATAGTGGTGCAGCATCTGATCTTGATGCCGCTGTGACAGCGGCAGCGGCAGGGCAGAAACTTTGGGCGCGCACGACACCGCGCGAACGTTCACAAGTGATGCGTGAAGCCGCGAACATCATCCGCGCAAACAAGGACGAGCTTGCCCATCTTGATGCGCTCGATAGCGGAAATTCCCTGACCGGGATGCTGTTTGATGTCGAACTTGCCGCGACCTTGATGGATTTCTTTGCCGGTCTTGCGACGGAGCTCAAGGGCGAGACTGTTCCGGTTGGCGCGGGCAAAGTGAACTATGTCGTTCGCGAGCCGGTCGGGGTTGTTGCCCGTATTGTCCCGTTCAACCATCCATTGATGTTTGCATGTGCCAAGCTCGCGCCACCGATTATGGCTGGTAACAGCGTTATTATTAAGCCATCCGAGGAAACGCCGCTTTCAAGTCTGAAGGTTGCAGAACTGATCGGTGGTCTTTTCCCGCCCGGTGTTTTGAATATTCTGAATGGTGGCTCCGATCTGGGTGCAGGTCTTTCGACCCATCCGGGGATTGCCAGCGTCAGTGTTGTTGGCAGTGCTGCAACCGGACGTGCTGTTATGCGCCAGTCCGCGGATACCCTTAAGCATGTCTCTCTTGAGCTAGGGGGCAAAAACGCCCTTGTCATATTCCCCGATGCCGATGTTGAAAAAGCTGTTCAAAGTGCGGTTAAGGGCATGAATTTGCCTTGGACGGCGGGGCAGTCATGTGGGTCGACCAGTCGTGTTTTCGTTCATGAGAGTATTTATGATTTGGTCGTCGAACAACTGGCTTCTGCTTTCAACGATATTACCCCGGGTGATCCACTCTCCCCGGACACTCAGATGGGGTGTTTATCTACACGAGGTCAGTACGAGAAGGTTCTCCGCTACATCGATATTGCCAAAGGCGAAGGGGCAAGGATGGTCGCGGGAGGCGACGTTCCTGCCGATCTCGCGGGTGGCTTCTTCGTCAGGCCGACGGTGTTTGCCGATGTGACGCCTGATATGCGCATTGCCCAAGAAGAAGTGTTTGGCCCCGTACTAAGTATTCTGAAGTGGACGGAGTATGACGCTCTTATCGATGCCGTGAACGGCGTTGATTACGGGTTAACGGCCTCAGTCTGGACGCGTGACCTTTCCCAGGCAATGCGTGCCGTGGATGACATTTGTGCCGGATATGTCTGGGTCAACAATTCCAGCGACCATTTTCTTGGCACCCCATACGGCGGGATGAAGCAATCAGGTATCGGGCGTGAAGAATGCCTCGGTGAGATGCTGTCCTATACCGAACAGAAGAACGTGAATATCACTTTCGAGGCCTGACGCTGCTTTGCGGTAACCGGAAAAGGTTCAGCGTCCAATAACAATAAAACAAAACCATAATCAGAGATCGTACCCATTAGGGAGGAAAGAATGAGGCTTTTGACTCTTGCCGCGGCTATTGGACTGGCCTTCGGCGTTAACACTGCACAGGCTGAACCGGTAAACCTGACATTGTCGGGTGGGAACCCGGGTGGCTTGTGGTCTCTTCTCGGCGCAGGTATCGACCGTGCTGTAAAACAATCAGATCCAAATTCCGTTGTGACATATCAGGCAACTGGTGGTGGATTTGCAAATATAGGTTTGCTGGGAGCAAATCGGACGGACATGGGATTGGTTCACAATGCCGAAGTGAAGATTGCTTTGGCAGGAGAAGAGCCCTTCAAGGCCCCTGTAAACAACATGCGTGCAATTGGTTACATGTATAACTGGGCGCCGATGCATTTCTTTCTGGCGAAGTCGATTGCCGACGAATACAACATTGATAGCCTCGACGATCTTGCAACAGCAAAAGCACCGGTGCGTATTGGCGTAAACCGTTCGGGTAATATTACGTCCAACGTAGCATTGTTCATGCTCGAACAAGCCGGTTTAACCAAGGAAGCTGTTGAGGCAAATGGTGGGCGCATTGTTCAGGCAGGGG
The DNA here is from genome assembly GCF_037029325.1 of Thalassospira sp. CH_XMU1420-2. NCBI lineage: Bacteria > Pseudomonadati > Pseudomonadota > Alphaproteobacteria > Rhodospirillales > Thalassospiraceae > Thalassospira > Thalassospira sp. CH_XMU1420-2. The sequence goes on from NZ_JAYMEG010000001.1 coordinate 935,185, forward strand.
CAAACGACCAGGCAGAGCTGCTGAAGGATGGTCGTATCGACATGGTTACCAATGGTGTGTTTGTTCTCCATTCCTCATTCCGCGCTATTGATGAAAACAATGAAGTCATTGTCCTCGACATTCCACAGGACGTGATTGATGCAACCAATGAACGGTTTGGAACCCAAGAATTTACCATTCCGGCGGGCAGCTATTCCAACCAGCCAAACAATGTCGAAACATCTGCTCTCGGGGCGCTTCTCGTTACAACCGAAAAAATGCCAGAAGCAACTGCTTATGAATTGACCAAATCACTTGTCGCTCATATCGACGAGGTGCGAGCAGTGCATGGATCAATGAAGGCGCTCAACACCGAATTGATGGCTGATCAGGATGTTCTGCCGTTCCATCCCGGTGCAGAACGGGCATATCGCGAGGCAGGACTTCTCAAATGATGAAGTCACTTGTTAGCACAGGCCGCAAACGTAAGTTTGCGGCCTTACCCCACAAAGTTTTGATCAGCTTGGCGGCACTATTTGCGATCGGGGTTATTTACGGCAACCTCTTCGTTATCTCGGACCCGCTTATAATTGGCATTCTGTTTCTTAGCGCCTTGTTCTCGATGCTCTTCTTGGTGGTCGGTGCAACAACTAATGCACGGGACGAGCCGACCATTATTGATTGGGTGTTAAGTGTACTGAGCCTCGCTACCGGAGCGTTTTTCCTCGTGAATGCAAGTGTGATTTCAAGTCGAATCACTTTGCTTGAAGAGCTTACACCTGCTCAACTTTTCTTTGGGTCGTCACTTCTATTATTGTCACTTGAAGCGACGCGTCGCACGACGGGTGCAGGTCTTACGATCGTTGTTCTCGGTTTTATGGCATACAACCTGTTCGGTCACATGCTACCTCCGCCCTTTGGACACGGAGTGATCGAATACACATACCTGCTGGATGCACTAATCTTTACAACGGACGGTGTCTTTGGTGTCCCGATCCAGGTTGTCGCTAGCTATGTTTTCCTATTTGTTCTCTTCGGGACGTTGCTGTCATTTGCTGGCGGCGGGGACTTCTTCTTCAACCTTGCTGCCTCGCTGACCGGAAAGAGCCCCGGTGGTCCGGCAAAGGTTGCTGTTATCTCATCAGGCATGTATGGAACGATTTCAGGCAGTCCCGTATCTGATGTCGTCGCGACAGGCTCGATAACGATCCCAATCATGAAGCGTCTTGGCTATTCATCGCGTTTCGCCGGTGCTGTTGAAGTTGCTGCGTCCACAGGTGGCAGCGCCATGCCTCCTATCATGGGCTCAGCAGCGTTCATTCTTGCTGAGTACACAGGATTTGCGTATCGCGAAGTCGTTTACGCCGCGATTATTCCAGCGATCCTTTATTATCTTGGAGTTTTCTCACAGGTTCACCTGCGCGCGGTCAAACGCGATTTGCGCTCCTATCCGGATGATGTCCCTACGCTCAAGGCAACTCTGATTAACGGCTGGATGTTTATTGTCCCGATCGCGGTGATCATACTCGCACTGTCGCTTGGCTATTCGCCAACCATGACGGCAGGCTTGGGAGCTGCTTCTGTAGTCATTGCAGCGGCTTGCTCTGCGCGAACCCGCATGAGCGTTTGGCGTGTAGTTGAAGGCCTTGGTGAAACCACATTGCGTATCCTCCCCGTTGCCGGCGCGTGCGCGGCTGCGGGACTTGTAATCGGTGGTCTGTCTATGACGGGCCTTGGCATGAAAGCGGCAAACGTGATCATGACAATCAGTGGTGCAGATCCGGTTATCACCTTGATGATTTCGGCTGTGGTGACCATCATTCTTGGTTTAGGGATGCCAACACCAAGTGCTTACATCCTTGCGGCAGTTCTTGTCGGGCCGGCGCTATCAAAGTTGGGATATCCGCTTCTTGAGTCTCATATGTTCCTGCTCTACTACGCGATCCTCTCGGCCTTGACGCCACCAATTGCGGTTGCGGCTCTTGCGGCAGCGGCCATTGCACAGGAAGATCCATTTAAGATTGCATTTGATGCAGTCAAACTTGCCTCAGTTGGCTTCCTTGTCCCATTCGTCTTTATTTGGAATCCTGCCATCATTGGGTCCGGTTCACCCCTTGAGATTGGGCTTGCTGTGATCGGCGGTGTTATTGGAACGATTTCACTGGCGGCTGCAATAGAGGGCTATATGAACGGCACTCTATCCCGACTAATGAGAAGTTTATTCGTTTGCGTCGCTGTTGGCAGTGTTGCGCCGTACATGCTCGTATCACTGGCAGCGATTTTTGTGGGTGGTGCATTACTTGCACGAAACTACTTCTCAACGTCTCCCACCTCGACGAAAGAGACGAAAGATCAAAAAGTTCCTGGAGCTTGATGCGCTCCAGTTGTGCGAGGGAGGTGTGCTCATATGCTGTGTGCCTCCCTTTTTTTCGCGATGTCATAAGGCTGTTTGATATTGCATGTTCACAAGATTGGACTTTTTACCAGCAGCTTCATGCTGCGGCGCGAATGATCACTAAATTTTACCGGTTCCGTTTCGTCGATAGTTATCCCAGTTCTGCATCGAGACCGCCGATTTGGGTAAGTGTCGCGGTTAGTTTTGTGAGCATGTCTATTTCCAGTCTCAGGAGATGTTTATTCTGGCTGACGCGACTTCATTTACTGAAATAAAATAGAATAAAATCTTCGATCTCTAATTATAAAAGGGCCAGTGACTTAAACTGGCTTAGAATAACAATTGGAAGCAGCAGCCAGAGAATGCTGGCCGTTCGGAGGAAAACGATGACTAACCTAATGCGTAATTTAAAAATCTCGACAAAAGTTTTCGGTGGCTTTGCGCTCATCTTATTGCTTTTGGCTACCGTTGCCGTGCTGGGCGTAGTTTCCATGAGTAGTGTGGGAACAGACTTTTCGCGTTACAGAGAAGTTGTTCTCCAATCAAATCAAGCAGTCCGTGTGCAGGAGAAGCTGTTGGAGGCACGGGTGGCAGTTAAAGATTATCTATTAAGCAATAGCCCTGAAGATGCCCAGATAGTACTTGATATACTCGACACGACTAAGCTGTTGAATCAAGAACTAGGGTCTTTACTGTCCGAAGGAAGCCGAAAAGAGGCATCGAGAGTAGTTTCAGATAACTTGACAGCATATTCTGAAGCTTTTGAAGAAATAGTTTCTCTCTCGGTTTTTGATCCACTACGTGGCGATTTGGTTTCTAATGAGTTAGAGCGTATCGGGCCGATCGTTGCCAGCGAGTTAGAAGACCTCAAGCTTGATGTGAAAGCAGAACAAGATGAGATCGGCCCTAGGGCTGCAGCTGCATCTAAAAGATCTGTCTTGATCAGCGAGATACTAGCGGGTGCTGCAATCATCATTGGCATAATTTTCGCGTGGTTAACTGGGAGAGGTATCTCTCAACCTATTGTGCAAATTACTGAAGTGATGAAAAAATTAGCTGCGGGCGACAAAGAAGCAAATGTTCCAGGAGAGTATCGTGGAGATGAAATTGGAGAAATGTCTCAAGCGGTATTGGTGTTCAAAGAAGGCATGATTCGTGCTGATCAGCTTGCTGAGAAAGAAGCTGAAGCATTAAAATTAAGAGAAAAACGAGCCGAGAAGATAAGCGAACTTACCGCCGGGTTTGACAGTGAAATGACTTTCGTGCTCAAAGCCCTCGTAACTGCGGCCAAAGAAATGCAATCGACTGCGACTGGGATGACCAATACTGCAGAAGAGACAAGCCGACAAGCTGGGATAGTTGCGACAGCGGCCGAGCAGGCTTCGGCTAACGTTCAAACAGTCGCGAGTGCAACTGAAGAGTTAAGCGCTTCGATTAGCGAAATAAATCAACAGGTGGGGCAGTCATCCACGGTTGCGGCTCGGGCCGTTGTAAATGCGGAAGAAACGAATGTCCGGGTACGTGGGTTGGCGGATGCAGCGCAAAAGATTGGTGACGTTGTTGGGTTGATTAGCGATATTGCAGAGAAAACTAACCTTCTTGCTCTAAATGCGACGATTGAGGCTGCTCGCGCTGGTGACGCGGGTAAGGGTTTCGCTGTGGTGGCTGCGGAAGTAAAGAATTTGGCGACAGCGACATCAAAAGCGACTGATGAGATTACTGCCCAGGTTTCAAATATCCAAAGTGAGACTGATGGCGCGGTTGAGGCAATCGCTGCAATCTCTTCCACTATCTCGGAGATTAGTGAAGTTTCGGCAGCAATTGCAAGCGCTGTTGAGCAGCAGGGAGCTGCTACACTCGAGATCACTCGCAACGTCCAAGAAGCCGCTGGGGGTACTTCTGAAGTTACTAGTAGTATTATTAGCGTGAATGAAGCTGCGGTTTCGACTGGTGGGGCAGCTGAACAAGTGCTAGATGCTTCAGGCAGCTTATTACATGAGACAGACAAATTACGTGAGAAAGTGCAAGAATTCCTGAGTTCTGTTCGAGCGGTCTAGCTGTCAAACATCCTTTCGAAGTGTCAGGGTTGAAAAAATGTTTGTCTTTTTAGTGTCAGCTACTTCTGTGTGATATTTCTCTGATTCTTGGCTTCAATATCATCCGTTGACGCCGATGTGTGAGCTGATCCATGTGCGTGTTTTACAAAGACAATCATTGCGCCGCTTTAGCCTAGTCCCCTGGGTAAACCCGGACTGCAATTGAAGTTAGGTTTCCTACATTGCAGCTTGATCCTTTCAAGCCTGCTAGGGGTTTGAATAGAACGGCCATGTAGCTGGCATCCTGACGTACTAGGTCGCCTCCCCCCCCCCTTTGTTAATGCAAGGGCATGACCTAACGGCGTTCGCGAAGCTCAGATCGAGTATGGTTGTGATCCGCGGTTGCCGTTGAAGGATACCTGAATCGCGCTGTGCATGCTGTTGGGCATTCAGGCTGCCTGTGTCGCACCATTTATCTGCATTGGTAGAGTGCAACTTGTTCCCAATTATAGCACCTATTTATGTGCATCAGACAAAATAACAGAGCGTCGAAAAGTTTCTGAGCACTGTACGGCTATGGTGTGCGAAAAAAGTATGTGCCTGTGTACCATACCTTCTTTTTTTGACTCGTCGAAAATTGTCAGATTTTCTGACAATTCCGCAGATTTTTGTCAGCTTTTGTGACAATCGATGACAACTTATCTGGCAATCCGAAATGCCAAGTGCTTGATTTCGCGAGATGTCTAATGTCACCTTTTGTGCCATAAAAGCTGTCATTCGTGCCAAGAAGTTGACAACGATTTCGCACTACAGCGGCAGCTTCTTCTCATCTGTGTCTAGAGCATCAACGAAACAGCAATTAGCTGGTTTGTTGTTCACGCCGACCAGAAATTCGCGCCTGGAGTTTGACCTGGTCGGCCATGCGTTGCCCCCAGCCGGAGCATAAATTAAGAAAACAGCCCCGAGTCTTATAAGTTATTCAATTGGCATCAGGTCTTTTCCAGGCTGGCTTAGCCTGCAACAGGCTACTTAGGCCACTTCATTTTAAATCGAAATTAAATTATAAGTTGAATTATATGTTTTGAAAATCGATACAGAATTTGGATTCATTGTCGGAAATACATAAAATTGTCAGTTGCTTGTTGAAGGGCCTGCCATTGTTAGATCGCTTCCAGTGAACTGACATGACCCTAATTTTCATACAAAATATTATGTATTTAGACGTGTTCCATAAGAGCTGGTTTGGGGACTTCGGATTGGACGTGGATACATAATACAGATTATCGTTCGACAATGGCGATTTTTGGTCAAGCGAAGCAATCGTAGTTGACGAAATGTACAAACTTGGCCGTTCTAAGGCATAATCAGGAGCGCGATGAAAAGATGTTTGGCTGCACTTTTTCTTCCGATGCACCTCCTATATGCCGCCTGAGAAGTTCCGCAGCCTTCGTATTGTCGCCAGTCATTAGAGCGTCAATGATCTCAAGATGCTGTTCCGTTTGCCGTTTGACGCGTGCACGATCAATCGTCTGACGATACTCAACAAGACGTCTAAGTTGGTTTTGTTTAGCAACTGATTGTGCGAGAAACCGGTTACCTGACATCTCAGCGAGGCTTTCATGGAACTGCGAGTTGGCCTCAAACAGTTCAATTTGCCCGAGTGTTTCAAAGCCCTTGTCGTGAATGAATTCTTGCTGGGTTTTTAGGTGCTTCAAAACCGTAATATTTGCTTTGAATCCTTCCGCCTGTAAGCCTGCCGGTTCAAGAATCTGGCGAAGTGCATAGCTTTCCCGATAGGCTTCGACCGAGTCAATCATTGGTAGAAACAACCAACCGTTTCCGGCTTTGCGTTCAATCCAGCCTTCGGATGAGATACGTCCGAGGACGCGACGCAAGCTATATCGCGGAACGTCGTAGCGCCGCATTAATTCGGCTTCGGTGACTTTTTCCTCCAGGGTTGACGCAAGTCGATCTGCCGCGATGGCAAGATATATGCGTTCATCATCTGCTTCTGGTGCATCGGAAATGCGATCCAAGGCATCGTTAGGTACAGAAAGCAGAAAAAACCCACGATTTGGCCGTTTCTCTAAAAAGCCTTGATCGGAAAGATAGTTGAGCGCCGCGCGGATCGGGCCGCGCGACGTTCCTAGCAAGTGTTGCAAGGATGTTTCGGTGAAGTGATGCCCTGCTTCCAAGCCGGATGTACGCGCAAATAGTAATATACGTTGCGCAAGTTGAATATGTAGCTGATTGGGGACAACACTCATGAATGCCTGCTTTATTTATTGATCGGCCAACCGTGCCGGTACTGCAACGCTTCCTTTCATTAGGCAGCGTGCTGTTCGGAATACACTAGCATAGTCAACGCTCCAACCATCAACTTGATCGACCTTCGCACTCACCCCGACAATCCCAGAAGGGTTGCCAACACGAATCTCTGCGGTGTTGGGCTTGCTTGAGGATATGGCATGGGGGATCGTTCCTTCAATTAGAGAAGCAACACCGGCACACATCGCACCTGTAAGGGTGATGGCCTTATGGGCGCGTTCCATTGAAAGCATGTTGATGCCAATGTCATAGTCGTTCTTGTTAAAGGCCGAACTATCGAGTGCAACAAACGCATTAGGGCGCGACGCAATAGCGATTTTGGGATTTGCCAGTCCTGCGGTTTCAGGTGTGTTTGCAAGCCCCATCAAAACAGCAGCCTTCCGCCTGATGTCATCAAGAGTTGCCATCAGACCAGGTAAAGTTTCTATCTCGTCGGGGTGCCGTAGACCTTGCAGGTTAAGATCTTCTGCTGCAACAAATGTAACCGGGTTACTCGCATCGATCATGGAGATACTGAGCTTACGTCCGTTATCCATGACAATTTGGTCAACGACGTTTCCCGTCGGGAGCAGGCCGGATGTAATCGACCCGCCGGGAGACTTGAAATCAAGTCGAATTCTCGCCCCGCTGCCAGAGACTCCAGCTATTGCCAGTTCTCCCTCAACCAGCGGCTTGCCATGTCGAACAGGAACCTGCGCGTGAATGATTTTACGCGTATTGACCTGATGAATTCGGACCGATGTTATGCCGTCTGTTGCAGAAATTAAGCCTTCCTCAATCGCGAATGGACCAACAGCAGAGCTCAGGTTGCCACAATTCGCGCCGCGGTCGACAACAGCCTTGTCGACTGCAACCTGGGCAAAAGTGTAATCGATGTCGGCATCCGGGTGAGTTGAAGGGCCGATGATCACTGCTTTTGACAGAGATGAGACACCACCACCCATACCGTCAAGCTGTCGACCGTTCGGATCAGGGCTCCCCATTGCTGCGAGGAAGATCTCATCCTGTCGTTCAATTTCTGCAGGTAGGTCTTTGGCATGAAAGAACAGGCCCTTGCTAGAGCCGCCGCGATAAAATGAAGCTGGAATAAAATACTGGTTCATGGCGTTTTCCTCAGGCGTTAACCGTTGACACATATTCGCGCCAAACAGCGGGCAAGATGCCGCCCTCCAGCCAATATTCGAGCTCTTCTTCAGTCTCGATACGAACAGTCAGGTTGATGCTGGACGTGTCGCCGTTCTCTCGGTGAACAAGGCATTGCACGGTTGAGCGAACTCCAACCGATTGTTCCAAGTTAAGCAAATCAAACGTTTCGGTTCCGTCAAGTTGCAGGGTGTTTGCGTTGGTGTTGGCAGGTAGTTCCAGTGGAAGAACACCCATACCAACGAGGTTGGTGCGGTGAATTCGCTCAAAGCTCTCTGCTATGACTGCTTTGACGTTCAGAAGTGCAACGCCTTTTGCTGCCCAGTCTCGGGAGGAGCCACATCCATAGTTTTTACCTGCCACAACAACAAGCGGCACATTTCTTTGCTTGTAGATTTCGGCAGCATCGTACACGGACATTTGTTCACCTTCAGGCATTAGTTTGGTGATGCTTCCTTCAGTGCCTGCGACGATTTTATTCTTGAGGCGGATGTTTGCGAATGTCGCCCGAACAGCTATTTCATGGTTGCCGCGTCGTGTGCCATACGAGTTGAAGTCTCTTTTCTGCACACCCTTGCCAACCATGAAGTTCGCGGCCGCTGAATTGTCGTCAATTGCTCCGGAAGGTGAGATATGGTCTGTTGTGATGGAATCACCCAGGATAACCAGTGGTCGCATTCCTTTGATGTCTCTCACCTCATTTCGGTGTGGTGAGAGCTCGTCAAAGTACGGTGCCTGACGGATGTAAGTGCTGTCCGCTTTCCACGAGAACTGGCTTCCTGGCTTCTCAGACAATGAAACCCATTTATCATCGCCGTCAAAAATCTCACTATATTTCTCAACAAACAACTTCGGGTCGTAGGCTGTCGAGACAATCGATGAAATTTCTGTCGCTGACGGCCAGATGTCAGCAAGGAAAACAGGGGTGCCGTGACGATCTTGACCTAGCGGTTCGGTCCGCAGGTCTATATTGAGATTGCCAGCAATTGCATAGGCAACGACCAAAGCTGGGGACGCCAAATATGCGGCACGAACGTTGGGGTGAGTTCGACCTTCAAAGTTACGGTTACCGGACAGTACTGCTGTTGCGAGAATCTTCTCGTTATCAATGGTCTGGGCCAAAGCTTCGTCAATTGGCCCAGACATGCCGTTGCATGTTGTGCAGCCGAACCCGACAACCTGGAAGCCAAGTTTGTCGAGGTGAGATTGCAAGCTAGTGTTTTCTAAGATCGCGGCAACAACTTGGCTTCCGGGTGCTAACGAAGTTTTCACCCAAGGCTTGACGGTTAAACCTAGTTCTGCTGCACGTTTTGCAAGTAAGCCCGCACCGATCATGTTGATTGGATTGGAGGTGTTGGTGCAACTGGTGATCGCAGCGATAACAATATCGCCGTCCTTCAAGCTATGGCCTTTTGAAGGGATATTTGTTTCTGCCTGCAGGTCACGGTGAGAGTTTATTGACTTCTGGAGTGCCTGGAACGCTTGTTTGGCATTGCTCAAAGAAATTCGATCTTCTGGCCTCCACGGTCCCGCAATCGAGCTTTCAACTTCAGAAAGATCAAACTGAACGACTTGCTCAAAAACTGGTGCGGAAGATTTGCTGTCGCGCCACATCAATTGTGCTTTGGCATATGCTTCGACCAAGGCAATGTGTTCTTCCGTGCGACCGGTCATTCGGAGATAGTCTGAAAGACGCTCATCTGGCGGGAAATACACGCAAGTTGCACCAAATTCAGGTGCCATATTTGCAATCGTACCGCGGTCTGCAACTGGCAAGCCATCAAGGCCTTTGCCAAAGAATTCAACAAACTTTCCGACAACACCTACCGCCCTTAGGCGCTCGGTAATTGCCAGAACAATATCTGTTGGCATAACGCCTTCGGGAATTGTGCCGGTGATTTCGACACCAACTACTTCAGGAATCGGAAGTGAAACAGCGCGTCCGAGCATGACGGCTTCAGCTTCGATGCCGCCAACACCCCAACCAAGAATACCCAAACCATTAATCATTGTTGTGTGGCTGTCTGTACCAACAAGGGTATCGGGGTATGCCCAAGTGCCATCATCGGTCTCATCAGTCCAAATCACCTTGCCCAGATACTCCATGTTGATCTGGTGCATGATGCCTTTTCCGGGCGGGACTACACGTAGCTTGTCGAAACTGGTTTGGCACCAGCGCAAGAAACCAAAGCGTTCTACGTTGCGCTCATGCTCCAGTTCGAGATTAATTTTTCGTGCTGCATCACTGGCAGACACATCGACGCGCAATGAATGGTCAATGACCAGGTCTGCCGCAACGCGTGGGTTCACGTCAGACGGATTGCCGCCAGCCTTGGCGACGGCATCTCGCAGAGAGGCGAGATCAACCATCAACGGAACACCAAGAAGATCTTGCAAAAATACTCGAGCTGGGAAGAAGGGAATCCCTTCTCCTACCCTTCGGTTGACTAGGGAATCGATATTTTTCGCGTGATCTTCGTGCCGGTGTGCGTGGCGTAACTGGTTTTCCAGTACGACTTTCAGCGCTATGGGCAAGCTCTCGCAGCCTGCAATTTCTGAAATCGGCATATAGAGGTACCGCTTTCCAGAGATATCTAACTCTCTGTTTTTATGTGGATTTGTGCGGGACATGAATTCCTCCTTGGTCAAATTCTGAAACATGATTGTCATATGTGTTGACATAAAACAAGTCATATGTTTTCACTTATGACAATAAGAGCAAGCGGACGATATCTCGGAATGAACCGAGAAATCGCAGCAACTGCAGCAGAGAGCGACCAAGAAACGAGGAAGAGGCTTGGTGTCCGTCTATGTCGTCAAGTAACCGAAGTGTCTTGTATCGGATGAAGTCGGTACTTCCCGTTTCAGCAAACGATAATCAGAGAGTCGGATCCGTGCCGTGAAATGAACGGGTCTGGAAAAGGGAACGCTTTTGTTCCAATTCATCGGGAGGAAAATGATGAAATCAATTCGAGCTTTGTGCGTAACTGGTCTCATTGCATTTGCCAGTGGCGGGGCAACGACGGCTTTCGCATTCGAGCCAGAAAGCCCTCAATGTATTGCTCCGTCAGGTGCTGGTGGCGGCTGGGATTTCACTTGCCGTCAAGTTGGTAAGGCGATGCAAGATCAGAAGCTTATCTCAAGCACGATGCGTGTTGTTAATGCTGCAGGCGGCGGCGGCGGAGTTGCCTATGCCGAAGTTGTCAACAAAATGAATGACGACAATGATCTGATTGTAGCAGCTTCTTCTGCTACTGCCACGCGTCTCGCCCAAGGTGCATATCCTGGAAACACGATGGACCAGGTTCGTTGGGTAGGAACAATCGGCGCTGATTACGGTGTTATCGGCGTAGCTGCCGATTCTCCGGTTAGTTCACTGACCGAGTTAATGGATCAAATCAAACAAGACCCTTCATCTGTTAACTTCGCGGGTGGTTCAGCTGTAGGTGGATGGGATCACCTCAAAGTCCTTCTTGCTGCCAAGAAAGCTGGAATCAATGACGTCCGGAAAGTCAAATATGTTGCGTTTGATGGTGGTGCAGAAGCTGTGGTTCAGATCATGGCCGGTACGGTCCAGGCATTTACTGGCGATGCCTCTGAAGCAAAAGGCTTTGTTGAGTCTGGGGATCTGAAAGTTCTCGCCATTCTCGCGCCAGAACGTCTCGACGGTGAATTTGCGTCATTCCCGACTGCAAAGGAGCAGGGCATTGACGTTGTTGGTGCAAACTGGCGTGGTTTTTACGCGCCATTGAATATGTCCGAAGAGGCGTATGACTTCTGGGTGAACTCTGTAGGCGAAGTCTATGCATCCGCAGAGTGGAAGAAAACCATGGAGGCAAACGGATTGGCTCCACTGGATCTTCGCGGTGCCGAGTTTGAAGACTTCGTTCGTGCTTCGGTCAACGATATCGAAACCCTCTCGAAAGAGATCGGCCTGATCAAGTAATCCACCTACCGCCCTAGCGTCCGCCAACTTGCAAGTTGGCGGACCACTCTACAACAGGAGTAACATTCGTGAGCGATCGCGTGTTTGGCGGAATTGGACTGCTTTTGGGGGTTTTCTTCATCTGGCAGGCCACACTCATTCCGCTCAGTTTCATCTCTGACCCAATTGGGCCCAAGACATTCCCAATCATTCTTGGCGTAGTGCTTTCATTATCCAGCGTCGCGATCATGCTTCTGCCCGGCGGCAGCGCAGACTGGCCGGGAATGAGAACCTTTGCCGAACTTTCAGCGGCAGTTGCCGTATTGATTGCGTATTCGTTTGTCTTGCCACTGGTTGGTTTCGTCGTCTCGACAATCTTTGCCGCATTCTACCTTTGCCTGCGTCTTGGAGCTCCATTGAAAGGAGCTGCCATAGGGGGAGTGTCGATCTCTTTGGGGATTTATGCACTTTTCCATTTGGTGCTAGGCCTATCACTAGCGCGAGGCCCCTGGGGCTTTTGAGGATTGGATAAATGTTAGAAACTCTCTCGTCTCTCGCTGACGGCTTCGGTGTTGCATTGACATTCCAATGCCTCGCTTTGGCTTTCCTCGGTTGTCTCTTGGGTACTGTAATTGGTGCATTGCCGGGCTTAGGTCCATCTAACGGCGTTGCTATTTTGATTCCTCTGGCTTTTAGCCTGGGATTGGCGCCTACACCGGCACTCATCCTTTTAACCAGTGTGTACTACGGCGCAATGTATGGCGGACGAATTTCGTCCATATTATTGAACATACCAGGTGACGAGCCTGCCATGATGACCACACTGGATGGCGTTCCGATGGCACGTAAGGGCCAAGCAGGCGAAGCTCTTGCATTGTCTGGGTTCGGTTCGTTCTTCGGCGCTTTCTTTGCGACTTGGGGCTTGGTATTTTTGGCGCCACTGCTGGTTAAGGTTGCGCTTCTTTTTGGACCTGCAGAGTATTTTGCCCTCTTCGTGCTTGCGTTCGCTACACTTGGCGGAGTGGCCAGTACCAATCAGGCCAAAGCCGCATTTGCTGCAGCGCTTGGTCTGGCGATTGCAATGATTGGTGTCGATACGCAGACAGGTGTGCCTAGGTTCTCGTTTGGACAAGTACACTTTTATGACGGCATCGACTTTCTTGTTGCTATTGTTGGCCTTTTTGCGCTGTCAGAAGTGTTTGTTTTCCTTGAACACAAGTCTTCGCTGAAAAAAAGCGACACGTCTGGTATCAAGCTTGGCAGAATCACCCCGCCTTTGTGGATGCTAAGAAAAACGTTTCCCACCATGTGCCGCAGCACGCTATTTGGTTTCTTTGCTGGCGTGCTTCCTGGTGCTGGAGCATCTTTGGGGTCGTTCATCTCGTATAGCTTCGAAAAACAACTTGTTGATCGCGAGAACACATTTGGAAAAGGTGACCCGCGTGGTGTCGTCGCGCCAGAGGCTGGGAATAATGCAGCAGCTGGTGGTGCATTGGTCCCGATGTTGGCCCTTGGTGTTCCGGGCTCGGGTACGACAGCTGTTCTGCTGGCAATGCTTCTTGCATTGAACATCACACCCGGACCTTTGCTCTTCCAGAACAACCCTGATGTTGTTTGGGGTCTCATCGCCGCACTTTTCATCGGCAATTTTATGTTGCTGGCGCTTAATATTCCGCTTGTTGGAATGTTTGTTCGAGTGCTGATGATCCCGACGCATTATCTTATGCCTGGTGTTGCTATGATCTCATTTGTTGGGATTTACGGTATCTCTGGATCAACTTTTGATCTGATCGTGATGGTGGTGTTTGGTGTTGTTGGTTGGGTCTTGCGTAAACTGGACGTACCACTTGTTCCTGTAATTCTCGGTGTGCTTCTCGGGAACCTGATGGAGCAGAACCTGCGGCGAGCGATGACAATCTCCGATGGTGACTGGGGTATCTTGTTTGCGTCCCCGCTATCAATTGGGATTTGGACCGTGGCGGTCGTTGGTTTCATCCTGCCTATTTTTATGGCACGTCGCCTGCGCAGAAAACTGGAACGAGAAGTTACCGCATCAGACGTTGACTAAACGCTCGAAAAGGATCCCACAACCTTCTCGGGTAGGCCGCCTGTACCGACGTGATCGATGGATTGTTACGCCCAACAAACCACATTGCGCCTTACAGGCGGCCATTTTTTTAGCCGTTGTTCCACATCAACTGGATTGGTCAGATGAAAGAGATTAAGCAATCACTTGCTCCTTATGGAACGCTGAGAGCAGCTATTAACCTTGGTAACAACGTTTTAGCAGAACAAGGAGATGAAAAGGCTCCTCCATCCGGGATATCTGTGGAGTTTGTCCGCCAAATTGCATCGGACTTCGATCTCCCTGTTGAGTATGTCATTTTCAATTCTGCACGTGAGGTTGTAGAAGCTGCCGGGCAGGATGTCTGGGATATTGCATTTCTTGCACGTGATCCCAAACGTGCAGAAGCGATCTGGTTCTCGGAACCTTACCTTTTAATTGAGGGTAGTTACTTGGTTCGAGAAGAGTCCGACTTTCAGAGTAACGCCGACGTTGACCAGCCGGGTACACGGATCGCTGTCGGCAAAGGAGCAGCTTACGACCTGTATCTGTCTCGAACGTTGAAGTTTGCAACCTTGCTGCGTGCCTCGACGACACCAAGTGCGGTCAATCTGTTTATAGAACAAAAACTTGAGGCGGCCGCTGGAGTGCGTCAACCTCTACAAGCTTTTGTGGCACAAACACCAGGGTTTCGAGTTTTGTCTGAGAGTTTCATGACCATCGAACAGACGGTTGCGCTGCCAGTTCGATACGCAGCATTGGAAGTGGGAATTAACCAAATTATCTCTGAAAAACTCCAGAGCGGTTTTATCCAGGCACTAGTGGACCGGTTCGATAAAAGGCAGGCCATTGTTGTTGCGTGCCACTGAGTGAGATGCTTGGGATATCGCTGGAGATCGAGTTTACGTGGCGACATAAGGAAGGTACTGCGTTTCCCAGAGAAAAGACGCGAATTCGGACTGTAGGCGCATCACAATCCACTAGAACAAGAACCGCTCTGGTGCGGTTCTTGTCTTACTTCTTCCTGATCATTAAGTCTTTTCCCGAACTGTTCCTTTCGGTGTTTTGTGACGTAAAATCAATGCAGATAAGTTGTGCGAGTCGATATCAATTTCGACTGCCGCCAAAAATAGTGCGCAAGGCAAGAATGTTGATATTAAAGTGGCTCTAATAACCGAATTTTTTAGTCATATTCGAAAGAACCGGTCCGCGATTATCGAGCAATTCGGCAATCCACTCACGTTCCGTGAAGTGTTGGCCGAAAACCCTGCCGCAACGAATTTACCTGATGACGTGCGTTGCGATTTTCTCAATTTCGAAGCAGACGAGCCGCGTTGACGCAATGATTGGGAATAGAACGGTTGAACAAATCGAGAATTCTCGAACTCTGCCTAACTTCTGAGGCGCGAAAGCAGGGTTGCCCCAAGTACAATCATCGCAATTCGACTGATGTGGCAAAGAGCGACAAATGAGACTTCAATGTTGAGGGCCAAAGCAACCAAGCTCATTTCTGGCAGTCCGCCCGGCGAAAATGCAAGGAAAATACCCTCGATCGGGATGTCGATTTCAAACCGCAGTGCATAGGACATGGTGAGCGCGACAATCAGAAGAATAAGGGTCGATCCGCCAGACATCAGCATGATGCGCAAGATTTCTTTGGGGGCTGTTCCAACAAAGCGGCAACCGATCAAAGTTCCAAGAACAACCTGTGCAGCAGAAATGATGAAGGTCGGTACAACAAAGTTTGAAACACCGGCAAAATGCAGGGTGCCGCTGACGATCATCGGGCCAAGAATATAGGGCGCAGGCAGGTGCACCAGACGTCCAAATCCCACGCCAACAATGATCGCCGCCAGAAACCACATCGCGTCGACGGGCATCATTTCGGACAGGGCAACATAGTTGGTGGCATTGCCGCTTCCGGCTTGGGCGCCGGTTGTAAGCGTAATCAATGGCGGAATACAAAACACCACAAGGAAAACCCGGGATGAATGCATCAAGGCAATGGTGCGTTCATCGCCGCCGCGTTCTGCGCCAAGCAACACCATATCGACCAAACCGCCGGGCATTGCGGAAAAATATCCGGTCACCGGATCAAGTCCGACAATCTTGACGAGATACCAATAAACCAGTGTTGCCGCGATCAGGAGGTAAACGGCCAGCCCGATCAAGGCGGGCCACCAGTTGATCATATCCGCAATCAGATGTGGTCCGAACTGTGTGCCAAGCATTGCACCGATAATGGCAGACATTGGCGGTCGTGCAGGCTTGGAGCCCGCAATCGGCAATCCCATAATTGCGGCAGCCCCGACCGCGGTCATTGATCCAAGCATCCAGGCCAAGGGCAGTGCAAATGCATTAAAGACGGTGCCGCCGGCCGCCCCGATCAAAAGGGCGAAGACAAAACGGCTTTGTTCGGTCAGGTGGTTGGGTAATGCCATGAAGACGTTGCCAGTCGGACGATATGGTTGGTGTGCGGGGTTAGGGCAATTTGGGAACGGAAGCCTGATGTTTGTCAAAGCGGGTGATCAATTCGCCAACTTTTCCCGAGCTGATCAGGCGATGGACAAATGTTTCCAGATAGCGGGCGGCTTTGACCCTGTTTGCCGGAACAGCCATGGCTTGTTCGATCACCATGAAGCGACCGGGAAGAACACGCACGCCGTCATGTTGTGCGGCATATTCATTAAGGGGTTGGCGCACACCTGCTGCAACATCAAGGTTCTGTTCAAGGAAGAGATCAACCGCGCCGGGTGTGGTAGAGGCGCGTTCCAAAGTGGCGTGTTGCAGGTTGCGTGACAGATAAAGGTCGTATGCCGCCCCTTTGCCAACAGCAATCCGGACGCCCGGTTTGTCGACATCTTCGTTGCGCAGGAAATCCGAGTTTTCACGAACGAGGTAGCTGCCCTCGATCAGGATATAGGGGGAACTGAAGCCGATCACTTCTGCGCGCTTTGGGTCGCGAGCGAGAAACGCGACATCCCATTCGCCATTCTGAACGGCTTCGACGACGTTTCCGGCAGACCGGAATATCTTCAGTTCAACCGGTAAGGAAAGCTCTTTGGCCAGTGCATGTGCAATTTCGACCGTGATACCGCCCGGTTGGCCGGTTTCTTCATCATAACTGGTCAGCACGCCATTTCCGACATTGACGGCAACGCGCAAGGTGCCGGTTGGTGCAAATTCATTGCGTATGTCCATATGCTTTTCCCTCGGTTGTGTGTTGGCGGTTTTGCCAGATAGAAAGTTGCCTGCCACAGTTTTGCAGAAGGTTGGGCGTAACGTTCAACGCTACCATGGCAGGCAGTGTACCTTATGGGTTTGTGGGAGGACCCATAAGGAAAAAGCAGTTAAGTCATTCGTCTAGGCTTGCTATGGTCTGATGCAGGATTTTAGGTAAAACACCGCCTGCCCGCAGGGTTCCGACCTCCTGCCATGTTGCAACCGCGACCTTGCACAGGATGTTTTCTGTTGTGCCGTTCCCCCGAAGCAGCCTGACGGTCGGTTTGTATCCCGGAGCCAGAAGGTCGTCGGGCATATCGATTTCAAATCGGTCGTGAATGGTAATCGATTGTTCCGATGGAATGAAATCGCCTTCGATCACCACGGGAAGAACCCCCATACCAATCAGGTTGGTTCTGTGAATGCGCTCGAAACTTCGTGCTATGACCGCGCGTACATTCAAAAGTGCAGCACCCTTGGCCGCCCAGTCGCGACTGGACCCCATGCCATAACGTTCACCGGCCAGAATAATGGTGTCTTGATGGCTTGCTTCAAGTTCCTTTGCAGCTTCAAAAAGCGGAAGGATACGGTGATCGGGCATCGGCGTTGTTGCCGGTGGCAGGTCCTCTGCGAGGTGATTCTTGGCCGATTTATTGGTAAACAGGCCCCGGAGCATGACTTCCCAGTTGCCTCGATAGCTGGCGTAGACATTGAGGTTTTCCGGATCGCCACCACGTTCGACCAGCCACTGGCCGGCACTGCTTTTGTGATCAATCCAGCCCGCCGGGGAAATGTGATCTGTTGTGATGTCATCACCAAGAACAATAAGTGCGCGTGCCTGGTAGGTCCCCAGACGGGATCCCTGATCGCGTGCAACAAATTTTGGCGGGCGCAAGCTGCGTGACTTGCTGTCCCAAGGGAACCTTGCCTGTTTGGGGACATCAAGGTTCGCCCATATCGGGTTGCTGGCGGCTTTTTTGAAGTCATCCTGCACGTCTTCGGCGCGACAGGCCCGTGCAAAGGCAGCTTCGATCTCGGCTTCGTCCGGCCACAGGTCAGTCAAATAGACGGGGATGCCGTTTTGATCGTTGCTGATCGGGTCGGACATGATGTCGCTTCGGATATGTCCGCGAAGTGCAAAAGCAATCACCATGGGTGGCGAAGCCAGAAAGCCAAGATCCAGTTTCGGGTGAACGCGACCCGGGAAGTTGCGGTTGCCAGACAATACGGCGGTGACGGCTTTGCCGTCTTGCAGGGCTGTTTCAACAATTTCAGGCAGGGCACCGGAATTGCCGATACAGGTCGTGCATCCAAACCCGACAATGTTGAAGCCAATAGCCTCAAGGTCATCAAGCAAGCCTGCCCGCTCAAGATAGGATGCTGCCGAGGGGGATCCGGGGGCGAGCGAGGTTTTCACCCAGGCCGGTGGCATCAGGCCGCGTGCACGGGCCTTGCTGGCCAGCAACCCCGCAGCGATTAAAAGGCGGGGGTCGCTTGTGTTTGTGCAGCTTGTAATCGCTGCGATACCGATTGCGCCATCGGGAATGTCGAGCGGATTGCCGGTCAGGGCTGGGAGGTTGCGCTGAATGGTTTTTTCAGTTGCCTTGCGGGCGGCAGAAGCCAAAAGGCTGTCTTGCGGGCGTCTGGGGCCTGCGATCGTAGGCTTTAGGCTGTCGAGCTCAATCGTGATCATCCGGTTGAAGTTCGGATTTTCGTGCGGATCGAACCACAATCCCATTGCATGTAGAGCCGGTTCAATCTTTGTTGTCAGATTTTCCGGGCGGCCTGTGCGTTTCAGATAGTCAACAGCCTGACTGTCAGCCGGGAAGAAGCCCGTTGAGGCACCATATTCCGGGGCCATGTTGGCGATTACGGCACGGGCATCGGCACTCAGGGTTTTGACGCCGGGACCAAAGAATTCGACATAGCTTCCTGTGACGCCCAGTTCACGCAGCCTGTGTGTGATTTCCAGTGCAAGATCGGTGGCAAGCACGCCTGCGGACAGCTTTCCGGTCAGCTTGACGCCGACAATATCGGGAAGGGCAATCGAAACCGTTTCGCCAAACATGATGCTTTCGGCTTCAAGTCCGCCAATGCCCCAGCCAAGAACGCCGATCCCGTTGATCATTGGGGTATGGCTATCAGTGCCAAGCATCATGTCAGGATGGGCGGTGCCATCGTCATTCAGCACAAGCAGAGTTGCCAGCTGCTCAAGATTGATGGTGTGCATGATGCCGGTGCCTGGCGCGTTCACATGGACTGTTTCCATGTTTTCCGACGCCCATTTCATAAAGCGATAACGCTCTTCGTTGCGCTCGATCTCGTTCTGAAGGTTTTGGCGAAGCGCGTCTTTGACCGCGAAGGCGTCGACAGCCACCGAATGATCGATGGATACCTGTACCGGAAGCGACGGGGAAAGGGTTTCGGGATCAACGCCTGCTTCTGCAATGACATCGCGCATGGCGGCAACATCGACCAGTGCCGGTGTGCAGGTCGTGTCATGCATCAAGAGGCGGTTCGGTCGGAAGATCAGCTCGAAATCGCATTTCCTGTTATGGACCCAGGCTTCCAAGGCATCGATCAGTTGGTCGGGCTGGCCTGCTGTCCGAAGGTGGTTTTCGGCAAGCAGGCGCAGCACGTGCGGAAGTTTTGGCAGAAGCGGACCGAGTACGGACCGCAGATCGGTAACTTCAAGAGAGCCAGAGGCCAGATTGAGGTGTAAGGGCGTTGTCATGGTGTGGCCTTTGGTCGTTTTCATCAACATGGGCTGTGGGCAGCAGTTCCGTATCTTCGCAGGAAGCCGGTTGCGCGCAGATTTGCTGTGGTGTTTTTTCTGATCGAAAAATGCAATCGATGAATTTTGCTGGCGCCAGAACGGAGTCCGGCGCCAGCGACTTGTTAATCAGCAAGTTCGTTTTCGGATTGCTGGCGGCTTTTTTCGAGTTTTCTGCGCATTCTTGCGCCGAAAATCATCGGTGCAACAAAGCCGACGATAGCAATAACCCAGAGCGAAATGGCAAGCGGGCTTGCAAACAGGACAGTCCAGTCGCCATCCGACAGGGTCATCGCACGACGCAGGTTCACCTCCATTTCGTTCCCCAGAAGAATTCCGAGGATGATCGGAACCAATGGGACATCAAGCTTGCGCAGGATCCAGCCCAGAACGCCAAACATGACCATAAGGATCAGATCAAAGCTTGAACCCGAAATGCCATAAACACCGACAAATGAAACCATCGCCACCAATGGCATCAGGATATGTGTCGGGATCAGCAATACACGTGAAAACAGTCCGACCAACGGAATGTTGAGGATCAGCAACATCACGTTTGCAATCAGCATCGCAGCGATCAGGCCCCAGACGATGTCCGGGCTTTTGGTAAACAGCAGCGGGCCCGGGGTGATGTTCAATGACAGCAAGACTGCAAGCAGTACAGCCGTCGTTCCAGATCCTGGAACACCAAGTGAAAGCATCGGGACCAGCGCGCCGCCAGCAGCCGCATTGTTGCCTGCTTCCGGGGCGGCAACCCCGCGCGGATCGCCTTTGCCAAATGTATCGCCTTTGTTGTCAACAACCTGCTTTTCCACGGAATAGGCAAGGAATGACCCAAGTGATGCCCCGGCCCCTGGCAGAATACCGGCAATGAAGCCGATGATTGTTCCGCGGCCCATCGTCGGTATGCAGGACCGGATTGTTGCCAAAGGCGCAACCAAACGCCCGAGTGGTCGCATTTTGTCTGCATCCGCTTTCTGATCATCGCGATGTTCAAGGAAAACAAACACCTCTGACAGCGCGAAAAGACCGACAATTGCGACAAGGAAGTCAATGCCGTCAAACAAATGAACTTCGCCAAAGGTAAAGCGCTGAACACCGGTTTGCGTATCAACTCCAATCATCGCAATGCCCAATCCAAGCATTGCTGCAAAAGCAGACTTGGCCTGGTTGGTCGATGAAATCCCGCCAAGCGTCGCAAAAGCAATGGTGAAC
Organism: Thalassospira sp. CH_XMU1420-2; assembly: GCF_037029325.1. Taxonomy (NCBI): domain Bacteria; kingdom Pseudomonadati; phylum Pseudomonadota; class Alphaproteobacteria; order Rhodospirillales; family Thalassospiraceae; genus Thalassospira; species Thalassospira sp. CH_XMU1420-2. Next base: position 956,266 of record NZ_JAYMEG010000001.1, read on the forward strand.
AGGACAAAATATTCAGCAGGTCCGAACAGAAGGGCGATCTTGACCAGCTGTGGTGCCAGAATGGCAAGCCCCAGGGTCGCGATGATGGAGCCGACAAAAGATGCAATGCCAGACAGCGACAATGCTTCGCCAGCTTTGCCCTTTTGCGCCATGGGATATCCGTCAAGACAGGTCATCATTGCGGGTTCGTCGCCCGGAATGTTAAGCAGGATTGATGAAATGCGCCCGCCATACATTGCCCCGTAATACACCGCTGTCAGCAGGATCAACGAGGGCAGAGGGCCAAGACCGAGCGAGAATGCAATCGGGATCAGAATGGCAACGCCATTCGCCGGGCCAAGGCCGGGCAAAGCCCCCATCAGAGTGCCCAGAAAGGCACCAACCAATGCAAGGCCAAGATTATCAATCGTCAGGGCAACGGCAAAGCCGTCTCCTAGAGTAGAAAAAATGTCCATTTGAATACCTCAGAAGCCGAGCGGACCGGTGGCCAGTGACAGGCCAAGCACAAGCTTGAAGCAGACATAAATGCCAACCGAAATGCCTAAGCCAATCAGGACTGCTGCCAGCGGCTTGCCACCCAGGCGCCAGCTCATATAAGAGGCGGCCAATGCCGTGGAAATGACAAAGCCAAGATGGGGCAGCAAGATTGCGTAAAACAGGCAAACCACAACAGTGAAGCCGATTTCCGCAAGGCGATTAAGTGCTGGCCAACGTGGTTCGGGATCTGGTCTGGCGATAAAGTAGATCGAACAGATGCCAAAGATGGCGGCAATAATGTTCGGGAAAGTTGATGGGCCGATGGCATCCATCATAAAGCTTTCGGGGATAATTGATGCGGCCCAAAGATAAAATCCGGACAGGGCGAGACCAATGATCCCCATGATGCGATCGCTCATTGCGCGCTCCGGGAAAGGGGGCGGTCACCTCTCTCTGATGACCGCCCGGCTGGTCACTTGATCAGGCCGATTTCTTTGGAAAGGGCACGAATTTCCGAGACGTTGCCTTCAACAAAGGCAGCAACATCTTCACCGAAGTAATCAAGCGGCTCGATGCCGGCGTCGCTACGGATTTTCTGCCATTCCGGGGATGCAACCATCTTCTGAACGGCTTCGCTCCAATAGGCATATGCTTCGTCAGACATGCCTTTGGGGACATAGAGACCGCGCCAGTTCGGGCCGGTTACCGCATAGCCCTGCTCAACAGCAGTCGGGAACTGGTTGAAGTTTTCCAGACGCTTCGGCGCAAGGACCGCAACAATACGAATGTCGCCTGCTTCTACAAAGCCGCGAACTTCCGAAAAGTCACCAGTGAAGGCCTGGATAGAGCCACCAAGAACCTGTGCCATTGCTTCGCCGCCGCCAGAAAACGCGACATATTTGATCTGGCGAACGTCATCAACGCCTGCAGCTTTTGCAAGTTTCAGCACTTTCAGATGGTCATAACCGCCAACAGCGGAGCCTCCGGCAAAGGCAACAGAACGCGGGTCGGCTTTTACCTGTTCGACCAGTTCCTTCAGATCATCAATTTCCGAATCTGCGGCAACGGCGATTACACCGTATTCAGCACCAAACGATGCCAGCCAGCGGACATCATTCTCGGTGTTGCCCGGATAGGCATCCTGTGCAAGGCGGGTTGTGGTGCCATTCGAAGCAGCAACAATAAGATTGTCGTCTTCGTTACGTTTGGCAACGACATGGGCATAAGCAACGCCGCCGCCGCCGCCGGTCATGTTGGTAACCTGGATCGCGCTATCGGCAAGGTTCAGATCGTTGAACAGCTTCGAAACCGTGCGGCAGATGAAGTCCCATCCGCCACCAGGCGATGCCGGCGCAATACATTCCGGATTGGTTGGTTTGAAATCCTGGGCCATGGCCGGCGTGGTGATGGCTGCTGCAATCGCAAGCGCACCGATAAATCGTTTCATGAGTTTCCTCCCTTATTTGGTTTGGGATGCAAAGATTGGTCTTTTAGATTTAAAAATGCAATACAAAAAATCAGAGGTGTGTTTTGTGATGTTCCTGAATGGGCATTCGTGCTAAGTAAAACTTGCTGATCGTGGATCGGCTAAATGCTTGCGCTGGAGTGAAAGTCGTGCTTTTTCGACGTTAAATATCCAATGATGGAGCACTTCCCGAAATGAGATCGAATGATCTGTCCCGAAAAATTGCCGTCCGGCTGATGCAGGATGTTTCTGCAGGGAATTTTGTGTCGGGCGATCACGTCGGAGCGCAATTGATCGCCGATCGTTATGGAGTCTCCCGGACTCCGGTGCGCAATGCGCTCGATATTCTGGCTGATCGCGGCGTTCTGATTCGTGAGCAAAATCGCGGATTTTTCGTTGCCCGGAATATTCCGGAGGAAGCTCTTTCACAGGCCAGGTCCGAGAAGGATGACCTTTCGCGCGATTATCATCAGCTTGCGGATGACTGGCTTGCGGATCGTATTCCCGATGAAATGACCGAACAGGCACTGCGTGAACGTTATGATCTGACAAAGGCACGTCTTGCCGAAGTCCTTGCCCGTGCCCTTCGCGAAGGCTGGGTCGAGCGTAAGGAAGGTCACGGTTGGCGTTTTCTGCCTGTCGCCAAAACTCCCGAGGCATTTGATCAGATTTACCGTTTCCGAATTGCGATCGAGCCGATTGCGATGCTTGAACCGAACTTCAAGCTGGATCGCGCGGTGCTGGCCGAACTCCGCAAAACCCAGGAATGGCTTTACAAACTGGACCCGGAAGAAACGCCAAATGAAACGGTTTTGGGGCACGGCACCCAGTTTCACGAGGCCCTTGTGCGGATGTCGGGAAATCCGTTCTTTGTCATGTCACTCGAACGTGTCAACCGGATGCGCCGCTTGATGGAGTACCGGGCACAGGTCGATAAATCGCGTTTGATCAATGAATCGGGCGAGCATCTTGAAATTCTGGACCTTCTGGAAACCGGACAGGTCGTAGATGCATCCTATCGTCTTCGCCAACATCTGATGGATGCCCAGCGACGCAAATCACCAAAGGCCTGGAGCTGGTCGAATGATCAGACAAAAGTGCGTTCGGAAAGGTCTTAGCCAGGCTAGGTTTGCGCAGATCCAGGAATTGTCATCTTTTCTGTCAATTCCGCAGCTTTTTGTCAGCTTATGTGTCAATCCATGTCAACTTATCTGGCAATCGGAAATTCTAAGTAGCTGATTTTGCTGTATGTTGAATGTCAGCTTTTGTGGCACGTGACACCAAAATTTATGCCGCCTCAAGCCGACGCATATATGCGTCGGTACCGCAAATGGTTTGTCATAATTCGGGGGTATGGAGCACAAAACCCCGATTTCTTTGATAGCCACTCCGACTGCGAAGCAAGATATTTATGCTTCGCTTGACGTGTAGTTAACTGGCCAAGCTTTTAGCTTCCGTCTGTCATGTTCTTTTTTTGAGCAATAGTGGTCCATACAGAAGTGCGAAACCAGTGAAACTCGCAACCCACAAAGCGGCAGAAATTCCGTAAAGAGACATCGAAAATGTGGGCAGAAAACCAGCTGTAACCCGCGTTAGCGTCGCTAAAATGATGCAGGCATACAAAGAAGTTGTGCCTGCGCCGCCTACCAGATCGCTACCAGTATGCCCCAACGTGGCTCGCGTCATTACCGCAATTGTCATCACACCGATCGCACCCCCCATCCAGAGATGCTGTGCCGAGGCCCTATCCATCAGTGAGGGCATGAGGGTTGCGACTGCAAGTGCAACAGCCCCCAAGGGGACAAACGCGTATCCAGCGTGCAGAATCCATACAAGTGGCTCTTTCCCTGTTTGATGTCCTTGCCAGCGTGATAGGCGCACAAAATGAAGGCTGCCTGCGAGAGCAAGTGCCAGGGCAGTAAAGTCCTCGAAAGGGAAAACGACCCAAAGCATTACCGCAACAAACAACATGACCAGACAGGCCATATCAAATTTTCCAACCAGTGCAGGAAGTGAAGTTACTTTTTGTTTGGCGAGCCAGTTTCGGGTGAAAGATGGAACGATGCGTCCACCAATCAATGCCACCAGCATGATGCTCGCAGCCAGACCCAGACGCAAACCTACGCCTTGTGCCGCGTATTCTCCCTGCAAGATTTCCCAATGAAAAACTGCATTGCCGAGGACCAAAGTCCCAAGCAGCCCGAGGACGATAAAATTGCGTTTGCTTTTTCCTGCGATGACTTCTCGTGCAATCATCAAGGCAAAGACGATCAAAAATGACAAATCGATGGAAACAACAATGCCAGCAGGAAAATGTGCTGCGAGCAAAATTACAATACGCCCTGCCATCCAAAGCAACACAAGCATTCCCAAACGTCGATTGCGAATAGGAAGCCGTCCTGTCCAGTTGGGAACAGCAGTTAGCATGAAACCTGCAATGACGGCGCCAAGATATCCGAAGAGGAACTCATGTGCGTGCCAGGAGACGATATCAAACGTCAGAGGTAACGCGATGACATTCATGAGCAAAAGTACCCAGATGATCATCGCAGCGGCCGCCCAAATCGAACTGAGCAAAAAGAACGGTCGAAAGCCGTGGCTGAGGAAGCCTGTATTCCCTTGCTGCGGTTCCTGAATCCTGATTTTGGTTGCCATTTCTGCACCTTAATGTTTCTAGGCAAATTGGCGTTTCCAGACAAAAGCCGCCTGACGCCGAGACGCAACACAAAAAGTTGGTTGCGTGAGCCTGTTCAATTCCTAAGGTGCTCAAGGAACCTGTTAGATGTCTTCGATCCAGGTTTTGGCAGCAACTGCACGTGGCAAACCGGCTGGTCCAATCGACAGCATCGCGACTTGCAACAAGTCATCAAGCCCGATGCCTTCTGCCTTCGCACGCCGGGTATGGGAATGCACAGCGCCCTCTGAACCAAGACCAATTGCCAACGCAAGTTTTACAAGACGACGTTCACGGTCTGTCAGTGGGCCTGCTTCTGCTGTCGCCTTACCAAGATCAGCATAAGCCTTCCAAATATCCGGATACTGTTCCGCCAATGTTCCTGCAGCACCGGGCATAGATTTAACCATAACTTCGCTCCTTACGTTTGATTGTCGTCAATAAGAGTTGTCGGTTTGGCGAACTTTTCGAGCTCGGTAATATCACTTAACTCAACGTTCTCCCCGCTCACGGTCACCCCGTATGCTTGCAAGGCTTTGAAAGCACGGCTCAGGTTTTCAGGTGTCATTCCCAAAACAGAGGCAAGCTGACGCTTTTCGAGGTCCAAAGCAAAGTGTTGAGCGCCATTGTGGTCTTTGGAGCGACTGAGCAGGTAGTTTGCAAGTCGTTCAAGTGCTGTGCGCAGTTTCAAGTTTTTTGTGGTCTTGATTACTGAGCGATAGCAAGCGGCCAGTTCAACCACCACTGCACGTGCAAAACCCGCATCCAGATCGAAAATTTCGCGGACATCTTGACTGGGTATCATCACGATACGGCTTTTTTCCATGGTTCGGGCTGACATCAAGTAGCGTGCATCACGGATTGTCGCCGCCAGAATGAAGGTCGACACAGGTTTGACAATTGAGACACTGGTTTCTCGGTTATTCCAACTGGAGAAAAGGTCAACTGAACCCAAAACGAGTACATGCAGAAAGTCGGCCTCTTCGCCTTCTGTGATCAAGTCAACATGCGGCGGAAAAGTTTGCAGATAGGCGCCACGCATCAGCTTGGCGTAACTCTCGTCGCTCATATCTGCGAAGAGATCAAGGCTACGTACCTCCGGGAAGGTCGAATCGAGCATTTGTTCCTCACTTCTAACCCTGTTCAGGAACATATCGACCAGTCACTTGATATTTATCAAGCGTCTATTTGCTCCTGATCTCTCTCTGGCTTGAGCTTTAGCAAATCGTTGCGCGAAATACTTGGCGAGCCTGTTTATTTCACCGAAGGGTTCCATGTTTTCTGATTTAGATCAACCCTGATTGCCCTCGTCTCATTCGATGATCAGCACCGCAGCAAGCGCTGCAATGTGCAGACAGATGTTCGAGGGGATCGACCATGCATACGTTAAAAGGGGTTTCACGAACTGATCAATATCGTGCCCTAGGTCTTAGCACCTTTGCCTTTACGATATGCTTCGCGGTATGGACAATTTTTTCCATCATCGGGGTGAAGATCAAACAGGAACTGGGGCTGAGTGACACCCAGTTCGGTTTGCTGGTCGCAACACCAGTTCTGACCGGCTCAGTCAGCCGTATCTTCCTCGGCGTATGGACAGAGCAATTTGGCGGTCGAGTCATGTTTCCGCTGCAGATGCTGATCACAGCCGTCTGCGTCTGGCTCCTGACGTCTGTTCACAGTTATGAAATTTTTCTTGTCGCCGCCCTGGGGCTTGGTCTTGCGGGTGGGTCCTTTATCGTTGGTGTCGCCTATACGTCACGCTGGTTTGAAAAGGAACGTCAAGGTACTGCTCTGGGTATTTTTGGCGCTGGTAACGTTGGCGCGGCTGTAACGAACTTTGCCGCCCCATTTCTGGTGGTTGCTCTTGGTTGGGAAGGAACGGCCCGTGTATATGCCGTTGTCCTTGTCATCACTGCCGTTTTGTTCTTCCTGTTTGCAAAAACCGACCCAGTGCAGCAAGCGCGCAAGGAATCCGGTGAAGGCCCGGTATCAGCCAGCTCGCAGCTTGAGCCGCTTAAGAACATTCAGGTCTGGCGTTTTGCAACCTATTACTTCTTCGTTTTTGGAGCCTTTGTCGCACTCGCAAGCTTTTTGCCACGTTACTATGTCGGCGCCTATGGGCTGGAACTAACGACGGCGGGTGTCTTTGCCGGACTTTATTCGCTGCCTGGCTCGGTCTTTAGAGCACTGGGTGGCTGGATGTCGGACAAATGGGGGGCACGTGCGGTCATGTATATGACCTTCATCGTCTCCCTGGTCGTCCTGTTCATCATGAGTTACCCGCAGACGACCTATCTGGTTTCGGGAATCAACGGCCCCATCGAGTTTAATTTCGGTGTTTCGGTTGGCATGTTTGTCGCCCTGACAGTCGTTCTCGGCTTCGTCATGAGCCTCGGCAAAGCCGCCGTCTACAAACACATCCCGGTTTACTACCCACATCACGTCGGATCGGTTGGCGGTCTGGTTGGCATGATCGGTGGCCTCGGCGGTTTCTTCCTGCCAATCGCCTTCGGCGTGCTTCTTGATCTGACCAATGTCTGGACCGCGCCATTCATGCTGCTGTTCGTTCTGGTCGCAGTGTCCACGATCTGGATGCATGTCGTGATCCGCCGCATGGAACGTTCGCGTCATCCGGCACTGGCCGACGAAAAATACCTTTCGGATGTGCCCGAGAAACCACTGGAAAAGCCGGAAACTGAAGCCGGCAAGACGTCGGGCGTTACCAAACCTGCTCAGTAATGCAAACCGGCAGAGCGCAGGTTGCGCTCTGCCTCTCCACCAGTTTCATCGGGAGGTTCCCTTGGAAGTCACGCATGCAAACAATGGCCAAAAAGGCGCTGTCCTGACCGATTGGCGACCCGAAGACACAGAGTTCTGGTCAAGCAAGGGCAGTGCAATTGCCACCCGCAATCTCTGGATCTCCATTCCGTGCCTTTTGCTGGCATTTTCGGTCTGGATGGTTTGGTCAGTTGTTGTCGCCAAGCTGCCGGTCATCGGCTTTACCTACACCACCGGTGAACTGTTCTGGCTGGCCGCACTTCCGGGCCTGTCTGGGGCAACGCTTCGCATTTTCTATAGTTTTATGGTTCCAATCTTTGGCGGCCGCATCTGGACAACGCTCAGCACGGCATCCCTGTTGCTGCCAGCACTTGGTATCGGCTTTGCCGTACAGGACCCCAACACGTCCTACAGCTGGTTCCTTATTCTCGCACTGTTGTGCGGGTTCGGGGGCGGGAACTTTGCCTCCTCGATGGCAAACATCGCCTATTTCTATCCGAAAAGGGCAAAGGGTAACGCCCTGGCCCTGAATGCGGGACTTGGCAATCTTGGTGTTTCGGTCATGCAGTTTGTGGTCCCGCTTGTGATCACGGCCGGTGTGTTCGGCGCCTTTGGTGGAGCAGCCCAAAGCGTTGCAGGTGGCGGCGAAATCTTCCTGCAGAATGCCGGTTTCATCTGGGTGCCGTTCATCGTGGTTTCGACCATTGCGGCATGGTTTGGCATGAACAGCATCGCTGATGCCAAAGCCAGCTTCAAAAAGCAGTCGATCATTTTTAGCCGCAAACATAACTGGATCATGTGCATCCTCTATACCGGCACATTTGGCAGTTTTATCGGCTATTCCGCTGGGTTCCCGCTGCTGATGAAAACCCAGTTCCCGGAAGTTGATGCCTTGCAATATGCATTTCTCGGCCCGCTGGTTGGCGCGCTGAGCCGTGCTGGCACAGGATGGATTTCTGACAAGCTTGGTGGCGGACGGGTAACGTTCTGGACCTTTATCGGCATGATTGTTGCGGTTGTCAGCGTCCTTCAATTCCTGCCGCTTGGCGGAACCAGCGGTCATTTCTGGGGCTTCTTTGCCTGCTTTATGGCGCTGTTTTTCCTGACCGGTGTCGGCAATGCGTCAACCTTCCAGATGATTCCATCGATCATGCGTCAGGAAATCCCGCGCCTGATGCCCGATGCTGATCAGGCAGCCCAGCTTAAACAGTCGGAACTCGAAAGCTCCGCCATCATCGCCTTTACCAGTGCGATTGCTGCCTATGGCGCGTTCTTCATTCCAAAAGCCTATGGCACCTCCATCGCACTGACTGGCGGTCCCGCAGGCGCGCTTTGGTGCTTTGCAGGCTTCTATGCGGTCTGTGTTGCCATCACCTGGTTCTATTACAGCCGCAAGAACGCACCGGTTTCGTGCTGATTAACCGAAATTCTCCCTGCCCAACCTAACCGGTTAGGCAGGGCCCGCAGCCTTCAGGAGAAACGCCATGAGTCACCTGTTAGACAGACTTAACTTTTTCCAGAACAAGGAACTGGAAAGGTTTTCAAACAATCACGGTCAGGTCACCCGCGAGAACCGCGACTGGGAAGATACCTATCGCAACCGCTGGCGCCACGACAAAATCGTTCGCTCGACACACGGTGTAAACTGTACCGGATCGTGCAGCTGGAAAATCTATGTTAAGTCCGGGATCGTCACCTGGGAAACCCAGCAAACCGATTACCCGCGTACTCGTGCAGGACTGCCAAACCATGAACCGCGCGGCTGTGCCCGAGGGGCAAGCTATAGCTGGTATCTGTATTCTGCCAACCGTGTCAAAAACCCGCTGATCCGTGGCAAGCTTTTGAAGCTGTGGCGCCGGATGCGTTCGACAATGAACCCGGTTCAGGCATGGACAGCCATTCAAAATGACCCTGTCTTGCGTGCAAGCTATGTTGCGAGCCGCGGCAAAGGCGGGTTTGTCCGAGCAACCTGGGATGAGGCAACCGAACTGGTTGCAGCCGCCAACGCCTTTACCGCGAAAACATATGGCCCTGACCGTGTGTTTGGTTTCTCGCCCATTCCGGCAATGTCCATGATCAGCTATGCGGCCGGTTCACGCTATCTCAGCCTTCTGGGTGGCGTGTGCATGTCATTTTATGACTGGTATTGCGATTTGCCGCCGGCATCGCCGATGACGTGGGGCGAGCAGACCGACGTTCCGGAATCGGCTGACTGGTATAATGCCGGATATCTGATCCTTTGGGGATCGAACGTGCCGCAAACCAGAACACCGGATGCCCATTTCTATACCGAGGCCCGGTATCGCGGAACCAAATCGGCCGTTATTTGCCCGGATTATTCCGAAGCAGCAAAATTTGGCGATGTCTGGTTGAACGTCAAGCAGGGTACGGATGCTGCATTGGCATTGGCTTTTGGTCATGTGATCCTGCGCGAATTCCATCTCGACCGTCAGACCGATTATTTCGAAGAGTATTGCCGCAAATATTCGGACTTCCCGATGTTGGTTAAACTCGACGAAAAAAACGGTTCGCTAATACCCGGCCGCTTCCTGCGTGCCGCAGACCTTAGCGACAAGATCGGCGAAGAAAATAATCCGGAATGGAAAACCATCGCAATCGACGAAAAGTCGGGTGGCTTGGTCGCGCCGAATGGCTCGATTGGATATCGCTGGGGTGAAGCTGGTGAATGGAACCTCGAAGAGCGCGCTGCCGGGGCGGATACCTCTCTGAAAATGTCGCTGATCCTTGAAGAAGATCATGACGAGATTACCGGTGTCGATTTCCCCTATTTCGGTGGTGATGCCTCGGAACATTTTGCAACTGACGCTCAGCATCCCAATGTCCTGACCCGCAACATTCCGGTCAAACGCGTCCAGACTGCCGATGGCGAGGTCATGGTTGCGACCGTATTTGACCTGTTCTGTGCCAATTACGGCCTTGATCGAGGACTGGGTGGTGACTGGGTCACCAATGACTATGCTGACGGTATGCCAGGCACCCCGGCCTGGGCCGAAAAAATTACCGGTGTTTCGGCCGACAAGATCATTCATGTCGCCCGTGAGTTTGCCCAGAATGCCGAAAAGACCAAAGGCAAATCAATGGTCATCATCGGTGCGGCGATGAACCACTGGTACCACATGGACATGAATTATCGTGGTGTCATCAACATGCTGGTGATGTGCGGGTGTGTCGGCCAATCGGGTGGCGGTTGGGCCCACTATGTCGGACAGGAAAAACTCCGTCCGCAAACCGGTTGGCAACCGCTGGCGTTTGCTCTTGATTGGGGACGTCCGCCTCGGCACATGAATTCCACCAGTGCTTGGTATGCCCATACCGATCAGTGGCGTTATGAGACCCTTACGGCCAATGAAATCCTGTCTCCGACCGCACCGGAAGGCGATTGGGATGTTTCAATGATCGATTACAATATCCGTGCAGAACGGATGGGGTGGTTGCCATCGGCACCGCAGCTAAAAACCAATCCTCTGGATGTTGCCAAGGAGGCTAAAAAAGCCGGCAAGGAAATCCCCGCCTATGTTGCCGAGCAATTGAAAGCCGGTGATCTGGAAATGTCCTGCGAAGATCCCGATGATCCCAAAAACTGGCCGCGCAACCTGTTCGTCTGGCGGTCCAACCTGTTGGGTTCTTCGGGCAAGGGTCACGAGTACTTCCTGAAGCACCTGCTTGGCACCGATCACGGTGTTATGGGCAAGGATCTTGGTGAAGAAGGTCGGCAACTGCCGAAGGAAGCCAAATGGCATGAAGAAGCTCCGCGCGGAAAGCTTGACCTTCTGGTCTGTATTGATTTCCGTATGAGCACGACCGCGGTCTATTCCGATGTCGTTCTGCCAACTGCAAGTTGGTACGAGAAGAACGACCTAAATACATCGGACATGCACCCGTTCATCCACCCGCTTCAGGCTGCTGTTAACCCGGCTTATGAAAGCAAGTCGGATTGGGAAATCTTCAAGGCCATTGCCAAGAAGTTCCAGGAAATCGTACCGGGTTACCTTGGTAAGGAAACCGACATCGTCGCTCTACCGATCCTGCATGATACCCCGGGTGAAGTCGCCCAGGATCAGGTCAAGGATTGGAAGAAAGGCGAATGCGAACTTATTCCCGGCAAGACCGCACCGAACTATATCGCCGTTGAACGCGATTACACCGCAATCCACGACCGCTTTACTGCACTTGGTCCGTTGCTCGACAAGTTGGGCAATGGTGGCAAGGGCATCAACTGGAAAACCGAGGTAGAGGTGCAACATCTTCGCGATCTGAACGGCATGTGGCAGGAAGGGGCTGCCAAAGGCTGTGCGAAGATTGATACGGATATCGATGCCACGGAAGTGGTTCTGATGCTGGCACCGGAAACCAACGGAGAGGTGGCGGTCAAGGCATGGGATGCGCTTGGCAAGGTTACCGGACGGGATCACACCCATCTTGCCCTGCCCAAGGAAGATGAAAAAATCCGCTTCCGCGATATTGCCGCCCAGCCGCGCAAGATCATTTCTTCGCCAACGTGGTCGGGGCTTGAGTCAGAACATGTCTGTTACAATGCGGGTTACACCAACGTTCACGAGTTGATCCCGTGGCGAACCCTGACGGGGCGTCAGCAGCTTTATCAGGATCACCTCTGGATGCGGGCCTTCGGGGAAGGGTTTGTTTCCTATCGTCCGCCGGTCGACCTTAAGACGGTGACAGAGGAAATCAACGATGAAGCCCGCGATGGTGTACCGCATGTGGTGCTGAATTTCATCACACCGCATCAGAAATGGGGCATCCATTCGACCTATACCGACAACCTGCTGATGCTGACGCTCAACCGTGGTGGTCCGGTCATCTGGATCAGCGAAAACGACGCACAGCGCGCGGGGATCGTCGATAACGACTGGGTGGAGCTTTACAACACCAACGGTGCCTTGACCGCACGTGCGGTCGTTTCCCAGCGCATCAAGGATGGTACGACCTTCATGTACCATGCCCAGGAAAAAATCGTGAATACGCCCGGTTCGGAAAAAACCGGCAAACGTGGCGGCATTCATAACTCTGTCACCCGCACGACCCTTAAACCTACGCACATGATTGGGGGCTATGCCCAGCAATCATATGGTTTCAACTACTACGGAACCGTCGGTGCTAACCGTGATGAGTTCGTCATTGTCCGCAAAATGCAGAAGGTCGACTGGCTCGACGAAGAAGCAAACGACAAGGAGATCGGGAAATGAGAGTCCGCGCACAAATCGGCATGGTGCTGAACCTCGACAAATGCATCGGTTGTCATACCTGTTCGGTCACCTGCAAAAATGTCTGGACGAGCCGCGATGGCGTTGAATACGCTTGGTTCAACAACGTCGAAACCAAACCGGGCACTGGCTATCCGACCGATTGGGAAAACCAGAACCGCTGGAATGGTGGTTGGGAACGCACCAAGTCGGGAAAGCTTCAGCCCAAACAGGGATCGAAATGGCGGATTTTGGCAAACATTTTTGCCAACCCGGATCTGCCGGAAATCGACGACTATTACGAGCCATTCGATTTCGATTATGACCACCTGAAATCCGCCCCGGAAATGAAAGCCTTTCCGACCGCACGTCCGCGTTCGCGCATCTCCGGCGAACGGATGGAAAAAATCGAAAAGGGTCCGAATTGGGAAGAAATTCTGGGCGGGGAATTTTCGAAGCGCTCGGAAGATTATAACTTCGAGGGCATCCAGAAAGACATCTACGGTGAATACGAAAATACATTCATGATGTATTTGCCGCGCCTGTGCGAACACTGCCTGAACCCAGCATGTGCAGCTAGTTGTCCTTCCGGTGCAATCTATAAGCGCGAAGAAGACGGTATTGTCCTGATTGATCAGGAAAAATGCCGTGGTTGGCGCATGTGCGTTTCGGGCTGTCCGTACAAGAAGGTTTATTATAACTGGTCAACGGGAAAGTCGGAAAAATGCACGCTTTGCTATCCGCGTATTGAATCGGGAAACCCGACCGTCTGTTCGGAAACCTGTGTCGGGCGCATCCGCTATATTGGTGTGATGCTTTACGATGCAGACAAGATCGAAGCAGCGGCCAATGCTGAAGAAACCACCGATCTTTATGACGCCCAGCTTGGCGTGTTCCTTGATCCCAAAGATCCGGAAGTCATTGCCGCTGCGCGTGCTGATGGTGTTCCCGAAGATTGGATCAAGGCGGCACAGGAAAGCCCGATCTGGAAAATGGCCATGGAGTGGAAGGTTGCCTTCCCGCTACATCCGGAATACCGCACGCTTCCGATGGTGTGGTACATCCCGCCGCTTTCCCCAATTCAGAATGCAGCGGAAGCAGGTGCGATCGGTATGGACGGTGCGATGCCTGATGTACGCAATCTCCGCATTCCGTTGAAGTATCTCGCCAATATGCTGACGGCTGGCGACGAAGAGCCGGTGGCACATGCGCTTGAGCGGATGTTGGCAATGCGTGCCTATATGCGTTCAAAAACCGTCGAAGGTGTCATCGACGAGACCGTGGCAAAACGCGTCGGTCTGGATGGTGCAACCATCGAAGATATGTACAAAATCATGGCGCTGGCCGACTACGAAGACCGGTTCGTCATTCCAACGACACATCGCGAGCAGGTCGAAGAAGCCTATGATCTGCGTGGCGGTGAAGGGTTCACCAACTGCAATGGCTGTTCTTCGGGGATCAGTCAGGGTTCCCTGTTTGGAGGCAGCAAGAAGCCTCTGAAAATGCCACAGGAGGTACGTTGATGGACCGCACGATCAAATCACTCTCGCTTCTGTTGAGCTACCCGACGGAGGAACTGCAAGGTGCCATGCCTGAAATCGGCGCTGTGCTGGCATCCGAAACGCGGCTGACAGCTGCGACCCGTCGCGATTTACGCCCGCTGGTCGAAGAGCTATCGAGCGACGACATTTACGATCTGCAAGAACGCTTTGTCATGCTGTTCGATCGGTCACGGACCCTTTCGCTCAATCTGTTTGAACATGTTCACGGCGAAAGCCGTGATCGTGGCGGGGCCATGGTTAGCCTGCTTGAAACATATCGGGCTGGCGGCTTTGAACCGGCAACAACGGAATTACCCGATCATTTGCCTGTGTTACTGGAATTCCTTGCAACCCAGCCCCCGGCAGATGCGAAGGAGGTCCTTGCGGATGCGGCTCATATTTTCGATGCCGTTCGCGCCCGTCTTGAGCATCGCGAAAGCCCCTATCAGGCAGTCTTTGCCGCTTTAACGCAGTTGGCAGACGTAACAGTCAGTGCAACTGCTGTTGCCGAACTGCTTGAACAGCCTGAAGACGATCCCGATGACCTCGAAGCACTTGATGAGGTCTGGGAGGAAAGCGAGGTCACGTTCGGACCGGACCCGAATGCCGGTTGCCCGCAGGTGCGTGACATTCTGTCGCGTATTGATCAACCCGCTGGACCGGTACCGCCGGAAGCAGCAGAGTAAAGGAGGCCCAAATGCATAACTTCCTTTTCGGGATCTATCCCTATATCGCGCTATCGGTCCTGATTATCGGCTCTATCGCCCGATATGAACGCGATCCGTTCACTTGGAAAACATCCTCAAGTCAGCTTCTGCGTCGCAGACAATTGATGATGGGCTCGGTTTTGTTCCATGTCGGTGTTCTGGTGATCTTCTTTGGCCATCTGATTGGCCTATTGACGCCGATCTGGATTTTTGACGCCTTGGGCATCAGTCATGGGGCCAAGCAGACACTGGCCGTTGTTGCCGGCGGTATTGCCGGTGTCATGGCGCTCATTGGTGGTCTGATGCTGTTCCATCGTCGGATGACCGACCCGCGTATCCGCAAAACGTCAAGCTTTGCCGATATCGGCATTCTTGCGCTGTTGCTGGCACAGCTTGTTCTTGGGATTGGTACCATCTTTGTGTCGCTCGAACATCTCGACGGGCATGAAATGACCAAGTTCATGTCTTGGGCACAGGGAATTTTCACTTTCCAGTCTGATGCCGCCAGCCACATTGCCGATGTGGCCTGGATTTTCAAACTGCATCTGGTTCTGGGACTGACGATATTCCTTGTGTTCCCGTTCACGCGCCTTGTGCACATGCTTTCAGTTCCAGTGCGGTACTTCATGCGTCCGGGCTATCAGATTGTCCGTTCACGCCGGACCAAACCTTTGTCACACCGATAATGGACGCTCGGCGCATTCATGCGCCGACTTCCTTCTGCACACAAAGGACAAAGCGCTATGAATATACAAATGTTTCCTGACCTCGTCATCAATGGCGAAACCATCCCGCAGACAGCCGTTGCTGCGGAACTGCAAAACCACACGGCGTCAAAGGACAATTTTGCTGACGCCTTGCGCAACGCGGCCAACGCATTGGTCATCCGAACCTTGTTGCTTCAAGAAGCGCGCAGAAACGGCATTGAAGCTGAACCGCAGGAAGTCTCGCCAAACCGGTTCGAAACCGGCGAAGAGGCGATGATCCGCGCATTGCTTGAAGCAGAAATCGAAATCACCCGCCCGAGTGAGGAAGAGATTCGCACAGAATGGCAGAAGGACCCCGAACGGTTTCGTACCATGCCCCTGTGGGAAGTTTCCCATATTCTTTGCAAATGCGATCCGAATGACGCCGTGGAGAGAGAACTGGCCCTCAGACGGGCAAACGATATCCTCAGTGACCTTCGTAAAGACGGTAATACATTCGAAAAGATCGCACGCACGCAAAGCGACTGTGGGTCTCGGTCTGCGGGCGGGTCGCTTGGTCAGTTGCGCCCCGGCGATACGGTGCCAGAATTTGAAGCCTCTCTTCGCCAGCTTTCTGAGGGTGAAGTTGCGTCAGAGCCTGTGCTGAGCAGATATGGCTATCATGTCCTCCGGCTGGATGCATTGGCAGAGGGGCAGCCACTGCCGTTTGAGGCCGTGAAACCAAAAATCTCCGAAGCAATGGAAAAAGCCCAGTGGGCTCGTAAAGCAAAGCTGTTTGTCGATGGACTTATTGCGTCGGCCTCGATTACCGGCACGGATCTTGGGCAAGCCGCCAACAATACGAAGCCAAACTAGGTACGCATTTTGTGCGTAGTACCTCCAACCGGTTTGAGGTTTCCATGCTTGAAAACCTATTGGAACGCAACAAGGTCTGGTCGCGTTCTCGCCAAAAAGAAGAACCTGGATACTTTTCCAGACTGGCAAGTCATCAGGCCCCTGAGTTCTTCTGGATCGGTTGTTCAGACAGCCGCGTTCCTGCGAACGTAGTCGCCGGACTCGATCCCGGGGAAGTCTTTGTTCACCGCAATGTCGCCAATGTGGTGCATTCATCGGATTTGAATCTGCTGTCTGCTCTTGAGTTTGCGGTCGAGAGCCTGAAGGTCCGTGAGATTATTGTCTGTGGTCACTACGGCTGTGGCGGGGTGAAAGCCGCAACCGAAGACTATCCCCATGGTCTTGCCGATCACTGGCTTGAACCCATCCGACGCCAAGCACGTTTTCATGCCCGCGAACTAGCGCAGCACGGTGATATCGAGGTGCGGCGCGACAGGTTGGCAGAGCTCAATGTTATCGAAGGTGTTGGTCGGGTTGCAGAAACTCCGATTATGCGTCGCGCTTGGCGGGCCGGTGCGGACATCAAGATTCACGGTCTGATCTATAGCCTGAAAGACGGTCTTCTACGTGATCTCGATTGCACGATCCGAGCATCTGACGTTCAGACATCTGATGAAGTCACGTTCTGACGCAGAACGAAGCATTGCTATCAGCGGAATATAAAGGAACACTAAGATGAAAATCGCTTACACAATGGCTCCTGGCAGGGGAGATACCGATTTGCTTCTTTCGCGCGTGACGCAGCGTATTACAGAAATGGGGTGGCGCGTTTGTGGAACCGTGCAAATCAATTCCGAGCGCGAGACTGATGGGCCATGCGATATGGATGTTAAGGTGCTGCCGGATGGTCCGATCATTCGCATTTCCCAGACATTGGGGGAACATTCCCGCGGATGTCGACTGGATACCAGTGCGCTTGAAGATGCTGTTGGTCATGTGACCCAAGAAATTAGTAAAGGTGCGGATGTTCTGGTCATTAACAAATTTGGTAAACACGAGGCTGAAGGGCATGGCTTTCGTGATGTCATTGCTGATGCGCTAGTGAATAACATCCCGGTTCTGGTGGGGCTTAACCAGTTAAACCTTGACGCCTTTAAGGCGTTTGCCGGTGGGCTTGAGGTCGTTTTGAACCCAGAAGAGAATGAGTTGTTCGAATGGTTGGAAGACAACTGTTCTTGCAGCGCTTTGGTATAGCGATAGTCGATTTATAGATGCCCAAACCAATGTGCTAAATACGTTCGGGAAGCTGCGGTTTTCTATGTCTACTCTGCTCTTTGATCAAGTGTCTGACGAAACTCTGCGCCGGGAACACCGTGCAAGAAACCATCGGCGAAGGACATCGGGAAGTGCATCTCGTTTAGGTGATGCCTGAGTTCTTCCGGACTGGTTTCGTGTGCCAACACCTGGCGATAGAGGTCTGAAACCTTTGTCATATTCAGGCTGTGCGGGGACAGGCGGAATGCAGAAACACCAGTATCCTGCATCTGTGCGATATGGTCGGAGAGTTCTGTATAGTGGTAGGACAGGGTCTGTAACCCGTTCACCGCCAGAAATGGCGTTTCATCCAGAGTTTCAACATCCATACCGTCCTGATGTTCACTGCATACGTAACGGCATCCGTCCTTGTGCAGGCCGTGTGCCCTTGCTGAATAGCAGCGGGCCGAAATGGCCAACGGGATGCGACCAAACACTTGAACCTCTATCTCGACCGCCTTGCGCACGTTACATAATTTGGCAATCGAAGACATAGGCAATTCCCAAGGAAGGGCAATCCGTTTTGCACCTTTATCGGCAAAATAGGAAAACGTCCCTTCATTATAGGTATTGATATAAGGGCCAATCATGTGCGTTTGGCCTGCGAGCAAGCGCAAAATGGAAACATCATTGGCCTCGATCAGGATGCCGGGCATTTGTGCGATGTCACGTAGCTGGTTAACTTCGCGCTCATTCATCACCAGTGCCAAGGTTGAAAGAACCACTTCCTTTCCGGCGCGCTGAAGTCGTTCGATAACGTCAGGCAAGCGCTTGTCAAAGAATGGCATCCGCTTTGCGCAGACGACCTCGCCGACATGGACGGTATCGATGTCGGTTTCATCTGCGATGCGGTTGTAGAAGTCTATTTTACGGCTCTCATCCCAATGAAAAAGAACCGGGCCCATCACCAATCGCGATCTTGTCATTGCCAATTTCTCCGGTATGCACCTGTGGTATCGCTTTGACCTTCACTCAGCGTGCTGAGTTTTGATCGCGCGTCGTGTTGTCCCTTGGCGATTTTGTCCAGTGACGCACGAAAAGCGCCGACGACCTGTGATATGTATGCCTTCCCGCGTTGTCGTCCTTCGATCTTAAGGGCTGAAACACCGGCATCGGCCAATTCCGGCAGTATGGCGGTGACATCAAGGCTCGTGGGTTCTTCAAACAGATAGCCGGATTTGTCCATGGCGCGAAACCGACCCTTGCAGAGCGTCGGATATCCGACTTTTTCATCGCTGTCATAGATATTGATGGTGAAGTTACCCAGTCGGGAAACTGTCGCGTCACCGCGTTCTTCATAGTGAACATGTGCCGCTGGTGAACAGACACCGTTCATATTCGGACTTTCGCCCGTCGCGTATGAAGACAGTGAACAACGACCTTCGGCCATGACGCACATCCCGCCAAATGCGAATACTTCTGTTTCAACCTGTATGCGCTGATTCAGGGTACGTATCTCATCAAGCGAGAGAACACGGGGCAGCACAACACGCCGCACACCGAATTCCTGATGATAAAATCGAATGGCTTCTTCATTCGAAGCCGACGCCTGTACGGATAGATGCAAACGGGCGTCCGGATGACGGTCGCGCGCATATCGCAGCAAACCGATATCCGCAAGGATGATAGCATCGATACCAATTGCCACGGCGTCATCAACTGCCTTATGCCAGATTTCTTCTGCCCCGGCCTGTGGATAGGTATTGCAGGCAAGATAGACATGAACTCCGTGCTTGTGTGCATGTTCGACGGCATCGCGTAATTCAGCACGTGAAAAGTTCAATCCCGGAAAGTTTCGGGCATTCGTCGCGTCCCGAAAACCGCAATATACAACATCAGCACCCGCCGCGACGGCAGCGTGCAGGCTGGCAGGTGTTCCTGCAGGACATACGAGTTCCATATTGAACCTGTAACTGGTTGTGGATCAGGGATTGGCGGGTAGCGCGAAATCATCCTTGGCCGTGCCGGAAGGTTTGACACGCGTATGGCGGTTCCGCCTTTGTATTGTTTTCTCAATCTCAGCCATTGTGGCCGCTTGCGCGGACGTGCGTTTCTCCAAGCCGAGCAAACGTGTGGCAGTAGGTGACGTCAACGCGTCTGCCGTCCGGTTCATGTCGTGCTGAAGTTGCCGATAAATCTTTTCCGCAAGGCCAAGTGCTACCTTGGCTGCAGGTCCCATTATGCCAAAGCTTTCCGCCACAGCGGATCGCAGATCAATGGACTCTCCATCCAGGGCATTGCGAAGTGCGACAACAAGTTCGGTGCGTCCCTCGATCCGCAATGTGCGCGAAAAGAACAGTGCGTCACCATCTGATGACCCCTGAAGAAGCTCCAGCAGTGCGGGAAGCGGGCCTGATATCTGTGCTGCGATAGTTTCTTCTTCGCCATGTCTCGCGGGTCGGAGTTCAGGATGATCGGCATCTATTTTTAAATAGAATTGCAGATCTAGGTCAGTCGGAGAAATCAGTAGGGCGAATGCTTCTTGTTCGGCGATCCGTTCAAATACCGGTCTGTAGCGATGATGCATCGTCGCCATCGCTTGGTGGCATATGCGCGCGACCAAAAATGTCGGTGCATTGCGTATGAACGGGTTTGCCAGCAAAAATGGCGTAAAGGATGGATAGGTTTCTGTCACAGCGTACTCCGGCGTTTTGTATGGCGAAGTATCGCTGGTCTGCACAGACTGGTGTTTGATGTTTGTCAAGTCGCCGCGAGATTGGAATTACGCTTAGTTGGAATAACCCGACAGAACGTTATTTTGACGGGATAACCGGTCAGAGGCGACCGCAGCATTTTTTTTGGGGATGATATCATTTGACCATCGTCAATCTGCCAAATTATCGCTGGTTTAAACTCCCTTTCGTTTGCTGGATGCCGATTTTAGGGAGGACACCTTTATGCAAGATGCATTGAATACGGCAACATTGACCGTTACGCCTAACGAACTTCTTGATCAGCCCCTGGGGGGCTTGATTTCATGTTTCCCCGGCGCAACCTTGGTTTTTCGCCGCCATCGCATCGGTTTTTGTTGTCATCCTGACCGGACGCTTGAAGAAGCTGCAAAGCGCAAGGAGCTTGATCCGCATGTGATTGCGGAGGAACTCTGTGCGCTTCCCAAGGGGCCTTTGACCTTGCCAA
Organism: Thalassospira sp. CH_XMU1420-2; assembly: GCF_037029325.1. Classification (NCBI taxonomy): domain Bacteria; kingdom Pseudomonadati; phylum Pseudomonadota; class Alphaproteobacteria; order Rhodospirillales; family Thalassospiraceae; genus Thalassospira; species Thalassospira sp. CH_XMU1420-2. The sequence continues at coordinate 977,123 of NZ_JAYMEG010000001.1, forward strand.
ATGTGGGGGATGTCGATGGGTTTATCGATTTCATTCTTACGCGTTATCACGATGTTCACCGCGATGAACTGATTGAGCTAATTGCGTTGTCTCGCGAAATTGAAATTGTCCATGGTGACCATCCGGACGCACCGGTAGGGCTGGCTGATGCATTGATCGAAATGGCCGAAAACCTTGATATGCACATGACCAAAGAGGAAAATGTTCTTTTCCCAGCGATGCGTGAAATGAGCCGGAATACCCCGATCACGCCAGCATTGGCTATGCCTATCCATTGTATGCGCGAAGAGCATGACGATCATAGTCAAGTCATTCACAAACTGCAGAAACTGACGAACAATTGCACCTTGCCCGACGGGGTATGTGGTTCGTGGCGCAGATTGTACAGCGGGACCAGCAAGCTGATCGAAGATCTTGTTGCCCATATGTATTTGGAAAACTCGATCCTGTTCCCACGGTTTGAATAGTTTTTGCACAATGTGACAGCGATGTCGTAGCGCATTTTTTGGCAAAGTCCTGCTGATTGGCAGGGCTTTTTTACTGGATAGTGTACCTGGTTTTATGGACCTGACCGACGTGTTTGACATGGAACAATCCAACCCGCCCGGTTGAATGTTAGATTTCTTCCAATGCTTAACAAAAACCGCGTTTTTCCATGGAAACTTCACAATGAGAGATATTGATCGAATCTCGGGTGTTCTCCAGTCTGGCCGCTATTTCAAAAACTGGCCGCAAGACGACATTCTGGAACTGGCATCATTATGCACGTGGGTCCGGTATGAATCCGATACGGTGATGATCCGTGCCGAAGACCCTGCTTCGGCCTTGTTTCTGATTGTGAATGGGCATGTTGAGCTGTCCTACACGAATGGAGATGGCAAGAACGGCGTTATTGATTTGTTGGGGGACGGCCAGCTTGTCGGCGAGTGTGCGCTGGCGCCGGAAGCTTGTTACGCCGCTTCTATCAAAACGTTGGACGCGACGACCGCCATTCGAATTGACGGGGCTGCTTTTGCCAACTTTCTTTCCGCGCACTTTGAACGGGCATTAGCCATGATGTCGGTCGTAACAGAAAGACTATGTCAAATGCTGCGCCAGACCGAGGAACTGAAATGCCGGTCAGCGGCCCAACGTCTGGGGATCTATTTGCTTGCCAATGCCGTTCCTGTCGGGGATGCGTATGACACACCGCTTACCATGGAAAAGTCCGCGTTGGCCCGCAAGATTGGCATGACCAGCGAGACGTTCTCCCGGGCACTTAAAAAGTTGTCGGAACATGGCGTGTCCCAGCATTCCAGCGGACACATCATCCGTATTGCAGATACCGAGATGCTGGCCGAGTGGTGTGGCCTTTCAAACAGTGGAACCTGGGAGGAACAGTCAGATGGTTTCAAGGTCGCTATCTAGCGCGGATCACGATGTGATCTCTCAGGTGCCACTGTTAGCCGCACTTGGGGAAGAGCGGCTAAATACTTTGCTCGGAACATGCAAGGTCGAAAGCCACGCCCGCGGGGAACATCTTTTCCGGGCGGGGGATGTGGCCGAGTATTTCTATATTCTGCTGTCCGGTCATTTGCGCCTCGTGAAAACATCCGCACAGGGGGATGAAACGGTAATGCATTTCCTGACCGAGGCCGGGTCGTTTGCAGAGGCAGTTTCCTTTGCCGGTCGGTCCTATCCGGTTGAATGTCAGGTTGTTGAAAATTGCGAAATCGTTGCCATTCCGCGCATGGCCTATCTTGGCATTTTGAAAAGTGCGCCTGACGTTCTTGGTGATGTGTTGGCAAGCCTGTTACGTTGGGAGCGGTTCTTCCTTGAAGAAATCTATAAGCTGCGCCACACACGTCCGATCCAACGGATTGCAGCGTTTCTGATCGATTTTGAAGACCGGAATGGCGCAACCATCGACGGCGCAAGTGGCAAAAACTTCCCAGATAAGCGCCAAATCGCCAGCCGGATCGGTATTACACCAGAAACGTTTTCCAGATCGTTGCGCAAGCTCGAAGCAACTGGCGCCATATCTGCGGGGCCGAAACTGCAAGTCCTTGATCGAGCCGCACTTCTGGAACTGGCGCGTTAGGGCAGCAGTATTTCAGCCACGTGTAAGCGACGCACATCGCAACCGGTGCCAAAGTTAAGCCATTTGTGCACTTGGGAACTGCGTGAGAAACTTGGCTGCTTCGCCTTTACTCATAAGGCAAATGGCCGTGCTGAGCCCGTCTGCCACGGCAGCAGAGGTTGCTGTTACACTAACAGCCTCGGTGCGTGCTTGCGTGGGACGGCCTGTGCGTGGATCAATGATATGTCCAACCAAACCTGCCTGATCAAAAAAGGTGCCGTTTGGCAGTGAAGTTGCCAAGGCGTTGTCACGCAACATCACCTTTTCTTTTCGAATTCCCAAACCGGTATCAATCGAAACAGGCCAGTCTTTACCTTCCGGGTGACCGCCAAGTGCTGCGAATTCCCCGGTATTGATCAGCACATTATTCAATCCGTCATGTCGAAGCAGCTTGGCAATTCGGTCTGCAACATAGCCTTGGGCAATTCCATTCAGGGTCATTGCCATATTCGGTCTTTTAAAGCTGACTCGACCCTGATTGATAGCAACCTTGTCCCAGCCTGTTCTAAAAAGCGTCTCACGGATTGACTCATTCTCGGGGGGGCGGCCCTGTGAATGGCTTTGCGCATATAGTCGCCAAAGTGACTGAACCGTTGGATCAAAAAGCCCACCACTTGCCCGGTTTATGATCCCACACAGCCCCAAACATTCCAAAAATTCGAACGGCGGTGCATCAATCACGCCATCGCGGTTCAATTGTGCAAGCGTGGAATGTTCGCGATAAAGACTGAAGATATTTTCCAGTCGTTCGAGTTCGCGGGTTGCGCGCGACAGGATATTGTCAGCATTAGGATGCGACAGGCTGATCGAGGCAGCAGCCCCCATTGCAACGCCCTTCCATGTTCGGATTGGTTGCTGTGCCTTTAATGTAAACGGCACCGTCGCGAGTGTGCCTGCGGCGGCAAATATGGTCAGAAACCGACGTCGTGAAAATTCGGGCATGGCGAACCTCATTCTTTGCGAAGTTTTTCAAGACGCGCGCGATAATCGTCGTCATCTGGAATGATCGCCGTTTCGAGCGGCTCGTTAGATGGCATGACCGTGGTGTTGTTTAGAACGAGCGCGTCATCAATGTCGTCAAGGCGCATTATTTGGCCACCATGGCGGGCGACAAATTTTCTGGCATCGTCCTGATCGGAGAAGGGAACAAGTTCCGATGCCCCCATGCCGCCGGTCATGGTAGAGGCGACGACATAATGCGCGCTGCTTGCCGTTATCCAGTTTTCTCGTCCAACATTTTCCCAGTCATGGGCCTTGGACATGTCGCTGACGTAGATGGCGCTGATTTTATAGTTTTGTTCGGGCATGCGTTCATAGGCGATGCCGTCGCGAACCTGGCTGAAAAACAGAGGGTAGGGCAAGCCGTCAAGATGAATTTGTGCCTTGGGGCCGGCATGCTCAAGAATGTCCATCTGGCAGAAATGTCCGACAGCTTCTTCGGTCATGGCAACCGGAGGCGGCATGGTTTCTTCAGTTTGTTGCTGACATCCGGCAAGAAACATCAGGTTGATTACGATCAGAAGCAACGTTGGGGGGGATATCATGGCGTGACCCTCCGGAAAGTCAGCCAGGCGAGGACTGTGGCAATCACCGGCCAAACCAGGATGGATATCAGGGCATGAATAGCGGGGATGCTGTTGGCAGCCCCTGTCAATCCAGCTGCAGCCGCGGTCGCATCCGAAGCGGCGAGGTTGTATATCCGAAATGCATCGGCGGGATTGCCAAGCAACAGCCAGGGAAAATAGTGCGTAGTGAAGGTGCCGCCATCATCGGCGACGATGGCCGCCAACAGGCCAAGGTCATATAAAACAATCAGAACTAGCCAGAGCCCGATCACCAATCCCGCTGCTGCGCCGGGTCTGCGTGCAAATGATGATATGCCATAACCGATCCCAAGGAATGTTGCGCCAAGAAGAAGTGACGACCAGAACAGTCGGAACAGTGCGGGGATACCGACAAGTGCATTGGGGTCGGTTGCAATGGCAGCGACGGCGGCAATTCCATACCCCGCCAAGACGGCGATAGTCAGGATCGATAGATGGGCCAGGAACTTCCCGAAAACCAGTTCTCCACGGGCCACGGGATAGGTCAGAACAAGGGACAAGGTGCCACGTTCTATCTCGCCAGCGATTGCATCAAATGACATCAAAAGTGCAACCAACGGCACAAGGTATACCGCAAGGGATGTCAGGCTTGCGACAGTGATTGACAGTTTATCTGCACCAACCGTACCGGTCGGAGCGCTGCCTGCTGCCGATAATACAAGCGCAAACAACACCATCATCCCGACGGAGATCGCAATCCAGCGGTTACGAAGGGCAATGATGAATTCGCTATGGGCTGTCGCCAGAACCTTGTTCATGCGTTCCCCCGTTTACTGAAATGGCTATAGATATCTTCCAGGCTGGGCGGAATGACGTCGACATCATCGACCAACGGCCCCAGTGCCGAGATATCGCCAAGACGCGCGAGTTTTTCCTGCGAACTGCACACCAGATCGACCATCACCCCGTTGCTGCGTTCCCCGGAAAGCTTTTGGGCAACCTCGTCCGCCTTGCCGCGCTGTGCGGAAACCTGAAGGCGGATCGGCAGTGAGGCCCTTTGACGCAGGTTTGCCAGGGTATCGTTTGCCACCATTACGCCGGACGAAAGAATGACGATCCGGTCGGTTCTGGCCTCAACCTCGGTAAGGGCATGCGACGACAGAAGAATGGCAGTTCCTTGCGCGGCCAGTTCATCAAGAATGACATAGAATTCGCGCCGGGATACAGGGTCCAGTCCGCTGGTGGGTTCATCAAGGATAAGGAGTTTTGGTTCACCAATGAGCGCCTGAGCCATGCCGACTCGTTGGCGCATCCCCTTGGAGTAGGTTCCAATCCGACGGTTTGCAGCCGCCCCCAATCCGACCCGCTCGAGAAGTGATATCGCCTTTCGCGGATCCTCATCGCGAAGTCGAAGATAGTATCGGAGCTGTTCTTTTCCGGTCAGTGATGGGTGAAAGGACGCGTTTTCGGCGAGATAGGCCGTTTGGGTGCGAGCCCGGTAACTGCCAGGCGCAAGGCCATGCACGGAAACCGTCCCGCCGTCGGCGGTGATGAGGCCAAGGATGATTTTCATCAATGTTGATTTGCCAGCGCCATTATGGCCGAGCAAGGCGACACGTTCACCTGCGGCAACATCAAAGCCAACCGCATCAAGAACGGTATGATCATCATAGCGTTTAGTGACTTGCGAGAGGGTCAGACACATTTTCAGTCCTTTCACGCAACCAGACAGGATTGGCGCGAGCAGCCAGTTCAAGAGAAGTGATTTCTTCGGGAACCCGAATTTCGATCGGTTTCATGAGCGGGAAGCTGTCGACGACCCCACCCGGCAACGTGGCGGGGAAGTGTGCCTGGCTCCAGCGGATCAACTGAACAGCGGGTGACCCCAAAAGCATTCCGGCTGCTGGTTGTGACCAAAGAATATGGTCCATAAGGTCGTTTGGTCGGAACCGGCTGTCGGCAATACCATTGCGATCAAGATCGAACACCGGATGATCCGACCAGAAATTTCCCCGGCCATCGAAGCTCCATTCCACATCACGGGTGCCGACATATTTGACCTGGGTCTGGTTGGCGATAAATGCGTTTCCAACCATGGCATTTCTTTCGGAGCCGGCAGTGAAATGAATACCGATCCCACATCCTTCAAACCGGTTATCCCCGATCAGATTGCGATGGGCGTTGTAGATAAAAAGGCATTTGCCACCGGTTCCACGAACCAGATTTCCGACCAGATCAGACTTGTTGGTATAGTTGAGCATCAAACCCTGATCGCGGTCGGCAAGTGACATATTGTCGCGCACGGTAATCCGGTCGGAATACATCAAGGCAAACCCAAGGTGATTTCCGACCGAAATGTTTGCCGAAATTTCGGAGTCATGGGCGTACATGTAATGCACGGCAAATCTCAGATCGCGCATCAGGTTGCCGCGGAATATCCCGCGTTTGGAAGTATTGACAAAAATGCCGTCGCGACCGAGCCGGATGTCATTCCGTTCAACCAGTGTGCCGGGTGCGTTCCAGACATATATGCCGTTGCCACGTGAATTCATTCGATGATCACGCCGACCGACAATTGTATTGGCGAGAACGGTAACGTTCTTCGCACCGTGAATATCAATGCCGTAAAGATTGCCAAGAATATGATTATTCTCGATCAGGACACGGGCGGCGGTGCGGTGCAGTTGAATGCCCGAATCAATCGTTTCGTGTGACGATCCCGATCCGGTAATTTTCAAGCCGCGGATGGCAATATCCGTTCCGGTTACTGTAATAACGCTTCCGGTTTTGTTGCCATAGACGTTTGCCTTTCCCTGACCATCAATTGTTATGGGTTTATCGAGTGTGATCGGTCCCTGATGTGGGCCCGGGTCGAGCAACAGCACATCGCCGGGGGAAGCCCCGGCGATGGCCGCAAACAGCGCCCCGTCAATCGACGGCACAGATTGACTTGCTGCGAAAACCTGCAGCGGCATTGCAATCAGACCCAGAAACATCATGACGGGGCGCAACATCATAGGTTAGCTCCGTGGTTCAACGAACATACGGCCGCGCATTTCCATGTGCAGGGCATGGCAGAACCACTGGCAGTAGTACCAGTAGACACCGGGTTTGGAGGCGACAAAGGTTGCCGACGCGGTTGCCTGCGGGCCTACTTCGAATGCCACACCATGATCACCCATGGTGAAGCCGTGGGTCAGGTCATCGATGTCGTCCATGTTGGTGATGATGACGGTGACTTCATCCCCTTCCTTGACCTTGAAGGATTCAAGACTAAAGGTTGGGGCGGAAGAACTCATATAGACACGGACTTTGTTGCCATCCCGGACAACGGTTTCAGCCCAGTCGTCAATGTCGACGCCATCGGCCTCTGCCTGTTCGCGGGTTTTGGCCCACATCGGGTCCTGACGGTTCCAGACACTCAACGGATTGACCACGGAACGGTGAACAATGATTGAGTCATGAGGCTCGGCAAATGTCGGACCATCATGCATCAGGACAAGGTCGTCGCCCTGCATCGAAAACAGTTGTTCATTCTCGGGCTTGAGCGGGCCGACATTGAGGAAGCGGTCCTTGGAGAATTTGTTCATTGAAATGAACCATTTCCCGTCGGCTTCCAGTGTTTCCCCCATCGAGGTGGAGTTGTGCCCCGGTTGATAGTGGACATCGACCTTTTTGATGATCGGATCGACATTTTCACCAGCATAGGCGCGCACGGCTTTCTCGATGTTCCATTTGACCACCTGACTGTCGAGGAACAGGGTGGTCAGGGCGTTGCCCTTGCCGTCAAACGCGGTATGTAGCGGACCAAGCCCAAGTTCCGGTTCGGCAACAACGGCTGAACGCGGTTCTGCGCCGTTGTAGAACACGTCATCCAGCTTGGTGACATCAATCACCGATACAGTCGGCGACAGTTTGCCAGCGATGCAAAGGTGTTTCTTGTCCGGTGCCATGTTGCAGCCATGTGGGCTGTTGGGGATTGGGATGTAACGGGTGTAGTTCTTGTTCTTGCCTTTCCGACCGTCGATGACCTTGACGCCATTGAGCTCGATGTAATCACCCGCAGCGATGCCTTTTTCGATTTCCTTGATGTTAAAGACAACAACGTGATCAAGCTCGGATGCGGTCATTTCCGCAAGGTTCATCCCCATTTCCGAGTTGTAGCTGGTCGAGAAGGCGTATTTTCCTTCATAGTCGGCATCAGTGTTATCTAGGTTACCCGATACCATGACCTGCCAGGCGACCTGCATCTCATCTGCGTCGATTGCAGTGTAGAAGTTTACGTATTGCGACGGATCATCGAGCACCTTGCCGTCATTGACCATTGGGGTTTCGTCTTCGCCATTGGCAAAGACGTAGTTGGTCCGCGGCCATTTTTGTGGACGCAGGCCGTGAATGGCCTTGGCGTTCGGGATTTCAAGGATCTTGTCCGCCTTCATAACATCACAACGGACGCGGGCGACGCGCGTATTCGCCTTGTCATTCATGAACAGGAAACGGCCGTCATATTTGCCGTCGGTGAAGGACATATGAACGTGGTGCAAGTCGCCGTTATCATGGATCTTCTTGCCGTTGGCAGCGAGAAACTCCTTGGTTTTGGGCAGCATGTTTTCGGTAAGAACATTCAGGCTTTCATTGGTTTGTCCCCAACCGGTTGCCGAACAGCGGTTGAAAACAGGGACACGCATCAGCTCGCGCATGGACGGGATACCCAGAATGCGCATTTCGCCCGTCTGACCTGATGACCAGAAACCGTAATATTCATCAAGCTGACCGGGGGCGAGGCTTGCCTCAGTTCCGGTTGACGCTTGCGCACTGCCAAGCGAAAGGGCTGTTGCAGCGCCGGTTGCACCACCGACTGCTGCGATGCGCGCGGCACCTGCCGCACCGGCAAAGGCAGCACCACCGGCAGCAACGCCGAATAGATCACGTCGGGTGATTCCGGGTTTGGATGTTTTGTCAGACATCATGACTTCTCCTTGAGATTTTGCTTGGTCGTCCGGGTCCGGTTCAGTGCTTTTTGCGCACCTTCCGTGCTCGCCAAGAGGCTTTCCTGCCGCTTGAGTTTCTTGATCACGACCGGACAGATTTTTTCGCTTTGATACAGCACCTGACAGTGAAGGCAGTTGTGGCACTCGTTGGGGTTGATTTCTCCTGTGGGGTGAATGGCTTGAACCATGCATTCATGTGCGCAGTTCTGGCAGGGACTGCCGCATTCCTTGTAGCGTTTGAGCCAGTCAAACATGCGCATACGCGCTGGAATAGCGAGGGCCGCCCCCAAAGGGCACAGATACCGGCAATAGAACCGTTCGACGAAAAGCCCGGCGCCAAGAAGGACAAGGGCATAAAGAACAAACGGCCATGCTCGATCAAATTTGAGGATGATGGCAGTCTTGAAAGGTTCTACCTCGGCCAGTTTTTCCGCCTGATCAATGGAGGCCAGCATGGTACCGAAGAGGCCAAGGAAGATGATGTATTTCACCGCCCACAACCGTTCATGCAATCCCCAGGGAAGCGTCCACTGCGGGACGTGGAAAAATTTGGCGATCCGGTTGGTCAGTTCCTGAAGAGCACCGAACGGGCACAGCCAGCCGCAATAGGCACCACGTCCCCAGAAGATCAATGCCGCAGCGACTGAGAACCACAAGATAAAGGTCAGTGGATCAAGCAGGAATGCTTCCCAGGTAAAGCCGGTCACAAGCGAGTTGGTCAGCGCCATGAGGTTGACGACGGAAAGCTGTGCATTAGCGTACCAGCCAAGGAACACCAGCGTGACCGTCAGGAACGAAATTCGGAACCAGAAGGTGAATCTGGCAGAACGTGTCAGGAAGCCCTGGAAGAAGAACGCTGCGGTCAGAACAAGCAACATGATGCTGAGCACAACAATTTCGACCGTTTTGTCACGCCAAATCCGTTGCCAAAGGGCTGTTTTGGCTGCTTGCTCGTCCGTGGCGAAACTAGCCTTGGTTGCGTTATCTGCCTCCGGCGTTGGCGGAACTACTTTGGTCAGGTAGTTGGCTGGCGGCTGCCAGCCGATGTCAAAGGTGGTGTAGAGACGTTCAATCGCACCGACATCGCGATGGACAAGAAGTTCCAGACGCCAGGGCTGGGTCGGGTCAAAGTTGCTGCTTGCCGGGATCTTGAACAGATCCATCTCTTTGAATTCCGGTGCGCCATCGGCCATGATGTCTCCAACACGGCGATGGTTGCGATCCCGGAAACGTACCGACATATCGCCCTGGATAAGCTGGATGCGGTCAAATAAGCCGCCGCGCACATATCCCGACCCCTTGAAGGAATACTGTCCGCGCGCGGTGACAAGAATGGCTTCTTCTCCGTCTTTGAGCCATGCCTTCAGGTTGTTGTAGCCGCGCTCGCCAAGTGCCGCCCTGCCGATGGCTGGGATACTGACGAGCGAGACATACATGTCGATGAAGGTTTCTTCAGCAGGGGCTTCGATCGGACGCTCAAGTGCTCTTGGATCGTCCATCGCGGCAAAGGCGTCATTGACCTGACCGACATCAAGTGACATGCGACGAACAGTCCCGTCACCAACCAGTGTGAACCAGTCTTCCGGGGCGGTTGCATCTGTGTTGATTTTAAGTTGTTGCGTGTTCGACGGTTCGGGTGCACTCAATCCACCCAGTTTGAGCATGCGTGCAACCTTGATGCCCGAACGCAGGATCGAGTCATCAATGACCATAATGGTGACCGTTGCACCGGAAATAATATTCAGCTCATGGTCTGCATCTTTTGTTGCGGCAACCAGGTCAAAGCCGACATATCCCTCGGTGAGTGACGCGATCCGCTCTTCTGGAATGCCAATAAGAACAATCGGTTCGGAATGCTTTACTAGTTTGACACCGATGATCCGGGCCTTTGAGTCAACAGCAACCATCACATGGATTGGTTTGCCGGAATAGCCGGTGGTGCCAACAAAATCAGAGGTAATAAAGGCCCAGCCGATTTGGTCGCCGTTCTTGAGAACCGGTGCTACCGGCGTGTCTTTTTGAATCGGGCCATAAGCATCAGCACCCTTGACCAGGGATGCCGCGGGAACCTTATCAAGAAACTGTGCCAGAACAGGTTTGGTTTGCGCAGTTGCCGGGGATGCACACAGCACAACAGAAAGAAGGCAAACAACAGCAACAATCAGAAGCCAATGCAGGGGCGTCATCGCGCGCGGGGCGTGGTGTCTGGTCTGAGGATGAAGCGGGACACATGGGGTGTTCATGAATTCAAACCTTGTAGGGAGGCGCGCGTGCGCTTGCAGGCGCAGTCGGGGCTGTGTCTGCGTGGTCAAATGACAGGGGCACCGTCGCCCGGATGACAGCGCGGGGATGCCCGAATGCATCAGTCTTGTTGGGAAGTTCGAGCGCAGATCCGTTCAGACAATTCATACAATTTGGGCAATCGCATTCGACAGGAGCGGGAACCTTGTTGCCGTTCCGGTCGATCAATATTGTCACGGGATTTTGGTCTGCGGAGCAGATCGTGATTTGAACAAGGTCAGTAGGTGTGGCGTGCTTCGTCACGTGGGAAAACGCTTGAGCAACACCGGTTCCGGTCAGGGAAAGTGCGATCAGAAATACCAGAAATGTGCGAAGCATTTTTTCCATAATGCTTCTCATATTTCATTGTGGATTCTGGATCCTTGATACTGGTCAAGCGGGAAGAAGCTCGCCTGTCAATCGATTGCAGAGGACCTATAGATGTTGAGATTGGTTCAAGTCGTTTCTGAACCAATCGTGACAAATAATGAACTCGTTTCATTGCGGGACGAACAACCAGCGAGCAGAGTATGAATGAGGACAGGTTCAAGACCCAACCAGCAAACGTATCTGGAGCAATAAGTCCGCAAACAATTTCCTTGGCAAAGGTACTTTGAGAAAAATGTCAGCTTTTCTGTCAATTCTGCAGGTTTTTGTCATCTTTTGTGACAATCGATGACAACTTATCTGGCAATCGGAAATGCTAAGACATTGATTTCGCGGAAAGTCGAATGTCAGCTTTTGTGGCACCTGACACGAAAATTTATGCTGCCTGAAGCCGACGCATACATGCGTCGGTACCGCCAACGGTTTGTCATAATTCGGGGGGAATGGGATTTTTTGTTCAGCGTGGATAAGCTGTGCAGAAGCCTTTCTTGCCCCTGAACTAAATCAGTTGCCAAACGTCTTTCCAATAAGAGTTCCAATCAAGAGGAAAGACGTAAGATGCTTCAGCAACGCGAGTCATCAATTGACGCCCTTCGCGCGTTCGCCCTGTTCGGGATACTTGTGGTCAATTTGCCCTTCTTTGCGATTACGTTCGGTTTTGCTGGCGGGGGATGGCAGGACGGGGATCCGCTTTGGTTGAATGTGCTTGCCGCGAGCGTGATCCAGGGATTGTTTGAAAGTAAATTCATCCTGATTTTCTCGGCCCTGTTCGGGTTTGCTGCGTTACAGCAGTTCAAACGATATGGGGTCGGTTTTTATGTTCGGCGGCTTTGTGTGCTGGCAATGTTCGGCGTTGTGAATCTGGTATTCCTTTTCGAAGCAGACATTTTGCTGCCCTATGCGGTGATCGGGCTGCTTTTGTTGATTGTTCGGCATATGTCTGTTCGCGGGCTTTTGGTTTGCGGTGTTGCTCTGTGGGCGATGGCTGTGCTTGGCAATGCGCTTTTCGGGGTGAACCTGACAGTGAACCCGTCGCCTTATGTCGCGCCGGAAATACCGGTTTCGGTGGTTCTGGCCACAGGCAGTTTCGCCGATGTAATGGCGGTACGTCTTGAGAGTTGGGCCGGTTTCCAGCTTTATTGTCTTTGGAGCAACTATCTGCTTGTTGCGGCTGCCATGGTCTCGGGCCTTGCTGCCGCGCGGTTTTGTGATGAAAACGGCTTTGATGCTCTTGTTGGCAAATTACGCACTATTGCGGCGTTTGCCGCCTTTCCGGGAATCGCTGGAAGCCTTTTTTATGGGGCGCTTGCATCGCTGCCCGCGGCATTTGAGCCAGAACGATTCTTTATGATGACATTGGTTTTGCGTCCGCTGTTTGCGGTGCCATTGTCCATTATTCTTGTCGCATATGGTCTTTCGGCTTTTCGTGCAACGGCTTGTCGCAGTTTGGTTGCATTCGTTGCGCCGGCCGGTCGCATGTCGCTGACAATCTATTTGGGGATGTCATTGGCCATGGGGTTGGTGTTCCTTGGTTACGGTGCCGGTATGCACAATCAGGTTCGTCTGGCTGATTGTTTGTGGATTTCAGTCGTGATGTATCTGGGCTGGATCGTTTTTGCCAAGTTTTGGTTCCGCTTTGCATCACGCGGACCGCTTGAATTGATTTTGGCCGTTCTGACAAGGCCGAATTCGCGACAGGGAGTTGTGTCGGTTGGCAGTTAAGCCGCAACAGTCAGAAATGCAAAAGGGCGCCAGTTTGGCGCCCTTTAATTGTTACGAGAGTTGGCCAAGGCCGTGGCCTTAACTGGTTACCCCGGCATCGATTGCCTGTTTTAAATCTGCGAGAAGGTCAGACGGGTTTTCCAGCCCGCAGTAAATGCGCACAAGTTGCGGATCCAGCTGGAAATGACGAAACGCACTGATTTCATATTTCTGGTGCAGTACAGCAGCCGCAGGAACGACCAGACTTTCAGGTCCCCCCCAACTTACGCCTAACCTGAATGTTCGAAGGGCGTTGCTGAAATTCCGAATGTCGACCGTCTTATCAAGAATGATGGAAAACAGGCTCGAATGGCCATGTAATGTACGTTTCCCGGAATGGTCACTGAACCCGGTATAGAGCACTTGGGAAACCTTAGGGTGCTGGGTCAGGCTTGTGGCCAAATACTCGCCGGTTTGAGCGTGTCGTTGCATGCGCAGCTCAAGTGTGTCGAGGCCGCGGAGCAAAAGCCATGCTTCAAACGGACCGAGTTTTCCGCCGAGATAGGGGAAGGTTGAACCGTTGATTTTGTTGATCAAGTCCTTTCGCCCGGTGACGACGCCGGCAACCGTGTCGCTGTGACCAGACAGGAATTTCGACGCGGCATGGATGACAAGATCGATACCGTGGTCGGCCGGGCGCTGAAAAACCGGTGTGGCCCACGAGTTGTCGATAACGGTGATCACGTTTTGCTGCTTTGCAGCTTGGGCCAGTTTTTCCAGGTCCTGGAGCTCAAATGTCAGAGACGTCGGGCTTTCAAGGAACAATAGTTTTGCACCTGAAATGACGTCAATTACGGCATCTGTCTTGGTGCCATCGACATAATCGATGGCGACCCCCATTGGTCTGAGCATGGTTTCAAAAAGTCGATATGCATCGGAATAGACATTGTGAACGGTAACGATCCGGTCTCCCGGCTCGACAAGTGCCATGACAGTTGCACTGATTGCCCCCATCCCGCTTGCAAAGGCGCGGGATGCTTCGGTGTTTTCCAATCTTGCAATTTCCCGTTCAAATGCCATTACGGTGGGGTTGTCACCACGCGCATAGATGGGGCCGCCAGGATTTCCGGCATAGGCATTCGCCATGTCGTCAAAGTCGCGAAATGCAAATAATGACGTTTGATAGATCGGCTGGGAAACCGCCCGGAAGTGACGCTCGTAGTTGGGATCAAATGCGCCGTGATGCCCGGTTTCCTGGTCTTGCAGCGAAAGTGGCTTTGAAGGTAGCTCGTTCATGATGAAAGCTCCTTGATCAAGAGTGTTTTGCGATCAGAAAACGTCAGAGAAACAGCAAGGAGTGCCGTCAGCCCGGCCGCGAGCGCAGGTGCCATGACAATTCCGTCCAGGCCAAATGCCATGGGCAAAAATAGAGCTAGCGGTATTTGAATGTAGCCCTGTGGTGCCATGCTGACGATGGCTGCGCGCCGCGCATTATGAGCAGCCTGAAACCGCGATACCATTGGTTGATAAATGCCAACGAACGCGATTTGTATGGCAAGGATATCGAGCAGATGCGCACCAAAGGTGATCAATTCCGCTTTGCTGACGAAGGCGGCAATCAACCAGTCCCCGAACAGGAAGGCAATAACTGCGCAGGTCATCGAAAAGCCCGCGCAGTAGAGAAGGATACCCTTAAACACGGCCTCAAACCGTGCCTGATTACCTGCACCCGCAGCGTAGCTCAGGATCGGTTGCGCACCCAGGCAAAATCCGATGATCGGAAGAATGGCAAGAAGCACAATACGTAACGAGATGGCCAATCCAGCCAGTTCTTCTTCGGTGCCATGCGTGGTGGCGGCCTGCATCAGAACGGCAAAGCATATTGATGCCAGAATGGTGGTTGTACTCGCCGGAATGCCAAGCTTGCCAAACGGTATGAGGGCTTTGCGCCAAGAAAGTGTGCGAAGGGCCCCGACATCGGGATGTATTCGGCCAAGGCGTTTTTTGAAGTAATAGACATACGCACAAAGGGCTGCGATCTGCGAGATGATCGTTGCCAAAGCCGCCCCTGCGACCCCCAAATCCAGTCCGAAGATGAGTATCGGGTCCAGCACCATGTTCAGACCAAACGATCCGAGCAAGGTATACATCGAAAACCGGCTGTTACCTTCGCCGATTGCAATGAAATCGCAGACGATCTGCAACAGCACCAACACAGAGCAAGCCCCGAGAATTCGCATGTAAATGGAAGCTTCGGTGAAAACCTCGTTGCGCGCACCAAGCAGATGCAGAATTGGGCCGTTAAACAATGTGATCAGGATGGCAACGGCAACACCAAAGCCAATGGCCAAAGCCAAGGCAAGGGACGCGCTTCTTGCGGCATCATTGACATTGTCCCTGCCAAGAGCGCGACCGATTTCGGTTGAGGCCGTCAAACCCAATCCGTGCCCGATTGCACCGACCAGCATGAAACAAGGAATGGATAAAGTTACGCCCGCCATCGCACTAAGTGCATATTGGGAAACAAAAAAGGCGTCGACGACCTGATTGATGGCATTGATCGAAAGCCCTGCCACAGATGGCAGGGCCAGTCGCAGGATCAATCGCATGATCGCTGGATCATTCAGGTTCGGAAGAGCACGCTTTCGCATCAGGAAGCATCCTCATCGCGGACAAAGTCCGGAACATACAGCCGGTCATCAAAGAAGCGTTCGCGCAGCAACATGACAAGAAGGGACGTCTTGTGGGGGAAGCGAACCTGTTTAATGCCGGCAAAGCCCGAACGCAGAAGATTGCGGATTTGCTGATTGTGGCCGGCATCAGGTTCGCCAACAATGCGCTGCGTTCTTGGGTCATCAAGGAACATGTAATGCATCAGAGACGGCAGCCATGCGGTCAGATATTCCTTGCCGCGAAAAGCTTCTTCACCAATGGCAACATGCCAGCCGCGGTCAAAGTCATCTGCATCATAATGTTCGCCAAGGCGATCTTCCTGTGCCCAGTAGAGCTCGAAATACCCGAACGGGATGTCGTTGAAATACCCGATAAGCGGTTCGGTTCTGGGGTCATCCAGTCGGCTTTGGATGAAAGCTTTGTGCTTTTCCTCTGAACCGGATTCTTCCCAGAAGACGTCGACGCGCGGGTCGTTCATCCATTTATGGAAGCACCCGAGATGACGCCGGACATCCGCGCGTTCGAACCGGATTGTTTTGTCAATCCAGGGGATGTGACGCGCATAAAGTGTGTGCGAGGCACTTGGACGACGGACTGGATGACGACGTCCGTTGGTTGACGTGTAACTCAACGGAAGAGGGTCGCGTTCGGGATGGGCCAACCAGTTCAGCGTCAATTGATAGAGATTGCGTGAACTGACAACAAGGCCGTCATCTGAATGAGAGATCAAACCGCTGCGAACCATGTTCGCTGTCCATTCCGGGTCCAGTTGCGGGGGAAGTTTGATTTCAGACCGGGAAGGATGTGCAATCAGAAGCGCCTCGCCCAAGGCAGCCAAACCCTGGGCATCCAGAACGTTCAATGTCAGGCTTGCGACATCATCAAGGATGATCTGGTTTGGTGACAGGGTGAAATAGAAGTCGTGATTTTCACTTTCACCACATAGCTGAATATGTCCGTTCTCGATGGATGAGCGCCATTTTCCCGCGTTCTGAAAGTGCGGAATTTCCAGTTTTCGGGATGAGTTTTGAGTTGGCGTTTCTAATGCAATGACATTCATGTCCGGATCTCCTGATGTCGAAGTTTCCAACCTTGTTGGGTTCGTTAAGTCGCTGTAGTCCGGACGGATGAGGGGATGCGAAGTTCAGGTGCATTTTTTCAGTTCGAGATGCAGAAACTTCTGAACTTGGCGCGCGACGGTTCGTCTTCGGTGCAAATGCTTGAAACTTGCTTTGCCAACGTGGAGACGACCATGAATGGTTCTCAGGCGGTAAATGCCGCGTCCTTAAACCCATCAAACGAACCGATGTCAAAGCCCGGCTTTCGTTCAATTTCAGACGATGCTGTTGGTTTGCCATGGGCGGTGGATCCCTGGGGAATGACGGGATATCCGCATCAAGTCATTGACCGTTTTTGTAGCGACGATCCCGACCGCCCGGTCATCCTGACAACAGATGAGGTTTGGTCACGAAAGCGCCTGAAACAAACGTCAGATGCGATTGCATGCGCCTTGATTGCCAACGGTGTCGGGCGTGGTGATGTTGTTGTTGTGGCGCTTCCGAAATCGGCAATGGCGATTGCCGCCATTCTGGGTGTCTGGAAGGCGGGCGGGGCTTTTGTTCCCGTGGACCCACAGCACCCCGAGACCAGAAATCAGCACGTATTGAAAGATTGCGCTGCTCGTTATGCTGTTACCACCGGCAGGGATTTGACGGTTCTTGGTCAGCAGGCGCTTGATGTTGTTCTTGTCGATGAGCTCGACATGTCGGAAACCGATTTCCTTGCCGTCTCCCCGCTTGCCGATCAGCTTGCCTATATTATCTACACGTCCGGTTCGACTGGTAAGCCCAAAGGGGTCATGGTGGATCACGGCCCGTTGATTGACCATCTGAATGCTACCGGGCCGATCTATCTGATGGATGAAGATTCGCGAGAATTACCGTTTCTTCCATTTTCATCGGATGGCGGTCATGAACGCTGGATCGTGCCGTTGATGGCGGGTGGCAGTATTTTGTTGCCTGACCAATTGCTTTGGACGCCGGAAGACACGGTTAACGCCATTCGCAAACATGGCGTGACCCATGCTTCATTTCCGACCAGCTATGTCCATGAGTTGGCAGGATGGCTTCGCGAGAAAGGTCTGACTCTTGATCTGACACTTTGTTCCTTTGGCGGTGAAGCGATGCCAAAGGAAACCTTCAACCGGATTGCGCAGGCCATCAATTCTCGTTATCTGATCAACGGTTACGGTCCGACGGAAACCGTGATGACACCCATGTTGTGGCGTGTCGATCAGGACCGGCTTTGTGAAACCGTTACAGCCCCGATCGGAAGACCGGTCGGAGATCGTTGGGCCTATATCCTTGACGCGGATGGCAATGCGGTCGCACCCGGCGAAATCGGTGAGATACATCTTGGCGGCTATTGTGTTGCGCGTGGCTATAACAACTTGCCTGAGAAGACCGCCGATCTGTTCATTCACGATAATTTTGCGCTCAATGATCATGCACGAATGTATCGCACCGGTGACTTGGGCCGCTTCCTTCCCGATGGCATGATCCAGTTTGCCGGACGGGTGGATGATCAGGTTAAAATTCGTGGACATCGTATCGAGCCGGCAGAAATTGAAACAATTTTGCGCGGCTTTGACGATGTTGCCAACTGTGTCGTCATCGCGGCTGAAATTGCTTCGCGGCTGGAACTGATTGCCTACGTCGTGCCGCGTTCCGGAGCATCGGTTGATACGCGGTCAGTTCGTGCGCGTTTGCAGGACCTGCTGCCAAGCGCCATGGTGCCTGGTTACATCATCGAAATGACGATGTTGCCGCTTAATGCCAATCATAAGGTCGACAAATCACAACTGCCGCTGCCGCGTCGCGAGGGGGCCATAACCAAGCCAGCCAATGACGACGAGGCCGCTTTGCTGGAAATTTGGAAATCCGCGCTGGGTCTTGATGAAATCGGCGTGACCGATAATTTCTTTGAGATCGGCGGGAATTCGATAACTGCCCTGCGTGTATTGGCTAAAGTTCGTGATCGGTTTCCTGAACGTAACGCTGAAATTACCGATCTTTTCAACTTTCCGACCATTCGAAGCTTTTTGTTGGCGCTGTCTGAGCCTGACTGCAAGCCTGGCGCGGATATCGTGCATTTGCAGCAAGGCAAGTCCGATCAGCCGGTTCTTTATTGCTTCCCCGGGCTGCTTGTCAGCACGCGCGAATATATGAAGCTGGTGAAAAGCCTGGGCGAGGATCAGTCCGCTGTGGGCTTCATGTGCCACTCGCTTACAGACAATCAGGAACTTGATGTTTCGGTCACCGATATCAGTTCGCGTTATGCAGAGCTGGTTTATCGGGAAGCGAAGGGACGCACCTGCGCCTTTCTGGGGTGGTCCTGGGGTGGTTTGCTTGCATACGAAGCTGCGCGAATGCTGGGCAACGACATCGATTTGCGCGTGATCGGGATGGTCGATGTCTGTGACATGGACGATGATTTTGATCTGAACGCACGGCCAAAATTCCAGCCGGGGCAGCGGGCCGAGATTGAAGGGCGCATTCGGGCCTGGTTACAGAAAACCAGGATGCGCGAAGAATGGGAACGGCTTCTGGCGCTGATGGATGACCTTGCCTATGCGCAGTTTGTTCATTTTGTGGGGAAAAGCGAATTCGGGCTGCCCACGGACGGGCCGGGGATTGGCACGCGCGAACATACGTTCTGGGTGTTAATCGATAATGCCCTTGTTTTCCGCCGTCACGAACTTCGGCCCTATGACGTGCCGATCGCTTCTTGGCTTGCCGGCGATACGGTCAGTCGAAAACTTGATCTGATTGATTGGCAGTCACTTTCACGTCTTGCCGAGGCCCCTGAACATATTCCCGGGACGGATCATCTGACCATCATCGGTGATCCGGCATTCCACAAGCGGTTTGGCAAACGTTTGACGAGCGCTTTCGCACAACCAGCCGATAGTAAGTTTTCAGGCAAATAGAAGGACTTGAACGATGGATAAATTGGATCTTGTCGGGATCGGAATTGGTCCTTTCAATCTTAGTCTTGCTGCGCAGCTCGACGGGGTTGCTGATGTGTCTTCAATCTTTCTCGAGCAACGTTCAGAATTTGCCTGGCATCCGGATATGATGCTGCCCGGTGTCGAGCTTCAGACGTCATTTCTGAAAGATTTGGTGACGCTGACCAATCCGACCAGCAAATGGTCGTTCCTGTCGTACATGGTTGCCCAGAAACGGATGCTTGATTTTATGAACGCCGATTTCGCTGCTGTGCCAAGGCGGGAATTCGCAGCTTATCTGAAATGGGTTGCAGACCATCTGGATGGTTTGGCCTTTGACAGTTCAGTGCGCGAAGTCACGTTCGATGGTCAGGACTTTAAGGTTCGCACGGATCATGCAAGTTACGTCGCGAACAATCTTGCCATTGGTGTCGGCAAGCCTGCATTTGTTCCTGCCTGGGCGCGCCAGCTGCCCAAGCATAAATGCTTCCACACAAGTCAGGCAAAGTCGAATTTGCCAAAGCTGCGCGGCAAGAGAATTGCCGTCATTGGCGGAGGGCAGAGTGGTGCTGAACTTGTTGAGTATCTGCTTGGCGGCAACATCAAAGATGTTGAAGAAGTTCTCTGGTTGTCGCGGCGCGACAATTTCGAACCTCTTGATGATACTCCTTTTGTGAATGAATATTTCACCCCCGGATATGCCGATGTGTTCGCAGGTTTGCCGGATGCCTGCAAACAGGATCTGATGTCTCGGCAAAAGCTTGCCAGTGATGGTGCATCGCTTTCGACGCTCAAGTCGATTTATCAACTACTATACCGGCAGCGTTACCTGCAGGAGGGCAATGTTGCCGGCCGGCTTCTGCCGCAACGTGAAGTTTTTCAGGTTCAGCAAGACGGCGAAGCAATGAGGATTGCGGCCCGGAACGGGCTCAATCAGGATGTCGAGTTCTTTGATGCGGATGCGCTGATTTTGGCAACCGGTTATGAAACAACATTGCCGGAATTCATGGCGCCACTGCGTTCACGCCTGGAAGTAGGGGCGTCTGGTGCGTACCGTCTGGATGCGGATTTCCGTGCCCAATGGGATGGACCATCGGACCGCAACATCTTTGTTCAAAATGCCGGCAGGATCGATTTGGGGATCTTTGAGCCTCAATTAAGCTTGATGGCTTGGCGAAGTGCCAAGATTGTAAATGCACTGACAGGCAAGAACGTCTTCAATCTCGATCAAAATCCGCCGATTGTTGACTGGGTTGCCGGAAGTGGTGACCTGGCTGGTGGTGCCGTCGTGCAAGCGTGGGGCTAGGGATTGCAAACTGAAATCTGCAGCCTGTTCGACGTTGGGAACAGGCTGCAGATCGGGAAACCTTATGCCGGACGTGTCAGTTCTACATTATGAAGAGCCTGACGGCATCGCTGATCGGCCTGATGGATATATGCGCACACAGATGCTTTGGAGACACCGATATCCTTTGCTATGACGTTTTGTGCGAAACCATCCACGCGGTGACGGTAAAATGCAGTGCGCACGTGCGATGGAAGTTCCTTCAACGCGTTTTCGATGATGCGAAGGGCTTGGCAACCACTTAGGCGTGCCTCCGGGCAGTTGGCGTTTCCAGCCGGACAAAATTCGGTTTGGTCACTGTCAGCGAAAAGAGTGCGTTCGAACGTAATTTGGCGGACCTTGTCGATTGCCATGTTTCGTGTAATTCGCGTAATGAAGGCACTTGGTGTGGTGACCTCGTCATCGATCTGTGCTGTTAGCAGTTTGGCATAGGTATCTTGAACAATGTCATCCGCCAGATGGGGGCATTTTACGATAGATCGCGCCACGCGTCGCAATTTCCCTTCTTGATTTTTGGCAATGGTTAGCAAGGCTTGTCGTTGAAGTTGGCCTTTGGGAAGTGGATCAGTTTGGTTCGCTTGATGCATTTCCATGTGTCTCCGTTGGTTTGCTCGTTAGTGAAAATAATAGTCACTTGCAAATCTGGGACGTGGTTTGCACTCTCCACTGGGTCGATCACCATTTGTCATTCGGACGGATCTGACGCACATCAGATCCGTCCGTTGTTCATATGACGGGATTTTCGCAGAGACTCAGTAAGGAATTCTGCAGTGCGGATCTATGCCACAGGAAGGCAGGATACCTAATGGAAGTCTAAAGCTTTGCCAGCGGGCAGGTCGGGCAAATGTCGACGGATGTCAGCAGGTAGCGAAGGCAACAGACGCGTCTTGATGGACTGCCATCCTCGGATTGTTTGGTGCTATATGGATTTGCCATCGGGTTTCGATTGCCATCAGGTCGCTTGGCATCGCTGATCAATGGCAAAAGCGATATCCGGGTGTTTTTCAAGACATGTTTCTCAACGTAAGAAACAACAACACCGATATTTGACCAGAACACTTTTGGTGAGACCTTTGACGATGCAGCCAGTGACGCAACCATCGGTTCAAGATGGCCGTCAATCAGGCTTTCAAGATGTGTCCAAGGATCAGGTGCAGCTGATTGGTCTTTCATGTCAGACAATTGCCAATCTCGAATGTCGAAGCCTGTAGGGCATTGATTGTCATCTGTTTTCAGGCTGATGAAACCGGGCTGAAATGGGAGTACGACTTCGCCCGCTGCGGCCACAACCAGCATCGGGGATAAAAATATTCCGAAATACCATTGTGACCACATCGAAATGGCAGCCCGGCGATCATCATCCGGATATTTTGCCTGGCAATAGTGATCAAGAATTGGTGCGAGACATTCAGGATCATGGAGTGCGAAGCAGTCAATTCCGTTGCTTTGCGCGGCCAGAATATGATGTCGGTCACCGAGCCCCTGATAGGGACCCTGAAACAGGTCGGTCTTGATATTCGACAGTGCGCGGGTGATAGGTGCATGGCCGACGGAAGAAGAAGCGTTGTTTTCAGAACCGTTCTGGAGGGGAAGCGAGTTCATCATGTTGCACCTCTTCCGATGCGTAAAAGCAGCCAGACCATGATTGGTCCTGCGATGATGGCGGCCATCAGTCCGGCCGGGATTTCCCAGGGGAAGAATAACATCCGTCCAAGCCAGTCAGCAGCGATCATCAAGGCCGCCCCGATCAGTGCTGCCCCGACCATATGCGACAATGCATGACGCAATCCGGCCAGTTTTGCCAGATGTGGAGCAATCAGACCCGCAAAGCTAAGGGGGCCGACCAATAAAGTTGCCGCCGCTGTAAGGATCGATGCAAACAGCAACATCACCCCGCGCGAGAGTGAAAGATCGACACCAAGGGACTTTGTTGTCACCGGCCCCAATGGAAACAGGTTAAGCCAACGGGCAAAGGCCGGCAGGACGGGCAAGGAGGCAACCGCGATGCTTGCCAGTATCGTCGCACGGTCAAATCCAAGGCCGTAAGTAGACCCGGAGCTCCATGCCAGCAGGCGTGTTGCACGGGGATCACCACCGGCCATCAGAAATGCGATAAATCCGTCAAACAATGCGCTAATCGCTATACCTGCGATCAAAATTCGTTCCGGTGCATAGCCGGACTTGCGGGTGAGCGCAAAGATCGCCCCCAAGGTGATAAAGGCGCCAATCGTTGCGCCCGCTATTTGCAACCAGGCCGTTGGGGCATCCATCGAAAACACGATCGCGATCATCCCGATTGCTGCACCTGCACTGACGCCAAGGCTTTCGGGACTTGCCATCGGGTTTGCCGTCATGCGTTGTAGCACGGTACCCGCAATCGCCAGCATGGTCCCGGCTGCCATCGCACCGAGAATACGCGGACCGCGCCAAGGCCAAACGGTTTCAAGCGCGCCATTCCATTGAAGTTCCCAGTCACCGTGAACGTCACGACCGATCAAGATCGCACCCGTCACCACCACGAACACACCAGTCAGAACAAGCAAATGGTTTCGAAGGTGACCCCGGTCAGCTGTGCTGACGGCGATCGTGTTTTGTGGCGGTTGTGCGTCACTTCGAAGTTGCCGGATCAGGATGATCAAAAGCGGGCCACCCAGAATACCCGTCAGGGCACCGGCTGGTACCAGTGTCCCGATATATCCCGATAAAACCTGCACACCCTGGTCTGCGGCACATAACAGCAAGGCGCCAAAAACCGCAGACATCATAAGTTTTGTTCGTAATCGCCTGATGCCAAGCATACGTGTGATGGCCGGACCGGCCAGCCCGACAAATCCGATGATGCCAACTGCGGCAACAATTGTCGCCGTTAGCCAACACCCGATCAAAAGACATAGCAGTCGCAGTCGCGTTGGCGATGCGCCAAGGACGGTTGCCTGATGATCACTGAGATTAAGCATCTCAAGCGGGCGGGCCAGGGTAACTGCAATTGCGGCGCCCACCATGACCTTTACGGTCAGTGGTTCAAGGATATACCAACCGTCTTGGGTAAGGTCGCCACTCCCCCATATAAAAAGACTTTTGAGCCATTCATGGTGGATGATCGCCAGCGCAGTTGTCACTGCCCCGCAATAGAGCGCGATGATCATGCCCGTCAGGATGACGATCAACGGCGAAAAGCCACTGCGACGCGCCAAGGCAAAAACCAGAAATCCGACACAGAGGGCGCCCAACAGTGTGATCGTATCCTGACCAATCACGAGTGCGCCTGGCACATAAAGGGTCACCAGTGTCAGCGCCAGCTTTGCGCCGCCCGCAAGCCCCAATGTAGACGGCGATGCCAAGGGGTTCTTTAACGTGTGCTGAAACAGTCCACCGGCAATCGCAAGCCCGGCACCCGCGACAAGCGCAATCAAAAAGCGGGGGACCCAGCCCTGAGTGAGCAACAATGATCGCGTATCGGATCCGCTGGCAAGGTCGATTATTTCGGTCGGGTTCAAGCTGCCGACCTCAATGTCGAGCGACAGCAGGGTTAACACAGCTGAAAGGATGCACAGCACAGCCGGAACCGCATTTAGTTGGATGGGGTGTCTTCGCATGGCTTGGCTTGTCATGATGCGAATTCCCCATGATCTGCACTTTGCGCTGTCAGACTGCTGGCAAGAAGGTCTGCAAACCGCCCGGCGGCATAGAGCCCGCCAAATGTCGCAACTGGTGGCATCGTGATCAGTCCAAAGCGCTTGATGGAGGGGAGCTCCGATAGGATCGGGCTATATTGAATGGCACGGTCAACAGTGACGGGAACCGGTTCGATCGCTATGAGAACTGCGTCTGAATATTGCGCGATCTGATCAATTGTTACGGTGGCAAAACCCCAGTGATTGGTGGGACCTGTCCAGGCATTTTTGATGGGAAGTCGATCAATTACATCCTGCATCAGGCTGTTTTGCCCATAGACGCGCATATGGCGCGGCGAAAGCATGCTGGTGACAAGCACCGAGCCGGCCCGCGGCATGGTCAGCCTGCTTGCCGCCTGATCTATCTTACTTTGGGTATTGGAAATCAGTGTATCGGCAGCATGCGGGTGCCCAGTAACGTCAGCAATTTTTCGTGCCGCTGCCATCGCATTCAGGAAGGGTGTTTTCTTCCTGTCGTAAATGTCGATTTTCTCAATCGGGGCCAGATCGGAAAGACTGGCATATTGGTTTGCATAGAAACTGCTGGTCAATATCAGGTCAGGCTCAAGTTGCGCCAATCTTTCCAGACTTGGTTGAAAGCGTGCCCCAAGATTGATGACGCTTTCCGGAACTTCTGGCTTCTGAACCCAGGCGCGATAGCCAGGCACATCGGCCATGGCCAGTGGAACAATCCCCATGGCAAGCGCGGTTTCAGCAATTGCCCCATCGGCGATGACCAACCGTTTGACAATGTTCGCCATAGCAGGATGTGCGAAGGTTGCAGGCAGAATTGGCGCAAGCGTTGCGAAGGTGTATGCACCTGTAATGCCCTTGAGAAAAAGCCGTCTGGAGTATGCGCGATGGTTTTCATGCATTGAAATTGTCCCCATCACACATTGGCAAGGGCAATCGGGTGCCCGTGGGCAGGGTGGGGATGCACCAGCATATCCATACCAAAGATGGTGCGAAGCATTTCTGACTGCATGATTGTTGAAGGCGGCGCATCTGCAATCAAATGACCGCCTTTAAGAGCGACAATCTGATCGGCAAATCGGGATGCCAGATTGATGTCATGCAAGACCGCAATAATGCAAAGGCCATCCTGTTTGCAAAGCTGTTCGAGTAAAAGCAGGATTTCGTATTGATGCGAAAGGTCCAATGCGGAAATCGGCTCATCAAGCAAAAGACAGGGGGCTTGCTGTGCAAGTGTAACCGCGATCCAGGCCCTTTGGCGTTCGCCACCTGAAAGTGTGTTGACCGCGCGTTTGCGAAGCGGGCCTAGTCCAGTCAAAAGGATAGCGCGTTCAATAGCTTGTTTGTCATGTTCGCGCAGGCGGCCAAACGGTCCATGCCATGGGTAACGTCCAAGCGCAATCAACTCTTCGACGGTATAATCTGCGCCGTGCCCCGGGTCCTGTGCAAGATAGGCAACGCTTTTGGCAAATTCGCGCGCACTAAACTGTTCCACGTCATTCCCGTCAAGCGTGACAGACCCACTTGTTGGTTTGTTCAGTCCGGCGAGCATTTTAAGTGCGGTGGATTTTCCGGACCCGTTATGTCCGACAATCGCCGTCAGGCAGCCTGCACGAAAAGTCACGGATATGTTGTTAAGGAGTGTCACACCCTGGGCCGTTTCAAAGCAGGCCTTTTGCATTCCAAGGACAGCGGGACGATCAGATATATCCATGGCCATAATTTGCTCTCGATAAACGCAGAAAATCCGCGGTGAACGCGGATTGCGAGATTTGGTCCGGGGCGCAATCGCGCGCCCCGGAATATTCGGTTACCAGTCGTATTTCAGAGTTGCGGCGATGGTCTGTCCTTCGATCTGGTAGCAGTAACCATTGTTACAGATACTGGCATCGTTATCGGCAAGGTTGGTGCCGTTAATCGCAAGGGTCAGGCCTTCAAGCTTGTTACTAAGTGCGGCAAAGTCATAGCGGATCGCAGCATCAAGCAGCGTATAGGGCTTGTTCTTGCTGGTGTTGGTATAGTTGGCATAGCTTGAGTCGGTGTAGCGAACACCGGCACCAAAGCCCCATCCATCAAGCGGGCCTTCATTGAAGGTGTAGTTCGCCCAAGTGGATGCTGTTTTTTCCGGTGTTACGAGCGGGGTATTGCCGCGATAGGAACCTTTGACGATTTTGGCATTGTTGTAGGAAAGGTTCCCGACCAGGCTAAGGTTCTCGGTTACATTGGCGCTGCCTTCGAGCTCAAGGCCACGCGTTTCCAGTTTGCCGATTGAGTCATAGTACGAACCGATAGACCCGCTATAGCCAGCATAGCGTGCGACATTGTCCTCGGTCAGGCGATAGGCGGAAACCGTGAAGAAGCCATCAAACCCGACCGGTTCGAATTTGATTCCGGCCTCATACTGCTCGCCCTCGGTCGGGGTGAGCATTTTGCCTTCGGAATTCTGACTGGTGCTAGGCAAAAAGGACGTACCCCAACTGACATAGGGCGATATGCCGTTATCAAAGGCATAAAGCGCACTGAGGTTAAAGGTCGTTGCCGTGTTGTAGTCGGTCGAACCTTTATTGGTCAGTCGACTGATACGTTTGCGTTCAGCATAGTCAAACCGCACACCACCATTCAAATGCCAGTTGCCAAGTTCAATCTGGTCCTGAACATAGATGCCGGATTGATTGTAGGTTACGTCATCAAATGTTGTGTAGGCTGGTGTCGTGCCGGAAATCGACCGGTTGGGATCATTGAGATAGAAGATGTAGTCACTGAGTACACCGCTTGAACCGAAACGGTAATCCGACTTGGAATACATCAGATCAAGACCGGTCAGGACTTCGTGTTTGGCATCGGCGGTCTCGAAAGTCGTGATGACCTGGTTGTCGACCTGCGCGCTCCAGAGGGTTTCCTCAACTGCCTGTGCTGCGCGATGGTATTCCGTATTGGAGTTCTTCCAGCCGCCGCCGGTCACGCCGCCGGTCAGGTAGCGTGCCTCAAGATCGAAATACCCGAAGCGCGCTTTCTGCGCCAAAGTGACAGGCGCGTTGTTCAGGTCATGGGTCAAGTCATAGCCGACCTGGAACTGATCCTGCTTCTGGTAGTCGTAATCCGCGTCACTGGTCCGGTAATCAAGGATCGCGCCATTAAGGTTCAGAAGGGTTGCCGAGGCATCCGTTTCGTCATGCTGGAAAAGGGTATAGATGGTCAGATCGGTATCCGCGTTGGGTTGCCAACGAATTGTTGGCGCGAACATTTGCCGATCATCCTGAATTTCGTTGCTGGTTTCGCCAAAACGCGCCATGCCAACAAAGCGTGATGCCCAGGTCCCGTTTTCTGTCAGGCCAAGATTGTAATCAAACCCGCCTTCGTATGAGTCGGTGTTGGTGAAGCGGCCATAGACATTGTTTTTTGCACCAAGGTGGGGGCGTTTGGTAACACTGTTGAGCAAGCCACCCGGTGTTGATTGCCCGTAAAGAGCCGCGGTGGGACCCTTTACGATTTCAAGCTGTTCAAGGCTGTAGGGTTCGGTGCGAAACGTCGCATAGACGCCTGTCATCTGGCGCAGGCCGTCGCGGTAATCGCCATAAATATGCACAGGGTAGCCACGAACATAAACCTGATCAAAGCGCGGATCATATCCGTAATTGTTGGTTGCTACCCCGGCGGTATAAGCAACTGCATCTTCGATGCTGGCAACGGCGCGGTCTTCGATTTCCTGGCCTGATACGACGGAAATACTTTTTGCTGTTTCAATCAGGGCTTTGCTGGTTTTTGTACCTGCACTGCTTCGCGTGGCGACATAGCCATGTGCGAGGTCCTCTGAGTCCTGGGCGTTTGCTTCGACATAGACCGGGTCAATGACGTTTGCTCCGCTGCTGTCTGATGTTTCCAGCTTGGTAAGGGAAACCGTATTCTTGCCAGTAAAGCGATAGCTGACGCCACTGCCGGAAAGAAGGATTCTCAATGCCTCGGCAGGGGAGTGTGTGCCGTTAAGGGCCGTGCTTTGCAATCCGGCAACCCGATCGACATCATAAAAGAGTTGCAGATTGGTCTGATTGGCGAAGGTCAAAAGCGCCTGATTAAGGTCCTGAGCCGGGATGGAAAAATCGATTGCGGATGATGTGTCACTTTGCGTTTCTGTATTTTGCTGCGCGGTTGCAGGCGTCGATACCCCGGCAACAACAATACCCGCAGCCAATGCGACCAAGCTGACGCTATGTGCCAGACGATGGCCAAACCCGTTTACCAATCCGGCTTTGCCGGTTTTTATTACCTGCATTACGCAGCCCCCCATTCTCGAAAGTTTTTCCGTAACGCAAATGATTGTCATTTGCTTGTATTGGATGAGACGGGATTTGCGTTCAGACTCAGTAAGATAAATTTCAGTTTTTTTGATTTTTGTGTCGATAAAGACCAGAAGCCCAAGAAAAACGGGCCTCTCAGAATGCAGAAATCCTTAGTAAAGAACGGTCATTAGCGGGGTTATCGAGATATTCTGAACCCCAAGTTCCCGTGCAATCAGTTCCAGTCCGGCCTGGGGATCGGTCATGTCAAAGACACCGCTGACAAGCTTGCGTGCCGCAGTCTCGTTCGCAATCATGATTTTGCCGCGCTGGTACCGCGAGAATTCCGAGACAACTTCGCGCAGTGTGACGCGATCAAATATCAGTTTGCCTTTTTGCCAACTAAGCGCCCGGTCGGGTTTGATTGTGGACACCGGGCTGATTGAATGGCGGTTATAACGGACGGCCTGATTTTCCGCCAAGATCGCTATGTGTTCTGATGTTGCCGAGTTTGGCTTGACTTCAACCTGATGTTCCAACACGGCAACATTGGTGTGGTCATCAAAGCTGTTGACGATAAACCGGGTGCCCAACGCCTGCACCTGGCCATGCGGCGAGGTGACGGTGAAAACACGCTTGTTCGCACGTTCCATGGGGACAGCTTGAAAATCGGCAAGCCCGCTAATCAATGCGATGTTTCGGATTTGATCGGTAAACTGAACCGCGATTGCACTATCGGGGCCCAAGGTGACGGTACTGCCATCCTCAAGTGTAATGGCCCGCACTTCCCCGACAGCAGTGTGATAATCAGCGCTGAGGAAAATGGTCGGGTCACCAAACATAACGCGCGTAGAAGCAACCGCCAGCAGCAAGCTTGCGGCAAGTGCGACGTAGCTCCAGCGGCGTTTCTTTGCCGATGGGGCCTTGGATGACTGTTTTGCCGGATGTTTAAGCTCGACAACCTTTGATGAAGGGCTTTCGGTTGTGCGATCTTTTGATCGAATTGCTTCATCCATTACAGCAAGCGCGTTGTTGGCCTCAATGAAAGCTTGCTGGTTTTCCGGTGCGGCATTCAGCCAAATGTGGAGCTCTTCATGTTCAGATGTGCTGAGGTCGCCATTGATCATTTTCGCAACCCAATCGGCCGCGGCCAGATCAATGTTTTTCTGTGTTTCTTGCATCTGGCTCACGTTACCAACCCGCACTTGCCGACAACCCGGACAAAGCGTCCTTATCTGTTGGACGATAAAACTGCAAGAAATGCGTAAAAACTTTGTGCAATTTCATGACCGGCTTTCCCGCATGCGCTTCATCACATGGGCAATAGCGCGCGCGACATGTTTCTGCACGGAGCTGTCAGAAATGCCGAGCTGTTCAGCCGTTTCGCGATAGGTCAGCCCTTCAACGCGCACAAGAGTAAAGATTTCGCGCGTTTTTTCAGGCAGCTCATCAAGCGCGCGGCGTACATATTCAAGCTCAGACTGCCCTCCGACGATCTGTTCTGGCGAGGGTGAATTATTGGGAATGACATCAAGGGGAATGTCATCGGCACCGGCAACCGGGTTTCGCTTTTGTGCCCGAACGTGATCAATCGCAAGATTATGGGCGACGCGGTACAGGTAGGAACGGACATGGGTGACTTCGTTTGCCTTATCGGGGCAGGCATGTTCCGACACACGCAAAAATGTCTCTTGTGTCAGATCCATTGCTGTATCTGCATCACGCAAAAGGCGTGTCAGATAAATCTGCAATTCCCTTTGGTGAGACTGAAAGAGTTTTTTGAGGTCCGTTATTGCCAAGTCACATACCTGACTAAGGTGATGGGTTTTTATGGAGTTATCAAAAATAATACTCATTCGCAATTAATTAGTTGTGCAGGGTGTATGAAATTTGCATCCTGCACGTGTGTAAGGTGAATGTGTGTGGTTGCCTGAATACAGCTTGGGGAAAGCAGCCATCTTCGTCGGGCCATACAGAAGCAGTCTGAAAAGTATGAGGTTAACCGTCATGTTTGCGGAAAGCTGCGTCGTGCAAAAGCTGGCATTAACCCGTGATGGATCCTTCGAAGGCTTTGGTGCCCCGGATATTTTGAAAGCGACCATTGCAATAATTGACAGGCAACGCCTTGGTCCGCAGGAAATCGAAAGTCTGGCGAGCAGATATTTACATACACACGAACAGCAAAGACGGCTGTCTTTCGAGTTTCCTCAGCGACGTGACAGTTTCACAATCGGACGGTTGGCTGCGAAGCTTGCTTTGAAATGTCATCTCGATGATGTGTCACCACATGATATCGCCATCGGTAGCGGTGTTTTTCACCAGCCTATTATTCTGGGTACATCTGTCGGGTGTTGTGAACTTGGTGTGTCGATTTCTCACTCCGACGAGATTTGTGTTGCCGTTATTCACCATAAAGGTCACCCGATCGGCGTCGATGTTGAGCAATTGGCGGAGGCCGACATTGTGCCCGTTCTGAATGATGTTGACGCGAGTTTGCGGCAGCAGTTCTTCGAGCTTTCTCTGAATGAGTATGAGGCTGCATCCATACTTTGGTGTGCACGCGAAAGCTTGGGCAAGGTGCTGACAACAGGTATGACTGTGCCGCCCAAACTGTATGAGCCGACCTCAGTATCGGAAGTCGGGGCAGGGGTCAGATTGAACTACAAGACCTTCACACAATACCAGACACAAGTTATGCCAATTGACAAAGCATGGTTGGCGATAACGCTTCCTGCGCAGACAAAGATTGATTTCGGGTGGCTGGAGGCACTCAGCAGTTGGCGTGCCTCAACTATTTATTCCCGGAGTGCGAGGCGGTTCTAGGGGAGAGGAGAAATCTCAGAATTTATGGAACTTAACATTGGTTCTTCCGCTGCAGTTTCACTGCTCTATTCCTTTTTTCGTCTAGGCGCATCTACCTGATATAGAGACTGTGTAATTTGTCATCATGCGTGATTATGGGTTTGTTGGGACTTAAGGGGTCTTGCAGAGTTTTTCGATACGCCCGGAACTGTGCGCTTCTTTCAGGTATGTTTCGATAAAGCGTGCACCGTCCTGGTTTTGTACCGGGGTTCCGATGGCTTGTTCGATGAACATGAAGGGTTCTGACAGCATGCGTAAGGCCGGGTTGCGGGTGACATATTTTGCCATTGCCGGGCGTATGCCGGCAGCAACATCGATCGTATTGTTCATCAACATTTCATCTACTGGTTTTGAGCCAACAGTTCGAACAATTTTGGCATTTTTTAGATTTCGCGACAGATACAGGTCATAGGCTGCACCCTTTCCTACGGCAACAGTCACGCCTGTTTGGTCAACTTCCTTATTTGAGTTGATTGGGGAGTCCTTGCGCACAAGGTAGCTGCCTTCGATCAGGAAATAGGGATTGCTAAAGGTAATGCTTTCGGAACGTTTTGGATCCCGAGCGACGAAGGCGAAGTCCCATGCGTCTTGCGAGGCTGTTTCGACGACAGCGCGGGCAGAGTTGAAAATCTCAAGCGTGTAAGGCAGGTCAAGTTCACGTGCGATGTCACGGGCGAGATTGACCGTTATTCCCCCGACTTCGCCGCTTTTGGGATCGACACGGGTCAAAACGCTGTTGCCGATATTGATTGCAAATCGAATTGTTCCCGACGGAGCAATCCTGCTTTGAAGTGACATTCAGATTTCCTCCTTTGAGCTCGGAAAAGTGGTTTATTCGGGTTGTATGCTGTTGAGTCCAAATGTATCTAGTTGTGAGTTGTTTTGAATGTCCACCACAATGCGAAGGCGGAAAGATGCGAAAGAAACAGGGAAAGCCGAGCGGATCGAGCGCATATGACATGCTGCTTGATGCGATTGACTGTGGTGATCTTTCGCCGGGCAGTCGTTTGCGCGAAGTGGAAATTGCCGAACGCTTCGGGATTAGCCGCACACCGGTGCGCGAAGCCCTTAAACGGCTTGAACAGCAGGGGTTGGTTACGCATGAACCCCATCACGGTGCCGTTGTTACAGTGCTTGATTACCGCGAGGTCGGGGAACTTTACCTTGTCCGAGAGGTGATGGAAGGAACAGCAGCCCGTCTGGCTGCCCTTCATGCCACGGATGTGGAAATCAATGTCCTGCGCGAAATGGTTGAGGCCGACCGGGAGTTTGCCGACAATCCCGGTGAGCTGATGCGTCGCAACAAGCTGTTTCACCGACAAATTCATCTTTTGGCGCGTAACCGGTTCCTTGATGATCTGCTTGAAAATATGCGGGTTTCGCTGGTGCTGCTGGCAGGGACGACGCTTGCCATCCCGAACCGCGGTGCCCAGTCGCTTGATGAACATCAGGAAATTGTTAATTCGATCGCCCGGCGAGATCCGGATGCGGCGGAAAAGGCGGCACGTGCGCATATTAACAACGCCTATCGTGCCCGCATCAGGTTGCAGGCAGACCTCGAACAGTAAGATATCCTGGTGGTATTGCATCATAGATATCGCTGGGCAATCGGCGCCCCGATCACAACAATGAACACCCGGCAAACGTGATGAAGCGATACAAAGGCGGCATCGGCACCAACAATGATGGCCAAAAGCGTCATTTCCGCCTGACCACCAGGTGCATAAGCCAAAATGGTGTCGAGGAAATCGATATTGCCAAAGACTGAAATCATCCCTGCAAAGGTTGCGGCGAGCATGAAGATCAAAATGCAAAAACCGACAGCAGCCCCCGCCGCAATCATGATGGTCCGCCTGTCCGAACCGGCGTAACGGCATCCGATTGAAATTCCGACGATAAGCTGTGCAATGATCATGATTTCAACCGGTGGGCGGTGGGAAATTAGCCCGGTCATACTCATGACAGCAGCGGCCAACATCGGGCCGATGATCGTTGCACCCTTTATCCGCAGTATACCTGCGATAAACCAGCCGCCAAATGCGCATGTCAGGATCAGAAGTTCCTCCCGTAACGGTATGTCTGCCCAGTGGCTGCCAACTGATTGTCCGCGGGAAAATTCGATCCCGAGTGCAAGGCTCAGAAATAGCGGCAAGATGACGACAACCGCAAAGGCACGGGTGGCCTGGACGATTGATAGAACACGGACATCTGCGCCGGCAGCAGCCCCGAAGGCAATCATGTCGGGAAGGCCGCCGGGCATGGTGGAGTAATAGGCCGTTGACTTGTCAAACTTGCAGATACGATGAAAAAACGGAAAGCCGATCAGCGCCAGCACAGCGAGATAGATTGGAATGAAGGCGAGGCTGAAGGCCATTTCATCAATCCGTTCCAGCAAGGCGGGTGTAAAGGATGCCCCGATGGCAACGCCCAGAAACGTGCGGGCAGGGGCGAGAACGTGCTTGCTGCTTGATGTCTTGATACCAGCAACACTGGTAATGGCAGTGGTCGCGAGTGGGCCAAGCAACCATGGCAGAGGCACAGCAAGTTGTTCGGCGCCAATACCACCAACAATTCCGATCAGTAATGTCAGAAGAAGATTGGGTAGTTTGCTGGGCAATTTGATCATCGGGCACCTGTGACAAAGAAAAAAGGGTCTTTGACGGTCATCGCGGATAAAAAATGCCCCGCTACTTGTGCTGTGTAGCGGGGCAGGTGTTCCCGGAATATCGCTATGCTAGCGGGAACGGGAGATCCCAGATTTCCTGAATCAAGCCGCGTGGAAAATAAAGATGCAGCAAATAGGACATCAGCGACACAGCGGCGAGAACGCCACCGGCAACCAGTGCTGCCCGCTTCCAGCTAAGCCCGGAGCGCAGCGCAAGGAAGGCGAGCAGGAAAACGCCGATTGCCAGCCAGTATCCCAACAAGGCTGCGGCAAGAAGCAATCCTGTAATCCAGCCCAGATGCAGCCAGATCCCGGACTTGTATTCAGAAACGCCGTCACCGGTCGGGAGGTCGATATCTTCCATATCGGGATTGCGCAGGCCGCCACGCGATATCCGCCAGATCAGGATCATCGACAGCAACAGCATGGGAACCGCGATAACCTGGGTAAAGATATTGCCCTGCCAGGTCAGGTCCTTGGTGAAGAACAGGGCAAAGGCGGCCATTCCTGCCATGGTCAATGCCATCAGATATTGGGCCGGGTTTGCCTTGGTTATCGGGTTGTCGGGGGCTGCGAGATTCTGTTTTTTCAACAAACGCAATCCACCAAACAGGGTAACGGCACAGATCGCCAGCAAGATCAGGAAGATCGGACGTTCAAAGACCGCCCAGCCATAGAATTGCGAAGTTTGGTAGAAGTTGGTTTCAACCCCGTTTGACAATACAAAGCCGATCATGAGAGCGGGGCGTGGATATCCGAAACGCCGCATATAGATGGCAAAGATACCAATGGCCATCGCAAAAATCAGGTCGCCCCAGCTGCGGGAGGACTGATATGTTGCGAAGATCAGTAATACGATCAGGAACGGTGCAAGAAGACGTACATTGACCCGGGTGAGTTGGGAAATCGGTTGGGCCAGCATGACACACAAGGCCGCCCCGATCAGGTTGGCAATCGCAAGCGACCAGATGATCACGTAAACCGTATCGATTTCGTACTTGATCATGTTCAGACCGGGCTCAACACCGAGCAGGATCATACCACCCAAGAGCACGGCTGTTGCCCCTGATCCGGGTATACCAAAAATAAGGGTCGGAACAAGCGATCCGCCTTCTTTGGCGTTATTGGCGGATTCCGGTGCCAGAACGCCGCGAATATCGCCCTTGCCGAAGTTCTCTTTGTCCTTGGAACTCTGCACCGCATGACCGTAGGCGATCCAGTCAACAACTGATGCGCCAAGGCCAGGCAACATACCGACAAGCGATCCGATGCCAGCGCAGCGCAAGATCAGGAATTTGTTGCGTAGGGCATCTTTTACCCCGGTAAGCCAACTGCCCGACAGCTTGGTTTCCTGTGACACGGATGTGTCTCGGCGCAAAAGATCGACAATTTCCGGGATGGCAAAGATGGAAATCGCAATCACCATCAACGGGATGCCGTTAGACAAATACAGAACGTCGAAATCCATTCGGTATTCATTGGATGTCGGCGTCATGCCGACCATGCCCAGGAGGAGGCCGAGCATTGACGCAATCAACCCCTTGATAAAGGAGCGACCTGCCAGCAATCCAACCATCGAAAGTCCAAGGGCTGCGAGCATCAGCATCTCGCCGGTGCCAAATGACAGTACAACCGGGCGGGCAATTTGAATGATTGCGGTCAGAATGACAGCCCCGATTAATCCGCCGAACAGGGATGCGGTAAAGGCCGCCGCGAGTGCACGTCCGGCTTGTCCCTGTTTGGCAAGTTCATAGCCGTCCAGAACTGTGGCCTGTGACCCGACAGATCCCGGTATGCCGATCAGGACGGCCGGGAATGTATCGGCCGTACAGATAACAGCCATCACACCGATCATCAGGGCCAGACCGGAAACCGGATCAAGCCCGTAGACAAAGGGCAAAAGAATTGCGAGGCCGACGGTGCCGCCAAAGCCGGGAAGAACCCCGACCACAAGCCCCATAATTACGCCGCCAACGAGATAAAGTATCGACGCTCCGCTGAAAATTTGCAGAAACGCGCCGCCAAGTGCCTCGACCATAAGTGTCGTCCGCCCCCAAGGTTTATTCTATACGGGAAGCCCGGCGCCACATGGTGGCACCGGGTAGAGAGCTGCTTTGAATTGGCTTAGTTAGAGAAATTGTATTTCTCTTTGAGCCAGTTGGTGATCCACGCCTGGGCTTCTTCGGGAACCTCGGTGGCGTCTTTCATTGCTTGGACGACCTGATCGCCAACAATGATTTCATAGTTGCCAAGCTCGTCTTTCAGAACCTTTTGCGCACGCGGATCTGCTGCAACTTCTTTCATTGCGGCACGATAGGTATCAATCACGTCCTGATCGCTTGATTTGGGAAGGACGATAAATTTTTGGGTGCCATATCCGGCGGTAAAGAATGCTTTCCAGCTATCCCATGCCGGGCCGGACGGTTTTTTACCGTGAACCTTTTCATAAACTTCCGGGAAGCTTGGCACGTCAGGGAAAGTTGGATCACGACCGATGGAGCCATCTGCCTGAAGGGCGCCAAGAGACATGAAGGGGACCATTTCGCCTTCTTCTACCAGCGGCACAACGTGCTTAAGGTAGGTCGGGGTCGTTTGGTAGTCGATATTGACTTCGTTGCGCTGGATCGCCTGACGGGTCAGAGCACGGCTTTTCATGCCGAATACGGCCTGTACATCAAGACCAAGCATTTCAAACGCAAGCAGCGGTACCAGATCAAGTGTCGAAATGGCCTGAGAGCCAAAGACCAGTTTCATATCCTTAAGCGTGGCAAAATCGTCAACGCCTTTAACGCCGCTGTCTGCGCGCAGATAAACCATCCCCCCAATCGGTGAGGCCAGCACAGGGGCCCAGTCAGCATAGTCATAACGGACACGCTTGTCGCCAAGCAGGAATGGGAATTGCACAGATCCGGTGGTGCCAAAAATCATTTCGCCGCCCGGTTTCATGCGTCGATGGAATTCGTTCGAGCCACCGATAGCACCGCCTGTTGTTTCATTGACAATAATTACATCCGGATTACCCGGCAGTTTTTCAGCGATGAAGGGCTGCAATGCGCGCGCCCAAGTATCTGTTCCGCCCCCTTCTTTGAAGGGCACCCAGAATTCGATTGTCTTGCCGGTATAGTCAGCAGCAGATGCCACTGTTGGAAGCAAAAGTGCGCAGGCAAATGCTGCGGACATCAGCTTTTTCATGTTCGTTCCTCCGTGACCATTTCTCTTGATGCCAAATGGCGGATGCATGTGCATCCCGACCATTGGCATTGCTGGTCTGTTAAATCCGACGCTGGTTGGTTTTGTTTTTGGCGTCGGAAACCTGATTGCTGTTTTCCATGCGATTGACGCACCGCTGGCTTAGAGACCTGAACGGATTACTCTGGAAGTTCCTGATCACAGATAGCGGTAAGACAGGTTTGGGTCGTGCTGTCGACAACAAGGTTTCCAGATGCGTATTGGCGGTGTGTCAATCTTCAACCCAAGGCTATGGACAGGCTGGATGGATAGGAAATTGAACAAGCAATCATATCTATTGATTTTTTCTATAGCGGTTGTTGATTTTCAGTGATTAAGGCCTGGATGGTGTTATGGTTTTCCCGTATGGGTTGTGTGGTTGTAATGATAAATATCTGTAAATAAATAATATTTTTTTAGACTTGAAGAAGAAGATCTTAAAATGAGCGGTTTGGCGAAAACCATTTTGATCTCGTTGCTATTTGAAATTCGAAAGAAATATCTTGATTTGTAATTGCATGCAAATGTATGCAATTTGAAGCTTTAGAAATTGAAAACCGGAAGGATCAATCCATGAATATGTCCGAAGTTATGGCCCGCTATCTTCGTGCGGCCGGTGTTGACGTCATGTTCGGCTATCCGGGAGACCCGAGTGTGGAGCTCCTTGAAGGATGCCGGAACGTTGGCATGGATTTCATCCTTGGTCGTCGTGAAGGCACCGCGGGTCTTATGGCCCAGGCATACGGGATGCTGACCGGCAAGCCCGGTGTTGCATTGTCGACCTTGGGCCCGGGGTCAACCAATCTGGTGAACGCGGTTGCCAACGCCTATCTTGATCGCACGCCAATGATTGCGATTTCCGGTCAGATTGATACCAAACGGTTGCCGACTTTTACCCATCAGGTGGTTGATCAGCACAGTCTTTTTACCCCGGTATCAAAATGGGCGACTGAAATCGCGCCTCATACTGTCGGTCATGTCATGCGAAAGGCTCACCGTATTGCCATGGCCCCGCGCAAAGGTCCTGTTCATTTGACGACACCGGCCGATTATGTCGGTGCAGCGGCACTTGATGACGAAATCAAGCTGCCGCCGGTTGATGGTGTTGGTCATGGCGTGGTGGTTTACGGCGAGGATGCTGATCCGGTTGGTTTGATCAACGGGGCCAAGCGCCCGGTTGTTCTTTATGGCATTTCCGCAATGCAGGGGAACGCGGGGGCCGAGATCGCGGCACTGGCCGAAAAAATCGGTGCAGCATTGGTGTCGTCGCCGATGGCAAAGGGCACGGTTGCTGAAACACACCCGTTGTTTGCCGGCGTGCTTGACATGGCATGCAATGCCCAGATGTGGGATTTGGTGCGGTCAGCCGATTTGATTATTGCGGCCGGGTTTGATGGTGTTGAATTAATCAAGGCATGGGATGTGCCCGCACCGGTATTGCATATCGATAATGTCCCCAATACGGATCAGATCTATGAAAGCCCGGTCGAAATGGTGGGGTCGATCAGTCATATTCTGGCATCACTGGTCGAAGATGTTAAAAGTGCCGACGGATTTGGCGCCAAGGCAATCAAGGCGCATCGGGATGCACTTATGGCAGCATATGAGGATGGTCGCGTCTCGGGTGTTCTTAACCCGTCCGATGTGATCGGCGTTGCCAAGGCCGATGCGCCGACCGATACGATTGTGACGGCCGATGTCGGATCGCATAAGCTTTTGGTCGGGCAGGGCTGGACCACGCACAATCCGCGCAGTTGCCTGAATTCCAATGGCCTGTCGTCGATGGGCTTTTCATTGCCGGCGGCGATGGTTGCCAAATACCTTAATCCGGATCGCAATGTCATCTGTTTTACCGGCGATGGCGGGCTTGCAATGGTGCAAAGTGAACTGCGCCTTGCCGCATCTCTTGGCTTGGGACTTAAGGTCGTGGTGTTCTGCGACAATTCTCTCAACCGGATCGAGCTTAAGCAAATGGCACGTCAGTATCCGTCAACCGGCACGGTTATTGAAGATACCGATGTCGTCAAAATGGCAGAATCAATGGCGTGCGACGGCATCATGGTCGAGACAGAACAGGCTCTGGCAGATGCATTGTCTCGACCGGTCTCAAACACACCGCTTGTGATCGGTGCACGAATTGATCCGAAACAATACTGGACGCAGTTCTGATGGTTGAAGCCAGACCACATCATACGGTTTCACCGATTTCTGAATTTGCGACCTATCTGGCAAATATCGGGCAAATGGACATTGACGAACCTGTTTTGCATCAAGCAAGAAGGGCTCTGATTGACTACATAGCAGCCCTTTTGGCCGGAGCGGACAAGGAGCCTGCGACCAACCTGATCCAGGCGCTGGACGAGGAAGTCGGGATCGGACGGTGCAGTGTGACAGGCCATTCCGTGGTAGCTTTGCCGCGTGCAGCAGCTCTTATTAACGGAACTGCGTCACATATCGTCGAATTTGACGATATTTTTCGCGATGGCATTTATCATCCTGGATGTCCGGTGATTGCTGCCGCGATTGCTGCGTGCGAACAGGTCGGGGCAAGTCAGGATACATTGCTTCGATCCATTATTGCTGGATACGAAGTTTCCACGCGGATTGCCGCCGCCATACAGCCATCCCACTACCGGTACTGGCATACGACCGGAACTGTTGGAACGTTCGGGGCAGCTGCCGCCGTAGCAGTTGCATTTGATCTGAATGCAAACCAGGCTGCTCACGCTCTTGCCACTGCCGGGACGTTTGCCGCCGGACTGCAACAGGCGTTTCGATCCGATGCCATGAGCAAGCCCTTGCATGCCGGACGGGCTGCCGAGGGTGGCTATCTTGCCGCTGTTTCGGCAAGGTTCGGTGTGACGGGTGCTTTGGATGTGCTTGAAGGCGATGCCGGATTTGGCGCAGCTATGAGTACGGATGTTGATTGGCAACGTGCGCCCGATGGTTTGGGCGACCAATACAACATCGCACAGATGACAGTAAAAAATCACGGATGCTGTGGTCACACCTTTGCGGCAATCGACGGAGCATTGTATCTGCGTGATCTGCATGGATTTTCGGTTGATGATATTGATTCCATTCGTGTCGGCACATATCAGGTCGCATTGAATGTTACCGGAAACCCGCGCCATACCACGCCGTTCGAAGGAAAATTCAACTTACGTTATGTCGTCGCGCATGCTCTGGTTTTCGGGTCGGTTCGTCTGAATGCGTTCGATGCGAATCATTTGTCAGATCCGGTGATCAAGCGATTGGTCGACAGTACCGAGCTGTTTTGTGACCCGGAGGCGGAAGAAGCGTTCCCCGAAGCACGCGGAGCCCGTGTTTCCATCAGTCTTAAGAATCGACAGATGGTTGAGCATTACCAGTCCACCAGAATTGGCGATCCGGATGCTGCGTTAAGCGATCAGCAGCTTGAGTCCAAGTTCGTCGAGCTTGCCGAAGAGTGTTTGACGCCTGGTCAGGCGCGCGGCCTGCTTGATTTGCTTTGGCAGGTTGGTGGGGGGCGTCCATCTGCGGAAATCGGCACTTTTATTCGGGCTTGTCAGGCATCCGGATAGGGAGGTGTCGGGGGCGATACACCCGTCAGACGACCGACATCGAGAAAAAAGTAATTTGATCAGTTAATCGCTTTGAGTTGACAGGCGAGCGACTGGAGTACAATTTTGCAAAAAAATTGTATGCAAAAGTATGCAATATAAGAGCTGAGAGGGGAGCGTCGACGTGAAAACTCATCATGACCACTACGACGTGCTTGTTGCCGGTGGCGGGCAGGCCGGGCTGATCGCGGCAATCGTTGCGGCGGAAAAGGGGGCTCGGGTTTGTGTTCTGGAAGGTGCGCCGCGCACGCACCGGGGCGGCAATACGCGCCACACACGAAACTTGCGCCCGATGCATCTTGGGCCGTTGTCAGTACTTAGCGGTACATATGACGAAGAAGAATATTGGGAAGATCTTTTGCGTGTGACCAAGGGCAAGACCAATGAAAAGCTTGCCCGCATGACACTTCGCAAATCGACAGAAGCTGTTGACTGGCTCGAAAGCCGGGGGGTGCAGTTCCAGCCGCCTTTGGGTGGGACCCTGCATCTGGGGCGGACCAACGCCTTCTTTATGGGCGGCGGAAAGCAGCTTTTGAATGCGCTTTATCGCCACGCCGAGGGACTGGGCGTTGAAATCCATTATGATGCAATGGTCACCGGGATCACGCTTGAAGACGGTGCGTTCAGGAGCCTGAATGTCGGTGATCAAACCATCACGGCAACGGCCTTTGTCGCGGCTGCTGGCGGGTTTGAGGCCAATATCGAATGGCTGAAAGAAGCCTGGGGCGAAGTTGCCGAGAATTTCCTGATCCGCGGGACCCCGTATAATCGCGGAACGTTGCTGCGCATGTTGCTTGATGCTGGTGTGCAGCAGATCGGGGAGCCTGATCAGTGCCATGCAGTGGCAATTGATGGTCGTGCACCGAAATTTGATGGCGGCATTTGTACCCGTGTCGACTGTGTGTCTCTGGGGATCGTGGTAAATGAAAATGCCGAACGTTTTTATGACGAAGGCGAAGACTTCTGGCCGAAACGCTACGCGATTTGGGGGCGTCTTGTTGCCGATCAACCCAATCAGGTTGCCCATGTGATCATCGATCAAAAGGCAAAGGGCGGCTTCATGCCGCCGGTCTTTCCGGCCGTTGTCGCGGACACAATCCCGGAACTGGCCGAGAAGGTGGGCATTGATCCGGTTCAGCTTGAAAAAACCATCACGGAATATAATGCCGCGGTCCAGCCGGGCAGCTTTGACCATACCGAACTTGATGGTCTGCATACCAAGGGCCTTGCCGTAAACAAAACCAACTGGGCACGGACAATCGATCACCCGCCCTACAGCGCCTATTCGCTGCGTCCGGGGATCACGTTCACCTATCTCGGTGTGGAAGTCAGTGAAAAGGCCCAGGTCCAGATGGCATCGGGCCAGGAATGCCCGAATGTCTTTGCTGCTGGTGAAATCATGGCAGGCAACGTTCTGGGGCAGGGATATCTGGCCGGGATCGGCATGACCATCGGAAATGTATTTGGACGAATTGCAGGAAGCGAGGCTGCGGATTATGCGCTCAACCGATAAAACAACAGAAGCTGCACGGGTGATGTCGATCTGCAATGCCTGTCGCTATTGCGAGGGACATTGCGCGGTATTTCAGGCCATGGAGCTTCGGCTTGAATTCAACGCCGATACGGTCGATTACCTGTCGAACCTGTGTCACAACTGCGGTGCGTGCTATCACAATTGCCAGTATGCGCCGCCCCATGAATTTGCGCTCAATGTGCCAGCTGCCATGGCGGAACTTCGTCAGGAAAATTATGGCGTTTATGCATGGCCGGGTTTCATGGGAAAGCTGTTTGCCAATAACGGTCTTTGGGTAAGTGCGCTTTCGATTGTTGTTATTGCCGCGTTCTTTGCTCTTACCGCGATCCTGACTGGTGCGGACTTCTTTGCTGTGCATGAAAACGCGTTTTACGGCGTGATTTCCCACAATGTCCTTGCCGGAACTTTTGGCGCGGTCGGGTTGTTTGTCCTGATCGCAATTGGGGCATCTGTTACCAGATTCTGGAAAACCATGCGCCTGCCCGGTCCGTTCAGCCTTGATTACGGGCGGGTTCTGCAAGGGGTCAAGGACGCGCTTAGTCTTAAATACCTTGATGGTGGCAATGGGCAGGGATGTTCATATCCCGACGACAAGCCGTCAATGGCGCGTCGCTGGTTCCATCAGATGACCTTTTGGGGATTCATGCTGTGTTTTGCGGCAACTTCGGTTGGTACGGTCATGCATTACGGTTTCAATCTTCCGGCACCTTATGGATATGTCAGCTTGCCCAAGCTGTTTGGTATTCTCGGCGGTATCGGACTGATTGTCGGGCCGGTTGGTCTTTTGATGCTTAAAGCCAAGGCCGACCCGGCGCCCAACGGGAAAACCAACAAGGGCATGGATGTCAGCTTCCTGTTCTTGCTTTTGATGACCAGCGTGACGGGCCTTGCATTGATGCTGGTAAAGGAAACAGCTTTTGTCGGTATGGCACTCAGCATTCATCTGGGCGTTGTCATGACCCTGTTCCTGTCCATGCCCTATGGCAAATTCGTTCATGGCTTCTATCGCCTTGTCGCGTTGATGGTCTTTGCGGTCGAAAAGAACGATCACAGGGCGATTGTCGGCGTGTGCGAGAATAAGGACGCCGCCTGATTGATGTCTTGAGAATCAGGGCTGTAGTCGCATGTGGCCGCGCCAATTCCCGACTTCCGGCTACTGTCGTCACTTTCTACATGGTTTCACGTCCCGCGCCTCATCCATCAATGGCAATGTTTCCGGGGAAATTGAGGCCTGCCAGCTTGAAAAGTATCCATACTTAATTTGACATTATGAAAATAGATTTCATAATTACAAAAAATAGAGGAGGATTCGGTGTCGATGCCCAATCCCGGAAGTGCTTTACCAACAAAAACAGATCTGATCGTTCTGGGAAGTGGTGCCGCTGGGCTTACTGCAGCGCTGACGGCGTCGCTTGCGGGATTGCGCTGTGTCGTGCTGGAACATGCATCTGCGATTGGTGGCACAAGTGCACGGTCATCCGGCACAGTATGGGTGCCGGGGAATATGTATATGCGTGAAGCCGGGATTGATGACGCTGAACTGGCAGCACGTTACGTCGGGACACTGGTGGGGAACCGTGGGGCGGAACAGATGTGCCGACGGTTTCTGAAAATCGCGCCGCGTATGCAGCAAGATCTTGCAGAACGCGCGAATATCGAATTTCGTCCGTTCACAACTGCCCCGGATTACCGACAGGACATCGAAGGTGCTGCACCGGGATGGCGGCCGCTTGAACCGTTGCCATATGACGGACGCAAGCTTGGTTCGATGTTTGAAAAGCTTGCATTGCCGATCCCCGAATTGATGCTGTTTGGCAAATTGATGGTGACGCGGGCAGAGGCGCAAAGCCTTCTGAAGGTGGATCGATCAATTGCCAGTGCCTGGCTTGGGCTGCGTCTGCTCGGACGTTATGCAACTGACAGGATGAAATATCGACGCGGTACGCGGCTTGTCCTTGGCAATGCACTGGTTGCACGTTTGCTTGCGGCTTG
Organism: Thalassospira sp. CH_XMU1420-2; assembly: GCF_037029325.1. Taxonomy (NCBI): domain Bacteria; kingdom Pseudomonadati; phylum Pseudomonadota; class Alphaproteobacteria; order Rhodospirillales; family Thalassospiraceae; genus Thalassospira; species Thalassospira sp. CH_XMU1420-2. Next base: position 1,021,973 of record NZ_JAYMEG010000001.1, read on the forward strand.
TCTTGAAAATGGTGTGTCGTTTTTTTGCGATGTATCTGTCTCGGGATTGCTCAAGGAAAATGGCCGGGTGACGGGCGTTGCCATCGGCAATTCCGGTCACTTCATCATTGCCGATAAAGGTGTGGTGATGGCCGGTGGCGGTTATCCGTCCAGTGCGGACTGGCGCAAGCGTGAGCTTCCAGAACCTGTTGCCGAATATAGCCCGGCTGCGCCAGGTTGTGTCGGCAGCACGATAGAACTGGCCCAAAAGGTCGGTGCCGTGTTGGGAACAAGTGGCGTTGACAACGCCCTTTGGTTCCCGAGTTCGCTCATGCCCCGCAAAGATGGCAGCCAAGCCGTTTATCCCCACATCGTTCTGGATCGTGCCAAACCGGGAAGCATCATTGTCAATCAAAGCGGCAATCGATTTGTGAACGAGGCCGTTTCCTATCACGAATTTGTCCGCGGCATGTATCGGGCCAACGCGACGGAACCCTGCATTCCGGCATGGATGATTTGTAGTCGGAGTTTCATTGCCAAATACGGGCTTGGCCTTATCCGGCCGCGCACGCCGTTTCTCGGGAAATACATAAAGTCCGGCTATTTGATCGAAGGCCGGTCACTGTCCGAACTTGCCGATAAAACCGGGATGTCGGTGGAAGGGCTTGAACAGACAGTCGTGCGTTTTAATGCCATGGCAAAGAACGGCAAAGACCACGACTTTGGCCGTGGTGAAACAATCTATGACCGCAGCAACGGCGATGCGTCGCATGGCCCGAACCCGTGTCTGGGTGTGATTGAAAGCGGTCCGTTCTATGCGGTGAAACTTTATCCAACCCCATTGGGGACCAGTCGTGGACTGGCGACCGATACTCAATCCCGGGTGCTTGATGAAGCTGGTAACCCGATTGATGGCCTGTACGCGTGTGGCAACGATATGCAATCCGTCTTTGGCGGGGAGTATCCCGGTGCCGGGGCGCAACTGGGTCAGGCAATGACATTTGGCTGGATTGCGGCACATCACGCGGCAGGACAGGAAGTTTGACGAAATTTGCGAAAACCCACGAAGGACTTAAAGAACATGGTTAAGAAAAAGGGTGGCGAGATTATTGCTGAATCGCTGATCAAAGAGGGAATTGATCACGTCTTCGGAATTTGCGGGCATGGCAATATCGGTTTGCTTGATTGCCTTTATGATGTGCGTGACGAAGTACGCCTTGTATCCCCGCGTCACGAACAGACTGCGGTGCATATGGCAGATGGTTATTTCCGTGTTTCGCACAAGCCAGCCGCAACGCTGACTTCGACCGGTCCGGGATCTGCCAACCAGATCATGGCACTTGCTGTTGCCCAGACTGACAGCTCTGCGATCTATTCGATCACAGCCAATGTCCCGACATCGCAATTCAACCGTGGTCCTTTTCAGGAACTAAACCAGCACCATCAGGCCGACTTCAATAATGTGATCAAGCCGGTCGTCAAGCGCAGTTTCCAACCAAGTCGGGTTGAAATGTTGCCATTGGCCATGCGTCAGGCGGCCATGACCATGACCACGGGTCGCCCCGGACCGGTCAATCTCGATATTCCCTATAACCTGTTTCAGGAGGAGGCCGAGGTCACCGAAGAAGTCGCCGGATCCAGTTTTGGCAAACGCCGCAGTGGAGCAAGCAACGAGGATGTCGCCAGGGTTGTCGATACCTTGCTGGCCGCAGAACGCCCGGTGATTTTCATTGGTCACGGTGTGACACTGTCCGAGGCATCTGCGGAACTTGCAGCCCTTGCCAAGCGTCTGAACATTCCTGTGATCAGCTCGCCGAACGGCATGGGCTGCATGAATATGTCCGATCCGCTTTCACTTGGCTTTATCGGTCGAAACGGCGCCTATCAGGCGAACCAGGCGGGTCGTCATTCCGATGTGGTTCTGGCGATCGGGGTTCGTTTTGATGACCGTTCTGCATCGTCATGGCGCGAAGGGTATTCGTGGAACTTCCCGAAAACCAAACTGATCCATGTTGATGTTGATCATGCCGAAATCGGTCGTAACTATCTGCCCGATATGGCGATCCTTGCCGATGCAAAGGCCTTTATCACACAGGTTTTGGCTGAACTGGATCGTCGCTCTGTCAGCGAAGGTGACCGGCTGGCAGGATGGCATGCCGACATTGCAGGCTGGAAAGCACAGTGGGACAAGTTTATCGCCCCGGGATTTGAGACCCACTCCAGCCCGATCCGTCCGGAACGCATTGTGGCGGATTGTCGAAAAGTCCTTCCTGATGATGCGATCATTTCGCTTGATTCCGGTATTCATCACAACTGGTTCATGCAGTTCTGGGAAGCTCGCCAGCCGCAGACGATGTTGAATACCTGGGGCTATTCGGGGATGGGCTTTGGACCGAGCTCGATCCTGGGTGCGAAATTGGCGGCACCGGACAAGGTCTGCGTCTCGGTATCGGGTGATGGCGGCTTTACGATGGTTCCGCATGTCCTGTGTACTGCTGTTGAATACAACATTCCGGTCGTTTGGGTGGTTTGGAACAACTTTGCATGGGGTGCCATCCGCGATCTGCAATATGCCTATTTTGATGGCCGGGAATATGGCACCGGCTTTTATGAGGGCGAAAACAAAACGCCCTACAACCCGGACTTTGCCGCATGGGCGCGCGCATCAGGTGTTGCGGGCTATACCGTGACCCGTTCACAGGATTTTGCAGCAACCCTTGAAGACGCCGTGAAGCAGAATAAGCCGGCTCTGATCGATGTGCATGTGGATGCCAATATTCGTCCGCCATCAACCGGTTCGTGGGAACTGCCACCACTGAAACCGAAAGAACCGATATTTGGTGAACCTTGGAAGCCGTGATCAGACACAAACAACCTGGGAGGAAGTCATGACAAAGGAACGCAAAACCTGTATTCGCAACATTGCCGAAGAACCCTGGCAACAATATCCCGGACATTTCGGTTCCGCATTGTCAAAGGCGCTGGTAGCACCCGAGACAACCGGATCACAATTGATGGATTACCGCATTTCGACCTATCAGCCGATGGGCTATGTCGAACGCCATGTCCATAAGGTTCAGGAACAGGTTTATCATATCCTTGATGGTGAAGGCTTGATGGAGATTGATGATGAAAAGCGCGTTGTGCGCAAAAATGACGTTATCTTCATTGCGCCAGGCACCTGGCATTCGATCGTCAATAGCGGTCTAGGCGATCTGACATTCATCGTGGTAACAACACCGGTCAAAGACGAATAACCGATCAAGGCGGATCAGGAATGGCGGTTTCGACGAAAACCAAAAAGAATGCCGATGATAGACCGGCGGAAAAAGGCGGCATCCAGTCACTTGAACGTGCCACGATGCTACTTGATCTGGTGGCCTCAGCCGGGCCGGACGGAATGCCACTAACGGAACTAAGCGAGCGTTCCGGTCTGCATAGCAGTACGGCCTTTCACCTGATCCGTACCCTTGAGAATGTAGGTTTTCTGACCAAAAAAGGTGATAGCAAACGTTATCTGATCGGCAGCAAGATATTCATGCTTGCTGCCGGTGCGATGAATGAAAACGCGTTGTTGCTTGAAGGCACGCCTGTTCTTGCTGCACTCAGCGCCAAGACAGGCGAGGCTTCCCACCTTGCAGTCCGATCAAACAGCGAAATTGTTCTGGTTGCACGCATGGCGGCCAAAGGGATGCTTCAAATGTCGGAACGTACAGGTGTTGTACGTCCGGCCCATGCGACAGCAATAGGTAAAATGTTGCTCAGCAAATGCAATGATGCCGAAATCGAACGTCTTTTGGCGGATATTGATTTTCGGGCCTATACCGAAAATACGCTGACAACTGCTACCAAGCTTCGACGTGAACTAAGTGATATAAGAAAAACCAATGTCGCCCATGACCGGTGCGAATTTGACCCCGATGTGCGCTGTATCGCGGTTCCGGTTTATGATTTCGCCGGGAGATGTGTGGCGGCAATGGGGGTTTCCGGTCCGGTATGGCGCATGTCAGAAGGCATCATTCCCCAACGGATCGAAGAATTGAAAGCCGCGGCGGTGAAGCTTTCAAATGCGCTTGGTGCGGCATCCTGAATTCGTCAGTTATTTTCAGAGTTTCCGCTTCGTCATGCTGATGCTGACGAACATTTTCCAATCATTTTATTGCGCGCTCATTGCCGAGTTTGGCCTGTTTCGGAAAGGGCTCGAACCCCTTGATTGCCGGATTATCAATCAGGTCCTGAACGGCACCTTTGAGCTCGGCAGCGACAATGTTTGTTGCCGGTGTCATGGATTCCGGGGGCAAGGAATACAGGAAGTTGCTGCGTCTCAGATGTGCATCAGAAAAGGCAAGGCAGCGCCACTGTCGGCCACCGTCGGCTTCTTGCATGATGGCTCCTCGTGGCTTGATGGTTGCTGCAATATCCTGATGGACGCAGTTCATCAACAGGGCCAGTGAATCAATTTCTGCGACAACATTCACACCCAATCCGTATTTGGAAAACTCGGTTTCGATACGGCGGCGCAGGCCGTGACTGCTGGTGGGGACAATCAAGGGCAATGCTGCGGCCTCGGCCACGGTGACAGTTGTTTGATCGGGGGGCAGCAACTTGCTGTCTTCGGACAGGAATAAAAACAATTCTTCGACCATCAGCGGTTCAATGATCAACTCATCATCATGTTCGTCATTGAAAAGAACGGCCAGATCAAGCTGGTTCTGATGAATAAGCTGGGCGATATGGCCACTCATGGCCTCGACCACATTGATCAGAATTCCCGGGTATTTTTCACGCAAACGCTTGATCAGATCCAGCCCGACCGCGGCCACAGTTGTTGCCGGAAGTCCGATGGAAACCATCCCCTGAACGGTTTCGTTTTCCGCCTTTGCAATCGAAATCGCCTGATCGAACTGACGCAACACCAAGCGGGCATGATGATAAAGCGCCTGCCCATTCTGATTGGGTTTTACCCCCTTTGATGAGCGGATCAAAAGCGGTTTTCCGACATATTCCTCAAGCTTGGAAATCTGCTGGCTAAGAGCCGGTTGTGCCACAAACAATTGCCTGGAAGCCTTTGATAAGCTTCCGGTTTCCACGATCTTGACGAAGTATCGGAGTTGGCGAATATCCATAGAAATCCCTGGCCGGGCTACTTGGTTATAAGGTGAACTTATACAGGGTTCACTAATCGGTATTTTTCCCGGTTCCTCTCAGTGGGTAAGAATTTACATGGGCGAAAGATTTGTCAATCGCGGGATGTGAATTGACGGCAAACAAGATTGTGCCCGCATTAGGGAGGAAACCATGAATAACGATGACGTGAAGACGAAGTCGGGCTTTGGAGCGGTATCACGCCGTTCAGCTCTGAAGATGGGTGTTGGTCTTGCCGCTGTTTCTGCGATTGGCATGCCGGCCATTTTGCGTGCGCAGGAAGGTCCGATCCGTATCGGGCATCTGACCCCGATGACGGGCTTTCTGGGGACACTTGGCCAATGGGCGGTCGAGGGTATCCAAATGGCAGCCGAAGAAATCAACGCGGCTGGCGGCATCAAAGGCCGCATGCTCGAAGTAAGCTCTGAAGACTCAATCAACCCGGAAACCGCAGCGACCAAGGCACAGCGCCTTCTTGAACGGGACAAGGTTGACTTCCTGATGGGGGAAATCAGCTCTGCTTCGGCACTGGCCATTTCCGAAGTCGCCACGCGCAACAAAAAGCTGTTTATGGCACTGGGGCCGCGTTCGGATGTTTTGCGCGGCGAACGGTGCAGCCCCTACATGTTCTGCACGGACATTCCCAATACCGTAATGGTCAATGCGGTGGGCAGTGCGCTTAAACGTGATGGCATGGTTGATGGCAAAAAGTTCTTTACCATCACCTCGGATTACGTTTTTGGCCATGACCTTCTGGCTGCGGCAAAGAACTTCCTGAGTGCCAATGGCGGTGAACTGATCGGTGATGAACTGGTTGCAACCGATGTGACTGATTTCAGTGCCTTCATTCTGAAAATCCGTCAGGCCCGCCCGGATGTCGTTTGCTTGAACCTTGCCGGTAACCAGGTGACCAACTTTGTTAAGCAATATGCGGAATTTGGTCTGCCATTCCCGACCGTTGGCTTCAACTTGAATACTGCTGATGCTTGGGCCGCCGGTGTTGGCAACCTTGCCGGAACCTGGCCGACCGTCTGGTATGACACCCTTCAAACCCCGGGTTCGCAGGCTTTCGTCAAGGCGTTTCAGACCAAATACGGCAAGACGCCGGAAAACCATGCATGGATCGAATATATAGCGCTCAAGATTGCGGCACAGGCCATGACTGAAACCGGTGGTGCCAACACAGCCGACATGGTCAGCTATTTTGAATCAGGTGCGAAATTCGACATTCTGAAAGATCGCCCGGCTTACTTCCGCGCTGCTGATCATCAGCTGATTCAGGAAGCCTATCCGTTCGCGGTCAAGCCGTCGGGTTCCTATAGCGACGTCCATGACATGATGCAGCTTGGTGCTGCTGTTCCGGGTCCGAATGAACCGCTTGAGGCGATCTATCCGTCGACTGATATGGCGACCTGTAAAGCCTGACGACGTTTGGTCGACCCTGCGATTTGCGGGGTCGACCAACTTTCGAATTGCTCCTGCTGTGCGTGCACAGCCCTTAACCCTGGAAAACCGATGGAATACGTTTTCTTACTTGAACAGGTCGTAAACGGCCTGGTTCAAGGCGGTTACTACTTGCTTATTGCTTTGGGTCTATCGCTGATTTTCAGCGTTGGCGGAATTGTGAACCTGTCGCATGGCGCGTTCTATGCGCTTGGTGCCTATTTTTCGGTGACGCTGGTCAACATGTTCGGGTTTGGGCCGGCTGTTGTCATTTCACCGATCCTTGTGGCGTTTCTCGGGATTGCGTTTGAACGTTTTATCCTGCGCCGCTTTTACCGTGAAGACCCGATCCTGAGCCTTTTGGTTACCTTTGGTCTGGCGATGGTCGCCGAACAGGCGATCCGCATGATCTGGGGGGCAGCACCGCTGTCGGCGGTGTTGCCGCAATGGGTCAAGGGTTCGGTGATTGTCGGTGATTTCCTGTTCTCGAAATATCGTCTTCTGATGTTGCTGGTTGTGGCTCTGATTCTGACCGGATTGTGGTTCCTGATGCACCGGACATCATTCGGTCGTGTGGTTCGTGCCGGGATCGAGCAGCCCGATATGGTCGCGGCACTTGGTATCCGATTGCAGCCTTACATGACCGCGGTGGTGATGCTTGGCGTAGGTTTGGCTGCCCTTGGTGGCGCCCTGTTTGCACCGATCACCATGGTGCATCCGGCCATGGGCGCGGAAATCATCACGATTGCCTTTGTTGTGGTTGTTATTGGGGGGCTTGGCAGCTTTTGGGGCGTAATTGTTGCGGCCCTGTTGGTCGGTGTTTTGCGCGGAGTGACCGTGCACTTCCTCCCCGCCGCATCCGAAGCATCAATGTATGTGCTGATGCTGCTTGTCTTGCTGTTGCGCCCGCGTGGGCTGCTTGGCGAAGCCATCCAGAAGTTTGAGCGGTAATAAGAAAATGATCCTGAAATCACGTACATTAATTGTCGGATTGGCAGCCCTCGTTATTCTGCCGGTCATACTGCCGATGATTGGCCTGACGCTGAGTGCTGCAACCATGGTTGTGATATTCGCGATTGCCGCACTCGGCCTGAATATGATGATGGGCTATACCGGTCTGGTGTCATTTGGGCATGCCGCATGGTTTGGTATTGGGGCTTATGCTGCGGCCCTTTCGCAGCGTCACTGGTTTGATGGGCAGATCATCCTTCCCCTGATATTTGGCATGCTGTTTGTCGGTGTTATGGCAACCGTTCTTGGTGCATTGATGCTACGCCGTCGCGGTGTTTATTTCGCCTTGATGACGCTGGCTCTGTCTGCTTTGACATTTTCGATTGCGTTTCGCTGGACCGAGGTTACCGGGGGCGAGGATGGTCTTGGTGGTATCGAGCGTGGATCGATCGGCCCGATCGATCTAGCCGATAACCTGAACTATTATGTGTTCGTTGCGGTTATCGGATTTGCCGCCCTTTATTTCCTGCTGCGTGTTGTCCAGTCGCCATTCGGCCATGTTCTGGTGGCGATCCGCGAAAATCAGCAACGGGCATCTTTCCAGGGATATGACGTCCAGAAATACAAACTTGCGGTGTTTGTGCTGTCTTCAATGGTCACGGCGCTTGCCGGCGGATTGTCCGGGTTCCAGCATTACATTGTGACCGCTGAGTCGACCTCGATCGAGATGTCTGGCGAGTTGTTGGCGATGGTGGTGATTGGCGGCATGCATGCCAACATCCTTGGCCCGGCTGTCGGTGTTGTTTTCTATGTCCTGTTCCGCGAACTGTTTTCGGAATGGTCGTCTGACTGGCTGTTCTGGTTCGGGCTGACATTCGTTGCCTTTGTGATGTATCTGCCTGGTGGTCTGGTCGGGCTTGGTGAAAAGCTTCTGCGCATCTGGAAGCCACTGCCTGAAGAAACCGCGGCAATGAGCCGACGCAAGATTTACGAAGGTTTGTCTTTGCCGGAATATCTGCGCCCGAAACCGGCCAGCGACACGGTTCTTGACGTTGACGGGATTTCGAAGAATTTTGGCGGGATCAAAGCGGTTCAGAATGTCAGCCTGAAGGTCCGTCCGCGCGAGATCCACGCGTTGATTGGCCCGAACGGAGCCGGCAAAACCACCCTGTTTAACCTTGTTTCAGGGCAACATACCCAGACCGAAGGCAAGGTCACCTTGCTTGGTCAGGAAATTCAGGGCAAAGACCCAGCCGAAATCTGCCATTCAGGCCTTGCGCGATCTTTCCAGATTACGAACCTGTTCGAAGGTTTGACGATTGAAGAAAACCTGCGCCTATCGGCACAGGCCAAACATGGAGCGCGGTTCAATTTCTGGCGCAACATCGATGAATTTGATGACATCAACAAGGACACGGCAGAACTTCTGAAGTTCCTTGGCCTTGAAGGTATCGAGGACATCCGTGCCGGTGATCTGTCCTATGGCGGACAACGTCTTGTCGATCTTGGCATCGCGCTGGCAAGTCGTCCGCAAATCCTTCTGCTTGACGAACCGCTTGCGGGGCTTTCGGCGGCTGAACGTGAACGTGTCGGTCGACTGATCCAGACGATGGCCGAAAACATTCCGATCCTGATTGTGGAACATGACATTGATCGTATTCTTGGCTTTGCCAATGAAGTTACGGTGATGAATGACGGCCAGCATCTTGTGACAGCACAGCCGGCCGAAATTCGTGCAAATGAACATGTTCAGGAAATCTATACCGGATCGGGAGCCGCTGCGATTGCAGCGATGAAATCAACCTTCCCGGCAAAACCGGGCACGGTTTTGAAGGTTGAAAACCTCAATACGTTCTATGGCAAAAGTCACATCCTTAATGATGCCTGCCTTGAAATCGGACACAGCGAAATCGTTGCTTTGCTGGGCCGAAATGGTGCCGGCAAGTCAACCTTCCTGAAAACCATTTGCGGCCTTGTTCAGGCAAAGTCCGGTTCAATTGATTTCGAGGGGCAGGAACTGGTCGGGGTGGAAGCCCACATGGTTGCCCGCATGGGCGTCGGATATGTGCCGCAAGGGCGGGGGCTTTTTGCAGGAATGACCGTCGAGGAAAACCTCGCACTTGGTCGACTGGCCCGGGACACCGATGGCAGCAACGGGACGGTTTGGACGCTTGAAAAAATCTACGAGATTTTCCCGCGTCTGAAGGAACGTCGCTCCAGCCATGCAGATTATCTCTCGGGGGGGGAACAACAGATGCTGGCGATTGCGCGCGCGCTTTCAGGCAATGTCCGTTTGCTCCTGCTTGATGAACCGTTCGAAGGATTGGCGCCGGCTGTCGTCGAGGAGCTTTTCCTCGTTCTCGACAAGCTGCGCGAGCATCTGCCGATCCTGATTGTCGAACATAACCTTGATCTTGTTCTTGCATTGGCCGACCGGGTTTTCGCACTCGAAAACGGCTCGGTCTTCCACGAATGCAAAGCGGAAAAACTTTTGAATGATCTTGAATACCGAAAAGAAGTTCTGTGGTTGTAGAGATGAGGAAGGATAAGAAATTGAGCACAGTAAGCGTAAATAATACTGAGGCCAGCTCATCGGTAACGTGCCACTTGTTGATCAATGGCGAATGGGTGGAAGGTGCGGCAGATACCGTCACGGTTCTGGACAAATATTCCCAAAACCCGATTGCTGTGGCCAATTCGGCCTCGGATGCACAGATTGTCGAGACAATTGATGCTGCTTACGCCGCCTTCAAACGTGGTGCCCCGGACAATTACGAGCGTGGTGCAATCCTTGACCGGGCGGCGGTTCTGATCGAGCAAAATCGCGATGACCTTGCGAAAACCATTCAGGCCGAAGCCGGCTTTACCCGTTCTGACGCCAATGGTGAGGTATCGCGTTGTTTGCAAACTCTTCGTTTGTCTGCCGAGGAAGCCCGGCGTCTGAGCGGGGATGTTGTGCCGATCCAGGGCGCGCCAGGTCAGGCTCATCGCATCGCCTTTACCATGCGGGTACCGCTGGGCGTGGTTCTGGCCGTGACACCCTTTAACTCACCGCTAAACACTGTCATGCACAAGGTTGCTCCGGCATTGGCAGCGGGCAACGCGGTTATCCTCAAACCGTCAAGCAACACACCAATCACCGCATGCAAAATGGCAAAAATCCTGATGCAGGCGGGGGTCCCGCAAGGGTTCCTGTCGGTTCTGCACGGCGGGGCACGGGTTGTGTCCAAGGCCCTTGAGGATCAGCGTATCCGGTTCATTGCCTTTACCGGTAGTACCGAGGTCGGCCGTGCCATTCAGTCAAAGGCGGATTTGCGCCGCACCCAAATGGAACTGGGGTCGATTGCCTTTACCATCATCAATGATGATGCCGATCTTGATGTTGCCCTGCCCAAGGTCGTTTCGGCAGGTTTCCGCAAAGCCGGTCAGGTCTGCACATCCGTGCAGATGTTGATGGTTCAGCGATCTGTCTATGACGAGGTTGTCGCGCGTATGACCGATCTGGTCAAAGCAGTCCCGTACGGGGACCCGGCTGATGACCAAACGGTCACCGGGCCTTTGATCACGGTGGATGCTGCGATCCGTGTTGAAGAATGGATCAAGGAAGCCGTTGCAAAAGGTGCCTGTCAGCTTGTCGGTGGTGCACGCGAAGGTGCGGTGGTGCCGCCAACCCTGCTTGTTGATGTGTCGCGTGATATGCGCGTTGGATGTCAGGAAGTGTTTGGTCCGGTTGTGTCAATCATCCCGTTTGATGATCTCAATGAAGCTATCGAACGTGTGAATTCAACGCCTTATGGTTTGGCCAGCGGCATCTTTACCAACCGGATGTCCGATGCATTCGAGGCGGTGCGCCGTCTGGATGTTGGTGGTGTCCATATCAACGAAACGTCCAGTTCGCGCGTCGATCTGATGCCGTATGGCGGTACGAAGGAAAGCGGATTTGGTCGCGAAGGGCCACATTATGCCGTGCACGAACTGACTGAAGAACGGGTTGTCTCGATCACGGCCTGAAAGGTCTGATCACACAATAAATCAAACGCAAACGGATGATTATCATGTCAAAGAAAACAGCAATCGTATTCGGCGGTTCCCGCGGTATCGGTGCAGCAATCGTCGAAGCATTGGCCAAAGACGGCTATAATGTCGCGCTGACCTATGTCAGCAGTCAGCCTAACCAGATGCCAGAAATCGCAGATGCAACCATCAAGGCCTATCAGGTGGATATTCGTGACCCGAAATCGGTCTCGGATATCTTTGAAGCGGTGGCGGCAGATTTTGGCAGTGCAGCGGATTGTGTTGTTGCAAATGCCGGTATCAACGTGCCTCCGGGACCGTTGGGGCAATTCAGTAACGAAAAGTTCCGCGACCTTGTCGAAGTCAATATTGTTGGCGCTTACAACATCCTCAAAGCCGCGTCAGCCAATATCGCAGATGGCGGTACGATCATTGGTTTGACCACATCCTTGGTCCGCTTTGCTGCACCGGGCCTTGGTCCGTATAGTGCCACCAAGGCCGCGGTCGAATGTTTGCTGCGCTCTATGCAAAAGGAACTGGCAGGTCGTGGTGTACGGGTTAATGGCGTGGCACCGGGGCCGGTGGATACCGATCTGTTCCGTTCGGGCAAAGACGAAGCAGCTGTTCAGCGCTCTGCTGCGATGAGTCCGTTCAACCGCGTTGGTGATCCAAAGGAGATTGGCGAAGTTGTTGCTTTCCTTGCTTCTGACAAATCATCGTGGATCGCGGGTCAGATTGTTCAGCCCAATGGTGGTTTGGTATAATCTTCATCCCGGTCTATTAGGGAAATACCACCCGGAAATGGGCGGCCAGACAAGGTTTCTGGTCGTCCATTTTTAAAGGGCAAGGTCATCTTATGTGATACTCGGTTTCCTCTTTCCCCCCTCCAGCTCCCCTGAAAGCTTTTGATTTGACTCTGATATCGGGCGTTCCTAAATAAGAACAAATAGAGAACATTTGTTGTGTTTGGGTAAGATGCTTGCTGAACGGATCAGGGATGCCCGGGCTGTCTTGGCACGGGCCGAAAAAAGTTGGAGGGGAAATGTATCCTGTTTCCCCGGCAAGGCAGGCGGTGTGGTCGGCTGCCTGTTTGGTGGTATGGCCTTGTCACGCAATATCAGCATCGGCGGTTTTGTGCCGGTTGGTATGCATGAGGTGATCTGTGCCCATGATGGTGGGGCGGCGTCGATTTTGGCCTGGTATCTGGCCCGGATTGCTCCGCAAGAGCAGAGGGCAGGACACGGAAAATTACAAGGCTGCGAGCAAGACAGATCGCAAGGAAAACCGCAAAACAGCGCACAGGACCATGCCCAGTCAAACCGGTCTGTTTTCTGGGTTCGGCAAAGACGGGCGATTGATCAGGGCGGGTTTTATCATCTGGCCTTACCGGTCGGGCAGGCAACGGATCCCCCGCCCTTGATGATGACAGTCGATCAGCAGGATATCGCCTTATGGAGCTGTGAGGAGGCCGCCAAATCCGGACAGGTCGCATCGATTATTCTGGAAACCACCGATTACGACCTGACATCGGCAAGGCGTCTGCAACTGGCCTGTGAGGCGGGTGGAACCCGGATAATTGTTTTGCGCCGGGCATCGCATGGCGGGCGGTTGATGCCATCAAGTGCACTGACACGCTGGAAGATCGAACCGGCCCCAAGCTCGTCAGACACCAAGACAGGGAATATTCATCATCTCAGCCTGATCGGGGGACGCGGGGTCCGACCGGGAAGCTGGAAAGTCAAAACCGATGCATCAACGTTTTCTTTATCTGTGGTTGACCCACTGGAAGACGGATTGTCAGAAACTCAGCAGGACCACGGCCGATACCCGCCACAAGGCGGACCAGGACGTGTCATCTGAAAACAGCAACCCCACCGAACCGGCAGATGATGCTGACGGGCCACATGTCATCACGCGTGCCGATCACAAAGGGGTTCTGGTATGCGGGCTGAATGCCCGGGCCCGGGCCGCCGGATTATACGGGGGCATGCGTCTGTCCGATGCGCGCAGTATCCTTCCCGGTTTGCACGACAGCCCCGAGGATGAGGCGCTTTATGACATGCATCTGGCGGGATTGATCCGTTTGATGGATCGATACAGCCCCTGGGTCGCGCCGGATCGGGAGTTGCATGCGCACGGCCTGCAAGGTGATGGCGGATTATGGCTGGAAATTACCGGCGGCAGTCATTTGTTTGGCGGGGAAAGCGCCATGATCGGTCAGACCTTGCGTGATGTGAAATCCCGGGGCTATGGCGCCAGAATTGCCATTGCCGATACGGCCGGGGCCGCCTGGGCCGCTGCGCGCCATCATCCCGGTGCGCCGACCGAGCATATCCTGTCCTTGCCCGCCGATCATGAAATCGCGGCAGGATTTCCGGTTTCGGCCCTGCGTCTGTCGGATGACATCATCGCCCTGTTGTCGCGGCTTGGCCTTAAGCAACTGGGCGATATTACACCCTTGCCGCGCGCCAATATCACCACCCGGCTGGGACCCGATGTGTTGCGCCGTCTTGATCAGTTTTATGGGCGCTTGCCCGAACATCTGAACTTCAAATTGCCCGATACTCCCTGGCTGATCAAACAAAGCTTTGGCGAACCGCTTGGCGATGCGGCCAATCTGGCACTGGCGATCGAAGACATGACCGGCAAGCTGTGCGAGATGCTTGCGGCTGAAAATCTGGGCCTGCGGCGGATATGTGTCCGTTCGATCCGGGTGGATGGTCATGCTCATACCATCACCACGACAACCGGGACCCCGTGTCAGTCTGCACCGCATATTTTGCGATTGCTGGGCGAAAAGATGCCCGGTGTCGATACCGGTTTCGGTATCGAGCAGATCATTGTCCATGCGCCGTGGGTAGAACATGTCGCCTTTCGCCAGGCCCGCCTTGACCATCAGCAGGATGACAGCAGTGAGGGGCTTGCATTGGGGCAGTTGATTGACCGGATCTGTCATCATCTTGGACCAAATGACATTCTTTATCGTCCGGCCCATCACGCAAGCTACATGCCCGAACGGGCCGCCATTCGCCAATCTCCGGTTGGCGGGGCAAGGCCGTCACGGCTGCCAGATGCCCCCTTGCCAAAACGTCCTGTCAGATTGCTCGAGCCCCCCGAACCGGTGGAAGTCATCGCACGCAGTACCAATGGCGCGCCAACGCGGCTGCGCTGGCGCAAAATGATTGTGGATATCGCCTGCGCCGAGGGGCCTGAACGCATCTGTCCGGAATGGTGGGGGCATCTTGATGACGATCATTACGCCCTGTCGCGAATGACACGCGACTATTTCCGGATCCGCGATCAGAAAGGCCGGATGTTGTGGCTGCTGCGCACCGGACATGCGGGGCAGGATATCTGGTCAATCCACGGGATTTTCGGGGGATGATGCCATGACACAGCAAGCCATTCGCACCGATGAACCGGTCTATGCCGAACTTCAGGTCAGCAGCAATTTTTCCTTTTTGCGCGGGGCATCCCATGCCGAGGAACTGGTTTTGACCGCGGCGACCAAGGGATTGCATGCCATTGCGCTGACGGATCGCAACACATTGGCCGGTGTCGTGCGTGGACATAGCGCACATCGTAATTATGCCGACCGGTTAAATTACATTGTTGGTTGTCGGCTTGATCCGATGGATGGCCCATCCTTGCTGTGTTATCCGACCGATCGGGTATCCTATGCGCGATTGTGCCGGTTGCTTACCCTTGGCAAGCGCCGTGCGCCCAAGGGGGCGTGCGAGATTTATCTTGCCGATATTGTCGATCACAAGGACGGGTTGCTGTTCATTGCCGTGCCACCACAGGTGCCGGACGATGCATTTCGCAGCGATCTGGTGCGGCTCAAATCATGGTTCGGGGGGCGATTGTGGCTGTCTGTCGGGCGGTTTATGGACGGGTTCGACAGCGAACGCCTTGCCTTTACTGAGGAAATCGAAACCCGTCTTGGCATTCCTGCGGTCGTGACCAATGATGTTCATATGCATCTTCGGTCGCGCAAACCCCTGCAGGATGTGCTGACCTGTATCCGCCATCATTGCCGGATCGAGGAGGCCGGTTATCGGTTATTCCCCAATGGGGAACGCCATATCAAGTCACCGCGTGAAATGGCGCGTCTGTTTCCCGATCATCCCCATTGGCTTGCCCGCACGGTCGAGATTGCCGATCAATGCACCTTCAGTCTTGATGAATTGCGTTATGAATATCCCGATGAAAATGACGGATCAGGCGAAGGTACACAGGAACGTCTGATCCGTTTGACCTGGGAAGGGGCGGCAAAACGCTATCCCGAAGGGGTGCCCGACAAGGTCAGAAACCTGATCGAGACCGAGCTTAAACTGATCGACGAGCTGGGCTATGCCCCCTATTTCCTAACGGTGCATGACATTGTGGCCTTTGCCCGGTCCAGGGGGATTTTGTGCCAGGGGCGTGGATCGGCGGCCAATTCATCGGTTTGTTTTTGCCTGCATGTCACATCGGTTGACCCCAACAAGGTGGAGTTGCTGTTTTCGCGCTTCATCAGCAATGCCCGCAACGAACCGCCCGATATCGACGTTGATTTTGAACATGAACGCCGCGAAGAAGTCATTCAGTTCATCTATGAACGATATGGCCGTGAACGTGCCGGATTGACCGCGACGGTGATTTCATACCGGTCGCGCAGCGCCATTCGTGATGTCGGCAAGGTGTTCGGCCTGTCCGAAGACACCATTGTCAAACTGACCAAAACCATCTGGGGGTCAAGCAGCAAGGGTGCGCATGACACCATGATGCGCCAATCGGGCATTCATCCCGATGAGCCAAGGCTGAAGGCCGTGCTTGATCTGGCGGGCGAACTCACCGGATTTCCCCGCCATTTGTCGCAACATGTCGGCGGGTTTGTCATTACGCGCGGGCCGCTGTGTGAGCTTTCGCCGATTGCCAATGCGGCGATGGCCGATCGCACGACGATTGAATGGGACAAGGACGATATTGATGCGCTGGGCATTCTCAAGGTCGATATCCTCGCCCTCGGGATGTTGACCTGCATTCGCAAGGCACTGGATGATTTGCGCACGCACAAGAATATTGATTATGACCTTGCGACCCTGCCCAAGGAAGACCGGGCAACCTACCGGATGCTTGAAAAGGCCGACAGTATCGGGACTTTCCAGGTGGAATCGCGTGCACAAATGAGCATGCTGCCCCGTCTTAAACCCAAAAGCATCTATGATCTGACCATTCAGGTGGCGATTGTGCGCCCCGGTCCCATTCAGGGCGGCATGGTTCATCCCTTCTTGCAGCGGCGCATGGGCCGGGAAAAGGTCGAATATCCGTCCAAGCAGCTTGAAGCCGTTTTGAAGCGAACCTGCGGCGTGCCGCTGTTTCAGGAACAGGCGATGCAGATCGCCATTGTTGCCGCCGGCTATTCCGGCGGAGAAGCCGATAACCTGCGCCGGGCCATGGCGACCTTCAAACGCACCGGTACGATCGGCGAACATCGCACCAAATTCATCAATGGCATGCTCAAAAACGGCTATGACATCGAGTTTGCCGAACGCTGTTTCAAACAGATCGAAGGCTTTGCCGATTACGGATTTCCCGAAAGCCATGCGGCAAGCTTTGCCATTCTGGCCTATGCGTCATCCTGGCTGAAATGCCATCATCCGGATGTGTTTTTATGTGCGCTTTTGAACGCGCAGCCGATGGGGTTTTATGCCCCGGCGCAATTGGTCAATGATGCGCGCAATCACGGGGTGCGGGTGCTTGAAATCGATATCAATCACAGTTTCTGGGACAACCGGCTTGAACGTGAAATGGGCCGGGCCAGCGGCTATCACGCGGTGCGGTTGGGCTTTCGCCAGATCAAGGGATTTGGCGAACTAGATGCCCTTGCCCTGATGGCCAATCGTCCGGCTGGCGGCTTTCAGGATATCTATCTGATGGCGCGTCAGACCGGTCTGTCACCTGCGGCCCTTGAAAAACTGGCCGAGGCCGATGCGTTTGGATCTCTTGGTCTGTCGCGGCGCGAAGCGCTTTGGGCCGTCCGGCGCTTTGGCAAGGGGCGCAAACCACCCGCTGCCTTGCCCTTGTTTGAAGCAGCCCAGAATTTCAACCACAATATGGGGGTATCAGCCGAATTCGGGCCGGAAGCCCCGGTGGATTTGCCGGTTATGGAGCCGGGCGAAGAAATCATCGAGGATTATGCAAGCCTGCGCTTGTCGCTTAAGGGGCATCCGATCAGCATGTTGCGTGATGCCCTTGGCGGGGCCGGTATCAGCAAGGCGACGGATCTGGCCCGGGTTCGCGACGGCGACCGGATCAGTCATGCCGGTCTTGCCATTGTGCGTCAACGTCCGGGTACGGCATCGGGGGTGGTGTTCATCACGCTTGAGGATGAAACAGGCATTACCAATCTGGTGGTCTGGAACAAGGTGATGGAAAAATACCGACGCGAAGTCATGACCGCCACGGTGATGGGGGTAACCGGCAAGCTTCAGCGTGAAGACGGCGTGACCCATATCATCGCCGACAAGCTGGTTGATCTGACCCCCATGTTGCAAGGATTGACCGAAAACAACAGAATTGCGCGCAGCAACAATACCCATCCGCGCAATCTGCGTTGGGCAAGCGGGCTTGATGGTTTGGGCTCCTCACCTGCATCAAAGACGCAAACTGCCCCGACCCTAAAAATCGACAGTCATGATTTTCATTGAACGCCCAACAGATGCAGCGATTTTCTGTGCCGCAGTTATCGGAATTGGGGCAGCTATGCCTATGCTTCGAACCCTTCGTCTTCGTCGGCGGAATAGTCTTTTAGCTGATCAATGATCGACAGGGCCTTGGCTTTTGGCAAGCTGCTTCTGGACCCAGTGCATGACCTTGTTCACCAGGCGGTCGGGTTCGATCGGCTTGGTGATATAGTCATTCATTCCGGCATCCAGGCATTTTTCTTTTTCACCCGACATTGCATTGGCGGTCATAGCGATGATCGGAATGTTTGACATGACAGGGCCAAGAATGCCGCTTCTGATCTGTTTGGTGGCTTCGAACCCGTCCATGCCCGGCATCTGACAATCCATCAAGACCGCGTGAATCGGTTCGGAAGCATAGCGCATGATTTCGAGTGCCTCGGCGCCGTTGGTTGCGGTCAGCAGGGTGAAATCCATACCCGACAGCAATCCCTTGGCGACTTCGATATTGATGGCATTGTCATCGACAATAAGAATGGTCGCGACCTTGTCCAGAAGCGCAGTGGTTTCTGAAGTACTTTGTTGTGCTTTTCCGACTTTGTCCGGTGGGGACTTTTTCCTCTGTGCTGACATCGACAGTGTGTTCTGCTGGCGCTGTTTCGGATCCAGATTGGCGACCAGTTCGGAATAGTTGATCGGTTCGGACAGCCAATTTGTTTTGCCCTTATATTTTAACTGGTTACGCCGGAAATTCTGCACGATTAGCAAATGTGGCAGTTGTGTGCCATTCAGGGACAGACTTTCCAAGAACGAACAGAATTTTTCAAGTCCACCATCGGTTTGATCGGTAATTGCAATATCGATTATTGGGTGGATATGGCCTGATACCGTATCTGTTTTCATGTTGATTATATCGCCGCCAAGCCTTTTGATCTGGCGCGATACTACGATAAAGGTTTGTTCGTGACTCAGGTCTACCAAGACATATTTGTCTTTCAAAAGTCTGGGAACGAATCGTTCCTTGGCTGTTTTTGCATCGAAATATACATGGAAGAAAAAGCGACTTCCGTTACCTTTACTGGAATCAAAATTGATGGCACCACCCATCAATTCGCAAAGTTGACGGCAGATCGACAATCCAAGCCCAGTGCCGCCAAATTCGGATGAAATGGATGTGTCTTCCTGGGTGAAAGCAGTGAATAGTTTTTCCTTGTTTTTATCCAGAATGCCAATGCCGCTATCTTCAATGGAAACATCCAGACGGACACGTTCCCCGTCAGACCTGCTGGCGACGTAGATCCCGACATAGCCTTTATCGGTGAATTTAATGGCGTTGCCTACAAGGTTATTCAGCAATTGTTTGAGGCGCGTGGTGTCGCCGTAAAGTTCTATATGCTCAAGGTCGACCGTATCGAGAATCAGCTCAATACCCTTTTCGCGCGACCGGATGGCGGATGAGCTTGCGATCGCTTCAAACAATTCCAGCGTGTTAAACGGTTTGTTTTCAAATTCAAGTTTTCCGGCCTCGATTTTGGACAGATCAAGGATGTCATTGATCAACGTCGTCAGGGTTGAACAGCTGGTTTCTGCCATTTGCAAATATTTTTGCTGACTTTCCGTTAGCGGTTCGCGCTGGATCAGTTTATGGGCGCCGACCATGCCGTTTAACGGAGTGCGCATTTCGTGACTGACATTCGAGATAAAGGCACTTTTCATATCACTGACTTGCAGTGCCTTTTGATGGGCTTCGGCGAGTTCTTCCGTGCGTTTGGCGACTTTTTCTTCAAGCTCGGCATTGGCGCGACGGATCTGGCGTTCGGCAACCCTTTCCTGGGTCACATCGCGGGCAATCACCGCAACGCCGGTAATCCCGCGGCTGTCGCTTACGATCGGGGAGCAGGTCAATAACAGTTCTTTCTTCTCCGCCGACGACGAGGAAGAAAAAGTGGCATCAAAGGACAAAGGTACTCTTGATGTCGCAACCTGTTTGATTTTGTCAGAAAAATCGACATCCGGCAGGATGTTCAGATCGGCGATATTGCGCCCTATTACTGCATTCGGGTTTATTCCAAACATCTTTTCGGCGGTTTCATTGACGCTGGAAACCGTTCCGGATCGCTTGAGCCCGATCACTCCGTCAGAAGAACTGCGGATGATTGCTTCGTGTTCTGCGCGAGCATCGGCAAGATGAATGCTGTTTCTGTATCCACGCAGCAAAAGCAAAAGCGTGATGGTCATAATGATAATGGAAACCGCCGCAAACCCGTAAGTCGACAGGCGCCTTTTCCAGATCACGTCGGCGACCCGTTGCGATGCAATTGCGGCATACAGATGCAATACCGATGCCGGGTTTGATGCAAACTGAATGGTGGATGCCTGAATATAAAATCGGCGATTCGAACTGAGTTCAGTCGCGGTAATCAGGCCGGTTTGTTCGTTCTCGCGGGTGTCGTAATCTTTATCCCAGCGATGTTCCGGCAGCAAATCCCGGCTGAACCGGTATTCTTCAAGCGGATGGGCAATATAAAATCCGTCATCATCGGTCAGGATGATTTCGAAATCGCCGGTGACTTCTTTTTGCAGACGCGCCAGAAGGTTCTGCGCGTTGATATTCATGATCAGAAAGCCAAATCGCGTGCCGTCTTCGTTAAAGATCGGCAGCGACAACCGCAAGGTTGGCCGGATCGGATATTCAATCTGGCCGAATTCCTGGTTCAAATTGATGCGTGAAACAAACAGCTCGTCCGGTTTGAGGGCGGCGGAGTGGGCGAAATAGTCGGTTGTGCCCTTGTCCTGAAGCATTTGATCAGGCACGGCATAAATATTGCCGCCCCTGCGGTTCACCCGGACAAGTTCGGATCCGGCATCATTGGTCCGAATGATCCGCAATTGATCGATCGATGCATTGTTGTGAAGCATCGCGATGAAAATCGTCTCAAGACGAAGCTTCCACTGGTCAAAACTGGTGCCATCAAACGGGTCAATGCCGCCATTGCTCTCCGCACGCGTCAGTCCCGAGACAGGCGGGGTCGCGTGCAGGAAGCTCAGATTGTCGCGAAACCTGTAAAGATCGTTGAACAGAACCGAACGTCCCTGCGCAAGAAGCTGTTGCAGGTCCTGATTGGTGTCGCTGAAGACTTCCTGTTCAACCGACTTTTCGTAAAAGAAGATGAAGCCCGAAGCAGCGCTCAGCAAACACAAAATGCATATCGGCAAAAGCCACCGAGATGTATCCTTCACATTCCCTGTCACGAAGCTGCGCATGCATTGGTTCCTCAAGTCACCTTATGTGGGCGACTTTGTTTGGGTGGCTTCGCCTATAGATTGTGTTTGTTGAGAAGGATTTAAACATCACAACCGAAATTAGCCCGATTGTTTCAACTGCGCGCCACAATGCAATCATAACGTGTAATGAACTTCGGTCAATTGCGCGGGTAAACAAATGCGATTTTCCTGCTGAAACCGGGCATAAGTCGTTTCAACAAACTGCCATTTACGGTATCCTCAAAACGTCAGAAGAAGGACCGGTCTGCTTGGCAGCAGGTGTATTTAACCTTTGCAAATCCACAGGAATTTTGACGGTTGCAAGAACCCCATTTTGATCTGAACTGGGATGACTTAAAGCATCTTCTGGTATTGTCACGCGAAGGCACCCTGTCTGCAGCAGCAAGGGTTCTTGATACGTCGCGCGTAACGGTCAAGGCGCGGATATCCAACCTTGAAAACAGTATGGGGGTGCGTCTGTTTTCACAGGACAAGACCGGCTATAAACTGACCCGCGACGGGCGTGATCTGGCCAGCTATGCACTTGAATGTGAACGTCAATTACGGCTTGCTTTTGCGCAGCAGAACAGTCCCGCAGCCCCGCGCCTGAAAATCCGCGTCGGTGTTGTAGAAGGCATCGGGAACGGGTATCTCGGTGAAAAGATTTCCTGGTGGCTTCGTGGACAGAATATTGATTTTGAACTGGTTTCACTGCCCAAGCAGGCCCGGATCACAAACAGAGAAGCTGATATCTGTGTAACCTTGGAAGAACCCGAAGGTGAAAACATCATCAAAAAGGTTCTCACTCCCTACACATTGGGTATCTATGCCAGTGAAGGCTATATTGCCGAACACGGCCCGCTTAAGGGATCGCAGGATGTTCTTGACCATATGTGGGTCGGATATGTCCGGGATCATATTTTCTCCCAGACCCTGAATTATCACGAAGAACTTTCACCAAATCTGAAATATGCGTTCCGCGGAACCAGCATGGTGTCGCAATTATTTGCCACGGCTGCCGGGCTGGGACTGGGGATTTTCCCGATCTATCTGATTTCGGAATTTGATCTGGTGCGGGTCTGTCCGGAAATTGCATTCGAGCGCAAATACTGGATTTCCTCGTCGAGCGACCTTCATCGGTTTCCCGGTTTGATGTCCGTTTGGAAATTTCTGCTCGAAACCTGTCAAAAAGACCGGCGACTGTTCTTTGAAGGAAATTAGCGGGACCGGATTTCTCCGGCCCCGCCAGCTGTTCGGATCGTTTTACCTTATTGCGCGTAGATCAGGTCAGGAAGCCACAAGGTAATCCATGGCACATAGGTGATCAGGATCAGGGCAACAATCATGATCGCGATAAACGGCAGACAGCCGCGCAAGACATCGCGCAGCGACATCTTTGATACCCCCATCGCGACAAACAGGTTCAGGCCGACCGGCGGTGTCAGCATGCCGACCGAGAAGTTCACAACCGTGATCAGGCCAAAATGCACCGGATCAATACCGACCTGGGCGGCAATCGGCTGAAGCAACGGGGCAAGAACGATGATGGCCGATGCACTATCAAGGAAAAAGCCGGTCACCAGCATGACAACATTGAACAGGGCCGCGATGGTGAAGGGATCGCTTGTGTTGCTCAAAACCTGTGATGACAGGTTCCCCGGCGCCCCGGTGATCGTCAGAAGCCACGAAAAGGCCGAAGCCCCGGCCGTGATCAAAAGCAATGTTGCGGCAATGGCACCCGACGATTTCAGGATGCTTTTAAGCTCGTCAACGCCAATCTGCTTATAGATGACGGCCCCGACAAACCAGCCATACATGCAGGCAACTGCCGCGG
Organism: Thalassospira sp. CH_XMU1420-2; assembly: GCF_037029325.1. Taxonomy (NCBI): domain Bacteria; kingdom Pseudomonadati; phylum Pseudomonadota; class Alphaproteobacteria; order Rhodospirillales; family Thalassospiraceae; genus Thalassospira; species Thalassospira sp. CH_XMU1420-2. The sequence goes on from NZ_JAYMEG010000001.1 coordinate 1,045,271, forward strand.
ATTCCGTGGGGGTGAAAATACCGGAATAAATGCCGCCCAAAAGCAGGAAGGGCAGACCAAGACCCCATGCCGAGCGACGAATGGCCAGAAGGAAGGCCGCGCGTGTCGGGAAATCTTGGCGCGGATAGCCGCGACGGATGGCAAAAATCACACAGGCTGCAATCAGAAGCGCGCCAATCAGAAGGGCCGGACCAACACCGCCGGCAAACAGTTTGCCGACCGATGCCCCGGTAACAGAGCCATAAATGATCAAGCCGATACTTGGCGGAACAATCGGGCCAAGCGTTCCGGCCACCGTGATCAGGCCGATAGCAAAGAAGCGGTCATAGCCCGCGGCCACCAGTGCCGGGAACATGATGCTGCCAATGGCAATGACCGTTGCCGGACTTGATCCCGAAATCGCCCCGAAAAACAGGCAGGACAGAACGGTTGCCGCAGCAATACCGCCCGGGATCCAGCCAACCAGAACGGTGGCAAGATCGACCAGTCGTTGTGACAGGCCGCCAATGCGCATCAGTTCGGATGCAAGAATGAAGAACGGAATGGCCATCAACGAGAAATTGTTCATGCCTGCGAACATGCGCATCGGAACAATTACCGGATCAAATGGTCCCCAGAAACCGACGGCAACAACAACGGCAAAGGCCAGTGCCGCAAAGATTGGCAACCCAAATAGCAAAAGGCCGCCGAATGAAAGCAATAGTCCTGATAACATTATTCTTTTGCCCTGTTAAAAACCGGGAATCAGCTTCGCGAAAAGCAGCTTACATGGCGCGAAGGTTTTCTTCTGATGCTGCGATCTGCTTGCCCTGCCGCAACTGCATGAACGCATAGCCATAGCGAAACAGCGACAGGAGCCCGGAAACGGGAATGATTGCGTAGATTGCTGCGACCGGGATGCGCAAGGCAGGCGACAGCTGGCCACGATCAAGCGTATTGAGGAAAAGTTTCCCGCCGAAATAGACCAGTGCACCGGCAAAAAGTATTCCGAGAACAATGGCAATCATTCGAAGAACGGGGATGTGTTTTTCCGGAACAAGCGCATCAAGAAGGTCGACCGAGATGTGGCTGCCAAGCCGGATGCCGATACTGATGCCGACAAAGCTCATTACGATGATCGAATAGAGTACAACTTCTTCGGCCCAGTAAAGCGGCGCGCTGAAGACATAGCGCATGACCACCTGAAGAAATGTCAGACAAATTGCGACGGCCATCAGAAAGATCATGGATCCGTCTTCGAGCCGGGCAAGAGCCTTGTCAAATTTTTCGAACATGTTGCCGTCCCATTGTCAAAAAACCGACTTGCAAGAATGCGTTCCTGCAAGTCGGTCCATCATTTCAAAATGTGCAGATTACTTGGGGCCTGCGCCGGTAACTGCATAAATGGAATTGATCAGTTCCGGTGTAACTACATCGGCGAAGGCTTCATGGACAGCGAAACTGCCTTTGATGAAGGCTTCTTTTTCAGCATCGGTCAGGCGATGGACGGCAATGTCCGAGCTGATTTTTGCCAGTTCTTCTGCCTCATACTCATTGGTGAGTTCGCGGGCCAGATCACGGGCATTGTCGAATGCGGTAACAACAATGGCGCGCAGATCATCCGGAAGCGAGTTCCAGGCATTTTCGCTCATGACTGCGGCATAGCCGTGATAGGCATGTGACGACAGGGTCATGTATTTCTGAACTTCATAGAACTTCATCGCAACGATGTTGGCGATCGGGTTTTCCTGCCCGTCAACAACACCGGCCTGAAGGCCGCCGTAAACTTCGGCAAAGGCCATCGCGGTCGGGTTTGCACCCCATTCATTGTACTGGGTCAGGATGACCGGCGCTTGCATGGTGCGCATTTTGATGCCGGCAAGGTCTTCGACCGAGGTGATTTCACGCACATTGTTGGTGATGTTACGGAAACCGGCACCCCAGAAGTTGACGCCATGCATGCCGTGCTGATCAAGGGTATCAAGGATCGAACGACCGACTTCGCCGTCAAGAACCTTGACCATCATTTCTTCGCTCGGAAGGATGAAAGGAAGATCAAGAACCTGAAGCTTCGGTTCGAAGTTGCCCAGGGTCGCGGTCGGCGGAATTGCAATCTGTACCAGATCGTTTTGCAGCTGCTCGATAATATCGACATCACCACCAAGGCCACCAGCCGGGATCACATTGATCTCGATGCGGCCATTGGATTTTTCTTCGACTTCTTTTTCGAATGCGCGTGCTGCCTTGCCATTGGGCGTGTCTTCCATAAGAACATGCCCGAAGGTAAAGGTGAATTCCTGTGCCATGGCTGGTCCGTTGAAGCCGGCCAAAGCGATTGCAGTTAATGCCGCAAATTTGAACTTGCTGTTCATTGATGCCTCCGTACTGATGGTAATTATCTGATTGTTGCTGGTTGTTCGACCAGTTTTCGACCCCGAAGACGATCTGCCATCAGGGGGTAGTTGGTGCGGGCTTCGATGAGATCATCGACATTCAGTTCGGCCCGAATGGTTTCAGCTGCGAACTGTCCGGCTTGGGCAAGAATGCCGCTGTTTGGGGAAACAATCTGGCTCAGGCCAAGGCGTTCCCAGGTCCCGACTTTTTTGCCAAGGTCAAGGAAGCCGCAAGCGTTGCATGACACGACAAACGCCTGGTTTTGAATTGCGGTAACGGTCGGGACAGTTTCCCAGAATTTCTTTTTGGTTACCGGGTCACCAGCGCCGCCTTTGATGCCGCCAGACCAGAATGAAGAGGTGACTGCAAGAATTTCTACACCCTGTCTGAAATGCTCAAGTGCAATTTCAGGGAACAGGGTCTCATAGCAGATCACAATGCCGATTTTGCCCAGTGCGCAGTCAAAGGTCGTGCGATTGTAGTCCGGCGTGTAATACAGCTTTTCAATGCCCGGGAAGAAGCATTTGCGGGTGACACCAACGATGCCTTCCGGACCGATCAGGGCCGCGCTGTTATAGATGGTGCCAACCATCGACGAACGTTCGTTGAAACCGACGACGGTATAGATTCCAAGGGTCTTTGCCGCTTCGACAATCGCATTGAGTTCCGGGCCGTCAACATCAACCGATCCCTCATTCCAAAGCCGTTTCAAGCCGCCTTCTTCATGTTTGAAAAAGCTGGTCAGATTGGCTTCTGGAAAGACGACAAGATCGCTACCGTTCGATGCTTCGAGCTGCATCTGATTAAGGATGAAAGCAAGATTTTCATCAATACCACCCAACTCTACGGGTTGGTGTTGGACCGCACTTGCTACGACCTTGCTTTGCATGGAGTTACTACCCTTCGCCTGTCAAATTGTTATCCAAAGAGCTTGCTGCCCTTGTTTGTTGGATAAACATTATCGAGGCCCGATCCGGGCGAACAGGTAGTCACTGCTTGCGCTATGTGTAAGAAAACTTACACCATGCGTGTTTATGGTAATTGTTTCAGTGGATTATTTGATGTGCGGCCTTAACAGCGCATCGGTTGCGGGCCGCACATCACGGCATCTTATCGGTTCAGATCGACCAGATGCGTTGGGCGTTGCGGTGGGTCAGGGATGCGCGTTCGGTTTCTGACGCATCGGCGATCAGGGCCTGTGTTACCGCCATCCATTGATCCAGTGATGAATTCAGGGTGCAAACCGGGCTGTCTGATCCCCACACCACGCGCTCCCAGCCAAAGCATTCAATGATATGTTCGACATAGGGACGCAGGGTTTCGAGTGTCCAGTCGGGTTTGGCATAGGCCGTGATACCGGAAATCTTTGCATTCACATGCGGGCGTTTTGCAAGTGCCGAAATGGATTGTGCCCAATCGGCAAAGCCGTCCCCGGCAATATCGGGAACACCGCAATGATCAAGAACAAACACCGTATCAGGGCAGGCATCGACAAGATCGCGGGCCAAAGGCAACTGACGTTGCAGAACACATATATCAAAAGGAAGCCCCTTTTTGCCGATCCGTCGGACATTCTCGCGGAACAGGGATCCTTGTGACAGGTCGTCGGGAACGACATGCAGCACCCGGCGAATGCCCTTGACGATATCAAGATCAAGCGTATCGAGGAATGCTTCACAATCCCCGGATTCCGGTCTTGCAGACGAAATTGCGCCGCGCATGAGGCTGCCGGGCTGTGCCATCAATTCCCCGACAAAGGTGTTTTCGGCGGCAATATCGGTTGGCGCGCAATCGACTTCCATATGCAAAACGCCCTCGATCCCGATCCGGCGTGCAGTGGTTTCATAATCCTGAAACGTCCAGTCACGATCCAAAGCAGCGACATCCTTAAGCCAGGGATAGGTGATCCGGTCGCGTGCAACGAGGTGAAGATGCGTGTCGATGAACATGGCGTTTCCTCTTTGGTTCGGCGTTTCCCGGTTGTCACGCGACAGGTGGTGCTACCTTGCGTCCCGGCGATCTTATGTTTTTTCAGCTGTAAGGTGATTTCTTGTGGAGTTCAACTTGACTCACCGATCAAGTCAAGTTTAAATATAAAAGATGCTTCCGAATATGAAAGTCACAGCAAGAATGACCTCGGAAGTGATAGTCGGTCGGGAAAGACCGTTCCTTCAGGGAGGATAGAATGAAAACGTTATTGAGCGGTGCGTCCCGTGCCGTGCTTGCGACTGCATCTTTGACGGCAGCAATTTCTGCATTCGGCACCGCGCAGGCGGGTGAATTTGACGGCGTAACCATCGAGGCAAAGCTTATCGGTGGTCAGCAATATGAAGCGCTTTATGCCCGCATTCCCGAATGGGAAGCCGCCACCGGTGCCAACGTAAATATCATCTCGAAAAAGAACCATTTCGAGCTGGACAAGGAATTCAAATCCGACATCGCAGCCGGAACCACCGACTGGTGCGTCGGATCGAACCATTCGTCTTTTGCATCCCAGTACCCGACGCTTTATACCGACCTGACCGGTCTGGTGGACAAGGGTGTGGTGGCCGAGTTCGTGCAGGCCAATATCAAGGCCGCGACCTTTGACGGCAAACTTGTGATGTTGCCGCGTGCACAGTTCGATGTGTCGGCACTTTATTATCAAAAAGACCTGTATGACGATGCCGAAAAGGCCAAGGCATTCGAAGCCAAGTTCGGCTATCCGCTTGCCGTGCCGGAAACCTGGGAACAGGTAAAGGATCAGGCGACCTTCTTTGCCGATCCGCCGAACTTCTATGGCACCCAGTATGCGGGCAAGGATGAGGCAATTGTCGGTCGTTACTATGAAATGGTCGTTGCCGAAGGCGGCAAACTGTTTAATGACGATTTCTCGCCGGCTTTTGATTCCGAAGAAGGCAAGCGCGCCCTTCAGTGGTTTGTCGATCTTTATAATGCCAAAGCCGTTCCGGCCGGCACGACCAACTATCTCTGGGATGACCTGGGCAACGGCTTTGCGTCGGGCACCATTGCGCTGAACCTGGATTGGCCGGGTTGGGCTGGTTTCTTTAACGATCCGTCATCTTCGAAAGTGGCTGGCAATGTCGGTGTTGCACCGGCACCCAAAGGATCGGCAGGTGTGCGCACCGGCTGGTCGGGCTTCCACGGTTTTTCCGTGACCGAAGATTGCGCGAACAAGGAAGCCGCAGCGTCGCTGGTCAAATTCCTGACCAACGAAGACAGCCAGAAGCTTGAAAGTGCGGCCGGACCGCTTCCGACCCGCACCGCAGTTTGGGATTACATTTCCGAACAGGCCAAAGACGATCCGTATCGTCGTGAAGTGCTGGCGGCATTCAAGGAAACTGCGGCAACTGCATTTGCCGTCCCGCCGACCCCGCTTTGGATCGAGGCAACCAACCTGATCTATCCTGAACTTCAGGCCGCCATTCTTGGTGATAAATCGGTTGATGATGCGCTTGCGGATGCGTCCGAGGCCGTTGACGATCTGATGCAGGAAGAAGGCGTCTACTAAGCCAGACTTGTGGCGGCGCAATTCGCAATTTCGGGTGTTGCGCCGCCTGACCATCCTCTGACCCAAATGCGCGGGCACAGGTCCGTGCCGATCAATGGGACATCCCGATGAATCGCTTGAAGCTTCCACCGTGGTTGGTTCTTTTGTTGCCAGCCATCATTATTCTATCGGCCGTCGTGCTGATTCCGCTCGTCCTGTCATTATATTCGAGTTTCACCTCGTATCGGCTGACCCGGCCTGACAGCATTTTCAACTGGGTGGGCTTTTTCAACTATGAAAAGGCCCTGACGGATGTGAAGTTCTGGGCGGCTTTCGGGCGAACAGTTTTGTTGCTGACCGTGGCACTCAATCTTGAGATGCTGTTTGGTCTGGGACTGGCTTTGATGGTGTCCAAGGTGACGCAGGGACAACGTCTTTTGCGCACCATGATGATGTTCCCGATGATGTTTTCGCCGATCCTGGTCGGCTTTCAGTTCAAATTCATCTTCAATGACAATGTCGGTCTGGTGAATAACGCGCTTCAGTCGCTTGGCATCACCGATCAGGCGATCCCGTGGCTGGTTGACGGGCAATTGGCGATGTTTTCAATCATCTTTGCCGAGATCTGGACCGCAACTTCGGTCTTTGGAATTCTTATTCTTGCCGGTCTGTATGCGATCCCGCGTGATCCGCTGGAAGCCGCAAAGGTCGATGGATGCACCGCATGGCAGTCGTTCCGTTATGTGACCCTGCCGTTCCTGATGCCCTTTATCTATATCGCGATGGCGATCCGGTCCCTTGATGTCGCACGTGCCTATGACATTGTGCAGATCATGACCAATGGGGGCCCGGCACGTCGTACCGAGCTGCTTTGGACCCTGATCGGGCGGACCGGCTATGTCGATGCCCGCATGGGGTATGCCAATGCCATGGGCTATATTTCGATCTTTCTGGCGATTTTCTTCACCATCTATTTCTTCAAGAAACTGACGCAGTCGCGCAAAGAACTCGGGATGGGGGCGTAAATCATGGCGAGTAACCTTAATCATCGCATGCGCCGCTATACCCTTAAGGGCCTGCATTTCTTTGGCCTTTTCAGTGCCATGATGGTGCTGTGCGTGCCGGGCCTGTGGATTGTTCTGAATTCTTTCCGCCCGACGGTCGAAATCATGGCCAAACCACCGGTCTGGATTCCCAACGAGCTTAACCTTGATCATTACCGCGCCATGTTCAGCGGTATTGGCGAGGGCGGGGTGCCGGTTCTGACCTATTTTGCCAACTCGCTGGTTATTTCGGTTACCTCAACCGTGATTGCCATTTTGATCGGGATGGCAGGCGGCTATGCCTTTGCGCGCTACAAGTTCAATTTCAAGGGCGGCATGTTTGTCGGTCTGATGGTAACGCGGGCTGTTCCCGGTGTGGCGCTTTCGCTGCCGTTATTCATCCTGTTTGCGCGGATCGGGATCATCGATACCCATTTTGGTCTGATCCTGGCGTATGTCGCATTGAACATTCCGTTCACGATCTGGCTGATTGACGGGTTCTTCCGTCAGGTCCCGCCGGAACTTGCCGAGGCCGCCGAGATCGATGGCTGTACCCGTTGGCAGGCATTCTGGCGTGTCGAATTTCCGGTGGCTCGTGCCGGTATTGCATCGGCGGGCATCTTTGCCTTCCTGACATCGTGGAACGAATATGCGCTGGCATCCCAGCTGACCCGTTCGACCACGTCAAAGACCATGCCGGTTGGGCTTCTCGATTTTACGTCTGAATTTACCCTGAATTGGGGCGGGATGTGTGCGCTTGCGGTGTTGATGATTATCCCCGCGCTGATCCTGACATTCCTCGTGCAGAAACATCTCATTGCCGGCCTTACTTTTGGCGGTGTGAAAGGATAATAAAATGGCTCAGGTCCACCTTCGCGATGTCGTCAAAAAATACGGCCCGCTTGAAGTTGTTCATTCCATCAATCTTGATATCGCGGATGGCGAATTTGTCGTGCTGGTCGGTCCGTCGGGCTGTGGCAAATCGACGACACTGCGCATGGTTGCCGGTCTTGAAGGCATTTCCGGCGGTGAAGTGCAAATTGGCGGACGTGTTGTAAACGATCTGCCACCACGTGAACGCAACATCTCGATGGTGTTTCAGAACTACGCGCTCTATCCGCATATGACGGTGCGTGAAAATCTTGGTTTCTCGCTCAAGATTGCCAAACAGTCACAGGCCGAAATCGACAAGGCCGTTGACGAAGCCGCCGAAATCCTGTCCCTGACGCCGTTGCTTGATCGCAAGCCGGGCGCCTTGTCCGGTGGTCAGCGCCAGCGTGTGGCGATGGGGCGTGCGATTGTCCGTCACCCGGAAGTCTTCCTGTTTGATGAACCGCTTTCAAACCTTGATGCCAAGCTGCGTACCCAGATGCGCGTCGAGATCAAAAAGCTTCATCAGAAACTGAAATCCACCATCATCTATGTCACCCACGATCAGGTCGAAGCCATGACGCTGGCCGACCGGATTGTGATCATGCGCGATGGCCATATCGAACAGGTCGGGACCCCACTGGATGTCTTTGAAAACCCGGTAAACACCTTTGTCGGGACTTTCATTGGTTCCCCGCCGATGAACCTTCTCGATGGTGTGGTGAAAGGCAATGAACTGGAATTTGCTGACGGCACCCGTCTGCCGGTTCCGCCGGGTTATGCAATACAGGACGGTCAGGCTGTGACCTTTGGCGTGCGGGCCGACAATATCATGCCGGTTGGTCATGCCCTGCCACGTGGTGAACATATGGCGGAGGTCGAAATGGCAGTCGATCTGACAGAGCCGCTTGGTACCGAGACCTTGTTGTTTGCGACCCTTGCCGGAACCGAAGTTCAGGCCAAGATGCTAAATCCGCGTCCGGTCCAAAGTGGCGAGCGCATGACGTTCCAGATCATGCTCGACAAATGCCATCTGTTTGATGCCGAAACCGGCGCAACCCTTCGTACGTGAGGTTGATCAATGGCGCGCATTACATCTGCAAATGCCTTTATGGTCGATCTTGAACCCAAGGTCGTGCGCACGGATGCGATTCAGTCATTCAATTCACAGGAAACGATCTTTGTTGTTTTGCGTGATGCGGATGGCGCCAAGGGCATGGGATACAGCTACACCATCGGTGATGGCGGACCTGCGATCCTGTCGCTGTTGAAAGAAACGCTGTTGCCGCGCCTGATGGGGCAGGATGCTGACCGGATCGAAGCCATCTGGCGGGATCTGTTGTTCTGTTCGCATGCCACGGCGGTCGGACCGATCATGTCGCTTGCCCTTGCGGCAATTGACACGGCCCTTTGGGACATGCGCGGGGTTAAAACCGGCTTGCCGCTTCATATTCTGGCGGGCGGGGCGAAATCATCGGTGCCGATGTATACGACCGAAGGCGGGTGGCTTCATCTGTCACCCGATGCACTGGTTGAAGATGCCATTGCCTCAAAAGAAGCCGGTTTTCTTGGCTCCAAGGTAAAGATCGGCAAGCCGACCGTGGCACAGGATTGCGAACGTCTGGAGGCGGTCCGCAACGCACTTGGTGATGATTATGAAATCATGACCGATGCCAATCAGTCGATGACATCGGGTGAGGCCAAGCGTCGCTTGCCGATGCTTGAACGCCTGAATATCGCATGGTTTGAAGAACCGCTTCCGGCTGATGATATTGCGGGCCATGCCCGGTTGCAGTCCCAGTCACGCGTGCCGATTGCTGTGGGTGAAAGCATGTATAGCCCCGGTCAGTTTGCCGATTATATCGCACAGGATGCCTGTGAGATTGTGCAGGCCGATGTGGCCCGGATTGGCGGGATTACGCCATGGCTCAAGGTCGCCCATCTGGCCGAAGCCCATAACATCGCGATCTGCCCGCATTTCCTTATGGAACTGCATGTAAGCCTTGTTTGCGCGGTGCCCAATGCGCCCTGGCTTGAATACATCCCCCAGCTTGAAGACATCGCAGCCCCGATGGCACGCGAAGGCGGTAATGCGCTTGCGCCGATGACGCCGGGCCTCGGGATCGAATGGGATCACGACAAACTTGCCGTATTAACGGTCGCAGGAAGCGCATTCGAAATTACGGAGGCACATCAATGACCCGTCATGGACAATTGATCGGGATCGGCGCGGACGCCATTGCCGAATATAAACGGCTGCATGCCGATGTATGGCCCGGCGTGCTTGCCAAGATAACTGATTGCAATATCCGCAATTATTCGATTTTCCTCAAAGAACCGGAAAACCTGCTGTTTGCCTATTTCGAATATGTCGGCACTGATTTCGAAGCCGACATGGCGAAAATGGCCGCCGACCCGGAAACCCAGCGGTGGTGGTCTCATTGCATGCCGCTTCAGCGTCCGCTGGACAGTCGAGCCGAAGGCGAATGGTGGGCCGAAATGCCGGAGGTCTTCCACCATGACTGATCTGCGCCAAACCGTCGAAATGCCCGCAAAAGTTACACCGGTTGTGATCTTTGGGGCTGGGTCCATCGTCACCGATGCCCATCTTCCGGCCTATCGCGATTTGAAGGTGCCGGTGGCCGGGATTTATGATCCCGATCTCGCCAAGGCACAGAAAGTTGCAGGCGCGTGGGGCACAATTGCCTTTGAAACGCTTGAACAGGCCGCAAGTCAGGCTGGTGTCGTCTTTGATCTTGCCGTGCCGCCCTCAGCCATTCCGGAATTGCTCGAAGCATTGCCCGATGGTGCGATTGCCGTGATCCAGAAGCCGCTTGGTTCCGATCTGGGGGAAGCGGACCGGATCATCTCGGTCCTGCGTCGCAAAAACATCAAGGCCGCGGTCAATTTCCAGCTTCGCTTTGCGCCGAATTCGCTTGCGATCAAGGATGCCATAGCCAAGGGTCTGCTTGGCGATATCGTTGATTTTGATGCATGGCTGGCACTTGATACGCCGTGGCATCTTTGGGCGTTTCTTGCCGATTTGCCACGGGTCGAGATCCTGTTGCATTCGATCCATTATCTGGATTTCGTCCGCGACTTTCTGGGCAATCCGGCGGGCGTTCATGCGCGCACCATTGGCCATCCGTCATCAACGGTTTCCAATACCCGAAGCGCGATCATGCTTGATTACGGTCATGACGTTCGCTGCAACCTGTCGATCAATCACAATCATGCCTTTGGGCGCAAATTCCAGGCCTGCGAATTCCGGATCTGCGGCACCAAGGGGGCGGCCTATATGAAAATGGGCGTTAACCTTGATTACCCGAAAGGCGAGCCTGACGAACTGTGGCTGAACACCGATGGTGAATGGCGCCAGATTGATCTCGTCGGCAACTGGTTCATCGAAGCCTTCCACGGGCGCTTTGCCCAGGTACAGCGTTTTGCGGCCGGGATGGATGATGCGCTTGAAGGTTCGGCCGAGGACGCATGGCATACCATGGCACTGGTCGAGGCCGCTTATGAAAGTTCGGCCCTTCCGATGCATCCGATCAAGGAGGCACCCGATGCTTGAGCAAACCAAATATTACGAAGATTATGAAATCGGCGAAGGGCGAGACACGGTTGGCCGTACGATCACGGAAACGGACTTTGTGGTTCATGCCGGTCATTCCGGGGACTTTTTCCCGCATCATCTTGATGAGGAATTCTGCAAAACCTTGCCGTTCGGACAACGGATCGCCCATGGCACGATGGTCTTTACCATCGGGGTCGGTCTGACCGCGACGATTATCAATCCTGTGGCGTTTTCATATGGTTATGATCGTATGCGGTTCGTCAAACCTGTCTTTATCGGTGATACGATCAAATCGCGGGTCGAAATCATCGCCAAGGAAGTGATGGAAAAACGCGCGGGTTACGGACGGGTGACCGAACGTTTGACCGTGACCAAGCAGAATGGTGAAACAGCCCTTGTGGCCGATCACATCTATATGGTGGAGATGAAGCCATGACCGCGCCCTTCCTGCATCTTCATCCCGATGACAATGTGCTGGTGGCCCGGGCATCTGCCCCGGCCGGAACGGAAGTCAAACTGGCTGACAGCACGGTTACGCTTGCCCATACCATCCCGCTTGCCCACAAGATTGCCTTTCGCGATATCGCGGCGGGTGAACGCATCCTGAAATACGGGATGCCGATCGGTATTGCGACGGCTGATATCGCCGCAGGCACGCATGTTCACATCCACAATATCCGTTCTGCCTATACCCCGACCCATGCGCTTCAGGATGCAGATGGGCAGAGCCCGGAGACGCCCAAATGACAGAAAAATTCCAAGGCTATTTGCGTTCTGACGGGCGCAAAGGGATCCGCAATACAGTCGTTGTTGCCTATCTGGTTGAATGTGCGCACTTCGTCGCATCGAAAATCGTTGCCGGTTTTGATGATGAAGACGTGCAACTGATCGGATTTCCCGGATGTTTCCCCAATGAATATGCCGCCCGTGTGATGGGGCAGCTTTGCACCCATCCCAATGTCGGTGCGGTTCTGTTCGTGTCGCTTGGCTGCGAAAGCTTTGACAAGGTGCGCGCAAAGGGAACCGTTGCAAGCACCGGGCGCCCGGTTGAAACCCTTGTCATTCAGCGATCCGGCGGCACAGCCAAAACAGTTGAAACCGGTCGCGCCTGGGTGCGTTCCGCACTTGATGAAGTCGCCAAGGTCGAACGTGCCCCGATGGGGGTCGATGAATTGATCATTGGCACGATTTGCGGCGGGTCTGACGGGACGTCTGGCATTTCCGGTAACCCGGCGGCGGGGAAGGCATTTGATCTTCTGATCGCCGAAGGGGCTGCTTGTATCTTTGAAGAAACCGGCGAACTGATCAGTTGCGAAGACATCATGGCCGAACGTGCCAAAACGCCGGAACTGGGCGAAGAACTTCGCGCAGCGGTGCAAAAGGCCGAACGGTATTACGCAACGCTTGGCTATGGGTCATTTGCGGCCGGCAATGCCGCAGGCGGCCTTTCCACGATCGAGGAAAAAAGTCTGGGTGCCTATGTCAAATCAGGTGACAGCCAGATTTCCGGTCTGATCAAACCGGGCGATGTGCCGCCGCGCGGCGGGCTTTATCTGATGGATGTGGTGCCGGATGGCGAAGTCCGGTTTGGATTCCCCAATATTTCGGACAATGCCGAAATCGTCGAGATGATCGCAAGTGGCGCACATATGACCCTGTTTGTCACCGGGCGTGGATCGGTTGTCGGATCGGCCATATCCCCGGTCATCAAGATTTGCGCAAACCCCGATACCTATCGCGCCCTGGAAGGCGACATGGATGTCAATGCCGGTGATATCATCGAAGGCAAACGATCCATCGCCGAGGTCGGACAGGAAATCCGCGATCTGGTCGTTAATGTCGCCAAGGGTGCGCAAACCAAATCCGAGGCCCTTGGTCATCGGGAATTTATTCTGACCTACAAATCATTTGATCCGATCGGGCCGTCGTGCCTGCCAGCGGTCTGAGGAGGAATTATGAAAAGACTAGAAGGAAAACTGTGTTTGGTCACCGCTGCCGGTCAGGGCATTGGCCGGGCATCGGCCGAAAGGCTTGCGGCCGAAGGCGGTCGTGTGATTGCAACTGACGTCAATGACGCTGCCCTTGCCGAACTTGGTGCCATTGACGGCATCGAGGCCCGCAAACTTGATGTCACCGACAAGGATGCGATCACGGCATTGATCAATGACATTCGTCCGGTTGATGTCCTGTTTAACTGTGCCGGGATTGTTCACAACGGCACCATTCTTGAAGCAACCGAAGAAGAATGGGACTTTGCGTTTGAATTGAATGTCAAATCCCAGTTCCGCATGATCCGTGCGGTCCTGCCCGGTATGCTTGAAAAAGGCAAAGGTTCGATTATCAATATGGCCTCGGTTGCGGGGCCGGTAACAGGGCCGGTCAACCGTCTTATCTATTCGGCGTCAAAGGCGGCGGTTACGGGCATGACCAAGGCAATTGCCAATGATCACGTTACCCAGGGCATTCGGTGCAACGCGATTGCACCGGGAACCGTGGACAGCCCCAGTCTGCATGAACGTCTGCGGGCGACGGGGGATTACGAAGGCGCGCTTAAGGCATTTATCGCGCGCCAGCCGATGGGTCGTATCGGCAAGCCGGACGAAATTGCAGCACTGGTTGCGTATCTCGCATCAGATGAAAGCGGCTTTACCACCGGTGCTGTGCATGTTGTTGATGGTGGCTGGACCGCCTGATCAGAATTTGAACAAAGGATTGGACGTAATATGAAGTTCGCACGTTACGGAGAGCGCGGTGCAGAAAAGCCCGCACTGGTCGATGCCAATGGCAATCTGCGCGACCTTTCGGCCCATGTCGATGATATCGCGGGTGACATTCTGACCCGCCTTGATGATCTGAAATCAATCGATCCGGAAAGCCTGCCGCTTGTCGAAGGCAATCCGCGTCTTGGTGCCTGTGTCGGTCAGACTGGCAAATTCATCTGCATCGGTTTGAACTATGCCGATCACGCCGCAGAATCCGGTATGGAAGTCCCGCCGGAGCCGGTGATTTTTGCCAAATATACCTCGGCAATTTGTGGTCCGAATGATCCGATCATTATTCCGCGCGGCTCGGAAAAGACCGACTGGGAAGTCGAACTTGGTTTCGTTATTGGCAAAAAAGCCAAATACGTGTCCGAAGCCGATGCACTTGATCATGTTGCCGGTTTCTGTCTGATCAATGACGTTTCCGAGCGTGCCTATCAGATCGAACGTGCCGGCCAGTGGTCCAAAGGCAAATCATCAGACAATTTCGGCCCGACCGGTCCGTGGCTTGTGACCCCCGACGAGGTTGGCGATTTTGACAATCTTGGCATGTGGCTTGATGTGAACGGCGAACGGGTTCAGGACGGTTCGACCGCGACCATGGTTTATCGTGTGCCGCACCTGATTTCCTATTTGTCTCAGTTCTTTACCCTGCATCCGGGTGACATCATTTCGACGGGTACGCCCCCGGGTGTCGGTCTTGGTTTCAACCCGCCGCGTTACCTTAAGGCCGGTGATGTGGTCGAACTGGGCATTGATGGTCTGGGCACCCAGCGTCAGGTCTGTGTGAACGACGACTGATCCAATTGTATGACAAATAAAAAGCGCGGCATTGTGATGATGCCGCGCTTTTTTTTGTTTCGTGGGTTTTGCCTTACCAGCCGGTTTCAAGCAACCCGTTCGCATCACCAAGTTCCGGTGCGGCACGGGATGATGACGGGCGCACACCATCAATACGCAGCGGCAATTTGGTGGTTTTCATTGCAACATCGCCGCGTTCGATATTCTGAACCATATCAAGTGTCTGCAAGACGCCGCTTGCAACCACGCCGTCCCAATCCATCACCGGGGCCGCCCAGATATCATTGGCAACGAAATCATCCATCCAGCTTGCGCTGGTTCTGGTTTTAAGCTGTGCGGCAAGACCGGCCTTGATTTCATCGCGCTGTTTGAAGGCGTCCAGTCCGGCGATTTCAGGCGCAAGGCCGGTGATCGTTGCCAGAAGGTCAAGCTTGCCCATCGCAATGGCGATATGCCCGTCAGCAGTTTCATAAACTCCGTACGGTGCTGCCAGATAGGCATGGGCCGGATTGTTTTTTGACCGTTCCGGGGTGCGGTTGCCGTCGTTAAACCAGGTGGTCAGCAATTCAAACTGCAGATCGGCCAGAACTTCGATCAAAGATGTCTCGACATAGCCGCCGATATTTTGCGTCGCCTTGCGATACAAAAGGGCCAGAACCCCGTGTGCCAGGGCCGATCCGGCCAGCACATCGGCAATTGGAAGGCCCATGGCAACCGGGCCATGGTCACGACCACCGGACAACCACATGACCCCTGATCGTGCCTGTGCCAGCAAATCCTGCCCCGGAAGGTCCACCCACGGGCCATCCGATCCATAACCGGTTACGGTGCCATACACGACCGCGGGATTGATTTTTTTAACCGCGTCATAGCCAAAGCCAAGACGTTCCATCACGCCGGGACGGAAGTTCTGCAAGATGACGTCGGCATCACGGACCAGTTGGGTCAGGCGGGCCTTGTCATCATCGGATTTAAGGTCCACCGCAACCGAACGCTTGTTGCGATTGATCGCGTGAAAGATCGTGCTTTCACCGGCAATCCTGGTGTCGGTCAGATACAGATAACGTGACAGATCGCCAAGGCCGGATCGTTCGACCTTGACCACATCCGCGCCAAGGTCCGCCAGTTTCAGCGCGCAATAGGGGCCGGCAAGAAACTGCGAGAAATCAAGAACCTTAAGTCCCTTAAGCGGCAGCATGTCATTCATGGTCAAAGCTTTCGTCAAAACGTGTCTCAAGGGCCAAAAGGGCCGATTTAGGATCGGTTTTTCCGGTCAGCGCATCGAGAAGGATGTGCGATGCGTCTTCCTGAAACGCCATATAGCCGTCATGGCGCGGGCGCAGCCAAGCGGCTTCATGGGTCATGCGGGTATTGCTGTAACAGGACCCGACCGGCGCATTGACCGCCGGATCCCCCCAGGCAACCGCATTGCCCGGTTGACCGTTATGGGTGGCATAAAGGCCGCGCTGGATATCGGCCGACGCAACCCAAAGGGCGAATTCAACGCAAAGATCGGGATGTTTGGTTTGTGATGACACCGCAATCCCGGTGCCACCAAGGGCGGAGCCAAGCGGGCCGGACGCGCCAAGCGACGGCATATCGTGGAAAGCAATGCGATTGGCCCGATAATTGACCCGTGCGTAGGGCGCGTACAAATAGACATACGGGCACAGGGCAAATGTATTGTCCTCACACAGGGCATCAAGTGCGGCAATCGGATCCATTGTCAGGCAGGCAGGATCGACAAGATCAGCAAGCGTTGCCATCGCCCCGATCACATCAAGGGCGGCGGCGTGATTGATTGCCGTGCCACGGGTTACCGGAAAAGGCGCGCCGGAATTTGCCAGCAAGCTGAAGAATGACATCAGAACATGGGGGGGCAGAAGCGGCCATACGACCCGGCCGTCTTTGGCCAGCGCAATCACATCGGAAAATGTTTTGACGGGGGCAGAAACAAGGTCCGGGCGGATGGCCTGCACCTGGCAGGCGGCATCAACCGGCAAGGCCCATT
This sequence comes from Thalassospira sp. CH_XMU1420-2, assembly GCF_037029325.1. NCBI lineage: Bacteria > Pseudomonadati > Pseudomonadota > Alphaproteobacteria > Rhodospirillales > Thalassospiraceae > Thalassospira > Thalassospira sp. CH_XMU1420-2. The sequence continues at coordinate 1,062,198 of NZ_JAYMEG010000001.1, forward strand.
GATGACCGTCATAGGCATAGCTTTGATAGCTTTTGCCCACGGTTTCGGCAAACAGACGTTCAAGCGCAGTTTTTTCGGCAAACCTGTCGATCGGCAACAGGCAGTTTTTTTCAACAACAGCCCCGACATGGGGATGGTCGATGATGATCAGGTCATAGGTTTCTGCCAGTTCTTCGACCGGTGTGCTTTCAAACCCCTGAAGCGATCGTTTGTCCCAGACAATATCCGCATCGGGATGCCGGTCGCGGAATGTTTGGCTGGCCGCGACAAGCGGGTCATATCCCCGCGGATCGGACCAGGTCATGCCCCTGATTTTCTTGTGTTCAGTCATTCTTGCATTTCCTCCTTGCCGCAGTTTAATGCTGAACATTTATAAATGAAAGAATGTTTTATATTTGATATTATGATTTGCGCATCACGGGGTCAGTTGCCACAATGAGGCTGGCCCGCATATACTCCGCCGACCGAAATCAACCGGTTTTTATCCGCCTGCGAGGACATATGAACGGCAAGACCGACGACCAGATTGATCAGGAAAAATACCGTGCCCCGGCATTGTCAAAGGGGCTCGATATCCTTGAACTGCTTGCCTCTGAAGTGGACGGATTGTCGCAAATCGCCATTGCCAAGCAGCTGAACCGCAACACATCGGAAATCTTCCGGATGCTGATGGTGTTGTGTCAGCGCGGCTATATCGAACAGCGCGAAGAAGACGACCGTTATCAACTGACGACCAAGATGTTTGAAGTTGCACACCGCCATCCGCCGATCCGTCGTCTGACTTCGATCGCGGGCGATGCGATGCAGCGTCTTGCAAATGAAGTGAACCAGTCGATGCATCTGGCGATCATTCATTCGGGCAAGGTGCTTGTGATTGCGCAGGTCGATTGTCAGGACAACAACATCACCGCTGTTCGCCTGGGTGCGCAGATCAATATTTTTGACACGGCATCGGGTCGGGTGCTGGCGGCGTGGATGGATCAGGATGGGCTTGATAATCTGATGAAGGATGTCGGGACCGAACCGGCAGACAAGTATCAGGCATTTCTTGATGACCTGCCCAAGGTCAAGGAAGCGGGATATTGTGAATCACAGTCTTTGACCATTGCGGGGGTCTTGAACCTTTCGGCGCCGATCTTTGATTTTTCGGGCAAGGTCGTGGCGGCATTGACCGTACCGTTTATCCAGCGCCTGTCGGGAACGTCGGTGGCATCGGTCGAAGAATGCCGTGAACGTCTGATCGCAGTGACAAAGGATATTTCCCGCCGTCTTGGTGCCGGCGCACATAGCTGATTGCGCCGAACGTCAACAGGCACCCGAGAATATCGCTGTGGTGCCTGTTCCTATTCCTAGGTGTTGTCGCTGGTGTGCTTGCGCAATTTGCGATGCAGGAAATCGATGAAAATGCGCACCTTGGCAGACAGGTTGTGACGTTCCGGATACACGGCATAAATATCGGCATCGACATGGGCATATTGCGGCAGCACGAGCTGCAGGCGGCCTGCCTTGACGTGGCGGGCGATATCCCATTCGGACCGCAACATGATGCCAAGCCCGTCCATCACCCAGCCCAGTGCAATTTCACCATCATTGCTGCTGAGTGTGCCATGCACCTTGACCGTTTCGGAATGCTGACCACGCTGTAATTTCCAGACATCATAAACATCATTGTCCTGACGCAGGATGATGCAATTGTGATTGATCAGGTCCGAAAGACTGCGCGGCATGCCGTGCTTTTCGATATAGGACGGGGCCGCACATAAAAACCGCCTGTTGGCGAGCAGCTTGCGCGCTGTGATGCGCGAATTGGGCAATCCCCCGAACCGGATACCAAGATCAATGCCTTCTTCGACCATGTTCATCGGTGCATCGGTCAAAAGAAGCTGGACCTCGACCTCGGGATAAAGGTGGGAAAATTCCGAAATCACCGGGGCCACATATTCGCGCCCGAACCCGAATGTTGCATTGATGCGCAAGAGCCCGCTTGGGGTTTCGCTGGCATGGGAAACCCGTTCTTCGAGTTCTTCGATTTCACGCATGATCTGGATTGCGCTTTGGTAATAGGCCTCGCCTTCGCTGGTCATGCTGATCCGGCGGGTGGTCCGGTTCAATAAACGCACCCCAAGTCGATCTTCAAGTTTGGCCAGCCGTTTGCTGACTGCAGGCGGCGACAGGTTCAGCTCCTGGGCGGCTGCACTCAGGCTGCCCTTGCGGACCAGAAGAACGAAAAATCCGAGATCACTGTCTGATGACATTCTTAACCTGTGCGACACAATGAAATGAATAATCAGAAATTATAATGAATAACTAAAAAATCTACACTGCAAGAGTCATTCGGGCAAATGATTCAAGCCAAATACGCGTGTCCTACTGCGCCACAAAAGCCCGCAATGACATCAGGGAAACAGCTGGTGACGGGGCCGGGTGTGCTTTGCCGTCCCTTCGTGACCAGCCGGTGCCAACAAAGTTGGTGCTGTTCATTCTACGGGAGGAATACCAATGCGTAAGCTCGCAATCGCGGCAGCCATGGCTGCAACCCTGGTTTCAACACAGGCATTTGCCGAATATCCGGAAAAGACGATCAACTACATCATTCCGTTCAACGCGGGTGGCGAGTCTGATGTTTCCGCACGTTTCCAGCAGCCCTATCTGGAAGAACTGGCTGGCCAGTCCTTTGTGATCCAGTACATGGCGGGTGCCGGCGGTGCACAGGCCTGGTCACAGCTTAACGGCATGGAAGGTGACGGCTATACGATCATGGGCATCAACCTGCCCCATACGATCCTTCAGCCGATGGAAAAGGACGTTGGGTACGAAACCAAGGACCTTACCTATATCAACTTCTTCCATTACACCCCGAACGCCCTCTTCGTTCCAAAGGACAGTGAATTCCAGTCGCTTGGCGAACTTGTGGAATATGCAAAAGCCAATCCGGGCCTTGTCACTCTGAGCGGTTCGGGATCGAATTCGGCCAACCATCTGGGTCAGGTTCAGTTTGATGAACTGGCCGGTATCACGACCACCTATGTCCCGTTCAGCGGCACCGGTCCGGCGGTTACCGCGATCCTTGGCAGCCAGACCACCGGTGGTTTCAACTATGTCACGTCCGGTGTGAATAATGGTGATGGCATGCGTATGCTTGCTGTTGCGTCCGAACAGCGCGTCAAGGCATTCCCGGATGTTCCGACCTTCAAGGAACTGGGTTACAACATTGTCGGTGGTGCATTCCGTGGTGTTGCCGTTCCAAGCTCAACCCCGGAACCGATCCGCGAAAAGATTTCGCAGCTGATCACCGATGTGAACAACAACCCGGAATTCCAGAAAAAAATGGAAGATGCGGGCTTTGTTCTGACCGACATTTCCTATGACTTCATCAATGACTTTGTCGCGGCCAAATCCGAAGAATACCGCGAAATCGCAGAAAAACTGGGCATTGCCAACCGGTAAGTGCCCGGTCTGAAACATTTGAAACTGCGACAATAAAAAGATTGGGATTGGAAAGGTCCATCGTCATGGAGCTCTTGGGTTATCTTGTGAATGCCTTGACGCCACTAAACATTCTTATGGCACTTGGTGGCGTCATTCTGGGCACTGTAATCGGTGCTTTGCCGGGACTCTCGGCAACCATGGCGGTGGCCGTTCTGGTCCCGTTTACCTTTACCATGGATCCGGCGACCGGTTTGATTGCACTGGGTGCGATCTATACCGGCGCCATTTATGGCGGTGCCTTTGCCGCCATTCTGGTCAACACACCGGGAACCCCGTCGGCGATCGCCACGACCTTTGACGGTTTCCCGATGGCCAAACGTGGTGATGGCAGTCTTGCAGTAACACTGGCGACGCTTGCTTCTGTTGTAGGCGGGCTCGTCGGGGGTGTGTTCCTGTTGCTGCTGTCACCACCGCTGGCCAAGGTGGCACTTGCCTTTGGCCCGCCGGAATATTTCTGGTTGGCGATTTTCGGACTGACTTTGATTTCGGCCCTGTCGGTTGGCAATACCATCAAGGGATTGCTGGGCGGCTGTATTGGTCTGATGCTGGCGATGGTGGGCGTTGCCGTGGTGGGCGGTGATATCCGCTTTACGATGGGCACCCATATGTTGCTGGGCGGGTTTGATATCGTATCGGCACTGATCGGACTTTATTGCATCCCGGTTCTGATTGATCTGGTTGCAACGCCTGACCCGCATTTGAAGGTAGAGCAAGGCAACCGCGGCATTCGCTTGCGCGAAGCATTCGGCATCGCCTGGGAAAGCAAATTCAACGTTCTGCGCAGCTCGATCATCGGGACTGTGATCGGTGTTTTGCCTGGTGCGGGTGGATCGATTGCCGGACTGGTTTCCTATTCCGAAGCACGCCGGTCATCGAAAAAGCCCGAAACATTCGGCAATGGCGCCCCCGATGGCATTATCGCAACGGAATCTGCCAATAACGCAACAGTTGGTGGCGGTTTCATCCCGACCCTTGTTCTGGGTATTCCCGGTACGCCACCCGATGCGGTCATTCTTGGCGCGTTGCTGGTACAGGGGATCAAGATTGGTCCGACACTGTTTTCCCAGCAGGGCGATATTGTTTACACCTTTATCTTTGGTCTTTTGATTGCAACGGCCCTGATGTTGCCGGCCGGTTTGCTGATCGGGCGCTATGCCTATAAGTCGATTGCATCAATCCCCAAGACCCTTCTTGTTCCGACCATTGCCTTTTTGACCGTTGTCGGCAGCTTTGCCATCCACAGCAACCTGCATGATGTGCAGATGATGCTGGCGCTTGGCGTGATTGGCTGGCTTTTGAATCGGTGCGGTTTTGCGCCGTCGCCGATTGTGCTCGGTCTGGTGCTCGGTCAGATCGCCGAACAGGGATTTGTGCAGTCCTATCTGATCGGCAATGCGACCCATAATCTTGTCGGTATGTTCTTTGGGCGTCCGATCAGTCTGGCGATTGTCGCCCTTGCCGCCTTTACCCTGCTTTATCCGCTTGTCTTTTCCAAGCGCAAGGAAAACGCCAAGAAGCGCGCGCTTGATGCGGCACGCAGCTATGCCGACAGTCAGGGATCAACCACCGTGGGTGACGTCGAACCAGTTGCAAAAAGCGGCTTTGCACCCCTGGCAGGATTGAAAAAACAGCTGGCAAAACCACGTGATCATGCGGGCATGTTCCTGTCTGTATTGCTGATTGGTGTGGCTGTCTGGGCATTTGCGGAAACATCTGCCATGACCCCGATGGGGTCGGTCTTCCCCAGCACGATTTCGGTGGCGATCATTGTCATGTCACTGATGCTTCTGGGGCTCAATATTTTGCGTAAACCGGCAGGTCCGGAGCAAGGGGGCGTTGCTGACAACAGTTCAAACGCACGCCGGGTTGCTTTGGTCATTGCCATGATTGTCTGGGTGGCGGTGATCCCGATGGTCGGCTTTGGCATTGCTGCCATTCTGGCCTTCCTGATTTTGGGACGCGTTGCCTGTTACGAGCATATGTCGGCCAAGCGCATCCTTGGCGAAGCGGTCGGCGGGCTTGTGATTGTCGGGGGGCTTTATCTTCTGATGGCCGAAGTGCTGCTGATCAGAATGCCAACCGGCGCGCTTTTCTAGGACACGCGTCAAACCCGTATAAAATTAATCTGCAAACTGAAGAGACTTGTGATGAAGAACTATCGTATTGCTGCCATTCCGGGTGACGGAATTGGTAAAGAGGTTGTTGCGGCCGGTGTAGAAGTACTTGATGTCCTGGCAAAGCGGGATGGTGGCTTCACCATGAGCTTCGACAGCTTTGACTGGGGATCGGATTACTACAAAAAACACGGCATCATGATGCCGGCCGATGGTCGCGATCAGATCAAGGATCATGATGCGATCTATTTCGGTGCCGTGGGTGCGCCCGATGTTCCCGATCATGTGACCCTTTGGGGGTTGCGTCTTGCGATTTGTCAGCCGTTTGATCAATACGCCAATGTGCGCCCGACACGTATTTTGCCGGGTATTGAAAGCCCGCTTCGCAATGTCAAACAGGGCGAACTTGACTGGGTGATCGTGCGCGAAAACTCCGAAGGCGAATATGCCGGGCAGGGCGGTCGATCGCATGTCGGTCTTCCCGAAGAAGTCGCAACCGAAGTTTCGATTTTTACCCGTGCCGGTGTCACGCGCATCATGCGGTTTGCCTTTGACCTTGCCCGGTCACGCCCGCGCAAGAAACTGACCGTGGTCACCAAAAGCAACGCCCAGCGCAACGGCATGGTGATGTGGGATGAAATCGCCAAGGAAGTGGCGGCCGAATATCCGGATGTCGAATGGGACAAAATGCTGGTTGATGCAATGACCATGCGCATGACCCTGCGTCCGGAAACCATTGATACCATCGTTGCCACCAACCTGCATGCAGACATTTTGTCTGATCTTGCCGCTGCCCTTGCCGGATCGCTTGGCATTGCACCGACGGCCAACCTTAATCCCGAACGCAATTTCCCGTCGATGTTCGAACCGATCCATGGGTCCGCGTTTGATATTACGGGCAAAGGCATCGCCAACCCGGTCGCAACATTCTGGAGTGCGGTGATGATGCTCGATCATCTGGGGGAAAAGGCGGCATCGGATCGTTTGATGCGTGCGGTGGAACGCGTTACCGCTGATCCGTCCCTGCACACGCCCGATCTGGGTGGCAAAGCCACCACCCGTCAGGTGACCGATGCCGTGATTGCGGCAATCCATGGCGATAACGTCTGATCGTGGGGCAGGCAGATGACAGGGGATGACATGATGTCTGGCATTGGCGATAGCACGGCGATCAAAAGGTTCCTGACGGAGCTTTTTGAAACGGCTGTGCGTGCTGCTGATCCAGATATCTGCGTGCCAGCGCATCTGCCTGCGCCGCCAGACGGACGCACGATTGTGATCGGTGCGGGCAAGGCATCGGCAAAGATGGCGCGCGCACTCGAACACCACTGGTCCGGGCCGGTATCGGGATGCGTGGTTACAAGATATGGCCACGCGGTGCCAACCCGGCATATCGAAATCATCGAAGCATCCCACCCGGTCCCCGATGCCGCGGGACTGGCGGCAACACGGAAGATCACAGAACTTGTGCGTGATCTGCGCGCGGATGATCTGGTCATTTGTCTGATATCGGGCGGGGGATCGGCGTTACTGGTTGATCCGGTTGCGCCGCTGGATCTTGCCGGGTTGCGCGACATCAATCGTGCCCTGTTGAAATCCGGTGCGGCAATTGACGAGATGAATTGTGTGCGCAGGCATATTTCAAACGTCAAAGGCGGTCGTCTGGCCGCGATGTGCCATCCGGCACGTGTTGTGACCCTGGCGATTTCCGATGTGCCGGGGGACAGTCTTCTGGATGTGGCATCCGGGCCAACTGTTGCTGATCCGACAAGCTGTACGGACGCGCTGGCGATTATTGACCGCTATGACATCGCACTTCCCGATGCAGTGCGGGCCATGCTTGAAAATGGCGAAACCGAAAGCATCAAGCATGACGATCCGCGCATTGCAAAATGTGAGGCCGTTCTGATTGCAACACCGCAAATGGCGCTGGAAGCTGCCGCGCGAAAGGCGCGTGATATGGGAATTGCCGCCCATATCCTTGGCGATGCGATCGAAGGTGAAGCATCTGACGTCGGAACGGTCTTGTCGGGTATCGCACGTCAGATCGTGCTGCGCGGGCAGCCGTTTGCACGCCCTTGTCTGTTATTGTCCGGTGGCGAAACAACCGTCACGGTAAAGGGCAACGGGCGCGGCGGGCGCAATGTGGAATTCCTGCTGGGGTTGGCGGTTGCGCTTAATGGTTTGTCCGGGGTCTATGCGATTGCCGGGGATACAGATGGTGTTGACGGGCTCGAAGAAATTGCCGGTGGCCTGATCACACCCGATACCTATAGAGGATTGCACTTATAATCCGTCAAACTTGCACTTATCGCGCTTTTCCGGCTCAAATTAAGTGATTTTATCAC
>NZ_JAYMEG010000020.1:0-3399 GCF_037029325.1 Thalassospira sp. CH_XMU1420-2
ATCGACTTCAACACCGATCTCGCGGAACCGGGCCAGAATATTTGAACGGCCCGCCTGATCCGATACCAGGATATGGCTAAGGCGTGCGGCGACCTGGCTGAAGCTTTCCGACCAAGAATGTGACTTAGTAGCAGATATGTCTGTTGAAGAAATTTTGCACGTTCGATCGGCGTTTCAAAGGATCCTTTTGCTGCGTCGGGGACCTAACTTGGGACACCTCGTTTCACCAGAAACAGATTTCCACCGTTTTCAGGCGATAGGTGCAAGCCTATTAGATCACTCAAGCATCGGAGGGTTCGAAGATGTCTTCTGATGATAAGCATGTAGAGATCACGCTTGAGCAGGACGCATTGTTGCAGCGAGCTTCAAAGCTACTTTTTGGGAACAACGAAGTCGCAGAAATGACCGGGTTGAAGACCTCAAAGGTGCGATATCGTCGCGAGAAGTTGGGCTTGCCACAAGCCCCAAGGTTTAAGTCTACACGGAACGCATTGCGCAGAAAAAACGCAGCAGAACGTGCCGAGTGGGTAATCAGTTTGGGGATTTTTCAGGCATATCGTTTGGGTGCGACGCAAGGAAGTTCGATTGGGGAAGTGATCCTTCAGGCCTATGAAGATTACCTGGCAGACCATCAAATTCGGAAGGAAAGTGCTGGCCATGCTGGAGATATTGGGAACAGTTTTCCGAAGCTTTTACAGGCCAATATTTTCTATCAAAGCTGCATTAGAATGGCGGAAGGATGTCTCTATCTAGATAGATGTCCGTGCAAAAAAACGTACTACGTAATCGACATAAGTGACGATGAAAACGATATGGTTCCGCGTGGATGTCCGTGCAATCGGCTGTCAGGAAAGGGCGAAGTGCTGGGGCATAAACACCTGATACAGATCACCGAGCCAAAGGACAAAAACGGCAGAAAGTCGGTCGCAGCGGAATAAGCTGTATGCCATTGGAATGTTGAAAGGGGGAGGAGCGTAAGCCTTCCCCTTTTCCCATATGGCGTAAGCCCACGAAAAACTTGCCTATAAGGCAGAACCCCCTATTCTTGTACCCTATAGTGCAAAACCCCCTGGCTTTCGCTCTAGATATATAAAGCGGATACACACCCCTAAAAAGGACACATTTCGAACTATGCTTAAAGATGAGTTGTCGCCAGCGTTGGATGATGAGAGGGCCAGATTGCAACAAATCGCCAAAAAGCTCGTTCGGCAGTGTTGGGCAGAATTGGAACAGAAATCTCAAGGCAGGTTCATCACTCATACAGTGGTACTCCGTGCCACCGGAAAGGAGTTGCGGATCAACTGGGCGAAACAATGGTCGCAACCGGGGCAGAAGGCGGCAAAGTATAGCAAGAAGAGCTTTCCCTTGGATGTGAGGAGGAAGCCGTATTATTCGCGCCGTGACATTCCACAATGCCCAGACTGGATATGGGAAGTGGCAGAGCGGTACGAGGAGCAATTCACCCTCATTAGGAAGCAGAACAAAATGATTGGTGAGATCGCGCAATACCTCGCGGGTTATGACACGCTGTGTGGGAAGGAGGCGGAGGCATATGGATGAATGGGAAAAGAGAGCCGCTCGGAGCATGCCGAAGGCGATCCGGGGGAAGCTGGATGAAAACGTGGACCTACTTCCTCAGATGCGTGGTTTAGCAGACAGTGAACTCAGACAAATGTCGGTGACCATTACCAACTTGGTCGAGCATGTAGCGTTGATGGCCGATAAACCGAGGCAGAATGCTCAGAGGCAGGGAGATGAAATCCATGCACGAATTGAAGGTCATGCCGTGGCTGTTGCGAACCAGTCGGAACGAGCCAGAAGCACTTCACTCCGCGCGGTTCGATAAGCGTGAAATGCCAGTGTCTATTCTGCGACCGGTTCCTGTACGCGGTCGTCTGGATAGGGTGACGATTACAAACGCAAACGATGTCTACGTGAGCGACACGAAGTCGCGCAAGAAGCATGTGGTGACTGAGAAGGATGTGCTACAGGTGTCGCTAGGGCGCATGCTGTGTCTCTATTCCGGTAATCGAGTATTCCATGGTAGCGGGAGAAAAATGAAGTTCCCTGAACGGGCATTTATCCATACCGTTAGTCGAACAGACGGCACTGAGCGTTGGCACGTCGTGAAGACGATCCCGCCAAGTCAGTTGATCCCAATCTACCTCGATTATCTGGCGCGCAGTGATGACACGGTGAAGCACGCCGCAGGATAACGGAAACAAAAAAGGAGGGGCGCTTTATGCGCCCCTCCTTTGGTTTTGAGAGCGTGTGGTCAGGCGGGCCGTTTGATGCCCACGGGCTCAAGAATGCTAAAGAGCTCCTCAAGATCGTTGGACGGAAGTCCCGGCTGCTTTGGAGCGGCTTTGGCTACTTTGGTGAGATAGCGTTTTACGGTCGCTTCGACTTCTTCGTCATAGTGGAGTACGAACCCGGAGCGATCCATCAGAGCTTGGACCGAACTGAGCGCTTCTGCGAGGTCTGGGTCGAGTTTGAAGCGTACGTCTTTGCGTGTATCAACTGGCTTGGGTGAAATGATGTTGGAAGCCATTGGTCAGAATCCTATTTCGGTGGAAGGCAATCATCGCGGAGTGCATCGGGAATTCGTCCGCCTGCACGCTCAATCGTGCGCCAGTCATCGTCGGACATGTTGCGGCCTTGGTCACAGTATTTAACAAAGGGCCCCAAGCCAGCGGCGAGTGTGTCCGATTGCAACGGTGATGCGAGCACGAGGCTTGCGTCGGGATATGAACTGCTGTTGGGAGCAACGTCGCGTGGCGGAGCACCAACCACATGTCGACGATGGGTCGGAGTGATGAAGACTGGTGACGCAGTAGCCTGGATACTCTGTCCAGTGTATTGCGGTCGCTCCTGAGCATTCGCGGTGCCAAGCGGCAACAGCAATGAACAGAGCAGGACGGGTGAAATGTATTTCATGCAACCCTCGTTGGTTGGTGGAGGGGGCATTATCACCGAGGAAAAAAACGCAATGTGTCGGTTCAGTCGGTAAAAACCTCATGAACCGACACAACGTGTCGACAGAGGGCCGCTAAAAAGGCCCTATGATGAGAAAATGGTTTCCCAAATGGCGCACGGCGCCAAGAGCGACGCAAGCGATACCGGTGAAGGAAACTGCGGCCGAGGTCGTGAACGTTGCACTCTTCAGAGATCCCCCCTTCAGAGAGGGTTTGCCCGTGGTCAAGGGGGAAGCGCTCCTGCAAGTGGAGCCATATTCAGGCATGATCGGAAAGATCAAAAAATTCTCCGACTGGCGCAACGAGGAATTTGACCGCGCCATAGCCCCCGCTATCGAGGTAATGGCAAACTATGCGGGATTGCTACCAGCAAGCCAAAGTTACCATCACAACGAAGGTGGAGGGGCGCTGCTTCACGCGTTGG
>NZ_JAYMEG010000021.1:0-3329 GCF_037029325.1 Thalassospira sp. CH_XMU1420-2
GGCTCGATGCAAAATATGAGCTATTTCAACGCAGAAACCGGCAAGCCGGTATCCGCAATCGTTGCAGCTCGTCAGGCAGCATTGGGATTGGCATTGACCATCGACAGCTTCTCACATGTGGAGCTCGCCGGTATGGCCTTTCCCGGTCGATCCTCTGACGTTCTGGAGATCCAGAAATTTGGATCAACAGCGCGCGCTACAGAGGGTCGATATGGGGGACTACTGGCAGATGGCGGGACACCGCTGGCTCCAGCTCTCATGTTCGCTGCTGAACAAGTTCTCTCCAGGCAAAACGAACGAAAAATCATCATCGTCCTTTCTGATGGAGAGCCCAGAAACCCGAAGGCTACCGAGAGCATTATCGAGCGCTGCAAGCAAAGCGGCATCGAGCTCTATGGTCTAGCCCTCCAATCCAACGCGCTCCAACGCTTTATCGAGGATACAGAGTATCTAAAGGACGCCTCGCGTCTGCCAGATACATTGTTCTCCCTCGCTGACCGCATCTTGAAGCGCTAAACCCCAGAGGGGATGTTCGTATCCCCAAGGGAGACGTGCATCCCCTTCCTTTTGCTAAGGAAGACACCATGCACGTATCCATCATCACCGATGCTTCTTACGATAACCGGCAAGCTGGTTTCGGGATGCATATCAAGCTCTCCGAACCAGTTCACAATCAGACTGAGTTTCGGTTTCACGGAGCAATCTCTGACATAAACAGCTCAACGGATAGTGAAGCTGTTGCTGTCACCAGAGCGCTGCGCATCGCCCAGATGCTTTGCTCTGGCAAAAAGCTCAAGTCGATAGAAGTGATCACAGATAGTGACCGCACCGTCGATCTTATTAATCTTCAACAACGGCCGAACCATGCCGAACGCGAGCTGACAAAACTTGTTTTCTCGTGCCGACAGCAAGGTATCAAGGTCAATCCAAAGCACCAGCGATCTCACATCGCGATAAACGGCTGCTGGAATACCCAAAACCACGATTGGTGCGACAGCGCAGCGCGCGCCGCACTGAAATCCGTTCGCGAAATCGCTGTTTGCTAAGGAGCAACTAAGATGAACAATTATGACAAAGACAAAGTTCTGAATGCGGCCAGTGGCCGTTGGTCAGAAATAATCCAAAGGTTCAGCACCAAGTCGTTTGACGCCAAGGTTCTGCGGAGGTGTGGAAGTCACGGTGCCTGCCCCCGCCATGGGGGCCGGGACGGGTTTCGATTCTTCAAGGACTTTGAGGAGACTGGCGGTGGTGTCTGCAACTCTTGTGGAGTATTTTCAACGGGTCTCGGCTTGCTGTCATGGCTTAACGATGTCCCGCTGAACATTGTCATCAATGACCTGGGTGAATACCTCGGCATTGATCCGGAACCAAGACGGCAGCCAGCAAATGGCGCTTATCCCTCAAAGAAAAGCGGCAAAGGTTGGCCACCCATGCAGAAGCAAGAACCGAAGTTCGTCCCGAAAAGGGAGATCGTCGATCCGAAAAAAGTCGCTGAACAGCGTCAACGGCTCAACGAGATCTGGACGGCTTCAGTCCCGCTGTCTCATGAACACGCCCGTCCGGCTCGTCTCTATTTCGATGCGCGTGGAGTGAATTCCACCCGCTACGAAACGAACCCTTTCATCCGCTTCCACCCGGGACTGGATTATTGGGATGAAGACACTGGCGAAGTCCTTGGAACCTATCCTGCCCTGGTAATGATGTTCATTAATCAGGAACGGAAACCCACCAACCTTCATCGGATCTACCTGACACCGCAAGGCGACAAAGCCCCGGTCAACGGTGACCCGAAGAAAATGACGAAGAAACCGGATGACCTTACTTTGACTGGAAGTACGATCTGGCTTTCCCCCCCGGCCGCCGTTATTGGCATAACCGAAGGCGTGGAAACAGGTATTGCAGTCGAGGCAGGGACCGGCCTCAACGTTGGCGCATGTGGAAATGCTGTTCTTCTCGAACGTTTCCTCCCTCCGGCCGAGGTCAAAATCATCCACAACTTCGTCGATAAAGATCGATCAATGAGAGGCGAAGAAGCAGCCCATGCGTTCCGTGAACGGATGGCAATGGCTCGACCGGACATTCAGATCTTCGACCACCTGCCACCGCTTGACATCTCCGATGGTGAAAAGTGCGTGGATTGGCTCGATGTTTGGAGCAACTACGGTAAAGCAGGCTTTCGTCATCTCAACCTGATCACCAACCTGCAGCTCGCAGGCTAACACTCATCACTCTAACCCCATGGGGACATACTGCTCCCCACGGGGGAGGAGTGTGTCCCTTCTTTTTTGCTGAAGGAGACACACCATGATGAACAATGAACAACTCGTAGTCGTAACCGACCTGGCATCGCGTGATCTATTTGCTTTCGGGCACACAGTTCCGTGCGATCTAGCGAATGAACCTATGCTTGATGTTCTGGAGAAAGATCTTGCTGAACAAGGCTACAAGTTCGAACGCTTGGCCAAAGAAGGAGAGACGCGGGTAGGTTTGTTCTACAACAGGCACCCTGATCTGAATGACGACGTTCAAATCGCGATCGTATGTCACGCAGGGGAAACCTGGGAACAAGCAGGCAATCGGTTCGCAGCTCGCAGTGGCTGCTTCTCCTCGACTTTCGAAATCGAGGACTACCGTGGCCTTCAATATCTTGAGTTCGTCGGTTGGGTAGACGAATTTAACTGATCAACACCAGAAAAAGGGGGGCATTTGCTCCCCTTTTTTTGTTTTCAATTCCGATGAAGCATCAAAGGTCATCAAACTTTTATACGCGCAAGCTCAGGGTTGTGCGAACGCCAACAATACCCGTAAAGTTCGAAAAACAAAGTATGAGCAAGCATATGAATTCCATCAAAATCACATCCCTGATCGCTGCAACAGCGCTGAGTGCCTGCGCCAACTACCCGGACGCAGCACCACCGCCAACGGATCAAGCGAAACTGGCAGCCATCGAGCTCAAGTCGTCGACCGAACAAGCCTATATCCTGGATGATTTTGAGAATTCCCGGGATCTGGACGTGTTGGCGCCGATGCCAGCGGCCCTTGACGCCGCGGCCTTGGCCACCGACGGCCCACTTTCCCTGTTGTTGCTCGCTTTGGCTGTGACGAATGGCGATGACTCACAAGACGTGGTTTCGAAGTATGCACTGCCCGATGTGATCGATGGGCAGAGCATCGAAAGCTTGGATGACGTGAACCGTTTCGTTGCTCGATCGACAATCGATGTTGCAAAACGTCACGGCTTTGCGCTGGTCGATAAAAGTACCGATGACCGGATACTGCTGTTCAAAGATCGAGCCGAGGAGCCGATGTACCTGCGCGTCTATAATTTC
>NZ_JAYMEG010000022.1:0-3272 GCF_037029325.1 Thalassospira sp. CH_XMU1420-2
GTCATTCGTGACGTGTCAGATGCACTGCTTGGATTGCGGACGCAGTCGGTAAAACAAGAACCTGCTGTTCCAGTCGAGCAGTCGATCGCAAAACATCATCTGGTATGTTTGGAAGATGGCGAGAAGGTAACGCTGCTGAAGCGTTACTTGCGTAAGAATTACAATCTCACGCCTGCGGAATACAGACGGAAATGGGGCCTGCCGTATAACTATCCGATGGTACCTATCGGTTACTCTCAGGCCCGGGCGCGAAACGCGATCGAGCATGGGTTGGGAAAGAACTAATTCCCAAATTCTTCATTTAGCGCTCGCAGTTGTTTCTCTTTCATCCGCCTGTAGAGCTCGAAGCTCTCAGGGTGCAGCTGAATGAGGCAAATATCGCGACGTGCGGCGGTCAGTGATGAGAGGTCAATATCGATTGTCTCAACATTCCCATGGAGAGTTTTGATCTGGATGCGTCCGGCGCAAACGCGCGAAGATCGCTCAACGCGGATATCGCCGATATAGAAATGGTCGTTTTGCATGAACTAACCCTATGAAGAAGGCCCGGGTCATGCCGGGCCTTTCTTCGTCCTTAACCTAGTTTGTATTCCGGTTTGATGACTGCATCTTCCCGGCACCGGCACATCATGCCGCCATAGCAGCGCATCGATCACGCCAGTCATTGCAAAGAGCGACGACCCCATCAGAAAACTCAAAGCATTCGCGCGAGAACCACGGGCAAAAATCCCAATCGAAGCTGTCAGAAAAACCGGCGTCACGCTGTGCGATCTTCCAGCCTTCTTCACAGGCGAGAAGCACTTTCCTGTCACGAAGGAAGGAACGCAGTTCAGCTGCGCCGCGTCGAGACCGAAAGTCTTGGAGGGGCCCAGCTGATGCCTCTACAGCAGATTCCCAAAGGCACTGAGCGATTTCCAAGAGGTTATCCAGATTGATTCCATCGTCTGTCCACTGAGGCTCAGTACCTTCATAGGGGATCGAGAGCACAGCACAGCTTGCACCGTCCGCGATTGCCTGACGGAACCCCTCTTGAGCAGCATCGAAGCTATCGAACATCGAAAACTGGTCGACATTATTGGTCGGGCCGAAGTCAGCGTGCGAGTAACTTAGTACGATCATGGTAGCTCCGTATTGGTCGGTTGCGATGGCTGTATTGTCGCCCAGTCGACCGCGTGGGGATATTCGACCACTGCGGTGACAAATGGCAGGAATGTGAGGCGCGGCGGATATCGTCAGCCGACCGCATTGAGCTCGTAGAAGTGGTAATCGTGGACGGCACCGTTGCGGCCAGCCCCGGCATTCTTATCTGCATCTTCGCGAAGCTTTTGGATGCAAGAGAGCGCAAAAGGGTCGCCTTGGAGGGCCAATTGAGCACATGCTTTGGCAGCACTGCGGTCGTCGGCGAAACGCGCGGTGGCGTCATCGCGCTGAAGTTCGAGAATGCCCTCGGTTTCGAACACGTCGAAGCCATAGTCTTCGCGGGAGGGTGCATCCGCGGGCTTAATGTCGTCGTTTACGGTGGTGTGGGTCGGTATTGTCACGCTGTCTCTCCTTGGAGCGAATTGGTTGCTGGAGGAGAGTGTCCAATATGGCCGTTTGGTTCGACATCAGCTTGAGTGAGAAAAACAGCACCAACCTTTTGCCGGCAGATTTGTCACCAGAATTGGCTGTTTTGTCCCCAGTTTCACGACTTCTGTCATCGAAATCGAATGATTTGTAAACGATATCGGTCGATTTGTAGCCAAAATAGGCGGGGTTAGGTGGGTTATTGGTCCGTTACGGCCTCCTGGTCATTGAGATATTTTTTGGCCTGCTTTAGAGCGAGTTCGCAAAACGCCATACGCTGCGCATTGAGCTCTTTAGTTGGGTCAGTGAACGTCCATGGTTGATGGATGCTAAGCGTGCTGCCGGCCGCATAGTATTTATGCTCCAGAGAAAATTTTTCGATGTCGTCGACGCTGTACCGTACAGCGGGGATTGTTACGTCCTCTTTGCGGTCGCCGGGGAGAGTTCCAAGGTTGCTCAACATTTGGAAAGTCTCTGCTGATACCTCTTTCTTGATCTTCTCAATTTTGTGTGGGTCTGGGCTTAGAACCTTGATAATTGTCTTTTCAGCGTGCTTGGGGCCAAGTACCCGATAGGCGTGTTCCACAGAGGCTTCTGGGTCGAAATCTGGGTTGGGCACTTTTTCTTGCATTGACGCAGGTGCTGCGATCATCTGGAGATCCAGACAACTTCCAACGCTGCCAAACCTCATAGCATCAGCTGTAATCTGGGCAGCGCCTTTTGTCGCTTCTCCGCCTGCAAGTGCAGCCTCAACTTGGCTCTTGGCAAGATTTTCTTGTGAGAAGTAGTTGGTGGCGGCAGTTAATCCAGCCGAAACCAAACCGGAGATACCGGCAGCAGTGACAAAGACAATCTTGAACGAGGTCTGTTGCTTGGTTTCACCGTCCTTGTTGTTTTCAGTGGAAACTTGCATGTCGCTCATTATTCACCCCTACAGAAAATTGCATCCCAAACGTGTGCTGAGGAGAACTCTACCACCTTTTCTGGGTGGGCGCAGTTGGTGTACTGTGCGCGCAGCCCTATCTACTTCCCGTCAATCCTGGAGATCGCATGTCAAACGACGCACAATACCGTGAACATCTGCAGCGAAACAAAGAACTCTATTATCAGTCATTGTATGCTGGTGCGCTTCACAGCGATCGGATTACCGGGGACATCGGAATCTTCGCGCTGAAGGTGGTTCTGATCTTGAACGGTGCAGCACTCCTCGGCTTGCTTGGAGCTTTTCCCAGTTTCACCAGCAACACAAACGCGTCAGAACAACTACTTGCAGCTGGCGGCTACTACCTTTGCGGCGTCCTCGCCGCGGCTCTGGCGGTTGGTGTGGCTTACCTTTATCAGAGTTTCGTGACAGGGAACGACTGGGATACTCTTCGCGAAGCGTCAGACATGCCTCCAGCGAACCCATGGATAGGCAAAGGCCCTTTGCAAATTTCCCTGTTGGTGACGGTGTTACTGGCCTTCACTGGATATGGTTTGTTTGGCCATGCAAGCTTTCGTGTTCTTCGCGCGCTGGAGATCTATGGGGCTGCATAGGAGGGTCGGTCTTCTCTCCGTCACTCTGTGGCGTTCTCGTGCGCTTTCTTGATGTCGAAGTAAGCTCGCATCAGGCGGATCGCGCCATAAAGGGCGGTGAAGTGCAGCAGTAGCCAGCGGATGAGGGTGATTTGCACGTAAGAGCGAAATGCAATGGCTTCGTTTCGAAA
>NZ_JAYMEG010000023.1:0-3199 GCF_037029325.1 Thalassospira sp. CH_XMU1420-2
CCGGGTTTTTGATGCCGGCGAAATTGCGGCTGCCGGGCTGATCGGCGGCCTCGCTTGACCAGAAGACGCGCTGTTCACACCAAAACGCATCATCTGTTGCGCCAGACGAAGTTACTAAGACAATTACTGGCAATCTGACCTGGCGGTATCTGAAACAGCATAACGCATCTGGTTGGTTTGCCGCAGGAGATGATCAAGTCTTAAGAGCGATTTTATCGCTTGTAGGCACAGTCGTCGTGGCACCTGAAGAGGAGAATGGCGACGGCGAGAAGTCGAACCCCATAGAGAGTGTCATGGGCGCGTCGATTAACTTTGCGGATCTGATTGACGGAGGGTCGGTGACGCTCTTTAGGTGCGCAGACGGCACTGGGCAGGATGAATGCCTCGAAATGGTGAAAGATGAAGATGTCACTCTCGTAGGCTTCAAAGAACGTTTCCGCGAGATGTTGATTGGCACTACCGCATCTATGGGGATTGTCCAAAAGCTGGCCAATCAGATCGAGCTGTCAGATGAGGAGCGAGCATTTCTTGCTTCAACACCATTCGGCGGCATGCTCTACAAGTTGGCCCCGTACGGGGAGACAGCGAGCACACTGTTGGTCGAGGATTCTATCGAGCGTTTGGCGTTCGATATGGCGTATATCACGGTACGAGATATGGTTCGAGCTGCCTTAACTGCTGTGCAGCAATCGGATCACTCCTACGCCAATCAGCTAAATGAAATCCTGATTGCTTCCTCAGAGCGCATTGATAGTGAAGTGCAGACGCGGGCAGCGAGTTTGAGCCCCGCCTCAGATATTATGAAACGTTATCAGGTGCTTCTAGAGGTTCTTCCCAACAAAGACGTGATAGTCGCGGGAGGCCTTTGATGGACTTCACTATGTTTCTGCCCGGAGAGGCAGATTTCGTTCTTCAAGTGCTGCAGTCTGTGTCGGCGATTATGGCAACCGGATACTTAGGTACGGGCGCTGCGTTCGGTGGAGTGCTAGCGCTTGTGATTGCGGGTATTCGACACCTTACATCGGGGGCTGCAATTGGCTGGCGAACTACGCTCGTCACGATCGGTATGTTTCAGGCATTCTTTGGGACTACGCAGCAAGTAGCTGTGGAGAACATGCTCACTGGTGAGACCGAAATCGTTGATGGCATTCCGACTGGTGTCGCTGTCACGGGGACTGTGGTGACCAAGACAGGTTGGGTTCTAACAGAGTTGCTGGAACAAGGCTTCTCTCGCCCAGGGATGACCCAAAATGGCTTGTTTGCGGATCTGCAAACGCTGCGCGCTGTTCGTATGATGCCATATCTAGTACCGACGGCCGGCCTATCCGATACAACCGGTGCGGCCACAGTAAGTATGACCCAAAACTGGGGGAACTACTACAAATCCTGTGTGTGGCCGTTGTCGGTTCAGGAGAACAATACTGAACTGAGAAACACCATCCGCAATAGCGACAACATTCTAGACGGGTTTGATACCAAGCTTGCAAACAACATGGTTCTCGTAAACCTCGGCGCGGGGGAAGAATCACTAACCTGCGAAGATGCCTATGCCGATCTCAGGAATGCATTCGAAGATACATTCTACCCGGAATATCTCGCGGCAAACGCGGTCCGCTTCGGTCTACCGGAGGGGACCACGTATGATGTCGTAGAGGGAAGTATTGAAGAATCTATTGATAACTTGCGAGGTTGGAGTTTCGGCGGTGCTTCCAACGCACAGAACCTGGTACTGAATACAGTGCTCTACGATATGATCTACAAATCATATCGCGAAGAATCGATTGCAGCACTGAATGATCCTTGGACAACAATGATGGAGGACGCGCGTCGGCAGCGGGCAGCGCAGTGGAGTGGGGAGGCTCAGTTGTGGACTTCAGTCATGCCGGCTGCGGCATCTTTCTTCATTGGTATGGTGTACGCTCTGACACCATTGGTCGCTATCCTCATTATTATGGGCGACTTTGGCGTCAAGTTGGTCACAAAATACATCGCGGTACTGTTGTGGGTGATGATGTGGCCGATAGTAATGTCCATCGTTAACCTCTACGGTCAGGTCTCGACCACGACCGAATTCCAAGCGCTGATTGCAGAGGCAGGAAGTATCACGTCGTTGAATGCGCTAGATCAAATTGACACGATGCTGATTGATAAGATGGCGCTGCTCGATAAGCTTGTAGCGGCAGCTGCAACGATAGCGCTATTTCTTGCGACGGGCAGTATGTACGCCATGACCCAGCTGACCGGAGCATTTTCAAGCGGTGATCACATTGATGAGAAAAAGATAGCGCCCGATAGCTACTCTTCATCGCCAACAATGCAAACCAATCCATTGCTAACGGCTGATCAGACTAATGGCGTTCGTCAAACAGGTTTCGATAATGTTGTGGGCACGATGAACTTCGGCAGTGCATTGTCAAACACTGCGGGAACGGCTGCATCGACGGCACAGCAATCTCGTGAAGAGTTCGGAACAAAGTTGTCGAGCGCATTCTCCCAAGCACTTCAGGGGTCTGATCAGAGTTCGATAGCGAACAAAGTTGCAGAAAGTTGGCAAACAAGTTCGTCTGAACTGGAAACGTTGTCAATGAATGCCGCCCGCAAGATTTCAGAGGGTATGGATCTTACAGAGAGCGAAATCAGCCAGGCAGCAGCCCAGATTAGCTTGGGTGCTTCTGCTAGCGGCGGCTTCAAAGGACTTGGAAACGGATTCACGATCAATGGGGATGGCAACGTTGTACGGAGTGCTAACGAGGCCAGTGCGATGAAGGAAACTCTGCAATCGAACTTCGAGAAAGAGTTTGGGGACGGGAGTCAGTTGTCAACCCAGCTTCAGAATGCGGTTAGTGCGGATCTTGCGAAAGGTAACAATGATACGATCACCAGCGTTTTGGGGAAAAGCGAAGCAGAAGAGCTATCGCAGGCAGCCAGCTACGCAGAGTCCAAGTCTGCGCAAGCACAAGAAGCTAGAGCACTTGCCAATACGTTTGGCGCTTCGCAGTCAGTCTCACCGTTGGCAATTAGCCAGAACCTGACGACTTCGCATCGAGCGGAGTACGATCAATTGAAAGCGATGGCGGTCCAAGAGGGTGTGTATGCTAGTTCTGCGGAAAGGGCGACTGAGTAAAATTAAAAACACAGGTGCAACGGGTTTCTTCCGCAAAAAGAAAAGGGCCCGTAACCGGGCCCTTTGGTTGGTGGT
>NZ_JAYMEG010000024.1:0-2980 GCF_037029325.1 Thalassospira sp. CH_XMU1420-2
AGATTGTCATTGATGCCCAGCATCCGAGAAAATGCCCTGCGGGCTATGCTCGAAGAAATCATAGAGGCCGCTCAAAACTGGCAATCAAAGTATTGCGCAAAAGCTGAGGTGTCAGATACTCTCGCAGAACGGGCATTCAATGGTTTTCGGCTCTCTTTTTAAGGTACGTGAGCCGTCCAATCTCCTGACGAACAGGAAGACCATCAATGAGCGAAACACGGCCCACAGAAGAACCAAGTGAGGCACCACGAAAACTTCACTCGTTACTTCATCTAGGCGCGGATCGCCAGGAGCGAGCTATTACTAAAAAGCGACAGCGTCAAATCAAGATCGCCCACTTCGACAAAGGTGTCGGCCCTGTCTCTGTAGAAGATCTTATGGCAATGCGGCCAGAAGTGTGGGGAGATCTCCGCGCGAGGATAACCGCCAAGCGCCAGCACAACGACCCGGACGGCTATGAGGCGCGGTGTATGTTGTGTGACCAGCCAGTCTTTATAAGAGCAAATCCAAGCCGCGACGGTACATTGCCGGGCTATGCCCACTTTGGTGGAATGGACAACACCTGCCCGTGGTCCTCCGATAAGCCTCTGACGCCAGACCAAGTGCGCGCGCTGCAATATCAAGGGCGGCAAGTATCCCCCACTCACGACAGGCTTTGCGCAACACTCTCAGAGTTGGCCAGCCTTGATGCGAGATGTCGAGATGTGCGGATTGAGGAGTATCTGCCCCCGACATCAACCGATCATGGACGCTTCCCAGATGTGTTTGTCGACTGGGGGGAAATTTCATTTGTTCTTGAATTACAACTTTCTAGGACCTTTCAAACGGAAATCGTAAACCGATCCTTCCATTACGACAGTGAGAAAATCCCTCTGATCTGGGTTCTTTATGGTGTGGATTTTGAGAATAACTCGATGCCGCAAAGCTTCATTGATGTAATCCGCGAGCACCGAGAAAATGCCTTTGTCATCGATGCAGAGAGTTGCGAAGCGTCTCGCCTGCAACAAACGCTGGTTCTGAAGTGTTACGAGCGTGAAAATGAGGGGTTTTCAGCTGGCAAGCTGATATCGATCGATGAGCTGACGTTCCCGAGCAAGGGTCTGCCATATTATTCAGACCGGATTACACCCCAGACACTCCAAGTCTGTCAGGAGCGCCGTAAGCAGATTCTCAAGCGCATGATGGAACAGCCTGTTACCGGCTTGCTAGAAGAGGAGATGTTTCACCTATCTTGGATGATACCGCACCACATGCGAAGTGACAGCCTTCTCGGCCAACTGAAGCTTCTCGCTGTCGTCTTTGGTGCCATATCGCACGCGACCGGAAAGCCGCGTGGTTTCTACGGGAAACAAGCCAATCTCTCGTGGACGCTGAACCAGTTCTACAATGATGAAGCGCATTGGCCGTTTTCACACTTGATTGATCGGGCACTGATCGCGACAAACCAGAGATCCAAACTCACAGCGAAAGCGCAGGAGCGCCACGTTCGAGCATTGACGGAGCAGGGGCTAGGTGACGAAAGTCCAGAGGCAAAGATGCTGAAGCATTTTGTGGCGGAGGTGTTCGACCCTGTAATACACAATTTCCTCAGCGTTTACGGCGCCCTCCCAAGCTGGATAAATCCAGACCACTAAAAGCAATCACCGCACAATAGCCCTGTCTATATTCAACTTCTCTTGTTAAGAGTGGAGTATACCCTGATACTCGGAAAACGAGAAGCAACTGCGAGTATTTGATTTAGCAAGGAAGCAACAGATGATAACGCGTGGATCCAAATGGCGCCGCTGGGAACCGCACATTCATGCACCTGGAACCGTTCTAAATGACCAGTTCTCTGGACCGACCGCATGGGAAGATTATCTTAAGAGGATCGAAGAGTCCTCCCCGCGGATCGAGGCGCTCGCAGTGACTGACTACTACTTGACCAATACGTATGAGACCGTCCGGGAACACAAGGAAAATGGTCGCTTACCAGACGTTAAGCGAATCTTTCCCAACGTAGAAATGCGCCTAGATGTCAGGGCCGACCGTGGCTTCGTTAACATCCACTTACTTGTTTCCCCCGAGGATCCGAAACATCTGGAAGAGCTTGACCGCTTTTTAAGACGTCTCGAATTCCGGGCGTATGAGGATACGTTCAACTGTACCCGGAATGATCTTATTAAGTTGGGAAAAAAGGCCAAGCCAGAGATTAAGGAGGACAACGCCGCGCTGCGAGAAGGTGCAACGCAGTTCAAGGTCAACTTAACTAAACTCCGTGACGTGTTGAGCAATAGTGGCTGGGCGAGAGATAACATATTGGTAGCTGTAGCAGGCAGCTCCAAAGATGGCTCATCTGGCTTGCAGGAAGACGCCGCTGTCACCCTCCGGCGCGAGATCGAAAGGTTTGCCGACATCATTTTTTCGAGTTCACCTGCACAGCGTGACTTCTGGCTGGGATACAAAGGGGTCTCTGCCGAAGAGTTGAAACAACGATATGGTGGATGCAAACCATGCCTGCATGGGAGTGACGCACACGACCAAGATGCAGTCGCCAAACCACACCTTAAGCGGTACTCATGGATCAAAGGCGAGCTGGATTTCGACGCGTTACGCCAAGCATGTATTGATCCAGAAAATCGAGCATACGTTGGCGAAGACCCTCCCAAGACAGCAATGCTATCGCAGGTAATCTCAAGTGTCAGTGTGGCCAATGCAGATTGGATAATCACACCAGAAATACCACTTAACCCGGGGTTGGTTGCCATTATTGGTGCCCGGGGCTCCGGGAAAACGGCTCTGGCTGACATCATCGCCACTGGATGTGATGCAATACCAGCCAAGGTGTGGAATGACCCTGACAACCTAACCAAGGACGCATCGTTCTTGCGTCGTGCCCAAGCGCTGTTATCAGACGCTCGGGTAACTCTCAATTGGGGAGGCGGTGCTACAACTGACCAGCCCCTTGATGGAACACATTCTGAAGAGCGCGTGCCGTTCC
>NZ_JAYMEG010000025.1:0-2939 GCF_037029325.1 Thalassospira sp. CH_XMU1420-2
CTGCCCGACCAACGATAAATGCACTGGTCACCGTTGCGAACGTAATTGGTGTTGCAGGCAACGCTGGTAACTTCCCACTCTTCGCCGTTCCACTCCAGAGTTTGTGTGCCATTTGCGATCGGGACCGACTTGGTGTTGGGAACACACTCTTCCTCTTCCATATGCAGATCGTTCCCCGAGACATAGATTGGCTCCCCTACGCCATTCACACGGACATAATCGCTGTCATCTGGTCGCTTCCATGTCTCTTCAATTTTCGTGCGCTCATATGTCACGCAAACATCGAGGTAATTTTCACCGGTTCCAATGGTCTCGGTATTGATCAGCTGATAGGCAACGGGTTCTTCACCGTCATGGACCTTTTCATCTGAGACAAAGATGTCCTGCCCATCGACCGTGATCTGATGACGGCGGGTGCGGAAGGCTTGAAGATCTTCGTCTTTTTCATCCCAACCAACCGCGACAAGGTTCCAAGTGTAGGTGATGTCCGTGCTTTCAATGCACTGGGTCAGGGGCTCATCGGTCGCGGTGACAAACCACTTCTTGGCACCATAAGAGATTTCATCATTGGGGTAGTCGAAATGTACGGCTTCACAGCCGCCGCCCCGGGCATCGATCGGGGTGGATTGACTGGTATCGGGTTCGCAGGTGGTGCTGACATAGCGATAGGCATCGGGATTGTCTTCATCGACCACCTGCAGACGAAAGCCGCGATAGGCCAGCTCGACCGGGATATCGGGGATCCAGCCGCAGACCTTGTAATCGCGATAGCAGGTCATGGTGTTGCACTGGGCGTTCCCGGTCGGCTTGATCTCGTCTTCACAGAAGCTATCAGCCACGCGCGCGCCATCGGAGAAGCGCTCACACCAGACATCGCGGAACTGAATGCCACCATTACAGACTTCGCTGCAATTACCGTACTGTGAGGTATTCCAGTTATAGGCGTCGCAGGCTTGTGTATTGCAGGAGCTCGTATCGGTCCAGGTTGCGCCGCAGCCATCAGTGAAAGTGGTGGTCTGTGTGCCGCCGCCGCACGGCTGCGAGCAGCTCGATGTCATCATGATGGCCGGTTCGGGCGCGCAGAAATTACGGGCCTGTCCGGACAAGGGGATTTCGGTTTGGTAGGAACCGGCCTTGACCAGGAGCTTGCCGGTAAAGAAGCCCGGTGCTGTCGCGCGCGGTGTCAGGGTCACGTCACATGTTGAACCGGTCGTTGTGCCCGGGGCCAGCTGCTTGGTTGAGCAGTTATCTTCCAGCAGCCTGAAATGGGACTGGCCATCCGAGACACTCATATAGACCGGATCAAGGATCGGCAGAGAGATCTTGGTCAGATCGAGTTGATCGGTCTCTTGAGCTGACAGCCGCCCGGTCAGGGTCGCCGCTGTCGTCTCGCTGGTTGAGATCAGAACATCATCAATGCTTTCGATTACTGTACCGTCAGTCAGCTCCGAATCATTGAGATGGATTGTGATCAGATCGTTTGAAAGCGCGGAGCTTAAGCTCGTCAAAACCGCTAGCACAGCCAGGAGGCATCTAAAAAGCATCACTGCGTCACTCCATTGGTGGGTCATTACCTCACTCTTACAAGTGACCAATGGTCAGTTTATGCGCCTTCGATGCAAAATTTGTCACTTTGTGTGTTTTTTACGTCTCATCTCTCGATCTTTGATGTTTTTTGTTACGGCAGTGCTTCGCTGGCGTTTCTTGGCTCGTTCAATGACGATACCAAAACAACAATTTCAGACAGTGCTCGTCAGAAAAGGAAGTTCAATATGACGGCCATGACAAATGACCGCCCCAGGCACACCAAATCAGGCTTGTTCAAGAAGGCGCTTGAACCGATGGATTTTGCAAACTGTGATTGTCGGGTTACCGAATGGCACCAGTTCGATGAAAAGAAACGCAACCGAATTTGGCTATGCAACGTGGATAACCATCTTTTTCAGCGCCACGAATGGATGGAAACAGGACAGAACCAAAACCACTTCGACAAGTGGATTTATGTGGGCCTTCGCCCTCGCTATACAAACTTTTTTGTCCGCAATGCCCGGCCCGCAACAGAGGACGAGATTCGCGCAGCTTACGAGCAAATTCATGGTGAAGGATCCATGCTGGAATGAAAAAAGGGGAGGCATATGCCTCCCCCCTTCTTGTCGTCAAATCTGCGCAGGTGCCTTATTGCTGAGGCCATGGATAGCCGGCACCGGAACCATAGCTGTTGGCGATTGCATCTGACATTGGTGGGATATGACTGGTGCTGCACCAAATCGTGTTGTTACACCAGACTTCGTAAGACCCACCATAACGCTCGTGCTGGGTTCGCGCATCCAAGCGTTCGGTTTTGACCACTTCACCATCCTCACGCGTGACAACTACATCCGCGTAGTACCAGCTTGCACTCCAAGACCCACCATGATGGGTACGATACTTCGTCCATGCCGATGCTACGGTTACATTGTTGTAGGTACAAACGTTCTCATCAACGAGAACAGGCTCGCCATAGTCCTCGGACTGCCTTTGATACAGTGAGCCATCCGGGCGCTCATAAATGTCGATAACCTTGGTTTTCTGATACTTCTCGCACGGGTCATCAGTCCCGTACTCGAATTCATCCACTCCAGCTTCATCATCGGATACCTTCACGTAATCGACGGTCGGCTCTCCCTCGAAAACTTTCGGGAAGGTCATTGGCAGCTTGTTGTCCGGCAGATTGAGAACATATTGTCTCTCTTGGCGCGCATTGAGCTCAGGATCATTTTCATCCCACCCGGCTGGCTCCAAATCCCATGGCAACTTGTTGTCTGTATCTTCCAGACAATTTGTGAGCACCTCGCCAGTTTCAGAGATGATCCACTTCGCCCATATCGACGGATGCGTCTGGTCATTGATCGGGCGACCTTATCCAGTGGTGCGAAATCGTTTGATGACGCGCAATTGAT
>NZ_JAYMEG010000026.1:0-2895 GCF_037029325.1 Thalassospira sp. CH_XMU1420-2
TATGATTTGAGCTGTACACTGGGAGTTCCGATCTCATATTTCTTCGACGAGATGCCCGAGGAAATTGCGCAAAAAACAATTGCTGAGCGTCGCCAGATGCCGGTTGATATGGACCAGGACACCGATGTTGACCCGATGAACCGTCGCGAGACACTTGAGTTGGTCCGAGCGTATTGTCGTCTGCCAGATGCGGCGTTGCGCAAGAAGTTCTATGATCTCCTTAAGGCCATGGCACCGGGCGAGACGGCCGAGGTGCTCGAACCAAACGAAGACTAAACTGCGTGCAGTTTGACCTAAGAATTCTGGTGGGCTTCCGTAGCCCGCCAGTTTTCCCAGAGTTGGTCTGCCCAGTCCTCGTGCTGATGCCAGATATCGGCGCAGGTGTAGTCATCGAGGCCACGTGAAATTTCTTGGTACTGATGACTGGTTAAGACAAACATTTCCAGATCATCGTAAGGCGACGAAGGGCACTGATCCAGAAAGTCAGCGACTTCGGCAGAGTGTGCAACAATCCACTCCCGCATCATACGAGTATCGTAAGTCCTCTCACCATAGTATGGGAGAACGTAGCGGCTCAACAGGCTGTCGCCATCGTGCGCCCGGTGGATACCGATAAGGAACGGCTTGCTTCCAAGAAACGAGCTCCCGCGATGGGTGGTTTCCAGCAGAACTTTGACACAAGCTGAGTAACAAATGGAATGGGGCCGAATGGCGACTTCGATGTTGTTGGCCTTGATGATGTCGATAACACGATTTGCGCCCTCAAGTGTGCCCCCGACACTTGTTAAGAACAGAAAGCGAAACATGTCGTGTTCTTCGACAAGTGCTTCCAGTTTTTGGGCGGTCGCAGCGTTCAATTCGCCAGAGAAATGCCAAAAGTAATTGTTAACTCCGCGGATCTCCTGGGTAACGATTTGGGCATCATCGGGTGACCCCTTGCCGCGACTTTCGTACTGAAAGTAAGCAAATAATAGGAGCCCAAGTGCACCGCTGAGGAGAACGGAGATGAGGAGGCCAACTCCGAGGCACCATTTGAGAGCAAAGGGTGACAGATGCTTCATTGCTCACCCTTGGCCGTGTCACCGATAGACCGCGAATTGGTGCTCGCTTCTTCATCCTGAGCAGCATCCGTGTTGGGTCCGTCACCATGCGGGGAACGCCATTTTACAGGTTTTGCCCCCATCTTATCGACAAGTGCTTCAAGTTCTGGGAATTGGACGTTTAGCTTCAATGTGGACGCCTTTAACTTATTGACTGCGATCAGAGTTTGTCCGGAACAGACGCGGAGCGCAACCTCGACGTGCCGGGTTTCAGGTTCGACGGTTTCTGCACTTCATCTGGAGAGATGTTGAGGCCAAGCAAGGCCGCAGCAGAAAGAACATCCTCTGCAGTCACATGGGAGGGGAGCTCTTGCACAGAGAGCAGGGCACGGCGAAACAGCACCAAGTATCGTTCTTTGCGTTGGTGTTCTTCGTATGTGGCCATATCACGATAGACTTGCCCGATTTCACAATCATACCGATCAATAACGACGTCCTCGTTGGGATCGATCTTGTAAGTTGTCGTGCGACCTCGGCAGTGGATCCATTTGCGTCCAATGGTCTCCACCTGTGCCGGCAGCACTGTGTCTTTCGAGCCAACCTCGCTGAGGACGATGATCAAGGAGTGGCCAACCTGATATTTCATGGAAATCTCCGGTGCTTGAACGGGGAAAGGGCGTCTAATCAAGCAGTTGCCGCTTTGTTCAGTGCCCGCCACTGCGTTTGAAGTTGGCAGGCCTCGTCTTCGCTGACCACGGACAGGTGCTGACCATCTGCAAAGACCAACAGCCACTCTGCATCAAACTGGGTGGCGTGTTCTTCATCCAAAGACGCGACTTCCACAACTTCGACATCCTCTCCAATGTTCGTGCCAGAGAAATACCGGGTGAGGAGTGGGTTTTGGGGGGCAATGGACATGTTGTGTCTCCGTCTGAGTGTCATCATCGCTCAGATCTTTGAAGAACTAAGCGCTCATGTCCAACGGAGTAATCGCTGAAAAAAGACATGCAACTCTGGGGCGCAGCTTGACCTTCCAAGTGTATCAGTAAATTATTTCTACGAACTCTGAGCGATTGATCCCAATGAGGTTGCTGTGGATATAGACGACTCACGTTTGCAAAAGCAGATATGTTGGCACTGCATCGGAGAAGAATTTCTTGCCCGTGAACTTTCATCGAACGGTGTTGACGGGACATGCGATTATTGCGGTGGGTCGGAGCTGGGTATCAGTCTTTTGTCGTTGGCGGTTCGTGTCGAAGAAGCCTTTGATGAGCACATGGAGAAAACCTCTGGAAACATGAACACTTACAGGCGGGATCGCAGCAGTCTGCCAATCACCGAAGCATTGCAAGAATATGTTGGTTTGGAAGAAGCGGCCGCGTCAGATTTACAAAAAATTCTAGAAGAGCGTCATTCCGACTTTGATGATGCCGCTACAGGAATAGAAAGCCCGTTCTCTGTTGATAGCTACTATGAACGAAAATACGAAATACCTGGCGGTCCATGGCACGAACTTTGGCGCGAGTTTGAGATTGAGCTGTTACAACGCGCGCGCTTTCTTAACACGAAGGCCTTAGGAATACTTAATCGTGTCTTCGGAGAATTGCACTCAGTGCAAACTGACGTGGGCGAGCCGGTAATCAAACAGGCAGGACCGAATACCAGTCTGACGCATCTCTTTCGGGCAAGGGAGTTTGCTTATGCAAGGGAAATGTGGAAGGCGTGCGACGCACCAGCAAGAGCACTTGGCCCGCCACCGCCCAGCATTGCGCGATCATGGCATTGAAACCGGGGTCACGATTGCCGCGTGATCCACGGACGGTATTTGCAAGAAAGCATATGCAGGTTTTTTCAA
>NZ_JAYMEG010000027.1:0-2857 GCF_037029325.1 Thalassospira sp. CH_XMU1420-2
CCCCTCTTACGTCCAATTCCGTGGCCCGGATATTTCGCGAGAGCAGAAGGCGAGTTTCCTCATGCTGTTGGCCGCATCGATGGCTGAGCGTTGCCCGTCCATCAAGCTCCCTGCAACGGTCACAATCAATGAGAAACAAACGTCGGAGCGTTATGACAAGCTCGTTGCCCAAGATCCATCAGCAATCATTAAGCGCTAAACGTGCAGAGCCAAGCCATTCGCCCCGTCAACAAGACTGCTAAGTTACCAGCATGAAAATCAGATTGTTTCACGAGCTCGATAGAGCGGCACACAGTGACGACAAAAGAGCACTTGAGATCTTCAGGAGGTTGACCAATCAACTTCACGAAGGCGGTTTATCTTGGGAGGATGTGCCAGCCAAACTCGTACAGGCTGAAGCGGGAACTCCAGCAAATAATTCTCGTCCAGCCGCGAGCACACCGCCGATCGAACCGGTACCAAAAGCAACAGAGAACATTGGTCCGCAATTCCTGTCTCTGTATGAGCAAGAGTTGAACGAAGG
This sequence comes from Thalassospira sp. CH_XMU1420-2, assembly GCF_037029325.1. NCBI lineage: Bacteria > Pseudomonadati > Pseudomonadota > Alphaproteobacteria > Rhodospirillales > Thalassospiraceae > Thalassospira > Thalassospira sp. CH_XMU1420-2. The sequence goes on from NZ_JAYMEG010000027.1 coordinate 524, forward strand.
GAACTTCGAAAAACCGGCCTGCAGGTGGCGTGAAATCGAACAAGACTGGTTATCCAGCGCGAACCTGTCCTCATACCAAGCCCGCGACCTCTTGGAATGGCTTCCAGCATTAAATGAGGAAGCCGTCATCGGCAGAGCCGACAATGCTTGGGTACTGGCACACCAAAAAGCGGTGCACGACCTCATCAATCAGGCAAACAACGAAGCGCGCGAAGTTCTTATTGCGCTTCAAAAGCAGCGTTCAGAACTCATCGAGGAAGGCAGAAACGCCCTTCTTGCGTTTGTTACAGCGGCCAACAGTGAGAGAAAGCTTTTGGTTTCCTGGGTCACCCTCGTCAAACGTATCAAGCCGGACGAAGATGCACTCGATATGTCAGCATTTCTTTCCGCAGCCGAGGGCTCGTGTGAGAAAGTCGGAACGTTAGCCTTATGCCTACTTCAAGAAGTATCGCCGGCAATGATCGACATTCCTGCGCCAACTATCACCACCGCTCGTGCCTTTCTCGCGCTCGGCCAGAAACAGTCGGAAACGGAGTTTCTTTGTTCCACGGCCCCAGCCGAGTACCTCTCTCGATTTGACGAGCTGAGAACAGAGCCGTTCGTAGAAGCATGCATCGAGGCGGCGCAACGTCATATGAAACAATTAGCCGACTAGCTGCCAAAGCCAAACTGGCTCCAGAAGCGCACGAGAAAGGTCAACTTAGGCAGGCTTTCCGCGCTTCTCGTACCAAGAAGCAGCAAACTTCAATAGATGAGCATCTGGGCTTCTTGGGATCGTGTCGAGATCGCCAAGCCAGTTGCGCCATTCCTGCTCTATCATGTAGGGATCCCAACCGGGTGCCCTCTCCCGGATGCCGTCGTAGACATCGGGGCTGACGGGACCGTTCCACGGCTCAGCCGACGTCGTCGATGTATTCATTGTTCCACGATTGAGATAACTCACCATGTCGGTTTTCTGGTCGTAATGAATCTCGTAGTCTGGCAAATGATTGCTCGCGGCAACGTCTTTAACCATCTGCCGAAAGCGCTTCTCTGGACTTTTAGACCCAGATTTCTTCCATAGTACCCCGACAGAAACCCGCCAGCTCTTCTGCTTGCCACAATGTTTACGGCCAAGCTCATAAATGCGGCGTTCAAGCGGCTTTCGCAGGCGAAAATAGTCCCTGTGGAGTGTCAGGACTTCATTACTTTTGATCGCATTGAACACCCATTTGGAAAGCTCCACTTCACAAGAAATGATCCGGCCATTCAGGCCATGCTTTCGTCTTACAGATGCATGCTCAATCAGCCCAAAAGTATCTGTCTGCTCTTCATCACCAGTCACAATGTTAGTGCTGATCACAGTGCCTTTGATGCGCTCCAGGGCATCCACAAGAGCTTCATAGTCTTTGCCTGAAGTACCACGGTTAGTGAAGATCAGCAGGTCATGAATACTGATAGAGATCCGTCGACTAACAGGATCACCGCGACGCATCGCAGCCATCACCTGCGAGATGCAGTAGATCAAGATGTCTTTGTCGTAAATGGTCGCCAAGCCCTTGACGCTCGGAACCACACGGATCCACTGATCGTTGTGGCGATACTCACGAATGGTCGTCTCGGGCTTCTTGCTCAATGAATAGAACGGATGCTCAAGCTGCGGCATAATATCCTTGAGGACGGCATCCGCTACATCACAAACGAACAAATCATATTGTGGATGACGCTCAGGGACCAATGCGAGCTCATCGCCTGGCGTTATAATTTCGCCACTGCTCTCGTCAGTCATTGAAACAGCTCCACTATCCAGTTCGTGGTATCGGTGACCGATGTTCGGGGTATCAAGTACCAAATGTCAAGCAAGAGGGCGCGATGTGCCATTTGCTGCAATTCGGGGTTTTGAGTACCGGCGGCTTCTATTCGGGGTTTTAGTTACCAAACGTGGATTTTCGGGGTTTTAGGTACCACAACGGCAGAATCGACAGGTTTCTTGATCAAACCTTCGGGGTATTAGATACCACACCTGAAACATTCGTGGTTTTAAGTACCAATAATTCGGGGTTTTGAGTACCAACCCACTTAAACCGGATATATTTCTTGTCAGCGAAACCAAGTCAGTTTGTGGAAGAAAGCTCTTTAAGGCGATTTCGGAGTCGCAAACACGAGGCTTTCGGGGTTTTAGTTACTCAGCCCAAGCAATCAACTGAATCGGGGTATCAGTTACCAAAGACCGAGGTTTTAAGTACCCCGCATCGGGGTATCAGTTACCGAGGCAACGGAAAACCCACGCTACATCCCCTGAGTATCAAGGCTTTCAGACTTATCAACAGACGCCTTAACACATTAATCTAACAC